>NZ_LR701589.1 GCF_902498805.1 Imperialibacter sp. EC-SDR9 | reverse complement strand
GACAAGCTCCATCAACTCAAAACACTCAGGTATAAAATCTTTGCTATTGGGGGCTATATAACCAAATCCGGCAGTCAGAAAATACTCAACCTTTCTCTGGCAATGAAACGAAGAAAATGGATTGAAGTAATCTGGACAGAGTCCCAAAATTTCAACTGGCCTTTTGCTCCGTCCTAATTCCTAATGACAATTCCGGGTTAAAGCGACTTGGCGGTATCAGTTATCCATGCCCACACTTCGTCGACATGCCTTTGCGCCAGCCTGGTGTTGCCGAGCACCATTCTGATGCAATAAATCCCCTTTACCTTGGTGTGGGAGATAAAGACTTTCCCGGAAGCATTCAGGGTTTTTATCAGCTGCTCATTCAGCTGATTGAGCTTTTCCAAATTGGTTTCACTGGCTGGCTTAAAACGGAAGACTACTACATTCAATGATCGTGGCAGGACGAGTTCAAAATCTGAGTGGCTCACCACTTTAGCCTCGAAGTCTTCTGCGCAGGACATGTGTCCTCTTAAGGTTTTTTGCAGGCCATCGATGCCAAACGAGCGAATAACAAACCACAGTTTCAAAGCCCTGAAACGGCGGCCCAGTTGCACACCCCAATCCCTGTAGTCGTTCACCTGCCCACGGGTGGCGGTTTTTAGGTACTCGGGCAGTATCTCAAAAGTACGAATAAGAGCCTCCTTGTCCTTCACAAAGTAAGCCGTGCAGTCGAAGTGTGTAAACATCCATTTGTGCGGATTGAACACAAAGCTGTCGGCCAACTCCTGACCTTCCATCATCCAGCGGCACTCTGGCAGCAGCAGGGCTGTGCCTGCATAAGCGGCATCGACGTGTAGCCACACATTGTATTTGCGGCAAACAGCACCAATTGCCTTCAAGGGGTCGACAGCCACAGTACTGGTGGTGCCTATGGCAGCCACCACCGCTAATGGCGTATACCCTGCCTGAATATCTCGTTTAATGGCCTCTTCCAGTTGATCAGGCCTCATCGCCAACAGGTCGTCTACAGATACTTTGACGACATTTTTCTTTCCGATGCCAGCTACTTTTGCACCTTTCTCAATAGACGAGTGTGTCTCACTGGAACAATAGACCCTGTACTTTTCTGTGCCATTGAAGCCTTCGTCATTGACACGGAGGCCGCTCTGCTTTTCCCTGGCGGTAAGGAGCGCCACAAGGGTGGCCGTTGAAGCGGTGTCCTGAATGACGCCGTGCCATGGAGCGGGCAATGCCATCATTTCCTTGAGCCAGTTCATCACCATCTCCTCCAGCTCTGCGGCGGCTGGTGAGGTCTCCCAAATCATGCATTGAGCGCCCAGTGTGGTGGTAAGCATTTCTGCCAAAATAGAGGGATAGCTCCCATTGGCAGGGAAATAGGCATGAAAATGGGGATGCTGCCAATGCGTAATGCCCGGCATGATGATGCTCTGAAAATCTTTGAATAGGCTGTCAAAACTTTCGCCTTGAAGAGGAGGGGAAGTTGGTAGCTGTTTAATTATATCGCCGGGCTTTGTGGCAGGTTTTACGGGGTATTCTTCGATGTTTTCGAGAAAATCTGCCATCCAGTCAACGAGGCGGTGGGCTTCTGTTCTAAAAGTTTCTGGTGTCATCATACTCAACTCGCTGAGGCGTTAATAATACTACTTTAAAGAAGCATAGTATTCCATCAATTTTATGAAATCAGCTGATTCATTTAGCTGAACATGCTCTTCTTTCATAAACGACTTTATCTCAGGTTTTTTGTCTGACGTAAGCTTGAAAAATTCCTTTTTAGTCATTTCATGTAACCTGGCGGTGGCCATATCAATGAAGTATCTTTCATAGCCCTTGATAACGTTTTTCTGAGTTATAACAGCATTGGCATTGAAGCCGTAGCCTGGCTTCAGTCCGGTAGTTTTTCTCCCAACCAGCGAAATGAATTGCGTTTCGTGAAGTATCTCCATGAAGATCTCATTTGTCATCTCAGTCACTTCGCTGTATACCGGAAACGACTGGAACTTGCGGTAGGTGCCACGCTCTTCATCAAAAAAGCCAAAGGAAGATATTTTGCTTGGGCCAGCCGTGTAGTTAACGCCCTCGTAGCTGAATTGTAGCAGGCCTTCTATTGTAAGCGGGTTATATGCAAAATCACATTCGATCACATCTCCCGATGTCATCACGATGGTGCCAAAATACCAATCCTCAATTTTTTCGTTAAGCTTTTCTGCATTTTGAGACCAGGATACCTGGGAGCCTAGCGAAAAGATGCAGAAAAGAAGCGCTCTGTTTTTCATTTCATGCGAACTTCACAATGAGAGCCCAAAGTAATAGAATTCGACTGTAAGCATGGCTAATTTCATAGATAGATTTCGGTTTGGTTGCCACTTTCGGTGCTGACCTGGCGCTGTTTTCATACGGATTCACAGAAGTAGGTGGCTGCAAAAAACTGGATTGAAGGCTGGGCTACGAAAAGGGCTCAGCCAAAATCACGCTGACGGAGGGCTTCATAAATAAGAATGGCTGCGGCATTCGACACGTTCATGGAGTCAATTTTCCCTTTCATCGGAATAATCACCTGCTGATTAGCCTCTTGTAGCCAAAAATCGGAGAGGCCGGTAGCTTCCGTGCCCAGCACTAGGGCAGAAGGCGTCTTATAGTCAAAGGTGTGATAGGGCCTGGCTTTGTCGGTGAGGGCCGCTGCATAGGTGGTGATGCCCTGGTTGGTAAACCAATCCCTGGCTTCCTGATTGCTGGCGGAGGCGACCGGCACAGTAAAAAGGCAACCTACGCTCGACCTCACTACGTTGGGGTTGAAAAAATCGGTGTTGGGGTCGCACACAATCACCCCACTAAGGCTGGCGGCATCCGCCGTCCGAAGCATCGCTCCAATGTTACCAGGCTTTTCCACATTTTCCAGTACCAGATAAAGGGGGTTGTCCTTTTTTGGTAAATCAGCAAGGCTAAGCGACCTGGTAGCAGCAATGGCAATTACCCCGCCTGTACTTTCTCTGTAGGCAACTTTTGAGAAAACTACGTTGCTCAGGTGGTAGGTAGTAGAATGCTCGAAGGAGATAGGGTAGTGGGGGTCTGCCTGGTACAGGTTTGGGTTGATGTAAATTTCCTGTAGTTCATAGCCACTTTGCTGAGCCAGGGAGATCTCACGCACACCTTCAATAACGAATGCCTGCTGCTCCTTGCGCTCCCTGGGCTTCTGAAGGGCAATCAGGTTTTTAATGCGTTGGTTCTGCGGACTTGATATTTCAAGGATCATGGAGGGCAAAAATACAGGGTATTGTGCAAAGTTCATCTCACGACCTCAACTAAATCGCCTGGTGCGCTGCAATGAGTAATGTGAAACCAGAAAGCACCCAATTCCAACAATTCCGTTACTTTTGCACCTTACTTCCCGGTGCTACCTATGCAGCTTCTTTTTCCCCGACATTGGCAAGACTACGAACTGATCGATTCTGGCGACTTTCAGAAGCTGGAGCGGTTTGGAAAGTATACGCTCATCCGGCCCGAGCCTCAGGCTATTTGGAAAAAGAAGTTGGCTGATGACGAGTGGAAAAAGCAGGCATCTGCGGTATTTGTGCGGGACTCGGCGAAGGCCCGGAAAAGCAGCAGGGAAGATGAGGGCTGGACTTATTCGCAAAAACTCAATCATCGCTGGCCTTTAAAGTACCAGTATAAAGACATGCAACTCACCATGTCGCTACAGTTCACTTCCTTCGGTCATGTGGGCGTTTTTCCGGAGCAGGCCGAGAACTGGGACTTTATATACGATACAGTGAAAGCATGGCCTGAACCTGGAAAGGTGCTTAACCTGTTTGCCTACACTGGCGGCTCCTCTTTGGCAGCCAGGGCTGCGGGCAGCGAAGTCACACACGTGGATGCCGTGAAAAACATGATCACCTGGTCCAATGATAACCAGCAAGCGAGTGGCTTGAAGGACATCAGGTGGGTGGTGGAAGACGCCCTGAAGTTTGTAAAAAGGGAAGTAAAGCGGGGTAAGCAATACAATGGTATCATACTTGACCCACCCGCCTATGGCAGAGGCCCTGATGGTGAGAAGTGGGTGATTGAAGAGAGTTTGACGGAGCTGATGGAGCTATGCAGCCAACTGCTGGCACCCCGGCAGGCCTTTCTTGTCCTTAATATGTACAGCATGGGGCTTTCGGCATTGGTTTCAGCCAACCTGGTTGAGTCATTCTTTCAGCCAGATAATATGCAGTTCGGGGAGTTTTACCTGCCATCTACGTCGGGGCAAAGGCTGCCTTTGGGAACTTTTTTAAGATTTACACGATAATTATGAAGCATTTAGCCAAAAGAGACGGCACCATCCTGGAAATATTGGGCGACGCCTACGCCGGCACTTCCACAACCAAGCTGCGCAAAATGCTCAAGTTTGCCAACGTGACTCTCGACGGAGAGCAGGTTCGAATGGCCGATACACCTGTCAAGACCGGCCAGCTTGTTAATATTGAAAAGCAGGAGAAGCCCTCTCTTAATGTGAAGGCCCCGTTTCGTGTTATTTGGCAGGATCAGTACATTATTGTTTGCGACAAGCCAGTGGGCCTCATTACGGCCGGCGAAGGCATCACACGGCGGCCCACCATGCACAAACTGGTGGACGACTACGTAAAGGACGCTACAAAAGGTGCACAGAGCGCCTTCCCAGTGCACAGGCTTGACAAAGAAGTAAGCGGCCTGGTTGTTTTTGCAAAAAGCGAAGAGATACAGGAAAAATTGAAAGCTAACTGGCATCAGTTTTCTAAAAAGTACATTGCCATTACAGAAAAGGAACCCAATCCCAAAAAAGGTACCATTAGCACGCTGCTGGAGGAACGAGGCCTGAAGATGTTTGTAGCCAGCACGCCAGGCCCCAATACCAAGGAAGCTATCACCTATTATACCTATAAAGAGAGGATAGGGAGATACCATATGGTAGAAGTAGAGCTGGCCACGGGCAAGAAAAATCAGATTAGGGTTCACCTTGGTCATATTGGCTGCCCTATAGTAGGCGACTACAAATATGGGGCGAGCAATGCTTTCAAAAGGCAGATTCGATTAATGGCCACCCAGCTTTACATAAAACACCCGATAACAGGCAAAGATTTGGCTTTCAAAATAGAGCCATCTACGATTTTTACTCACCCAAAGGAGAAAAGTGAGGACTATAGATAGGTAATCTGTCCTGCCAATTCCTTCCTCTATTTCTTTTGTTTCGATCTTTTGGTTTCGCCTTGTCAGAACGAAATTCCCACCGCAAGCGATTCCGGGATTTATGCAATCAGCTTCTAGATGCTTAGTACAGAATAATATTCTGTTAATAGGCTATTAGTTGAAATTAATCAGAATAAACTACATGAAGAAAAATATTTTATGTAAAAATTATAAAAATCAGACGTTTGCATTGGCGTAACTGCCAGCGCAAACGGTTACGAAAAAGTGATATTTTAATGAATTCGTAAATTTTTATATATTAACCGTATATTCATTTAAAATTAATGCCTATTATTTGAACAAAATCATAACTATTACGTCTTTTGATATATAATTGATAAGCTCAAAAACGAAAAGTTATGAAAAAGACAAAGAACTTTATTGCTGTACTCCTAGTAGCTATGGGTACTTCTAGTGTTGCGTTTGCCGGAGGAGACACACTTAAATCATCATCTAATGTAAGAGTGATTTCTTTCAACAAGAATGATTCTTACAAACTTATATATAAGAGTGAAGGCAAGCAGAATGTGACAGTTAACGTTTTAGATGAAAAAGGCGTATCTGTTCACAAAGGATCCGTTAGAGTGGCTGATGGTTTTGCGCAAAACTTCGACCTTTCAAACGTTCCAACAGGTTACTACACTTTTGAAGTAGTTTCAAAAGGTGAAAAAGTAGCTCAAACTGTACACCACGTTTCTGAAGTTGACAAATTGGGTGAGCAGGTAGCTCTTAGCTCTAATGCCAGCACAAAAAAAATGGTACTTAGATCAAGTGCTTCAGTAGACTCACCTCTTTCAGTAGCTATCTACGGTGGTCAGGATGAACTTTTGTTCACCGAGGACGTGAAGTCAGCTGATTTCTTCACAAGAGTGTACGATCTAAGCCAAATCAAAGGAGCGGGTGTTCGTTTCACTGTATCATACAATAACACTGTAGTTAAAGACCAAAAATTCGATTTTTAAGCACAAAGCAGACTGTAAATTATACTGAAAACATTCATTAATCCGCTTATCAATCTGGCTAGCCGCTCTTTCAAAGGGCGGCTAGTTTTTTTTGTACTTTCTTTCACTTACAACGGTTTGATTGACTCCATTCCCGACAAGTATAGACATGAAAAAAGGGCCGAAGCCCTTTTTTAAAATACATTCTATCAATTCTTAATACCTCGAGAACCTTGAAGGCATGGCAGTTGATTGAGAAGAGTCACGCTGCGGCCGATCCGAGGATCTGTTTCCGTTGTTGTTTGGCCTTCCGTTGTTGTTCCACTTCTTTTTGAACGATGCCGAGTTGCCGCTGGAGCCAGACTTAGGTCTTGACGAGTACACTTCGCTGGAAGTTGGTACTGGTGTAGCATTTACGTATGGGTGTTCCTCTATTACAGGAATCGTCTTGCCAATCAGCTTTTGGATATCCTTCAAATAAGGTCTCTCCTCTCTTTCGCAAAAAGAAATTGCTTTTCCATCCGCTCCGGCACGTCCTGTTCGCCCAATTCTGTGAACATAAGTTTCAGGGATATTGGGTAGCTCGTAGTTGAATACATGGGTCAGCTCATCGATATCGATACCTCTGGCTGCAATGTCGGTAGCCACCAACACCCTTGTTTTACGGGTTTTGAAGTTTGAAAGGGCACGCTGACGTGCATTCTGCGATTTGTTGCCATGGATAGCTTCGGCAGTAATTCCCTCCTTGTTAAGGTCTTTCACTACTCTGTCGGCACCATGTTTTGTTCTGGTGAAAACCAGTGCTGTTTCAATGCCCTTATTTTCCAGGATATGGTTAAGCAAATGCTTCTTGTCTCTTTTCTCCACATAGAACAGCGACTGCTCTATCTTTTCGGCTGTTGAAGATACAGGTGTCACCTCTACTTTCACAGGATTTGTAAGAAGACTGTCAGACAGCTTTACAATTTCGGGCGGCATAGTGGCCGAGAAGAAAAGCGTTTGTCTTTTAGCAGGGATTTTGGCGATCACTTTCTTTACATCGTGCACAAATCCCATGTCGAGCATGCGGTCCGCTTCGTCCAATACGAAAAACTGGATGCTGTCGAGGCGAACAAAACCCTGGTTCATCAGGTCAAGTAAGCGACCTGGAGTAGCAATAAGCACGTCAACACCCCTGCGGAGCGCATTGGTTTGAGCATTTTGCGATACGCCACCAAATATTACTGTATGACTGATTCTGGTATACTTACCATAGGCAGCGAAGCTTTCGTCAATTTGTATCGCCAATTCCCTCGTTGGGGTAAGAATAAGGGCTTTGATACCTCTTTGTTCGGTTCTGGCGGTGTAAATGTTTTGTAAAATGGGAATGGCAAAGGCAGCAGTTTTTCCTGTGCCTGTTTGTGCGCAACCCAGTAAGTCTCTACCTTCAAGAAGATGTGGGATGGCTTGGGCCTGAATAGGCGTAGGCGTAGTGTAGCCTTCAGCCTTCAGGGCTTTCTGAATGGGCTCAATAAGCCCTAGATTTTCAAATGTCATTAATGTTTTTTGTTTAAATATGGCTGATAACGAGCCGGGAAGGGTCACAATCAGCAGTCTGTCCTTAAAAGATCCTTGGTTGAATGGCAGACATCGACTTGAAGCGTGCGGCAGGCTGAGTATGTGAAATAATTGGCCTGTCAACTGAGAACCTGGCGCAAAGGTACGTTAAATAGTTGACAATAGCTCCTGGTCTCTCTTTATTAATTAATAACGGGTGCCAACGGTATTCTCAGACACTTCAATTTCAACTGGCTTATATTCGAAATAGCAAACTGCTCGTATATTTGAGCACTTTTTTAAGAGAGAGAGGAGCCTTCCTGGCGAAAGCTGTTCCCGTTGATTAAACCTAAACTACAGTGATGTTTGAGGAACTTGATTACCAATCACTAATATCAAGAACATTTACGGAGCTTTACGGCTCAAGTCCCGCCATTGTTGTGCGGGCACCTGGCCGGATCAACCTGATCGGCGAGCACACCGACTACAATAATGGCTTTGTGTTTCCTGCTGCTATTAACAGGGAGATTATTTTTGCTATGTCACCTTCTACCCGGCCCGATACTTCTCTTTTCGCTTTGAATATCAATAAGGGAGCGCTGGTCAACCACAAGAAGTTGGTGCCAAAGTCCAATCCGGCGTGGACTAACTTTTTTACTGGCGTTGTGGCTGGTTTGCAACGGCGTGGTTTCGATATTCCTCCGGTCAATTGTGTGTTCGGTGGCGACATCCCAAATGGGGCCGGCTTGTCATCGTCAGCAGCGCTTGAGGTTGGTTTTGGAACAGCACTGACGCAATTGTTTGAGCTGTCTGTTGAGCCATGGGACATTATTCAGATAGCTCAAAAGGCGGAGCATGAGTTTGTCGGGGTCAAGTGTGGAATCATGGATATGTTTGCCAGCAAAATGGGAAAGAAAGACCACGCCATGTTGCTCGATTGTCGTGATCTTACATTCGACTACTATCCGCTTCAGCTTCAGGATCACAGCCTTCTGCTTATCGACACACGGGTGAAACACTCTCTGGCAAGCTCCGAATACAATACGAGACGACTTGAATGTGAGCTAGGGGTAACAGTTCTTAAAAAACACAAGCCGGAGGCAAACTCCCTCAGAGACTTTAATTCATTTGAAGTGGAAGAGCTGGCGGATGAACTTCCTGAGAATGTCTTTCGGAGGTGCAGGTTTGTGACGGGTGAAATAGAACGTACACAGGCCGCTGCCCGTGATTTAAAAAAGGGCGATTTGCTGGCGTTCGGAAAAAAAATGAATGATACGCACCGTGGGCTGTCGGCCGACTACGAGGTAAGCTGCCGGGAACTGGACTTTCTTGCAGCTGAAGCGGCCAGGTTTCCCGACGAAATACTGGGCGCAAGGATGATGGGAGGGGGATTTGGTGGATGCACCATTAACATCGTGAAAAAGGAGTTTGAGGAGGAATTCAAGCGTCACGTCGACCTCTCATTTACGAAGCAATTTCATACAGCGCCCAACTTCTACGACATTTCTATACAAGACGGAGCGTCAGTAATTTCCTAGCTCCGTTGATGACCAGATCGTCTGTCAGGTGTTAACGAATGTTAATTTGTTGTACAAAAAATTATTAAATAGTTTATTTGTATCTTTGTACAATAAATATCTTGTGCAACTATGAAAAGAGAATCATTAGGCGAACTGGAGGAGCTTGTGCTTTTGACGGTGGGCTCACTAGCAGGGCAGGCCTATGCAGTAACTATCCTTGAGGAGATTGCCGAGCAAGCTGGTAGAAAACCCGATGTTACTGCCATACACTCAGTGCTCCGACGGTTGGAGGCCAAGGGATTTGTCACGTCCTCGATGGGAGGTGCTACTGCCGACAGGGGAGGAAGAAGGAAACGTTTTTTTACGCTGACGGTGGCCGGTCGCAAGGTGATCGATGAAACGATGCTGGTAAGGATGGGCTTGTACAAAAAGTTACTAACGATTCAGGGCTCATGAGTTCCAATCCTCCAAGGTGGGCCGATCGGTTTCTGGAGTGGTATTGCCACCCCGACCTTCTGGAAGACCTGCAGGGTGATCTGTATGAGGTGTATCAAAAGCGCCGGCTTGAGAGCGGAAAGCGAGCCGCTGATTTGACATACGTATGGCTCGTGATTCGATCGCTGAGAATTTCGGCCATAGGAAAATCGAAAAGACTCAAAAACTCAATATTTATGATGACAGCCAACAATTTCAAAATCGCTTTTAGGGTGCTGGCAAGGGACAAAATCAACACAGCTATCAACCTGGTGGGCCTGACAATCGGCATTGCCTGCTTTCTGCTGATGGGGCTCTACGTGAAGCAAGAGATAAGCTTCGATCATTTTCACTCAAAAAAGGATCGGATTTACCGAAGTTGGGTCAAAGAAGACTATGGTGAGGGGAAGATATTTTTTAACAGCGTTACGCCGCTCAGGTTTGAAGATTTGTTTGAGCAAAACTTTCCGGAAGTAGAAGCTGCTGTGCGAATAACTCAAGAGAACCATCTGGTGGGAAGAGGGGAGAACCGTATTGATGAGCAAGTGGCCGTCATCAGCCCTGATTTTTTCAAGGTCTTCGACTTTGAAGTAATAGCGGGGAACAGAGAGGTGCCATTTCAGGAGTTGAGAAGTGTGATCATCTCCGAGTCTTATGCCAGAAAGTATTTTGGCGACGATGATCCGATGGGGAAGGTGCTGAGCCTGCAAATCGCTGAAAACATAGAGGACTTTAAAGTGTCGGCCGTAATAGCCGATATGCCGCATGCCTCCAGCATACGGTTCGATATTGCTGTATCGGCGGAGAACAGCAGAAGGTTTTATGGAGAAGGTGCCATGAATGCCTGGTTCAGCGTGCTTGCTGAAACATATGTGCTGATCAGAGAAAACGCTGAGGTGCAAAACGTAAACGACAAGATGCAGGATGTGGTGATGGGGTATCTGAGCGAGGAAGTAGAAAGAGGGCAGTACAATATTGGTTTGCAGCCGCTCACTGATATTCACCTCAATCCCGATGTGCCGGCTGGCTTTGCTCCGGTGAGCAATCCTCAATATGTGTACATACTTGGTGCTATCGGTTTACTGGTGCTCATTATTGCCTGCATTAACTATGCAACGCTGTCTATTGGGCAATCTTTACGCAGGGCCCGTGAGGTGGGCATGCGAAAAGTGCTGGGTGCCGGACAAAGTACGCTGGTGGTGCAATACCTCAGCGAAAGCCTCTTAGTAGCGCTTATAGCTATGACGATCGGTACTGTGCTCACGGTATTGCTTGTTCCCACGTTCAACACGTTAACTGGAGCCCAAATATTTCTCACCTTCAGGTGGTGGCATTTGTTCGCTTACCTGGGTGTTGGGCTGGCCATAGGCGTCGCTGCGGGAATTTACCCAGCCTTTGTGCTGTCTGGCTTTCGTATCGTGTCTATTTTGAGAGGAGGAAGCCAGGGCGGTGGAAGGCACGTGGCGCAGAAGGGTATGTTGGTGTTTCAATTTCTTGTTACTGTTTTTCTCATCAGTACTACACTGATCATGAAAAAGCAGGTAAGCTTCATGCAAGAGAAAGACCTGGGGTTCAATTATAAGTCTGTTGTTTCCGTTACGCTTCAGCCGGATCCGGCTGCGCAGCGACTCACTCAGGTGATAGCTTCGGGCATGGAAAATGGCAAGCTTCTGAAGGCGGCATTGCAAAAACACCCCGATGTTACCGACATTGGTATGGCTACTCATGTTTTTGGCTCGAATGGATGGACGCAGCTTGCTTATACCGACGACAAGAATGTGTTCAGGCGGTTTGCCTTCCTGAATGTTGACGCTAACTACCTGAAGTCATTTGGGATAAAAGTAAAGGAGGGCAGGGATTTTGAAGAGGGAAACGGCCTTGACGAGCGCCAGTCAATTATCATTAATCAGGCGGCGGCCGATTACTTTGGACTCGAAAACCCGGTCGACGACAAGCTGCCGGGTAAAGAGTTTGGCGAACACCGGATCATTGGAGTGACTGAAAATTTCAACTTCACCTCTCTTCATTCCCAGGTGGAGCCGCTCGTCATAACGGAAAATGCCATGCCCATTTTGCAGGGAATTTCAGACTTCAATGTGGAAGATTCGCCGGTTCCCAAGTTGGTGTTTACTTACACTGGATCGAACCTGGCGGAGGTGCAAAACATCCTTGACAAGGAGTGGGAGGCAATTTTCCCAAATGAGGCTCTGGATTTCAGCTTCGTTGATCAAAAAATACAACAGCAATATGAAAATGAAGCAAGGCTCAACAAGCTGATTACCGTAGCAACAATCCTCTCGATAGTGATTGCAATTTTAGGCCTGCTTGGTCTTATGGTGTTGGTTGTGAACAGCCGCATCAAGGAAATTGGCATTCGGAAGGTGATGGGAGCTACTCCAATTACAATTTTTGCATTGCTTTCCAAAAGCTTTATTTCTCAGCTGCTTGTCGCTATTGTGTTGTCGGTGCCGCTTACCCTTTGGCTGATGAGCAAGTGGCTGGCAAACTTTGCTTATCGCACCGAAATTGGCGTTGGGCTGTTCGTTGTTAGTGGAATGGCCGCACTTTTAGTGGCTGCGTTGGTCATTGTCTATCACACTTTGCGGGCCTCACGCATCAATCCCGTTGAAAGCCTGAGAGTAGAGTAAGACAGGCAGGTGAAAGGATGAGCTAGCAGATTTGAAGGGCTTTTATCTTATCTGGATTCAGGGGCTTCTCAAGATAGCCCCTGACCAGCGGATGGTCGCTGGCTTTCTTTTTGTCATTGGGATCTACCGAAGATGTTGTGATGAAAATGTGGTAGGGATTTGTTTGCTGCAATTGTGTCAGTGCTTCAAGAAACTCCCATCCATTCATTACGGGCATGTTGATGTCAAGAAGTACAACGCCTGGTTGGGTGTCGGAAATAATTTTCAAAGCCTCTTCACCATTGCTCGCTGTAATAATTTCAACATCACCACAAATTTGCCGCAAGTTTGCAGTAGCGATGACCAAAAAGATGTCATCGTCGTCGATAATAAAAATCTTCTTACCTGACATAGAAAATGACTTTGAAGGTTGAGCCAACATTTGGCTTACTCTCGACATTTATTTTCCCGCCCATAGCCTCAATCTGACGCTTCGACATATAAAGCCCAAGTCCCTGCCCCTCGTTGGAGGAATGAAACCTGGCTCCCAGCTTGAAGAGTTTTTCCTGGTAACGGTCGAGATCTATGCCCGTTCCAAAGTCCTGAATGGAAATTACAATATTACTTGCCTCCTGATAAGATTCAATTTTAATAGTTTTTTGATCCTCAGTGGTTCCGTACTTAATGGCATTTGTAAGCAGGTTTTGGAGAATGCTATCGATATAAGCAGGAACACATTTGAAAATTAACTCAGGTGAAATATTCTTTTCGACGATGATGTTTTTATCCCTGATTGTCTGATTGTTCAGGGCCAAAACGTTGTTAACAGCAGTTAATATGTTACAGTCCGACATTGGCATTTTATCCAAATTGTCTTCAAAATGTATGAGCTCATTAATACTTTTGATGGTGGCATCGAGTTTCAAAGTGCTTGTACGCAACATTTTGATGTATTCAATGCTGCCGGGCTGTATCATAAGTAAATCGGTAAGCCCCAGCAGGTTCGATACCGATGAGCGGATATTGTGGGAGGTTATGAACGAGAAGTCTTTCAGCCTTATGTTTTGTTCAGTTGTTTTCTGTAGCAGCTTGTTGATGGATTCTTCGGTTTTTACCCTTTCTGTTATGTCCAGCACTGTTCCCGTTATCACAGGCTTTCCTTCCAGTTCGATATGGGTACCATGGATCTCAATCCATATTTTGGTTTTGTCCTTTTTTATACCCCTGGCACTGTAGTGTACATATTTGACTTCGCCAGAAAACCGCTGCCCTATGTAATCCTGGGCCCGGTCATTGTCTTCTTCGTCTACAACGTCGGTAGGGCGCAGGTTGGCGAGCACCTCATCAACTGTATAGCCAAACATAGAGGCAAACTGGTCGTTGACATATATAAACCGCTCTTTATCAAAAATGTAAATGCCAGTAAGTGACTGCTCCACCAATGCCCGGAATTTTAGCTCGCTTGAAAGAAGGCCGAGGGATGCTTTTTTTCGTTCGGTGATGTCCTGAAACATGGCAACAATGTGGTTTTTTCTATGTTGATAGAGGGATATTGAGAACCACTTGTCAAGCTTCTCCGCAAACCGTTCAATCGTCTCTGGGGTTCCGCTGCCCATCACCCGCACAAAAGCCTGAAGGGTAGCTGAGTTGGCTACGGTCAGATCAGGGAATAGCTGAGAAGCAGTTTTACCGACTGGATTTTGCAGATGAGTCATGGCTTCAAAAGCCGGATTAGACTGAATGATAGCAAAATCGATAACCTCATCAGCGTCATTCAGAATGCTTTCGCAGTGTAGGAAGCCTTCCGACATATTTTCAAAAAGAGATCTGTATTGCTCTTCACTCTGTTTCAGTGCTTCAGCGGCTTTATTCCTTTCGGTGATGTCAATTGCGACGCCCATGATGCACTCTTCGCCCCTATAGATAATCTTTTTGCCAGTTATGTGATAGGCGATTTTAGTCTTGTCTTTCAGAACAAAGTTGCTGTCCATCCGATCTTCACCGTTGTTTAGCACGTTGAAAATTCTTTGGATAATGATCGGTCGGTCTTCTTCACTAAAAAACTGAAGAGGATTCATCTCACTAATTTCTTTTGCTGAATAACCACTGATTCTCTCACAATCCTTGTTCCACTTCAAAAATTTGCCCTGCTTGGTGAATAAATAAAAGACCCCCGGAAGGCTGTTGATGATTTGGTCGGAGAGATTTTTCTCCAGCAATATTTCTTCTTCAGCGTTTTTGATTTGCGTGATGTCCTGGAAGGATCCTCTTAACTTAATTTTTCCATCGGCTGATTTTATGGGCTGCCCAATGGTACGAATCCATTTATGATTCCCTCTGGCAGTGACAATTTCGAGTTCGAGGTCGTAGGGCTTGCCTTTTTCGAGTGCGTCCTGAACTGCTTTGTTGATAATTTTCCGTGACTTACTTGTATAAAAATCTACGCCAAATTTGTACCGCCCGTCTTCGTTCACGGGCACCTCGTGTATCTCGGCCAACTCCTTTGTCCATATTTCAACATCGGTTTCCGGATGCAATTCCCATCCTCCCACTTTAGCAATTCTTCCTACTTCATTGAGAAAGTGTCCACTTTCCTTAAGCGCCTGTTCAACTTTCTTTTGCTCAGAAATATCAAGCCCATACACATTTACGTAGTCGTCGGCAGGCCCTGGAGTGGAAGTAAAAGAGTAAGTAGTATCCCGAATGGTAAGTTCTTTGCGAAGAATCTTTTTTGCTTCAAAAGTTTGACTGATAAGTTGCCAAAGTGCTACAGGTAAGGTTCTTTTTTCGTCGCCCGACCTGGCGGTAAAAAGGGGCTCGCTGGCTTTGTTGAAATAAGTAAGTGATTTGTTTTTGGCAACTCGCAAGACAGGGTTGGGGTTTTCCGAAGGAAAAGTAGAAAGCCTAAGAATTTCGTTTTCGTATTTCTTTCTTTCGGTGATGTCCTGTACAGTTCCCTCAATCCCGATTATGGATTCATTTTCGTCAAGTAACGGTATCGTCCTTCCCACCAGGTTTCGTACCTCATCGTTGCGCAGAAATCTAAATTCGATTTTGGCGGGCTCCCGTGAAAAATTGAGCTGTTTGCGATAGTCAATGAAGGCTGCCTGATCGTCGGGATGAATTTTATCTGCTAATGCTTGTTCTGAGGGGATCTTTGTAACACCACAAATGCTGTACAATACCTCTGACCAAAAAACTGTACCCTCTCTCCAGTTCCATTCAAAATAGCCCAAGTTGGCTATTTTTTGTGCCGTTTTTAACTGGCCGTTAAGCTTGGTGAGAAGCTTCGAAGATTCAACTCTTTCCGTCACGTCAGAAAAGTTGTTAACAATACCTTCAATGTCCGGGTAGTCGAGGTAGTTAGCCATGTTGGCTTCCATCCAGTGCCAAATTCCCAGTTTGTCTCTGACTCGATACGGTGAAACAGTTATAACTTTTCTGGGGTGTTGAAGTGATGCCGAGAAAGCAGACGTGAGTATGTGGACATCGGCAGGATGAATAAGTGCTGTTTGTTCTAGTTTTGTCAGTTCTTCAACCGAATATCCCAGCATTTTTACTACTGAAGGTGATTGGTACTTGACCTCTCCATTTCCCGAAAGAATGGTCAAACCGTCTTTCCCATTTTCAACAACGGACTTAAAACGCTTTTCCGATGCCTTTAATTTTTCTTCGGCCAGCCGCCGTTCGGTGATGTCCTGAGCCGTGCCGAAAACAGAGGCCGGCTTGCCACGGTCATATACGATGTTTCCTTCAGCGTGAATCCAGATAACCTCTCCATCCTTACGAATCAGCCGGTATTCCTTGGGGGTGAGTTTTTCTGCGCCTGATGCCAGGCAATCGGCCAGCCACTGACTGACCCGTGGCAGGTCATCAGGATGGTGAATATTGTCATTGATGTAATCGTAGAAAAATTCATCTGTTTCTTCATATCCGATAATCGTGGTCAGCCCTTTTGAAAAGACAAACTTATTCGAAGCAAGATCCCAGGTGAAGTCCCCCATCCGGGCTACTCTTTGGGCTTCTTTCAGGCGCTCTTTATTGACCCTTAGTGTTTCTTCAATTTTCTTTTCCTTAGTTACTTCCTGGACCAGCGACATGACTGAAATTACCTCCCCTTTGTTGTCCCTGGTTACCGAGTTGTACCAAACACAATGGATGATTTTTCCACTCTTGGTGTAATTTCTGTTGAGGGAGATGTTTCCGTCCACCTTGCCGGTCATCAACTCTTCAGCTGTGATACCTACCCTTTCTAAGTCTTCGGCATAAATAAGATTAAATGCCGACAGCTTGTTGCCAAGGACTTCGGTCATCGTCCACCCAAAAATTTCCTCACACTTTTTTGACCACAGCGAAATGGTTAAATCAGGCGTGTACTCCACCATGCCCAGAGGCAAATTGTTGAGGTGAGCGGCAAGGCGTTCCGGGAAATAGTCTTTCTGAAGGGCAGTCTCTGGATTTGAAGTTTTTTTTATGTTGATGCCAAGGATTCTTATGGGATTGCCGCTTTCATTTTTAATTATGTGGGCGTATAAATCGCTTCGCTGCCGTACCCCGCCAGGGGTCGTGTAAGCGCAATTCGTTTTGAAGGCGTCTTTTTTTTCGTTAAGTGCCACTCGAATACATTCTTGAACGGCATTGACTTCCGCTTCCGAAAAAAGGTCAGTAAGCCGAATCTCGGCTCCCTGTTTTCCAAAGTCGGTCAACCCAAAGGTCTCACCTAACTTTTTATTAGCCCATATGCGCTGCGTTTCCGTGTCCCAGTACCAAAAGCCATCCGATCCCTCTTCTTGCATGAGTTCGAACAGCTTTTCGTCCGACCTGATCAGTTGAAAGGCTTCTTTTTTTAAGTAGTCATCGAGCTTTTCAGCCATAGTTTTTGAAAACAAAAAAACAACAGGGTAATCTGGATTTACTTGATTATGAGAACAGATATAACAAAAGCGAAATGATGGAGATAGAAAAAAAGATAGCTGATCTTTGAATTCGCCAATTAAGACAAATTTCTCTTAGAAAAGTTTAGATTTATGCTAATTAAATTTATGAATAATTACTCTTCATGAAAATATATTGTTAGCGAAAAAGTGTACACTTTTATAAATAAGGTGTCCATATACGGTCAGTAAATTTGTTGATATTAATGTAAGTGTTTGAAAACCAGATTCATACTGAATTGGCACAATTATTTGCTCCCCATATGGGAAGCTAATCTCTACTACTATGCTACGAAACTACTTTCTTACGGCCTTACGCAATTTTTTCAGGAACAAGACCTATACGGTACTGAGCCTTACGGGGCTGACCCTCGGTGCTTCCTGTGTCATTGCCATTTACTCCTTTCTTACCCTACAGCTGAGCTATGATAAGCACCAGAGCCACCTGGAGCAGGTATATAGAGTGGTGAGCCATTGGAAAAGTGGTGATGATGATGTGAAGTTTGCTACTGTGCCGCACCCATTGTCAGGTGCGTTAAAAAGTGAAATCCCAGGCATTGAAGCTGCCACCAATCTGTATTCGCTTTCAGCTCAGGTCAACATACCCCAGGAGGGAGGATCGTTGAAGAAACTTAAAGAAGAAAATATTGGCTTTGCTTATGAGGATGTGTTTGACATCCTGAACTTCGAGTGGGTGGCAGGCTCCTCTGCCAATGCTTTGTCGGATATTAACTCCGTCATTATTTCAGCTTCAACTGCCCGAAAGTTCTTTGACATCAACAATCAGTACGACAGGGCACTGGGCCGGATTATTAACCTTGGCAACAAGCATGATTTGGTGGTGAAAGCTGTTTATAAGGATTTCCCGAAATCGACCGACTTCCCCTTTAACATGTTAGCTTACTATGAGGCCCAGGAAGGGGTGAATGCCTATTTTGGTAGAGGAACAGACTGGAACAGGCTCAATGGTAATACACAGGCTCTGGTCAAGCTGAATAACCAAAGCGAATCAAGTGGTGTGGAGTCGGGCATAAAGGGTGTCGTAGAAAAGAACAATACGCTGGATGGCTATAGTGTCTTCCTTCAACCATTAAGCCAGGTTCATACCACGGACTACGGCACCTACAGCGGGATGTCTCTTGATGCAGCCACCATCAAGATTATCGTCGCTCTGGCTGTATTGCTTATAGTGATTTCCAGCATCAATTTCATCAATATTTCTACGGCCAGGGCTGTCAAAAGAGCCAAAGAAGTGGGCATCAGAAAAGTGCTTGGCGGACACCGCCCGGCGCTCATTTTTCAGTTCCTGTTGGAATCTTTCATTATTGTGGCACTGGCTCATGGTATTAGCTTTCTTATAGCCGACGTCATGCTTGGAGCGGCTGGTGATCTTATTGATTACCCGATGACTATTAAGGATGTTCCGTTGACTAACTGGATCATCTTCTGTGCCATTTCGATCACAGCGGTCTCCTTATTGTCTGGTTTGTACCCTGCATTTGTGCTTTCAGGCTTTTCACCGCTTACAGCTATTAAGACGAAAATCTCCAACATTGACAGGCAAAGTAAGTTCCCGCTTCGCAAAGTGCTTGTAGGCTCTCAGTTTGCGGTTTCCATCGGGCTTATCATGGGTACTATCATAGTGATTTTCCAGCTCGACTATTTCCGGAGCCAGGACATGGGGTTCAGGAAAGATGGTGTAATAACCATCGAGTTTCCCGAGCCGGATTTAAAGCGATCAGAAGTGCTGAAGACTGAGCTCCTGAAGCACCCGGAAATTGCGCAGGCAAGCCTGAACCTGGGAGGTCCGCTTGCAAGCACCAACAACACCGGCCAGTATTTCAGCCCTGAAAAAGGGGAGGAAGAGGTATTTACTGTAAACGTGAAGGAGGTAGATGAAAAATACCTGAATCTGTTCGATATTAAATTGGTGGCTGGAAGGAATGTAAACTCGACTGATGCTTATCAAAGATCGCCGGAGGGTGAATCGATTATCAATCAAAGAGTTGTTGTTACTGAAACACTTATTCGGAAAATGGGGATTTTTAACCCACAGGAGGCACTTGGAAAGCTATTTCAGGCAACCTGGGGAGGTAAATTCCAGATAGTGGGAGTGGTGGAGGAGTTTAACGCCAATTCGCTTCGGCAAGAGGCTGTGCCAGTGATGTTGAACTACGGGCCCAATGGTTTTTATGAGCTGTCTATTGCACTTGCTTCTACCGATCCAGAAGCGGGGCAAGCAGCTGTGGCAATTATCAGTGAAGAATGGGAGAAGGTGTTTCCTGAGTTGCTTGTTGAGTACAATTTTCTTGACCAGAAGGTAGCCAATCAGTACCGAATGGAAGACGTTATGGGCAAAGTGATGAGGTTTTTTGCCTTGATGGCCATGGTGATTTGCGCCATAGGGCTGTATGGTCTTACAGATTATATGGCAAATGCCAAGCGCAAGGAAATAGGCATTCGTAAGGTAGTAGGGGCTTCCGTAGGTCAGATTCTGAATATTTTCACCAAAGAGATTCTTGTTATCTTGTCTGTTGCCTTTGTAGTATCGGCAACGGGCACCTTCCTGGGCATGCAGAAGTGGCTCGAAAGCTATGCCTATCACATTACCATTGGCTGGGAAATTGTGGCTATTTCCCTCGGGGTCACCTTGCTTGTCACTGTGGTTACTATGGGCTACCGTTCCTACACTGCCGCCCGACTCAATATGGTGGATGTGCTCAAAGATGAATAATTATTGGATTTGAAATAATAAACAAAAAAGAGGGCTATAAGCCCTCTTTTTTGTTTTATTGGGTTTAATACCTACAGACTGGGACAGGGATACCACCTTCCCACCCCTCTAAAATACCCTCCGGCACGGATGTCTCACAGGCTTCACCAAGTCTAACTTTGGCATCAAAAAAAAGACATGAAGAACCTTAGTTTGATGCTGCTCACATTATTGGTATTAGCGGGCTGTGGAAAAGACGACGACCCGGAAGGAGATCTTGCATCATCCATCGGCGCTTTCAACCTTGCCGTGGCTCAGTTCGGTCAGTTTCCTATACAATCCATTGCTGTAAGCCCCAACCAGCAATATATGGCTGTTAAGGTGGCTTCAGTGACCAACACAGCAGTAAGCTTTTATTACAGTGAAGATGCCGGTGCCACCTGGAATGAGTTCACAAGCACTGCCAATAATTTCACACGGAGCGTTCCTTATCAGGTAAGCAATGATGGCCAGGTGCTGCTTAAATACGACAAAAATTTCTATCTGTTCGACGGCACTTCATTAGGCACGGTGCAGCACCCTGAAGGTGGGTATTACGATTCAGCTTATCTGGATGAGGCAGGCAATCTCTACTATTTCATTGGCTGCAACTGTAGTGTTTCCAGCCTTAACAAGCTTTCAGTGAAGAAGAAAGGTGCGTCAGCGTTTGAGGCAGTGGAAATTCCCGCCAATAGCGCTTATTTTGATGTGGCAGCCGGAGGTGGCATCTATTTTATTAACTCTCAGTCCGGCGATATGTCGAAGTATCATCCCACCACCAATCAATGGACAGTGATCCAGGGAATAGCTCAGGGCTTGCCTAATAAAAAGCAAGCCGCAGGAGCGGATGGCAATTTTTACTTTACTAATTCAACCGGAGTCACTAAAGTAACTCCCGGCGGATCGATAACACAAATGGCCTTTAAGGGAGAAATGACCAACTACCAGAATCCACTGGAGTTGAGAGTGTCAACGTCGGGAAGAGTGTTTGTTTTGCTGGCTGCACCAAATGGCATCTACGAATACACTGGTGGAGCATGGGAGTCGGTGGGCAAAGCCGGATACCACAACAACATTAGCGGAGGCATTTTTTCTATAGCAATGGCCGGTGAAGCTATCTATTATGCAGGTGCAGCAGAGGGAGGGCTGGCTTACGGCCTGGTTGAGCATGACCTGGATGCCGAAGAGAAAAAGGTGGTTGGTCAGGCACTAGTCAGTCAGGAGGCCACCTTGTATGATGCGATTGAAGCATCGAACGGGAAAACTTTTGTGATCCTCAATGGGGGGCTTTATGAAATGCTGGCCGACCAACTAATTGTTCCTGTTGACTTGGGGCAATCCACCACCCTTTCCACGCTTTATGAGGACCTGGAGGGAAACCTTTACGCATTCGGTAACAACGTGTACCGAAGCAGCGACGGCGGCACCACCTGGAAGGAAGCTTCTATTGGCTTCCCAAGTTATAGTGGCCACTCCGTGCAGCAACTCAGTGACGGAAGCCTTATCGCCATTGCTGGGTATAATTACGACTACTACCTGGGCGGAACTGGCTTCAGCGTGCCGAAGTTCAGCGCATATGTGAGCAAGTCTACTGACGGAATTAGTTGGTCAGCTTCTTCCATCCTTTTTGAAGGAGGATCACAATATGTTACTTGTATCGACAAGGAGGGTATCCTGTTCGGTGTGAGGGTGGATGTAAACGGCAACTATCAGCAGTTCAATCAGGGCATCAGAAGCGACGATGGCGGGCAAACATGGAACGATATAGAAGGAAAAGTTCCTGATCTCGTTGGCAATAACGGGTCGCTGTTCAGTGTGAAAGGTGTTGGCGCTGTCGAAGGCCTTACAGGTCAAAGATTTATCTACAAGTGGAATGGAGAAGAATGGCTGGAGCTTCCCAGCGAAATTGAACAGTCAGGTCAATTGTATACCATCAAAAGGGTTCACCAATTGAAAGACAAGCGCCTTTACTTTTCTACTTCTGCGGAGGCTTTTAAATCATTGAAAACGTATTAAACCTTTCCTTTTTCGTGGAAACAGTGGGAGCCGACCTTGTAAGTCGGCTTTTCTTGTCGATTGTGGATTCATTGTCGTCAGATAAATTTCGCCGACCATCGTGTAAAAACGACGTATTGTCTATAATACCCCCAAAAGCTTGCTGATTGGTCTTTACACTGTTAAATTTCATGTATCTTAGTTCTTCCCGGATGTTTGCTGACTACTAGTTTGAGCAAATCTGGAATAACTAATTCTTTTGACCTTTTACGTCTTCTCATTTTAACTACCTACTTCGATGAAAAACAATGAGCAACACCTGGCCTCACGCCGGAATTTCATAGGTAAATCAGCGGCAGCAGCGGCTGGTATTTTAGTAGCTCCGTCTCTTTTGCGAGCTACCGGCTTTCCCAACATTATCAGGAGCTACGGTAAGCCCGATTCCATGATCAACGGCGTGCAGTTGGGTGTCATCACCTACTCCTTCCGCAGCCTGCCTGATCAAAGTGCTGAGGCTACCCTGAAATACATCGTGGATTGTGGTATCAGCGCCGTGGAGCTGATGGGCGATCCGGCTGAAAGTTTTGCAGGCAAGCCTGAGAGCACTATTGACCGCAGGGCAATGTTTGGCCTGTATGGTAAGCAAAGAAGAGGGGAGGAGCTCACCGACGACGAGAAGAAGCAAATGGCTGATATGCAGGCGCAGTCGACTGCCTACAACAAGGAAGTGGCCGCCTGGAGAGCAACGGCCTCCATGGATAAGTTTGCACAGGTAAAGAAAATGTACAACGACGCCGGTGTGCAGATTTACGCCTTTAAACCCAATGCCTTTGGCAAAGACAATACCGATGCAGAAGTGATATACGGCCTTAAGGCAGCGAAAGCGCTTGGAGCCAGCCACGTTACCCTGGAGCACCCGAGCGACGATGAGCAGACACTCAGGTTGGGTACCCTGGCGGCTAAGCACAAGGTGTCAATTGGCTACCATGGGCACGAGCAGCAAACACCTACTTTGTGGGACACCGCTTTGAAGCAGTCGAAGTACAATGGATTGAATCTTGACTTAGGACATTTTGTAGCCGCAGGAAATACTGATCCACTAGGCATGGTGAAAGCAAAGGCTGATCGGATCCTTAGCATGCACATGAAGGATCGCCAGAACCCTGAGCATGGGAAAAAGAACCTGGTGTGGGGAACCGGCGATACACCACTGACAGAAGTGCTTCAACTCATGAGTGAGCAGAAATACAAATTCCCTGGCACAATAGAGCTTGAATACGAGATTCCTGAAGGTTCTGATGCCGTAAAAGAGGTACAAAAATGCGTTGAATATTGCAGAAAGGCACTGGCCTAAATTCATTTGCTAGACGAATTGTTAGCCCTTGTTGTCTGAAAAAACAACAAGGGCTTTTTTTACTTTCCTACTTCTCACTTTCCCAATTTGCTATTCATATCTAATTGCCTTAGAAGGGTTCATCTGTGCTTTCCTGTAGGTAACAAGACAAGTTGTGAGCACTATGAAAAAGGAGAAGACTATGCCAATGGCAGGGAAGAGCCAGATGGTAAGCGAAGTCTGGTAAGGATACTGCTCCAGCCATTTGCTCAACGCCAGCCACGCCAGCGGAAGTGCCAGTATGTTTGCGGCAATCAGCAATTGAACAAAATCTTTTGAGAGCAGCACAAGGATGCCCGACGCTGACGAACCCAGCACCTTGCGGATGCCGATTTCTCTTGTTCTCTGATTGGCGATGTAGGTGGAAAGGCCAACTACGCCAATAAGGGCGATGCAAATGGCCAGTATGGAGAAAGTAGAAAACACCCTGCTAATACGTTCTTCATTCTGGTAAAGCGCATTGAATTCCTGATCGAGGAAGCTGTATTGAATGGGGCTGCCCTGCATCCATTTGCTCCAGGTGGCCTCTATGCTTTGCACGGTTGCCTTTGTGGATGCCCCAGAGCCGATTCGAACGGATACCAGATTAGGACTGAGTGTAGCCAACTGCTGGGGAGATATGCCAAAGACGACCAGCGGCCCGACCTTCTCGTGTAGCGAAGCAAAATGAAAGTCGTCTACCACGCCAATGATGCGCTGGAGGGTGCCGGCGGTTGGTAATATTTTTTGCTCCAGCGGATTGTCCCACCCCACCATGTCTACTGTGGCCTGGTTCACAAGAACGGCTGCCGTGTCGGAGGCCATTTCCTTCGAAAAGAAGCGGCCTTCCCTTACTTTGATGCCATATGTGTCAGCAAAATCATAGTCGGCGTAGATAGCAGTAAAAAGATACCTTTCTGTGGCGGATACTCCCTGGGCATGAAAGCTGCCACCGCTCATTTGTCGGCCGGGTACATGAAAAGAGGCTGACGCTTTTTCCACACCGTTGACCTGCTGTAATTCGTCCATAAAAGCCCTGAGGCTGCCACCCAGCTGGTTGCTGCGTTCAATGACGAGCACCTGATCTTTGTCAAAGCCCAGCTTTTTATCCATCATGAAGTTCATTTGGCGGTAAATGAACAGCGTGGCTGCCATCAAAAAAATAGACACCATGAACTGCGCTACCACCAGAATGTTCCTGAACCCCCATTTTTTATGGCTTAGCTTCAGTTCTCCCTTGAAAATTTTGAGTGTGGGAAAGGACGAGATGAAAAAAGCAGGATAAAGCCCCGACAGTGTGCCCAACAGCACGGTGAAGACCAACAGCAGTCCTGCAACATTTGGCAGGCTAAAATCCGTTAGAGCAATTTGCTTTTCTGCCAGCTGATTGAAATAGGGAAGGAGCCAGATAAATAGCAAACAAGAAATGACGACAGCTATGAGTGTGATGACAATGGACTCAGTAATAAACTGGATGATAAGCTGAAGTTTGCTAGAACCCACCACCTTTCTGACGGCTACTTCTTTGCCCCGCTTGACAGAGTTGGCGGTTGACAGATTCACAAAATTGAAGCATGCCGTACACAGGATGAGCACTGAAACGACCATAAAAAGGTAGACATAGTTTTTATCACCGTTAGGCTTGATTTCATTCTGGAAGTTGCTTTCGAGGTGGATGCTTTGAATAGGCTGGAAGACATAGTTGTGCCGGTTGCCTGCTGCTTCATACTCGTCGAAAGTGATGTTGAGGAGGGACTCCACCTGCGGTCCCATATACTGTTTGACAACCGACGGGATTTTTGCTTTCACCTGCTCCGGGGTCACGCCGGGTTTCAGCAGGAAGTAGTTGAGGCATTGGTAAGACCCCCAAAAGGTGCCATCGTGGGCGCCGGGGAAGGAACGTAGTGAGAAGAGCAGGTCAAACTCAAGGTGACTTCTGTGTGGCACATCCTCAGCGATGCCGGTTACCCGGTAAAGGGTGGAGTCACCCACCTTGATCATTTTACCAACGGCCACCTGATCTCCAAAGTATTTTTTGCTGGTGCTTTCCGTTAGCACCACACTATTGGGGTCTTTCAGGGCATTGCGGGGATCCCCTTCTTTTAGCTGAACGCCGAACAGCCTGAAGAAAGTGGAGTCGGCAGCGAGCCTGTTGGTTTCGTAAAATTCAATATCGCCTATTCGTACCCTCGGCGGACTGGAGAAGGGTGTGAAAAGACGGCAATAGCTATCTATCTCGGGGATGTCTTGTAGCAGGGTCGGCCCTGCCGGGAAAGGCGTAGTGGCGAATGACACATCACGGCCCGGAAAGCTGCGGTGAAGGGCCAGGCGGTAGAACCTGTCGTCGTTGGGGTGGAAGCGGTCGTAGTGGAGCTCGTCCCACACGAAGGCAAGGATAAGCAACGAACAGGTAATACCTATCGCAAAGCCAGACAGGTTGATGGTGGAATGCAGCTTGTTCTTCAGCAAGCTTCTGATTCCGATAAGGAGAGCACTTTTAAACATGGTTGAGTTTTGGAACCTTTATTAAAGATGCAAAATCCTCAAATATTCAGAAATGGGATAGTAAAAAATGGACAGGGAAGGAAGTGAAGGGTAAGAAGTAAACAGTAGTTGGTAAGCAGCAGGCTTTGGGAGACCAAAAGCGCTCCCGCACCCCTTTCTTACGCTTGATGAAGATAGTTGGCCCTACAAATATTTTTTGATAACCTTCTCCCAAATGTCGTAGCCTTTCGACGTCATGTGGAGGTTATCTTCTCTGAAGATATCATCCATTACCTCGCCGCTTGGTTGCAGCATGGGTGTCCACACATCTATGTAATCGACATTGGCTTCGGTTTTGGTCCAGGCCTCCAATTGTTTGTTGAAGTCGACATACTTGTCTTTAAGATTCCAGCGGGAAACGCTGGGTTTGGCGGAGATGAAGTATACCTTCACCTTTTTGGGTAGTTTTTCTCTTATCTGGGTGAGTATAGTTTTGGCGTCTGCCAGGATTTGGTCGGGTGTCTTTCCTGAGGCAATGTCGTTGTCGCCCTCGTAGATAAAGATTTTTGACGGCGAGTATTTGAAAATTAAGTCATCAGTATAGTAAAGCAGATCTGACATAGACGAGCCACCGAAGCCCCGATTGACTACATTCTTTTTCGGGAACCTTTCTGCCATATCATCCCAAATTCTGATGGATGAGCTGCCTGTAAATAACGCAAGCTTCTTGTTATTGACAGCCGCCGCTTCCTGAGCGTACTTATCAATTTCTCCCTGAAAACGCTGGGGGTTTTGAGCAAGTAGGGCGAAGCCACCGAGGAAAAGTGCACTGATGAGTAAAAGTCTTTTGTACATGTAGGTATCTTTTTGGAATGAGCTTCAAGATAATTAAACCCAAACAAAACCATTACCTGATTTCTTTTCAACGGTTGGGAAAAGGAATTGAGTATGTGAGGCGTCGAGGATAACGTCTGACGGGCCCAGCGCAACCGGCCTGCTTGCCGTACCGACGCCTGCTTTGGTCTCCGGTCTTCCTTCCTCTTCTTCCTTAAGTAGTATACACTGAGTTAAATAGTACGTAATCCGTTGTCAAATCAGTACCCCAGCCGGTGGCTTCTGCCTTGCCTTCGTTCAAATCGAGGTTGATATAGATATGGGACTCCCGAAGCACTCGCTTCATATAGTTGCGGTCGTAGTCGAGCGGCCTGCCTTTTTCAAGTACTTGTATCATCTCTTTGTCGTCACCCAGATACAGGTCGGCTTTTTCGAAGTTGAAAGGCACATCGGCGTTGCCTGCAGCACATACAATGCGACCCCAGTTGGGGTCACGACCAAACATGGCGGTTTTTACCAGCGTGGAGCTGGACACAGCCCGGCATATTTTTCTGGCGGTTACCTCATCGGTGGCGTTTTTTACAGTATACTCTAGAAACTTCGAAGAACCTTCACCATCAGACACAATCAATGTGCAAAGGTGCTTCATCATCTCTTCCAGCTTTTCTTTAAACACGTCGTAGCCTTTGCTTTTCTCCGATGTCAGCATGTCATTTTCAGCCTTGCCGTTGGCCATTACTACCACCATGTCGTTCGTGGAAGTGTCGCCATCTACAGTGATCATATTAAAGGTGCGGTCAACCACCTCTTTCAGGGTTTTCTGCAACAGCTTCGGTTCTATGGCTACGTCGGTGGCAATAAATGCAAGCATGGTGGCCATATTGGGATGGATCATCCCCGATCCCTTGGCAATGCCCCCCATGTTAATTTCATGGCCATCGAGTTCAAACTCCAGAAAGCCTTCTTTAGGGAAGGTGTCTGTAGTGAGTATGGCGTTGGCAGCGAATGAGCCTGCATTGGATTTGCTACTTAACTTAGGTGCCGACTCGATGATGCCTTTTACCACGTCTTCGGTAGGGAATGGCTCGCCAATAATACCCGTCGAGGCTATAATGATCGTTTTTTGATCGATATCTAGTGCCTCGGCGGCAGTTTTCAGCATGGCCTGAGCGCCATCCGCACCCTGCTGGCCTGTACAGGCATTGGCGTTGCCTGCATTGATGACAATGGCCTGAACTACGCCCCCTTTGATGTTTTCTCTTGATAGTTTAACAGGCTCGGCAACCACCTTGTTTTGGGTGAAGACAGCTGCACCGCTGGCTGGCACTTCAGAGTAGATCATTGCGAGGTCTCTTCTAAGTGATTTCACGCCGGAGTGAGCACCCCAGCATTTTATGCCTCGTACGTTGGTGATGTTCTTGATCATGATTATGGATTGACAGGGATGTGGTTTAGACCTAAAGTTTCTTCGAAGCCCAGCATGATGTTCATATTCTGAACAGCCTGCCCGGCGGCACCTTTTACCAGGTTGTCGATGGTGCTTACTATGATAATATTGCCCGTTCTTTCGTCGAAGTCAACAAATATATTGCAATAGTTGCTGGCCCGCACGTCTTTGATCGCAGGTGGTGTGTCGCAGATTCTTACGAAGGGCTTGTCTCTGTAAAAGTCCTGATAAAGTGCTTTCAACTTAGCGCCCGTTGTTGGGCCTGTAGGTCTTGCATAAGTCGTTGAAAGGATGCCACGATCTACCGGCAGCAGGTGAGGGGTGAACTGGAGCGTTACTCCAGTCGCTAGCCCGTCCAGCACACCTTGGATCTCAATGGTGTGGCGATGGTTCTTTAAACCATAAGCTTTAAAGTTATCATTCACATTTGAGAAGTGTGTGGTGGCGCTTGCTTTAATTCCGGCGCCGGTAATGCCTGACTTGGCATCGATGATGATACCTTTTGGCTCTATGAGCTTATTCTGAAGCAGTGGGGCCAGGGGCAAAATAGCACTGGTGGGGTAGCAGCCAGGATTAGCTACCAACTCAGCACCTTTGATTTTGTCGTAGAAAAGCTCTGGCAGACCATACACCGCTGTGTCGAAGCCTTTGACGAAAGTGTGTGGCTTTTTGTACCATTCCTCGTAAGTCTTCGGAGAGTCGAGACGGAAGTCACCTGAAAAGTCAACGATTTTGAAGCCTTTGCCTGCAAACTGCTTCACGTACTCCATGGAGACGCCGTGCGGCAGTGCGAGGAAAACCAGGTCAAGGTCGAGCTCGCTTACCTTGTCGGCTTTGTGCAAGGGTTGGTCAACGATCCCTTTGAAAAACGGGTGGACGTCTGAAAATTTCTCACCCGCCCGACTTTCGGACGTAATGACGGAAATTTCTACTTCCGGGTGGCTGACCAGGATGCGCACAAGCTCAGAGCCTGTATAACCAGTGGCGCCAACAACGCCTATCTTTTTCTTAGGCATGGGCCTTTATGTTTATTAGTGATTCCTTTAATACAGCAATGGCCTGCTCCATCTCGTCATAACCGATGGTAAGCGCTGGCACAAAACGAAGCACGTTGCCTGCCGTAGCGTTTGCAACCACACCATTTTTGAGCATTTCCACCACAAGAGGTTTAGTTTCAAAATCAAACTCGGCGCCCAGCATAAGCCCCTTTCCCCTGACTTCCTTGAGGGAAGGTTCGTTCATGTCCATCAGGGCCTTTTTGAGCCAGACACCTTTTTCTTTGGCCGCAGTCAGTAAGTTCTCTTCTTCAATCACTTCCAGCACAGCCAGCGACGTAGCGCAAACAAGCGGATTGCCTCCGAAAGTAGTGCCATGGTCGCCGGGCTTCATCACCGAGGCCATTTTCTCGCTGCACAGGATGGCACCGATGGGGATGCCCCCGCCCAGGCCTTTGGCGAGGGTCATGATGTCGGGCTGCACACCGAAATGATCCTTGGCGAACCACTTGCCCGTGCGGCCGATTCCAGATTGAATTTCGTCAAAAATCAACACAATTTCTTCTTCGTCGCACAATTGACGGAGCGCCTTGAGGAATTCAAGGTCAGCTACATTGATACCGCCTTCCCCCTGAATCGGCTCTACGATGATGGCGGATATTTGGTGGGTGCCGCCTTTCGGATTATTGTCCTGCAAAGCTTTCTTCAGTGCGTCTATGTCGTTGAAGGGCACCTGCATAAAGCCCTGTGGGATGGGTTCGAAGCCATCTTGCATCGTTTTTTTACCAGTGGCTATCGTGGCCAGCGTTCTGCCATGAAAGCAATTTTTCATAGAGATGACGGTACCACCTTTTCCTTTGCTATGGCCATACTTTCGGGCAATTTTTATGGCACCTTCGGCCGACTCAGCTCCACTGTTGCTGAAAAACACCCTATCCATACCAGAGATTTCGCTGAGCTTCTTAGCAAGCAGCGCCTGGGGCTCGCTGAGGAAAAAATTAGAGATGTGCATCAGCTTGCCTGCCTGCTCCCGTAGCGCTTTTACCACCGTGGGGTGACAATGGCCTACATTGCAAACAGCGATACCAGCCAGCATATCCACATACTCTTTGCCATCGGTATCCCAGAGCTTGGCGCCTTTTCCCCGCTCGAAAGTAATGGGAAACCTGCCGAAGGTGGGGAGGTAGTGTTGTTTGTCAATGTCGTGAAGCTGCTGATTGTTGTATATACTCATGGGTAATAAATAGCTGCGACATGCCCTCCGGCATGTCAGATAATGTTAATAAAGTGAGTTGGTTAATGCTTATAAAAACAAGGAATCACCTCTTTGGCCTCGGGTAATAAAACAAAGGCGAGGGGCACGGAAAAAAAGCGGCACTTGGGGTATTCTGATAATTCATTGTTTTTTGGGTATTTGAGGGAGATTCCTTCGAATACTTTTATTCTACTCACGTAAAGGTACACACTTCAGGCCGGAAATGTTCCATTTAAATCATTTAAAAGAGGTTTTTGCTGTTGTTTGAGGAGGAAGGAGCTCATTTATTAACCGACCATGCATTTATACCGCCGCTAACCTATTCATACGGCCGCTTATTTCTTTTTCAGGAAGAATTCAAATGATGGAAGGAGAAAAATTGGGTAGGAGTGGTGAAAATAGGATTTGAATTACAACAGCCACTTTCAATGATGAAAGTCCGATGTATCTCCGTTGTTACGTAACACTTTCTGCACCGTCCCAATAATCCCTCGCTGATGGGTTTTGGAAATTCCCTATATTCGACCCTTATCATAACCAATCGTTTCAATGAAGAGATGTTCCTCCCTTTTTCAGCTTGCTGCTTTGTTAATTCTCATTACCGGTTGCCAGCCAGAACAGCCTCAGCAAGAGATCGTCACTGCCGCTGCGCCCACTACCAAGCGATACGATGACCTGGTGGCCCTGTTCAAAGAGTGGAGGAGCTTCGAAACCCCGCCTTTGAAGGATGGAGCACCTAACTACACTGCAAGTACTTTCGAGAAGCGCTGGACGGAATTTGAGCAACTACAGGGCCGACTGATGGCCGTGGACACTACAGAATGGCCAGTCGAAGAAAAGGTTGACTGGATGGTTGTTTGGGCTGAAATGAACGGCTACGACTTTAATCATCACATATTGAAACCATGGGAAAGAGATCCGGCTTTCTACAAAGTGCTGTGGATGGATCGCAGCGACGTGCCTGCACATGAAGGACCGACAAACCATGCCGCTTTAGATGTTTGGAAGTACAGCTTTCCACTTAACACAGAAGACAAAATACAGTTCCTGGAAGAGCTGTCAGTCATTCCAGCTTTTAACGAACAGGCAAAAATCAACTTAACTGGCAATGCCAAAGACCTGTGGGTAGCGGGCATCAGGGATATTCGCACGCAAAGCGAAGACTTGAAGGGACTGCTGATGCTGCCTGGTGTAAAGGAAGACGCTGGTCTGGTGCAAGTCATCAATGATGGCATTACGTCTACTGAGGAATTGGTTGAATGGTTGGAAGAAAAGGCGGAGACTAAAACCGGGCCATCAGGTGTTGGGAAAGAAAACTACACCTGGTACCTGCAAAATGTTCATCTGGTACCCCTCACGTGGGACGATGAGGTGATGCTGCTGAAACGGGAGCTGTCCCGTGCCTGGGCTTCTCTGAAACTGGAAGAACACCGCAACCGCAACCTGCCTGAGCTCACCGCTGCTGACTCTCCGGAGGCGTTTAAGGAAATGGCAGAAAAGGCAGCGGTTAGTATGATGACGTTTCTGGAGCAAGACGAAATTGTAACGGTGAAGCCCTACTTCGAGCCAGCGCTGAGGGAGCACTTGGGAAGCTATGTGCCGAAGGAAAGGCGCAACTTCTTTTTGATAGGCATGCACTATGACCCACGGCCGCTGTATTCACATTTCTATCACTGGTTTGAACTCGCCCGCATGGACAACGAACCACATGAAAGTGAAATTCGCAAAGGCCCTTTGTTGTACAATATCTTCGATTCCCGCAATGAAGGCACTGCTACAGCCGTGGAGGAGATGTTTATGCAGGCAGGCTTTTATGATGACGACCCAAGAGTAAGGGAAATTGTCTATATCATGATTGCGCAAAGGGCCGCCAGGGGACTGGGGTCACTTTACGCCCAGGCTAACGAAATGAACAGCGTGGAGGCCGGAAGCATTCACTCTGAATACACGCCAAGAGGCTGGATGAAAACTGAAAAGGAACTGCTTCTCTTCGAACAGCATTTATACCTGCGCCAGCCGGGTTATGGCAGCAGCTACATCACTGGCAAGTATCTACTGGAAAATGCCATGGCGGAGTTTGCCAGAATGAAGGAGGCTAACAATGAACCTTTCAAGGTAAAGGACTTCTTTGACCAACTCAATGCCATAGGATGCATCCCAATATCGTTGGGGCACTGGCAAATGACGGGTAATGATGATCATTTGAAGGTGATCAGGGAGTAAGCTGGTAATTTTCTATGCCTTGGCCGACTGGAGAGGGTACTGGACAGGTCAGCATTTCGATGAAAGGCCCATCGAATCTCTTGAATGTTACGTAACAATTTGCTAAATTTGCACGTAACATAAAGCCCATGGATACTAAATTAACTTTGAACGTTGATAAGGAAATCATAGAGCAGGCCAAGGCATATGCTAAGGCCCACAAGGTCAGTCTGTCTAAGTTAATAGAAAGCTATTTATCTTCTTTGACCAGTAAAAGCTCAAAGGGTGCTGAGATAACACCTCTTGTAAAAAGCTTAAGTGGAGTCATTAAAATTGATAGTGATTTTGACTATAAAGAGGGGTATACTGACTACTTGCTTGAGAAGTATAAGTGAAAAAGCTACTGCTAGACACTAACATAGTCCTTGATTTACTAGCCCGAAGAGAGCCATTTTATGAAAGTGCAGCTCATATTATTTCGCTTGGCGACAAAGGAAAGCTGAAACTTTTTGTTAGCGCTCTTACTATTGCCAATACAAATTATGTGCTCGCCAAGTTCAAAGGAGCAGATGAAGCCCGAGAGATCATTAGACGGTTTCTGATGCTGACGAAAGTATTATCCCTGTCGGAAAGGACGATTAGCCTTGCTTTGAATGACATAGCATTCAAAGATTTTGAAGACGGACTACAATATTATACTGCTGTAGAAAACAACCTCGATACAATTATCACCAGAGACCTTAAGGATTTTAAAACCTCAGAAATCCCAGTAATGACAGCTTCGGAATACCTGAGTTCAACCAGTACATAATTGTCTTCCCTACTTAGGCGATAAACCAGTCTACCAACTAAGCCCAATTCCAAAGGCCATCATAACCCGAGGTGCACCGTTTCCTTTGAATACTTGTTTCTCAAATTCTTCGTCGATAGACAGAATTTTTTGAATACCTATTTGTGTCACAAGTCCAAGGTCGCTGGATTTACTGAATACTAATCGACCTCCAAATTCCAATCCCAGGGTTGTGATTTTTCCGAAGCCACCGTCTTTAAAGCTTAGGTTGAAGAACGAGCTGTTCTTTTCCGGGTTGGTATGAATTTTCAATCCTATTGTGAATCCAGCCAAACCACCTCCCATGTGTACACCAAAATAGTCGCTGGCTCTGATTTCATAGTCGACACCTATCAGTGTTAGACCGCCAATCTGATAACCCACCGCCGTGATATTTCTATTCTCCGTATAGGTGTCAGTTGTTGCTTCCTCCGGTGATTCCGCAGGAGCTTGTGCCGTCGAATTATTCTTGCTCTCTGAGGCTTTGTAGTTAGGGTTGTCTCCGCTTACAGGCTGCGTGGCCGAGAACAATGCAGTATCCGAACCAGGTACAGTATTTCTGGAGGGTTGGGGCTTTTCCGTTTTTCCATGCATTACCGACACCCAGTTGGAGTCGTCAAACGCAAAAAGGCTTTTTGCCACGGCCTCCCGTATGTTGGCCTCGTGCAGCTTGGTCACGTCGGTAGCGGTGACCTCCACATGCTGATCGGTGCTGAAAAGCTTGATTTCGCCTGTGAAGAAATCAACGGAAATGTCAGCGTACCCAACCTCACCGACACTTGCCGGTTTTTCGGAAATCTCCAGCCGGTTGACCACCATAATAATAGGAATTTCCTGATCGGTCTTTGGAAAAGCAGATTTTAGATAGCTTTCCAGGGAATTCTCCAGCCCATACTCAAGCTGAGCAAGGCGCAGGGAACCGTTTTGAACAATACCGATCCGGCTTTTGTCGGTTCGGTTGTCAATTATCTCATCTATATAAAAACTTCTGTTGGGAATGTTGATGTAGTCGGGGTTCAGCTTTACGACATAGGTTTTTTGTGCGAACGAGGTGCCTGATGACAAAGCAGTAAACAAGAGGCAGAGTAATAGCTGGTTTTTCATGGTGATAGGTTGGTATTTTTTCCCCAGTCTTTGCTGGGAAATATTGAATATAATATTCAATATAATATTCAATATCCGAAAATTAATATTTTCTCTGTTGAGAAGCCGGTGTAATCGTGTCAAATTTAATACGTCTGTGAAAGGGTATGCGCTGGAGTAATTTTAATCTACCAGCTCAGGCCGATGCCGACCGCCAACACAGCTGATGGGGTATCTCTTCTTTTAAATAATCTGTTTTCAAATTCTTCGTCGATGGAAAGGATTTTCTGAATTCCAATCTGACCCAAAAGACCAAAGTCACTGGATTTGCTGAGGATTAATCGCCCTCCAAGCTCAAAGCCCAGGGAGCTCATCAAACCTAACCCAGCATCTTTATAGCTCAAGTTGAAAAAAGGGCTGTTCTTCTTTGGGCTGGTATGAACTTTCATTCCGGCCGTGAAGCCTTTTATTCCTGCTCCCAAATGAACACCGAAATAGTTGCTCACCCTGATTTCATAGTCAAAGCCAACCAGTGTGTTACCGCCAATCTGATAACCCAGAGCGGTAATGTTTCTGTTTTCTTTCACACCCTTCTTGTATTCATTAGTGATACTTGCATCGTCCTCGGTACGCTCCACAGATTGCGTGAGTGAATACAAATCTATATCTGAGCCCGGAACCGAGTTTTCAGAGAGTCGGGAATTTTCACTTTGGCTACCTATGGCAGCTGCACTATTAAATTCTTCAAATGCAACAAGACTTAGGTTAATTGCCTTTCTGATATTTGCTTCGTGCAGCTCAGTTACGTCAAGGCCACTCACTCCGGTATACTGTTCGGTACCAAACATTTTTATGCCATCCTTGAAGAAGTCCACGGAAATGTCAGCGTAGCCCATCTCGTTGGCTCTTGTCATCTTTTCGGTGATTTCAAGTCGGTTAATCACCATTGTGACAGGTACCTGCCGGGTGTCGGTTTTTGATAGCGAAATTCTGAGATAGGTTATCAGTGCATTTTCCAGTCCATACTCAAATTTTGCTTCGTGAGGGTCATTGAATTTTCCGGTTTGAACAATTCCAATCCACTCTTTATCGGTGTTTCGGTTGTCCGTCACTTTGTCAATGTAGAAGCTTCTGTTGGGGATGTTGATATTGTCAGGCTTCAGCTTTACGACGTAGGTTTTTTGAGCAAACGATGAGCCTGACGACAAAGCAATAAACAAGAGGCAGAGTAATCGCTGGTTTTTCATATTAACTGAGTGACATTTGAAGCCCTTTTGGAGACGGAATATATGAATTATGGGTATTGGAAATGATTATGTGTCAGTAATATTTTGGTTTACAAGGTAGCATACGTTAAAAAACGAACCTATTGAATAGGTTCGTAAATGGGAAATGGCTGAAATCTAGTTGTAATTTGCTGATATAAACGACGTGGTCAGCCAGGGCAATAAAACAGAAAAGCGAAGCGGACGTTTTTTGTGTGATGTTTCACACCAGGTTTCTTAGTTTGAACTAGTCATGAAAGAGGGAAAAACGTCCCTGAAACCTGGGACCCTGGCCTCAACACTCTCCTTTATGCAATCTTGATATGCAAAAACCTATAGGCATTAGCCATTCAATCGCTCAGATAGCAAAGCATTATGTTTCTCCAGAAGTTCTATGTACTTCCTTTGCCATAGTTCCTTTTGCTCCATGCATTGGTCAAGGCTCATGCCGTAGCTTTGCTTTGGCTCACTCACTATCATAAATTCATCACCCATATCTGGAAAGTCCTCCCGAAAGTCGTGACCGATTGCTGTACCATACTTTCGAATGATATGATAAGATAATTCCTCAACCTCAAAATGCCTGTAGGGGGTTGACTGGTCATAACCAGCCTTAGTGGCAATGGCCTGAATAGTCACACCTGTTTTTTCCTTGTAATCGTAAACGACCTTCTTGAGAATTTCGCCTCTGTGCTGCATAATGCAAATGTCCGCTGATCATTTATGAAAAAAAAAGACATAATAATTGTATTTATACTGAATTTACAGCATAATTACTGTATTTTTACTTTGAAAGAAAAAGTTAGAAAAATGCCATACTTCAATCTCAAAGAATTAAAGGCTCAGTTGCCAAAGGGTTACACCAGCAAAGTCGCTACACTTGCCGACTGTACGGAGCGAAGGGTCATCCGATTTTTTAAAGGCGAACTTTATGACACACAAATCCATTGGGCAGCACTTGAAGTAGTTGAAGAATTCAAAAAGGAAGAAGCTCACTGACGGCACAATAAGCGCAAAGGATCATGAAGGCGGGATCGTCTATTGACAAAAAATACACCTTCGCAGAGACGTGGAAGCCAGCAAATAGAATTGCAGACCTAGCAGTTTTGGTACCTGGGGCCGGACTCGAACCTGCCTGACGGCAGGCAGGCCGGCATGGGGTTGCCCCCGAAGGTGTTTGAGACCTTTGCGTCTACCAACCTGCCTGACCGCAGGCAGGTTTCGCTACCCAGGCATCATGTGAAGGAACTCCGTTTGGTGCTGGGGGATCGATCTGATTTCAATAAATTGTGTAATCAATCCGTATCAGGAAGAGCATCCCTTAAGGCTTTTAAGAATTCTTTGCCAATGCCCGACTTGAAATATTTTTCCCTCACTCTCGCTTCTACTCTTGTTGGGTGAATTTCCTTATAAACAAGGATAAAGGGAGCGTATGGTTTGGTTGTCTTGTTCTGCCCTGAATTATGCTGCCGGAATCGTCGATCCCAATTGTCGGTCAATCCAACGTGAATATAGTTTCTTGACAAACTGCTTATGGCGTAAACGTGAAACATGAAAAGCAGCAGGTTTGAACTGTTGGTAAATGCCCATTTATTATGTGCACAGCCTGGCCGATGGAGTTAACCGATAGCATTTAAGCTAGTACCTGGGGCCGGACTCGAACCGGCATGGGGTTGCCCCCGAAGGTGTTTGAGACCTTTGCGTCTACCAATTTCGCCACCCAGGCATGATGTGAAGGAACTCCGTTTGTGGTCTCAATTCCGAAACGGGATGCAAACATATTTAAAGAATGTATTAAATCCAAAGCTAATTTACATCCATTAGAACTTCATTGGAAAAGGCAATCGGCTTTTCCGCAAAAAGCACCCTTGTCTTCGCCCAGGTGGTTTTGAATAGCTCTGAATGCCGATAGTTTTCCAGATCGGTCGCAGTTTGCCAGTGGCTGTAGGTGGTGAAGGCGTTTGGCATCTCCGTGCTTTGCCATAGCTCCAAATGCTGGCAACCCTCGAAATGCCGGATTTTGCTTTTGGAATTGTTGAAGATCGTCAGGAACTCGCTGACTTTATCGGGATGAAAGGTCATGCGCACAATCCTGATAATCATAGCTATTCAGTTACGAAGTTGATAAAAACGGGGGAGTCGTAGTGGAGTCCCAGCAGGTCAGACCCATGGCCGTTGTTGATGCCAATTTCCAGCAAGCCCGATTGGTTGAAGATGAAAAAGCATTCGCCACCTTCTACGGAGAAATAGGACTCGTGAATTTCGGTAGAGCGCTCCCTTCCAAAAGATATTTCGAAGCCTTTTTGCTGGTTAAGCTCCATGATGGTATCAAAGTCATCTTTCGCAATGTTGGTGATCAAATTGCCGTAATGGTCGATATGAATCACATGGCCGGTGATTTGCTTTTTGGTCGTTTTGCCCTTTTTCTTGATGAGTGTATTGAGCTCAGGCACCATTTGTCCCAGGTCATGAATAGACTTGCCACTGGCCAGGTAAGAAGCGGCTTGCGCATACATGTTTCTGGCTGGAAAAGTAGTTTTCTTTTTATTGATCAGGTCGAGGGTTACAATGGCTGTTGGCTTTTGCGTGGAAATCAGGCTGAAGATGCCATTGTCGGGCCCTACGAAGAAGTGATCCTCCAGCTTCACTGCCACTGGCTTGTCCTCTCTTTTTCCGGTCGAGTTCACGGCCACCATATGCACCGTACCCTTAGGAAAATCACGAAAGACCGATTCCAGAAGGTAGGAAGCCTCTGCAAGGTTGCACGATGCCACTCCATGGGTAATGTCAACTATTTGTAATCCAGGGTTGACGCTCATTATTGCTGCCTTCACTGCTGCCACGTAATGGTCTGACGTACCGAAATCTGACAGAAAAGTGATGAGAGCCATGTAGGAAGACGCAAATAATAGTTAGTTTTACAGGGGCAAAGTAAATAAAAATAAAGCACTTAGCTGATTACTAACAGAATCTAAAATAGATCATCATTTGATAGAAAAGGTCATCACACTGGAGAATATCTCCCTTCTCGATTTTCTTGGGATTGAGAACCAAAATATTAAGCAAATTGCCCAGGCGTTTCCTCAAAGCAAGATCATCTCCAGAGGAAATGAGATAAGGATACAAGGCAGCACACCCGAAATCATCAGGATCAACGATATCCTTAATTCGCTGATTCAGCACTACAATAAGTTCGGTATGGTAACCGAAGAGAACGTTACCAACTACCTGACCCAGGAAGACGAGACTGTGCTGGATGAGGACAAAGATGATGTGCTTATTTATGGCACCAAGGGGTTTAAGATCGTCCCGAAAACGCCCAATCAAAAAGCACTTGTAACAGCGTCCCGGAAGAACGACCTGGTTTTTGCCATCGGGCCGGCAGGTACCGGCAAGACCTATATTTCCGTGGCACTGGCAGTAAAGGCACTCAAGAACAGAGAGGTGAAAAAAATTATCATCACCCGTCCGGCGGTAGAAGCTGGAGAAAACCTTGGGTTTTTGCCTGGTGACCTGAAAGAAAAAATCGACCCGTATCTTCGTCCGATCTACGATGCACTGGACGACATGGTACCACCTGAAAAACTGAAGTTCTATCAGGAGAATAGGGTGATAGAAATAGCGCCGCTTGCCTACATGCGGGGCCGTACACTCAACCACGCCTTTATTTTGCTGGACGAAGCGCAGAATACCTCGGCCATGCAAATCAAGATGTTTCTGACCAGGATGGGCCCCACCTCGAAAGTGATCATTACGGGCGACAAGTCGCAGGTTGATCTGCCCAAAAAGCAAAAGTCAGGTCTTATTGAAGCATTGAACGTGCTGAAGGACGTGAAAGGGATTGGCTTTGTGGAACTGGATGGCAAGGATGTGGTAAGACATAAGCTGGTAAGAGAAATTATCAAGGCTTATGATCAGTTTGACGAAGGAGAAGAAGACCGCAAATGAGTGATATAGCCGTTAGGAAAATCGCCTCGAACGAAGACCTGGAGCATGCCTTTTACATCCGCCGCAGGGTGTTTATGGAGGAGCAAAAGGTGAGTGAGGCGGACGAATATGACGGTTTGGATGAATCTTCAACCCATTTTCTGGCTTTTTATGGAAGTCAGCCTGCTGGCACCGCCAGGTGGAGATATGTAGAAAATAACGTAAAGCTCGAACGGTTTGCCGTACTTGTTAGTTTTAGGGGAAAGGGAGTTGGTAAAGAGCTGTTGAAAAAGGTAATGGGAGATGTACTTGCGACCGTTCCGTTGGGAACCAGAGTCTTTCTTCATGCACAAGTGGACGTGGTGCCTTTGTATCAATCGCATGGGTTCGTGACCGTGGGAGAGGAGTTCGAAGAGTGTAACATTCTTCATATTGAAATGGAGTACGATACAATAGCTGACTTTGAGAAAATCAGCTTGGAAATTGAGACCAGTTAAAGCTTAAACGATAGAGAATTGACAGCATTGGAAAGAATAACTCATTTTTTTGAGTTGGCAGGCGGGGATCTTCACCTTCTTAAGCACGATTATTTTGTTATTGGTAGCGCCGCCATGGTGCTGGCAGGGTGCGAAATGTACAAGATAGGAGACATCAACCTGCTGACCTCCAGTGCAGACGCTAACTTCCTCAAGGAACAATGGAAAGACAGGCAGGTAAAGGACCATGTCTATGCCTATGACAGAATTTTCAGGTCTAACTCGGGCAGGTTTCGCTTCAAAGGAGTTGACGCAGAGGTGATGGGAAACCTTGAAGTGAATGCGGGACAACAATGGGTGCCATTGCTTGTCAGGCAATTTATGAACGTGACCGTGGCGGGCATGCAAGTGAAAATACCCACTATCAAGGAGCAGCATCGGATTTATCGTTTTTTCGGCCGACCCAAGGACATCCAGAAGGCAGGGTTGCTGTTGAAGCATCTATAAGAAGGTTTTTCATTATTATCTTTACCAAGAACTTTTCCAATTAGAGCGACAGAATCACTATTTTTAGAAAAATAGTAGCCAATTGATCCGCTGGAGTGCCATACCTTTTGTTAGAATTTTCATAGCCTGTGCTGCTGGCATCGCCTGCCATGAGTTGTTTCTGAGAGAAAGCTGGTTTTCCCCTTCGTACATAGGGCTTGTTTGGCTTGTGGTATTGCTCCTGTGGTTTTATTCCAGAAAAAACGCTGCCCGAAGTCTGCGCTACCTTTTCGGTATCGTGTTTATGCTTTCCATAGGCCTTGTGGGCATCCTCAGAAGGCAGTCAACTGAGGCCATATTTCAGGAAAATCATTTATATACAAGCAAGTCGTCGATAGATTTTTATAAAGGAATTCTGGTAGATGACCCAATAGAAAAGACAAATACGTGGGCGTTTGATATCCAGGTGGCAGCCATTAGGTCGGGTGATTCATTGCTGCGAAAGACCGGATTGGTGCAGGTTTACCTGAAAAAGGACTCCGCTACCACGGCCAACCTTAGTGCCCTGAAGTACGGCACGGTACTTTGGATCCACGGAAGCCCGGAAGAAATCAGACCGCTGCGTAACCCTGGCGGATTTGACTTTAAGCTGTACATGGCCAGGAAAGGCATTCATTTTCAGGACTATGTTACCTTTGACGATGTTCTCCTGGCAGGCTCAGACCCTCCTAACAGGTTAGTGAGCCTTTCCATGGGCTGGAGGAGAGAGCTGCTACACGTGCTGAGGGAATACCTGCCCGATGTGCGGGAGCGGGGCATAGCGGAGGCGCTGATACTCGGCCAGAAAGATGAAATCGACATCGAACAACGCCGAGCCTATGCGGCAGCTGGTGCCATGCATATTCTGGCTGTGTCGGGCCTGCATGTGGGTATCATCTACATGATTCTGGCATTCTTGCTAACGCCATTGGAGAAGCGTAAATACGGCAAGCTGGTGCGATTTATCATTTTATTTGCCAGCCTTTGGGGCTTTGCGCTGATCACCGGCATGTCGGCTTCGGTGCTGAGGGCTGTCACCATGTTTTCTATTGTGATGGTAGCGGAGGGCCTGGGTCGAAAGACTAATATCTACAATTCACTGGCGCTGGCTGCATTTGTGCTTCTCCTTTACGACCCCAACTTTCTCTTTCACGTGGGCTACCAGCTTTCGTTTCTGGCGGTGCTGGGTATTGTTTATCTTCAACCCTTTCTGTACCGCCAATGGGCGGCGCCTCATTGGCTGCTCGATAAAATCTGGGCCATCACCTGCGTTTCCCTGGCTGCTCAGCTAGCCACAGGGCCATTGAGTATCTACTATTTCAATCAGTTTCCCAGTTGGTTTTTGTTATCCAATTTGCTCGTCATCCCGGCGGCATTTCTGATCCTAAGCACCGGAGTGGCTTTATTTGCTGTTCATTATGTGTCATCATTTTTGGCCGGAGTGATCGCCTTTATGCTGAAATGGATGGTGTTTGGCCTCAACTGGTTTGTGGAGTTTATTGAGCAACTACCGGCCAGCCAAATCTTCCCTATTTCCTTTTCGTCCGCACAAACCTGGCTGTTGTACGGTGCCCTTCTGTTAATGCTGTTCTGGTGGCAAAGCCGTAACTATCGGTGGTTTCAGTATATGGCTGCCTGCCTGCTGCTGTTTGTTCTGTCGAAAGGACTTTTTGTAGCAGACAAACATCAGAAAAGGGAGCTGGTGATCTACGAAATGACCGGCTACACTGCCATGGATTATCAGGAAGGAGGGAAGGTGTTTCACTATTTTGATGAAGCCTTTAAGCAGGAGGAGCGACTATTCAATCTCAATGTGAGACCTCACCTGATCCAGCAGGGCACAATGATCCCTTTTGTTTCCCATGCCGACAACTGGCTCCCTCAAACAGTGTTGATAGAAGACACCCTCGTTGCAATAAAGGTCGGCAGCTTGAAAGTACTTCATCTGCAGAACCCGCTGCCGAAGCGTAAGGCTTTTTCCGAGCCCCTGGCGGCTGATCTTTTGATTGTCTCCAACCAGAGCTTTTGGTCGACTGACCTTGGAAAGTACTTTGCTCCGCAGGAGATCGTTTTTGACGGAACTAGCAGGTTCAACTACCTGAGCGGAGCTTCGAAGGCGTTGCAGGGAACGGGGGTAAAAGTCTACATCATTCCATGGGAAGGTGCCTATGTAAGAGATTTGAGACAGCGAGAGTAGTAGCGTGGCTCTCGCTGACTTGCATTTTTTTACCGCAAAAGAATTTCCCTATCCACATTTACCTGATCCAGAAAATAGCCATCGTGTGACACCACCAGCAGCGTGCCCTCATATTCGTTGATAGCCCCGGTCAAAATCTCTATGTTCTGGATGTCGAGGTTGTTGGTAGGCTCGTCCAACACGATGATGTCGGGTGACTGGTGGCTGATGGTGAGGCAGCAGAGCATCAGCCGCATTTTTTCACCTCCGCTTAGCGCACTGCATGGCTTGCCCCATTCTTCTTTGGAAAACAGAAACCTGGCCAGCCTTATTTTGACCTCGTGTTCCAGCAATGGTGGCTTGGAGGTGTTGAATAGCTGGGCTTGTTCATACACAGTGAGCTTGCTGTCGATCAGGGAGTAGTCCTGGTCGATGTAAACGGAAGAACTGCCCGCCCGGTAGACAGTGCCCGCCTGCGGCGTCGCATCGCCGAGGATCAGCCGGAGTAAGGTCGTTTTGCCGGCCCCATTGTCCCCTTTGATGGCCAATCTGTCGCCACTGTTAATACTAAAGCTGAGCGGCTGCCACCACAGCGGGGTTTGGTTGTAGTTGTAGTTCACATTTTTTCCCTCCACCAGCAATTTGCCCCGGTGGAGATTGGAATTATCAAAGCCAAACTTCATTTTATCCTGGTCCGGCAGCTCTTTTCTGAGTGAGCTGAGCTCCTGGGAGATCTCGCCTATCTTTTCTGCGTGAACGCCTTTGAGCCGTGATGTGCTTTTTTCGGCCTTGTCCTTCATGAGGTTCATCATGATGGTCGGCATGCCGGCTTTCTGCTGCTTTTTCTTTCCCCGGGCATCCTGCTTTTGCTTTCTTTCGGCAGCCTCCCGTTCCACTTCTTTTGCCTTTCGCAACGCCTTCTCTTTGCTTCTTACATCGTGTTGCAGCGCCTGGCTTTCTATTTCCTTCTGCTCTACGTAAAACTCATAGTTGCCTCCGTACGTGGTTACTTTGCCGCGGCTGAGCTCATAAACATTGTCGAGCAAGTTCAAAAGTTGCCTGTCGTGACTGACGACAACTGATGTCAGGGTATTTGACCGCACCAGCTGGTACAGCAGCTCCCGGCCGGCTGTGTCGAGGTGATTGCTGGGCTCGTCGAACAGCACAAGGTCGGGCTGGTGAATAGCAATGCCAGCAAGAAACGCCCGTGTTTTTTGCCCGCCACTCAGCGTGCTCATATTGCTGGTCAGCGGCAGGTTGCTAAGGCCCCAATTTGACAAAGCTTCGCTGCACCTTTCGTCTATCGTCCAGTCGTCGTCAAGTAGGGCCATATTGTCCTCCGTAACGTTGCCTTCCAGAATTTCGTGCAAGGCCTGGATTTTACTGTCAACTTTTAAGGCCTGTGCAATAGTCAGGTGGTTGAATTGCCCAAACAATTGCGGAACGTAATAAGGCTTTGAGCCGGACTGCACTGCTCCGGAGGTCGGTTCAAGTTCGCCCGCCATGATTTTCATGAGCACACTTTTGCCTTCGCCATTGTTGCCGATGAGGGCTACCTTGTCGTGTCGGTTGATGGTGAGGTTGAGATGGCTGAACAGCACATCCTTATTGGGATGGGTATAGGTAATGTCTTGAAGAATAAGCATGACGAATTTCTTTCTGTAGAAGTGAACAAAATGCAGCGGAGTGAAGGGAGGCTGCCTACTTTATTTGAAAGAAATCGGATTTCACATGGAGTGTTACTGCTTAGACTTTTTGTGTTACGGAAGTAAGGGAGATTTTGTTGCAATGGCTCGGATTTCAACGAACCATTGCAACCAATCATAGGACAAAATTAGGATGATTTCCATTTTAAACCGAACAACGGCCTCAGGAATTTCACTCTTCTGATCACTTCATAAGTAGCGAAGCAACCAAGAGTCGTGAACATCAACACCATCAGGAACTGGACAGGTGCGGCGACATTGAGCTGGAAAATGAATTTCGACCCCAGATAAAGAAACACCATGTGCAGGATATACACCGGATAGGCAGCCTGACTCAGATAAGTAAGTGCTTTGCCACCCTGGTTGAGGTATTTGTATCCAAAAGCAAAAACTGCAAAGATCCAAAAATTCGACTCGATAGATTGCAGGTAATTAGGGGCGGCCTGATTAAATACGACCATGCGAACAACAAACAGCGCACTGGCCATAGCAACGAATATCCACTTCCACTTCAGGATCATTTCCAGAAAGGGCTGTCCACTAAGTACAAAACAGAACCCAAAGAAAAACGCCAGCAACCCAAGGACGAAACCGTGCCATGTGGTAGCATATAGCGAATAAATACCAGGGCTCACCAGCCAGGCTTCTGCGGCGAAGGCGAGCAAAGTGGCCAGGAGTCCAAGCGGGTTACCAAACAGCCATTTGATCCCTTTGGCTACTTCCCCTTCTTCATGATGCTTCAGATAGAAGAAGATGGGGGAGAGCGCAAGCACGTAGATGAAGATGTTGCCCAGGAACCAAAGGTGGCCCGGGTTGTATTCATAGCCGGCTGTCATCTTGTAATGCGACTTCCAAAGGTAGATGTGGATAGGCACGATGGCGAACATGCCGAAAAGAAAAGGAACCAGGATACGGCCTGAGCGCTCCAGCATCAGCTCTTTCCAGTTCCTGCGCCTCAGCGCAAAGTAGACACCCATACCAGAGACAAAAAACAGCAGGGGAATTCTCCACACGTTCAGCATCGACATGGGAATCCAAAGTGATTCCCATGTCTTTTCAGAGGTGATGAACCCGACCATCACTCCCCAGGTTTGGAAGCCGATGGCCACGTGGTAAATCAGCAGCAAGCCGATGGCTATCACCCTCAGCCAGTCAATATCGTATCTTCTAATAGTTGTTGCCATTTTGATTAGTCTTTGATATTGGGAATTAGTTCAGCATTGCAGCCACCTCAGGTCTTGTCTTTTCTATGTAAGCATAGTCGAGCTTCAGGCCCATAGGAGCAAGCATGGTGGCCATCATTTCGTAGCTGCCCTTTACGTCGGCATAAGGGACCGACACGCCGTCGTAGGCGGTAGCACCATACTTGTTTTTGATGGATTTGTCGGCACCTTTATCGAGCAGCATTTGCACGATTTCGGGGCGACAGAAAAACGCAGCTGAGATCAGCGCTGTCGAACCATCATTGTTTTGGAAATTGATGTCAGCACCTGCATCGATAAGAAGTTTGGCTGCTTCGGGCTTGCCGAACACTGCTGCTGATATCAGCGGGCTGGAGCCTCCGAATGGGTCTTTCTCATTCAGGTTGGAGCTGGCAGCGATATGCTGCTTTACTGCTTCGATGTTTCCCGAGATCACAGCCGTGTGAATGTCAACATCCGGTGCAGCAACTGCTGAGCTTTCGCTGGTAGATTCGCTTTTCACTTTTTTGTCTGAACAGGCAACTGTTACTAAAAGGGCTGCTACGAGCGCCAGACGTGTCATTGTTTTCATTGTGTTTTTCATCATCGTTTTCATAATTCTTCAAGTTTAGTTTCTGAGAAATTTTGTTTGAGGCAAAGTTCCGTCAAGGCTTGGCGCAGCACTAAACACGATTGCAGCCGAAACCATAAAGTTTGGCCATGAGATGAAAATTATGACGATTTGATATAAATTATGACGCAAACCTGCTTGAAAGCACGCTTGCATTACTCATTTCAGAACGTTTGTGACTTCCACTTGGAATCACCATTTTTGTAGAGCTTGCACAACTTTTAGCTGCCTGATAATGGAGAACCAAAGCCCAACCGGTCTGACGGAGGGAAATGATTTTTTGACTCAACTTACAGTAATCATCGGCGACAACCTTTCTGATGAAAACTTCGGTGTATCGGAGCTGGCCAGTGAGGTGAACATGAGCCGTTCGAACCTGCTGCGCAAGATCAGCAAACTGACCAGGCTTTCCGCCAGCCAGTTTATTCGCCAGGAAAGGCTTAAGAAAGGCATGGAGCTGCTCAGGCAAACTTCGATGAACGTGTCCGAGGTGTCGTACAAAGTGGGCTTTGGCAGCACGTCTTATTTCATCAAATGTTTTCGTGAGTATTATGGCTATCCGCCCGGGGAGGTGGGCAAAAGAGATCATCATGAACCGTTGAGTGCAGCCGTTCCTGAAAAAGGAAAATCGCTCAAGATTCCGTTGTTAGCAGTAGCGGCTTTTCTTGTTGTCGGAGCCACTGTATGGTGGTTTTTTTATCCCCCAAAAGCCTCGGAGCCAGCGCAGCCTGCGCTCGATAAATCGATAGCCGTGCTGCCCTTCAAAAACGAAAGCAACGACTCCACCAACGTTTACCTTATTAATGGGCTGATGGAGTCGACCCTGACTAACCTGCAAAAGATGCGTGACGTCAGGGTGATCAGCCGCACATCTTCTGAAAAGTACCGCAACACGAGCAAGTCAATTCCCGAAATGGCGAAGGAATTAAACGTAAGCTATTTCGTAGAAGGAAGCGGGCAGAAAATTGGTGATAAAATATTGTTAAACATCCAGTTGATTGAAGCAGCCACCGACCGCCACCTTTGGGCCAAGCAGTACAGGAGGGAGGCGAAAGATATTTTTGAATTGCAGGAAGAAGTAGCTAAAAACATCGCCGAGGAGATACAGGTGTTCATTACACCGGAAGAGGAAGAAAGAATTGGAAAACGGCCGACAGAGAGCCTGGCAGCCTATGATTTTTACCTGAAAGGAACGGAGCTATTCTATCAAAGCACGGGCGAAAGCCTGAAGGCGTCGATTCCCTATTATAAAAATGCTATTGATATCGACGATCAATTTGCCCTGGCCTATGCCGATCTCACCATGGTGTATTTTTACCTGGACATCTATCGATCGGACAAGCTATATAGTGAAGAAATAAGCCAGAGCTCGGAACGGGCGTTTGCTCTCGACCCGACACTGGCGGAGAGCCTTGTGGCAAAGGCCCTGGCCTACATTTATGAAGAAAAGAACGAGCAGGCAGTGCCTTACCTGGAAAAGGCGCTGGAGTACAATCCCAACTCGGGTGTTGTTCTGCACTTCCTTTCTGAATATTATTTTTCCCGACAGCCCGACACAGGCAAGTACCTGGAGTATGCCCTGATGAAGGCGAGAGTGGACATTGCGGCGGACTCCACCACTCAGAGTTACAACTACCTGCAGATAAGTAATGCGTTGGTGCAGGCAGGGTTCGTGGAAGAAGCACTTTTTTACATCGACAATGCCCTAGCGTATGAGCCCGACAACACTATTGCAAAGATGGTAAAAGTATTCACCCGGTTAGCCAAAACCAGAAGCTTTGCTGGGGCAAAAGACTTTCTGATGAAAGAGCTGGAAAGTGACCCCAACAATGTGATGTTCTTACAGGAGTTGGGTAACACCTGTTTTGTGCTGAGGGACTACGAAAACTCTTACCGTTACTATAGTAAATTTATTCACTTAAAGGACAGCCTTCATCTCGACTTGTACACCCACGCCAACCTTAAGATTGGGGCCGTATATGAAAAAATGGGGTTCAGTGATGAGGCCCGGCAATTCATCAGTCGCTTTAAGCGGTATGCCGACGACGATCCCACGATTTACATGCATGTGAACCAGGCTGCATACTTTGCCTATTTGAAAGATTGGCCAAAGGCCATCGAGGAGGTGACCTTGTTTTCAAAACAGGACAACTTCTACATTTGGGTGCTGATGCTGGATATGGATCCCATGTTTGAACCGATTAAAGATCGGCCAGAATTTCAAAAAGCATTTGGCGCAGTAAAAGCGAAGTTTTGGAAGGACCACGAGGAGATCAAAGCCTCGCTGGAAGAAAAGGGACTGCTGCCGATCACCCTCTAGTCCCTAATGAGCCTAGCCGGATTAGTATTCCACGTTTTGCCAATGCTCAGCACCACAGTGGCTACCCCAAGCACAAGCACTCCCAGGCAAGCTGCCACAAACACCCATGGACTAATGCCATCCCTCAGCGCAAAAGACTGCAACCATTGGGTGATCAGCCAGAAGCAAGCCGGAGCGATCACCACAAACGAAACTCCGATCAGCAGCAGGTATTCTTTTGAAAACAACCTAACGATAGATCCGTAGCTGGCGCCGATAATTTTTCGCACCCCCACTTCCTTTTTCCTTTGTGAAATGGTGAGTGAGCAGAGGCCAAAAAGTCCAAGGCACGACACCATGATGGTGAGTACGCTGAAGGAAGTGAACAGCGTAAGCGCTCTGTCTTCCTGATCGTACTGAGCGGCCAGGGATTGATCCAGGAAATGGGCGCTAAAAGGGTCGTTCGGAAAAAGATTTTTCCACTCTTGCTCCAACAAAGGCATTTGATCAGCCACCGGATAGTCTGCCCTGAACCGCACCAGCATATGCACGGTAACGTCGTCGCCGAACATGATGATGGTGGGTTCTAAGCCTACGTGCAGCGACTGAAAATAGAAGTCTTTCATTACCCCGATCACCTTTACAGAGCCATCGGCATGCACCTGCTCGCTGAGGGGATCGTCCCAGCCCCAAAGTTGAGCGAATGCTGTATTCACAATGGCGGTGGTATGTTTATCTCCAGGCCGGGCGGCATCAAAGTTTCGCCCTTCGAGCAGTGCTACGTCCAGTGTCGAAAGGTAGTCAGCATCAACCGTGAACACATTCACCAGCCTGCTCTCGCCATTGGGTTTTACGCCCAATGTGCCTTTTCGGGGTTCTTCGTCAGGGATAGCGCCATAGCCGGTGCTCGACACCTTTTCTATGGCACTGTTTTGTAACAAAATCTGCTTGAACACATTCAGACTTCCTGCCGCCAGCGAATCGTCAGGTGTGTCGATCACTACCACGTTCTCTTTACGGAAACCCATGTCGTAGTTGCTCATGAAACGCATTTGCTGGTGGATCAGCAACGTGCAAATGATCAGTCCCATGGCAATGGCAAACTGTGCGAGTATCGACAGCTTCCGGAACCATTGACCCCGGATGCCGGTGATTTTCCCCCTTAGTGCCTGCAGAGGTTGAATAGAGGAAGTGAAAAAAGCGGGAAAGCTTCCCGCAAGCACACCGACCACTACCACTGTAGCAAATGAGACGGAGAGGAAGGTAAGATTGAATAACCGGATGGCTTCGAAGCTTTTACCGGTAATTTCATTAAACAGGGGCATGGCTAGCACAACAATTATCATGGCAATAAGAAAAGCCATCAGGGCGATGAGCACAGACTCGCTGAGGTACTTAAACACCAGCTGTGGAAAACGGGCACCAACAATCTTACGGATGCCCACTTCCCGGCCTCGTTCGAGAGATTGTACCAGCGAAAAGTTGATGAAATTGATGCTGCCGATCACCATCATAAGCAGCGCTACGGAAGCAATGATATAAATGAAGGCCATATTGCCCTTGGGGGTGTCATCGTACGTCGGCTCCCGGAAGTGGACGCCGCTGAAAGGCTCTACTGGCATATGGATAGTAAGGTCAGCTTCATCCAGCAGGTCGTTAAGGGTTTTTTCAGCATTGCTCACCATTCGTTCTTTGAAGGAAATAAGCGCCGGATCAGATTGGAGGTACTGTTCTTTGAGCAGCACGTAAGTATGGTATTCAAAGTCGAACCAACCTTTCTCCGCCTGGCTGTCCATTGACACCAGGGCGGTAAATTTAAGGTCGGTAGCTGTCGGAATGTCGTGTATGAGCCCTGTTACCTGGTGGGGCTGCTCATTGATAGTAAGCACTTTGCCCATGGGCTGCTCTGCGCCAAAGTACTTCTCAGCCAGGGTTTTTGTCAGCACGATGCTATTGGGAGCTGTGAGGGCGGTGCCGGGGTCTCCTTCAATGAGAGGAAAGGTAAGTACGTGGAAGATTTCCGGATCGGCTTGGAGAATATCATTCTCCTGAAAGATGTTGGAGCCGTACTTGACTGACCGAACAGTCATGCTGGTTGTTCGCACTGCCTCCTCCACTTCTGGGAAATCCTGTTTCAGCATAGGTGTCAGCGCTCCCGGTGCCGTAGACACCTTGGTGACCGACTCGCCGGAGTTGATCTGCGAGGTGACCACATAGATACGGTCAAGCTTTTCGTGGTACTGTTCGTAGCTAAGCTCTTCGGCGATGTACAAGCCGATGAAAATACAGGCAGCAAAGCCGATAGCCAGGCCAAACACATTGATAAAACTGAGGGTTTTATGGCGGGAAAGGAAGCGAAGGTAGGCGGTTAGGTTATGCATGAAAATGGTGATTGCGGAAGTTGCTTCAACAAGGCAAGTCCCGTTGTTTGAAAACTGAACAATAAGCAGAGTCAATTATAAACATTTTGGTTGGAGGCGGCCACTTTTCGCCCTGCCTGTCAGTATACAGAATGACAAGGATAGTTGCTTTGCCGATACGGTATTTTTACCGCCCGAAGCACCGAGATTGCCTTTCTATTAAAAATGTCCAATTTAAACCCGAAACGTTAATCTTTTCGCTATTTTTAGTAACGACTTGGCTGTTAGTTACATGAAGCGCTTTCACTTTTTTTTCCTGGATGGATTTGACCTTGATGAGGAGGGGTTTGCAAGGGCCCGACTGATGATCAGCTTTGCGCTTGTGGAGGTTCTCTTTTGCCAGGTTTGTTTTGTACTTCATCCCTACCTGAGCTTCTACACGCCGAGAATTGCCTTTCTGCTGCCGGTGGTGCTGCTTTTAAGTACCCTTTTTTTGCTCCGGTTAAAAACAGGTCTTCACCTGGCCATACAAACTACCATTTTTTGTTTTTGGATATCGTTTTGCGTCGGGATGTATTTTTCCGGCGGGCTGCTGTCACTCATTGCACCATGGCTTGGGCTGTTGCCGCTGATGGCCTTCACGCTTGTTAACCAGAAGAACGCATTTGTGTGGGCAGGCATTTCACTTACCACTTTCGTTGTTTTCGCTTTTGTCCACGATAACCTGGCGGTGCCAAAAGCTGGCAATGTGTATGGAGCCCTCGTGGCTCACCTCGGGCTGGCGGTCGTGATCTTCGTCTTCATCCAGCTATTCCACAGGATCCGCCAGCACCTGCTAACGACGATTACCGATAGGAATAATAAGCTGGAGGTAAGTCAGGAGGCACTGGCAGCCAGGGTGAAAGAAATTGTTGACCGCAACAACAGCCTTGAAAAACACTGGCATACCCTGCTCGACATTTCAAAAAGCAGGAGCATCAGCTTCGGTACGCTGGAGGAGGCACTGCGGGACATTACCAAAACAGGCGCCGTTAGTCTTGAGGCGCACAGGGTGAGCATTTGGCATTATGACCGAACGAGCAACAAAATAAAATGCCTGCTGCTGTACAAACTGAAAGAGCAAGATTATGAAAAAGGGGCAGAGCTGCACGGCGAAGATTTTCCACGCTACTTTGAGGCACTGCTCGACGAAGAAATCATTCCGGCGGATGATGCGGAAGTTGACCCTAAGACGTTCGAATTTAAGGACAACTATTTGAAGCCCCACAACATCCTGTCAATGATGGATGCACCTTATTTCCTCGATGGAAAACTGGGAGGTGTGATTTGCTTCGAGCATCAGGAGCATCGCCACTGGCTACCGGAGGATTTGCTTTTTGCGAAAGCTCTGTCGGACATTGTGCCGCTGGTGATCAGGTCGATCCAGCGAAGAGACTATGAAGCGAGAATTCGGAAGCATAAGAAGGAAGTGAGCAGACTCAATCAAAGCCTGGAGGAGCGGATCAGCGAGAGGACGCAGGAGCTTGAAACGCAGAACCAGCAGTTGGCGGAGTATGCTTACATCAACTCCCATCAGTTAAGAGGGCCGATCTGCAGAATTCTGGGTCTCGTTAACCTGATCGAAGAGAGTGATACAAAGGAGAAGGAAATGGTTGGTCTTTTGAAAGCGTCGGTGGTGGAGCTGGATGATGTGGTGAAAAAGATCAATGAAATCGTTGACACAGGCGCAGTTATCGACAGAGACCAGCTGAGCGGGTGGGTGCCCTCAGAGTCGTGAAGGAAGCTGCCGGCCTCGCCTATTAGTTTTCCTCCGAGTCTCAGACCCATTTTTTGGGCTAAGCGCTTGCTATGGCAACCCTGCAAAGATCGGGACGAACGCCAGCTGTCATCGGGAAACTTCGCATGGTAGGCACCTTTCAGCACCACAAACTCCTTTTTGTTTCCGGGCACCTCGTCGTACAGTGCCCGTACCTGCTCCACCTCAAAACAGCTCATCTTTGTCGCCCACACCCACCAGCACCGCCGACCAGGCGCAGGAGCAGATTGAGGTCATGTAACGGTGGGTTTAGCACAGGAAAGGAGAAAGGCGGCTGAGAGGCTGCTTTTTTTGTGGTATTCAGCTGTCAGGGGTATCCGAAGCCAAGAGAAATTGGTATATTTATCAATATGACAGAGGCAGTAAAGGACGCATTAAGAGCTGAAAAGGCAATGAATGCGGCTTTAAAGAGAGAAAAGTCATCTTACAAAGAGAAAAAACAATTGGTTGCTCCAAAAGTGACCGTTACAGCAAAAAAGATTTGGATTTGGGATTGGCTTACAAGCAGAAATTCACCGTCATAAGAAACGACAAGCGATACAAATCGTATGGCAATGACCTTGAGGAAATGACTGCCCGGTATTCAAAGAATACCTCTGACGAATCCTTCGACCTTATCGACACCGTAACGTTGCTTATCGAAATCTACGACGAAGAACATGCATCCGACAGAGGTGCCGACCCTATACAATTGTTGAAGTACCTAATGAAGGAAAACAACCTCCGGCAAACGCAGGTAGCCAGAATGCTGGGGATTTCAGAAGGCCATCTTTCCGACATCCTCAGCTATAAGAAAGGACTTTCAAAAGTCATCGTCAGTATGCCAGCCGAAAGGTTCAAAGTCCGGCAGGACGCTTTTTATCGTCCGGTATCGAGATATTAAGTCGGGTAAAAGGGTATGTTTTTATCTACACTTCTTGTTATATTTAGCCTGCATGTTTAGAGTTTTTGGGAATTTTTTCGTGATTAAGCCTGGGAATGTCAATTAAAAATGCTGCATGACCACGATTGATCGAACTGTCTACCTTTTGAAGAGGCCTTGATTCGTCCCTCAAAATCAATAGATTTACACAGTACGCCATTTATATAACTAAAGGCAAAATTTTGGATCACACGAATAGCTCACAGAAAAATTTCAAGATAGACGCACGACTAATATTACAGTTGGGGAGGGAGAGCATCAAAGATCATACAACAGCTCTTATTGAATTAATAAAAAACAGTTATGATGCAGACGCATCTAAGGTTGAAGTAGAAATCTTTTGTAAGACTCCTGAACCTTATGTTAGAGTTGCCGACAACGGCTTTGGAATGACGGAGCTTGAAATTGATGCAAATTGGCTAACTATTGGTTTTTCCGAGAAGAGGGTTAAAAAGCGAAGCCAACAAGGTAGGAGAAAAGCTGGCGAAAAAGGAATTGGGCGAATTGCTGCCGACCGGCTAGGGGCGCAGATGTCCCTCATTACCAAATCCAAATTTGATAGGATACAGGGATTGCTTGTCAACTGGGATGAATTTGACACGGATAACAAAAGTGTGAGTGATATAAAGTTAAAAGTCATCGAATCGGCTGAACTTAATATTCCGAAAGATCAATATAACTCTACGTCAGGTACAGAGTTAAAAATAACAAATCTTAGACACGATTGGACCGAGGAAAACATTTCCGACTTATACCGAGAATTATCGTTCTTTACACCATTGTTTGCAAGTGGAATAAATTTTGAAATTCTTCTTAAGAATGATATTGACCCCTCGTTTTCCAGACCAGTGAAGACTGCGATTTATGATGTGGCTGAAATTGATCTAACACTCCATTTTGATGGAAAAAAGGAACTTATTTACGAATTCAAAAACAAGATAAATCCTAAACTGAACAAGACAGAAATTTTTGATATTCAGCAATTCAACACTCGCACAGGTATAAAATTCGAAAATTATTTGAAGTGTGGCCCATTTAATTTGCAATTGTCCTTTTTCCCGAGGAAATCATCACTTCTAAGTGGAACAGACTTTTCAATGACCGATTTACGCTCATTTTTGGAGCAAAATTCAGGAGTAAAGATTTACCGGGATAACATCGCTGTTAAGCCGTACGGATTTAATGCACAAATGGGACAGGATTGGTTGGGCCTTGCTGAAAGGAAAGCTAAAGATCCTGCTGGTGTAAGTAGACCAACGTATAAAATAACACCCAATCAGATAGTTGGGTCTGTATTTATATCACGAGACAATAACGAAGATTTGAAGGATAGCGCCGCAAGAGAAGGTCTTGTTGAAAATGAAAGTTTTATGGATTTAAGAGCAGTGGTACTTGGCTCTGTGAGGTTATTGGAGGAGTATCGCTATGACTTAGTGAGCAAGGAAGACCAGGGGGGAAAGCCTAGAGACAAATCAAAGTCGAGCTCTATTGAATTTATTACCGACACTCTAAACTCGTTGCAATCTGACTTAGCTGCTTTAGAGAAGTATATCAATGAAAAGAAGGATTATAAAGGAAGTTCGTTGACGAATAGTATTAATCGAATTGTTGAAATCAAAGAGAGAGCAGAGCAGGCATTCGAAGAACTGCTTGATGAAAAAAGGACATTAGGAGCGCTAGCTACGTTAGGTATTTCGTCAGCTGTCTTTGGTCATGAAACGGAAAGCGCAATAAATACCTTTAAAGATGCTTCCGCAAATGCTTTAGCTTATTTGCAAGAGTTAGAGCCTGAGATAGATCTTGCAATTGATGAATTAAAGGAGGCGAATAATCAAGCGAAATTTATAGCAGGCTGGGGCGCATTTGCACTTGGTCGGATTGAACGTGAGAAACGAGTAAAACGTAATCGAAAAATTAAGGAAATTATTAGTAATACTATCGAGCAAATAAAACCTGCATTAGATGCCCTAAACATTGAAGTGGAGCAAAACCTGTCAAATATCTATGCTCATACGTATACAATGGACATCGAATCTATAATTTTGAATTTAATTACAAATTCGTTTACCGCTGTTCCGAACTCCGATCGGAAGCGAAAAATCAGGGTTGATCTTTATAGTGAACATCGGCACGACATAAGAGGACTTGTTATATCTGTAGCTGATTCCGGGCCTGGTGTTGCTAGTGAGTACATATCTAAAATTTGGCGACCATTGTTTTCTACCAAAGTCGGCTCAAGAGGACGACAAACAGGAACTGGCTTGGGGCTTACAATAGTAAAATCCACTGCAGAAGAACTTAAGGGAGAGGTTTCGGTTGAAAAAGATGACCAATTGAAAGGAGCACTATTTAAAGTATGGATACCTAGAAATACAGAAGAATGACACTGGCAATTATTGACGACAAAAATTCGCAGAGAACAAGCTTTCGAAGAAAAGTAGAAAGAAACATTAAAGATACATCTTGGAATGTAATTGACCGTCAACCGTTTTTTGATTTTGAGTCGTATGTCCAATGGATACTGGAGAATGAGGTGTCTGCATTAATATTAGATGAAAGGCTAAATGAACAGGAAGTTGATGGAAGAAATGTTGCGCACTATGGACATGAAGTGGCAGAATTCATACGCCATTCTTTACCAGACATGCCGCTGTTTTCCATAACTAACTATGAGAGAACGCCTGATTTACAAAGTTCAATCAAAGCTTTCAATCTTGTGTTACGCCGGAGTAAGTTCGATGAAGATATCGACAATTACTTAAATACCATTTTGAAATCAGGCGAAAACTACTTTAAAGCCAACGGAGAGAAATTGTCCAGGTTAGCTCAAATAGCAGAAAAAATAGCCTCCGGCCATGCTTCTAATAAACTTGTTACTGAAATGAAGGCTTTGCAGATGGATTTGTCAATCCCTCACTTAACTGCGATTAGCGACCGTAGTACTTTTTTAGATGATGTTGATAACACTCTTGATGCTATAAAGGCGGTTCAACAAGAAATAGAAGAAAAGCTTCGTAAATGAAATGGTTTCGAATACCTAAAGAATCAACCACACCACCAACAAGTGGCAGCTATCAAGATTGGAAGCCTCAACTTGCTGACGAGGGGAGATTTCAATGCGTATACTGTGCGATCCATGAAAATAATTTTGGTGGGACACGTAATTTTCATGTTGAGCATTACCGTCCAAAATCAATCGCCAGGTTTAGGCACTTGATTGATGACTTTAATAACCTCTATTATGCATGTTCAATATGTAACTGCTTCAAAGGTAATGATTGGCCAAATGATCCACCTTCAAATCCATCTATCCCACTTGTCTATTATCCGGAGCCTTCAAAGATGGATTATAACAAATTATTCGTTGTCCGTGAGGATTGGATCATAAATGGGCAATCTGTCGCCGCAAAATACTTAGTTGAAAAGCTGTACCTCAATAGACCCCAATTAATTCTTGAAAGGCGTTCTAAATTTCTATTGAACAGACTTGAAAAGGAGGTGAAGCATCTGCAATTATTATCACGCAGAATCTCTGGAAGTGAACTGTCGATTGAATTAAAAGAGTTTCTTTATCAAAAAAGTGTAGATATGCTTTCAAAGGCAGTTTCACTTTTGGTGCAAAAGGAAAGTATTCGACCATACAAAGCTGAAGACATTGAAAAATGAATAACAAGAAGCAAATAGGTTCATACTATACACCAAAAGTGCTTTCTACTTTTCTTGTTGATCATATTTTTCTCAACTATTTACCTAAAATTGGTCCATTGACTGTGTTGGAGCCGAGCTGTGGTGATGGTGAGTTCATTCAGTCGTTACTTCCCCACATTAGCGATAGGGATGTTAAGGTGGATTTGGTCGAAATTGACAATTGCGAATTAGACAAGTCTACTGGTAAGTTGCGCAACTTTTTACCTGATGAACAGATCAATGGCCTAGCTCAAGATTTTTTGCAATTTGAGTTCCGGAAAACCTATTCGCTAATAATTGGAAATCCTCCGTATATCAGTAAAGAGTATTTAACCGACGATCAGATTGAAATATGTAAGGAGATTTGTCAACCGAATATCTCAGGTGAAGTGAAAAATATTTGGCCAGCGTTTCTGATCAGGGCAATTGAGAATTTAAATTGGGATGGAGTGATGTGTTTTGTCTTACCTTCAGAGTTATTACAAGTTAAATATACTAGCGGATTAAGAAATTTGATACTAGATAGTTTTGATAGGGTGGAAATATTCGCATTCAACGAATTGATATTTGAAAATGCGGAACAGGATGTTGTCGCTATTATAGGTATAAAATCTCACGATATTGAGGATGAACAGGGCGTGAGTTTCTATCAAGTAGACAAGCTCAGTGACCTAACCATACCAAACTACACTGAGATGAATTTTAACGTTCACAGAGAGAGACTTGACAAATGGACGAATTATATTCTTAGCGACGAACAATTGAATACAATTGACACTGTTTCAGCTGATTTGAGCCTATTGCCTATTAAGCATTATTGTCAAAAAGCTGAAGTGGGAATAGTGACCGCTGCTAATAGTTTTTTTATTCGAAAGCTGTCTGAACTGCGTAGGTATAATTTAGATGCTGCTTACATAAAGCCGATTTTGCAGAAGAGTAATATTATTCATAATACAATTACAATTACAAACGAATCTTTTCAACAGTTAAGAAGCCAAGATAAGTCTGTCAATCTCGTTTGCCTCAGTAATGTGCCAAAGGAACAGCTTCCAAAAGGTGCTCAAGAGTTTGTAGAGGAAGGCGAGAGTGACAACCTCCATAAAAGGTACAAAATGACGAAAAGAACTCACTGGTATCATGTTCCGAGTATTTGGAGTTCACATGCCATATTTTGCAAAAGGAGTCACTGGTATCCAAGAATTTTTCTGAATGACGCCAATGTACTGGTTACAGATTCTTTTTATCGAGTCGTCTGCAAAAAAGAGTACTGTGCTCAAAACCTTGTTTTTTCTTTTTACAATTCGCTTACTTTGATTTTAGCGGAGCTTGAGGGAAGGTTTTATGGAGGCGGAGTTTTAGAATTGATTCCTACAGAATTCAAGAGCTTATTAATACCATATAATCCTTTGATCAATCAGGAGCAGTACGATGAATTAGAACATCTTTTTAGTATAGGGGCAACCCTTGATGAGATTCTAAACTTTACCGATCCTATTTTACTTCCAGGTGTCCAAAACGAGGTGATTCAAGAACTTAGAGAAATGAGAATAGCCCTTTTTAATAGGCGAACCAAGTTTCAAGGGCTGGAAATAGGAGCAACAGTTGAGGCAGTATAGAACGACCTAGTCGGAGCCTCGCTTGTCAAAGCAGCTAAGCAGCCAGTAGCAGAAATGCTGACTGCGATCCCCGTCGGTAACCAGAGATATCGCCTATCCACATCCTCACCATCGCCCTCCATGCCCACATCGTTGCACCCATCACCCGTTGTTTCGAACTGTCCACGAGCCATATGAAGGAAGAGGCTGTAAGACCGAAGCTTTGCCTGCCCGCCTATTTCCACCAATTTTCGCCTTCTACCAAATACTTCTCTTTAACAAGCTTCTCGTTAAGCTCAAACCCAAAACCAGGCCGCTCGCTGAGCTGGATGTGGCCGTTTTTAATGACGTCCTTATCGTAACCAAGCACATCAGGGTCACCGTTGATGCCATTGCCTGCCTTGTTCTTCGGATGGAAGATAAACGCTTCGTGGGCCACAAACTCCCGCACTGAAGCAGCAAAATTGGCTGACGCAATGGTGGCAATAGGGCCGGCTACATTGTGGGTACATACTGGGATATAGTACGTCTCTGCCATGTCAGCGATTTTCTTGGCTTCCAGCAGGCCTCCCGCCATGGACACGTCGATCTCAATCAGGTTGACTCCCTGGTTGACAATAAAGGGCCTGAAGTCGTCCCGGGTATACAGGTTTTCGCCGGTGAGGATGGGAACGGGCGACTTTTCCGTCAGCTTGACCCACTGTTCGTTGTAGGCAATGGGAAGAGGGTCTTCCATCCAGATGGGACGTATAGGTGCTACTGCATTGGCCAGCCTTAGTGCGCTGTCGAAATCAAACTCCCAGTGGCAGTGAACGGCAATATCAAATTCGAGCCCGAGAGCTTCTCTCATGTTGGCGTAGCCTGTTCCATTCCGGTCGGCCTCCACGTTGGACAGCCGGCGGTTGTCAAGCTTGTTCCACTCCTGGTCTCTCAAAATATTGGTTTTGCAAGCGGTCCATCCCTGGCTTTTCATTAGTTCAGCAAATTCTGCGCAGGACTCCTTGCTCAGCATGTCCTGAGGACCCGATGAGGCATAGGCCCTCACTTCCTTCACATGACTGCCGCCACCAAGTATTTTGTGCACCGGCTGTTCGGTGATCTTGCCGATCAGATCCCACATAGCGAATTCCACCCCAGTGATGGCGTGGGTGGCCAGGCCATGGTTGCCGCCATAGTACGAGGTGCGGGTGCTCATTTTGAACACGAGGTATTCAAGGTCCAGCGGATCCTGATCCATCAGGATAGGCTTGCAAACATTTTGGATGATGTCTTTGGCGCCATACCCGGTTTCGTCGTGGTGGCATTCGCCAATACCCACCAGCCCCACGTTGGTGCTGATCTTGACGAGCGGACTTACCCGAAAGCCGATTTTAACGAGCACACATTGCACGTCGGTTATTTTTACTTTCCCCTTTAGTGGGTTGGAAAACAGATCGAGGTAGGGCATAAAGGCCAGTGCGGGCGTGGCCAGTGCTACGTTTCGGACAAAGGTTCTTCTCTTCATGAGTAGGTAGTGTTTGGGCGTTTGATAAAAATAGGGAATTATCTCACTTATCGACAAACTACCTGACGAAACGATGTCTATCATTCCCTTAGTCAGACCTTCGGAGCCGGTACCTGATGAAGCGATGCTGGCCTATATACACCTCGCTGTCTTCTGTGAAGCCGAGACGCAGCAGGCCTTTCACCCTGGTTCGACTGGGGGGAAACAGCACGGTGACGGACTCCAGCCCCATTTCTGTAAAGGCCCGGCCAATGATTTTCTGGTGAAGCTTTTTTCCAAGGCCCCAGTAGTCGGGGTGCAACACCAGGGCCAGGTCGGCTTCGCCGCCCTCAGGCTGCAAGCCACCCCAGCCGGCAAATTCATTGTCTATCACAAATGCCCACGGACCGTAGCCATGTTCGTTCCATAGCCGGGTTTTGGCTGCTACGAAGGCAGCGCAGGCGGCTTCGTCAAAGTAGTCGGTCAGCAGGGGCATCTGACGCCGCACAAGGGGGTTGTTCATCAACGCCAAAATGGCTGAGGTGCTTACCTCAGAAAGCTGCCTGAACTCAATAGTCATCTTTTTCTAACAAGGGTAATATGATGGATTGAAGGGTGGGGAGCACCTCTTCCCGAAACCAGCTGTTTTTCTTTTGCCATATATTGTTGCGGGGCGATGGATGGGGAAGGGGTAAGTATTCCGGCAGATAGGCTTGATAGTTCTTCACTGTCTCAGTTAAAGTGCTCATGCATCTTTCTTTCAAATAGTGGGGCTGGGCATATTGCCCGATCAGCAGTGTGAGTTGTACTTCCGGCATTGAGGCGATCACTGGTTGATGCCACAACGGCGCACATTCCGGCCTTGGAGGCAGGTCGCCACTTTTTCCGGTGCCAGGATAGCAAAAACCCATGGGCATAAGTGTCAGCAGCTTGTCATTGTAGAAAGTTTCCCGGTCTATTCCCAGCCAGCTTCTCAGGTTGTCGCCGCTGGCATCGTCCCACGGAATGCCACTTTGCTGCACTTTGAGTCCCGGGGCCTGCCCTATCACCACCACTTTGGCTGCCCGGCTGGCCTGAATGATGGGCCTGGGTGCATACGGCAAATGCTCTTTGCACACACTGCAATGTCTGATCTCGTTGAGAAGCTTGTCCATCTCCTAATGGTATAAAGCCACCTGAGGCACTGTGCTACAGGTGGCGTGAAGTTGACTGCTTGTTGGCAACTATTCTTTACTCAGCTTTTTCCAGTTAGCGTCGGCTTTCGAGGTCAACTGGTGGTGATTGCCTTCCAGCCACAGTTGCTGGGCATCTACTTCCATGTTGTAAAGAAATAAGTAGTATTTTCCGTCTTTCACAACAAATTTATTAGGATCAACCCTGAATTTTGCTCCAACGGACACACCAAAGGCACAGTAGCCTCCGTATTGTGGCAAATACCTCTCAGGGTTGGCGTCAAAGGCCTTTTTCTGTTTAGCGTCAGTGAAGTAGAAAGCCACACCGTCGTGGGTAGCCTTGAACTCCTTCTGGCCCTTTTGGGCAATCCCTAAATCAAGGTACGACACGGGGCTGTAGCCTTGCAAAGCGATTTTGCTGTCGTCAATATTGTAACTGGCTTTGATGTCCTGTGAAAAGCCGATGGTTGAAATAAGCAATGCTGCTAGTATGAATGAAAATGTTTTCATTGTTTGTCTGTTTGTATGGTTTTAAAATGTTTAAATGATAGTTCCTGATTATGACTTTGAACTGACCGCTTCGGGTTTGTGCATACTTACTACTGCTAACACAGCCACGCCGTTGATCAGGTAGTAATAGGTGTCTAGTCCTTTGAAGGAGAGGACAAAGGGAGCCAGCACGAACGTCGCTCCAACCAGGGCGTCTACGATGAGGTGAACCCGGTAGGGAATCACCCGCATCACGCCGAGGTGGTGGTCAGTAAGCAGCGTGAGAACAAAGGCAGCGACCCCTGTGGCCACGGAGAGCTGTAGAGCGAACGTATGCGACCTACCCAGCCCAAGTACAAAAGGCAGAGCCATCAATGCCACCGCCACAGGATAGTCCAGGTAAGCGTGGATTCTTTTGGTTACAAATTTCATCGTTAGCGTCGTTTAAGCTTTGAAATACTGTTCCTCCACGATCTGGCCATTTTTCCAGGAAGTTTTGAGGATTTCATGCCATAGGATTTTGCTTCCGTCTTTCATGTCGAAGTCGAAAGTGAATTCGGCAAAAGAGGTGTCGCCATTGAGAGAGGCATTGTGCAGCTGAATGCCATTTACCCTGGCAATGGCGTCGGCAAACCCCTTCATTTTGGCAAGCATTTCTGATTTTTCGTTTGTTACAGTCCCATCGAAGTCGATGGTTTTGGCATTGGGGGCAAAGTACTTTTCGGTTGCCTCCACGATCTGCCCTTTCTTCACCATCTCGTTTTTAGCCGAGAAGATTTCGTTCAGCGATTGTTCCATTTTCTTTCCTTTTTTAGATCATTTGTCAAAATTGACAGCACAAAAGTGCGGCGATCAAAAGGCAGTAAAAATGAAGCAGATCAAGAAAAAAGGTTGATGTAGTTCAACTTCTCCTGTGCGCTTTTTTGTTGCGGATTCGTGACAGAAATTCGGTGGTCATACCCAGATAAGAAGCGAGGGCGTATTGCGGCACCCGCTGAATGAAATTGGGGAAGTTCAGGATGAAATTTTCGTAACGGGCTTCGGCAGAGTGGCAAAGGTTGAAGATGATCCTCCTGTGCTCAAACGCCAGCCCCTTCTCGGCCATTATTCTGAAGAAGGTCTCAAATTTATGATTGGCCTTTTTCAATTCCTGCTCTTTAGCGTGTTCAATTTGAAGAAGGACACTGTCTTCCAGGGCCACGATGAAAAGAGTTGCCGGATGCTGGTAGATGTAACTGTTGAAATCCGACACCCACCAGTTTTCGATGGCAAACTGAAGGGTGTGTTCCTGCCCGTCGTGGATGGCATAGCTTCTGAAGGCGCCCTTTACTACAAAAGCCCGGTGCTTGTTGGTGAAATTCGGCTGAACAACGAATTGCCGTTTTTTTACATGAACCTCTTCAAAAGGAGCTGCAAACTGCTCGGCCTCCTCGTCGGTGAGGGAAACAAAGCTGCGAACATACTGCAGAAGTTGTGTGTTGCTCATTATTCAGGGTGATTCATCAAATGTGACGGTGGTATGCCCCCCACATTGGCTTGCGCATAACCACGATTTGGCCAACAATTTATTTGATCTCAGCTGGATTGGAGCAAAGTCTTTGCTTCTAATTCACAATATGTCTGCTGGCAGGCAATTTTTGGAATGTCAACTGATTCCATCGGCTAGGCCGCCAACGGAGTCACATGGCTGAGAATAGGTGCTCCGTCGGAATATTAAACGACTTTCTGAGTTAGTTACCGGCCAGTTTATTTTTGAAATCGGTGAATCTCGCACTCACATTCACTGTGTCGGAGTCAAACGGAAAGTAGTCGAGCACGTCGTACTTCCAGATATTAGTTGGAAATATCACTACAAGGTTGGCTGTTTTATCCCCGATATTTTTGAAAGCATGAGGTACGCCGGCCTGGATATTGACCATGTATGGCGCTTTCATAGTAAAAACAGTGTCTCCTAAAGCATACAAAATTTCGCCCTCTAGCAACACATGGGATTCTTCGCCCTCATGTGAGTGCATCGGAGGCGCTCCACCAGGAAACGTCTCCGTTATTCCGATGGTAAGATTTTGATAGCCAGCCCGCTGACCTTCCATCACATGCACATATTCGCCCGGCCCTGGATTGATAACTGGTAAGTCATTAACATCTATAGCGTATTCAGCATAGTGTTTCATTGCGGGGGCAGTAAATGGCCCGGGTACTGTCCTGCGTTCAAGCACTTTGAGCTGGTGGTGCATCGCATTCAAAGCTTTAATAATTGAATCGGGAGCAGTTTTCTCTTCCGGCACTAGTTTATTTAAGGAAAAGGTTTCTTTCTTCTGCTCGGGAGCATTACCCTCTTTGTTGGTGCTGGTGCACGAATCGAACAATAATGCCAAACAAAACAGGCAGCTGATTGTGGTTTGTTTTTTCATTTTGTTTTTGGTCAGGTTCGAGAAATTGTTTTCAGGATTTTGTGGTGAATGGAGCTGGGCCTGAACTCTTTAACAGCCTATGAATATAATTATTGACTCGAATAAATTCAAAAGAGCATGGCTCTAATTTGGTCACAGTAAGGAGCTTATGTTTTATTCACCTCTGAGCAATCGCCTGTTTGCGTATATTATTGAGTGTACCTAATTGGATTGCTGATAGCGCTCAGTCTGCAAATGCCGCTGCGGCAATACACCTCAAAAACTCTTATTCAGCCAGCCAATCAACTCCTGCCAGCTTTCATCGGGAAACCGGGCGTGGTAGGTGTCTTTCAAGACCACAAACTCCTTTTTGTCACCCGGCACTTCGTCGTACAATGCCTTTACCTGCGCCACCTCAAACAGCTCATCTTGATCACCCACGCCCACCAGCACAGGGATATTCAGATCTTTTGGAAGCCGGAGTTCTGTCACGTCGAGCATGCTCAAAAACCGAAGGGTATACTTAAAATTGAACAGGGGGTCGTCCAGTCCCGTCATCCCCTCCCGGTAATATTCCACCACCTGCAGCGAAGGGCGGAACAAAGCACTCGAAAAAATTTTAGCTTTCTCATAAAGTGACGGTGGTGCGGTTACGCCCTTTTTGCCTTCATAAGCACCAGAGAGCAATATCAATCCGGCAATCTCCTCAGGCACGGCTTTGGCCACCATGATGGCAGACGCCACACCAAGGCTATGGCCAAAAACGACTACTTTGGAATAGCCCAGACTTTTGACGTAGTCAACTGCTTCAACTAAGTCGGCAATTCGGCGCTCTTTGCTCGGGTAGTCGGCCCGGTTTCCGCCCGACAGGCCGTGTCCACGGTAGTCCAGACCAAAAGTAGTGTAGCCCGCCGTTGCCAGTGGCACTCCGGCCATTTTGTAGGCACCACTGTGAGCAGTAACGCCATGAAATATCAGCACCGCCATGTCCTTTTTCGTAGTTTCTCCGCTGTCCGGGTTCCAACGGCGCATGAAGAGCGTTTCCCCATCGGTGGTAGTGAACTCATGGTGTGGCTCGGAAAAACTCTGCCGCAGCTCAGCAGCCTCTTCTGGTGTAATTGCTTTGTGGCTGCTCTTCGGCTTCAGTGGAATGTAAGCCAGAATCAAGGCTGCCATAAAAACGACAACTATCAGGGAAAGAACAATGTAGAGGACTCTTTTAAGCACTTTTTTCATACTGAAGCGGTCGGGTTTGTTTCAGGCCAGAAGCTGGGAGTAATTTCATTGTTAACGATTTGCTACTCTTGCATCCTTTGGAGGTCTTTGATATAGTTTTTCGCTCCTAAGCCATAGAAAACCACCGCTATGGATGCGGAAATGAATATAGCACAAAATGCCCACCTTAAGCTTAAGTCCCCAAATGCAGGAGTCAATACGTCGCTCAAATAGCCAACAACCAGAGGGCCAAGGCCCAGGCCAATAAAGTTCATGATCAGGAATAAAACAGAAGAAGCGAAAGCACGCATGCGGGCGTCCACCAGGCTATGGGTGACGGCAATGGCCGGGCCCAGGAAGGTTGAACCCAGAGCAACGTTTAGAAAAAACATGACTACCACCAATTGAACATTGTCTGAAAACACGGTAAGGCTAAAAGGAAGGATACTGATAAGAAGGCATGTCATAGGCACCCAGATATACCACCGTTTATCTTTTGCACCCATCCTGTCGGAGAGGTAACCACCAGCCAGCGAGCCAATTCCACCAGCTAAGCCATAGGTGATGCCCAGCACGTACCCTGCGGCACGTATGTCCATGCCGTGTACTCTTTGCAGAAAGGACGGCATGAAATTGCCCATTCCATATTGTCCGAATACCAGAAAGCCAGTTCCCAAAGAAGTAAGAATAAAGGCTTTGCTGCTGAATAAAACCTTGAGCACCTCGGGAAGTGTCGAGGCTTCGTTTTTCGCTCCGGCAGTGTCAAACTGGCCCTTTATCGGTTCTTTTATAAAAAAGTACAGAAAAACAGCAAGGAGGATACCCGGTATGCCAATCGAGTAAAACACGACCCGCCAACCAAAGCTTTTGGCTAATACGCCACCGATGGCAAATCCGAGGAACATACCTATGTAGATGCCTGATGAGTAAATGGAAAGGGCGGTAGCTCGTTTTTTCGGAGGAAATATATCTGATATCATCGAGTGAGAAGGAGGGCTTCCTCCCGCCTCGCCAACGCCAACACCAATCCGGGCCAAAAACAGGTGAATGAAGCTGGTGGCCGACCCTGATATGGCCGTCATGAACGACCAAACGGTCAGGCTCACTGCTACTACATTCTTTCGGTTCCCCTTGTCGGCCAACCGGGCAATGGGCAGGCCCAGGGTAATATACAAAGCTGCAAATGCCAGGCCTGTGAGGAGGCCCAGCTGCGTGTCGCTCAGGTTCAAATCCGCCTTGATGGGTTCTGCCAGGATCACCAGGATTTGCCGATCGATAAAGCTAAAGGTGTAAACGGCGGTCAGTACGGCGAGTACAAACCACTTGTTCTGGGTTTCTTTAGGCATAAAAATAAGTAGGTAAAATTCAATCCAGGGCTAGGGTGGGTGGTCTGTATTCTGTGAGCAGGCACCTTGCCCGTACTTAAATATAGAAATAAAATGGCGGTTACGGCACAGCGTCTGTTTCTGGCACAAGCGGAGTCAGTGCCAACATCACGGGGATGTCGTTCCACGTCGGCTCGCTCGTTCCTCGCCATCGACATGACGTGGTGGTGGATAGGGTAGTTGTTGAGCAGTATTCACTCCTCCTCCAAAATATACCCGCTCCCGTGCATATTCTGAATCTTTACAGTGTCGTCGGTGCTGAGGTATTTGCGGAGTTTGGAAATGTATACGTCCATGCTGCGGCGGGTGAAGTAGGTGTTTTCGCCCCATACCTCCCGGAGGATTTTATCGCTTTCCACCAGCTCGCCCATGGATTCGCAAAGTAACTGTAGCACCCGGGCCTCCTTTTTGGTGAGGTGAATGGTTTCTCCGTTGCGGAGTAGCTGCCGGTTTTTCAGGTGATAGGTGTAGCTGCCAATCTGGTAGCTGTCGGTGGTGGTGCCTGAGCTGCCCTTGCCGCTGCGGCGCAGCACGGCTTGTATGCGCATGATCAGCTCCTCTTCGTCTACTGGCTTCACAATATAGTCGTCGGCACCGGCTTTGAAGCCTTTCATTTTGTCGATCTTCATCGACTTGGCAGTAAGAAAGATCAGGGGGATGGTGGCATCAAGCGCCTTTAGTTTATCTGCCAGGGCAAAGCCGTCCATTTTGGGCATCATCACGTCCAGGATGCAGATGTCGAACTTACCCGGCTGGAATGCTTGCAATCCTTCTTCGCCGTCTTTTGTCCACTCCACTTCAAAGTCGTGCATCTGAAGGTACTCTTTCAGGATATACCCCAGGCTGTTGTCGTCCTCTACCAGTAAGATGCTGCTCATGATACCTGGGGTAAAAAGATGCTGAATTCGCTGCCAGCGCCCGGCTGGCTCTTGAGGCTGATCGTGCCTTTATGGAATTCCACGATGCGCTTGGCATAACTCAGGCCTAGCCCAAAACCCTTCACAGTGTGAATGTCGCCCTGCTGGGCCCGGTAAAACTGGTCGAAGATGTACTTCTGCACGGGCTCGTCTATGCCGATGCCATGGTCTTTTACCACCAGCAGGATCCCATTTTCCTGGGTGTCGGATGTAGTGATCTCAATCTCCGGGGCTCCGCTGGTGTACTTTTGCGCATTGTCGATCAGGTTGTACAACACGTTCTTGATATGTGTTTCGTCGGCGGTGATCAGGTGGCGGGTGGCATGCAGGTGCAGCCTGATCTCTCCCTTGTTTTCTGCAATGATCATGGCAAAGCTGTCGGCCACCTGGCGGATCAGCTCGTGCAGGTCAAGCGTCTTCTTTTCGAGATGCAGGTTGCCTGAGTCGAGCAGGGCCATTTGGAGGATTTTGTCGACCTGGGTTTGCAGCCGCTTGCTCTCTGCGCCGATGAGGTTCACATAAGAGGTCATCTTTTCTGAGGTCTTTACTTCCTCCTTTTCTTTCAGTGATTTTGCAGCGAGGGAGATGGAGAAGATAGGCGTTTTGAATTCGTGGGTAAGGTTATTGATGAAGTCCCGCTTGAGGTCGGACAGCTTCTTTTGCTTGTTGATGGTGTAAATGGTGTAGCCAAAGGCACCCAGTACGACGACAATGAGAACGAGACTTGTACGGATGATATCGGCCGACTCTCCCAGCACGGCCGCTCCTTTGTTGGTGTAGGTCATGGCGATGTCGAGCTTTTTGGGATAAATCATACAAAAGCAAAGGTGATTTTGGGCTGCCATCACAATTTTCGCTTGAGGCTGCTCGGGCCAGTTGCCACGGTGGATCATGCAGCCATATTCGCTTGATGTGTAGCCGTCTACCCTGTATTCGAAGTTGGGATAATTAAGCGCCAGCACCTTGTCGATCTCTGTTTTCAGCTTTAGCTGGAGAGGATCGGTGAGCGCAGAGGTGTTGGTAAATACAAAGGAGTCGGTGCCTCTGATTTGAGCGACCAAATTTCTCAACTCGTCGTTGTACATGGAGTTGTCGTAGAGGTCGGAGAGGATATCGGGCACCGCCATGCTCATAACGTTCTTGTTGGTTTCGATGTCCTGCTCAAGAATGCGGTATTGGTTGTACAGCAGCATCCCCAGCGAGGTGACGACCACGAGGAAGAGGAGGATGAAGGTGTACTTTGATAGTTTCATTTTATTATTGTGTCGTCATTGCGACGGAGCGTTGTAATTACTAATTGTATCAAAAATGGCAGACGACTGAAGCAATCTTGGTCGTTAGGATGACGTTCCGAAATAAAAAGAAGATCATCTGTTGGTTGCAAAGTCATTCATCGAAAGGCTGGCTTCGCCAGCTTTTCTTTTTGTTACTTTTCCAAACGATCAAAAGTAACCCGCTTCGGCGTCGGTTCGCCGCAGCGACCGAAAAATCTTTGGGAAAATAAGCGCTCAGGCCAAAGGCGCTCAGGCTTCCCGCCATTTTCCCTCCAACCCTCCCGGTGGGCGCTCACATTGGTTAAAGTTGCGTAGTTAATATTGATGTTTAGGCTTGAGCCCATCAGCTTGTGTGGTACTGTTGTCCGTGCCCAAATTTCACACATTTACCCTCAAAATTTAGTTAATTTTAATCACCGGGGCCCCTTTTTAACCTTTCTTTAACACTTTTAACTTTTGCTTAAGTGAGTTTAACGCTTCGTTAACCCAAACAGAATAGGTGAAGCCCTAAACTGCATGAAAAACTCAAAGTCATGCATAAACTCAAATTAATCGGACTTCCCCTTTTACTGCTATCGGGTCAATTGTTTGCCCAGAGGGCTAATATCCTTGTGGATGCCAATTGGCTGAAAAACAGAATGAAACAAGACAACCTCGTGATTCTGCACATAGGGCAAGAAAACAACTACAAGCAAGAGCATATCCCCGGCGCTGTTTTCATTGCGGGGGATGAGTACACCGTCGATAACGACCCCCATGTTTTTGACCTTCCGCCGGACGCCACACTAAAAAACACCCTGGAAGGCAAAGGAGTTAGCTCGTCAACAGACGTGGTGATTTACACAGGTGAAAACTGGATTCCGATGGTGACCCGGCTCTACTTCACCTTCGATTACCTCGGCCATGCCAGCAAAACCTATATACTGAATGGAGGCTTAAAGGCCTGGAAAGACGGTGGAGGAGCTCTGTCTGCCGAAACACCATCCCCCGCTAAAGGAGCTTTTAGCATTAAGCCCAACCCGGGGCTTGTGGCCGACCAGGCCTACGTGCTGAAAAGTATCAAAGATGCCAATACCAATATCGTCGACTGTCGGGCGGCCGTGTTTTACAATGGCATCGAGCCTACCCACGGGGCCAGAAAGGGCAGGATACCCGGTGCCAAAACCATCCCCTATACAAGCCTTTATGAAAAGACCAGCACAGGTGCCTACGAGTTCAAGTCGCTGGAAGACCTGGGCGGCATTTTTGCGGCACAGGGGCTGTCCAAAGACAAGCAGCTGGTGCTCTACTGCCACATTGGTATGCAGCTGACGGTCGTTTACACGTCGGCCAAACTGCTTGGGTACACTGATATCAAAATCTACGACGGCTCCTTTCATGAGTGGGGTCCCGATGAAAAACTCCCGATAGAAATCGACTGATATGTCAAAACAACCAAAGGTGCCGCAGCCGTATTGGAATCCTTACGTCTGCGGGATAGGCCTCGGCCTGGTGCTATTGGCAGCGTTTGTCGTCATGGGGCGTGGTATTGGCGCCTCCGGCGCCATGACGTCGGTAGTAGCCACTGGCGTAAAATCCGTGTCGGCCTCCCATGCCGAAGCCAGCACTTTTTATATGGGCTACCTCGGCGACGGCACCGTGAGCCCCTTGAAAGACTGGCTGGTATTTGAAGTGCTGGGTGTGCTCATCGGCGGGTTTATTTCTGGCAAGCTGGCCCATCGGTTCAAGTTTAAGGTAGAAAAAGGGGCGTTGCTGTCGAATAACAGCCGGTTCTTTTATGCCTTCCTGGGTGGCATCATCATGGCCTTTGGTACCAAACTGGCCAGGGGCTGCACCAGCGGACAGGCCCTCACCGGTGGTGCCCTGATGAACGTGGGGAGCTGGATTTTTATGATTGCATTATTCGCAGGTGCCTATGCCATGGCGGGCGCCGTTAAACGACTTTGGGCATGAACGGACCCTTTTACGAATTTGGATGGATAGGAGAGGAGGCCAGTCTGGCTTTTGCGCTCATCACTGGCGTGGCCTTCGGTTTTTTTCTGGAACGTGCCGGGCTCGGCAGCGCCAAAAAGCTGGCAGGGCAGTTTTACTTCCGTGACATGACCGTCTTCAAAATGATGTTCACTGCTATCATCACGGCCATGCTGGGCGTGTTCTGGCTTAGCTGGGCCGGGCTGCTGCAAGCCGATATGATCTACCTGACGCCGACCTTTGTCTGGCCGCAGCTTATCGGCGGACTGGTGTTTGGTGTGGGCTTTATTGTTGGCGGCTACTGCCCGGGCACCTCCTGCGTGGCGTCTTCTACCGGCAGCCTGGACGGGTTGGTCAACGTAGCCGGGCTACTGTTTGGCATCTTTTTGTTTGGCGAGCTGTACCCCTGGCTGGAAGGTTTCTATACCGCCGGGCCACTGGGCCAGGTGACCATGGACGGCTACTTTGGCATCCCGGAAGGTGTCATGGTCTTTTTGCTCGTAACCATGGCGTTGGCAGGCTTTTGGGCATCGGAGAAACTTGAAAAGAAGTACTCAGCCCAATGACGAAACTAACATTCAATCAGAAGCTGGCGGCCATGGCTCTTTTGCTGGCGGTGGCGTCTTTAGTGGTGGCGCTGGCCTTTCCCAATGGTCCGAAGAGCGTGAGCCAGGAGCCGAGGTTTGTGTCGGTGCTGACGCTGGCAGAGCAGATCAAAGACAGGGAGCCTTTGGTGCTCATCGACCTCAGAGAGCCCGACCTGTACGAAGAATTTCACCTGCCAACGGCGGTAAACATGTCGTTGAATGAAATGCAGACGAATGGGCTGGAACCCGGTGTTAGCTATGTGTTTTATTCTGCAGACGACCTGCTCACCCGCCATCTCTGGATCTCGCTACCTCCGGCTGTTAAAAAGCGATCATCCATTCTATATGGCGGCGTGCACGACTGGTACAATCATTTGCTCTATCCAACGCTTCCATTGGACATTCGTGACGAAGACTCGGTGATGGCTGAGAAAGTAGAGGCCCTTACCCGTTTTTACGGCGGGCAGGCAGAGTTTGAAAAGGACAGTACCGGGCTTGCTTACTACAGCAAGGATTTAAGCAAAGCTTCCTGGCCCGTAGTGAAAAGGGAAGGCAAGCTGATGAGAAAAGGCTGCTGACTATTGCTCAATGGTTCAAGGGTGCACCCGGCCGGGTAGGCTTGAACCTATCTTACTTGAGCGTCCCTCTTTTTCAGCAGTCAAATGGTATTATCAGGCAACCGGCTAGACGCCGAAAAGAGTGCACCCATAAGCCTGCGGCCTAGCGGCCGCTTGCGGGATAAAAGTTAATCATGGAAAAACATCAACAAACACTCGACCTGGAAGCCTACTTCGCTTCCTACAGGAAGAATATTATCGGCATTGACCAGCAAATAGCCACGGCCAGGCATGCCTCCATCCGTATGCTGTATGCCGACTGGACGGCCAGCGGGCGCTGCTACTGGCCCATTGAAGGCAAGCTACTCCAGGAGATCATGCCGCTGATGGCCAATACCCACACCGACACCAGCCACTCCGGGGCGTTTATCTCCCGGGCTTACCACCAGGCCAGGCAGACCATCAAAAGCCACGTGAACGCTTCGGTCGACGATGTACTCATTGCTTCGGGGTCAGGCATGACCGACGTGGTGAACAAGCTCCAGCGCATCCTGGGCCTGCGGGTGCCTGAGCAGTTCAAAAAGTATGTCCACCTGACAGAGGAAGAAAGGCCTGTTGTTTTTATCACCCATATGGAGCATCACTCCAACCAGACTAGCTGGCTCGAAACTATTGCCGATGTGGTAGTGGTGCCACCCAACGACAGGGGAGAGGTAGAGGCCTCCTTGTTTGAAGAAGCAGTGGCCCGCTACGATGCCCGGCCACTGAAGATTGCCGCCATTACAGCCTGCTCCAACGTGACGGGCATCAGCACACCGTACCACGATATTGCCAGGGTGATGCACCGGCACCAAGGCTATTGCTTTGTCGACTTTGCCTGCTCGGCGCCGTACGTAGCTATCGACATGCACCCGGGTGATGGTAGCGATCTGGATGCTGTTTACTTTTCTCCGCACAAGTTCCTGGGAGGGCCCGGCTCATCGGGGGTGCTGGTGTTTAACAAAAACCTCTACCAGAACGAGGTGCCCGACAACAGCGGTGGTGGCACGGTCGACTGGACGAACCCCTGGGGTGGCAGGAAGTATGTGGAAGACATTGAGGCCAGGGAGGACGGTGGCACGCCGCCTATTTTGCAAACGATCAAGGCAGCGCTTTGTATTGAGCTAAAGGAGCAGATGGGGGTCGACCGCATGGCACTCCGGGAGGAGGAACTGCTGGCTATTTTGTGGGAGGGTTTGTCCGGCATTCCCGGCGTGCGCATTTTGGCACAGCAGCATAGCAAACGCATGCCCATCGTTTCATTTTATGTGGAAGGCCAGCACTTCAACACCACCGTGCAGCTGCTCAACGACCACTTTGGCATCCAGTGCAGGGGTGGCTGCTCCTGTGCTGGCACCTATGGGCACTATCTGCTGGGCATCGATCAAAGCCAATCAAAACAAATCACCGACCAGATCGACCAGGGCGATACCTCTGCCAAACCGGGTTGGGTGCGGATTTCTCTGCATCCCACGATGACGGACGAGGAGGTGAGGCTGATTGTGGAAGGAGTGGAGGCGGTGAGTGGGATTTCCTGTTGATGGGGCTGAACCTCATCCCTAAGCCGGGCGCCCCTTGAAATGCTGCGCATTTCTTTCCCCTCTCCTTTAAGGAGAAGGGGGCTGCCTTGCACTGACCTCTCGACGAAGCCATACCGTCGGGAGGCAGCGAATTGCCAGGGGCGTGATCCAACGTTCAGCGACCAGAGGAATCTACGGCTTCCGTCGCAGAAAGCCTCGAAATCCACAGCAACTCAATTGAGAAGTAATATTTTCCGCAGAGGGAACAGGGAAGCGTGTCTGAAGCAAATCACTGACGTGATGGCCTTACCTCACCACCTCACTCACCAGAATAACAGGCGCAACGTTCGTGTAGTTAGAGAAATCTGCCCTTATGGTGGCTATGTTTGGGCCGATGGCCGCCTGGTATTCGCTCAGGTCTTTTACATAGAACGTGCCGATGGCCATGTACGGCAAGGGTGTGTTGGGAATGCCGCTGGCCATGCCTTTTTCGATGGTGTATTTCACCAAATTTGACCCCAAATACCCCGCTACCATGGGCATGTGTTTGGTTTCGTAGTAGTCGATGTCAAAGGTCTTTCCTTCTTCAAATGGGTACATGATCGACACCTTGATGAGCCCTTTTTCTACAACAGTCTGTTTTTCTTTTTTGGCTTTACCAGGCTGCTTTTCCTGACTAAATGCGGCCACACATGCGAACAGAAGCAATACCGACAGGACGAGTTTAATTTTCATAGGTGAGTTTTTTAGTAGTGAAATTTACGTGAAAAATACCATAACTACCGCCGTGGCTCACGTGCCACATCTGGTAAATGCTGATATTAATTCGTGAGACACTAGCCAGGGGGCACAAGCCAAAACACTACCTCCCCTCTCTGGTTCAAGCGTCCGCTTGGACTTGTCCAATCTGAGCGTCCCGCTCCCGCTCTTTCGCTCATCCCCGGCGAGACGCCGAAAAGAGCCAAGCCATAAGCGGACGCTTGCGGCATGAGGAGTGAAATTTACGTGAAAAATATCATAACCATTGCAGTGGCTCGTGTCTCACGGGCCACTCCTGGTAATTGCTGATGATGGTAAGTGGGACACGAACCAAGGAAGCAGATGTTGGACGAGCAATGCTTGTTAGTGAAAAATATATACAGCCAGAATGACGATAGCCAGACCGCACAGTAAAGTCATTTTACCAAATAGCTCCATTTTCTTTAATTGAAGTTCTGCGTCACCTTTCATTGCCTTCTTAGTTAACGAACTAATCAGTGTTAGCAACACTAGAAGGATAACTACCAGCACCAATTTGAGAATCAATAATGGAGATGAAGGTAATATTGCCCAATAGGGGGTGATTAAATACAAACCTGAAATAATGAGCAGCCCTAGTCCGATATGGCCCATTCTACCCAAGACCATCGAATGCATGCGAAATTTTGTTGCTTCATCTGCCGACATCTTTGCAGTGGCAATGCTTAAAAAAGCATGGGCAAAACTTGTTCCCAAACCCATTGTAAGCCCAATAAAGTGGAGGATTAACATCAACTCTCTCATAGGGTAATAGTTAAAGTTGTTTAACTCATTCTGTTGTTAAGTTCCCTTTCGCACATCGACCAGATTATGGTGAGCAGGGAGTAGAAAGTGCTATCACCCCAGTTCCTCATAGCTACGGTTTATTATAAATTTAATTGGGATGGACTTTCCAAGCGGCACCCAAGTGGCCTGAATGATAAAACCCTGTTTAATCAAACTTTATTTAGACCAGTATCCCACAATAATGAAACCAGCAATTGATGCTTTGTCATTCGCAACGTTTTAAATTGTTTGTTTCCATATGGAGAAGTTTGGTGGGATACGAGCCAAACGCTCGCACCAGCGTTCGCTGCTATTGATTGGTTTTGCTGCTCGGACTAGCGGGGAATGCTTGAGTCATTATGGGTACAGTGTAGCCTATGCGCCATGCCACTTCTTGCGCTACAATTTGGCTGCTTTGGCGCAAGAGCGAACCCAATTGTTGCGCTACGGGAAGGAAGCTGTTGCGGTGGAAGAAGCCACCTTTGCCGCCAAAAGTTTTGACCGATGTGCGTGAAACTTGCCAGTTTCACACGTGAATCCTCCCGGTTTCACGAATGAAAGTTAGAAGTTTCTGCGCCTAAGGCAGGTGGGTGTGGCGCAACGGCTGGCTACATGTTGCGGCAGGCCAACCCTGCATGTTGCGCTGGTGTCAATTAACTCTTGCCCTGCTTCCAGATACTGCTTGCGCACGGGGCAGGTTAATCTAGCGCAAGACCGTTCCAAATCTAGCGCTAGATCCATCCCCATCTAGCGCTAGATTGCTCCCGATCCAGCGCTAGATTCAACTCCATCTACGGCTAGATTGAACTCCATCTCCCGCTAGTTGCATGTCGGTCTTCGGCTAGATAGAGGTCCATCGACAGCAAGATCCATTTCGAACTACAGCAAGATGCATCTCCAACTACAGCAAGATGCATTTCGATCTACGGCAAGATTCACTTCCATCTACCTCTGGCGCACGTCCAAAGCTACGTTTGCGGCAGCAGGCGGGTGCTGCGCCGCTCCGTCTGCCAACTATCTAAGGAAATGAACAATGCCATTTTTTCATTACCTTGAGTTGCGTAACAGTCACTACCGGGTCGCAGTGACTTTCGGCATTATTGAACCAACCATTGATACACCTATGAAATCAAAACGACTATTTGCCCACCTTGCCTATCTCTTACTGGCATTTCTCCCTATGCTCATTGGTTGCCAGCCGGAGACCAAACAAGCCGAGGCGGTTAAAAAAAGGCCTAATATCATTTTCATTATGAGCGATGACCACGCCTATCAGGCCATTAGCGCTTATGGGGGCGCATTGGCTGAGCTGGCACCCACGCCAAATATTGACAGGATAGCCCGGCAAGGTATGTTGTTCAATAATTGCCTGGTCACCAACTCCATTTGCGGGCCCTCCAGGGCGACCATTCTTACCGGAAAGTACAGCCACCTCAACGGGTTTATCGACAATACCATTGGTTCCAAATTTGATTTTAGTCAGGAAAGCTTCGCCAAGGTGCTGCAGCAGGCCGGTTATAAAACGGCCACGATTGGTAAGCTACACCTGGGCGGCGTACCCACTGGGTTTGATTACTACGATATCCTGCCCGATCAGGGGCGCTACTACAATCCGCAGTTCATTAACAAGGACGGGCAATACGAGGTGGAAGGGTATGCGACGGACATCATCACCGACAAAACATTACAGTGGCTTGACTCTGCCAGGGAAGAGGAAGATCCTTTTATGGTCATGATGTGGCACAAGGCCCCTCACCGCAACTGGGAGCCTGGCCCCAACGAACTAGGCATGTACGAAGATGTGACATTTCCTGAGCCGGAAAGCCTGTTCGACGATTACTCCGGCGACCGGGAGGCGGCATCGCTCAACAACATGACGATCGCCAAAACCATGAAGATGGAAACAGACCTGAAGATGATGGAAAATGCCCCGGCGGCCATGACCGAGGCGCAAAAGGAAAAATGGAATGCGGTGTATGGACCTATCTACGAAGACTTTAAGCAAAAGAACCCGACGGGCGATGACCTGGTGAGGTTCAAATACCAGCGGTATATGCGTGACTATCTGGCTTGTGTTTCCGCTGTGGACAAAAGTGTGGGCCGGTTGCTGGATTACCTGAAAACCAACGGACTGGAGGAGAACACCATCGTGATTTATACATCGGACCAGGGATTCTACCTGGGCGAGCATGGTTGGTTTGACAAGCGATGGATGTACAGGGAGTCGCTGCGCACGCCATTGCTGATTAGCTGGCCCGACGTGGTGAAGGCGGGTTCGGTGAGTAATCAGCTAGTGTCTAATCTCGATTTTGGAGAAACGCTGATCGATATTGCCGAGGCACAGATACCAGCCGATATGCAGGGAGCGAGCCTGCTGCCGATTCTGAAGGGGGAAACGCCCAGCGACTGGAGGCAAGCGCACTACTACCACTATTACGAGCATCCGTCGGAGCACAATGTGATGCGCCACTACGGCATCACCACCAGCAAGTACAAGCTGATCCATTATTATTACGATATAGATAAGTGGGAATTGTTCGACCTGGAAAAGGACCCCCAGGAAATGCAGAATGTGTACAACGATCCGGCTTATGCTGAAGTAAAGACCGAGCTGCATCAGCAACTGGATCAACTTCGCTCCCAGTATCAGGACAGTGATTCCCTCAATCAGATGTTCATCGAAGAGTATCATGAGAAAGTAAAGGAGAATCCTGTGATTGAATACTGGAAATATTCAAGGGAAGAGATTGGGAAAATGCTTCAGGAGATGCGGGCGAAAGAGGCGGAATCGAAATAGTTGTTGAAGGGACATTTGCATCCGGCGCCAGACCTTTCCTCATATACTGGTCAAGGACGAGTGCTTAGCGATCTCTGCGTGAAGCCTTTTTTCTCGCAGAGACGCAGAGGCGCAAAGAAAGAAGAGCTGGCTCCAGCTTTACAAAGATCAACTGTCTTTAACAGCCTCACAAAGATCAGCAGCCATCGGGATCGGGTTTGCCCGATCTGCGGCTTGGCGTGCAATTTTTCTCACTAAGTAGTTAAGCACTATGCCGCGGCACGCTGGTTCGTGAGACACGACCCAGGGCGGCGGAATACTTTGCGCCCATTGCGTTTCCAATCTTTGAGGTCTTTGCGTGAAGCCTTTTTTCTCGCAGAGACGCAGAGACGCCGGGGAGGAGTGGCTCGCATCCGCCCAACTCTTTATTTCTGCCCCTCTTTCCCCTTAAAATCTGTGAGGTTCGCTCCATCGTAGCGATACACGCCATCCGTGCTGCCAAACCAAATGCTTCCGTCGTTGGCCTCCAAAATTCCAAAGACCAAGCCTGGGTTTCCCCCCTTCCATGGGTCGATCACCACGGGCGTTGGGTTTAGTCCAGCCAATGTCATGGCATCGTAGCGGGACAGGGCCCAACCCTTACCTGTTTCGGAGCTGGTCCAGATATTGCCCCTGCTGTCTTCGTAGATGTAACCACAAAAATCCTTCGAGATTTGTGTCAGTGTGTTGTTGCTGTACCGCCACATACCATCGTTCCCTCCGAACCAGAGTTGCCCCTTGCTGTCTTCGATGACCGTACGCACATTGGTAAAAGGCTGGTCTGCATGCAGGAGAGCAGTGAACGTTTTTCCGTCGTACATGAACGTGCGGCCCCGGGTGGCGAACCACAGCTTGCCTGAGCGGTCTTCAATAATGGCGTTTACCTCCATGGGCGGGCGGGTAAAATCCGGAACGGTTTTGCCTGTGGTGTCTTCCACCATCATGTCGCCTTCGATCAGGTAATTCCGAAACGACGTGCCCTGCCCGTTCGGCAGGCGGGCGTCGTAGCGGCTGGCGCCTCCGTTGACACCGAACCAGATATGACCGGCTTTGTCTTCATATATCCAGGTTACTTCATTGTTAGGCAGGCCGTCTTTGGTGGTGAAATTTCGAAAGTTGACGCCATCATACCGATAAACACCCGAGCCAATCGTACCGAACCATAGGTGGCCTTTGCTGTCTTCCAAAGCGGAAAAGAAGCGGGCATCGCTGATGCCGGTGGTCATGTTGGTGAAAGCGGTGCCCTGCCTGTCCGGCAGGCTGGCGTCGTAGCGGAACACGCCCTCCCAGGTAGCCATCCAGATATCGCCCTTTTGGTCTTGAATGACCGCCCGGGTGATGCTGTTAGGTCCGGCGTAGGCGGCTACAGATTTGGCTTCGACCACTGGGGGCGTTTCTTTGGGTAGGTCTGTTTTGGTTTGTTCTTTACAGGAGCTGCAAAAAACAAATGCCAGGAGCACCAGGTAAATAGGAGTGGGTGTTTTCATTTTTTGTCTCTTATCGTCAGCCCTCTTGAATGGATATTGACTAAACTACGGGAAGTGAACCCCGGGCGCTATAAACGGATTGTAAAAAGAATGTAAAAGTTTTGGTGACAAATGGGTAGAGTTTCAGCCAACGTCGCCACAACGACGTCATGTCGATGACGCCCTTTGGTGATGTTTTGCCACATTTTTATATCGAACTCACATTGAATTAATTAAACGACTGTCTGAACTCCAGCGGCGACAGCTTTGCTTTGGTCTTGAAGAATTTGCTGAAGGACTGCGAATGCTCAAAGCCAAGCTGGTAGGCGACCTCGGAAACAGTGAGACTGGTGGTTGATAGTAGCTCCTTCGCTTTCTCCATGAGCTTGAAGTGGATATGCTGCCGTGCATTTTGCCCCGTAAGGGCCCTTAGCATGTCGCTCAGGTAGCTGGGAGAAAGATTCAGCTGATCTGCTAAGAACTGGACGGATGGCAGTCCCTGAGTGGGGGAATCCTGGTTGTCGAAATAATGGTCCAACAGCTCTTCCAGTTTCTCGAGCAGGTCGTGATTGGCTGCTTTCCTGGTAATGAACTGGCGCCGGTAAAAGCGGTTGGCGAAACTCAACAAAAGTTCTATTTGGGAAATCACCACGTCCTGGCTGAAATCATCAATGCGGCTGCTCAGCTCCATTTCTATCATCCTGAAAAGGGAAAGGATCGTTTCTTTTTCCTCCTCGGAAAGGTGCAGCGTTTCGTTTGTTGTATAGGAAAAGAAACCATATTGCCTGATCTTCTTAGCAATTGGATGGCCCAGGAAAAAGTCAGGGTGTATCAGTAGTGTGTACAACGAGCAGTCGGCGGTACTTCCATCGTCGCTGGCGCCGATTACCTGGTTGGGAGAAGCGAACAGCAGCCCCCCTTCGTCAAAATCATAATGGTGCTGACCGTATTTTATTTTGCCTCCAAGCCTGGGCTTATATGATATCTTGTATAAGCTCAGCACATGGGAGCCGGAAGGAGGGTGAATGCCTCCGGGTGTATTGGCGCCGTTGATCAGGCTGATCAACGGGTGTGAAGGCTTCGGCAGGCCAAAAGCCCTGTGAGTGTCGGAGATTGATTTAAATTGCTGATGACCCACCGTTTCATTTTTCATACTTACAGATAATTAATGGTTATGCCGACCGACGCTCTTTAACGTCGGCCAGCATATACTTACTAGTTTTCTACTGGCGCTCCCTGGGCAGCACTGGAAACAGCATCCCATTCTTCCCACGTTTTCAAACGCTCTTCATAGGCCGCACGTACCTCGGGCAAATTGTGACTGCCAAGATGGAAGCGCAGTGGCGGATTTGCTGCATCTACCGCTTTGAAAAGTGCTTCCGGCGTGGCCTCCGGATCACCTCTTTCTATGGTTTGCAGGCCTTCCACAAATTTTGCCTTGAAATCAGCATATATGTCAAGCCCAGCGGCGACCTTTGATGACTCTGGGCCGCCAAACTCAGTGGCATAAGCACCGGGTTCAATGATCGTCACTTTGATGCCAAATGCCCTGACTTCCTGCGCCAAGCTTTCGTATATGGCTTCAAACGCCCATTTGGAAGAGCAGTAGTAGCCAATAACCGGATAAGTAACATGACCGAGGTTGCTGGAGGTTCCCAGTATGTGTCCGTGGCCTTGCTTACGCAACAAGGGCAAGGCGGCCTGGATAACAGCAACAGGGCCCAGCACATTGGTTTCGTAGAGTGCCCGGATATCTTCGGCGCTGGCCTCTTCAATGGTGCCAATCAACGGATACCCGGCATTATTGAAAACAATGTCCAACCTTCCAAAGTGTGCATGGGCCTTTTCCAGGGCAGTGGTCACCTGCTCCGGTTTGGTGACGTCGAGCTCCAGCGTGAGCACATTTTCTCCATACTTTTCTTTGAAATCGGCGACACTGGCCAGGTTACGTGCTGTCGCAGCCACCTTGTCGCCACGCTTGAGCGCTGCCTCAGTCCATACACGGCCGAAACCCCGGGAGGTGCCGGTGATGAACCAAACTTTATTGCTTTCGCTGGCAGGTGCTGTGTTGGCACCTGATTTTTCATTTGCTTGTGTCATTTTTTTGGTGTTTAGAATACACCAGCAAATGTCAGGCACTACAACTTGTCGCATGTAGCCACATTGCGGGAGTTTGTAGTGAAATTGAGGATAAAGCGGTAAGAGATAATAATTGCTGTGTAAGTACTGGACGTTTTTAGCCCGGCGCTACGGTGCAGCCGTGCCATGATATTTGCTCACAATTCCTCATGGCCACAATGAGCAAGCGGCGTTGTGGCTTCAATCAGTTCGCTCCGGCTACGGCATCTTTGAACTGCTCGGGTGTGAGCCCGGCGTGCTTGCGGAAGAACCGGATAAAATAAGAGGAATCGGAGAAATTGAGTTTATCAGAAACTTCACCAACATTCAGATCAGAGAATGAAAAAAGTCGTTTCGCTTCGAGAATAATCCTCTCAGAAATCATGTCGGTCAGGGTCTTGCCCAACTGTTGTTTGCAAATGGCATTGAGGTAGGAGGGTGACAGGTTCATCAAATCGGCATACTGCCGGGGCTGTTTGAGGTCAACAAAATGCGTTTCGATAAGTTGTTCCAGCTTTCGGAGCCTGAAGGTAACGTTATTGGCGAAGTCCTCTTCTCCCTGCGTGGGAAAGTTGGTGCTGATCTTTAACAGCACAATTTCCAGGTAGCTCCTGAGAATGCGCAGGTCTGTTTCTGGATTAGCTATAAATTCTTCGGCCATCTGATTGAGCACAAAGTCCACCACTACTTTCTGACTGTGGTTAAGGATAACAAGGGGATTGGCATTGAGGGAATGAAAAAAAGGAAACGTGAGCAGGTTGCTTTCCTGCGCCTGCATTTGATAGAAGGAGGGCAGGAAGAAGATGATATACCCATTGGTACCTTCTTTCATGTTCCAGGAATGCACCTGGCCGGGCGTCATCAGGAAAAAGCTTCCCGGTGATATGGGGTAAGTTTTGAAATCAATGGTATGCTCACCCCCGCCTTCGTCCACATAAAGCAGCAGGTAAAAATCGTGGTTATGCGGCTGGGTTAAGAACTTGTGATTGGCCGTGTGGGTCACCAATCTTTCGATATAAAATGAGTGATCCTTCGCTTTTTGGCTGAAGGCCTCCAGCAGTACCCGCAACGTTTCACTTTTTTTCGTCATCAACAACAGCGTTTCTCCTGATCCTGTGCCTGAATTTATCACTTATTGGCACAAGAAGAAACGATGCGATCAAGCTTGCCATTTGCCGCCACTACTTCGTTACGGATGAGTGGCTGTGGAAGGAGAGCTCGCAGCTTTGTTCCCCTGGTACCGCACAAAAATGCTGATCCACATCGACCTCGACCACCTGAACGTAAGGGGCAGTAGCGCCAGGGTGACCCCAGCCAGTGTGGCAAACATAATGGGTGTAGTGACTTCGTCGAGCAAACCATCGAGGATCAGCCAGGCTGCAACGAAGTAGATGGTATTTAAGCCGTAGCTGACAAACATGGCTCCAAAGTAGTAGCCTGGTTCGGGCTCAAACGACTGCCCGCAACACGAGCAGCTTTCGTTCATTTTAGCAAACTTTGTGGGGTGATACAGGGTGCCCGCCGGGAACATTCTTCCCTCCCGGCACCGGGGACATTTGGCAGCTACAATGCTTTTGAATAATGAGCTATCGGGTTTCATAACGGCGTTTTGTTTCAACAAAGGAACTGCTTTAGCCGACACGCCTGATAACACGATTTATCTATTGTGTGGTACTAATTGAGGATTCTCACCCAGGGATGTTGCGGTGCGGGGTTGGAGTCTGATGGTGTACGGGAGGGCTGTTGCCGCTCACTCCCGGTCTGGTGCAGTAGTTCGTGCCTCACGATCCACTCCCGTTAGCAACGATGGGTGCTAGTTGATTTTAAGCAATTCCAGGTATTTCTTTGAAAAAGAAGTCGGGTCTATTTTTTCATTGATTTTCACTTCTAAAAGATTCCTTTCGCTGACGGGGTTGTCTATTTGCTCAGTGCCAATGATTCTTGTAGGCCACAACAGGCCATCAATTTCTTTGTAGTCATAGAAGCAAATGAAATTGTCAGTGGGAGCTACTCTGATGAACTTCAACAGATAAGACTTCGGATCAAAGTAGTACTCTGCCTCCCAGCCTTCCTTTGAGGTTATCTGATACACCAGGTACTTACCGCCGCCGTGATCTCTCTCCTCCAAAAATTTAACCTCCAGCGCCTCGAGAATCAGGTTTGGATAGGAGGCGAACATCGTCCTTTGCTTTCGGGATTCGACTTCGTTTTCAGGCATTTTTTGTATGGTTTTATCAAGCATCAGCTCATAACCAGCTTTGCTGTCAAACACGTAGCCTTTATTGAATGATGCATACCTTGACACGTAGCAATACAAATCCGGCTCCTGAAAATAGGTGTTAGATACAACGTCGACCCAGGCCGAATTCCTGAAATAAGCCCCGCTTTCTTTCTTTTGCACTGACCTGACCTGTGCCCAGGCATCCCTTCCTCCAATCGCCAAAAAGTAATTGTCAATGGTGGCGTCCTGGCAAAATGCCTGGTCGGGGAAGTCGATGGCCAGCAATAATATGGCAGCAACAACTTTGGAGATGATTGACTTTTTCATTTATGTTCAGCGTTAGGTTCTGCCTTTCTGCCGACACTCAAACGAAGACGATTGTCGCATAAATGCCGACGCCGCCACTTACCCGACTCACGGGGTTAATACCTTGTGAAATAGATCAGGGCAAGAATATTGAATATCTCAAGGCGGCCGAAAAGCATGTTTACCGACAGCAGCACCTTTGCGCCATCGGGGAGGCCCGAAAAGTTGCCCAGGGAGCTCACTCCCTCAAACCCGGGCCCCACGTTGCCGATAGTGGCGATGGAGGCGGAGAAGGCAGTGAGTAAATCGATGTTGTAGGCACTCAGCACCACGGTTGTTACAAAGAAAATAAGGATATACATCACAATAAAAACCTGTGTGTGCTCAATAATCTCCACCGGTATCCTCTGACCGTCAACCTTAGCCACCCTTACCAGTCTGGGGTGAAGAATCTGCAATATCTGCGTCTTCAGCGCCTTAAAAAATATGTAAACCCTGTCGAACTTAAGCCCTCCCGATGTGGACCCCACCATGCCGCACTGAATGGTGAAATACATCAGCACCATCATTGCCAGCGGGGGCCAGTGAGCGGTATCAACTGTGGCAAACCCTGTAGTAGTGCCCAGGGAGATCACCTGAAAGGCGGCGTGGCGAAAGGACGTACCCAAAGGGTAGAGGCCGTCGGCGTATAGCTTAAGCGCCACGATGGTGATGCCGATTGCCACCACCAGCAGGAAGGCCCGGGTTATCTCGGAGGTAAAAATATTGCGCTTGTGCCCCATAATGGTGGTGAAAAGCAACCCAAAATGAATCGCCGATAATACCATGAAAACTTCGGTTATCACTTCTATGGGCAGGCTGTTGAAGTGGGCGATGCTGAGATTTTTGGTAGAGAAGCCTCCCGTAGCAATAGTGGCAAAGGCGTGATTAACGGCATCAAAAAGACTCATGCCGGCTACCCATAAGAGGAAGGTTTGCAACACGGTAAGGCCCAGATACACATAGCCCAGCACGAGCAGCACCTGCCGCTTGCTTTGTTTGAAGTTTGTTTGCGACAGGGAAGAAAGCTCCGTGTTGAGCAGCACAAGCTTGGAGCTTGACTGTGGCAGTATCAGCAGCACGAACATGATGATACCAACCCCACCCATCCAGTGTGTGGACGACCTGAAGAAGAGCAGTCCGGAGGGCAGGCGCTCAACATCGTTGAGAATGGTGGACCCCGTGGTGGTGAAACCCGAAACGCTCTCAAACCAGGCGTTTACCAGGTCAAACTCTACCCCCCACAACAAATAGGGCAGGGCCCCCACCAGGCAGGTAACCACCCAGCCCAGCACCACCGTGAGTATTCCTTCAGAGAAATTTACTTCCTCGGTGGGGTGGGTAAACAGCACGAACATGGCACCAAACACCACCGCCGAAATCAGGCTGAATAGTAGCGGAACCGTGGAGGTTTCCAGCTGCACCGCCGAAATAATAAAGGATAGCAGCAGGAAAAATCCCTGAAACAGCAGGATAAAGCCCAGGTAGCGAAGTACTGACTCCCCTCTCATTAGTTGACTTTGGCTTTTTGATCGTAAAATTTGTGCACTTTGCTGATCACCTTCTGAATGCCCTGCTCCAGCTCCCTGAATTCGTCGTCGGTCTTCTTGGTAGAAAACGAGAATGAAGACATGTTGGCCCGGTACTTTTCGGTGGCGGCTATGAGCTCATACAAAGGAGCCATTAACGACTGCCTCAAAAAATAGTTGAAGAGAAAAGCGAATACGATCACGGCCACGATGGCAACAATACCGGGCATGATAGCCCTGTACGACCGTTCCTTGAGCACCGAAGCCTCGTCGTACATGCTGTTCTGATTGAGCTTCATCAATGCATACACAGCTTCCTTGGCATGCAAAAAATCGGGGTTGATATCGGTGACGTACCAGTTGAGATTCCCCTCCTTATCGGTGTCAACGATAGGCTTTTGCCACTTGGTTTTGTATTCATTGTAGGCGGCTCTCACTGCTGCCACCCGTTCGTCCTCATGAAGCTCGGTGACATTGCCGGCTGCCACCGCCATTGACGCTTCGAACACACTGTCGGCAGCATCGATAATGTAGCGGCCTTTTTCCCAGTTGCCAAGCGAGAGCAAAAGTATGCCGCTGTCTTCACGCTCGAGGGCTTCGAGCATGTTCTGGCAGGCCTGAATGGTTTTATAGTTGTCTTCGATAAGGGCGGTTACCGATCGGTTTAAAAGCAGAAATTGATGTAGAACGATCGTGCCTGATGCGGCCAGCAGCACGGCCAGTAGCAGTATGCCAATAAAAATCTTGTGCCTGAGTTTACTGATCATTGTGTCCCATTAAAGTGATAGAATCTGACGAGCAACTATGTGAATGCATGCGAAGTTAGTCATCCTTCACGCTAAAGACCTCACTTTTTTGTCTTATTTACATGGCAGATTTGTGCCCTTGCTCCTTGAGACTTAGGGCAACCGGGCACGGACAGACAGCTACGCCAGGGTGACTTGAGGTTGTGTTTACAACCCGGGCCAGCGGATTTCATTTCCTCACCGCCGTGTAGTAAAGCACTATCGGGCCGGCTTTAAAGGTTTTTGTTTTGATGAGCGTCAGCTTAGCCATGTCGCTGATATTTTTGAAAAGGTGCAAGCCTTTGCCGGCGATCACGGGGTTCACACACAGCTGGTATTCATCAGCAAGGCGAAGTTCGGTGCAGGCAGCGATCAGGCTGGGGCTGCCCACATAAATGTCCCTGCCGGGTTGTTGCCTGAGCGCCAGGAGTTCTTCTTTGAGGCTTCCCTTTGCCAACGTGGTGTTGGTCCAGGTGGTGCTTTTGAGTGTGCGGGAAAAAAGGAGCTTCGGCACGTTCTCCATCAGCACGGCAAAGTCATCGCTGGGTTGGTTGCCGCTGGGGTTTTTCACCAGGGTGGGCCAGTAGCTTTCCATTAGCTGGTAGGTAGTGCGGCCGTAAACCATCACGCCTACCTGGCGCATCAGGTCGTTGTAGTGCTCGTGTATTTCGTCGTCGGCTATCATGGCCGTGTGGTCGCAATACCCGTCGAGGGTCATATTAATGGCGGCAATTATTTTTCTCATGCTGTTATGTTTCAAATGCTTTTCTGTAGCTGCGTCCCGGTCGCACATTTCGTGTCCTCATTTATGAACCTCTCACCGTAATCACCACCCGCCGGTAGTGGGTGAGGGCTGGCTTGCCATCGTCGGTCGCTTCAAAAATCACGTGGATGGTTTGCCCCGGTCGGGCATCAGCGGGTACCAGTACTTCGGCTTTCGGGGAGTCGGCCTGCGCAATGTCTGCCTTGCCGTGGTAGGTGCCCACGGGCAGCTGCGACCATTTCAGAGTCACCTTGTTGCCATCAGGGTCAAAGGCAGTGCCGCGGAGGCGCACCTTTTGGCCGGGAGCGGCCATCACCGTTAGAGGCCCTTCAATCGATGCCACCGGCGCATGGTTGGCGCTGGCATAGCTCGGAGTAACAGACCATTTCATACGGGCGGCAAAGTCGTGCTGGGCCTGGGGGAAGAAATTGGGATAGGGCATTTCTTCCGTGGCCTGCTGATTGTTTTGCTCACTCAGTCGCTTCGCCATGTCGTCGGCGCTTAAATCGGCTGACATGCCGAAAACGTTCGGCACATTGGCATTGACCAGAGAGCGGCCGCCCCAGCCACCCCAGGTGCCTTTTTCATAGGCCCGCAGTCCGTTGCCCAGCATGTTCATAAAGGTGTGGTTGTCGCCTTCACCCAGCCACGATCCCTTGGCTTGCACCGGCATCCACACCACATAACCCATCTTTTTCAGCTCTTCGGTGGTGTGGCCAGCTATGCCGAAATAGTCGACCACGTCGCCCTTCACCATCTGCTTGCCATCGCCCCACACCCTGTAAAGCGCTCCGAGCGGTCCCCGGTCCGATACATTTTCTTTCATCCAGGCAGGGGTGAGGTAGGGAGCGTTTTCCTCCGATGCCCTGATCTGGGCCCCGTAGCCATAGTTGGGTCCGCCTCTGAACTGCCGGTACTCTATCTCCGGCCAGTTGGGCTTGATGTAAGTGGCATAGGTGTCGTCCTGGTCGCCGGAGGGCAGCAACACCACCTTTCGGCTTATTTTTTGTTTAATAGCGCCCCATTCGGTCGTGAACTCGTATTGTTCTTTGATAGACTTGAGTGCACGGGCAATGGTGCTGTGCCCGCCCCAGGCGGTGATGTAGAGCTGCCCAGGCTCATTGTCCATGATCAGCGACCTGATGAGGTCGGAGCCGGGCGTGTCGTTGGAAATGTCGCCGTCAAACTCGATGTTGCCGTATCGGATTTTCGATTTCAGCTCATCAGGAGCAGGATACTGCTTGTTATGGATTTTGAGGTTGGGGTAGGCTTTTTCGTAGGCTTCCACAATGTCGTGGATGAAGCGCTCTCCCTCTGCCCAGCGCCACGACTCGCAGGGGCACAGGCTGAGGCCGAAGCGATCATATTCCCTGCCGGGCACAAACCATTTGGTGCCCTTGCCGTCGCCCTTCCAGTGAAACTGGCTGCTGGCATAGATAAGGCCTTCAATTTTCAGGTCGCTGCTGTAGAGCAGCAGGCGGATGAGGGAGTTGTTGTCGTCGAGCTCAGGGTCGGCGGTGATGATGATGCGGGGTTTGGTCTGCACTGCGGTAACTTGTGCGGCCAGCCGGTTGGACGGCATTATAATAATCCCCAGAAAGATGAAAAGGAGGAGGCAATGGCCTTTTGGTGCCTGAGTTGTTGAGCACATGGTTAGCAAAGGGTGTTTCGTTGCCGACTGCACCTCGCAGCCGTTCTTTTGCCTAAGATACTAACAAATCTGTTTCTGGCAGCAGGCATTGTTTCATTCGGTATTGACTAAATGATTCAGCTTCTGTCTTGCCCGGGCCCACGGCCTGAATCTTAAAGCTGAATGGTTTAGGCGGCAGCCAATCTTTGAAAAGTAAAGGCAGAGGCTTGCCCTGTTGGAGAAACACTGCATTGGCGGTGTGGCGTGACCACCTGGCTACCACGCCACACCGGGTTTGTCTTAAACCTGCCTTAAAGGCGACTCCTATTCATATCGCAAACTATCTGCGGGATTGGTATTTGCAACCTTCGAGGTTTGCCAGTAGATCGATGCAAAGCCAATTAAAAAGAGAAACAGCACGCTTGCCACAATTTCAATGACGCCCACACCGCTGCTGTACCTGAGCAGCATGCGAAGGAAGATGTAGTCGTAGAAAAAGTAAGAGAACGGGATGGCCAGCATGGCGGAGATCACAATCAGTCTCACAAAATCTTTGGTCAGGGCGTAGTAAAGGCTTTTGTTGGTGGCACCCATAATTTTTCTGATGGCAATTTCCTTCGTTCTGTTTTCGGTAGTGTAGGCCACCATTCCCAACAAGCCGAGGCAGGAGATGGTAATGGCCATGGCGCTCAGGTAGCTGAAAATCTTGATCTGCGCCGTCATAAAGTAGTACGCTTTTTCAATTTCATCGTTCAGAAAAGTAGCTTCAAAAGAGGACTTTTGGTCGATGCTCATCCAGATGGCATCCAGGCCATCAATCGTGCGTGTGATATCTGCGGAATTGACAGTGAGCAGCGCATAGTTGCTGTTGTCCAGTGAGTACCTGAACACGAGAGGGCTGATATACTCGTTCAGCGGCTCAAAGTTGAAGTCTTCCAAAACACCAACCACCCGACACTGGGTGCCATCTGCCAATGTAAAGGCCAGGGAGTCACTCTTCGTTTCGAAAACGCCCATCGCCTGAATGAATGCCTGATTGACCAGCACCTGCTCTTCATTTTGATTGGAGGCAGTGAGCCTCCCTTCTCCCCAGGCGAGTTTCATATGCAGATGCTCCACAAAATCGTCGCCAACAAAGACCTGTTTCACAGGCAGGGTGTCCACTTTGTTGGGGGTCACCCCGAGTTGTGTTGGCAGAAAAACGCCGGGCAGGTTGGAAGCTGCTGTCACCGACTTCACATCGGGGTGCGCTTTGAATTCGTTGAGCAGCACTTGCTTGTCGATTCCCTGAAAAGGGACAGCGAGCACATTGTCCGAACTGAAGCCATGTTGATAGCTAAACACATAGGCATACTGCTTGCCGATGGCGGCCACGCCGATGATGAAGACCAGCGACAGGAAGAATTGAAAGACAAACAACCCCTTTTTGATCCCCGAAACGTTGGCCGACCTGTTTCTGACCTCTCCTTTTAGGGTATCCACCGGATTGAGCCTTGAGAAGTACAGGGCCGGAAAGATTCCAGCCAATAAGCCAATGACCAAGGCAAGCACGGTTATGGATATCACCAGCATCAAGCCGAATGACGTGTCCAAAGACTCAGCGGCCATTACCATGTCGAGAAACTCTGGTTTGATGAAGTAGAAAACAAACAACGACCCGAGCAGTGCCAGGAAGGTCAGTAGAATGGTTTCAACGATGAACTGCATCTTTATCTGCCGCTGACCTGCACCTACCACCTTTCTTATGCCAATTTCTTTGGCTCTTTTCAGCGCCCGGGCAATAGACAGATTGGTATAGTTGAAGATAGCCGGCAAGAGGATGAGGCAGCCAATAGCCATAAAAAAGAGCAAACTGGGCAAATCCCAGCCCACACCCAGGCCATTGCTGATGTCCCACGTGGGGATAACGTTGCTCAACCGTGTAGCCTGGAGATTTATTTGCTGGTTTGGGTGAAAGGAGGCGGCTTGCGCAGATGCCTGGGCCAGGGCTTCGTTCAAAGTGGCTTCGTTGGTTCCGGGCTTTAGCAGTAAGTACAGATAGTTGTCTCTGAAATTTACCCAGTCAGTATTCAGGCGAGCCTGGCTGTTTATTTGCTCAAATGTTTGGTGGGAAGTGAGCAACTGGAAGTAAAAATGCGTTTCTTTCAGGTCGTCTATTACGCCGGTTACGTGTAGCTGCCCGTAGTCGGACTCAAGCACCTGCCCGACAGGGTTTTCGTTTTTGAACAACGTTTCGGCCGTCGACCTGGTCAGTACCACGCTAAAGGGCTCTGTCAAAGCAGTTTTCGCATCGCCGCTAAGCAGTGGAAAGGTAAATACATCAAAAAATGTTGCATCAGCGAAGTAGCCATTGAAGTGCATAGAGTTGCCCTTGTGCTGCACCTCGGGGCTGAATCCCTCTTTGACTTTTACCACCTTTTCAACGAACGGGTATTTTTCGCTCATAAAATCAGCGGTGGCATTGAAGGTAGACGCATACAGCCTGGTATCCTCTTTGTCGGCTATCGAGGTGTTGACCTGATAGATGCGGTCCTTGTTTTCTTGAAATTCATCGAACCTGAAAATGGACACGCCAATGGACAAGGCCAGCACGCAGATGGACATGCCAAGTGCTAAGCCAATGATGTTGATACTGGTGAAAAGTTTTTGCTTGGAAAAGTTTCTGATGGCGATTTTGAAGTAGTTCCTGATCATAGCAAGGGAGTTTCCTGAGTAATAATGAGAATAGGCGGCAGCATCTTTTCTTTTCCTTAGTGTGTAAGAAAAGGCAAGGGAGGCTGCCTGTTTGAAGTAAATGAGTTGGGCATGAAGCTTTCCCTTTTCGGTTACATTGTAGAGAAAGTCTTCATCCAAATCGCCAAGCAGGTCTTCTGTGTCGGCCGTTTTGGCCCACCATGCAAAAGCTTTTTTGGCAAAACCGGGAGGGGAGGGGTGCTGGGAGTTCTTCATAGCGACAATTTCACTTTTGTGTTGGCCCACAGTTCATCCCGCAGCGCTTTCATTTCACTCAAGGCCGTTATGCCGGCGCTGGTTAGCTCGAAGTATCGCTTTCTGCGGCCACCCCGCTCGTTGGTAGGTTCCCCAAGAAATGAAGTGATATAGCCCTTTTCCTCAAGCCTGGTGAGGGTCGAATGCATCGCACCCATGCTGAGGTTTCTGCTGGTTCTTTCGTTAATATCCCTGATAAGGCCCAGCCCATAGGCCTCTTTGCCCAGGTTGGCAATGGTTAGCAATACCAGCTCTTCAAACTCTCCTAAGTAGCCTTTCATTATATCTTTCTATTTGTGAGATGATATATGATACGGGTCTTTTGATTATATGTTTCTGTTTTTGAGATAAAAAAATTGAGGAACCCATATTTAGGCGATTTCCGGGCTGCCAGCGGTAATTTTTTCCCCTCATACCTTGCGTCCTTCCATCCACTCTTTAAATTCACGGCAAAGAGCAACAACATGGACCTGATAAAATATGAGACTGGTGAGCGCCTGGCGTGGATCACTCTCAATCGACCTGAGAAGAGAAATGCGCTGAGTTATGAATTGGTGGCCGAGCTGAAGGAAGCTTTTCAAAAAGCCGCCTACGATCCCAAAGTGAAGGTGATCATTCTGAGAGCAGAAGGCACTTCTTTTTGTGCCGGCGCCGACATCGCCTACCTCCAACAATTGCAAAGCAATACCTACGAAGAAAACCTGGAGGACAGCATCCACCTGAAGGAGTTGTTTGAAATGATCTACACCATCCCCAAAGTAGTAATTGCTCAGGTGCAGGGCCCTGCGATTGCCGGTGGCTGTGGGCTGGCAACAGTGTGCGATATGGTGTACGCTGTGCCCGAGGCCCAGTTTGGCTACACAGAGGTCAGGATCGGCTTCATCCCAGCCATTGTGATGGTGTTTCTGGTGCGGAAGCTGGGAGATGCAAAGGCAAGGGAGCTACTGCTCACTGGCCAGCTGATCGATGCCAAAAAGGCGTGGGAGCTGGGTATTGTAAATGAAGTAGTCGCCGCCGATAAGCTTGCAGGCAGGGTGGAGGAAATGGCGGCCAGACTGATTGCCAATAACTCAGAGCAGTCGATGGGCATGACCAAACAAATGATGGCAGAAGTGCAACAGATGTCGATTGTTGACGCCCTGCAGTATGCCGCCGAGCAAAACGCTGTTGCCCGCTCGACCAAAGACTGCAAGAGAGGTATGGCAGCGTTTTTGAACAAAGAGAAGATCACCTGGTAGCGCAATACCCAAAACTCAAATGCCAAAAGACAAATAAATTCCAATCTTCAAAGCGCAATATTCAAAATCTGATCTGCGTTTGAGGCTTTCATCTTTGTATTTGGTGCTTATTTGTTCTTTGAGTTTTGTCTTTTGATGCTTGCTATTTGATTATTTGCAGCGGCTAGTGCTGGTTCTTCTACCTTCCCGTCCTTAGCTTTAGGTTTGTTCTTACTCAAGATTCAAGCGCATCATCATGAAAAGTCCTTTAGTCCTGTTGTTTACCTTTCTCATCAGCTTTTCCGTTAGTTTGGCCCAAAACGCCATTGCTCCGCTTTTTCCGGTAACAATCACTCACGACTTTGCTGACCCGGAAAAGACTTTCAATGAGGTAAGGAAGTTGATTCTTGGCAACTACTACTCCGCTGAAGTTACAGACCAGGCGCTCTACTGGGCCGCCATTGAGGGGATGCTGCGTCACATCTCTCCGCCAGAGAACCCCGACTTGGCGAAGATTTGGACACCGGAGGAGTACGAAAACATTCTGAACTCACTCAAGGGTGTAAAGGTGTCGCTTGGCTTCAACAGCACATTCAACACCAACGACGGCAGCCTCACGGTAACAGAGGTGCTGGAAGACTCGCCTGCCGTGGGCAAGCTGCAAGTGTACGACCGCATCGTGCGCATCAATGGCGAGGCACTGAAGGGCAAAACATTGGCCTTCGTCAACGATCTGCTCGACGGGCCGGCCAACTCGGACGCTACCTTGAAAGTCATCCGGGATGTCAGCGTGATGGAGGTAAAGCTGAAAAGAGCCGTCTTTCCTTCCAACGACCTGAAAGTGACTGTACTTCCGGGGAGGCCAGCGGCCCTTGTAGAAATTAAAAATGTGTCGCAGGGGCTTACGCAACAGCTGGCTGCCGACTTGCAAAAACTGAAAGAGCAGGGGGTAAAGAAAATACTGCTCGACTTGCGTAACAACCCGGGCGGGGTGCTGAACGAAGGGGTGAACATTGCCAATCTATTTTTAAATAAGAATAATATTATTGTGCGCACAGTGGCCCGCAGCGACAAGGCCACACCGATTGTGGCCGACCGGGAGGCACCGTTCGACTTTGAAGTGGTGGTACTGGTCAATAAAAATACGGCCTCTGCGGCCGAAATCATCGCTTCTGCTTTGCAGGATCACAAGCGAGCCACCATCATTGGCACCAAAACATTTGGCAAAGGGGTAATTGAAACCACCTACACGCTCGAAAACCAGTACAGGGTCAAGTTCATCAGCAGCGCTATGTACTCACCTGTAGGGCGGTCGTGGCAGGCCAGCGGTGTGTTACCCGATTTTCTGGTGCAGCAGGAGCCGTCCGTGAGTGAGTCGATGGCGAAGCTGCCCATCGACCAGCGGGTGAGCAACGATATTTATATCCTCACTGCCATTAAGCTTTTGCAATAGGTATCTTCGAAAAGTGAAAGCGCCAGCCGACATATTAAAGCAATACTGGGGATACGATGCCTTCCGGCCTTTGCAGGAAGACATCATCCAAAGTGTGCTCGACGGCAAGGACACACTGGCGCTCCTGCCCACAGGCGGTGGTAAGTCTATCTGCTTTCAGGTGCCGGCCATGTGCATGGAAGGCATCTGTATCGTGGTATCACCGCTCATTGCCCTGATGAAGGATCAGGTGTTTCAACTCCAAAAGCGGGAAATTGAAGCCGAGGCCATCTACTCAGGCATGAGCAAAAGAGAGATCGACATCATTCTCGACAACTGCATTTACGGTAACATCAAGTTCTTGTATGTGTCGCCGGAGCGTCTGCTGACGGAGATTTTCATTGAGCGGGCAGCCAAAATGAAGGTGTCGCTATTGGCCATTGATGAGGCGCATTGCATTTCGCAATGGGGCTACGACTTTAGGCCTCCCTACCTGCAAATAGCCGATTTCAGGGAGAAAATATCCGACGCCAAACTCATCGCTCTCACCGCCTCAGCCACACTGAAAGTGCAGCAGGACATACAGGACAAGCTGAGGATGAAAGCGACGGCTGTTTTTATGAAGAGCTATGCCAGAAAGAACCTGTCCTACTCGGTGTTTAAGGTAGAAGACAAAGGCAGGAAGCTGCTGGAGGTACTCACCAATGTGCAGGGGTCGGCCGTGGTGTACGTAAGAAGCCGGAAGCGCACGGAGGAGCTTGCCAAATGGCTCATGTCGAACCGCATATCTGCCTCCTACTATCATGCGGGGCTGAACGCCATGGAGCGGGCCAACCGGCAAACCCACTGGATCGACAACAAAGTGCGGGTGATGGTGGCTACCAATGCCTTTGGCATGGGCATCGACAAGCCCGATGTGCGGGTGGTGATCCACGTCGATATTCCTGACAGCCTCGAGGCTTACTATCAGGAAGCGGGCAGGGGAGGCCGTGACGAGAAGCTTGCTTACGCAGTCGTGATTTACCTGGCAGCGGACGTCAGGGAACTGAAGGAACGCACCCTTCGCTCATTGCCGGAGGTAGAGTACCTCAAAAAGGTATACCAGGCACTGGCCAACTACTTCAAGCTGGCGGTGGGCAGTTCACAGTTTGTATCGTTCGACTTTGACTATGAACAGTTCATCAAAACGTACCAGCTGAATGCGTTTGAAGCCTTTGCTGCGCTGAAAAAACTGGAGGAGGAAGGGCTGATCCAGCTGACAGAGAGCTTTTACCAGCCATCGAGGCTGTTTGCTCAGGTCGACAAGCAGGAGCTTTATAAAATACAGGTGGCCAATGCCAATTTGGATCCCGTGATCAAGGCTGCACTCCGCCTTTTTGGTGGTGAGGTGTTCGCTCATTTGACGACAATTTCCGAAAGTGACATTGCCAGACTTGCCAATTGCACGAGGGCTGAAGTGGTAAAGCAGCTGACGTATTTGGACACACAGGGGGCCTTTGTGTACGAGAAAATGAAAGACTCGCCACAGGTGCAGTTCCTTACGCCCCGCCAGGATGCCGCCAAGCTTTCCATCGACAAACAACGCCTGGCGCAGCGAAGAGAAGAGTTGATTGGTAAGGTGGAGGCGATGGTAAAATACCTACAGCAGGAAGTGAGGTGCAGAACACAGGTGATTCAGGAATACTTTGGTGAAGAAAATGACATCCCCTGCGGGATGTGCGACTATTGCATCAGGCAAAAGAAGATTCTTCAGTCGGAAAATGACTTCAATAAACTACTGACACAGCTGATGGATGAAATTGGAAAGAATCAGGTGTCGCTGGAACAACTAATGAAGGGGCATTCTGGCAAGACAAAGGAGGCGAGAATGTACGGGATCAGGCATTTGCTGGATGAAGAAAAGGTGCGATACAACGAAGTAGGCAAGCTGATGCTCACTTAGCCAACACCGTTGCCTGAGGCACGTGGCTATTTTCCATTGTTGGAATACTAACAATAAATTCGCAGCCTCTGCCAATATCACTTTCCAACTGAATATCCCCTCCCAGTGCCAGCGTTAGCTTTTTTGCGATGGACAAACCAAGGCCTGTGGACGACTCGTTCCCAGTTGCCCTATTGCTGGTGGTGGTGTATTTGTCAAACAAAGTCAATTGTTCCTCTTTAGAAATGCCCGGCCCATTGTCTCTCACGATGATGGCGCAATGCTTTAGCTGCATGGCAAACTCCAGACTTACCGTGGCACCCGACTGGCAGTATTTTATGGCATTGGATAAAAGGTTGGAAAGTATCTGCGAGATGTAGTCGCCGTCAGTTAATACCTCATTTTTATTGTCTGATGGCGTAAATAACAACTCGATATCCTTCGACGCAGCTTTTGGGCTAAACTCGCTCATTGTTTCAACTATCAAATCATTGATGCTCACCATCTCAAGCTCTGGTATCCTGCTGGCTGGCGAAGCGTGCTCATTTCTGCCCAGGAATTTTGAAATGCTGCTATTGATTCGCTGACAGATGGATTCTATCAGCTGTACATATTCTTTTCTCTCTTCGGCAGTAGTAGCTTCATGCTCCAGCAGTCCGGCAATGGAAACAATATTATTTACGGGGCTGCGCATATCATGTGCCACCAGCTTAATAAGGTCACTTTTTTCGTCATCAAGCCTCTTCAACTCGATATTTTGGTTGTTCACTTGTTCGTTAACAGCATAGAGCTTCTTTGTGATCTTTTTTAGCTTTAGCTGGTCAAAAGCAATGAATGCGAGCAGGGCCACAAAAAAAAGTGTAGCGGCAAGGTAATACCGTGACAAGGTGCTGGTGCTTGCCAACTCCCCCTGTGTAGCTTCAAGTTGATTGTTGAGGGCCTTGATTTTAAGGTTGGATTTTTGAATTTCGAAAGAGGCCACCATATCGGCGATGTAATTCTTGTAGCCTTCCGAGTTAATTGAATCCTGAAGGGTGTAAGCCCTTGAAATATCCCTTAGGGCAGGCCCTTCCAACCCCATTTTTTTAAGGATTTCGGCTTTGGTGAAGAGTACCCTGGTCAGCAGGGCAATGGCCTTGGTCTTCTCGCTCTGTATGAGCGCAGAGTCGATCATCTCAAGCGCACTTCTCAGGTAGTTTTGTTTCAGGCAAACACTGGACAGGTCCAGCATTATTTCTCCCTTTTCAATATCGTTGGTGCCCTCGTCAATGACGGTTTTTGCTTCAAAAAAGGATTTCTTAGCCTCTTTGTAAAGACCTTTTTCCAGATAGAATTTCCCCAAAGCCCTGAGTCCGGCTGCGTTGATTCTTGGTGATAAGTTCTCTTTTCCTATCAGCACCAGCCCCAACTTGTAGTTCTCGAGGGCCAGCGTGTCTTTGTGCAGGCCAGCGTATATGTCGGCCAATAGAATGTGGGAGAGACCGCCCTCAATTTTGACGCCATTGCTAAGGCTGAATTGATCACATTCCTGCACCTTGTCGAGCGCCTTTTGGAACTCTTTGTTTTTTACATGAACAGCTGCCTCATCGTAGTAGCAATAGGCTATTAGCTGATTTTCATTTCCCTTGCGGTAGACATCCATGGCCTCATTGAGGTATTTCAAAGCGTACTCATGGAAGCCAAAGGCAGAGTAGACAAGACCAATGCAATGCAACGATTCGCCAATGAGCCGATAGTCATTGATCTCAACGCTAATATTTCTGGCCTGCTCAAGCAACGTCAGGGCTGGAATGATTTCTCCATTATTTAACTTCATCATGCCTTCCTCCTTTGTTGCGAAGGCCAGACCTGCTTTGTAGTCAAGCTCCCCGGCCAAGCTTTTTGCTTGCTGTATATAAGCGCTGGCTTTTGAGGGGTCGGATATATTGTAATACAGTGAAAGTTTGTTGAGCACGTCCACAAGCTGCTCTTTTTCACTGGTTTGGAGCAGGTTGATCAAGCTGTCTCGACTTTTGTCGGAGGGAAAATAAACAGAGTCAGCCCAAAGATTGGCCGAAACAATGAAAGTGATAAAGAAGAGGACAAGTGATTTCACCTTTATAAAGCAGTCTTTTTGTAGGTTAAAGCACTTTAAGGAAATAATTAAGGTCTGTGGTAAACGAAAATACAAAAAGGCGGCTTTAAAGCCGCCTTTTTTTCATTTATTTTCAGGGTGTGGCACTATTGAAGGGCCTTTACGCCCGGAAGTTCTTTGCCTTCCATGAACTCAAGAAGGGCTCCTCCACCTGTTGAAACATAACTTACCTTGTCCCCATAGCCCAATGTGTTAACGGCAGCAGCGGAGTCGCCTCCGCCAATCAGAGAAAAAGCGCCATTGCCTGTTGCTTTTACAACGGCATCGGCAATTTTCTTTGTTCCGTTCGCAAACTTTTCCATCTCAAATACGCCCATAGGCCCGTTCCAGAGAATAGTTTTGCTCGATTCTACCACTTTCGAGAAGATGGCCGTTGCCTCAGGCCCGATGTCAAGACCCATCCAGCCGTCGGGTATAGAGTGGTTGTTGGCCACTTTTGTATTGGCGTCGTTGCTGAAGTTATCAGCTATTATCGAATCGATAGGCAAGTGAAGCTCAACACCTTTTTCTTTGGCTTTCTGAATCAGCTCCTTGGCCAGCGAAAGCTTGTCTTCCTCCACCAGTGACTTGCCAATATGCCCACCCATGGCCTTGAAGAACGTGTAGGACATGCCACCGCCAATAATGAGGTGATCAACTGTATCGAGCAGTCTTTCGATGATCAGTATTTTATCGGAAATTTTAGCACCACCCATAATGGCCGTAAATGGCTTGGTGGCATTTTCAAGCACCTTCTGTGCGTTATCAAGCTCTGCTTGCATCACGTAGCCACACACCTTGTCCTTCATGTAGTTGGCCACGATGGTAGTGGAGGCGTGCGCCCGGTGAGCAGTTCCGAAAGCGTCGTTTACATAAACGTCGCCATGCTTAGCCAGCTTTTGTGAAAACTCCGCATCACCTTTTTCTTCCTGCTTGTAAAACCTCAGGTTTTCAAGTAACAAAACACCTCCTGGTTGCAGAGCGGCACTCATTTTGAAAGCCGCTTCGCCAATGCAGTCATCTGCAAACTGAACCTTCGTTCCTAGGGCTTCAGTCAGGTAGGCTACCACATGCTTCAACGAGAATTTTTCTTCAGGGCCTTCCTTTGGGCGACCCAAATGGCTCATGAGCACAACAGACCCACCATCCTTTATTATTTTATTGATTGTTGGAATGGCTGCCTTTAGTCGATTGTCGTCCGTTATATTGTTTGACTTGTCGAGGGGCACATTAAAATCGACCCGTATTAGCGCTCTTTTTCCTTTAAAATTGTACTTATCTAGTGTTATCATAAAAGGTTTTTAATTTTTAAAACCAGGGAAATAAATTGGCTCGAGAATGTGGGCTAATGATAGCTGTAAAATTACTTTTTTTAGGCGAGTTTGAAAGAGGTTCGCCGGGTCTTTCGTTTTGCCCTATGCCTGGGCACGCTTCAAACGATCATTGATGGCCTTCCCCAAACCGATTTCCGGCACGTATTCAGCTATAATGCAGTTCGCAGCAGTTTTATCCATTTTTCGCATGGCTGAAAATAGGTTGGCAGCTGCCTCATCAATGTTTCCCGCCTTCGACAGGATAAACTTGTTGTTTTCGGGCACTTCAGGAAAGTCTTTCTGAAATGAAATAACCGCCACTTTCAGCGGGTTTAATTTGGGGATCAGCTCTTCCAGGTTGCCAACAACTACCCTTTTTGTCGGCGCATAGTGGCTTTTTAACATGCCTGGTGCGGCAGGGTCGGAACTCATATTGGTTCTTATGCGCACTGTGCCAATGAGCTTTTCTATTTCGTCAATTCGCTTACCACCCAGGCGATAAACAACCGGCTTATTGTTTTCGAACCCGATAATGGTTGACTCAATACCGACACGGCAAGGCCCCCCGTCGAGGATGTATGGAATGGCTTCCCCAAGTTGGTCCTGCACATGGTGTGCCGTGGTGGGGCTTACGTAGCCAAATGGATTGGCGCTGGGTGCTGCCAGCGGATAATCAAGCTTCTCCAGCAATTCTGTAGTGAGCGGGTGATCGGGGATTCGCACCGCCACAGTTTTTAATCCGGAGGTAAGCAGCAGCGGAATCCTTTTTTTCTTTGGAAGCAGCAGCGTAAGTGGGCCGGGCCAAAATGCCTCAGCGAGGTCAAGCGCTACATCCGGGATGTCCTTAACAAACGTCTTAACTTTTTCGAGGCTGTCGGTGTGTGCGATAAGGGGATCGAAGGAGGGCCTGTTTTTTACCTGAAATATTTTAAGCACCGAGGCCTCATTATATGCGTTGCCAGCAAGGCCATAGACGGTCTCAGTGGGCAGCCCTATCAGTTGCCCCTGGTCCAGAAAGGACTTTGCTTTGTCTATATCGATCCCTATTTCTGCCATGAAATTTCATCAGATACTGCGAATCTACAATTATTCTGTTTATTTCGTGATGTATTAAATTACACGCAAAAAATATTTTAAAGCTATGAGTCAAAGAACCAGATCTATCATAAAACTAATCGCCGTACTCGTTGTGCTGCTACTTGTTTTGGGTGAATTGAGTATTGTTATTATCCCTGCTATCGCTGCCTACAAGTTTTGGCTTATGGTCATCGCCTTTATGTTGGTGCTGATTAGCTCCAAATAGGATAAAAAAAAGAATATCTTGCAGATACCCCTGATGGACTTTTGACTATTCAAAGGTATGAATTAGCGCTACCTACGATTAATCGCCCAATATTTTGTAGAAAATAAGGAAATACTTACATCAGTTCTTTGCTTTCATAGCACTATTCTGATGCGTTATCTTCCTGAAAGGCATGCAAGTATTGTTTTTTGTACCAAAACTTACATGTATAATATCGCCAGGTTTAATGCCTGAATAGTATCATTGCTGCGCTCTATCTTTGAGTTAATTAATCAAATGGAAAACGATCCAATTGATTAGGTTCTTTAAGGTTTAATTAAGGTTGATGGTGGGCCCCGAGCAGATTTTGTCTGCCGGGGTTTCTTTTTTTTAGTGGTTGAGTATCAGCCTGACAGTTTTTTGTTCACCAGAGGCCAATTGTATCCGGCAAAAGTAAACTCCATCCACCACTGCCGTGCCCGTCACGTTCGTTCCATCCCATGTCATAGTAGTGGCCCCTTCAAACTGTGTGCCCCAAACAAGCGTTTTGATCTGCTGGCCGGCGGCATTATAAATGATGGATTTCACAATTTGTTTTTTTGGTATTTCGAAGGGAATGCTAATCAAATCAGTGAAAGGGTTGGGGTAGGGGGCACCGACAATAAATTTCTCAGAAGACGACGGTCTTTCGATCACCAAATGATCGGATATAAAAGTTTCAAATATGCCATTTCCATGGGTGGCAATCGCCAGTCGCCCGTCAAGCGGATTGTAGCTCAGCATAGGTACTACGCTGTAGCCAACCACGTCGGAGCCTTCTCTGGCCCAGGTGGTGGCGGTTCCCGATAGCGCTTCGGTTGCGTAAAGCCCCGACCCGGTGCCAACAGCAGCCATTAGCTCACCACCTTGCATGGGGATCAACTGCCCCCAACGGACACTGGGGCCATTTCCCGTTCCATCCGGATGCTCTTCCAGGTTACCACTTATGTCGGTGAATGAAAGGCCACCATCGTCTGAAAAGAAGATACTGGGAATGCCGTAGTTGGAAAAGACCACCATGATATTGTGGTGATCGGAAGGGTCAATGGAAATGGAGCTGATGAACGCTTGCGGGAAATCAGCACCTGTAATTTCTTCCATATCAAAGGCTGTGTCTCCTGCTGAAGTCAGCTTGAAAAGCCTGCCGGTACTGTTACCATACAGTAGCCATTTTTCTCCCGTGGTGCTTATCTCCATGGCTGTAATTTGCCCTTCGGGGATAACCGACGACTCGATTCGCTGCCAGTTAGTGCTCGTTTTTTCCTGCGAGCCGTTAGTGATCTGGCTTAGGTTTGAGTTCCTCCAAATGATGTTTCCACCGGCCAGGAACATGATATTGTTATTGCCCGGGTCAAGCCTGAAAGGGTTCACGAACAGGTAGCCATTGTCGCTGTCAAGCCCCCCATTTGTTGGGTCTACCCTGGCATAGCCGGTGAGTTCGAATTTAGTATTGAACGTAAGCCGGTAGATTTGCGCCATTTGTGCCGACACATACCAAAATGTGCCATCTGATGTGGTTTGGCAATAGCTGCCATCTCCGGAAAAAACCTGGTCCCATGGCGGGTTTTCGCCGGGGGCACTTCTCAGGTAAGTGCCATTGTCCTGCATGCCGCCCACCATCAGGTCGCTGTACTCATATTTGGGGATGTCGATGGTGAAAAACTGGGAAGTCAGGTAGCCATTGTTGAGGCTTAGCCAGTTGACTTCTTTCGACAGTCCACTCCAGGTAATCGACACGCCGGCGTCGTGACCAGAAAGCATTTTTGCCGGATCAGCGCTGTAGAAGGCGAGTACATGCTGGTCGGCGTGGTGGTTTGGGTACTGGCTGGCATTGTTTTCCGGGTCGTATCCTCCAATCCACTCGGTGTTGTCCTTGCTTTTAAAGCCGTCGGACGAACGAAACAGATTGGTACCGCCCATGAACACGATGTTTTCATCAGTTGGGTGAACCTCCAGTAGCATATTGTAGCCGTTTTGGGTGTCAAACTCACCCACTCTGCCACCAAAGTCTGGTATGTTGGCCGATAGGTTCTCCCAAATATACTTATTGCCAGAAGGCAGGTAGGTGGCTTTCCACAGGTTAGTGGCGGCGGCATCAACTAAAAAGTAGATGACTCTTTCGTTGGAAGGCGACGGTGTGATGACTATTCGTCTGTATTGCACTGGAAACCCTGTGGGGGTAATGTTGACCCAGGATAGTCCATCTTCTGATCTGTAAATGCCGGCTTTTGCCCAGTTGTTGTCGGCATTGCTTGTGGTACTCAATGCTCCATACTTAATCCCGTTTTTGGTAACTGACACGTCGCTAAAGAACGGAAAGGTTTTGTCATTCAAATCGGTACCGGGTGGCTCGCTCAGCAAGTCTGCACCCAGCACAGTTGCCCAGGTGTCACCGCCGTCGGCAGAGCGGATGATGCCTCCAATGGTGGCGGCGTACAGCTCGTCTTCATTGCTGTTGGCCGTATTGATGGCCAGCTTGTAGATATACTGAAAAGGACTTCCAAAAGTGGTGACATCCCCCGATACAGTAGCACTCAGTGGTTGCCAGGTGAGCCCTTTGTCGATCGATTTGAAAATACCGTCGCCTCTGTACGGTGTGGAATTATTCGCTCTGGCTGAGTTGAAAAGGGAATATTCGCCCGTGCCGAAGTACCAGGTATCGGTGTGGCCAGCCCGTGTGTCCTGCACCAGGCAACTCACACTGTTGATCATTTCGGTTGGCGTGATTCTTTTCCATATAATCCCCTCGTTTTCAGTTCGCCACAATCCACCGGAAACGCCTCCCGCCAGAATTACCTTTTCATTGCTGCGGTCGATGGCCAGCGCCCGGGTACGTCCGCCGACGTTGTAGGGTCCTCGTGGGATGTAGGCCCTTTCCTTGGTTCTCGCAAGACCACTCCGTTTCATTTCGCTGCTTGTGGGGAGCTGTCGGGTAAACTTGAGGGCCTTGCTGTGAATACCTGCGGGGATTGCTCCTGACAACGGATCCGCCAGCATCATGCGTTCAAAGTTGGCTCTGGCATCCGGATCTTCTTCGACTCCCAGGCTGGTGGGCGTAAATGGTGTGGTCAGCACTTCAGGCGACTGCTGGTCGCCGTCGTTTGAACACTTTCCTAAAAAGTAAATCGAAAGGACGCCGCAGACTAGTAGCAGTGCGGAGATAAGGGGAATCCTTTTGTTCATATCAACTTCACTGTGTCAGATTAGCGATGCCTTTAGCTTGAGTGTTTTTTTAACCATCCGGAGAATTGATTCTTCAAAACCTGTTTCTTCAGTAACAGACGACAAGGGCACCCACCTTACATCTCTGCTTTCATGGTTTATAATAAGCGGAGCTAACGCATCTGCCATGGCGATAAACCTGATGTCGTAGTGAAAATGAGCCGGCTCGTTGCCTCTTTCAGGAATAAGGTGAATATCGATATCAAAAATATCTTTGGTGATCCATTTATAGGTACTAAGCCCTGTTTCTTCTTCGAGTTCTTTGGTGGCAACTTTCAATATGTCCTCTTCACCATCGGCATGACCGCCTGGTTGCAGCCATCTGTTGAGCTTTTTGTGGTGCAACAGTACTACCTGATCGAGGGATGGAGAAACTACCCAGGCAGAGCCGGTGATATGGCCTGAAACCAAATCTCTCCGAAAACAACCTAAGAAGTTTTGAAGAAGAGATACAAACCTTGGAGCGTAATGAACCTCACTTGAATGGAGCGTTTCGTAATGGCTCAAAAGGCTGATCAGTTCTTTTCGGGACATCCGGTCTACTGAATCACAATGTTTACTTTGTTCATTCGCCCTTCTTGTAGCGGAGCTGTTTCAGCACCTTCACCATTGTTGTCAAGGTCTCCTTTTCTGGCCACAACAAAGTAAGGCTTTGGCTGCAGTTTGGTAAACGTTACTCGTCCTTTTGCATCGGTCAACTGCGACTCTTGCACAGGGTTCTTTTCTTCTATGTAGTTGTCTTCGGTGTCATAAAGGGTTACCGTAACACCCTCTTCTGCATTACCAAGGCTATTCAATACAGTGATTCTCAGGTTGGTGGGGAGCAACTGGCTGGAAGATGTGAGCAGCAAGAAGCATGCAATCATTAAAATGTTAAAGCCTGTAATTCTGTGAGCAATTCTTTTCATTGTTTTGAGATTTATAACGGTTTTAAGTTTATCAGTCGATAGAAAACAAATGTGAGATCAATTCTCTATGGTCTTCAGCCGGCTCATATTGTCTATCGAAGTAGATATTAGCCAGTAGCTTAATATAGCTCGGCTGATCATCAATCATTATGTACTCCACAAGAATGTTACCAAAAAGTTGTTTGGATAGCTGATCAGTAGTACCCATAGGTGGTTTTAGGTAGTGTTTCTCTCTGGTTTCAATCGTGTCGTTCTTCTCCGTGATCGTCACATCGCTGTTTACCTGCCTGTAGCCCAAGGTTTTGCTGATTTCCGCCAGGTAGTCGAACAGAAACTGAAACTCCGGCTTATCGAAATCTGGCGAGTATGTCAGCGCAAATCCGTTTGACGCCGAGGAGGCAAACACGTGCACATTGGGTTCACTTTGAATTCCTGATTTTTTGAAATGGTAGGAGCGGCTGTAGTCCGAAATCATTTTGGTGGCACGGCCATCCAACTTCCATTGCTCATAGCCTTGCAGGTATTTTTCATTTCTTACAATCACCTCATGAAGGATGATCGAAGTTTCACTGCCCCGGCTATTGAATAATTTCTGATATAACTGATCGAAGAATGCCATTTCCGAAAGATAACGAGATGCAGGGTGGATTAGTTAAAACAAGAATAGATTTTTATAGATTGGTCTAAATTATTGAGCAAACATGAAGAAAATACATTCAGACGAGGCACCCAAGGCCATAGGCCCTTATTCGCAGGCGATCAGATCCGGAGGCCTCATATTCTGTTCGGGGCAAACACCCATTGTGCCCGACACCAACAAAATGGTTGAAGGGGAGATAGGGCCGCAGACCCGGCAGGCACTGATGAATTTGTCGGCGGTGCTGAAAGCAGAGGGTTTGTCATTGGCCGACGTGGTGAAAACGACAGTATTTCTTAAAAACTTCCGGGACTTTCCTGCCATGAATGCAGTGTATGCAGAAGTGTTTGGAGAGCATCAGCCTGCCAGGAGCACAGTGGAGGTGAGCAGGCTACCCCTGGATGCGTTGGTGGAGATTGAATGTGTGGCAGAAGCTGGTTGATAACAAAAAACAATAGCGTCTGGTTATTTATTGATGGGATACATAGCATTCGCTTTAATGTTGGCAATTGGCTTAGGGGGAGAGAAGTCCGGCGACCCGCTTGAGCAGTTTGCCTGGAAAAACAGGGTCATTCTTGTCTTTCATTCCGAAAAAAACGCTGCCGTTGCCGCTCAGCAACTGGCGGTGTTGAAAAAGGATGGAAAGGAGTTTGATGATCGTGACCTTGTGTCAGGAACCATTGCCGACGGGTCAAAAGGGTCAATTGGAGGAAAATTAATTAACACCAGAGATGCCGCTGTCTTGCAGCAGAGGTTTAATCCGGCTAATGAGGACTTTTTAGTTGTTTTGATAGGAAAAGATGGTGGGGTAAAACTAAAGGAGCACACATCAGTTTCGCAGGCTGCAATTTTCGATCTGATCGACTCAATGCCCATGCGGAGATCGGAAATGAAAAAAAATCAGTAATTGAGATCAGAGCTCCGCTGTGTTGGACGCTAGTTTTTATGCAAAGTCACTTCATTGACCAGCGGCTGCCCCTCGTTGAAGCATCTTATGTTTTGCAGAGTTGTCTGGGCTATTTGCTCCAGCGCCTCACTTGTGAGAAAAGCCTGATGCGCTGTAATCAGCACGTTGGGAAAGGTCATCAGGCGGGAGATAACGTCGTCGTCGATGATGACATCGGAGAAGTCCTGAAAGAAGAGGTGCTCCTCCTGCTCGTAAACATCGATGCCCAGGGCGCCAAGCCGACGACTTTTCAATGCATCGATAGTAGCAGGTGTGTCGATGAGTGCTCCCCGGCTGGTGTTAATTAAAAAGGCTCCCGGTTTGATCTGGTCCAGTGCTTTCTCATCTATCAAGTGGTGTGTTTCAGGTGTCAGCGGGCAGTGAAGCGAGAGGATATCAGACTGAGCCAGTAGCTCATTCAATGGGTAGTACGCAATGCCCTTCTCAGTCAGTTCCGTGTTTGGGAAGGGATCGCAGGCAATGACCCGGCAGCCAAACCCCAGCATGATACTGGCAAAGGTGGCCCCAATTTTACCGGTGCCAATCACTCCAACGGTTTTGCCGAAAACATCGAACCCGGTCATACGCTCCAGCGAGAAATTGCCCTCTCTCACTCTATTGTATGCTTTATGCGTTTTTCTGTTCAGGGCAAGCAATAATGCGACCGCATGCTCGGCCACGGCGTGAGGAGAATAGGCGGGTACCCTCACCACCTTGATGCCGGCTTTGGCAGCGGCTTCCAGGTTTACCTGGTTGAACCCGGCACACCTGAGAGCTATCAGCAGAACCTTCTTACTTTTCAACACCTCAATGACTTGCTCATTGATCGTGTCGTTCACAAAACAGCAAACAACTGCTCCCTCTGGAATGACCACTGCCGTGATGGGATCCAGAGATGCTTCTATGAATATGAAGTCAAACTCCTTGTTGGCTTTTTCGAAGTATTCTTTGTCGTACGATTTGGTGCTAAAGAATACGATTTTCATGTTCGTTTACGCTATTTGGGCTTTCTCTTAAATCCCCCCTTTTTGGCAGGCGCCGCTTCGGCCAACTCCACACATTCGGCGTAGGTAAGCTCTTTGGGTTCTTTACCTTTAGGGATCTTCACGTTCTGTTTGCCAAACTTGATGTAAGGGCCAAAACGACCGTTTAGCACCTGAACTTCTTCGTTTTCAGTGAATTTCTTAATGAGCCTGTTGGCCTCCAATTCTCTCTTAGCCCTGATGATCAATACAGCCTCTTCCTCAGTGACCGTCATTGGGTCAAAATCTTTGGTAAGCGAATAGAATTGACTTTTGTGACGGATATACGGGCCAAACCTGCCGATAGCAGCCACCATTGGTTCCTCTTCAAACATCCCGATTTCCCTGGGGAGCTTAAACAGCTCAAGGGCATCTTCCAATGTTATATTCTCCATCAGCTGCCCCTTTTTCAGGCTGGCGTATTTGGGCTTCTCGTCTTCTGTTGCCTCACCTATTTGTGCCAGAGGGCCAAAACGCCCGAGCCTTACAGTCACCTTCTTGCCGCTGGCCGGGTCAGTGCCCAGCTCTTTGCTGGCACCTACTTCCGACCGGTCAACCTTTTCGGTGCTTTCTACCCTTGGGTGAAACTTACCGTAAAAGGAGTCAATCATAGTTTGCCATTCCACTTTGCCAGACGCTATGTCGTCAAACTCTTTTTCTACCCGGGCAGTAAAAGTGAAGTCGATCACGTTCGGGAAATGGAGCACCAAAAAGTCGTTGACCACCATGGCCAGGTTGGTAGGGAAGAGCTTCATTTTTTCGGCACCATAGTTTTCAGTACCTGTTTTGGCCGTGATTTTGCCGTTGGCCAGCGTCAGCTCCCGGTATTTCCTCTCCTTGCCGTCACGAGACTCCTTAATAACGTATTCTCTTTTTTGGATGGTGGAAATGGTTGGTGCGTAGGTCGACGGACGGCCTATGCCCATTTCCTCCAGCTGTTTTACCAGGCTTGCTTCAGTGTACCTGGTAGGCGGGCGTGTAAACGATTCTTTGCCAGTTATTTCCCTCAAAGTCAGCTTTTCACCGACCTTCAATGGCGGCAGCATTCCTTTAGCTTCTTCTTCATCCTCCTCGTCGTCGGTCGACTCGATGTATACTTTAAGGAAACCTTCAAATTGGATCACTTCTCCGGTGGCAGTCAATACCTCATCTGTAGTGGAGATGGCAATGGAAGCGATTGTTTTTTCTATTTGCGCATCCGCCATTTGAGAGGCGATCGCTCGTTTCCAGATCAGGTCGTAAAGCCGCTGTTCATTTCTTTCGGCACCGGCGGTGTGTGCTGAGAAGTCGGTAGGCCTGATGGCTTCGTGAGCTTCCTGAGCACTTTCTGACTTGGTTTTATACTTTCTGTTTTGAACAAAATCATTGCCATACGAAGACTTGATCTCGTTGGTGGCTCCGCTAACGGCTTCCTCTGACAGGTTGAGCGAGTCAGTTCTCATATACGAGATTTTACCCGATTCATAAAGTCGCTGAGCAATGGTCATGGTCTGACTCACCGAGAAACTCAACTTACGGCTGGCCTCTTGCTGAAGTGTTGACGTAGTAAACGGAGGGGCGGGAGATCTCTTGGTAGGCTTTTTCTCCAGGTTCTTGATAGAGAATTCTGCGCCGTTACATTTTTCAAGAAACGCTTGAGCTTCGGCTTCAGTCTTGAATTTTTTACCAAGCTCTGCCTTTAGCACTTTGCCGCCAGCAAGCAGGAAATTGGCCGTAATTTTGAAAGAAGACTCAGAATTGAAATGCTCAACTTCTCTTTCTCTCTCTACCACAAGTCGGACGGCCACAGATTGCACCCGGCCAGCTGAGAGGCCAGTTTTGATTTTTTTCCAGAGAATGGGCGAAAGCTCGAAACCTACCAGGCGGTCAAGTATTCTGCGGGCCTGCTGGGCATTCACGAGGTCAATGTCAATACCTCTTGGATTCTGTATGGCATTGTCAATCGCCTTCTTGGTAATTTCCCTGAAAACGATCCGCCTTGTGTTCTTTTCGTTCAGATCCAGCGCCTCCTTTAAGTGCCACGAAATGGCTTCTCCTTCACGGTCATCGTCACTAGCCAGGTAAATCATCTCAGCTTCCTTCGATAACTTTTTCAGCTGCTTGATGACATCTTTCTTGTCGGCCGTTATTTCGTAAGTCGGCTTGAAACCGTTCTTGATATCAATCGCTTTGTCTCCCTTGGGCAGGTCACGAACGTGGCCGTAACTCGACGTAACTGAATAGTCCTTCCCTAAGTATCCTTCAATTGTTTTTGCCTTTGCAGGCGACTCGACTATTACAAGGTTTTTCGACATTTCTCTGGGTTTTTTCCTTTCTACCAAATTGGTGAGGCGGTCAAATATCTTTAAAAAAAAACAAAAAAATCAAATGACGGGGATATTGGTAGGTTCGTTTTGCTATATTTCCCCTGCCATACTGACTTTTATTTAACCACGTTATAAGAGAATGGTTAAGAAATTATTGATTGTCCGACATGCCGAAGCAGGAGAGGCCGACCATGGGTCAAAAGACATCGAAAGGTATCTCACCAGGTCAGGCCAAAGAGAGGCAGTTCATACCGGTATGTACATAAAACGGCATGATTTAGTCCCCAACCTAATGGTTACCAGTTCGGCTATTCGTGCCTTTCAAACTGCGCAAACTATTGCCGAACAAATCAAGTATCCGGCGGAGGAAATTCAGGAAGACCAGGAACTGTACGACGCCTCGGTGAGAATTTTTTTAAGAATTGTGAATGAGCTGGATGTAAATTGCCAAAGTGTGCTTTTTGTTGGACACAACCCCACCGTTAGTTATATGGCAGAGCTGCTGACAGGCGAAACTGTGGGAAACATGGAACCGGGTAGTCTTGTTGAAATTCATTTTCCCATGGATTCATGGAAAGAGGTGTCGCAGAACACTGGCAAGCTGATCCAGTATATTACTCCGGGTCAAATTGAAGAAGACGAACACAGGCCGGATAATTAAATGCCGGCACTCAAAATACTTGTTGCTCCCAATGCGTTCAAAAGCGCTGCTACAGCCTTCGATATCGCTGAGGCCATCAAGAAAGGACTTCAAAAAAGTAAATGTCAGTCCAGAATAGTTTGCAAGCCAATAGCCGATGGTGGCGACGGCACCCTGCCTATCCTCGTTGATGCGCTACAAGGGGAGATTTTCAAGAAAGAAGTATCGGATCCGTTGGGACGGAAGTTGATGGCACCTTTTGGGTACATAGCCGACAAAAAGCTGGCTATCATTGAAATGGCCGATGCCTCGGGCCTTCGCTTACTCTCCGGGACAGAAAAAAATGCCATGAAAGCAAGTAGCGTTGGTACGGGGGAGCTGATGAAGGAGGCAATCGACCTTGGGGCTACACATATTATATTGTGTATTGGTGGCAGTGCAACCACCGATGGTGGGATGGGTATACTCACCGCCCTTGGTTATAAATTTCTTAACAGTAACGGAAAAGAGCTCGCCGGGTCGGGCGGAGCGTTAAAACACATAGCTCAGGTTGTTGAGCCAAAAAGTTTGACAGGGTTGCATATAACTGTGCTGTGCGATGTTAGTAACCCGTTGACAGGCCCTCTGGGAGCTGCAGCGGTATACGGGCCGCAAAAGGGGGCATCGCCGGAGCAGGTAGCTCAACTGGATGATGGACTGGCTCATTGGGCCAACCTTATCAGGCAGCATAGGGGGGTAGATGTCACAGGTGTGAAAGGAGGGGGCGCTGCCGGTGGTATTTCGGCGGGGCTGGTCGGCTGGATGGATGCTGAGCTGAAGCCGGGGGCGGAGTTTATACTGGAGCTTTTGGAAATGGACAAGGCGATCAAGGAAACTGATGTGGTGATCACGGCCGAAGGCAGCCTTGATGAGCAGACAGCGGAGGGCAAAGGGCCGTTTGTGCTGTTGGAAATGGCAGAGAAGCATCGCAAACCTGTAGTTGGCCTGGCGGGACGTATTCCACGGGAAATTCCCGATAGCGAGCTCAGAAGATTTTTGGCGCTACTGCCTGTAGGGAATCAGCCGGAGAGCCTGGAGACTGCAATGGCCAACACGCTTATTAATATAGAAAGAACGGCCTTCAACCTTGGAAACGTGCTGGCTTTGCAGCAGCTATAAGCTCAATAGCAAGTTTCTAAAGTCCTCAGTGTCGTAGCTAGCCATGCCAAACTGCTGCACTTTCACATGGCCATCGGGCGCTATCACAAAAGTGGTGGGTATCGACTGGGAATGAAAAACAGCTGGCAGCCCGCTTACCAAAGTATAAACCGGGAAAGTATACTCCTTCTTCTGAATAAATTTAATCGCCTTTTCTCGCTCGTCGTCCAGCGAAATCATAACGAACGCCACTTTGTCGCTCCCGACTTTGTCGTAAAGATCCTGGATTTCCGGCATTTCTGCTATGCAGGGAGGGCACCAGGTTGCCCAAAGATTGATGAAAACGGTTTTGCCTTTTAGGTCGCTAAAAGAAGAAACTTTCCCTTCCAGGTCTTCAAGCTGAAATCGATAATCCGATTCTGTGAGTGACAGCGTACTTTCGGGCTCGCTCGGCGACATGACGCCAGTAGCCAGAATACCTCTTTGCAATGTGCCGATGACTTCCGTATGCAAGCCAGTGAAATAAAGCGTTGCCATAACTCCCAGAATAACAGCCCATTCAATAAATTCCCTTTTCTTTTTCTTATCCATGTTGTCTTAATTCATTAGGAGTCAGCAGGTTTTTAGTCTCCGCAGCAATCAATACAAAAAAAGTCTTCATTTGATTCCGAAAGCCTTTATTTTCGAGCCCTGTTTCGAGTAATTTCGAAAATCACTTTGAGCAAAACACGTATTTAACAGACCCTAATCAGAAGTCAAGGAAGACATGAGCCAGGCACATTACCTCAAAATCGCAGCTGAATTAAGCATTTCCCCAAAACAGGTCGTAGCTACCGCTGAGCTTCTCGACGAAGGCGGAACCGTTCCCTTTATTTCCAGGTACCGTAAAGAGAGGACAGGAAGCCTCGACGAAGTTTTTATTGCGAAAATACGTGACCGAATTGGGCAACTGCGTGACCTCGACAAAAGAAGAGAGGCCATCCTCAAGTCGATTGAGGAGCAGGGCAAGCTGACTGATGAGCTGAAAGCGCAAATTGATGCAGCCGAAACCATGTCATCGCTGGAAGATATTTATTTGCCCTATAAGCCCAAGCGCCGTACCAGGGCTACCATTGCCAGAGAAAAGGGACTGGAGCCGCTAGCGCTTTGGATCTTTGAAAGACAAGCTGGTGAATTGGCTGGGGAAGCCGAAAAATACCTGGATGAGGAAAAAGGTGTGGCATCGGCTGAGGAGGCTTTGCAGGGAGCACGTGACATTATTGCGGAAATAGTGAATGAGGATCCGGATGCCCGAAAGAAGATGAGAGAGCTGTTTAATCGCAGTGGGGTTGTCTACTCCAAAGTGATGAAAGGCAAAGAGGAAGAAGGACAGAAATACAAAGACTACTTTGAGTGGTCTGAGCCCCTTGACAAGGTACCCTCTCACCGCCTGCTTGCTATGAGAAGAGGCGAAAAAGAGATGATCCTTATGCTGGATATGTATCCACCGGAAGAGGAAGCGACTTTGTTGCTTGAAAGACAGTTTGTGAAGGGCAGCAATCCGGTGGCTGAGCAGGTAAAAGAGGCTGTGCATGATTCATATAAGCGCTTGTTGAAGCCAAGCATGGAAACTGAAGCACGGCTGGGGTCAAAAGACAAGGCTGATGTGGAGGCCATTAACGTGTTTGCTGAAAACCTGAAGCAACTGCTGATGGCTGCCCCACTAGGGCAAAAGAGCATTCTCGCTGTCGACCCGGGATTCAGAACGGGTTGCAAAGTAGCTGCCTTGGACAGTCAGGGTAAGTTGCTGGACTTTGAGGCCATTTACCCGAATGAACCTCAGAAGGCGGTGCAGAAGGCTGCTGCGACAGTGGCCTATATGGTAGAGAAGTATAAAATTCAAGCCGTAGCCATAGGAAACGGAACAGCGAGCAGAGAAACCGAGCAGTTTATCAAATCTATCGGATTGCCATCGCATGTGCTGGTGGCCATGGTGAACGAAAGTGGCGCCTCTATCTATTCTGCATCGGATGTAGCCAGGGAAGAATTCCCTGACCAGGACGTGACAGTTCGTGGTGCCGTGTCCATAGGTCGCAGACTCATGGATCCATTGGCTGAGCTGGTGAAGATTGATGCTAAATCGATAGGAGTTGGCCAGTACCAGCACGACGTGGATCAAACAGAGCTAAAGAAATCGCTGGACGACGTGGTGATGAGCTGTGTGAACGCTGTTGGCGTGGAGCTTAACACGGCAAGCAAGCAGCTGCTTACCTACGTGTCGGGGCTGGGCCCGCAACTGGCACAAAACATAGTTGAGTTCAGGAATGCCAATGGGCCTTTCAAAGACAGGGAGTCATTGAAGAAAGTACCCCGCCTGGGAGACAAGGCTTATGAGCAGGCCGCTGGCTTCCTCCGCATCAGGGACGGCAAGAACGTGCTGGATACCAGTGCCGTTCACCCGGAACGGTATAATTTGGTGGAGCAAATGGCCAAAGACCTTGGTTGTGGCGTTACGGATTTGATGACGAGCACTGAGCTTCGACGGAAATTGGATTTGAAAAAGTATGTATCTGAGGAGGTGGGGCTCCCTACTTTGACAGATATTATTGAGGAATTAGCCAAACCAGGTCGTGACCCAAGGGAGTCGTTCGAGGTATTCTCTTTTACTGATGGAGTGAATGAGATGGCCGACCTTAAAATGGGCATGAAGCTTCCGGGCATCGTCACCAATGTGACCAAGTTTGGTGCTTTTGTGGACATTGGAGTGCATCAGGACGGCCTGGTTCACATCAGTCACCTGGCCGATAAATTTATTAGCGATCCGTCGGAGGCGGTTAAGCTACAGCAGAAGGTAATGGTGACAGTGGTAGAAGTTGACCTCGCCAGAAAACGGATTGCCCTGTCGATGAAAGCCGATCCATTTGCCACAGGCCCTGCTCCCAGAAAGGCAAGTGATAAAAAAGACGAGCGACCAGAGCCAAGGAGGCAGGAGCGAAGAAGCTTTCAGCCTCAAAAACCACAGCAATCAGATGAGCCAGACGGAGATTTGCAGGCACAGTTGGCTAAGCTGAGGGGGAAATTTGGGGGATGATTGAGTAGCGTCGAAACTTACTTATTTTTTATACGTATAGATTTTTTATCTTTGTCGTATAAAATAATAAAAGTATGGACGCCAAGATCACTTTGAGTTTCGATGCCAGTGTTATTGCCTCAGCCAAAGCATTCGCCGAGGAGAATAATATCAGTCTGTCCAGGCTAACCGAATACCTTTACAGGCAAATGACATCCCGGCACTATCAGTCGCTTGAAGACCTGGAGGTAGCACAATGGGTGATGATGGTGGCTGATGGGCAGGCAGAATACAAAACTTCAAAGCCAAGAAAAGCGGCAAAAAAGGAGTACTACGAAAGCCGCAAAAAGAAGTGAAAACCCTGATAGATGCCAATGTATTGGTTGCGGTGCTCAACAAGGAATATCCAGTATTTTCCAACGCAGCGAGAGTGTTAAGTTTGGCGGGAAAGCAGGGTTTTGAGTTGTATGCCACGCCGATGAGTCTCGCCATCGCTTTCTATTTTTCATCTAAGAAAAGTGGAGCAGTGCAAGCGAAGAAAAAGCTTACCATTCTGAAAGAGCATATTCTCACGGCCGTTATCGACGATAACGCTGTTAATAGTGCGTTGACTAACAAGAGTATCCATGATTTTGAAGACGGCATGCAGTACTATGCTGCTCTGGAAGTAGGGTGCCGGTGTATTGTGACTGAAGACAGAGATGACTTTTACTACTCCACGATAGATGTTGTGAATTGTGAAGGGTTTTTAAAGAAGTACTATTTTAATACCTGAACTTGTAAAGGCTGCCTGGCTAATCGATTGGTTGTTAGTGTTTTTATGCGAGATAATAGCTAACTTCTGGTATGAAAACGCACTCTAAGTTTTATTTGTCAGCTATGCTGCTGGCCTTTGCCATTTTTACCAGCTCGTTCAGGTTCCATGGTTTTAGTGCCGAAATAGCCAGCCTCTTGCTAGAGTCGGCGAACGATCAGCAGAAGGCCAAGCTCCTGATGACGTTCGACGATGCCAAAAGATTCGATTGGTCTTACGTGCCGCCCTATCAGGTGGCCAGAAACGGCTTGCCATTAAAGGAAATGGACAGCTATCAGAAAGATCTTGTGACGCAACTATTAACTATGTCGTTGAGCGAAGCGGGCTTCAACAAGGTCAAAATGATCATGAGTCTTGAAGACGTGCTGGCAGAACTGGAAGGCAATCCGAGGAGGGATCCTGAAATGTATTTCGTGTCTATCTTCGGCAATCCCGGCGCCAGCGAACCATGGGCCTGGCAATTTGACGGCCATCATATCTCTCTTCACTTCACAGTGGTAAATGGTGAGGTGTCTTACACTCCAAGGTTTTTGGGCTCTAATCCCGGTGAGGTGAAAAATGGCCCTAAGGAGGGCCTGCGGGTGCTTAACAAGGAAGAAGACCTTGCTTTTGCTCTATTGAATTCGCTGAAGGGAGCACAAAAGCAGCAAGCCGTTTTTAGTGGAAGCACTTTCAATGATATTGTGTCTAAGACTGTAGCGCAGGTAAAACCGCTTGACAGGGCAGGCATTGCCTATGATCAGCTTACGGATCAGCAGAAAAAGATGCTATGGGCAATCGTTGATGAATACCTGGCAGTGATGCCGGAAAAAGAAGGGAGGGCAAGAAAAAGCAGCATGCTGAAAGAAGACGTGAATCTCATGATGTTTGCCTGGGCAGGTAGTGAGCATCCTGGTAGCCCTCATTATTACCGGATACAAGGGCCTTCTTTCCTCATTGAGTTTGATAACTCACAGGGTAATGGAAATCATATTCATACCGTTTGGCGAGATTTCGATGGTGACTTCGGTAGAGATCTAATCAAAGAGCACTACGCAAGGGTGAAGCACTAGAACGATCAATGTAACACTAGCTCATATTTCTGCTCCATCAGGGGTTTGCCGAAATCGGAAAATGACTTTTCCTCGGTCAGGCGAAAGCCATGTCGCTTGTACAGCGAGGCAGCTGCCGGAAGCTCATCCACTGTGAGAAGGTAAGACGACTCGTACCCAAGACTACTCAGTTCGCTCATGTACAAATCCATTAGCTTCTTTCCCAGTCCAATACCCCGGTAGGGCTTTTCCATAATGAAGTAACGGAGCTGGGCGGCTTTGTTTCTGTGCATGAGTGCAAGAAATCCAACTATCTTTTCATTGTGTTCGCACACCCACACCCGATCAAGGCTGGTGTCATATTGCTTGTAGAACTCCACAAAGCTTTCAGCCACGTACGATTCGAAACCCAAACTGTAACCATACTCTTTTGAGTAGATGTCGCCGTGCATGTAAATCACATACCCTATGTCGCCTGGCCTCAGCTCAGTTCGTATGGTCACACTTTCAAGAGAGATGGCAGCTTTCATAAAGTCTTCGCTAAAATTGATTTGATGTTTTGGAGCTGAGTAGAAAGAAGGTCAATCTCTTTTCGGCTCAGCTTTTTCAGTAACAGCGCTATGTCGTCATGCGAGGCTTTGTCGAGCCTGGCAAACTCCCGCTGCCCGGCTACTGACAGCGACAACAAGAACGCTCTGCCATCCTCTTCTGATCTGGTTTTCTTCAAAAGGCCTTGTTTCAACAGCTTATCTATTATTCTGCTTAAATATCCCTCATCCATTTTGGTGGCAGCTTTTATATGTCTGGCAGTGCAGCTTCCCGTGCTACTGATTTCGAACATGACCCTGGCCTCCGACAGCGAATAGGGACTGTCAAGTATGTGCCTGTCGAGCAGCCCGATAACACTTGTGTAAAACCTGTTGAAATCACGAACGGCGGCTATTGCTTTTTCACCTTCAATCATGAGGTGAAGAAAATGATATTACTTGACAAAGTCAAGTAATCGAATGCTCAACTCCTCGTAAGGGAAGTGATGATTGATTGGTGCTGGGGATATTCTTTGATCAACTTATTCCTTTCAGCCATTTCGAAGTCCTGAAAGTCAAAACCTGGAGCGACAGTGCAGCCGACCAGAGAAAATTTGCCACCGACAGCCACTCTGGAAGCAAACCAGCAGTTGGCCGGAACGACTGCCTGAGGCTTTTGGCCTGCTGAAATGTCAAGTCCAAGGCGAACCTCTTCAAGCATACCACTTTGATCAATAATGTATACAGAAAGTGGGTCGCCATCGTAAAAGTGCCAGGCCTCATCTGACTTTATGCGGTGAAATGCAGAAAAGTTGCCGGGTTCCAGCAGGAAGTAAATGGCCGTGGAAATGCTCCTTTGACCAGCTTTGGTGGTGGTAGTGTCAGCACTTCTATATGTCTCTTTAAAATATCCACCCTCAGGATGTGAGGCGAGGTTCAGTTGGTCTATGTAGTAATTAGCGTTTCTCTTCATTCACTTTCTGGAATTAAATAATAAAAGCGTTTGCTTCAACTAAACGATTAGTTTATCTTTCAGCATGAGAAACGCTGGCCTTCTTTTTCTACTGGCTATCTGCCTTTTTGCTTGTGAAGACAAGGAGGAGGCAGCCTTTGAAGCGTTTGAAAACGAAGATTTTGAACAATCTTTGGCAATTTTTAAGGAATTATCAAGCCTTGATCCGCAAAACTGGTATCACCTCTACAACATTGCCCGAAGCCTGGAAGAGCTGGGCAGGTACAATGAAGCCATTACCTGGTATGGTAAATCGCTGAAATACAATGAAAAGGCCAATGAGATTTTGATAGCCAGGGCAAGGTGCCTGTTGAAAACAGACTATTTGGACGGAGCAAAAACCGACCTTTTTCGGGTGTTGCAGAGAGACGAGGAGAATTTTGAAGCAAATTATCTGATGGGGCGTGTGATGATGGCAGACAATGACCCATGGGGTGCTTTGAACTACTATAACAAAGCCATAAAAAATGATGACAGTGATGTTACACTGTTCTATCATCGGGCAATAGTGATGGGTACTGTCGGCAATGGTTACATGGCCTTAAGAGATATTAACTACGTGATTTCGCAAAAACCCGACTTCAACCAGGCCTATTTCAATAGAGGAATCTTGCAAATGAGGGCGGGCAGATACACCGAAGCTATTGAAGACTTTGATACAGCAGAAGCACTTGCTTATGCTCCGGCCGACCTGTACGTCAGGCGAGCCGATTGTAAATCAAGCGTTGGGCTCAACAGTGCCGCCTGCACTGACTACAAAATAGCCTCAGAGATGGATCCGAAGCACTACAAAAAGGTGTTTCTAGAAATGTGTGCAGTGTCTTCCAATTAGAGGCTTAGCCTCTAATCGGAATAACATGCAGTGAATTCAATCAATAATCAGAATACTCTGTTGGTGTCAGAAATCTGGTATCATTTTTTGAAACATTGTTTTGATACTTAGGCATCACCTTTAGCTTTTCCCACTCCGGAGCAGTCGAAAACGCCTTCCAGTGCTCATCTCTGCTTGCTTTGTTCTCAAAGGTGGTCATGTACATGAGGTTTGGCATGGTGGAACCAGAAATCACTTCTCCATAGAACACCGCATTGAATCCAAGCCTGTCGAAAAGCGCTACCTCTCCATCATTAAACATTTCGACTTTGTTTAGGTGGATTTTTTCGGTAGCCGATTCGTAGCTCCTAAGCTCATACACACGCTCGCTTCTCGGGCCGTTGAGGTTTGGTGTTTTCATAAACGCCATTCCTGTAAAAGCCTGAAGTAGGGTGCTCTCAATCCTAACGTACGGAGGCTGGTTGTAAGCAGCGTTGATATATTCGCTTCCAGCCGTTTGGTACTGTGCGTCCTTCGAAAGCGTATTGGCCAGGGTGCTGAATTGATCGTATGAAGGAAATGGGATCAGCACATAGACCTTACGAACAGTGTCTGTCTCGCTTAGTTTTGTTTTAAATACGCCAACCGACTTGATATTAGCCCTGTGAAGCGCCGGGATAAAAGCGTCCTTTAAATACTTGTCAACCACTTTCTCCTGTGCATCAGAAGCAAGGGTATATACTTTTAGCTGGTAAAACTCCCTCTTCGACTTCTGAGCGAAGGAAGCGGATGAAAAGGCCACAAGAAAGGTGATAACTAATGCAATGCCTGAAATTTTCATCTTATTGATGTTTAAGTAAGTGTGAATTTTGGTATTGTAAGTTGCAATCTAATAACTCACGTTGTGGATTCATCTAGAATTGGCGAAATAGTGGCGTATTTTACATTTGTGGCAGAACATTTTTAACTTAGTGGTAAATTGTCGTCACCAATGAGAAAGTCTTGTGTATCTACCGCCACTATTATTTTATTTTTTTCACTTGCTGTTTCGGCTCAGAAATTAAAGTACAAAGATATCTTTCCCTTAATGCAGGCATCTAAATGGGATGAAGCTGAAAAACAACTGGATTTGTTTATCGCTGACCCCAAAAATAGTGAAGAAGCCAATGCTCATTACAGTCTGGGCAAAATACTTGAGCGAAAGGCATTGTCCGAAAATATCGTTACCGATACTGCCCAGATGTTTATCCACATCGATGCCGCTGATCTCCATTATAATAAGTCACTGAAGCTGATAGATGAAAAGGAGCTAAAGAAAAACGAAGAGTATTATCAGGAGTTCAATAGAAGGGATTTGAGAACTGGTGAGTTTGGGATCAAAGTGTCCGATGTTCATCTGGATATAGAAAACAAGGTGAAATCCCTTCAGGAAAGAAGGAGTAATGTCAGGGCTTTTTTAAAAGAGGCATCGGTGGCGAATAAGTTGTACGATGAGGCACAAAACATACTGCAAAATTTTAAGATTGACTTCCCAGACCAGTCTTCCTTTCTCCTGGGTATGGACAAGGAAGTTGAGCAGGAGTTTGTGAAGCTCGAAGGAATTGTAAAAAATCTTGAAGGCGCTATGGCAAATGCTGAAGCGTCACTAGCTAAGATACCATCACCCGGGCTTGCTCACACTCTTACGGAAAAAACGCTGTACGACCTGGCCGATTTCAGCAAAGGTTCTCTTGACCTTACCAGGGAAGGCAACATAGAGTATTGGGATTTGAAGGCTTGGATAGAGATGACAAAATCTGAGCAGAAATCTAATATCGGCCCATTCAGGCAAGAGCTAATTGCTTATGATCGTGACCTGGTGGCAAAAAAGCAGGCCTTTGTTCAAAACCCATCTGGCGTTAGCGGGCCTTTCGAATTTGACCCGACGATTTTAGCCAAAGTCAGAGGCTTTGGCGCAAATACCCTGACTGAGAAGGTGGTCAGTTTCAAAGTAGAAGAATTAAACTACCTGATTGAAAAACAGCCAAGTGTAATGCCCGACAGCGCTAAAGTCGACGACCTGTATATTGCTGTTTCAAACCTTATTGGAAGGCTGGATAAAATGAAAGGGTTCATTGCCATTGACAAGCAAAAGGCTGAGGGAGGTTTTCAGCGGAACCCTGTTTTTTTTACGAGTCGATATGTTTCTCCCGACCAACTGCTGAGCTATGCCAATGAAAGGGAGAGCTTTGTTGATACAGAACTGAGCTTGTGGAGCAAGAGAGCAGAGGACTTGAAAAAGAGAAAGAGTTGGTTGATTGCTGAAAATGCTGACTCAATTGCACTGACAATCAAGGACAGCGTTGCCATAACAACTGGATTTAGCACAATACACATTGCAGATAGTGCGGGGCTTTATGTAAACGGGCTGAAGCTCGTCGGTAAAGACTTGAACTTTGTAGTGGCAAAGGCAACACCGGCTTACACAGTGGAATGGATGTTGAACGAAAAATTGCCGACACCAAACAAAGACTTTTTCTTTAAACCTAAAAACGCCGGGCATGCCCCAACCGCAGACGGATTCAGGACTTTTTTTATTCACTACCCACTGAAGGAGAAAACACACCTTTTCATCACCACCGTCGACAATGTAGGGAAAGCGCTTTGGAAGGCCTCTCTCGATCTCGATCATCCTCCGGTATCAGTCTCCTTTAACAAAATGGTGATGGAGACGATCATTTACCTCGAAAAACCTGCAGGAGACCCAACTGCCGATCTTGCCTATATTGTCATAGACAGAACCGGTAAAGTAAGGAAGTAGCTGTCACTTGTGTTTTATTGACACTTTTAAGCCTGCCAGCGCAAGGCTTTTTGTACTTTAGCAACTCCGAATATTATTCTGGTAATACCCACTAATTCCCTTCTTACAGTAGGCTTGACAGAGGTCTTGGATACGATAATTCTGATTTTGAAATTGCACACGATTGAATTACTTTAAATTTAACAATTCCGTAGCCGAACGACGTATATTTTGCCATATATACAATATTTAACCAATTTTTGTAAAAATTTCAATTTTGCCGTAACATTGCCTTTGATAATCACCTTAAATCAAAGGTTTTTTTGCAAATCACTTAGTAACTGGTTCAAAATTAAACTTAACTATTATGTCAAAATCCAAACTAGAGTACATTTGGCTGGATGGATACAAGCCTACTCAAAGTTTAAGAAGTAAGACTAAAATCGTTGATGGTTTTAGCGGTAAGCTTGAGGACGCCCCCATGTGGTCATTTGACGGAAGTTCAACAGAGCAAGCTCTCGGCGGCTCCTCAGATTGTTTATTAAAACCTGTCTTCGTTTGTCCTGATCCTGCCATCGAAAATGGATACCTTGTGATGACCGAAGTTCTCAATGCCGATGGAACCGCTCATGTCACAAACGGCAGAGCAACGATTGATGATTCTGATGACGATTTCTGGTTCGGATTTGAGCAAGAGTATTTCCTTATGGATCCTGAAACTGGCAAGCCAGTTGGATTCCCCGCTGGAGGCTACCCTGCTCCACAGGGACCTTACTATTGTGGTGTAGGTGGTAAGAACGTCTTTGGAAGAGAGTTTAAGGACGAGCACCTTGATTTGTGTTTGGCTGCAGGTCTCAACGTGGAAGGAACCAATGGTGAAGTAGCCACAGGGCAGTGGGAATGGCAGATTTTCGCCAAAGGAGCCACACAGGCTGGCGATGAAGTGTGGGTAGCAAGATACCTGATGGAAAGACTCTCTGAAAAGTATGGCTTGTATATCGAGTATCACCCTAAGCCGCTTGGTCAGCTTGACTGGAATGGTTCAGGCATGCACGCTAACTTCTCCAACACCTATCTCAGAACCGCTGGTTCCAGAGAAAAGGTTGAAAAAGTTTGTGAGGCCTTCAGAGGTGTGGTAAAAGAGCATATTGCTGTCTATGGAGCTTACAATGATCAGCGTTTGACTGGTAAGCACGAGACCGCTTCTATTCACGATTTCTCTTATGGCGTATCGGATAGGGGTGCTTCTATTCGTATTCCGGTTTACACCGCAAATCACGGATGGAGCGGCTACCTGGAAGACAGAAGACCTGCGTCGAATGCTGATCCCTACAAAGTAGCTGCAAGGATCATCAAAACTGTGAAAACTGTGAAATAAGGTTTTCAGACTTGTTTCTTTTTGCATAATGGCCTCCTGAATTCAATTCAGGAGGCTTTTTTTTCATCTCTTCATAATTGACACCATTATCACAATGGTGCCTTTTTTTACCATCAATCCCAGGATGCGACAGCATTGATTCTATCAATCGATGCTCAGGTGTTTTACCCCGATTGCTGAAATTTTGAATTGGAGGGTATTGACCACCTAATATTCGGCAATTCTCCGGGAGGTCGAAACTAAAGTTAGATATACTACTTTCTGGGCAAAATAATTATTTGAAGCGACGGCTATTGCCAGATCGTTTTTAGGCATCGTTTCCATTGAGTAGTATTTTGATAAATTATCAATGAACCGCCCCACATAATATGAAAAATTTAAAACACATACACTTTTTGAATATATCATAATACGAAACCTCTACTGTTATGAATATGTTAAAATTGGAGTCGATATGGGTGATATTAATAGCAATTATTTTAACGAATGTAAAAATGACAAGTGTATAGGGTAAAAAGTGAACGTGAAAATGATTGATTTGCAATAAATGATATAAAATTGGATCAAAATTTAATCACTAGTTAGTAACTATTGAAAATTATTCATTCAAATACATTTAAACCTAACACTAACAAGTAGTAGTATGATGAAAGTCTTTACACCCGTTCTTGCTTACGTTAGCTCAGCTCAGGACTCTCTGGCAGTCGACAGTGCTGTGGCCGAAGTAGCCGAGGCCACCATGGTGGTAGCCTCCGAAACCGCAGCTGAAGTTGTGGATTACAGCACGCAAATTGCTGATGTACTATTGACAGCCAACAACATCTGGATGATGCTGGCTACAGCACTGGTATTTATTATGCACCTTGGCTTTGCCGGTGTGGAAACTGGGTTTTCTCAGGCAAAAAATACTGTCAATATCCTATTCAAAAACACGATCACACCTATTATAGGCATTCTTACTTATGCAGTGTGTGGATTCTTTCTTATGTATCCTGGTTTTGAAACGCCGGGCTGGTTTGACTTTGACAGCGCCGGTTGGTCAATGTTCTGGTTCGCTCCAGGAGATGCTGATGTCAGCGTTGACTATGCAAGTGGCGGTTATACTTACTGGACTGACTTCCTGTTTCAGGCCATGTTTGCTGCTACAGCTGCAACTATAGTATCTGGAGCAGTTGCAGAACGCATTAAGATTTCAACTTACCTGGTTTTCACTGTAATCTATGTTGGTTTGGTTTATCCACTAATCGGCTCATGGAAATGGGGTGGCGGTGCGCTTAACGAAATGGGCTTCTATGATTTTGCTGGTTCTACGCTTGTTCACTCAGTAGGTGGATGGGGTGCGTTGGCGGGTATTATCCTTCTCGGACCCCGTATTGGAAAATATGTTGACGGCAAAGTAGTTGACAAGCCAGGTGCTAGTGTGCCCCTTGCAGTAATAGGTGTATTCATGCTGTGGTTGGGCTGGTTTGGTTTCAACGGTGGTTCTGTGCTGTCTGCTGATCCCGGGTTAGTTTCCTTCGTATTAGTTACTACTTCATTGGCTGCTTGTACCGGTGGTATCGGTGGTTTCATCGGTGGTTACCTTTTGTTCAAGAGACTTGACATCGGTATGATGCTGAATGGTATCCTGGCTGGCCTTGTAGGTATCACAGCCGGTGCTGATGTGATTAACCCAGGCTGGGCGCTTTTTGTAGGTCTTGTGGCCGGTATCGCTGTAGTGTACTCAGTCGTACTTCTTGATAAGCTGAAACTGGACGACGTAGTGGGAGCTGTTTCTGTTCACCTTGTTTGCGGTATCTGGGGTACCCTTGCAGTGGGGCTGTTCTCTACCAACCCTGAGCACACGTTCTGGATTCAGCTTAAAGGAGTAGTTATCTGCGGTCTGGCCGCATTTACTGCTGCTTTCCTCATCTTCTTCATTCTTAAGAAAACATTCGGTATCAGAGTGTCTGAAGAGCATGAGAAGTCTGGTCTTGATAGCCATGAGCATGGTATCAGAGGCTATACTATCATCTATCCTGATTGATAATCAATCAAAACTCACAATAAAAAAAGAGGCCTCCTTGCTTGCGGCGGCAACCTAACGAGCAAGAGAGGCCTTATCCAAAAACTTTAAAAAAACAGATTAAAGCTTATGAACACTTTTACAAAATTACTATTCCGTGGCGCATTCGCTACAATATTTACACTATCGTTGTCAGTGAGTGCTTTTGCGCAAGAGGAAGAAGAGGAGACTTCTCCGTTTTCATTGTCGGGATCAGTAGATACTTATTACAGAGCTAACTTGAATTCTACCAATGATAGGACAAATGGTGGTGCAACTGCGCCAGGTACATCGTTCGCTAACCTGCCAGGCTTTTCTTTGGGCATGGTGAATTTGATAGGAGCATATGAAGGCGAAAAGGTAGGCATGGTAGCGGATTTGGTTTTTGGACCCCGTGGTGCTGATGCAGTTTTTGGCTCACCCGCAGCCTTAAACATTGTTAACCAACTTTATGTATATTGGAATGTTGGAGAAAAGGTAACGTTGACTTTGGGAAACTTCAATACATTTCTGGGTTACGAGGTAATCTCTCCTACTGCTAACTTTAACTATTCCACTTCTTACATGTTTTCGTACGGCCCCTTCTCTCATACTGGATTAAAGGCCGACTTTGATTTAGGTGGCGGATTTAGCCTGGCAGCAGCTATCATGAACCCAACTGACGCAACGGATTTTAACCCTGACAACACCTATTATGGTGGTGGCCAACTGGGTTACTCATTCGACGCTGGTAGTGCTTATTTGAATACCGTATTTACGGACGGCTTTTTCCAAATAGACTTAACCGCAGGAATGGACGTGTCTGACGCTGTATATATTGGCGTTAACGCAACTTCTGCCTCCGACAATTTCTACGGAGCTGCTGGTTATTTTCAGGTAGCTGCTTCTGATGCACTTAAATTGGGCGTTAGAGGTGAATACTTTGGAGACAAGGGCGTAGGCGTGCTTACAACTGATGAGAGTGTTTTTGCGGCCACGCTTTCAGCGAACTACAGCGTTGGGCCACTTACATTTATTCCTGAATTCAGGATTGACTCTTTCTCAGAGGATGATGCTGTTATTACCGACTTTTCTGATCCGTTGGACGTAAAGTATGCTAACTCTCTTTCCAGCTTTGTGTTGGCAGCAGTATTTACGTTCTAAGCTGCAAGCGAGATAATTGAAGAATAAAAGAAAGCCCGTGAAAGCGGGCTTTCATCGTTTTAAGGCGTTGGTATTTGGTTGGCAACATGCAATAAGTGACATGCCACAATGCCGGCTGTTTCAGTTCTCAGTACCGACTCTCCCAGGCTTACGGGCAAAAATCCCCTGGAAATAGCCTGGTCTATTTCGGCCGCTGAGAAATCTCCCTCGGGGCCGATCAGTATCAGGTAGGAGGTATGCTTCTTCACTTTTGCTATCAGATAGTTTTCTATGGGCTGGTTGGCAATAGCTACAAAGTTTTGCCTGCCCTCTTGCGATGTTTGTATCAATTCATCCAGTTTAACCAAACCATTCAGTTTTGCTTTGATGAAGTTCTTGGATTGCTTCAAAGCGCTGATGGTGATTTTCTCTGCTCTCTCCAGCTTCAGTTTGGTTCGTACTGAATGTTCGCATTCTAGGAAGGTGATTTCGTCCACGCCCAACTCGCACACTTTTTCCAGAAACCATTCAATTCTGTCGGGCTGTTTGGTTGGTGCTATGGCAATGTGAATGTGAAAGGGCCTCGTAAAGCTTTCAATACTGAGCACCTCCAGCTGAGCCGCTCCTGGTTGGTCACCCACAATTCTGCATAAATAACGTTCACCCATTCCGTTGGTGAAATAAACCTGGTCACTTTTTTTGTGCCTTAGTACTTTCAGGCAGTGTTGCGACTCTTCCTTATCGAGTGTAACGACATCATTCACTGAGGATTTTTGAGGGTGATAGAAAATGTGCATAGCGTTATCTTGGGAATGCAAAATACATTGCCTGCAATTAAGCATCAAAGAATTCAGTGCGGCCGGTGTAATTTGACTAAAACGTTTATCAGGATCAAAAAATGATTAATTTCGAAGTTGGCAGAAATGGGCGCTCGTACAGGTTTTTTTAATACTAAAATATCACTTAAAAATGGCAAGACTGAGGTTTAAGGCACTGGAGGCCCTTAGCATGAGAAAGAAGGTAGAGTTCAAGCTTCCTTCGTTAAAGATATCCGATTACTTCGGCCAGAATGCTTTTGGAAGACCTCAAATGCGAAGTGCTCTTGCGCCGGAGATTTTTGAGAAAGTAGTGCATGTAGGGCATGGAAAGCGGGTAGATAAAGAAACGGCTGACGCAGTGGCTGCGGCCGTAAAAACCTGGGCCATGAACAGGGGCGTGACACACTACACCCACTGGTTTCAACCATTAACGGGCGCCACTGCCGAAAAACATGATACTTTTTTCGATTCCACCAAAGGTATAGAAGAATTCAAAGGAAGCGCCCTTGTTCAGCAGGAGCCAGACGCATCCTCCTTTCCAAGTGGGGGGATAAGAAGCACGTTTGAGGCAAGAGGCTACACTGCCTGGGATCCTAGCTCCCCCATTTTTATTTGGGACACTACGCTGTGCATACCTACGATATTTGTATCGTTTACCGGGGAGGCACTTGACTATAAGGCACCGCTGCTGAAAGCCATTGAAGCCATTGACAGAGCCTCCACCAAAGTTTGCCGGTTGTTCGACAGGGCAGTGGCTAACGTAACGCCCACACTTGGCTGGGAGCAGGAGTATTTCGTCGTGGACAGAGCGCTGTACAATGCTCGCCCCGACCTGGTGATGTGTGGCCGAACAGTGTTTGGGCACAATCCGGCTCGTGGTCAGCAGCTGGACGACCATTACTTTGGCACCATCCCCACAAGGGTGCAGGAGTTCATGAAAGAGTTTGAGGTAGAGGCTCACAAGTTAGGCATCCCCATTCGCACCAGGCACAACGAGGTGGCTCCTTCTCAGTTTGAGGCAGCTCCGATGTTCGAGGAGGCTAACGTGGCTACCGACCACAACCAGCTGTTGAGGGACATCATGGACAGGGTGGCTTTCAAGCACGACCTAAAAGTGTTGCTGCACGAAAAGCCCTTCGCCGGTGTGAACGGAAACGGCAAGCACAACAACTGGTCGCTCATGACCGACACTGGCGTGAACCTGCTTCAGCCCACCAGCAGTGCCAGGGAGAACCTGCTTTTTCTGACCTTCTTCGTGGTGTCCATCAAAGCGGTGTACGAGCATGCTGATTTGCTCAGGGCCAGCATTGCTTCATTTGGTAACGACTTTCGGTTAGGGGCTAATGAGGCGCCCCCAGCCATTATTTCAGTTTTCATTGGGCAAACACTGAGTAATGTGCTGGACGAGCTGGAGAAAAACGGGAATGTGAAAATTGAAAAGGGTGATAATCTTTATATGAAACTCGGGATCGATCAGATACCTGAAATCATCATGGACAATACCGACAGAAACAGAACCTCGCCATTTGCTTTCACCGGCAATAAGTTTGAGTTCAGGGCAGTAGGCAGCGAGTCGAATGTGTCGAACCCTATGATGGTGCTTAACCTCATTGTGGCCGACCAGCTCAACAAGTTCTATTCGGAAGTAACCAAGCTGACCAACAAGGGTAAAGACCGCAGGCTGGCGATTATCGAGATCCTCCGAAAATATATCAAGGAATCGAAATCGATTAGGTTTGAGGGCGATGGTTATTCAGATAGCTGGGTGAAAGAGGCTGAAAAGCGAGGTCTTTCCAATGTGAGAGACACACCCAGGGCATTGGATTTTTACCTTTCTGACAAGTCCACTCAGCTATTCAGCTCCAATAAAATATTGAATGAAAAGGAGGTGAAAGCCCGTCATGAAATCATGATTGAGAACTATATCAAAAAGGCCCAGATTGACTCTAGGGTTATGGGAGACCTGGCTCTGAACCATATCATTCCAACGGCCATTGCTTATCAGAATAAGCTCATTCAGAATGCAAAAGGCTTGAAGGAGCTTGGGGTGGATAACAAAGAGATCATCAGCTATATAGAAGAAATCAGCCAACACATTTCTGCTCTGCGTAAAAATGTGAATGAGATGATTGAAGAAAGGAAGAAGATCAATAAGGTTGAGGATTCAAGGAAGCGGGCTATTGCCTATTGTGATGACATCAGGCACAAATATTTTGATAAGATCAGGTACTCGGTTGATAAGCTTGAGTTGTTTGTTGATGACGAGGACTGGCCACTCGTTAAATACAGGGAACTTTTGTTTCTGAAATAGGTTAGGAGCCTCATACACCATGTGGTTTTGAAAACTCTTCTGAAGGTATTTTTTGTGATTGTTGTCTGTGCCCTTGTCTCCCATTTTATTGGCGGGTGTATGGAATTTCGTATGTCTTCCAAGTCAATGGATGACTATTACGAAGGTTCTCAAAAGCCTGAACTGGTGTCGTTCTCTTTCGACGACAGAACAGTTAACTACGCTGAAGCAGGCGACAAAACGAAGCCATTGGTAATGTTTGTTCATGGCTCTCCCGGTTCCTGGAGTGCCTTTGCCGACTTTCTGAAGGATTCGGTTCTTATTGCCAACTTTCACATTATTGCGCCCGACAGGCCGGGGTTTGGGCACTCTAATTTTGGCAGAGCTGAGCCCTCCTTAAAAAAGCAAAGCCAGTTTTTGTATCAGATACTGAAGAGATACCCTGACAAGAAGGCTATTCTGGTTGGCCATTCACTGGGTGGCCCGGTCATTGCCCAAATGGCGATGGATTACCCTGACAATGTAAGGGGGTTGTTGTTTGTGGCTCCTTCGATTGACCCGGCGCTGGAACCTGATGAGTGGTTCAGGCCGCTGCTGCGCAACTTCGTTATTCGCACTTTCACGCCCATAAGTCTGGCGGTATCCAATGATGAAATTATCGACCTTAAGGAAGAGCTGGAGATGATGACAGATGGCTGGAGGAGTTTACACACGCCTGTTTATATGCTTCAGGGTGATCAGGACACGCTTGTGCCAATGGGAAATGCCTATTACCCCGGAAAATTTATGCCCGATAGCCTCATTCACATTCAACTGCTAAGAGGGGTCAATCACTTTATCCCCTGGTCGCATCCACAGGAAATAGTCAAAGGTATCAATTACCTGAATGCTTTGCCTTAGCGTCAATTTGGGAATGTAGTATTTTTGGTATCTTTATTGATAAGCGTTTCTTTAGACTTGAATATTATGAGACTAACTAATCACACCCTGAGGCTTTTAGCGGTTCTGTTGCCTATAGGCCTGGCTGCCAGCTCTTGTACCAAATCGGTATATATCAATACGTTGAGGCCTGCGGAGATTACCTTTCCGTCTCATGTCAACACAATTTTATTGGTCGACAGGACTGAGTTTGAAAAGAAAGGGCTTGGGATAGTGGAGGGAATACTCACAGGTGAAATGCCAGGCGAGGATAGGGCGGGCCTTCAAGAAGCGATGAATGCCTTTCAGCAGCAGCTTATGGCGAGTCCCAGGTTCCAGTTGAAACGAGCCAGCGAAACGCTGAAGGGCAACAGCATGACAGGCGCATTTCCCGATCCGATTTCATGGGGAGTGATCGAACGTCTTTGTCGGAGCTATGGTGCAGATGCTGTGATCGCCGTTGAAATTTTTGATACCGACTTCATCGTTACCAACGGGAAACGTGATGTGGAACGAGAGGTTGAGAAAGACGGAAAAAAAGTAATGGAGAAGGTAGTCGAGTATTATGCCGAGGGCGTGGGCAATGCAAAGATTGGTTTTCGACTTTACGATCCCCTTGAAAAGACCATTGCAGATCAGCAGCTCTTTAATCCTTCCAATAATTGGAGTGCTACTGGTGCCAATGTCAAAGACGCCATGTCGCAGTTAATTCAAAAGACGGAAGCCACCAGGCAGGTTAGTCGCACGGCTGGTTCTACCTATGCCTACAAAATTGCACCGATGCCGGTGCAATTGAGTCGGTTTTATTACGCTAAGTCGAAGAAGACACCTGAAGTAAGGCAAGGTGCGAGAGAGGCGCAGGTGGGACAATGGCAAAACGCCATTGACACCTGGAGAGGGAGGCTTAGCCAGAGTATTAAGCGAAAAGAAGGAGGCAAGCTGGCCTATAATATTGCCGTGGCCTACGAAGTGCTGGGAGATTTTGATAGCGCCAAAGAATGGGCGTCAAGGTCTTACACTAAATACGAGAACAAGAAGGGCCGTGGATACAATAGTACCCTGAACCAGAGGATATACAACGATCAGCTGTTGCAGCAGCAGGGGGTCAGGGACTGATCTACTTTTCGGGCAAGTTTTCTATTTTACGCATCAGAGCTTCGGCCTCAGCAACTTTTTCGTCCGATTTTCGGCGGTTTATACTGCTGAGTTTAAACGACTCTTCAAGCAGCTTTCTGTGCTTTTCGATCAGTTTTTCTTTTTCACTTTTCTTTCTAAAGAATCCGAATGCCATACTTTTGTGATTTACAAATCATATAACAGGATGATCGGTATAATGTTTTTGGTGATGGTGTTTTGCTAAAATATTGTCACCAAGGAATGGTAACTACATTTTTTTTGAGAAAAAATTAATCGCTACTTTCGGGGTCTCGACACCTTTAGCTGTTATTAGATTTTTACCTCAGGATTTTACTACATCGAAAACTAAATGAGATACTTTTTAAGGGCTCTCACGGCTCTTTTTATTCTGCTCTTTTGTGCTTTTTCAGACGTCTCGGCACAGAATTTTCAATTAAAAGGCTACGTTAAAAACAGTGTCACAGGGGAACCCATTGAAGGGGCCAATGTGTACATAACCAACTTGTCTACCGGGGTCATGACAGACTCCACAGGTTACTTTGCCATGTTTCTTCCTCAGGGGGTTCACTCGGTGGAATTCACCTATGTGGGCTTCGAATCGAAGAAAAGGAATATTGCACTCAACAGGGCAGTTATTATTAACATGAACCTGGAGGAGTCGTCGCAGCTTTTGCAAGAGGTGAGTGTAAGCGGACAGGCCGAGGATCACAATATTTCCAGCTCAGAAATAGGAGTAAGCAAAATGTCGATGAAGACCATCGAAAAAATGCCATCGTTCATGGGAGAAGTGGATGTAATGAAGAGCTTGCTGATGTTGCCCGGAGTGAGTTCGGTGGGTGAAGGCACCACAGGGCTGAATGTGCGAGGGGGTAATATTGACCAAAACCTGATTTTGCTGGATGATGCGCCGGTCTTCAATAGCTCCCACCTGATGGGCTTGTTTTCTGTTTTTAATCCGGACATGGTGCGAGACGTTACTTTTTACCGTGGGGCCATTCCTGCGCAGTACGGAAGCCGGGTGTCGTCGGTGCTTGATATCAAAATAAGAAATCCGGAAACGGAAAGGCTCAAGTTGGCAGGTGGCGTAGGACTTATTTCCAACCGTTTGATGCTGGAGGGGCCTATTGGCAAGAACGAAAAGCTCAGCTTCCTGATAGGTGGAAGAGCTTCATTTTCTGATTACCTGCTCAAAATCTCACCCAACAAATCTATTCAGGACACCAGGGCCAATTTTTATGATGTTACGGGCAAGCTGTTGTACAAGCTGAATAACAACAACAAACTACAGGTGTCGTTCTACAGGGCCCACGACGGATTCAAGCTGGCGTCCGATTCCCTGTCGGCCGTGGAAATAAACGCTTCGTCTTCTCAATTTGCATGGGAAACAGCCAACGCCACCGTTCGCTGGGACCATGCCTTTACGGACAACTTCATTGCCAATATCGTTGGGGTGTACAGCGACTACAATGCGATCATATCGAGCCCCGAACCTACCAACGGATTCGACCTTACCTCGGCTGTAAAGTACCGCAAGCTCAAATCAGACTTTAGTTGGTTTAGCTCCGGCGGACATTCGGTGATGTTTGGAGCGGCTGCCACCAAGTACATAATTGACCCGGGTCATCTTGACCCTAACAGCGACCAGTCGAGTGTCAATGAGTTGCTGCTACAGCAGGAAAACGGACTGGAGCTGGCGGGCTTCGTAAGTGATGAAATCGTGTTTAATGACAAAATTACTTTGATGCTTGGGCTTAGGTATTCGTACTTCCAAAACATGGGTGAGAGAAACGTGTACTCTTACGACCCAACCCAGCCATTTTCACTCAAAACAATTACAGATACGACTTTTTTCAGCAGAGGTGAAAAGGTGGCTAGCTACCATGGGGCAGAGCCCAGGTTTTCTTTTAAATACAGCCTGAACCCAAGCAGTTCGATAAAGCTTGGCTACAACAAAATGCGACAGTATTTGCAGTTGGTATCGAACACAACGGCGGCATTGCCTATCGATAGGTGGCAGCTAAGCAACACTTATTCTCAACCAATCATTGCTGATCAATTGTCGGTAGGCTATTTCAAGAATATTAACAGCAATGAGTACGAGATATCAACTGAGGTGTTTTACAAAACAACTCAAAATGTAAGTGACTACAAGGACGGGGCCGAGTTGCTGCTCAATCAGGCGCTTGAAACTGCCATCCTTCACGGCAGCGGCTATGCTTATGGAGTTGAATTTCAGACGAAGAAAAACTTAGGCCGTCTTACTGGCTGGCTAAGCTATACTTATTCGCAGGCACGTCAGCAGGTGAAAGGTGAATTTGAGGAAGAAGAAATAAGTGGAGGGGAGTACTACCCCACCAATTTCAACAAACCTCACATTTTGAATATGTCTGCTACCTGGAAGGAGAGTGCCAGGGTGAATTTTTCTGCCAACTTCACTTATAGCACAGGTCGGCCGGTTACATATCCGGACGACAAATACTATGTCTACGGACTTTTCATCCCCAACTATGTGAGCAGGAATCAGTACAAAATACCTGACTATCACAGACTCGACCTGGCGATGACGGTTGGGCCTGACCCTGCCAAGCAAACGAAGTGGAAGGGCAGCTGGACATTCTCTATTTACAATGTTTACGCCCGTAAGAATGCCTATTCAGTCTTTTTTAAGCCCAATAATCAGGCCTCTGTGAATCAGGCGAACGCCTACAAGCTCTCCATTTTTGGCACCATTTTCCCTTCCATCACGTATAATTTCTCCTTTTGATAGCCATGAAGAACCAAATGACTATAAAGCGTATTCTGCAAGCTGCTTACATATTTTCCTTGACTTTACTGGGTTCTTGCATCACACCATTTAGTCCAGATTTGACCAACGAAAGCCCAAAGCTGAGCGTGGAAGGAACGGTGACAGACCTGGCAGGGCCTTATGTGATCAAGCTGAGTTACAGTACTTCGTACACCAGTGGTGATAAAAAAAGTGAGAACACGATAAGAGACGCTAAGGTTTTTATCAGTGACAGCGAAGGCAACGAGGAGGAGTTGGTTTATAGTGGCAACGCAGGTACCTATGTGACTGCGGCGTATGGTATACAAGGAGTTGCGGGTAGATTCTACACGCTTAGAGTTGAGCTTTCCAACGGCAAAGCCTATCAATCATACCCCGAGCTGATGCCCTATGCGCCTGAAATAGACACACTATACGCCGAGTACAGGGATGTGACGGGCGAATTTGTGCAGGGTGAATTTGATGTTTACCTGGATGCCAACGACCCCGTAGAAGAGGAGAACTATTACCTGTGGAAGTGGAAGCATTACAACAAGCTTGACTACTGTCTCACGTATGTTCAAAATTTTCCATCGCCACCTACCTGGTATGCGAGGTACTGCTGTAGTGAGTGTTTCGAAATAGAAGCTTGCGCAGGATGTGTCAATATTGGATCGGATGCCCTGGTGAATGGCGGCAGGATCAGCAGAGTGCCTTTGATGTCGTTCGAGTATGACAGTCGGGAGCCTTACTATTTGCAGGCTGAGCAATATTCATTGACGGAATCTGCCTATAAGTTTTGGAAAACAGCCAGCGACCTGATCAATAATGCCGGCGGTGTTTTCGACAAACCACCTGTGACTGTCAATGGAAATCTTTTCAACGTGAACGATCCGGATGAGCAGGTGCTGGGGTATTTTGGAGCGTCTTCTGTCAAGGTGAAGGCGGTGTACTTCAGGCGAGACAATATTCCTTCGTTCCCTTATAGCTCAACACCCCTATATAATATCGACACACGGGGCTGCCAGGAGTGCGAGGAGTCCATCTACAGAACGGAAAGAAAGCCGTCGGAATGGGACGATGCGCCGACGTACTAAAGCGATTGAGCTCATCAGCTATTGCAGAGCTGTGGTATTCGATTTGAGTTATTTTTTTACTTATTCATTGCAGATAATTACTATCTTCAAACAGAGCAATAACTCCTGACCGACTTCTTTATTCTCAAATTATAGGGGGTTTTGAAATAGAGTTGTTATTTATTTTTGAATAGGGATCTACTATTTTATGCAATAAAAATGAGAAACCTCCCGAAGGCGCTTTTGGCTTGTGTCTTATTGTCGGTGTTGACGTCCTTTCTATCAGTTGCCCAAAACTTCCCCTTTAGCGGTACTGTCAAAAATAGCGTTTCAGGCGCCCCCCTTGAAGGAGTAAACGTCTACGTGACTAACCTTTCCACTGGTGTAGTAACAGACTCAATAGGGTATTTTATCATGTTCCTGCCCCAGGGCGTGCATGCTTTGGAGTTTTCCTCTGTTGGGTTTGAAAGCAAGAGGCGCAATGTGCCTGTTTATCGTGCTATGACCATCAGCATTGACCTGGATGAGTCGTCTCAACTACTTCAGGAAGTGAGCGTAAGTGGCCAGGCAGAAGATCACAATATTTCGAGTGTGGAGCTTGGCGTGAGTAAGATGTCCATGAAAGCCATTGAGAAGATGCCGACCTTCATGGGTGAAGTGGATGTGATGAAGAGCCTGCTAATGTTGCCGGGTGTTACGACGGTAGGGGAGGGAACGACAGGTATTAACGTGAGAGGAGGGAATGTTGACCAAAACCTGATATTACTCGACGATGCGCCGGTGTTCAACAGCTCTCATTTAATGGGGCTCTTTTCTGTTTTCAATCCTGATGTGGTAAGAGACATTTCCTTCTACAGAGGGGCGATACCTGCTCAACATGGGGGAAGAGCTTCTTCTGTGCTTGATATAAAAATAAGAACGCCAGAGACTGAGCAAATGAAAGTGCAAGGTGGCGTTGGGTTGATTGCCAACCGGCTCCTGGTGGAAGGGCCGCTCAGTAAAAAGCTAAGCCTTTTGGTTGGGGGTAGGGCATCATTTCCCGACTATCTGCTCAAATTAGCTCCCAACAAGTCGATTCGGGACACCAGGGCTAATTTTTATGACATCACTGCAAAAGTACTGTATCAAACCAATGAGGACAGTAAGCTACAGTTGTCGCTCTACCGGTCGGTGGATAAGTTCAAGCTTGCTTCGGATTCCCTTTCCGCATTAGAAGTGAACGCCACTTCGTCTCAATACGACTGGGAAACAACCAATGCCACCGTTAGGTGGGATCACGCTTTTTCTCCCGACCTCATCGCTAACGTTGTGGCGGTTTATAGTGATTATAATGCCTCTATTTCCAGCCTCGTTCCGGCGGTGGGCTTTGAATTGCCTTCGGCGATAAAGTATCGAAAAGCAAAGGCCAACTTTAGCTGGCTGAAAGGTAGTCATACCATTATGTTCGGCGCAGCTGGGACACAGTACATTCTCGAGCCTGGTCACTTGCAACCTACCAGCAGCGAATCAAACATCAATGCGCATCTGCTGCAAAATGAGCATGGCCTGGAACTGGCTGGCTTTGCAAGTGATGAGCTGATCGTCAACGCAAAGCTGACAGTGATGGCTGGGCTCAGGTATTCCTATTTTCAGAACACGGGTGACCGGGATGTCTATTCTTATCAGCAAGGTGTGCCTCTTACGCATGAGTCGATGGTGGACACCACGCACTATTCAAAGAGAGAAAAGATCAACAGCTATGGTGGGGCAGAGCCCCGGTTGTCATTAAAGTACAGCCTTAATCCCACTGCGTCGATCAAGTTTGGCTACAATAGAATGCGGCAATATTTGCAGATTATTTCCAATACCACTGCTTCGATGCCCATCGACAGGTGGCAACTGAGCAACACCTACTCAAAACCCATCATTGCCGATCAGGTGTCAGTCGGCTATTTCAAGAACCTCAGAGACAATATGTATGAGCTATCAGGTGAGGCTTTTTACAAATACACACAGAATTTGAGCGACTACAAAGACGGAGCCGACCTGCTGTTGAACCCAGCCTTGGAAACTGCCATTATTCACGGGAATGGATTTGCCTATGGCGTAGAGGTTCAGGCAAAGAAAAATATGGGAAGGCTGACCGGTTGGCTAAGCTATACTTATTCACAGGCAAGAATAAGAACAAAGACCGAGTTTGAGGAAGAGCAAATCAGTAATGGAAACTACTATCCAGCCAACTTCAATAAGCCACACATATTGAATTTATCGGCGATATTTAAGCAAAGCACCAGGGTGAGCTTTTCAGCGAATTTCACCTATAGTTCGGGCCGACCGACGACCTATCCGCTGGATAAGTACTACTACCATGGAGCGTATGTACCTTATTATGAAAACCGTAACCAGTTCCGTATTCCCGATTATCACAGGCTGGACTTGGCTATGACAATAGACGATAAACCAAGCAGGCAAGCAAAGTGGAAGGGGAGCTGGGTGTTTTCCATTTACAATGTTTACGCAAGGAAAAATGCGTATTCGGTTTTCTTTAAGCCTAACAATCAGCTTTACTACGCTCATGCCGACGTTTACAAGCTGTCTATTTTTGGCTCTGTCTTCCCTTCAATTACTTATAATTTCACCTTTTGATGAGGGCAGGCGATTGGATATTAGATAGAAGTAAGTCGACCAGGGTATTAGCTCTGTGCCTCTTCGTTCTCACCACTTGCATCACCCCGTTTGACCCCGAGCTCACCGACGAGACACCAAAGTTGACGGTAGAGGGACTTATTACTGACCAGCCCGGGCCTTATAGAGTAAAACTTAGCTACAGCACCACCTACACCTCGGGCAACGCCAAGAGTGATTTCACTATCTACGATGCAAAGGTCTACATCAAAGACGATCTGGGTAGTGAAGAGCAGCTGAGCTATACGAAGGGAGGCACTTATGAGACGAAAGCTGATGGCATACGAGGAGAAGTAGGACGGAGTTATTCGGTACGAATAGAGCTATCGGATGGTAAGGTTTATGAGTCTGTGCCGGAGCTGCTGCCAGCCGTTCCACCCATCGACACCATATACGCTGAGTACCGGGATATTTCCGGCGAGTTTTTGCAGGGTGAGTTCGATGTTTTCGTCGAGACCAAAGATCCGAAAGATGAAGAGAACTACTATCTGTGGCGGTGGAACAATTATGAACGGCTTGACTTCTGCAGGATATATACGGTTGGGAAGCCAGATGCAGGCTACATAACTTATGGGACTTATTGTTGCCAGAAATGCTTTGATATCCATAATTGCCCTGGCCGTATCAACATTCGATCAGATAAGCTGTTTGATGGAAATACGATTGCAAGAGTGCCTCTACTAACTTTCCCTTATGATAATCGATTGCCGTACTTCGTCGAGGCCGAACAATATTCTTTAAGCAAGGCCGCCCATGAATACTGGCAGAAAGTGAAGCAACTGACGACCAATTCAGGTGGAGTGTTTGACAAACCTCCGATAACAATAAGGGGAAACTTACACAATGTCAGTGATCCAGATGAGCGAGTTTTAGGTTTTTTTGGTGCTTCCGGGTTGAAAACCAAATCTGCTTATTTCAGTAGAAGCGGCATTTCAGACCACCCATATAGAAAACTAGTTCCGGATATCGTTCTTGATATGAGATTTGGCTGTCTGGAATGTGAAGAAGTAACAGGTGTGAGAACGGGAGTTACGCCGGCCCATTGGGACGATGCCCCAACCTATTATCCAGTTATTCTTTCGAATAATTGATCTGGTCTGTTATTCTACCCTTACGGTTGTAAAACTTCCAGAGGCCTGTGCGCTCATCATTGAGGTATTTTCCCTCTGACTCCACTGCTCCGTTGTCATAGTAGTATTTCCATGCGCCTTGTTTTTGGGAGTTGAGCAACTGCCCCTCAGAAGCCAGCTTTCCATTAGGGTGATAGTACTTCCAAATGTCAGCAGTGAAGCCGTTTTTGTAATAGCTTTCCAGCTTAAGGGTGCCGTCGTCATAGTAGGTTATCCTTGACCCGTAGCCGTCTTTTAGGGTGCCGCCTGGCAGAACTTCGCCTTTTGGGGTAAAGTATTCACTGACAGCCAGCAGTCGGCCGTTGTCCCAGTTCTCATCCTGTATCAGTTGTTCATTCTGGTAAAACCTACCCCAGATACCATCTTCCAGATCAAGCCTGTAACTACCAATAGCAGATATTTCTCCCGTAATATAGTAGCTGACCCACTGCCCGTCTCTCATACCATTTTTGTACTTGCCTTCTGTTTCGATTGGGCCAGCCTCGTAAAAGTATTTCCACAAGCCAGTTTTCTGATCACGCAGATAATCGCCAATAGAATAGAGGTTGCTATTTTCAAAGAAGCTTGTCCAGGTACCGGTCTTCAGGTCATAGGCATATTTGCCTTCAACGCTCTTTTTGCCCCGGGCGAAAAACTCCTGATATATGCCTTCTTTTAGCCCGTTCTTATAGTTGACGTTCAGTTTGAGCTGACCATTCTCATAATATTGATGCCAGTTGCCAGTTGCTGTGCCTAACTCATATTCCTCGGTCTTCTCCAGTTTTCCGCTTGGATAGTAGTACGATTGTTTTCCGTCCAGTGAGCCGTTTTTATATTTCTCCTTCGCTAAAACCAATTTGAAAGGATCATATTCTATCCAAACACTGTCTTTCTTTCCTATCTTGAAGAGTCCCTCAAGTGCCACGCTGCCGTCGGGATAGAACTCGGTGACAGGGCCGTGAAGCGTGTTTTCCTTATAGTTTACTTTGGACTGTAATTGGCCGTATTCGTCGTAAAATTCAGCCTCACCATCCAGTTTATCATTCTCATAAAACACTGCCGACTTCAGGTTACCTGTTTCATAGTACTCTTTCCAAAGACCTTCTCTTTTGCCCTCATTGTATTTGCCCTCGTAAAGCTTCAGCCCAAATCGGTAGAACCCTTCCCATTCACCAGTTCTCAGGCTATCTTTATACCGGCCTCTTTCTTTGATTTCTCCATTTGAATAGATACTGGCATAAATGCCGTTGAGAATGCCACCTTTGTAGCTCTCCATTTGGTTGCGACGGCCATCTGCGTTGTAGAAAAACCAAAGGCTGTCCTTCTTATCGTTTTTGTAAAAACCTTCCGCCAGCAGTTGGTTGTTGCTCCTGTAAAAAAGCCATAGACCTTCTTTTTTACCATTCTGTAATTCGCCTTTGTACGTAGCAATTGTATCCGGAAAAGACATCGTTTGGGCCTTTAATCCGGGAAGCAAAAAGCTGGATAGACAAAAAATGCTTAGAGAGTATGTAAACAAATAGCTAGCGGGCTTATTCATCCGGGGTTTGATTATTGTCCGATTACTTTGGCATTCAAAAACAATGCTAGATTATTCAATCCTTTAAAATAGACATAAATTTTTTAAAACCTTTGGTAGCGAATTCATCGAGATTTTGTGTCTCATTGAGAGGTAAATAGTGGCTGAGCCGCAAAAAGGTGGATTTTTCAATTGAAAGTGTTTGCACGCTGTCTGAGGAGTTTAACTCGTGAAAATTATCAGAGAAAATGTCGTTTTCCCAGGGTGAACCATCGATTTGGAAACGAATATTTTCCAGAGTAAGTGCCCCAATGTTCCTTAAAATATTTGCCTTTCTCTCCTTCCAAAACTCGCCTCCCAAATGAAGCGACAAGGTAAAGTAATGCCCCCACCAGAATAACAGTCGGATATTGAGCACGTCGTGGCGGGTCATAAGCCTTGGGTAGTCCAGCACGATATAGGGGAGGCCTTTATAGTTTTCTCCTCTGGATACCTTTCCTGCTTTTAGTAAGGTGTCTGGTGGTAAATGAAGATCATTTTCACTGCGCATTATTTGCCTGAATATACCCTCAATCCTGGAGAATCGGTCAGCCATCTTCGAAATCACCTTGCGCTTGAGCAGCAGTAGTTCACCGTCGCCCATTAACTCAATTTCTTCCTTAGAGAACCCGTCTTCTACCATCTGATGAGTGCAGATGCCCAGGTAAACCCGCTACCAAAAGCAGCGAGGCACACTAAGTCGCCTTCCTTTATTTTTCCTTCCTGCCACGCTTCACTCATCGCAATGGGAATGGACGCAGCTGTAGTATTACCATATTTCATGATGTTGTTGAATACCTGATCGTTGGACAGGCCCATTTTCTTTTGAATGAATTGGCTGATGCGCAGGTTGGCCTGGTGCGGGATCAAAAGGTTGATGTCTGTGCTCTTAAAGCCATTCTTATCCAGGGCTTCATTGATCACCTCTTCAAAGCGAGTTACAGCGTGCTTGAACACAAAGTTGCCATTCATGTAGGGGTAGTAGCTAATGTCTTCGGGGTCGTTTTCGACGATTAGCTTGTCCACCCAGTGCTTGGTACTTGGGCCTATTAGCGCCAGCTCCTTCGCATGTTTGCCTTCGGAATGAAGGTGAGTGGACAGGATGCCCTGACCGGGCTTGTCGGCTGCCTGCATCACCACTGCACCTGCGCCGTCGCCGAAAATAACTGAGACACCACGCCCTCTGGTGGTCATGTCGAGGCCGCTGCTATGGAGCTCGGAGCCTATTACCAGGATGTTGTTGTACATTCCTGTTTTAATAAATTGATCTGCAATCGATACGGCGTAAACAAACCCTGAACACTGATTTCGGACATCCAGCGCACCAATTTCTTTGATGCCAAGCTGCTCCTGCACCATCACGCCCGGGCCTGGGAAGTAGTAGTCGGGGCTGAGGGTAGCAAAAATGATGAAGTCAATGTCGTCGGGCGTGATACCGGCGTTTTTGATGGCAATCCGGGCAGCCTTGGTACCCATGGTTGATGGGGCTTCATCCGACTTTGGGTCTACAAACCGGCGCTCTTTAATGCCGGTTCTTTCCTGAATCCATTCATCAGTGGTTTCTATTAGCTTTTCAAGGTCTTTGTTGGTCACTACATTGTCGGGCACATAGTGGCCAATGCCTGCTATCTTGCTTGCTCTCATTTGGGTGTTGAGTTTTATTTATACAAGAATAATAAACGAAACAATTTAAGTTCTATTCAATAACAAGGACTTCGATGCGGCGGTTTAGCTCACGTCCTTCTTTTTCATTGTCATTCGATGCCAGGGGTTGCGTGGCTCCATAGCCTACTTCCTTAATTCTATCCTCCGATATTCTTCTTTGCATCAGGTAACTGCCCACTGCCCTTGCCCTGAGTTTCGATAAATTCTGTGAGCTGGTCTTTTCCTCCAAAGCGTCGGTGTGTCCGCCAATCTCAATTCTCAGTTCAGGGTTTTCGCTCATCACCTTGAACAGTGCGAAAAGCTCGGGCGTATAAGCAGAGCTGATATAATCGGATCCCGGCTCAAAGTATATATTGCTCAAAATGGCCTTGTTGCCTTTGCTGAATTTCTTTCCCAGGTCACTCAGCTCTGTGTATTCCGAAACGGGAGCTGTGGTTTCGGCGCTTGCACTGGCAACTTTTGTAGTCGTTTTGGTTGGAATGGTTGATTTGCCTTGCTGGAATCCCTGTTGATGCGTTTGCTGAGCAAGGATTGTTTCGGTTAAGTCGACGTCAAAAACTTTGTTGACCGTGTCCGTGGGGCTTGTCTGATCCACTGAAATACTTTCTGTTTTAACATGCAGCCCCATGTAGGTCAGGTCGAATGCCTGGTCAAATCCAGATGTAAGCAAGACCTCAAACTCCCCATCCTGATTGCTTTCAGCAGAAAGTGTGTTGAGGTACTGGTTGTCGGGCGTTACTTTCACCAGCACCCCTGCCAGAGGCTGCTTTGTAGAGCTGGCGATTACCCTGCCCTTCATCGGAATTTTGATTTCTTCTACGAACAGGTAAGCATCGAGAAAGCCAACTGTGCCGGCCCTATCCGAACTAAAGAAACCAGTTTTCCCGTCTTTGTTGAACTTGAAGAAAATTTCATCACCAGGTGTGTTAATGGGATAGCCCATGTTCTCCGGAGTTCCCCACCTGCCGGTGGTAGGGTTTCGTACCGATTTGAATATGTCGAAGCCGCCAACACTTGAGTGGCCTCTAGAGCTAAAGTAGATGGTGGAACCGTCTGGTGTGATGTAAGGGCTGTCTTCGTCAAACGGAGAGTTGAGCTCCTGTAGCTCAGTGGGGGCTGACCATTGGCCTTCATCCTGCCTCGTCACCATATAAAGGTCGATGTCTTTGTCGGGCTTTTTTGATTCTGCCGTATAAACAAGCACCTCTCCATTGGAAGTAAAAAAGCCGCTGACCTGCATCCCTGTTCGGTCTATCTGATCTAAAGGCTTGGGCTTTTGCCAAACACCATTCACTTTTTCCGATTGATACAGGTCACCCTTCTTGTCTTCGTAGTAGAGCAGAAGCTTGGTTTCGTTGTCGAAAAGCTGAAGGTTGACGATGTTGCCTTTCATTTCTTTGAAAGCCGGGTAGCTTACTGGTGGCGACCATTTGTTTTTCCCCTGCCGCTCAAAAAAGTAAATAGTTGACCTTTGCTTTCTTCGGCGGACACTCTCATCGTTGCCTATGCTCGCAAGCATCAGCTTACTTTCGTTGTCAAACAAGATAGGGTTCTCTTCAGAATTGAGCGTATTTATAGGTGCCGGCAAATGGTGCACTGAATAGGTGGACGGAAGCTCAATAAAGGATTTTTTAACAATAGCATCGTCAATAAACGCCTTTGCTTCGTCGGTAATCACTTTGCTTTTGTAGGCCTTCAGGTCGAGGAATTTCTGCCAGGCTTCTATGGCCGCACCATAGTCGTACCGTGCTGCATAGATTCTTCCCGCCCAGTAATAGAAAAATTTATCGCTGGTACCCAGGGTCGCTTCGAACTGAAGAAATTTATCCAGTGGTTTGGCGGGGTAGTAGGTGAGTAGTGAGCAAATTTCGGCATAGTATTGAGCCTTTCTGTCGTCGGGTGATCCGGCCAGGTATTCGTTGAATAACAGAAAGGCGGTCTCCAACTCCTCGTCATAAAAGGAATCCTCCGCTCGCACATACGTGCTGTGCTTGCCCTGTGAGGAACCTGCATTAGGAAGCAGGACACCCACTGCAAGGAGGGCTAGTGAAGTAAAGCGTAAATAGATCGAATTTTTCATGCTGGTATACAAATACAGTAGAAATCGGGTTGGTTGATACTTCTTCAAAACGCTATGAATACGAACTTGTTCAAGATACAAATTGTCTCAGGATAATGATAAATCGTTAATTAGTCAAAGAGTGTATAGTTGCCGAACTGATCCGAAGGCGCCGCCGGTAAGATCAAATCAGGTGCATCATACTTTATATTATTAACTCTTGATGACACAGGATGGCGTTGCATTTGCAGTGCCGGAAAGGGAGTTAACATGCTCACCAGCTCCTGGAATGGCGTAGCTTTGTTCAGCCAGGTGCTTTCACGAGACTTTTCAATCATGACAGGCATCCGGTCACTGGCTTCCGTTACCAGCTGATTGGCAGCACAGGTGATCACTGTAAACGAATGCATTTGCTCACCTTCATCGTCTTCAAATTCCTCCCAAAGACCTGCCATTGCAAAAGGTTGATGCTGCTTTTCAAAAAAGTAGTAGGGTACCTGCCCTTTCTTGCTCACTTTTTTCCAATCGTAAAACCCATCAGCTGGTATCAAACACCGGCGCTCCATCAGAGCGGTTTTTGCGCTTGCTTTCTCGGGAATTTGCTCTGCTCTTGTAATGTAAAGCCTCTCACTGATGCTTTTGTTGTTGGCCCATTTGGAAATGAGACCCCAATAAAAAAACGAAAATCCCTTCGGTGAGTCGCTGGTAATAACCGGTGCGAGCTGCGTCGGCGCTATGTTAAACCTCGGCTCATATGAGTCCGTCACATCGGCTTTAAATCGTCTGGCAACTTCTTCCGGTGGCTTACTCAATGTATAGCGTGAACTCATTCGATGATTGGTTTTCCCAAAGCTATCTAATTTGCCGTAAAAATACGACCGTAACGCTGACTGTGAGCCATTTACTTGCCCTGAAGCCACCGCTCGGGGTGCAGGCAAAAATCAGTAGCCACCTGCTCCGACCAGTAAGTGCTGCCGTTTTGAAACTCTGCAAAACCGCAATGCCCGCCATACCGGGGTTTCAGCAACAAAGTGTTTGGGTTGGCGCTGAAGGTGCTTTCCTCGTAGCACTTGTCGGAAAGAAAAGTGTCGTTTAACGCATTGACCACGAGCAAAGGTGTGCTTACTTTTGGCACAAACGGGGCTGAGCTGCACCGTGTGTAGTAGTCAATAGCGCCTTTGTAGCCATGCAGGGGGCCGGTAATTATTTCATCGAATTGAAAGATGCTTTTTATTTTTCGGACGCCCTCAATGTTGAACGATTTGGGAAAAATTTCGGCTTTTCGAACCACTTTCTTAATCAACGTATTCAGGAATCTTCGGGTGTAGAGGTAGTTGTGCCATTTATCTATTTCAATGGAGCAACTCTCCAGGTCAAGAGGCACGGAAAACGCCACGGACGATGCAATCGGATATTGGTCAGCGTAGGACTCCCCCAGAAACTTCACGGTCATGTTGCCTCCAAGGCTGAAGCCTACGAGTGAAATTTCGGCGTAGCCTCTGCTGACGGCTTCGGCCACCACTGCATCCAGATCCCCGGTTGCCCCGCTATTGTAGAACCTCGGTAGCCTGTTGAGCTCACCGCTACAGCCTCGTAGGTTCCATGCCATTACGTCCCAGCCGTGGGCATAAAAGGCCTTGGTCATCCCTTTAATATAGGGCCTGCTGCTGTCGCCTTCTAACCCGTGAGTGATAATTACTACCCTGTGGTTGCGATTTGCTGTGTGCTGTATGGCATAATCAATGTCAAGAAAGTCACCGTCTTTCATTTCCAGCCTTTCCCTTCGCACGGCAGGGGGATTGGATACTTTTCTGAAAAGGGCAGGGTAAATCGTTTCGAAGTGTTTATTTATTGAAAGAAGGGAACCTTTGTAGCTGGGCTGCTGAAATACCGACATTGCTGGGCGGATCAATAAATTTTCAAAAATATCATGAATACTGCTGCTGTTATTGCTAATATCGTGGAAGATGGGAACCTATGCACACGTTTGTAAATTGATGTTGAGGTAGATTCGCTAGCCGACCAAAACATTTTCCAACGAATATCATTTAATATGTTCATGGCTAAGCCTCAATTTTATAAATTTACGAGTCGCAACATGATAATGCATAGTTGTGATTAAAATTTCAATAACGCTATTTTTGATATAAATAAGGACAACGAATGGCTGAAGTAATCAGAATGCCAAAAATGAGTGACACCATGGAAGAGGGTGTTATCGCTTCATGGCTGAAGAAAGTGGGGGATACAGTGAAATCTGGTGATATACTCGCCGAAGTAGAAACCGACAAGGCAACAATGGAGCTGGAATCGTATGAGGATGGCACTCTCCTTTATATTGGTGTAAAGGAGAAAGAAGCCGCCCCTGTAGACGGAATCATTGCCATCATAGGCAAAAAGGGAGAGAATATTGACGGGTTGCTGAAAGATGTGAAGAGTGGAGGAGCAGGCAACGGCGCTGCTGAAAAGGCCGCAGAGAGTGCCACCCCGGCACCAGTTGCCAGCGCACCCGCAGAAAAAATTGATACTTCAGGCATTAAGGCAACGGTGGTAACAATGCCAAAAATGAGTGACACCATGACGGAGGGAGTCATTGCCTCATGGTTGAGCAAAGTAGGAGATACTGTAAAGGCTGGAGACATTATTGCCGAAGTGGAAACTGACAAGGCTACCATGGAATTGGAGTCTTATGAAGATGGTACCTTGCTTTATATCGGCGTAGAAGCTGGTAGTTCTGTGCCAGTGGATGGTGTTATTGCTATTATTGGAGAAAAAGGTGCTGACTACAAAACTTTGCTGAAAGCACATGAAGCGGGCGCTGGTTCGGCTCCGGCTGAGGAAAGTGCTCCCCAGGCAGCAAGTGCTCCTTCAAGTACTGCAAGTGCACCAGCGGCTCCAAGCCAGGCGGCCACGGCAGATCATTCGTCTGACAATGGAAGAATAAAAATTTCTCCTCTGGCCAAAAAAATGGCTGAGGATAAAGGATACGATATTCGTCAGATTGCTGGCTCGGGCGATGGCGGCAGAATTGTGAGAAAAGACGTGGAAAGCTTCAGTCCTTCGGCGCAACCATCAGCACCCGCTGCTGCACCAGGCAAGGAGGCTCCCAAAGTGGTATTGCCCTCTATAGTGGGTGAAGAAAGCTTCGAAGACGTGCCCGTGACGCAAATGCGTAAAGTCATTGCCAAAGGCGTGTCTGACAGCAAGTTTACCGCACCCCACTTCTATGTGACCATGGAAATTAACATGGACAAGGCCATTGAAGCGAGAGGAAGCCTGAATGACATTTCGCCTGTAAAGATTTCCTTCAACGATATGGTTATCAAGGCAACAGCTGCTGCGCTGAGGCAACACCCTGACGTTAACGTGTCATGGAGAGGCGATAAGATCAGAATGAACAAGCACATTCACATTGCCGTGGCTATGGCAGTGTCCGATGGGCTTCTAATGCCTGTAGTTCGTTTTGCTGACAATAAGTCTCTTTCTCATATTTCTGCCGAGGTCAAAGATTTTGCACAGAAAGCAAAGAACAAAAAGCTTCAGCCAACCGATTGGGAGGGAGCTACCTTCAGTATTTCCAACCTTGGTATGTTTGGTGTGGATGAGTTCACAGCTATCCTGAATGCACCTGCCTCTTGCATATTGGCAGTAGGTGGCATTAAGGAAACAGCTATTGTGAAAAACGGTCAGCTTGTGCCTGGCAACCTCATGAAGGTGACCCTTACCTGTGACCACAGGTCGGTGGACGGCGCCATGGGTGCTGCCTTCCTGCAGACATTGAAGAAGTTCCTGGAAGATCCGATCAAACTGCTGGTTTAAATAAAACACTGTCTTTTTGACACATCGAAGCCAGCGGGTATCATACTTGCTGGCTTTTTTGGTTATTGTACCAATCAGGGAAACTAAACACACCTAAAAAGCGGTTTCTCTTTATCATACACACAATGGAAAAAATCAGATCAACGACCGTCCTGGCGGTTCAGCATAACGGGGAAATTGCTATCGGAGCCGACGGGCAAGCCACCATGGGCAACACCGTTGCTAAAAACAATGTTAAGAAGATCAGAAAATTGCTTGACGGCAAAGTGGTAACCGGCTTTGCGGGCTCCACTGCCGATGCCTTTTCGTTGCTCGATAGGTTTGAGGAGAAGCTGAATGCTTATGGAGGCAATATGAAGCGGGGTGCTATTGAGCTGGCTAAAGACTGGCGAACTGACAGGTACCTCAGGAAACTGGAGGCTATGCTGATCACTGCCAGCAAAGAGGAAATCCTTGTTGTGTCAGGCACTGGCGACGTGCTGGAGCCGGAAAACGGAGTGGCAGCCATAGGCTCGGGTAGCATGTACGCTCAGGCGGCTGCTATTGCTCTCAAGAAGCACGCACCACAATTGACAGCCGAAGAGATAGTGAGAGAGGCGCTCAATATTGCTGCTGACATTTGCATTTACACCAACCACAATTTGATAGTAGAGAAATTATAAAAGACACATGCATACCATATATCACAACCCAAGATGTGGCGCCAGTCGGGAGGCGCTGAAAATATTACACGAAAGAGGAGGAGAGGTAAGGATTGTGGAATACCTCCAGAATTGCCCAACCAAAGTTGAGTTGCGGGGCCTGATCGAGAAACTTGGGATTAAAGCTGAAGACCTGGTGCGTAAAAAGGAGCCTGTGTTCAAAGAGAAGTATGAAGGCAAGACGCTGACAAGTGCTCAATGGATTTCAGCCATGGTCAACGACCCTATCCTTATCGAACGCCCGATCATCGTAAGAGATGGCGTGGCCGTGATAGGCAGGGGACAGGAAGAGATGGAGAAGATATTGAATTAGGTGTTTTCTGGGTTAGAAGGCCCGCTGCTTCGCTGGTTTTTATTGACTCATTGTAAATGATATATTTATAGTTGTTTGAGAAACACCATTATGGAAGGTTTAGTGATCAACAGGACTAAAGAGTGGACTGCCAGTGACTATCAGCTACTGGGTGAAAGCGCTACGCCTTGCCAGTTAATTGATGGAGAATTATTTAAGAGTCCCGCCCCAACACCCGAACATCAACGTGTCGTTCGCAGGTTGTTCAAGGTATTGGATAGCTTTGCAGCCAGCACAGGAGAGGTCTTTTTTTCACCCATCGATTTGTATGTGGATGATAGGAATGTTTTTCAACCGGATCTGATCTATATAGCAAAATCAAACGCTAGTGCTGTCACAAAAAAGGGTGTCGAAAAGGCGCCAGATTTGATTGTTGAAATAATTTCTCCTTCAAATAGCTATGTTGACAGGTATACCAAGAAGAAGGCTTACCTAAAAATGGGAGTGAAGGAATACTGGATCGTCGACCCGGCTAATCAAACGTTGGAAGTGTTTTCGGAGGCTTTGGGTTCCGTCGATAAACCTTCTTTATTTCTTTCGCAAAACGGCATTGTTTCCAGTCGTGTGATCCCGCAACTTAAGTTTAATCTCAAAGATATCTGGAGCTAAAATAACTCTCGATAGTTGACTATCAACTATCGAGAGTTCTCTATTTTTTATCCAATTGCCTTCCTCAAATCTTCGATCAGATCATCTGCACCCTCAATGCCCACACTCAGCCTGATCAACGAGTCGCTTAGTCCATTCTTGATTCTTTCTTCACGGGGAATAGACGCATGTGTCATGCTGGCCGGGTGATTGATCAGCGATTCTACACCACCCAGGCTTTCTGCTAGCGAGAAAAGTTTAGTGGAGCTCAGCACTTTGTTAGCTGCCGCTATTGTTTCGTCTTTTAAGGTAAAGGAGATCATCCCTCCAAAGCTGCGCATTTGTTTTTTGGCAATGGCGTGACCAGGGTGGTCTTCAAAACCCGGCCAGTATACTTTCCCCACTTTTGGGTGGTTCTTCAGGAAATGTGCAATCTTCTCACCGTTTTCGCTGTGGCGTTCCATGCGTACGTGCAGTGTTTTGATGCCACGCAGCACCAGGAAGCAATCCTGAGGGCCGGGAACCGCACCACAGCTCTTTTGTATAAAGTAGAGCTTGTCTTTCAGGTCTTTGTCGTTCATGACCAGACAGCCGTGGATCACGTCGCTATGGCCTCCGAGGTATTTGGTGGCAGAGTGCATCACAATATCGGCTCCCATGTCAAGCGGGTTTTGGAGGTACGGAGAAGCAAAGGTATTGTCCACGCACACAATGATGTTTTTACCTTTGGCCAGGTTGGCCACTGCCTGAATGTCCACGATGTTCATCAGTGGATTGGTAGGCGTTTCTAACCAAATCATCTTTGTGTTGGCATTGATGTATTTGCTGATATTGGCAGCATCCTGCATGTCAACAAAGTGAAACTTGATCCCAAATTTTTCAAAGACCTTGGTAAACAGCCTGTAGGTGCCGCCATACATATCGCTGGCAGCTATCACCTCATCGCCGGGGGCCAGCAGCTTGATAACGGCGTCGGTGGCGGCAACTCCACTGCTGAAGCACAGACCAAATTTGCCATTTTCCAGCGCTGCAAGGGCTGTCTCCAACGCCTCACGGGTTGGGTTCTGAGAGCGGGCGTACTCATACCCTTTGTTTTTGCCCGGTGCTTCCTGCACGTAAGTGGAGGTTTGATAGATGGGAGTCATAATGGCTCCTGTGGAGGGGTCTGGCTCTGCGCCGGCGTGAATAGCTTTGGTTCCGAATTGCATATAAAATGAATTATTTGGGTATTATGTGGTTACTTGTGCCGCAAAGTTAGGTTTAGTCAGCTTCTTTCAAATGCTTGTACGAGAAATCATTCGCCGCAGTCCCGCATCCCTGGTGCTTATTCTTTGGATGGCGGCCATGCCACTTATTTTTAGCACCATCTCAGGTTATCAAAGCTGGCAGCATGCTGAATGGCTCACTGGCCTAACGCAGTTGGAGTGGGCTTGGTTCTTTTTGCTGACTGTTTTTACCATGGCCTTTGCTTTTACTCCCACCACGTTTGTGGCAGCACTTAGCGGCTACTTTTTGGGCTTCGAAAGTTTGTGGTTGCTCGTGCCTGCTTATATGCTGGCGTCTTTACTTGGTTATGCCACGTCGCAGTTAATCGGGGCAAAAGCTGTTCAGGCTGTTTTTGATGCTTATCCACGCTCAACCGCCGTGCTGGACGGCTTAAAAAAGAACGACCTTATGCTGGTGATTATGTGTCGCATTTCGCCAGTGCTTCCATTTGCTATCATGAACGTAGTACTTGGCTATACGGGTATACGGATAAAGCCTTTTTTGGTGGGCGGGTTGATTGGTATGCTTCCCCGTACAGTGATGGCTGTGGCCATAGGCATGCAAATGGAGGCTTTGGCCACTGGGAGCCTGTTCTCGCTGCTATGGATTGGATTACTTGTGGTGAGCTTTGTTGGCTTGGGCTGGGTTTTTAAGCGGTCAATAAATCGCTCCCAAAGCAAGGACGGCCTCTAGCTGGCCAGTATGAAAAATCAACGGCGGACCAAAGGCCCGCCGCTCATCAAACTGTAAACTGTAAACTGAAAAATAAGACAATCAAGTAACCAACCTATGGTTCTTTATTGTACCAACCTAACCTAAATTGTTCCAACTCTCATTGAGGAAGCCATGCTAAAAGCTCACCTGATATTGTAAGACAAACATGCCTTTGCTACCGTCTTTTATGTTTTCTCCACCTTGTGCAACAAATACTGGTCTGTTTTGATATACAGCACTTATTTTGTTGCTGTGCGAACCATGGATAAAGTAATTGCCGCCTAATTCAAACATGGTCAGTTTGTCGGCTGTGTGGTCGTAGCCAGACAGTTGCACTGCGGCAAACGGCTGCAGCTGCCCACCTTCTGTGATCATATTCTGACCAAACAGGTATCCCAGTTGAGCGTACACTGTGTTGCCGGTGCCAACCATCGGAAAGGCGTTGCCTGCGCCGCCAGGGTTGGGGGCGTTTAAGCCCGTGGCCGGATTGTTTACGCCTATGTTTCTGATGTAGCCGCTTCCAAAGTCATAGTTGGTAAGGGCTGCATAAGCTGTGATGGCGGCTGTTTCAGATATTGGTTTGTCGTAGTAAGCGTCGAGGCCATATAGTGCCATATTGCTGTGAACTGTTGCGCCGGCACCATTGAGGGCCCACATGGCATCTTTCTGGAAAATAACACCCGCACCTATGTTGAATACGCTTTTTCTGCCCAGGTAGGAGCCTGCCGAGTAAGGTGTTAGGTTACTTTCGCTATCGAGAAACATGTACTTGACATAACCTTGTAGTTGTTTTTTTGGTGGCTCGTTTGAAAAAGTAAACTGAGTGCCTGTGGGTGCTGAGGTAGCCCCGGTAACTGTCATGGGCTGCGACAAGGCTATACGATAATCTAGTTTTCCCAGCTGTCCCTTGGCGTACAGACTAAGCTTGCGTAGAAACTGGTCATTGACGCCGTTGGTAGCCTGCTGGTAGAGGGGAGCGTCTAAAGTCAAAATGGAGGCCACACTCGGAGAGGCATAGCGGGCCAGACCACTCCATCCGGTCAATCCGCCACCAATGCTTAGCTTTTGTTTGATGAGGGCAAACTCACCAATGGCATCGTGGAAAAATGCTCCGTCATATTTATTGGAGTGAAAGTTAAAATTGTTCTGCCCAAACTGTGCGTAGAAAAACACCCTGTCGGTGAGCTGTCCGTAAGTTTGAAAGCGAAGCCTTCTGATGCTTAAGTCAGTGTAGCTATCCTTTGAATAGCCGCTGATGGTTGTGCCAGGGTTCATTTGCGTACCCCTGAACCAGGTTTGCAGCAGGCCAGTCATTTGGATGTAATGACTCCCATCTTCATTCATGTTGAACTTCAACTGGTTGTTGGAGAACACGGGCTGATTTTGTGCTGATAAACTTAAAGTACCTAAAACGATGAGTAGTGTGCTGCTATAAACTTTGAGGATTTTCATATTCCTGAATGATAATTGCTAGTCAATGAATAATAAGAAATGGTACTTGTGGATGCGGCTGGCCTGCCGATACCCGCACAGTGAGTAGTGGGGTAGAAGAATACTTCGGAGATGCGTTGCCTCACGGGCAGGTGCATCCGATGCTATTCAAAGAGGCCTTGAGGATTAGCAGTGATGCCTTAGCTGGCAGTAGAGAAGGTAAAGCCTTTGATCGGGAGCGACCTCGACGGATTTTGCAGGGTGTTCTGACGGCACAAAAAAGGGAATATCAAAATTGAATGGCTGCGGTGCATTGCCAATATTGGCCCCGCCCATGTCGAAGAGCTTAAGTTTGAGCAACGAAAGGCTTGACTTTTCCTCCAGCTGATTGCCCAGCTCAGACTCTACCCCGAACAAATCATCTTTTCCATACAAGCTTTCCATCCACAGAAATTCCGTAGTTGATACCAGCAGGAACAAAGAAACCACGATGAGGAAATGTTTCTTTAACAATTGATTGGTAGTTATTGCATCCGTTTGCTCAGTGCCACTTTGGTAGCACGGAAAGAACAATGTAAAAGTAGCCGTTCGATGCTAAAAAGTACAATGGATTAACGGAATATGTTACGAGGAGCAAATATCAATGGTAGGTCCGGCCACAGTATGTGCCAGCGGTAATTTCAGGGCCGCCAATATCCCGGCCGCTAAGGTTACTTTAGCTTTTCAAAGGGCACATTGGTGATCCGATAGCTGCGCCAGTCGTTGAAATCGAAATGCCACCACTCGTACTCATACACTGTAAAGCCTTCTGCTTCCATAGCGGAGCGGAGGAGGTCTCTCATTTGGCGCTGCTTTTCGGTGCCACCGGCATAGTCGGGGTAAGAACGCTCGGTCATTTCATCATACACTCCTGTCATTTCTAATTCCTGGCCTGTGGCAAGGTCGTACAGGGTCAGGTCAACAGCGCAGCCCCGGTTGTGTCGGGAGCCCTGATTGGGGTCGGCTACAAAGATGCGGTCTTCCACTGGTGTGATGTCCCAGAATATTTTCGTCACACTCCAGGGACGGTAGCCATCGAATACCATCAGTCCTAACCCTTTTTCCTTCAAGGAAGCATTGATTTTAGCCAGTGCCTCCGCCGCTGGTCGTTGGAGAAAGGCCCTGGCCTGGGTGTAAACCGGTCGGCCGACGAGGTTGTTGTCGGTGGCGTATCGGATGTCGAGTTTGATACTGGGATCCAGCGAAACAAGCTCCACGAGATCAGTCTTTTTGAAGTCGCCTTTTTCTTTCGGAGGGTTTTTGGGAGAAGGGTGGGAGAGGTCGGCTTCCTGGGCGAAAGCAGTTTGAACCAGTAAGCCGCAAAGAAGGAGGAGCAAAAGTCTTTTCATGGTATTAAAGTTAACAGATCAGACGAGATTTGAGGGGGTCAATTTCACATGAGCTCATTTAAACATTAAGAGCGGAGCATTGAGGTGCTTACCAAAAATCTGGCCTGGTGGTGATGCCGCCTTGCGTTCTGCAATCTCCACAATAATCACGTGCAAAGCTATAAGCGTAGGGCTTGCCCATTAAATCATAAGCTGCCTCTATTATCATGGCGTTGTCGCTAATGTCTTCGAGAAAGACGCAGGGAGGCTGGAGGGTTGTTCTTGGTATTCTGATATCGCATGTAAACTCCAATTGACATCCTTTGGTAATTGGGGATGCCTGAAGGTCGAGAGGCAATTCACCCTTGTTTATGAAAAAGCGTTCTTCATATACTTCTGCTGCGCTGAAATTTCCGAGGATCATTTCCGAGCTTCCACCGTCCCGGCTTATGTTGCCAATCACCTCACCTGGCAGAGGATCGAAGAATGTCCCTAGCCTCTCGGTTACCTGCCTAAGTTGATATAGATAGTCATATTCCTTTGCACTAAGTACTCGTTGCTTGATCAATATGCTATAGCGAACGGATATCTTTGGGGAGTATTTTGGTATGATAGTAAGCTCTTCTCCCTGAATAACGTCTTCGGCAAGTGCCGCTGATGTGCCCAGTAGTATTCTGGTGGACGGAACCGTGAGGTAGCATATATTGACTGCCTCTTCAGCAGTTCTTTGCTCAGGTTGATTGTTTTCAAAGGTAAAACCAGAATTGAAATAAGAGCGATACTCGTAGGTTTCTGAATACTCCCAGCTATAGTACCGGGAATTCCCCGTGTCATCGTGAGTGTTCAGCCTTATACTTAGCCCCAGCTTGTCATTCGAGAGACCGTAAGTCAGACTGTCGATGGGAGGAGTGCTTCTCACAGTGACAGGTTCGGAGGTATAGGTTGCACCGGATGCAGTCTGCACTCGCAGGGTGTAGGAAGCTGTTTTGTTAACGGGTATGTTTTGCAACGCATATTTACCCGAATCCAGTTCCTGCAGGGAGAAACTTTCTCCCTCGGAGGATTCAATCATCACCCGGGCGTTTTTTTCTGGGATGAAAACGCCACGGGAGGTCAATGGCCTGGAATGTGAAAGAGTGACAATGGCGGTGGAGTCTGTAGCACTGACAAAACCATCTACCACAAAAAGGTCTGCTGTTTCTGCATCGACGGATGGGTTAAATGGATCTGTACAGCTTATTATAACAGGAAATAGAATAGAGATAGAAATAATGCTTTTGCGGAGAACAATGCCAAAGGTTAATTTATATGTCTTTTTTGCTTTCAAAAATATAGTCAATGGATTGGACAATATAACACCTTTGAAAGCTAAAACCATCAGTATGGTTGTTGGAAATTGCTGTAGTTGACGAGTGAATTATAAGGTTTGGCATGCCTGAGTTTTCTCTGGAAAAAGCCAAAGCTTTCCGGCAGGGAGGGAAAGCTCAACTGAATCATACTGGCGGTTTTACATTTCCGGGTTCAGGTTGCGAGTAGCTGCGGCTGAAAATTAAAGCCCATATCTCTTCTTGAAATTTACCAACAGTTCGTTGTAGATGGCTTGATCAGAAAGGCTTGCTGCGAGCTCATGCATGCTAAGCGCACCATACGTGTCTCCCTGGTACTCGAGATGATAGGCGGTTTCCAATGCGGTAATGGCGGTTTTTATGTCGCAAACATCAACCAGCGCCCGGTTGGGTTTGTCGATGATGATCGTCATGCTGTTCGCCGACTTAAGCCCTTCACCCATTTCACGAACGGTTAATTGAAAACGATTAGACTCACCGCTTTTGGCGTACTGCCTGACGTTCAATTTGTAGGTATTGCCCTTTACTATTTTGGTGCCAAGCAACTCGCTATTCTCATTCAAAATACTGAGCTGGTATTCATTCGACTGGCTGTTCGGATTTCGGGTCCACCACCTCAAGCACACTTCCTGCACTGGGCCGACTTTTAGATTAAAGGGCTGTGGATGCGAAAATTGAAGGTAGGGTATGTTGGCGTCGTATATTTCGTGGTGCTGATCTGTTTCAAACAAATGCCGGAGTGTGGGCCTGCTGTCGCCAGAAACACCGTCATGGTTGTCAAAGTGGTAACCGGGCTTTTCGTAACCTGCTTTTAAATTGAATGGCTCGATGTTGATGGTCGTGTCGCCCTGGAACTCGAAGAAGCTACCAGAGTAGTGGGCAAGCAGCAAGGTGCCGCCTTTAAGCTGCACTGTATCATCCCAGTCGAGGAAATCATAAGTTTTAAGGGGCTCGTTGCCGGCAAGGGAATAGGCACCCTCAGCGTAGATCGCTTCAAAAGGATACAGCACCGTTGATTTTGACTTTTCTACATAGCCGGTGAAGTGCGTTTTGGGGCTGCATGAAAAAAGGGCCAATACAAAAATTGTTGTTGTGAAACGAGAAAAAATCATTGTCTAATGTTTGAGAGAAAGTTTAATCTACTACTAGCATTGTATCACAACCTGCCCATCAAAGTCTCGCTGCAGTTTCGCAAGGATAAAAAATGAGACATCAAGGTAATAATAGCTTGGCCAAGCAAGCAAGAACTCAGGGGTTGCAATCTTTAGCTCAGACTAGAAATGATGATTTACGTGAATATCCGAAAAAACTCCCGGAATGAACAGAAGACGGTGATTTAATGACAAGATTTCGGCGAGATTTTAACCGGGAGGCACTTGTTGATGGAGGCAACTTTACTTTGGCGGCATAATTCGGCTCTATCATCTCTTCTGGGAAACGTTTTGAGCCTGCAACAGCTTTCCCGGCAATCTCCCCCGGCCTTGATTCAATTACTTACTCCCCGACAGCGGTATCAGCTGTGCACTCAAATCCGGAGCTTCCATGTCCTTATCGAATGGGAACATTGGCCTGTTGATTCTTTTGAACTCCAGCCTTTCGAGGTCCTGATCGACGCCTCCTGGGGTCGTCGCCATGATCCAGTCGGCCCGCATATCGTAAAGCTCCGGCACCAGATAGCCGATTTTCACCACTACAATGTCTGATTCACGGGGATTGAGCCCCAGGTTGGTAAAGTCGCTTTCCCTGTGGTAGGGCTTCCGCTTTTTAGTCACTATCACGCTCACGCTGCCAATTTTCACCACTACTTCTGTCTCCGCACTGGCGTCTCCCGTTTCAATGGCGGTTACTGTTCCGGTGAGCTGAATAGGGGGTGAAAAACGAGCGTCAACCGCTGCCCCTGCGGTGCCGGATACCTTGCCGCCAACACCAGCCGCAACTGCCTTCTCCACGAACTCAGGCCCGGGAATGGAGGCGTAGATCAAAGAAGGGCCATCTGCTGACTTGAACTCTGGCCGGGCGAGTATTTGGGCCAGCGTCCATGTCACGTCACCTGCGCCACCTGCTGTGGGGTTGTCGCCCATATCGCTGATCATGAAGGGATGTTTGTCGCTGACAATGGCCATGTCGAGGCTTTCTTCTAGTGTCGCTGTAGGGGCGATGAACTCAAACTCATTTCTTACCTCCCAGAAGGCATTAGCTAATGACTCAGCGGTGCTGGTGACCTTGGCTTTGTCGTCGCCGGTCACCATCACCACGGCGTGGTTGCGGGGCTCGTCGGCCCAGGCGTAGCCAATCCAGATGGCTGCATCCACAATGCCCTCCTGATCAGCCGCCGGAGCTACTTTGGCATACAAGCTTTTGCCGGGATCAACCCTGGTGCTGGTTTTTTCGCCTGGCAGCAAAATTGGCACCGGAATCCATGCTTTATAAGCTGGCTTGCCTTTGCCGCTTTCAATCCTCTCCAGCAGGTTTTCCACCGCCCGTTTGTCCGATTCCCTCGAATCTTCATGAGGTGCCATGCGGTAGCAGGTGATGACGTCGCCGTTTTGGGCCAGCGTTTTTGATACGTTGCCATGGAGGTCCATCGACGTGGAGATGATTGTTTCATAGCCGACCACTTCCCGCACTCTGGTGATGAAATCTCCCTCGGGATCGTCGAGGCCCACCACACTCATGGCACCGTGGATATCGAAGAAAAGGCCGTCGTAAGGCAGGCTGTCTTTCAGCATGGTCAGCGTTTTGCCCACCAACGATTCGTAGGCTTCCCTCGTCACGGCGCCGCCGGGAATGGCGTGGGCCCTGAGGGTAGGAATCCAGTTGGCTCTTTTTCTGTAAAGCGAGTCCGGATTGAGAAATGAGTAGAAAGAAAAAACGTCGTTGCCTACCCTTGCCCGAAACATTTCTTCGTCGGTAAGTGCAGGGGAGAAGGTGCTCGACTCAATGGCAAGACCTGCGATGGCGATACGGGGAAGGGGCTTAGTGTCGTCCGATTTGTTTTGCTGGGAGCAGGAGGAGGCGAGGAGGGAGGCTGCGAGGAGACAAAGGCTAATTCTTTTCATGGCGGTGGGTTCGGTTCTTTGTTCAAGTGAATCTAGTCAAAAGTAAGCCGGCTTGCTTTTAAAGCAAAGAGGGATTGTGAGGTGTGGTCATTTCTTGTAAAAATAGATTCGTCGGCGCCATTGCGTGGTGTCCTGCGGGAATTGTGGCTTTTTCCATGTCTTCTGGTACCGATATGCCGTCCCTGCGGGACTCGTCGGTTGGGTTGTGTAGGATTGTGGTGGTACCAATATGGCGTCCCGATGAGACTGGATGCGCTAATACCAAATCACTGCTGAGTAAGCGCTTTGGGGGTCTCTTGTTGGAAAGCCTTTGCCTGAAATCTCCAGCACGGTTAGGGCAAAGTTTCATGTATGGTCATAGAAGGCCGTTCAGTGATAAGCCATCAGCCACCACTGTCCAACTCATCCAAAAACCGCAGCAGGTTTTCTGTTAGAATGCCCTGTTGCTTATTCCTTGAAATGGTGGCAGCATCATCGCCAAGCAGTTGGCCAAGGTGACCGAATTGCGAATGATTGCCACCGGCGATCAGGATCAGCTCAGCGTTGGCAGGAAGCTTGTTCTTATTTTCCATCACTTCGGCTACACTTGCCAGGCCGTCATTTTCTGCATAAAATTTCATGGTGGGTATTGCTCTTGGCGAAAGGTCGATGTCTCTTGGGTGAGAGGTGCCCATCAGAAAAAGGCCAGTCATGAGCTGAGGGTTTTCGTAAACAAACTGCGCAGCCATTTTGCCTCCTTGTGAGTGTCCGCCGATTACATATTTGCCTGATGCCAGGTCAAACATGGTTGAAATTTTCTGGTAGTCGTACTGTGCCAGCCGAAACGACATTTTGATGAGGTGAACTGTGAACCCACCCTCGGCCAGCTTTCTGCACAAAGGCCCGTAGGCTGTAGGATCAGTCAGGCCTCCCTGAAAAAAAATCACTTCCAGCTGCTTGGCCGAATGGGTTGGTGTGAAAACGATCTCATCGTTCCTGTTGATAACGTTGATAGCAGGGCTGGTTTCTAAGGTGCCATCTGGGAGGTTTCGTGACTGGAAAGTCGACCAGTTCCAGGTGAGGAAGATAGCTACCAGGCTAAACCAAACAATGCGGAAAATGGAGCGTTTACTAAGATTTTTCATTCATGGGGCCTTTGAGAGGCTAAGCTTTTCTTATTAGTCTTTCCAGGAGCTGCTTAATTACAAACAACGGCATCTTGCCCATGAGGGAAGTTGGCCACACAAGTGTTAAAAAGCCGAACAACCCGTTCACTTATGACAGCATTTATCCCAGAATTGTCATTAGGGCTTAATTTCTAATGGCCGCCATTAGGGTTTTTAGGTTTTAAATCACTGATTATCAATGCTATGAGTTGTTTTTTTTTCGACCACAATTGCACGATTTTCCGTGTCATTTTAACTTACATGGCAGATGGACTTAAAACTGGCCTTTACTGACAAAGAAATCACCCCCTGGAGTGGGATGGTTTTCATGAAAAAACTGC
>NZ_LR701588.1 GCF_902498805.1 Imperialibacter sp. EC-SDR9 | reverse complement strand
TAGAAACTGTAAACGATGAACTCAAGAACATCTGTCAAGTCGAACATTCCAGACATAGGTCTTTCGAAAACTTCATCACCAACCTTATTTCAGGATTGATTGCCTACTCCTTCTTCCCCAAAAAGCCCGCAATCAAATATCAACCCGTCAAAACAAGCCAATTAGCCGCTTTTTAAAATCGAACTCAGGTTAATATGTGAAATGGCCGACCCCTTGTAGTGCGCAAGAATGAAGTCAGTGATATTGTATGGTAGTTTTGATGCAGGTGCTGTCATTGTATTAGGAGGTTAGGTTGGGACATACATTCATATACTGTTCAGCCATTGTTAAGTACTTGCAACACTCTTGCTTCCATTTGTCCATCGGGCCTTTGTAGTTGGGGCTAGTCAAATGCCTTATGCTAAGTCTCGCTCTGAGCAGCGCTCCTTTTGCTTTGTAAAAATCCAGCAGTTCCTGAGGAATCATGTCCCCGCTTTGCTGAATGTAGGTGTCGATAAACACCTTGCCTGCGGATGTTGATCCCAGTGCGTCACACTCCATCGACAGGTATGATAATTCTTCAGCGATGTCGAGTATTCTGAGGCTTTTGCAAAATTCAAGGGAATCGATGAAGACAGGTTGAGGGCCCAGGTAAATATGCTCAGGCCGTAAATCGCCGTGCGCTTCAATGATCTTCATTTTTTCAGCTCTGCTCAGCAACACTTCAATTTTAAGATAGATAAATGAGACAAGGGCGTCGATGACCCGGTTGACGAGCGATGACGGAACATTGTACTCGGGCGCCAGAAGCTGTCTTCCGTCCTCCAGCACAGCGCAGGTGATCCAGCTTACATAGGTGTATGCGCCCAGGTCGACAAGCTTGCCGTTGATGTAGAAGTCAGCGAGTGTGCTTGCGCTCCTCTTCAGTTCCTGCTTGTTGATGTTGTGGGCGGCAATGGCTGACTCAAGGGTTTTTTCCTTCGGAAGCCTTTTCATCCAAATAAGCCAGTCAACGGCTTTGCCACTGCCATTCAGCGCTAACTGCCCACCCCGAGACGACGTAAGTGGTAATATTCCCAAATACACTCCTTTGGCCAGCCTCCTGTTGACCCGCAGCTCTTCCAGACAATTTTTGTGGCGGGCTTCCGGAGTAGAAAAATCAATCAGATCGAGCTTGATTGGCTTTTTTAGCTTCACAACATAGTCGTCAGTCAGAAAGACCCACGACATGTGTGTTTCCAGCATTTTCACCTTGGTGGCACGAAATGGGTAACTTTTCGGATTTTTCAGCAAGGTCAGCTTGGTACCTGAATTCGTATCGATATCAGTCACCATCGGTCAGAGATTTTGGCTATCTGCGTCTTCCGTATAAAGCATCTCCATTGCCGTGCCCGAATGGAGATGTTTGATGGCCTTTGGGCACTACACGCTCTCACAGTCACCAGGGGCCTGGATTTGCGCTCTCCATCGTCAAAGTCTCGCTCTTCGTGCAAAAACAGCGAAACACCCAGGCCTTTTGCGATACTGTTCCCCAAAGGCCTGGTCGCATGCAAGCCGAATACTCTGACAGGATCGTTCATGTTAGTGTTATGGCTGGTTATGCCAAACAAGTTAAATGCTTGACAGACAGTATTAAATGACTGGCATCATCCGGCGATCACCACTTTTGTCACCGTGGAGCCTGAGTGCCGGTTAAACTTTAAACTTGAAAAAGTAACCCGTGTGAGGGCGGGTAAATGACGAGAATCACCGGGCCGGCATGACACTGGTTGTTTCAATTCTTACTCAGTATCGTCAACTTAGATCAGACGGTGATCTCTGATGGAGGATGCCTGGTTTACAGCAAAGTACAAAAAGGTGAGAGGTATGAAAAAGAAAGAATTAAAATCAAGAATGTTTGAAGAATGTATCAACAAGCACCAGGCTGTGGTCAATGACTTTAGCAAGCGGATTTGGGAATTGGGGCAGGACACTGCTGACCGGGGAGCCGACCAAAATTCACTGTCAAAGACAGCCTTTGGCGAGCAGGTGATGTCGGAGTTGAATTCCATAAATAAGCAGCTTCAATTTGCCAATGACGAAATAGATTTGCTTTACAAGATGCAAAATCAGAATGGACACCTCAGTGAACACGAGCAGGCGGAACTCGGTGCGGCCGTGGCTACCGACAGAGGCACGTTCTTTGTTTCTGCAAGCATTGAGCAGTTCAGCGTGAACGGGCAGGTGTTTGTTGGTCTGTCGATCAATAGTCCACTTTTTCAGGCCATGAAGGGAAGGAAGACCGGAGACGAGTTTGTCTTCAATGGGACTACATATCACATCAAAGACATCTTCTGATATCCGTAAAGTTAAATCACAATTACTGCTATCATGTTCAAAGACCGAAAAGATGCGGCGGAGCAACTTGCCCTGGCGTTGAAAAAATACAAAGACAAGGGCGTGCTGGTATTGGGTATACCCAGAGGAGGGGCCGAAACGGCCTACTACGTGGCTAGCTATCTTCACGCCGAATTCTCGCTGGTTATTGCCCGTAAACTTGGCTACCCCTGGAGCCCGGAAACCGCCATGGGTGCATTGGCCGAAGATGGAAGTTTATACATATCCGATATGGCCAGCGGGCGCATTGACGACATTGAGGCGGCCAAATCCAGCGAGTCGCTAGAGATAGCTCGAAGGGTGCAAAAATACAGAGGAGGGAAGGAGCTTCCTTCCATGAGGGGGCGCACGGTTATTCTGGTTGACGATGGCATTGCTACGGGGGCCACCCTGTTTGCCGCCATTCAGCTTTGCAAGAACAAGGGTGCGGCGAAGATCGTAGTAGCTGCCCCGATCTCAGGCCAGCTTATGGAAAGACATCTCAAGCAAATGGTGGATGAGGTGGTGATACTGGAAACACCTGCTTATTACCAGGCTGTTTCTCAGGGATATGCCGACTTCGCCAACCTGACCGATGAAGAAACAATTGCTATCATGAGAAAGTGGGAGAAGGAGAAGCGGGAGGTTGTGCAAAAAGCTTCATCTTAAGAAGCAAGTGTTAGGTTTTGCCTTTTGGCAAAGTCTCCGGCAAACGCCATCATGGAACAAGAGATGTTCTCTCACTGACTGCCAGGCCTACCGCCACACCAGCACTTTGGCTCCTTTTACGTGCTTATGCTTTAGGTCAGTCAGTGCCTGATTTGCCCGGTCGAAAGGGTATACTTCTACTTCAGGCTTCAAAGGTATTTTAGCAGCCAGACTCAAAAATTCACGCACGTCGTTTCTCGTAATATTGGCTACACTTTTTATTTCCTTCTCCATCCAAAGATGGTCTTTGTAGCGCATGTCAAGCAACGCATCCTGATCACCAATTTCCTTTCTGATAGCATTGATTACCAGCCGGCCGCCTGGCTTCAGGTGGAGCAGCGATTGCACCACGGGCTTCCAGGCAGGTGTGGTATCAATAATGGCATTGGCCTGTAGCGGTGGTTTTCCGGTAGCATCTCCAGCCCAGGTGGCCCCCAGTGATCGGGCAAAGGCCTGCTCTTCTTCACTTCGTGCAAAAACCAGCACCTTTGATTGGGGCATTAAATAGCGGGCCATTTTGAGCACCAGGTGACCTGAGGCTCCAAAGCCCGTCAGGCCAAGAGTCTGGCCGTTTTGCAGGCGGGCCAGCCGGAGCGAGCGGTAGCCAATTGCTCCGGCGCAGAGGAGCAGCCTCAATGTCGGAGAAAATAAGGGGAATAGGGAACGCCGAGGTCTCAGGTACTTTCATCAATTCGGCGTAACCGCCATTCGCATCTCTGCCGGTAGCCATGAAGTCTGCACAGAGGTTTTCCCGGCCGGAGGTGCAGTACTCACATTGCTCACAGCACGAATAGATCCACGCAACGCCTACCCTGTCGCCTTTTTTGAAAAGTCTGGCTTTGCTTCCGCATTTTTCTACGCAGCCCACCACCTGGTGGCCCGGCACAACCGGGTAATGTGGAGGAGGCGTACGTCCCTCTATTTCGTCGAGTTCAGTGTGGCAAGCACCGCAACAGCTCACCCTGATGAGCATCTCATTGTCCGCAACAATGGGAATGGGAAGCTCAATCTGCTGAAGCGGTTGGTTGCCGGATGTCAGATCGTATACGCCGTTTATCACGAAGGCTTTCATCGTCTGTGAGTTGTTTGTTTTTAGATGAGAAGGCATAACCAATTTCCAGTTTTAATATCAGTTAAAAGACAGGCACTTACAACTGCTTAAGATCCAACAAAAACGATACTTTTTCAGCGACGACAATCTCACTCCTCAATGATACGGGTCATGAGCAATGCACCACCCTTTGGCTAATTTTATTGCTGTTCGCAGGATAAAACGTGAGAGAGCTATGAAGTGGCATAAGGTAATTGTTTGGTTCGTTTCGTTGATAATCATCGGCTTTTTCACAATCTGGTGGACGATGGGCCCCGAGCCCATGAAGACGGCCCAACCCTACTCAGTGAATGACCCGGCGATGAGGAACAAAGTGCTGATTGCCACGCAGGGAAGCGATTTCAAAGATGCCCTTGTGAAAGAAGTGGTTGCCGGGTTGGAAATTTCACCGGTTTTTATTCAGGTAATCGACATCTCAGGACTTGATTCCATCAAAGAAATGGACTGGACTGCTATAGTTATTATTCACTCGATGGAGTACTGGAACCCGGGTCGGCATGTCGAAGACTTTGTTAACCGCACAAGTGAAAGTCATAAGCTGATAGTGCTGAGCACTTCGGGAGAAGGTAGTAGCAAGCTAGAGGGGATTGATGGCATTTCTTCAGCTTCCAGGCTTTCCGAGGTATCGGAGAAATCCCGGGAAATTGTGAGAAGAGTGATGGCCATCATCAGCGATAGTAATTATGCAGTCGGTGGCCCTGAAATTAAAATTTAATGGTAATAACACTTTAAAAACTAAGGCAATGAAAACTAATGAAGAACTTCAGAAAGATGTAATGGAGGAGCTTAAGTGGGATCCTCTCTTAAGAGACGTGGCCTCTCAAATTGGGGTAACTGCCAACGAGGGGGTGGTGACACTCTCCGGACTTGTTGACACATATAGTAAGAAGCTGGCAGCTGAGCGGGCGGCGCAGCGTGTCACAGGTGTGAACGTGGTAGCAGTAGACCTGGAAGTGAAAATTGAAGCTATGCACGTCAAAACAGATATTGAAATAGCCGATGCCATAAACAATGCACTTAAGTGGCACAGCGCTTTGAAAAATGAACAGATCGAGGTGAAAGTGGACAACGGGTGGGTTTACCTGACCGGATTCACCTATTGGGACTATGAAAGAAGAGCCACAGCAAATGCGGTACGAAATCTGATTGGCGTAAAAGGTGTAACCAATAATATCATGCTTAAATCGCAGACGATTGACCCCAAACAGATCAAAGGCAAAATTGCTGCGGCTTTTCATAGGAGTGCCACAGTGGATTCTTCAAACCTCCATGTGAATGTGTCGGGAAATCATGTAACCCTATCAGGAAAGGTACGCTCCTGGGCGGAAAAAAGAGAGGCAGAAAAAGTAGCGTGGTCTTCACCTGGTGTGACAAGGGTTGACAACGAAATTGAGATCGACACCTCAGTATTGGTGGCTTAGGGCGAAAACAAGCTGCACGATTTTTTTCTTAGGTTAGGCAATGATGTTTCAACAGGAGCATCGGGTATAGTGGAAAAGCAGCTGTGAACGGGTAACCGGTTCAGCTGCTTTTTTTCGGTGCAGCGGCGAAGTAAAACCGTCGTGTAAAATTCATCATGTTGCCTGAGCTGTTCTGTGCTTGCCAGTGGTCATTTCCCCACAATGCATGTACTTCAATTGCCCCTCCATTTACCGAAACCCCTCCTTCGTGCCCGGTGGTGACGAGAGTATCGTCCTGCTATGACTACCATCATGGTCTGGTGCCGACCACACTTCTAACTTCGGAATAATAATATTTCGTTGGTTCATCGTTAAGATGATAAGATAGTTGGAGAAATTTTGCTTTACATAACATTAAATGATTGACAGCTATGAAAATTAAATTAATGTCGTTGGTGGCTATGTTTGCTTTTATAGCCATGCAAGGTTGTTACCCGGATGGCCCTGACTATGTGGACGAGTTGGATATTGTGTATACCAACTATGATGCTTCTTTCGATTTTGGGTCAGTTAATACCTACTCGTTGCCTGATGAAGTTGTAGAAGTCAACAGTTCTGATTTCAGCAGCCGAAATGGAAGCGACACGCCTGAATTTGTGGATGAAGAATACAGCACCCTGATCCTGGATGTGATTCGTGAAAACATGACCAACTTGGGGTGGACGGAGGTTGACAAAGAGGACTCACCGGATATGATCATACTCCCGTCAGTATCCAAAACTACGTATCTCTATTACTATTACGACTGGTACTACTGGAACTGGTGGTATCCCGGCGGGTATGTGGGGCGTGGTTGGTACTATCCCGGCTATTATTTACCTGCCTACAGAAGCGGATTTCGGTCGGGGATCTTGTTCATCCAAATGACCGATGCCAAAAACTCTTCGGTAGACAATGGCGTACCAGTGCCGTGGAGCGTAGTAATCAATGGTTTGTTGCAGGGAAGCCCTTCCTACTTTAGCAGCCGCCTTCATAAGGCCATCGACCAGGCCTTTGAGCAATCCCCCTATTTACAACAAGAAATATACCGTTAGCTATGAAGAATATTTTGAAAATCATCAGTTTGATAGCCATGAGCCAGTTTTTTTTCACTGACCTCCATGCTCAGGGATATACTTCCATACAGTATCATTTGGGTATTCCGGTCGGAGACTTCAAAGACTATATTGAAAATTCGAGCTATAGTGGAATGGCCATAGATTACAATTTCAAGGTCAGTCCGTCTTTTGCCATTGGAGCCGGCATAGGATGGAATGCTTTCTATGAAAGAAAACCCTACGCCACGTACGAGGATGGGACGGCATCTCTTTCGGGTATTCAGTATCGTTATTCAAACGTGATGCCTGTTCACCTCACTGGTCAGTACTTTTTTCTGAAAGAGAGTAACTGGCAGCCTTATGCCAGCTTTGGTGTCGGCACCTTATTTTCCAACCGCACCACCGACATGGGACTATACCGTTGGAATGAAGATGCCTGGCGTTTTAGCTTAAAGCCCGAAGCAGGTGTGACCTATTCTCCGTGGCACTTTGCAGGCCTTAAGGCATCGGTGAAATACAACCAGGTTTTCAAAAAGCCAGACACAGATGAGGGCCATTCTTTTTGGACTGTTGGTCTTGGAGTGGTTTTTATAAAATAGCCTCCCGATTGCAGTGAGTGGTCAGGCAACAAAGAGAATTTCCGGGAGGAAATTCTCTTTGTTTTTATCTGCAACCATTGGTTCAGATGGCCCTGATTCATTCTACATCATACCAGTCTCTTTCCAGCAACTGCAGGTATTTTTCATTGAAGCTCAATACAGGCTGAGAAGTTTTGAATTCCATTTTAGTCACCAGGTCCTTGTGGAATAGTCGTTCCAGAGCTCCAACAGGCCCTTTTTCCAGCATGACCAGCAAATCAAATTTGTATTGGCTTATATAGCTGGTGAGCCTTTCGTAAATATCATCGGCCAGCAGTACCTGGAATGTCATTTTGTCGTAAGAAACCTGCTCCTGCACCAGCCCTTTAAACCATTCCATTTTCGTTTCGTCCCTGGCTTCCCCGGGAAGGCTCACGTGCACAACGGTGATATCCGGCGAAAATGGCTTAAGGAAATCTACCAGCTTTTGAATAGCTGCCAAATCAGCCTCGTAGAAATCGGTAGCATAGAGCACTTTTTCGGGCGCCGCCGCAGTAGCCTGTGCTGGCACTGCATACACCGGGCAGGGAGCTTCTCTCACAAGTGCTTTTGTGGTGCTGCCAACAATAATTTCTTTGGCTTTGCTTTCTCCTCTGGAGCCCACAACGACCAGATCGGCCTGTAGTTCATTGATCACAGATATGATGCCATAGGCAATCGATGTGTTTTCAACTACCTGAAAACTAACGTTTAGTTCTTTGGCTTTGCCTTTTGCATGCCTGTTGAACAGGTTCTCCAGCTTTTGTTTCAGGTCGTCCTCCATTCCGGGCGTGTCCTGCAGGCGTGGGTAATCCCACCCCACCGGAAGATCAAACACGTGCAAAAGTGTGAGTTGAGCGTCGCTGGCCTTCGCCAGGTTGATAGCGGCGATGAGCGCCTTTTCGGCGTTATCGGAGAAATCGGTGGCATAAAGTATTGTTTCCATGGTTCTATTATTTTCGGTTATGAACGCTAAGGCTGTTGAGTTGATGGGGGAAGAGAAATGTTTTCAAAGGCAGATCATGCCGGGATACGGAAGTCGATCAGGCGTGTACCTTCATCGTCTTCTGCTTATTTCTAATGAATTTTTCGATTTCGTTCCATGACCTTGTGTTAAGAATATTGTCGGCGGTGCACCAGGCTCTCCTGGCAACGGTGACTCCGATTTTCATGTAGGAAAAATTCTCAGGCGAATGGCTATCGGTGCTGATCACCAGCATCACTCCCGCCTCTCGGGCTTGCCTGGCCAGCTCATCGTTGAGGTCCATCCTGTTTGGCTGGGCGTTGACTTCCAATGCGGTACCCGTTTCTTTGGCTGCCTCCAGCAGGCGCTTGAAGTCTACAGGGTAGGGTTCTCTTCTGCCAATGAGGCGCCCGGTAGGATGCCCTATGCAATGCACCCAGGGGCTCTCACAAGCCTTTATTAACCTGTCGGTGTTGTTGCTGCGAAGCCCGGAATGTATCGACGCCGTTACCCAATCCAGCTGAGAAAGCACCTCCTCCGAAAGATCCAGCGACCCGTCGGCAAGAACATCAACTTCTGCGCCTGACTTTATAAAGTTTTTGCCAAGCTTGCTATTGAGTTCTCTGATGGCCTTTATCTGCCGGAGAAATCCCTCTTCATCCATTCCTTTTGCGATCCTGGATGCCTTAGAGTGGTCGGTCATCGCTATATAGTCGTAAGGAAAATTTTGTATAACATAGCTGGCTATCTCTTCCAGTGTTTTGATGCCGTCGGACCAGGTAGAGTGCATTTGAAGATCTCCTTTGATATCACTCAGCTCCACGAGCTTTGGAATGCGATGCATGGCGGCCAGCCCAATTTCACCCTTGTCTTCCCTCATTTCTGCTGGCATAAGCTGCATGCCCAGCAGGTTGTACACTTCTTTTTCTGTTGCACCTCCCACACGCCGGCCACTTTGAATTTCGAAAACACCATATTCACTTACCTTGAAACCCATGTCTCTGGCTTTGGTACGAAGATGAATATTGTGTTCTTTGGAGCCGGTGAAGTACTGCAGGGCAGAGCCCCACTCGTCGGGAGTTACTATCCGAAGGTCGGCCTGCCTTTTCAGGTCTTTCAAAAGTATGCTCACTTTAGTGTCGCCTTTCACCAGAATTCTGGCGGCCACGTCCTGCTTTGTAAAGTGGTCGGCCACTTTTTTTCTATCCTTGTCCAGCACAGCCACCAGCACGTCGATGTCGCCAATCGTTTCCCTGCCTCGTCGAAGGCTTCCCGCAAGGGCCGCTTTTTGTACAAATGGAAGTTTTTCGAATGCCGTTACAATCTTATTGCCCACTTCCAGGGCCTCCCAAAGCAACATTCTGTTTTCGATGGTTTTGTGAAGTTTTAAGCCCCGCATCATGGTTTCCACTTTTTTGGCACCAAAACCATAAAGCCTTGCTATGGTGCCGTCTTTTAGCGCATCCACGATTTCATCCTTTGTTTGCAGATGAAGCTTCGTGTAGATGGTTTTCAGCGACTGCGGGCCAAATCCGCTGATGTCCATGAGCTCCAGCAGGTCTATGGGCACCTTCGATTTCAACCTTTCGAAGCGAGGCACCGTGCCCTTAGCGGCAAATTCCTGGATGTCTTCAGCCATCGACTCACCAACTCCCGGGATATCTTCTGTTGTTCCGTTGGAGATATAGACGGAGATGTCTTCCGGCAAAGAGGCAATGGATCTTGATGCTTTGTCGTAAGCGATCGCCCGAAAGGGATTTTCTCCGCCTAAAAAGCGGTAGCTGGCAGCGATGTTCTTAAATATGGCCGCCAGTTTTTTGTTTGACTCTGTCATAACGTCAATGTGATTTGCAGTAGTAATTTCTATAATAACTCATTTATTTTCAGTGATCTGTGTCATCAGAAATCAGGACTTTCGGCTGTAAATCTTTAGTGGCTTCTTGTCGGCTGATGACACGAATCATCTGCAACCGACTACCTCTGTCATATGTTCCCGGTGCCGGAGTAGGTATTTTCGCTATAGAACAAAACGATAGATCATGAAAACTATTTCTAATCTTCGGGAGGTGTTGGTTTACTATGCAACTGATCTTTACCATGCTGAAAAGCAAGTGCAGATAGCACTTTTGAAATGCATTTCACAAATGAGTGCGGAAGACTTGAAAGCTGAGGTTAAAAAGTACATCAGCAGTTGCCAGGATAAGATCATCAAATTAGAGGAGGTATTTGGCGATATGCTTGTGGTGCCAGCTAATGGCGGCAGCGAAGTGATGGAAAAGCTGCTGAGCGAGACGGCGGAAATTTTGCATCAGACCGCCCCGAGTCACCTGAAAGACGCCGTGTTTGCCGCCTGCATTCAAAAAATATGTCATTACAAGATAGCAGGCTATGGGACCTGTGCAGGTTTTGCAACTGAACTCAAGCTGGATGATCCCCGGCTGGCCTTCAATACATTGCTTGGCTGGGAGGTTGCGGCTGAAGAAAAGTTGTCGTTTCTCGCTATCAAAAAGCTGAACAGAAGGGCTGCAGAGCCACCGTTACTTCTGGATGCCTAAACCCATCAATCATGAATACAGAATATCAACATAAAATATGCATTCCGGTTGACGGAGCAGTGCTGGAGGGCGAACTGTACGTTCCTGAAAAGCCTACTGCACTAGTTATTTTTTCTCACGGAAGCGGCAGTTCAAAGCTTAGCCCCAGAAACAACTTTGTGGCTAAAGAGCTGCAACAAAATGGTATAGTAACCTTTCTTTTTGACCTCCTGACCCGGGAAGAGGACAAAACTCCGACCTACAGATTTAACATCCCGCTGCTTACACAAAGGCTTGTGAAGGTAACAAAGTGGCTGACCAGCCTTCCTCTGGTCAGTGGCCTACCGGTAGGGTATTTTGGGGCAAGCACAGGGGCGGCAAGTGCGCTTGCAGCCGCTGCGGTGCTCCCAAACGTGGTGAAGGCGATTGTTAGCAGGGGAGGGAGGATTGACCTGGCTGAGCCCAGTCTGGCCCTGGTGAAGGCAGCAACACTGTTAATAGTGGGGGAGCACGATTCGGAAGTTTTGTATATGAACAGGGAGTTTTCAGAAAAACTAAACTGCAGGAAGCATCTGGAGGTGGTAGGCGGAGCCTCTCATCTCTTTGAGGAGCCGGGCGCTCTGGAGGAGGTGGCTAAAATATCTGCCAACTGGTTTGTTGCACAACTGGCGGAAAAGGCAAAACCTCACGAAAAAAATACTCGCTTCATGTCGTTATTCAGCTAGCCAAATTACCAATCCCGCCTGTTATTTTTGAGCAATACATCAATCAAGATGTTGCGGATGTTTTCCCTTTTTTCAACACACGGTTCGTTTCTCTTTTCCCTGTCTTAAAAATGATGACTTCTATCATGAACAGCAAGAACGAATGTCATGAAATAAGAGACTACCAGGAGATATCTTTATTCGTTGAGTAGTTTCTCGGCGCATCATTCTGGAAATTTTCTGGTAATTAAAAGGCCCTTTTTGCTTTTGTAAAAAGGGATTCTTCCTTAGAAACTGAAATTTGGATATAAATAGTTTGGCGGATTTTGCAGCGGCTTGCGATCTGGTTTTTTTGAGAGAGATATTGAGTTCAACAGAAGGGCAATTAAGATGAAATGATTTTGCCCAATTTGTGACCGTTATGAAGAATACACTTATCCAACCCAGGCCGACGAGGACAATGGGTGCAATTTTTAATTGAAATGGATCAGACAATTTTGGTGATTGATGACTGCGAGGAAATAGCTGATAACATCAGTGAAATCCTACAACTTGCTCACTACAGAGTTTTAACTGCGTCCAATGGAAAAACGGGTGTAGAATTGGCAAAGAAGGAATTTCCTGATTTAATATTGTGTGATGTTTCCATGCCAGAGCTCGATGGACATGGAGTGCTTTATATCCTCAATAGTGAGCCGGAAACTGCCCAAATACCCTTTGTTTTCCTTACCGGCAAAACTGACCACAACGATCTTAAAACTGCAATGAGCCTTGGCGCTGATGGCTATGTCACTAAACCATTCAGCGCCACTGAGTTATTGGAAATTGTTAGAATACGACTGAAGAAAAGGCTGGCGCAAAATCCCGGGTTGAGAGGCGATTCCAATAATATCAATCTACTCTTTAACGAAGCAAGGGAAGCCAAAGCTGTTGATCAATTGCTGGCGGGTAAACCTATGCGCACGTTTCGAAAAAGAGAATTCATCTTCATGGAGGGCCAAACGAATAATGAAGTTTTTTTTATAAGGAAGGGAAAAATAAAAACCTACAAGCTCAATTATGAAGGTAAAGAGCTGATCACAGGTATTTACAAAGTGGCTGATTTCCTTGGGCACATCTATGTTTTGGAGGAAAGACCTAACCAGGAAAGTGCTGAAGCCATGGAAGAGTCGGAGTTGGTTATTGTTCCAAAGGTTGAGTTTATCAATGCAGTTTATGCCAGCAAGGAATTGGCAAGAAAATTCATCAAGCTATTGGCGGGCACCATTGAGCAAACTGAAAACAGGTTGCTTGATCTGGCTTACCAATCGGTAAGACAACGTGTGGCGAGATCACTCATCACCCTTTGCGAGCCAATACCTTATTGTTTTGTTTCAGTGAGCCGCAGAGACATGTCGAATCTGATTGGCACTGCCACTGAATCGCTTAATCGCACCCTGGCAGACTTCAAAGATGAGGGACTTGTGGAGATTTTAAATAATGGAATTAAGATACTTAACAAGGCTAAACTTGAACGGCTAGCCCAATAGCTGGCATGATGGCCATCAATTTTGAGAAATATGCAGTGAGTGGAAATGAATTCATTCACATGCTGGCAGAAAAACCGGGTGACAGAGACGAAGGCCATGGAGGCCGAATCCAGTGGTGTGCTTTCAGGATACTTAGAAGGTCATTAGGGGTCAAGTGGAAAATCTGGGGGGTTGACTTTTAACGGCAATATCCCGAGTGGCTAAAAAAAGCAAAAGGTCCAAGCCTAACCCGGCCGGGCGAGACACATTGAACCAGTTTTACTTTTTATTTGGCCACACACTAATCATTCAATGCCCAGGAATACAGATTGATCCTACATAGGCACCGTTTTGCTACCGGCACAGTTTCCCATAGCATTGAAACGAATATATGTTTATGGTTGTAGTTGTGACCATGTAGTAGAGTTGTTGTCGGTTAGAAGAATACTGATGAAGCACAAAATATTCGAAAGTTGTCAGAGTGCTCTCCGCAAAACTCTAAACTTAGCAAAAAGTGTATGGAACTTAAGGGGATGCTCTTTTGTAGGTTCCCATAAGCGATAATGTGGTCTCGCATAGCTTCTTCTACCTGGCTTTTGAACGCACCTCCCGCCAGGTCAAGAAGGGTGTTCAGAGCATAAACCTTAAAAAAAAGTACCGATGTGTTCCTGAGGGCGGGCAGGGGCCTCCATAAGCAGTCTTCATAAAATCATTCATTCCTTCAGTGCCAGGCACTGTGTTTTCCATGATATGATGCATGAGAGGATATTCCATACCAACCAATGCAGCCAGGTTTTGCCCAGGGCATCGGGATCTTCTACTATCAGCACCAGGCTCTTTGCTTCCAAAGGTATTTCGCTGACGTCAAGCGGCGGGTTAACATTCTTACCATCACAGGTATACTTCCCTGAGATGATTCCTCCGTTGCCAAAGGCAGCGCTTGTTACATTCAGGGCCTTAAAATCCGTGGGTATTTCAGAAGCCTTCATTGGCTATTGTTAACTTATGGCCTGTGTTTTTGCAGATGAAGCACCCTAATTCGCCTTACTTTTAATGATTTTGTCTGAAAAAGTGTTCATCAGTTCATTGAACTTCTTCTCCACCTTGTCATTCACTGCTTCAGCAAAATCTTCACTTTTTTCGAAAAGGTTCTTCCTTGTTCTTGCTCCTTTTTGGGGGGCAAAAAGCAAACCTATAACGGCACCTGCGGCCATCCCGGCTACTATACCTAATATTGCTATTCCCGTTTTCATAACTTTGAGGTTTTGATTACAACAAGACTTAAGTTAATAGATTGAGGGGACTCTATCGATGATCTTCATCATTTGGGTACAATGATTTTCATTTGGCCAGGACCCCTTGGAGTAGATGATATAATTGTCAACGATTCATAGTGCCGCTCTGACTACGCCGTCCGCACTTGATTGATTGCCATCATTGAAAGTGCTTCTGTTGCCCTACACACCAAATGGGTAGGTTTCAGGCATTTGATGTCCCTCAGGCATTATGTGGAGAGAATGTAGTGCTTTTGTTTCCTCAAAAAACATAAATGCATCGTACCTGGCAGGAATGACGCTTGGGACATAATTGCCACGTTTTTCTGTGTCAGGGTTATATACCACTCCAATGGCTCTGTGTCCTATTTCGTTGTAGAAGAATGCATTTTGTTTGAAGTCATCCATAAGAAAATAAGTGTTTTGTAAACGAGACTTTTGGAGGAGGTCTTCCCAGCTGCCGGTTATGGCCGGGGGAACCATCATATATTGTAGCCTCTGGCCCCAGCCGGACGCTGCTACCACACTTCCCTTATAAGAGCCAAAGCCTACCAGAAAAACGTTGTCGTTGAGATATTCCTTCCTCGCTAGTTCTCCAATGTTGTGCATCTTCTCAAACCGCATATCGGTAGCCCTGGCATCACCAACATGCGTGTTATGCGCCCACACTATCGCCTTTGCATCCTTTCCATGGTGCTCCAAAAGCCTTGTCAGGGTTTGCATCATGTGTGTGTCACGAATATTCCAGGTCTGGTTTCCACCATGAAGCATTGCCCGATAGTATTTTTCAGCATTTTGAGCAACCAAGGCATTTTGCTCGGCACTAAACACGTTTTCCTGATCAGAATTGTATTGGGGAGCCCTTTTTTGAATCTCTCTGAGCAAATCTACTACCTCCCGGGTGCAGGGTTCAGGTACCATGGCTGACGCATAGGCGTATGTTGTTCCCTCGTCGCCTTTGTAGGGTTCAAAACATTGAAAGGCTTTTTCTGCGTAAGTCAGTGCCGACGGATCTGTCTTTTGGAGATAGTTTATGATGGACTCCATCGATTCCCACAGGCTATAGACATCCAATCCATAGAACCCCACCTTTTTGTTGATGGGGAGTGTTTTGTTGTGATTGTATAGCGATTCGGCCAGGGCGAGTACTTCCCAGTTGGCCCACATCCAGGTAGGCCACCTGTTAAAAGCATGCAAAACTTCAAATGCACTTTTCCCCGCCCCCGAATAATTCTTGATGTATCGGTTAACCCTGTAGCAATCTGGCCAGTCGCCTTCAACAGCAATAAAATAGAACCCTTTTTCTTTGATAAGCCGCTGCGAAATTAATGTCCGCCATTTGTAGTACTCGTGGGTTCCGTGCGACGCCTCACCCAGCATAACAATTTTCTTATCTCCGGCCCTTTCAATGAGTTCATCAAGATCCTCGGAGGTTTGCAATGAATGTGAATGTGATACCAAATAATCGGCGACACTTTCTTGCTGGTTTTCTTTGGACAGATGTGCTGACATGACTGATCAATGTGTTGATACTGCGAGTGGGGGAGGTTCGTACGTTGTGCGTTTTCCCAGAATTTTCTCTATTTCATCCGAGAAAACGATTTCCTTTTTCAGGAGCAATTCTGCCAATGCAGCTAGTTCTTTTTTGTGCGCTGTCAAAATTGTTTTGGCCTCGTTGTAGCTTTTGTCTATCAGTTTGCGCACTTCATCGTCGATAATTTTTCCTGTTTCTTCGCTGTAGGGTTTTTGAAAACCTGCATCCGTACGACCGGTGGAATCATAAAAACTAATATTCCCAAGCTTCTTGTTGAATCCATAATAGGCCACCATAGCATAAGCTTCTCTCGTTACTTTCTCAAGATCGTCAACCGCACCGGACGACACCTCGCCAAAAATGACCTCCTCAGCGGCACGGCCAGCAAGGGCGGCAGTAAGCTGCTGTGCAAACTGGGAGTAGGTTCTTATTTGCCTTTCCTCAGGTAGGTACCAGGCAGCTCCAAGGGATTTTCCACGGGGAATGATCGATACTTTCACCAGCGGATCAATATGTTCCAACAGCCAGCTGGCCACTGTATGGCCTGCTTCGTGATAGGCAATGACCTTCTTTTCTTGTGATGAAATGATCTTACTCTTCTTTTCAAGCCCTGCAATGATCCTGTCGATAGCATCGAGAAAATCCTGTTTTTCTACTTTCTCCTTTTTCTTGCGGGCGGCAATTAGGGCTGCTTCATTGCATATATTGGCGATGTCGGCTCCCGAAAACCCAGGTGTTTGGGAGGCAAGAAAGGCTGTGTCTACAGTTTCTGATAGCACCAGCGGCTTCAGATGCACATTGAAAATTTCTTTTCGTTCTGCCTGATTAGGTAGTTCGAGGTAAATGTGCCGGTCGAACCGTCCGGGTCGTAGCAGGGCAGGGTCAAGGACATCGGCCCGGTTGGTTGCTGCCAACACGATCACACCTGTATTGGTTCCAAACCCGTCCATTTCCGTCAGTAGCTGGTTGAGGGTGCTTTCCCTTTCATCGTTAGCACCACTGTAGAGCGTGTTTTTCCCTCTTGTTCTGCCCACGGCGTCTATTTCATCAATGAAAACAATACAGGGAGCCTTTTCTTTTGCTCTTTTGAAAAGGTCACGCACCCTGGAGGCACCCACACCGACGAACATTTCTACAAACTCAGAGCCTGACAATGAAAAGAATGGTACCTGAGCTTCTCCTGCCACTGCTTTGGCAAGGAGGGTTTTCCCTGTTCCCGGAGGGCCAACAATGATTACGCCCTTTGGGATTTTGGCACCCAGCTTTGTGTAGTCTTGGGGTGTTTTTAAAAAGTCGACAATTTCTTTAACCTCCTGCTTGGCCTCTTCCAGCCCGGCCACGTCGTCAAAAGTAACGGTACTCTTCCCTTCATTTTCCAGCAGGCGTGCTGTCGATTTACCAAAGCTAAAAGGGGAGCTTCCGCCTCCAGCGCCGGTGCGCATAAAAAAACGCATGAATAGAAAAAAAAGACCCAACGGAACCAGCCAAAGAAGAATCTGTCCCCAGCCAATGCTGTCTTCATAGCTCACGTTTATTGTCTCCACGTCGGGAAAGTCGTGTTGGGCCTGCTCCATTTTTCTTTCAAAGGCATCAACAGAGCCAATATTGAAAGTGTAGTGGGGACCTGAGGCAATGCCGCCAAAGGGAGACTTTAAAACCTTGCTGAAAGTGGAATCCTCTGCTAACTCTGGTTTTATATAAACTTCTGCAGCTGCCTTGTTGAGTACCACTATCTTATCCACTGCATTTTTGCTGAAGATTTCCTTTTCAAATTTCTGCCATGTTACTACTTGAGGAGAAGAGAAGAAATTGCTTCTTGAAATAAGGATAAACGCAATAACCAGGAACAGAAGACTCAACCAGCTCCCGTTAGTTGGCCTGGGAAATTTATAACCATCGCCAGAAGTCCCTGCGTTTGAGCTTCTGGGTGGCTTTGTAAGCTTTTTTTGAGTTGTTTTCTTTGCCACTGCTATTATGGTTATCGTAGTAATAAAAGTGGCTTTACTTTGATGTATTAGGAATGATTGTTGTCCAGTGAGGGCATGACATATATCACGCATTGAAAGTCAGAATCGCTATTTCACTTTCTGAAAAGACTTTTCTGCGCCAGGGCCTCTGCGACTGTTTTTGAACAGGGGGTGAGAAAGAAAAGACTACGGAAGGGAACCGCCTCCATTCAAGGAAGAAGGAGATAGCTGAACTTCCGTAGTCTTCGTAATTCAATGCAGTGTTCCGATTTCTAAATTATTCAGACTTGTTTTTCCTCAATTCTTTCCATCTCTCGATTTCCATTTCGTTCATTCGAACATAGTCCTGATCGTTTTTTGCTTTGGCATAGTCTTTGGAAAGAGTGGCGGTTTCTATGGCACCTTTGAAGTCTCCCATTTTAGCCTGGATCTCTGCTTTGGTATGCATCATCCAATAGGCCTCGGGGCTGTATTCCAAAGCTTTTTCTATCCAGGTTAAAGCCTGGGCAAGCTCTCTGTTGGTATCGAGATAGTATTTGGCAGCTATGTAGTATTCTCCGGCAATTTTCGCTTCAGGGTTGTTGGTGAATTTTTTAATTTCTGCCACAACTTTTTCATCCACACTCGTGGTAATCCTGAACCCTACTTTGGTGTAATCCCAGAAAAATTGAAGCTCAGCACAGTTCGGGCATACATTGGCAAATTGAATAGTAAAGGTTTCAACGGGCTCTTTGAGTGGTTGCGGCTTTACCTTAAATCGCACCACATCATATTTATCTGTATAGTCGAAAGCCCCCCAAAGCCATGGATCACGACTGATGATCATAGTCCATTCTTCTTTACCGGGAATTGCATAGAGCGCATAAATTCCGGGAGTTAGTTTGTATGAATCTTGAATTGTAATGCCTTCTTTTATGTAAAGCTTGGTTGAAGCATTGGCTCCCAGTCGCCAGACTTTATCATACGGTACAAGTTCACCAAATACTATTCGTCCTCTGACACTTGGACGTGAATACTCAACATGAACCTCGCTAAATCCGATTTTTTGAGAAAGCGTTGCGAAAGGGCTAAGGTCGGGGGTCACAATTTGCGCCTGGGCCATAAAGCCTGCTGCAAACAGTGCCGCCAGCAAAACGGTGTTTTTCAGAAAACTTTTCATGATAATTAATATTTACTTCCGTTAATTCAATTTTTAGTCTTCCCGAATCTATTGCCAATCTCCTTTTTAGTCTATGACCACCATCACGCCAGGCAAGGATTGTTGTCTTCATAAATCATTTTCGTAAAGGGTTTTAGAGTGATAACAATCACTACAATTCCAATGGAAGTCATTGGTGATTTGTGAAGGTATGGATAGCTTTATTTTGAATGAAAGTGGAGGCAGAACCTAAGCTTAACACTTCAAAATGAATGTTTTATATAAAACAAAAAGACGATGGTACTCGATTTTGAAAAATACGCAATGAGAGGCAATGAGTTTATTCATCAGCTTGAGGCAAATCTTGGTGTGGAAGACAGGGCGCATGCCGCCCGTATACTGAGAAGTACCTTCAGAGTACTGCGAAGGCATATTACGACCGAAGAGTCAATGCAGCTCTTGGCTCAATTACCTATGGCCTTGAAGGCGGTATATGTGGATGGTTGGAAATTGGACGATTACCCCAGAGTAAAAAATGTTGACGACTTTCTGGTGGAGATAGCCGAAGCCGAAGGGAGCACAGCCTGGAGAGATTTCGGTTGTCAGGAAGAAATACTTGAGGCCGTGAAGGCTGTGATCAGGACCATGGCATTGTATATAAGCCAGGAGGAAATAAGCCATGCGCTGGGGACATTGCCGAAAAAAATTAATGAGGCACTGGCAAAGGGTGTTCAAGTGTGAGGCTATGACAATCCGTATGGTGCATGGACGGATTGGCATAACGAAAATCATTCACAGCCATCATGGTAATGATGAAGCTCTTCAGTGCCGGTGACGGCGGTCATAGTGAATAGTTGTAGCTATGGTTAAGTTTAATACGACATAAACAAAGCCTTATCCGGCTAAACGACCAGGGCGCAAAAAAGTAATTGCTATGATAGGCATGAAACTAATGCCTGAAGAATTGACAAAAAGCGCAGTGCCATTTAGAGGGATAAGGTTGGGTTATACAGGCAGCATAGCATAATGGCTTTAAAAAAGAGCTATAACTATGCTGATCCGGAAGGCGGAGTGAATATTCCGCCTTCTCTTATTTGTTTTAACTCAACCGGATTTTTAAAGTGGAAGGTGTTTTCAAAAAAACTGCCGGCTATTCGATAGGCCCACTGAGTATTAAGCAGTTTTCATAAAGTATTGAAAAAGATTAGTTGGTCACTTGTTCACCATTGTCGGAAAAGGCCTTCATTCTATTGGCATAGTCATTCAGTTTTTTATTCACTAAATATGACAATGTACCTTTGGTTTCCATTGGTTCTGCTTTGAGGCCGGTAAGAATCTCCATTCCCTCGTCGATAGTGTCTACAGCCCAAACTTTAAATTTGTTCTTCCTGATGGCTTCCTGTACCTCTTCACGCAGCATAAGGTTGCGTACATTGGAGGCAGGAATAATCACTCCTTGTTCTTCATTAAAGCCCAGAATTTTGCATACTTCAAAATAGCCTTCGATTTTTTCATTCACGCCACCAATGGCCTGTATTTGGCCTTTTTGATTCACGGAGCCTGTTACAGCAATGCCCTGCCTGATAGGAACACCTGAAAGGCTGGATAAGATTGCATATAGCTCACTGCTGGATGCACTATCGCCCTCTATTTCAGCATACATTTGCTCAAACACAATCCGTGCATCCAGGCTCACTGGTTTGTTTTGTGAGTATTTTTCGGCCAGGTAGCCTGAAAGAATCATTACGCCTTTGGTATGAATGGGTCCACTGAGTTCGGCTTCCTTTTCAATCGCCATTACACCATCTTTCCCCAGGTTACTGCTACAGGTGATCCTATTTGGAATACCAAATTCAGTATCTCCCAGCTGAATCACCGAAAGGGCGTTTACCTGTCCCACCTTTTTTCCCTTATGGTCTATAAGCAGTTGCTTGTTGGCAATCATTTCATTGATATGATCACGCACCAGTGCCGACCTGTATACTTTCTCTTCAATGGCCTTTTGAATATGAGGCCCCCCAATATGCTTAGCTGAACCTTCCACCGAGGCATAGTAGTTGGCTTCTCTGATCACGTCCGATACTTCGCTGAAAACAGTGCTCAGTTTGTTCTGGTCTCCAGCCAGGCGTGACCCATGCTCTATCATTTTGGCCAGGGCTTCATCATTTAGAAAGCTCAGTCCTTCCTTTTGACTTAATCTGTTGCAAAAACCAATGTAGTCGCTCATGCTTTGGTCGTTACGTGGGATCAAAACATCAAAATCGGCCTTCACCTTAAACAATTCCTTAAAGTCGCTGTCGTTGGTGTAGAGCAAATGGTAGTATAGTGGGTCGCCCAGCAGCACCACTTTTACGTTTAAAGGGATAGGTTCGGGCTTTAAGGTTTTGGTGGTAATGAACCCCCATTGATCGCCTGCTTCTTCAATGACGATTTCTTTATTTTTCAAAGCCCTTTTTAGACTTTCCCACGAAAAAAGGTTCTTGAACAAGTCTTCCACCTGAATAATCAGGTAACCTCCGTTGGCCTGATGCAGCGATCCTTTCCGAATGAGGGTTAAATCAGTAAGCCATGTGCCCATTTGAGATTCTTTCTCTACCCGGCCAAACAAGTTATTGTAAGTAGGGTTGAGCTCAATTACTACAGGCGATCCGGCTGTTGTGCCATTGTCCACAAGGATATTGACCTCGTATTTTTTAACGAAATTGTTGTTAAGAAAGGGTTCTAAAGCTATTTCTTCATCAGGTTTCTCATAGCCGATAAAACCTGGCAGGTTAGCAAGAATGTCCTCTTTTATATTCTTTAGGTGTTGCATTACCTGGGGCAACGCTTCATACTTCTCTTCTATTTCTTCAATGAGTGAGCCTATCGCAAAGCTGGCCGCTTCTTTTTCAAGTTTCTCCAGGGCTTCATTCGTTTCCTTTTGAAATCTTCTTGCCTCACGAATCAGCTTTTTTATTTCATCAATATACCTGTCTTGCTTTTTCCTGATTTCTCTTCTTTTTTCTTCGCTTAGCTTGTTGAATTGATTGTCTGTCATTGGCTTCCCATTTTTCAGGGGCACTGTGACGATATCTACAGGGGTCTCTTCGATCAATATTGATTCTTTTGCCGCACGTTCATTGATGTCTTTGAACAGGTTCTTTTGGCGAAGAGTAAATGCGTCGATAATCTTACCTTTTCGATTGATGAAGTCTTCTTTTTCAAAGGCTTTTACCAGCGTTTGATGAACATCCTGCACCAGTATTTTCATGTCTGTTTTGAACTCAACTGCTTTCCCGGAAGGCAGGGGCAGTTTTGTAGGCTGATAGGGGTCTTGAAAATTGTTTACATAGCACCAGTCATTGGGTGGGGATTCTTTTTTTGCGGGCCCGTCTATATAGTTTTTAACTGTAGTTAGCTTTCCTGTGCCCTGAATGCCTGACACGAATATGTTGAACCCATTGGCTTTGATGCCCAACCCGAATTTGAGGGCTTTTGCGGCACGTTCCTGACCAATAATAACATCCCCCGAAGCAGTTGATTTGGCCAAAAGCTTTTTTATGCTGGAAGGCTTGCATTTTTTTCGGACGGCTTCAAAAGGGAGCTCTGTTTTCATCAAATTCTTTCTTTGATTGCAGATTCAAGTTACCCCCACTGTATATAGCATTTGATGACTGCTATCATAAGGTGGCATGTGCCATTGTGATCTTCGTCATTTTGTTTCGCGGGGGCATCTCGGGTGCCAGCCTGCTTGCTCATTGTAAGATTGAAGTTTGAGTATGTGCCTGTAATAGTGTGTGACCGGGTGCGTAGTTCATTCCATCAATCACTTTGCTGTAGTTTTCCGGGCAGGCTTTGTCGGAGTAATTGAGATTTTCTTGTCGACATATCTCCGGCCAAGGCACTCAGGGTTTACAGACGTTTTAAATTAAAAAGTCAAATGGCTATTTTTAAAACAACTGCTGACTTCTGCCTCTTGACAGCCCAAATTGACCTACAGCAATTCTGTCACTTCCTCATTCTAGACTTGATGTACTCAAGAAGGCTTTTCATTGTTTGAATCTTCCCGTAATCTTCTTCGGGCGTATCTATGCCAAAAGCTTCATCCATGGCTACCACAAACTGTAGAGAATCGAAGGAATCAATTCCCAGCGTTTGACGAATACTGTCATCCGGCTGAAGCTCTTCAGGGTTCATATCTGGGGCTATGTTCTTCAAAAGGCGTATTACGGTTTGTTTGATCTCTTCTTCGTTCATAACAATTCTGGTTGATTCAGGTATTTTTTTAGTTCAGTAAGAAACCTGCTGCCTGTACTTCCGTCGGTAGCCCTGTGATCGGCTGAGAGACTGATGGTTAGCACGGGCTTTGCACCCACCATACCGTTTTCGGCCCAGGGCTCTTCTTTTATGCCCCCAAAACCTACAAGCGCCACCTGAGGGGGGTAAATGACACCGAACATGGTTTCTACTGTGTTGTCGCCAAGGCTGGTAACAGTAATGGTTGAGTCGACAAGCTCTGAACTTCTTAGTCTCATAGCCCTTGCTCTTGGAATAAGATCTGACAGGTCTTTCATCAGCTCGTCTGTCGATTTTTTATTGGCATCGTGAATGGCAGGGGCTATAATACCCCCAGTGCGGAGAGAAACCACAAACCCAATGTGAATATCCTTTTTACGTTGTAGCCCATTGTCCCACCATGCGTTCATGTCAGGCACCTCCTCCAGCGCCCGTGCAGTTGCCTTGACATAAAGCACCACAGGTAGAAGCCTGTCTTTAACGGATCGTTGCTTGTTGGTGTCGGTAAGCCAGGCCAGAGCCAGGCTCATGTCAACTTTTGTCTGGAGGTAGTAGTGGGGGATTTCCCGGTTCGACCTGCTCACAGCAGCTGCTATCGCCATCCGCATGGTGTCTGTGGTCGATTTCTCCGGCGTCGGCTGTTGTGCCGCATCATATGAAGCTTGTTCAGAGAGTGGACGTGGCTGCGTAGTCACAGCCTCCTCAACGTCTTTCCGTGTAATCGCTCCTTCCGGCCCACTTCCTTTTATCAGTGAAATATCAATTCCTCTTTCTGCGGCTATTCTTTTGGCCAGGGGAGAGGCCCTGATACGGTGAACCGGAATGGGTGGCGGAGTAGGGATTGCCGGCGGCGGGGTTGCTGCCTCCCCAGCCACTTTGGCTTCCTTTTCTTCAATCTCAGCTTCTTTGGGCGGTACTTTTTCTTCCTCTTTCTCGCCTACCTTCATTCCTGTTTTTGCCTCACTTTCGGTCAGTATGTGTGTCATCAGAGTGCCAACAGGAACTTTATCATCTATTTTAAGCAAAAGCTCTCCAATAATGCCTTCATCGAAAACCTCTATTTCGATAATACCTTTTTGGGTTTCAACTTCAGCAATGATGTCGCCTCTGTTTATATGATCACCAGGCTTCACTCTCCATTCCCGAAGAAACCCGGCCTCCATATCGGCCCCCAAGCTTGGCATGCGGTACTCAACCATAGTTCACTATTTTTTTTACAAGTGCTACAATCTGATCTTTTTGAGGAAGTGACGCCTCCTCAAGGTGTTTGGGGTAGGGCATGGGTACTTCAATTCCACACAGCCGCTCCACTGGGGCATCCAGATCATAGAAGCACTTCTCCATGATCCTGGCGCTTACTTCTGACGATATGCTGACCGACTGCCAGGCATCTTCCACAATTATTGCACGGTGAGTTTTGGAAACAGAGGCAACAATGGTTGCGGTATCAAGCGGCCTGAGTACACGAAGATCCACTACTTCCGCTGCAATGCCCGCCTCGGCCAGCTCGGCGGCAGCCCCAAGGGCTTTGTAAACTCCCGATCCATAAGTGATGATTGAAATGTCACTTCCTTCTCTTCTCACCCTGGCTTTGCTAATATCAACAGATTGAATGTCGGCAGGTATTTCTCCTTCCATGTTAAGCATGGCGGTGTACTCAAAAAGAATAACAGGGTCAGGATCGTCGATGGCCGGCTGAAGCATCATTCGGGCGTCTTCGTGTGTGCCCGCAGAAATCACCTTTAAGCCTGGTATATGGGCGAATAACGGTTCCCAGCTGTGAGAGTGCTGAGCTGCCAGCTGTCGGCCTGTGCCACAACTCATGCGGATAACTACCGGCACACTGAGCTGTCCGCCCGACATATGAAGCAATGTAGCCGCATTGTTGGCGATCTGGTCAAACGCCAGCAAGCTGAAATTGACCGTCATGATCTCTACAATGGGCCGCATTCCTCCGAGGGCGGCACCAATGCCTGCGCCGGTAAAGCCGGACTCTGACAAAGGTACGTCCATGATGCGGTCGGGGCCGAACTCCTTCAGAAACCCTTTGCTTACGGCGAAGGCGCCTCCATAACTGCCCACGTCTTCTCCCATTAGAAATACCCTGTCGTCATTTCGCAACGCATCAAGCATGCCTTGTTTCAGGGCTTCCCGATAGGTGAGTTTTATGGTTTGTTTGTCATTCATTTTTTCTCGTCAATGGCTGGGCTGCTTCGTGTATCCACTGAAGCAGCTCTTTGTCAATGTCTTTGTCGCTTTTTATTTCTACCAGATACAGATAGCGGTGGGCAGAGAGCTTTGCCTCTTTGTGGAGGCGCTCACTTTTTATTTCACGGTTCAGGGCGAAATCCACCCTTATGCGGTCTCTTAAAGCAAACACGGCTGCAAAGGTGACGCTACTTACAAAGTGGATACAGCATTTCAGCGACTCTACTTTGAAGGAACCAACCTGCCGTTTTACAGCCGTTTCAAACTTGTCGTACAATAGTTCAGCAACAGGCTTTCTTTCGAAATGCTTGTCCAGTGGAAAAAAATTGCACGAATGCGCCTGTCGCTGCCTTTGAAACCGGCGACCACATTTTGGACAGACCCACAAGGGCTTTGTGTCAGTTGGCGCTTTCACTGTAAACGTATTTAGTAAGATATTCTACCGGTTCCCAGGTGCCTGCTTCTGCAAAGTCGACGGCCTTTTGCACCTCTGCTTCAATGCGTTGTTCAAGTTTTGTTACCTCCTTTTCAGAAATGAGCTTGTTTTCGTTGAGATATTCCCTAAAAATCAAGATGGGATCTCGTTTTTTCCATTCTTCCACTTCTTCCTTTTCTCGGTAGAGTTCTGCATCGAACATCGAGTGGGCCCTGAACCTGTAGGTGTTGCACACCATAAAAAAAGGTTCGCCACTTTCCCGGATTGTATCTATGGCCTGTTGAGCTCCATCGAGCACCTTTAGTAGCCTCATACCATCGACCATACATGACTTGATGCCATACCCAATGGCTTTCTTCTCCAGGTTGTGAACAGCATGAGTATGCTCGAGAGAAGTTCCCATGGCATAGAGGTTGTTTTCACAAACAAATAAGACTGGCACCCGCCAGAGTGCGGCAAGGTTCATCGCCTCATGAAACTCTCCTTCGGCCGCTGCCCCTTCTCCAAAAAAGCAACAGGTAATCCGTTTACGCCCCATTTTTTTATCTGCAAGGGCCATGCCCACGGCCATGGGAAGATGGCCCGCTACTATGGCGTTGCCCCCATAAAATCTGGCTTTGGCATCAAAAAGGTGCATCGACCCACCTCGTCCCCGGCTACAGCCTTCCTGTTTGCCGTACATTTCAGCCATGATGGCACCTGCGTCTATGCCTCGCACAAGCGCATGTCCATGTTCACGATAAGTTGCAAGAATGCCGTCTTCCGGAGATAGTGAATTGATTATGCCGGTAGCCAGGGCTTCTTGTCCGATATACAAATGCAGGAAGCCACGTATTTTTTCTTTTGTATACATTTCGGCAGCCTTCTCTTCAAACCTTCTTATCAGCATCATTTGGTAGAGTAGCTTATGACTCAGCTTCCGGTCGACTGGCAGGGTGTCTTCTATGTTGGGTTGCTTCTTCATCAGGTTGCTTCTAAAGTTGATGTGTCACCTTCCGGCAAACCTAACTCCCTTGCTTTCAGCAATCTTCTCAGTATTTTACCACTGCGTGTTTTTGGGAGCGCCTCGATAAAATCAATTTCTTTTGGAGCTACTGCCGAACCGAGCTTTCGCCGGGCATGGGCCGTTATGTCGAGCCTTAATTCATTATTTGCTTCCTTACCTGTTTTGAGCACTACAAAGGCTTTGACGAGTTCGCCAATAAGTGGATCTGGCTTACCGATGACAGCCGCTTCGGCCACAGCGGGGTGCTCCATCAGGGCGCTTTCCACCTCAAAAGGTCCTACCATATGTCCGGAGGTTTTGATGATGTCGTCCGCCCTGCCAACAAACCAGAAATAGCCATCGGCGTCCCGGCGGGCCAAGTCCCCGGTGAGGTACCAGTCGCCTCGGAAACACTTGTTATAGCGCTCTTCCTGATGCAGGTAGGTTTTAAACATCGAAGGCCAACCTCTTTTCAACACAAGGTGTCCATCTTTTCCTGGTTCGGTAATGATGCTAAAACCGTCATCAGACACCTCTGCCAGGGCTGCTTCGATCCCGGGAAGAGGCTTGCCCATTGAACCCGGTTTGACAGGGAAGGTCAGGTAGTTTGAAATCATGATGCCTCCTGTTTCTGTTTGCCACCAGTTGTCGAGCACAGGCACGCCAAAGGTGCTCTGTCCCCAGCGCACGGCTTCAGCGTCAAGTGGCTCACCCACACTCAATACCAGCCTAAGGTGCTCAAGATTGTATTGTTCACGGGGCACTATGCTCATCCGCATCAGTCTTCTGATGGCAGTGGGGGCGGTATACCACACGTTTACTTTCTGCTCCTCAAGAATATTGTACCATCTCAAAGCATCAAATTCTTCCTCGTCTACAATATTGGTTACCCCATTCACCAACGGAGCAATAATACCATAGGAGGTGCCGGTAACCCACCCGGGGTCAGCCGTGCACCAATAAATATCGCCGGGGTGAAAATCAAGTACAAGCTTGCCTGTAGCATAATGCGTCAGTACGGCATTGTGCACATGCAAAGCTCCCTTGGGCATGCCAGTGGTGCCACTGGTAAAATGCAGCAAGGCAGGATCATCGGGTTGCGTTAAAGGGATTTTGAAAGCCGGGGAGGCTTTTTCCATCAGCAGAGGCAGTGAAAGTACTTTGCCATCAATATCTTGTTTCGCATCGGTTATCAGCACATGTTTCAGGCTGGGCAAACGGTCGAGTAGTGGCTCCACTTTTTTTGTGAACAACTCCTGGGTGGCCACAAGCACTTTTGCTTCACCTTTTGACATCCGTTGGAAAACCGGCTCCGGCCCAAACACCGAGAAGAGAGGGCAGAACACTGCCGCTTTCTTTAGGGATCCCAGGGCGGCTATGTAAAGCTCGGGAATCCGGCCAGTCAGGTTGAACACGGTTTCGCCTTTCTTCACTCCAAGCGAGGCAAGTACATTAGCGAAGCGGTTGGAGAGTTCGGACAATTCCTGATAGGTAAAGTCCTGCCTTGAGCGATCCTTCCTTATCCAACGGATAGCAACATTGTCTTTCAGTTTTCCTTTTGCATGCCTGTCGACAGCCTCATATGCAATATTGAGCCCACCATTTTCTGGCAGGCCACTGAGGTGCTTGCGCTCACCCGTCCAGGAGAAAGTCCTATATAAGGCATCGTAGTCCATTAGATTTGGGCTTTGGCTGTTGCTGACTGGCTTCATATTCTTCATACTTAAAAATAAAGCTGATCGGTAGTGCAGCCAATGACCAAATCACGATGGGTTCATGACATTCCTCATTAAAGTGGCAGGGAATGCGGGTACTGATACAATGTCGCCAAAAGCCTTAGCCTCGAACTTTATCAGCATGATCCAATAGCTGATCTGTTGAGGTCTTCGGTAAAAAACGCCAGTGACACAAATCATCATGAGATGAGAGCGTAATCATTTTCCCGAACGGTTCTAATACCGATATTGACTGGAGAATTAAACAGTTACAATCATGAACTCGCTGATCAAAATATTGATGGCAATAGATTTGGTGATCATTTTAGCCGGCTGCGAAACTTATAGAACTATCTATTCCAATTACGATAGGAGCATCGATTTTACCAGCTACAAGACTTTTGCCTGGGCGCCTGATAGCATAGCAGGGCAGGAGTCTGAAAATACACCCTATGACAATGATATTGTTCGTAACAATGTCAAGAATTACATCACCCATGGTATGACCCAAAGGGGCTTTTTGGTCGACGTAGAGTCACCTGACCTTGTGCTCGATCTTGTGCTGTTGAATGAGAAAAAGGAGCGCATCGTCACCTATCATTCCTATCCGTACTCCGGGTATTATTTTTACAACCCTTATTACTTTCCCTACTATTATCCCGACCGTCGGTTTTATACCTGGCACGGGTGGTATGGATGGGGTTACCGTCCTCCTTACTGGGGCGATCAGGTCACTACCTACACACATAATTATGTGAGAGGGACAATCACACTCAACATGTATGACCGGCAGTTGAAGAAGCTGGTTTGGACAGGAAGCGCAGAGGGAGATATCTATGATCCGGCATATATTCAATATAATGTACACCCGGCCATTGACCGTATTCTTAAAGAGTTTCCTGTTAAGCCCGTACATAAGCAAAGAGGTCATGACGACCTATATAAAGGGGTGGTACATAGAAATGGGATTGATAGAAGAATCTACGGTAGTTCTAACTACTAGCAGTTGACCATAACATGCAAGCGACTTCAGGAAATGATCATGAAAGTGAAAACACTGGAGTGAATCCCGTGGTAGTCACTTTATGGATCGATGCCTATAGTGAGATATTCTCAGATTTTGACCCCCGGCCTTTTGTCGAAAGAGCCGTTTCCGATGATTTTGTTAGTCAGCTAAAGAAAGTAGCCAAAGATTCGAAGGGAAGGATTTCAATTCTCAGGCTTCTCGCACCCAGTACAGTGAGAAACGAGGAGGATGAAAAGGTTATCCGCAAGCGCTTGGAGAGCTATTTTAGCAGTCAGTACCAGCAATTAGTAGAGGAATCACAGTCTGTAAAGGCAAAGGGTGTTTACTTCGTTCTGGCTGGTTTATCCTTAATGGTGGTTGCCAGTTATATCTCTTTTTTGAATCTGCCACATTTCTATATCAACTTATTGCGGGTGTTGTTTGAGCCCGCAGGCTGGTTTCTGTTTTGGATGGGGCTCGAAATACTCTTTTCATTTGCTAAGAACAGAAAAAACGAAATCAATTTTTTTAGCCGGTTGGCAATAGTACATATTGAGTTTGGATCTTATTGATTCTCCATCGTGCTTTTGATAGTGCAAAGAGCTACGGCCGGTACAGTCCTGCTTTATTAGGATTTGTATTGGTTTAGGACTACATTCCCAGTATTGAATAGCAGGTAAGGAATCTGTACTCCTGAAGTGTTGATTATGATTTCCTTCCCTGTTCCCCTAATCAAGACCACTGTGTAACACATCATTGGTTTTTTACCTCAAAGATAACCAGATGTGTTTTTCAGCTAGTGCAAGTTTTGGGGCTAGTGCAGTTTTGGCCACAGTAGGTGTTGTAACGCTTCGAAAGGTAAAGGATGCACGACAGATTCCTTTTGCTGCTATTCCGCTTATGTTTGCGGCGCAGCAAGTGTCGGAAGGCTTGGTTTGGATAGGTCTGGCGAACCCTGAGCACGCCGCATGGAGCCGTTTTCCCGTATACATCTTCTTGGTTTTCGCACAAGTTATCTGGCCTTTCTGGATTCCCTTTGCTGTTTTTAAGATGGAGAAGGATAGCGTTCGGAAGAGGTTTCTGGCAGCGTTTCTTGTTGTGGGTTTAATATTCTCTTCTTATATACTGTATTGCTTGTTTGCTTTCGATGTGTCAGCAGAAATTAGTGTAGGGCATATCCACTATTCTCTCGATTTCCCCTATGCTTTCACCTGGATTAGTTCAGTGCTGTATGCCATACCTACGGTGGTTTCATTGTTTGTTTCAAGCGTTAAACGGTTGTATACCCTGGGTGTTTGCATTGCACTGTCCTACCTGGTAGCCAGGTGGTTCTTTTTGGGATTTGTTATTTCCGTCTGGTGCTTTTTTGCAGCTATACTGAGCTTTATTATCTTGTGGATAGTCACCGGATTGAACGAGGACGCAAAAACACAGGATGCCCGGTTGGGCTAAGAATGTCGGCAGTGTGTCGTGCAACCAGAGGAGAGCGCCGACACCTTCACACAAGAGCGCAGCTTGGATGGCTCACTTTTCGCAGGAGAAAAGAACCAACACTACACGTAAAAGCAATGGTTTATACAGCCTTTTCCATAAACTCCAGCAATTCGCCATGGTATTTATGGAATTGCGTGTTGAGCGACTCCAACTCATCCATGAGTCCATTGTGTTCCTTGTTGTACTCAGCCTTCAAATCATCAACCGTTTTAGTGAGTTCTGCCAGCCGCTTTTCGTGAAGTCGTAGCTTCGTGTCGAAGTTGTTGAGAAGTTCGCCCTTGTAGTAAATGATGAGATTCTGAAAGTGATCAATTCTTTTTTTGTCTTCAATAGAAGTGAACTTAGCCGAATGTTGATCCAAAAGCTTTTGAAAAAAGTCAAGTTCCTGTTTCCAGAGCATAATGGCAGACTGCCATTCCTTGGTTTTCCTGTGCTTTTTCAGTAGCGAGGGCTGCAAAAGCACGTCTTCGGAGGCGGCTAATTTGTCCATGAGTCTTAGGTGTTTAAATACATAAATATTGCATATGGTGAATATACCCACCTTCATTATTCAGTTGGATGATGGACATCATTGCAGGCCAAGACTCTCATCATGCCGATTGTTCGCAGCACATATGTCCGGTTGGAAGAATTGCTCATTCGATGATGAGAATTATCATCTGCCTGATCATACCCACGTCATGTTCAATATCAAAAACATCCGATACATTGTTCTGTATAAACAAAACATTTGAATGATGGCATATTCAGTCACAATGCTTGAGGATTTGCTGCAGACCCTGCAGTCCAATGGGAAAGATTTTGCGTCAAAGCAGGTCTTTGTTGGCTTTGATGGGTTTATAGACAAAATCAAAAAAGCGATAAAGCAAAAAGCGGGAAAGAATACTGTTTTTTTTAAAACGCTTCCTGAGTTCTCTGAACGAATCAATTCTGCCTCTGGAAAAAGTGGTCAGATTGAAATGATCACTCAAAAGGTGAAACTAGGTGGTAATGCACCAATTTTTGCAAATACTATGGGAAAACTGAAGGTTCGTACCATTTGTTTTGGTAGCCTGGGCTACCCAAAGCCTCACAGTGTTTTCACCGACTTAAACGAAAACTGTGAAGTGATGAGTGTTTTGAATCCTGGTGAGAGCGATGCCATTGAATTTGACGATGGAAAAATGATATTCTCAGATTTAAGTGTGTTTGAAGAATATGATTGGGCCTATATTAAAAAGACTGCGGATATGCAGAGAATGAGCGATGCCATTCGTGGAAGTCATCTGATTGCTTTTTTAGACTGGGTGAACCTGCCTCATGCCAGCGATATTTGGAAGGGAGTGCTGGAAGAAATCATTGAGCCATCGGGAAAAAGGGACTTTTTGTTCTTTTTCGACCTTTGTGACCCGACAAAGAAAACTACCAGCCAAATAAAGCAGACTTTAAAACTGATAAGCAAGTTTTCACAATTTGGAAAAGTAACACTGGGCCTCAACGAAAATGAAGCGCTCAAGCTGTGGGCGGCAATAAAAAGCGCTGAAGGTGTTTCCAAAGACGTAGCGACTCCTCCTGTTCGGGAAGCAGGTGCTGTCATTTATCAGTTTATGGACATCGATTGCCTTTTGCTGCACCCTTCGGACAGAACTATCGCTTTTACAAAAAAAGAGGTGCTTGAACTGAAGGGGAATCCCGTGGTTAATCCCAAAGTACTAACCGGTGGTGGCGACAACCTCAATGCTGGCTACTGTCAGGGATTGCTGCATGGTTTGCCATTGTCTCAGTGCCTTTTGCTGGGGATGGCCACAGCCGGGGCGTATATTGAGAATGGGTACAGCCCTGGAATAAGCGATATTATAGATCATATAGAAACTTGGATTGGCAATGATGCGGACTCTGGCAAGGCGCATGTGACGCCAAAAACTGCCATCGCCTAGTCTGCTGCATTCGGTCAAAGCCTGGTCTTTCAAAAGACCTCTTTGTCAGGCTGTAAATTCGTCATTTTGGTAATAAAAGTCTCCTATACTGCTGACTTGAATCATTCTATTTCCTTAAAGGCCTGCCTAGTTTAATGCCAAAATCAAGCGGGCAATTGAGTCTGATGAGATGCCCCAAAACTAAAAAGGAGGGTTAAATCATGAAATCGATTAGATTATTTCTGATTATAGTGTGCAGCCTGATAGTATTTCAGGCAGAGGCACAGATTCAAGCTGGTGAAACTGTGATTATTCGTGAGAAGATTGAGCACGATCTTTACGTTGCCGGAGGTTCAGTTACAATCAATGCGCCAGTACTTGGCGACCTTATTGTTGCCGGAGGTTCGGTGACCGTTAACGATACCATTAGCCAGGATATTCTGGCAGCAGGGGGAGAAATTTTTTTCAACGGTTATGTCGGGGATGATATTAGGTGCGCTGGGGGAACAATCAGCATTTCAGGCAATATAGCTGGAGATCTGGTAGTTGCAGGAGGCACTGTCGCAATAGATGACAAGGTTGTTGTCGATGGCAATTTGTTCACAAGTGGCGGTGAGATAACCCTTAACGGAGAGGTGGCAGGGATACTTAAAAGTGCCTCTGGGAAACTCACACTTAATGGAAGTGTAGGTGGGGACATAGACTGTCGGGGAGGTGATATCATCATCAACGGGCCAGCTGGTGGCAATGCTATTCTGGCGGCTACTACTTTAGAGCTAGGGCCTGACGCCAGCTTTGCGGGCAACGTGAACTACTGGAATGAAGCAGGGCACCTCGACTTTCAAAATACTGTGCAGGGAACAGCAACTTTTGACCCCTCTCTTGAAATTGAGGACGGTAAATGGGAGTACCTGGGTTTCGCTTCTGTTCTTATGGTGATTTGGTACCTTGGCACTGCTTTGGTGATGATTTTACTGATCCGTTACCTATTTAGCAACACACTTAATAAGGCCGCCGCTACTGCCAAAGAGTCAAGCCTCAACTCACTTGGGCTCGGCTTTCTGTTTTTGATTGGTGTGCCTGTTGCCATAGTGCTGTCAATGGTTACTTTGATAGGTGCACCCATTGGTGTATTGGCCCTCACGGCTTACTTAACAGTAGTGCTTCTAGCCACAGTGATTGTGTCAATAGTATTGGCTTATTGGCTCAATCAAACTTATTATAAGTCGGCCTGGAAATCAGGAAAGGTTGCGCTGGTGGCATTTGGTTTATTCATACTGCTCAAGTTCATTTCTATTACTCCTTTTGTGGGGCCACTGTCAATGCTACTTCTTATGTGTGTGGTTTTTGGAGCCATACTTTTGACTGTCAGCTGGAAAAAAGAAGTGGCAGTTTGAGGAAATATGGGTTGATGCATAGCCATGACACATAGCACTAGGGTGACAATCCTCAAAATAGCTCAATTTGTATGATTCAGGGGTGTTTTCTCCTACTGTCATATTCTACCTCCTTTGTGCGGTGTGGGCAATAGAATAGACAAACGTGACGCTCCCGCCATCTAATCCCTCAGCGTGCAAGTCCAGATAGGGCAATCTATATGATTGACGATGTCCTCTGCCAGGCTGCCGGAAACCAGATGAGCCAGCCCCCGCCGACTGTGGGTGGCCATCGCCAGCATGTCTGCTTTTGTCTGTTCCACAAATCGGATAATACCTTCCTCTTCAAAAGGAGCATTTCGGATATTCAGCGTGTAATTCTCAAGTGTATAGTGCTTTACAAAATCTTCCAGTAAAAGTTGTGCTTCCTCCTCGGGCTTGAAGCGAGCAAGCGAGTTGATATAGAGTATGTGAAGTTTGGCTCCAAAAAATGCCTGAAGATCTTTTACCTTTTCCACAAACTTCCTCTGGTTAAGTTCAAGAGAGTTGGCCAATACAATGTTTTTTATGTCGGAAGCTTCGTGGCCCTCTCTTAGAGAAAGCACTGGGACTGGCGAAAACCGAACTACTTTTTCGGTGTTGGAGCCAATCAAAACCTCGCTGAGTCCGCTGGCTCCTGTTGTGCCCATTACTACCAGGTCAATGTTCTTCTCACGAATCTGGTCGAGAATTGAGCCGGTAATGCTGCCATGCAAGGCCTCGAAATGCTGGTTTTCTGCTGCTTTACCAACAGCTTTTCTCATTTTCTTGAAGTTTTCTTTTGCTTTGTCTTCTATAGATTTCAGAAGCTCCATGTCGAAAATATAGGGTTGTACTCCGAAGGTCGATTCGTAGGAAAACGGAAGCTCGAAGGCGTGCATGACAAACACCTCACCTTGTGCTTCTTTTGCCATTTGGCAAGCGAAACTATAAGCGTGAACTGCTGGTGTGGAAAAATCGCAGGGGACAAGTATCTTTTTCATGGCTTTGTCTTTTGTCTTCAAGATATCTATTGCCGACCGGGTATGAAATGACCAACGTCCGTCGGTCAGGTGATGTTGGTCATGAATCGGTATGGTTGGAAAATTAAGCCACCTTGGTTCATGAAGTCACTGTGCGCAGAAGGTGAATACTGAGCAATGTCTTTTTGCTAACTGATGTCTGTCATAAGCGAATTTGGCAGATGATCGTTAATTGGTGATCGATACAAAGCCTGTGGATCAGGAGGCCTTTTTACTATTTAAATGATGCTGAGATCAATACAAGACATTGACTTGTCGCCAAAGCCCAACAAAACGTATTGGGCCAATTGTGACCGTGAATGGAGAGAAGAATTCATCTACTTTCTACTGATTGACAGGTTTCATGATGATCATGCACGGACGCCCTCCCCTCATGCAAAAAAACGGAGCGGATTTGGAAACGCCGACCAACTACAGACGTTTTGCGGAGGCACCATCAGGGGCATTACCAAACACCTCGACTACATACACGACCTGGGATGTACGGCACTTTGGCTCAGCCCGCTTTTTGAAAACAACGAAGCTGCCTATCATGGATATGCCATTCAAAATTACCTTGAGGTAGACAAACGCTTCGGAACCAAAGAGGACCTGGCTGAATTGGTAGATAAGGCACATGCGATGAACATGAGGGTGTTTCTCGATATCGTGCTGCATCATTCCGGGGATAACTGGTTCTACAAGGATGATATGGAGCCTGGCTATTACAACGGCAATGTATATCCCTTTGGAGGCTGGCGGTTTGAAGATCGTCCTCTGCCTGTAGAGCTTAGGGACACGGAAGTTTATTGGAAAAAAGGGCGTATTAGGAACTTTGATACCTATCCCGAAACACGGGAGGGTGATTTTTTTGGATTAAAGTCGTTTAAAAATGACGAATCACCCGAAGCAAAGTATGTGCAGGACATCCTCACAAAAATACATTGCTACTGGATAAGAGAAACTGATATCGACGGCTTTCGGCTCGATGCAGTCAAACACATGGGAGAGAAAAACATCGGGCAGTTTTGCTCTCTCCTGCGTGAATATGCTTACAGGCTAGGCAAAAAGAACTTTTTTCTTTTCGGAGAGTTGGTAGGTTCGGAGGAGTTGTACAACAAGTATATTGGGCCCAAAACCTCCATAGAGGTCGAGGACAAGGCGATTTACTATGGACTCAATTCGGTGCTGGACTTTCCTCTGTATTATGTGTTGGCCAATGTTATCAAAGGGCATGCTACTCCTGAGAAGCTCATTGAGCGATATGAGTCGCTGAGAAGAAATGCCATGGCACGTGGGGAGTTTGGGGAGTTTTTGGTTACGTTTCTTGACAACCACGATCAGGTGGGACAGGGGATTAAAAGGCGTTTTGGTAAAGATGCTACCGATGGCCAAATCATTGCAGGAGTGGGATTCCTACTTTGTGCGCTTGGCACACCGTGCATCTACTATGGTACTGAGCAGGGTTTCGACGGTGCCGGAGAAGGCGACTGGAATATCCGGGAAGCAATGTTTGACTTGAGCGACAACACCACCAATGCGCTGAACAAGGAGAATGGTATTTATCAGGAAATAGCCAAAATTGCCGCTATCCGAAAGAAAAGTTCGGTGTTAAAGTTTGGACGGATGTATATAAGAAAGCTTTCCAGGGATGGGAAAGACTTCCACTTGCCTGTGTACGCCGATAGTCTGATAGCCTTCAGTAGAATGCTGTACGACGAGGAATGCGTAGTGGCCTATAATCACTCACTTGAGCATGAGGTAGAACAATATGTAACGGTGGATAAATACTTCAACCGGGAAGGTTGCTCTTTTCATTATTTATACGGCGGCAAAGGGGAGGTTCATATGCTGAAAAGCGAAGACAACGATCGCAATTTTATCAAGGTTAAGCTACAGCCATCGCAATTTGTTATTTTGACTAACCGATAGTTTTCCAGTACCTGAATATTAATAACACAGGGCGAACTTGTAGCCGAATTCAGTCAGGTGCCAGTTTGGCGTCCCGCTATGTTTTTGGCATATTTTAATAGTTCAATACTCCAAAGAACGACAGAAGATAATGCTGCCAGGGTGAAAAAGGTTATCACCTTCAATGGCCCAAATCCAAAGATTTCCTGAAAGTAGGGGACAAACAAAATCACAGCAGTAATTACCAAAGACGACACCATGGTGAGGCTAATGTAGCCATTGGTTAAAATGCCGATTTCAAAAACTGATTTTTTTAAGGAGCGCATATTGTAGAGATTAAAAAGCTGTGTGAAAGACATAACCACAAAAGCTGCACTTCTTGCAGTGTCGATGCCTTGCGGGATAAAATAAAGATAGGCGGCGAGGGTAAGACCGGCCATCACGAAGACGTTTACGATGAGAAATGGCACAATGCTTTTATTTAAGATTCCTTCGTCTTTTCTTATCGGTTGTGCATCCAATGCATCGTCGTGTCCTTTTTCGACGGCGAGTGCCATGTCGCCAATGCCATCGGTTACCAAATTGAGCCACAGAATTTGGATGGCAGTCAGGGGAATTGGCAAACCGAGTGCGACAGCCATGATCAGCGTGGCTATCTCTGCAAAGTTGGTTGTGATAAGGAAAAAGCTGGCCTGCCGGGCGTTGGCGAAGACGATGCGCCCCTCTTCAATGGCATTGACAATGGACGCAAAGTTGTCATCTGCCAATACTACTTTGGCGGCATCACGAGCCACATCGGTACCCATAATTCCCATAGCAATACCCACATCGGCTCTTTTTAGTGCAGGGGCGTCGTTTACCCCATCGCCGGTCATGGCCACCAGTTCACCCATTTCCTGAAGTCTCCCCACAAGTTTGAGTTTGGTTTTAGGTGTTAATCTGGCAAACACATTCACAGTGCGAATGGCCTCATCAAACGCTGACGGAGACAAGCTAAGCAGTTGCTCTTCGGTCAAAGCCAGCCGTTCGTCATTGTCATGTACTCCAATGATGCCAACTGACCTGGCAATGGCTACAGCTGTGCTGATATGATCTCCGGTTGCCATAATTACCCGTATGCCGGCTCTCTTGCAGTTCTGAATGGCCTTTGGCACTTCCAGGCGGGGTGGGTCTATCATGCCAACAAGACCGACGAAAATCAATTCGTTTATATCATCTTCTTTCAATTTTTGCTTCTGAAATGGTCTGTAAGCAAGCCCGATAACCCTCATGGTTTGGGCACTCCAATCATCAATTTTGTTTGCCAGCAAGTTGGCTGATTGCGGGTTCATTGTCCTCAAACCGTTTGAGTGCAGTATTTTTGTAGAGAGAGCCAAGATCTTCTCAGGTGCACCCACAACAAGCAGGTTTGTTTCGCCATCATCTTCCCTGACAATGGTGGCTCGCAGTTTCATGGTTGAATTGAAGGGCAGGTCGTCCACTTTCTTTTTGTCGTCAACAGCGGTTCCTCCTTTTTGGGCCAGCACTGCTAAAGCACCTTCGGTTGGGTCTCCGGTCAACTCATAATTATTGGGTTTGGCGGTCTTTCTGATAGATGCGTTGTTGCAGTAGGCGGCAATTTGAAGCAGTCGTTGCAGGGCCACATCATTGTTAGTATCGGCTATTGCGTTCTTTCGAATGATAGTGCCTTCAGGAGACCAGCCTTCACCCGTTACCTCGAAATCGGCACCCGCCTCCAACTCATCTGGAATAAAAAGTTTGCGTACCGTCAGTGCATTTTTAGTTAGGGTGCCTGTTTTGTCGGTGATAATAGTAGAAACAGCGCCAAGCGTTTCTGTAGAAGTGAATTCCCTGACAATGGCATTTCTTTTAGCCATTCTGCGAGCACCAATGGCCAGCACAATAGCTATGATAGATGGAAGTCCTTCCGGTATTATCGAGACCATGGCGGCCACTGAGATCAGCAGGAGCTCACGGACAGGTACGTTCAAGGTGAAATAGCTAATTATGAAAAGTACCAGGGCGAAGAAAATGCTCGCTGCACCCATCTGAGAGGCTAGCTTGTTTATTTTCTTTTGAAAATGTGATATCGAGGGTTTTATCTCATAAAGAGCTTCGGCTACTTTTCCAATTTCCGTTCTCACTCCTGTGTGCACTACCAACGCAGTGCCGTAGCCTCCTACTACGAAAGTGCCTTTCCATAGCATGTTTTTTTGATCCGCCATTACGGTGGGGCCGGACAAAACGTCTGTTGTTTTGGATTCCGGCAACGACTCTCCCGTGAGCGATGACTCCTGTGTTCGAACGTTTTTTCCTTCAAGGAGGCGGCTGTCCGCTGGAATGCTATCGCCTTCCTCCACAATAATAATGTCGCCAGGTACCAGCTCCCGGGCGGCAATAGTCATTGTTTGGTTGGCTCTGACCACCTTCGCCAGTGGATTTAGGATTTTTTTAAGGGAGGATACGGCGCTCTCCGCTTTCAGTTCCATAAAAAAACCGATACAGGCATCTACAATCACTACGATAATGATGATATAGACGTCAGCAATGTTTCCTGTTATGTATGACAGGATAGCCGCCATAAACAAGACAGCTATCAGAAGGCTTTTAAACTGCTTGAGAAAAAGGAACAGCAGCGGCTGCCTCTTTTTCTCCTGAATTTCGTTTGGCCCAAATGCAATCAGACGTTTGGCAACCTCATCCTGATCCAACCCCTTTCTGGTAGCACCTAGTGCAGCAAGAGATTCTTCTGCAGTGAGTTGCGAAAAATCAGTGTGTCCGGCACTGGCGTCTGTTGTTGTGGCCGAAGCACTATCGTTAGTGGTTGTGGTTTGGCTGTTCATGTTGGTTCGCTTGCGATGTCGTTGCAAGTAATGTTAGGGCTTTTTCTCAACGGGAAATATGATTTGGATCAAGGCAGTTTGAGAGAGAAATCACTCAAACGGCGACAGGGAGCGAATAAAATGATTGGTTAGGTGCATCTGTAGCCATTGACGAAATGAGCAGGTCAAGCCTTGAGGCCGACAGCAACAATGTGACTCAATATGCAACCAGAGTTTTTGTAAAAAATGCGGCTGAGTGGATTAGTAGGAGGCAGCCAGGAATCACCACTCTATGTCATCCGGTAAGAAAAAAAACCAGTTGAGTAGCGGCTGGTTGCACAAGGTGCTACTGAAGCTGCCCGCATTATTAAAAAAGGTTACAAGTATTCCATTTTTATCATGCGGTCGCCCGCCCGATTTTTGTCGCCCGGTGCCATTCGCTTGGGGAGCAACTCTCGCCCTCTTGCCACCAGCCTCCTTTCTTCATAACGGATCCTGCCTTTTATTTCATGGAAGAAGCGTGCTGCATCGGCAATTGGGGTAAGTGTATTTTTGCTATAATTCATGGCTGGTAGTGTTTTTAGAGTTCCACTTATTCATAAATAATATGTTCAATGAAATGGCAAAAACCACTGACGCTGGTCATTGTGCCCTCAGGATTTTTGTCATCATTTTCAATCAAGTCAGTTGAGTAACTTTTTTTCGCCATTGGCAAACTCGTGACCATTGTCAGTCCCGGTGTTGATGCCTGTCATGGCAGCGGCGGTTTTTCTGAGGTAGGTTTAGCTGATCAATACTGCGAAAATCAGCTTATGAAAAATTTCATTCTACCGTTTCAACGCATCTCCATGGCTGACCTGGCCAAAGTGGGTGGTAAAAATGCGTCACTTGGCGAAATGATTAGCCAGTTGGCAGAGCAAGGTATCAGCGTGCCCGATGGGTTTGCTATTACTGTTGCTGGCTGGAACGAATTTCTCCACGCCAATCAACTGACCAGCAAATTGCAGGCACTTTGTGAATCCGTTGATGTGAAAACGCTCGACAACCTGCCCGACGTAGGGAGCAAATGCAGGTCGCTCGTAGCCGGGGCTACATTGCCGGGAGAATTGCAAGCTTCCATATCAAAAGCCTATCAGGCACTGGCGGCCACTCACGGTGGTAATCTTTCGGTTGCGGTACGTAGCAGTGCAACTGCCGAGGATTCTCCAACGGCCAGTTTTGCCGGACAGCATGAGTCGTTTCTTAACGTGCATTCCGAAGGCGACCTTTTGGAGGCTGTGAAAAAGTGTTACCGCTCTCTTTTCAACGACAGGGCTATCAAATACAGGATTGACAACGGATTTGATCACATGCAGGTGGGCCTGTCGGTGGGGGTGCAGGTGATGGTGCGATCCGACAAGAGCAGTGCTGGCGTGGCCTTTACCATAGAACCTGAGAGCGGAAATAAAAACCTCATATACGTGACGGGCGCCTGGGGACTGGGCGAGAGCGTGGTGCAGGGAGCGGTAAATACCGATGAGTTTTATCTGTTTAAACCAGCCATAGAAAAAGGAATGGACAGTATTGTGTTCAGGCGAATGGGGGGCAAACAGCAAATGATGGTGTATGGAACAAAAGGCGACAACACGATTTGGAAGGAAACGCCTCAGCGGCTGAGGGATCAGTACGTGCTGTCGGATGAGGAGGTGACGCAGTTGGGTAAGTGGTGCCACGCCATCGAAAAGCACTACAAGCTACCTATGGACATCGAATGGGCAAAAGACGGATTGAACGACCAGTTGTATATCATACAGGCCAGGCCGGAGACAATACATGGGCAAAACAAGCAAATTGAACTAAAGGAATATTCGATAAAAGCAGCGGAAGAGCCGCTGCTAATGGGCAAAGCGGTGGGGCATTCTGTTGTCAGTGGCAGAGCTTGTGTAGTTCGCTCTCTGGCAGATGCCGGCAAAGTTCAGGAGGGAGACATTCTTGTGGCAGACATTACCAACCCCGACTGGAATGCGCTGCTGCGCAAAGCTGTGTGCATTGTTACTAACAAGGGAGGCCGCACAAGCCATGCCAGCATCATCGCCAGGGAGCTTGGTATTCCTGCCGTGGTGGGCACGTTGTTAGCTACAGAAAAGCTGTCCGATGGTCAAACGATTACGGTGTCGTGTGCCGGGGGAGATGTCGGGAAAGTATACGACGGCAAGCTTGACTGGCAGGAGAAGGTGATTCCGATGGAAAAGATCAAGGAGACAAAAACCAAGCGAATGCTCATTCTGGCGGATCCTGAGAAAGCCCTGCTTTACGCCTCTTACCCTAACGACGGTGTCGGCTTGCTACGGATGGAGTTTATCATCAGCAATACCCTACAAGTGCATCCTATGGCGCTGGTGAAGTTTGATGAGCTGCCATCGTCTGCCGAAAAGAAACAGATTGAAGCTGTCACGAGGCACTACACTGACAAGAAGAAGTTTTTTGTGGAGCAACTGGCCGAATCCATTGGCATGGTGGCAGCGGCGTTTTACCCCAGAGAGGTAATCGTACGGATGAGTGACTTCAAGACCAATGAATACGCCAAACTGCTTGGAGGTCGACAGTTTGAGCCCGACGAGGAAAACCCAATGCTTGGCTTCAGAGGGGCCAGCCGATATTACAACGAGCGTTATCGGGAAGGTTTTGGATTGGAGTGTCAAGCCATTAAAAAAGTGCGTGACCAAATGGGGCTAACCAATGTGAGGGTAATGATCCCATTTTGCCGAACCGTGGAGGAAGGTAAGCAGGTGCTGGAAGTAATGAGAGAGTTTGGACTGGAAAGCAGCAAAAATGGCCTGGAGGTGTATGTAATGGCGGAGATCCCTAGCAACATCCTTCTTGCCGATCAGTTTGCAGACCTGTTTGACGGCTTTTCGATTGGTTCGAACGATCTCACCCAACTCACACTTGGTATCGACCGTGACTCAGCCATTATCAGTGATCTGTTCAACGAAAGAAATGAAGCAGTCACTTTTTTGATCAGGCAGCTGATCGTTGCAGCTCACAGAAAGGGCGTGAAAGTTGGCTTGTGCGGACAGGCACCGAGCGACTATCCTGACTTTGCCAGGTTCCTGGTTTCGTCTGGCATTGACTCAATTTCCTTTAATCCGGATGCGCTGATCAAAGGAATAGAGAACATTATGGTGGCAGAAAGGGAAATACCTCTGGTACAGGCTGATCTTTGATTAGCCTGGTGTAGCAGGCGGCGACCAATTGAGTTGGTGCCAGTTTAGGTGCTATAGATTTTTGCGGGTTATTATTTCAAGTAAAGAAGATGCCAGTGTGAACAGTGGCTGCTCATCTTCCGCACTAATGACCAATGTCACTTGAATGACCGTTGCGGGTCATTCATTCTTGTTTGTATGGGGAGTATCTTAATGAAAGCAATTTGAGAGAGGGACTATTAAACCTAAAAAAGACAAGCCATGGAAACCAGCAAAAAAGACCTCGACAGCCTCTGGCGCAAGCTGATTCCGCTGCGCAACTATGAGGAGGACAGCCATCTCGCTTTTACCGGGTTCGATGGCTTTGTGGACAAAATACAACGAGTAGTCGCTAAAAAGAAGGGCAATAATGCTACCTATTTCGACAGCTTGGGTGAGTTTACTGACCACTTGGGATCAATGCGAGTCGGTGGGGGGGATATAGAAACCTCCACTACTAAGATTCGGATTGGCGGCGATGCACCCATTTTATCCAATACGCTCGGAAGCCTCGGCATTCAAACACATTGCCTCGGAGCCATGGGACATCCGGCGCTGCATCCTGTGTTTATGAAAATGCACAAGTTGTGCGAGATAACATCAGTGATGGATCCTGGAGAGAACCAGATCCTGGAGTTCAACGATGCAAAGATAGTTTTGTCTGACCAGGCCATGTTCAACAACTACGACTGGGAGTATATAAAAACTCATACTGAAGTATTCGACCAGTTGAAAAGAGTGGTGAAAAAAGCAGAGCTTTTTGCGCTGGTGGACTGGGCCAGGCTACCTTTTGCTTCCTCTATCTGGAGAGGATTTTTGGAGGATATGATCAAGGCGACTGGTAAAAAAGATGCGCTATTTTTCTTCCATATCGGAGATCCGTACAAGATACCCCGCAAGAAGATAGGGCAGATGGTTGAGTTGATTGATGAGTTTGCCGCTTTTGGCAAGGTCACTGTTAGCTTGAATCAGCAGGAGGCAAGTAAACTCTGGTTAGTACTCAATGGCTATGAACCGACGCAAGACCAGACAAAGGTGAAAATACCCGCAATGAGCGAGATGGCGAGATTTATTTTCAGGGTTTTTGATATTGACGCTGTGATTGTTCGTAGCCGGGAGACCACTTTTGTGGCTTATGATGAAGGAATAATTGAGGTGAGCGGAAGCAAGGTGGAGACCCCAAAGGTGCTGATGGGTGGTGGCGATAATTTTAATGCTGGTTATTGTCTCGGGCTGCTAGAGGGTATGAACCGACGCCAATGCGCATTATTGGGCACTGCTGCTTCAGGAGCCTTCATACAGAACGGCTACAGCCCTTGTATTGAAGACGTGATTGAATACCTGAAGACTTGGGCCGATGAGAAGAAAGCTGCTCACAAGCAGCACATAAACTAAAATTGTACTACGATGAAAACCCACGGAATTGCCGACCTGAAAGATGCACTGTCATATCAGGTGAATCAGCTCTACATAGCTGAGAAGCAACTAAAAAAGGAATTGACGGACTGTATTGGTAAAGTGGCTTCAAAGGAAATGAAAGCTGAGCTGACAAAATACACCAGTCTGGCAGAAGACAAGGTGCTGAAGCTGGAAAGAGTGTTTAACTATCTTATGGAAGAACCGTCGGCAAACAGCAATAAGGTGATAGATAAAATGGTGGATGAAACCCACCAATTGATAAGCAGGGCGCTAAGCGACAACATAAGGGAGGTGGTGATTATAGCCTGTCTTCGTAGCATTATTCATTATAAAATTGCCCGTTATCAAATAGCTTCTACGTTTGCTTTGGAGTTAGAAATGGAAGTAGTGGCTGATTTGATTGACGAGATAGTAGACTGGGAAAAACAAGCTGAATTGAGGCTGGAGAGTATGTCAGTCGGGCATTTGAACGTGAAGGAGAAGTAATACTCATCGCTTATTTTTTATCAACAAGCAAGAAGGCAAGAGTTGTCAAGCCGTGCTTACTCCTTTTTGCCTTCAATCTCTTGCTGCTTTTGCTTTTCAAGCTTTTTGAAATACCTCCTAAAAAGGAAATTTGATTTCAGGGCTTCCATATTCTCATTGAACCTGTCGGTTCCCTGTTCAAGACTGAGTGCGCTGTTCATCAACTTCTCCCTGAACGCTGAGTCGGCCAGTATCAGGCCAGCCGCCCCTTCTCCTTCCTTCATTTGATCCGATAGCTGCCTGATGTTTTCCATCATCAGGAGGGTTTCGTTGCTGACGTTTTCAATATTCCGAAGCGAACTGTTGAGATCCTGCACCATTGTGGTGTCAGTAAAAAGTGTTGAAACAAGGCCGTCTCCCTGCTGAAGTGAAAAAGCTAGTTCTTTGCCAATTCTGGTTATTTCAACTGCATTGCCCGTTGCCTTTTCGAGTGCCCCAACAGACCTTTTGAAGTCCATGGCAATAAGCGTGTCAGAAAGCAAAGTCCATAGGCTGTTGCTTCGGTTAAGCCGTTCGCTTATTTCGTACAGGTTTTGTGTGATCTTTTCGATGTTTTGATTGGTGGTGTTCAGGGTACGCAGCATGGCGTCGGTTTCCACAGGTGCCTCCGACGAAATAATGTCACCCTCTGCCACTGCCTCAGCATAGGCCGACTGGGAGGTGATGTTGATGAGCTTGTTTCCCATGAGCCCATCGGTGCCAACAGAGGCAACCGCATTCTTTTTAATATAGGGTTTCACCTCGTTGTCAATCACCATTGTTACGTAGATAGAGGTGTCGTTGGCGATAGTGACCGACTTTACCGTGCCCACGTCGATGCCCATAAACCGAACATTGTTGCCGGGTAACAAACCGCTGACATTGCTAACGACGGCTACTACTGAAAAAGTGGAGCCGAACAGGTTACGGTTACGGCCTATCATGTACAACATGATGACAAGGAAGGCCACCCCTGCAATGACGAACAGACCGACCTTGGCGTTATGGATTGTGTTGTTTTTCATAGTTAGTGAAAGTATTCCCGAATCACCGGATCGTCGGATTTCAGGAGGTTTGCATAAGTATCTTTGGCGTAACATGTGCCATTTATCAGCATAATCACTTTGTTGGAGGTGGTGCTTATGCAATTCATGTCGTGAGAGATGATCACAGCCGACGTGTTGTACTTTTTCTGTACTTTCAGGATCAGCTCATTGATTTCCCTGGCTGTAATGGGGTCGAGGCCGGTGGTGGGTTCGTCGTAGAGAATGATGGCAGGTTGGAGAATCAACGTTCTTGCCAATGCCACTCTTTTTCGCATGCCACCCGACAGCTCAGCAGGCATCATATCGACGGTGTGAGCCAGTCCTACGTCAGTCAGTGCATTCATTACCGCCACTTCGGCGCCTTTTTCCCGCTGCTTTTTGTCCCAATGCCGCCGCAAAGGAAATTCGAGGTTTTCCCGTACGGTCATTGAGTCGTACAACGCATTGCTTTGAAATAAAAAACCTACCCTCGCCCTTAGCCTGTCGAGCTCTTCCTGGTTCAACGAAGTTATTTCCTCACCCAGCACTTTGATTTTTCCGCTGTCGGCCTGAATCAGGTTGATAATGCATTTTATCAATACTGACTTGCCCGAGCCTGACTTGCCAAGAATCACCAGGTTTTCTCCCTCATTCAATTCCATAGAAAAATTCTGCAACACATGGTTGTTGCCAAACGACTTGCAGAGATTTTCAACTTCTATGACTGGCTTAGCGCTCATAATTATTTAGGTCAGACCCAGTAAATCGGTGATTTGCACTGCGATCAGGTCAAGAATAAATACCAGCAGGGAGGCAACTACCACCGCCGAGTTGGCGGATCTTCCCACGCCCTCCGTTCCCTTTTTTGAGTTGTAGCCCATGTAGCATCCTATGATGCCAATGGCAAATCCGAAAAAGAAAGTTTTGATGATGGCAGGGACGACATCTCCAAAGCTGAGTGCATCGAACACCTGAGTCCAGTAGAGGTGCCAGCTTACCTGCCCACGTATGTTTACACCCAGGTAGGCCCCATAAAGCGACACGGCATTGGAGAGACTGGAGAGCACGGGAAGCATCAATGTGGTGGCCAGCACCCGGGTCACAATCAGGTATTTGAATGGGTTGGTACCCGAAACGTCCATTGCATCGATCTGCTCTGTTACTTTCATAGAACCCAGCTCAGCCCCCATGCCCGAGCCGATCTTGCCTGCACATATCAGCGCAGTAATCACCGGGGATATTTCCCGAATCAAAGAAACGGATACCATTGCGGGCAGCAAGGCTTCCGCTCCAAACTCAACGAGCGTTGGGCGTGATTGGATGGTCATCACCAGCCCCATGATGAAAGCAGTAATGGCTACCAGGGGCAGCGATTTGTAACCCACCCAGTAGCATTGCCGCAGGAACTCCTCCCATTCCTGTCGCCGCTTGAATAGCTCTCTGAAAAACCGGGCGGTAAAGCGGCTAATGCTACCAGTTTCGGTTAGAAACTGGCTGTTGAGAATGTTGGGTGCTTTCATTTGGGCTTTATTTCAGTCCAATATGATCACTATATCTTCAGCAAAGAGTGACTTGCATCAAGGGAATTGATAATTGATGTCAGGTTTTGTAAAGCCCATATCTGATTTTGATAACCAGCTTACATAGCGTAACCTGGCTGGAACCAATTCAAAACCCGCAGGGCTCGGAGCGTATTCCAACGGCTTGGGCTGCCTGTTTTTTCCATGTCAAAGTGTACGTTGCCTTTGTGTTTCTCCTGAAGCCGCCAGGCTCCGTCTTTTTTTCTCTTGCTTTTCAAAATGTCCAAAGCGCTCTTCATTCTTGGCTCATAGGGCACGGCAGCATTTCGGAGGTGATCCAGTGCCCTGAGTATATCATACCGCCAGCGACCTGGGAATGATAACCGCAGCATTCGCTGGTCGATTATCTCACCTGTTCTGTGCGATTGGTAAAGGTGGTGGCGAAGCAAGAATTCGACCGCCTTTTGTTCGGCTTGTATAATCTCAGGAGTTCTGTAATCTTCCGGCGGCTTTCTGAACTCCAACAAGCCCTCCAGTACGCTGAGGGTGGAATGCAAAGAGCTGTGTGTGGTGTCTTTGTGCAGATAGCGACAATTCCAGCCTCCGTCGGCCATTTGCACTTTAAGAAGATAGTCAACCACCTCTTTCAACCGCTGATGGCCTGGAAGAAAATAGGAGCCGTAGTTCAGGATCATTCCATTTACACAAACATCGCTCACTTTTGACGTGGCGGAGCAGCGCAGGCCTCCGTTCTCCCCTGAGGGCATGCCCAAAGCCAGTTCGCAGCCCCGCTGTGCCTGCGCATGCAGGGGCCACAACCCTATGGTTTTCAAGTCCAGTAAAGTATAGTGAGTGGAGGCCCACTTAGGTTGGTAAAAGGCCTGCCCCCAATGCCCGTTAACGAGCTGTTTTTGAAGAAATCGAGCGCCCCAACCCTCCGATTCAATGCGTTTTTGAAGAGCATTAGCTGCCCTTGTGTTCGCACCCAGCAGATCACGACTCACCTGGTATTGAATGGCTACGTCTCCCTCCATCAGCCATTGGATAACTGGGCTTTTGTTCATTGTGAATCGGTTAGTTCAAGAAATCCAAGATAAGCAGGAAAACCCGTCGTAGTAATGTCGTTTAGCAGGAGTTCGCAATGAGAAATGTCATTGTAACAAGAATCATCAGAAGTTGGTGACGACCGTCATGGTAGCTTTTCCAGAAAAGTAATTCCTTGGGCGGAAATCAGAAAAGCTATGAAAAAGTCAAATTCAATTCTTGCAATGGCAACGATCATTGTGCTAATGCTGGGAGGATGTGCTTCTACCGGAGTTACCACGTCAGGCCACCTCACCAATGTAGAGTTAAGCAGCTCCAACTTCCGAATAGTAGCCACAAATGTTTCTGGTGAGGCATCCAATAAAGGGGTGTTTGGCGTGAGTTACGGGTTTGGAATGGCTGCCAGCCAGCTTGCCCTGATACCCTTGGGTAACGACCGACTGCTATATAAAAATGCCATGAAGCAGCTCTGGGACAACTTCGAAGCTGTTAACGGCCCGGTAACAAACAGAAAACTGGCCCTGGTCAATGTCAGGTATGACTCGGAGTCGTTGAATGTATTCTTTTACACAAAAGTGACCGCCGTGGTGGTGGCCGATGTGGTTGAGTTTCAATAGGCGGCCTATCGGAGGGCAGCCATAGAAGAAGACGACAATAGCTCCGGGGAAGACTGCCAAAAGCTTTCTCCGGAGTTAGTCGTACGTGGAAAGATGAAAGCCGATCTTAGGGCGGGGTTCTTTTGTAAGTCCCCATGAGCTCGCCATAGGCTATAATATGGTCTTGCATAGCTTCCTCCACCTGAATTTTGGATGCGCCGTGAACAAGGTCGGGCAGGATGTCCAATGCATAAACCTTAAAAAAATACCGATGCATTCCGGAAGGGGGACAGGGCCCGCCATAAGCTGTGCTTTTATTGAAGTCGTTGGCTCCCTCCACGCCAGGCACTGAGTTTTCCTCAATTTGATGCGTAATCGGTATGTTCCATACCAACCATTGGAGCCACATTTTGCCTGGTGCATCCGGGTCTTCTACCATCAGCACCAGGCTTTTAGCTTCCCAGGGTATCTCCTGTATTTGGAGAGGTGGGTTAATGTTCTCACCATCGCAGGTGAACCGTGCGGGGATGACCCCGCCCGAATCAAACGCACTGCTCGTAACAAGCAGAGCTTTGAAGTCTGTTGGCTTTTCAGATAAAAGCATAAGCCTGCATTAGTTTGCAGCTTCAGCCTTTGACATATCGTTCACCAACTTTCCCTTCATTATTTTGCCGGTAAACGAGCCCATCAGCTCATTGAATTTTTTCTCAACAGTTTCGTTGAGAGCCTCGGCCAGGTCTTCACCCTTTTCAACAATATCCCTCCTTGTTCTTGCTCCTTTTTGGGGGGCAAAAAGTACTCCCAATAAGACACCAGCGGCCATCCCGGCCACCACGCCCAAAAGTGCTTTTCCAGTTGTCATAATTTTGTTGATTTATTAATCACACCTAAGATACCCCTGAGACTTATCCCAGTCGATGACCAATGTCATCGACAGAATATGAGATTTATCTCATTGAATTGCTGACCTTGCTAGGGGCACGAAGACCCCGCAGCCATGTAGTGGTTCATCAGCTTGAAGTATTTTTCTGCGTCGGCAAGGTGATGTGCCAGCTCCTGATCATCGTCGGCTTGCGTCGCACTCATCAGGTTCACCTTGGCCCTGACGTTCGCTCTCAGGCACTTGAAGTAGTTGAAAATATGCTCGTCCTCCTTGATCTCAATGCAGGGGAGAAGGCGATTGTATTCAGCGAGAAAGCTGTCTGCAAAGCGCTTTTCTCCAAAGGACTCAAGGTCCATGCAGAGAAAAGCTATTTCATACAGCAGATCAATTTGCCTGAACGCATCGTTGAATTCTATGCAGTCGAACAGCACTGGCTTTTTGTAGAGAAAAATGTTGCCGCTGTGCAGGTCACCGTGCACATCCCGTTTAAAACCATGGTCGATACGCTGCTGCATTCTCTTTTTGTGTGCCTCAAGAAAGTCATTGCTCCATTCAATTGACTTAGTGAGTGTGTTGGTATGCTCCTGTCCCAGTTTCTGAACGACGAACGGTTTTGTCTTGACAATTTCGTTGAACAACCCGATAGCCACAGGCAGGCTGAAAGGGCTGCGTATTTTTCTGGCTTTTTGATGGAAAGAGGCAATTACTTTTGCCAATGCTCTGATGTTGTACTCCGTTGCACCTGATCCCAGCAGTACCTTGTCCATCCGTTTGGCACTGGCCATGCGTTTCATCAGCACCGCATAGTCAATAAGCTTTCCCTTTCGCCCACCTATGTACCAGGAGTTTTTTTGAAACCGGATGGGTAGGGTCGACAAATAGATGTCGGTGTACTGCTCGTTTAATTTGATTTCTCTTTCGCAGAAGTGTTTTCTTTTTGTCAGGGTAGAGAAATCAAGGAAAGAGAGCTTCACAGGCTTTTTAATTTTGAATACATGCTTCCTGCTAAGGATGACCCACGAGATGTGAGTTTCTTCTATTTTGCCCTTTAATGGTTCGCCGTGATACATTCCCTGCTTTGCTAGCTCATGAATTTCAGCCTGTTTCATTCCTGATGTTTATGTATTCTATTGATTTACTGAGCATTGAGTTGATATTTGCGTCCAACGATTCAAGCCGAAGGTGCGGCCCGGCTATTTCTTCAAATTCCGCCTTCATCCTTTCATAAGTTTCAACACCGGCCTCGCTGTCGTCACGGTGCTTGCTCACTCGTTGCCTCGCCAGTTTTTCGGCTGTCCAAACCTCTATGACGGCCATGGGGGTAGCAAGTTCAGTCGCCAGTTCTGCAAACGAATCCCGCACCTTCTGCTGATAAAAAGTTGCGTCCACCAACACCGTTTCTCCTTTGCGGAGCGCTTTTTCTGTCAGCTTGATCATTTCACTGTAAACTTTGAGCTTGTCTTTTGGAGAATATTTTCCCAATGCCCCCATGGTTTTTCTTACCCGATCGCTACTAATGTGTACCGCACCCAGCCTGGCCGCAAGCCGTGTTGCCAGATAAGTTTTTCCCGAGCCGGGCAAGCCTGCTATTATTACCATCATTTTCTATAGGCATTTTGAAGCTTAACCAGCAGACTCAAGGAGTCGCCTGGCTTTGTTAGAATCCATTACATGCTCCGCCAGCTGAAAGATTTCCTTTTTTACCGCCCGTAGTTCCATCTGTAGGTCAGCCAAAGCATTTCTGAGCGTGTTATGTTCGCTTTCACAGGCCGACGCATTGGGGAGCGAGGAATTTTCGATAAGCGCTACCAAATGATGCATGTGCTTGCCTACTCTCGTATCTATCTCCAGCCTGTCTTTCTCAAAATGGGACAGTCGGTTGGCCACTTTTCGTGTGTTTTCCAGGTGCTTTTCGTCAATCAGCCACAAGAAATACTTGTCTATCAGTTTCTTGAGAAACCGCAGCTCATCCTCATCGAACTTCAAATCGGATTGCCAATGCTCAGCCATTACATATTGCTCGCTCCAGTAGTCTTTACCGGTATTTTGTGTGGAGCCTTTTGCGGAATCTTTAGCGATGGTACTCATGATATTAGATTTTAGTCATTAGTTTTTTACTTGTCTAAAGGTTCTCATTCTCTTTCACTATTGCTATGACACAGGTCTTATGGGAGGCAAATTTTTGTCACTTTTGCCCCTGTAATGACCTTGTGTTTGCGAGGTGATTTGATGAGCAATCATGTACCAGAGGTCAGGAGTAGGAGGGATGTTGCATCTCCCTGGATTGGACTTACCAGGGAGAAGTTTACGGTGTGCTGAGGAGTGGGCCACGGGAGGAATTTTACGCTTCCTCAAAAAGATAGCTATCTTTTACCCTGAACATAGCTATCATTCATTCCAAACATAGCCCTCTTTGGGTCGAAACATAGCTATGTTTGAGGTGAATTATAGCTATAAATGAAGTGGATTATAGCTATGATTTTGAAATGTGGAGATTTTACGTTCTTTTTCAGGTGTTGTGGAGGTTAGCTAGTTCTTCCCAAATCTCTTTCTCTTCTCCCTTTCTTCCTTGGTTTTGAACACGTAATACATGCCAAATCGCACATGGAACCTGGAAGGGTAGGGGCTTAGCTGTCCATTATAGCTGAAGTTGTACATGGCCATCATATTGCCAAATACATGCTTGGTGAAGTCATAGTCCTTCCTGATGCCAACCATGTAGTTCCAGTCGATAAATTCGGTTTTACCAAAGACGCCTGTGATGGTTCTTTCTACATCGAGCCGCTCAACCTCGGCGAGCAGCGAAAAAGTCTTGAAAAAAAGAAGCTCAGGCATAAAATACACACCGCCAAGACGGTAGAGTACGCCAGGGTTGTCTTTGCTTTTGTAGAAGTTGGTTCGGTACACGCCGCCGCCTGTAACTGACACCAGTGTGTTGATCCTGAAAGTGGCACCTGGCATCAGGTCGACAGTTACTTTGTCGCCATTGATTACCTGGAAATTGAGCAAAGGATAAATTCGGTGCTGCCAGGGGTGGCCTTTCAGTGAGTGTGACTTGTTTCTCGACTCTTTATTCAGCAAATGCCAGTCGGTGTACCGTCCTTTCAATTCTGTCATTGCCCCCATGGCGGCAGCCAGTTTTGCTTCGTGGCCTTCGAAGTGATTTTTGGCCATTTGTTTGCCCACTCCCAACGCCATGCTTTGCATATCTCCGGCTTCCATCGGGTTTGCAAATGGTGACATCAGTCCGTCAAACGGGGCTGCCTCTTCCGCTAGCGTCTGGAACACTTCGGTATTTTGAAGCTGGTCTTCAGCCATTCCCGAAATGATCTGTGTGTTTTCAAAATCGCCTCGGGACACATTTCCTACCTCCAGGCCTATGTTCTTGGTTTGGTCTGTTATGCCCTGGGCTTTGTTGAGTACTTCGCCTGCTTCGCCCAGCTTTTCCAGCGCATCAGTGGTCGCATCCAGCCCTGGTATGTCGGGTGCACCAGGCAGTAGCCCTCCTTGGCCACCTGGCCGCAGGCCGCCTGATACACCAACACCTCCTTGCTGGTCGATGCCATGGTTAATGCCCACATTGTCAAGTCCTTCGTTTACTTCTGACGTGACCCCGTTCACCCGACCTCCGGTGGGGTTATTGATCTTTTGCTCTATGTTGGAAATTTTGTCAGCAGGCGTGCGGAGTATTCGGTTCACACTATCCAGGGCGTTTTGTTCTTTTTCAAAGACTTTGTTCACGAACTTCAGGCTATCGCCAGCTCCGTCAATGGCGGAGTTTGGTAGGTTGGCTGCTTTTTCCAACTCACTAAGCGCCTGGTGTGAAGCCTCGAAAACAGTATCTGTTTTGCTCGTAGTATTGCTGATAAGTGTGTCAGCAGTGTTGATGTGGTCGATCAAATTGTTCACCTCGGCAATGGTGGAGTCGGCCTCCTGTACCGCCTTTAAAGTATCGGTTTTGAGCTCTACGGGTGGGAGCGATTCAGCCTGTTCCTGTGCGTGAAGAACCACAGGAGCAAGCAATAGTAGTAGGACGAATAATTGCCGACTGAATAACATCATTTAATATAGCTGAAAAGGAAGGACTTTGGTAAGCATTTCAAATCTTTTTGTATTTGATTTATTTACAACAAGAGGCACCTGTAACCGTAGGCTATTCACTTGTATTTAAAAGCATAAGATATTTAAGAAGAACCTCTTCGCTTTCTTTGTCTGGCTCTTGCTCAAACTGCCTGAGCAGATCGGGTGTAGCAGATAGTAGTTCTTGTAAACTTTTTGAGTCTACAGCAATCACTGTGTTCGTTTCTTTGTCTATTGCATACAGGAAGCGCATCATGGCAATTTTGGCACCGGCTATGGCACCACCAATTGCTCCAAACGCCATGCCCATGGCCATCTGCTTCTTGTACAGTTCCTGGTTTTGAGAAATCCCTCCCCTGAACACCAGATAATTGCCGTCGCTGATAACAGCAGCATACCACGGTTGCAGCTTGTATTGAAAACAATTCAGATAAAGGGTATCTCCAAGGGAGTAGCCCCAGTACTCCTTTTTCAAGACTTTGTTAGCTACGGATTTGTCGGTGCTATTGAGCTTGTAGTCATTTCCACCTGCCATTTTTATATCGCCTGGGGTGCGTTTTTCTACTTCTAAGTCCGCAGTTGCCGATGGGCTCTTTTTGACAATCTCGTCAAACGACAAGTAGGCACCTTTCGGGTAGGCCGTATCTTGCGCATATGCGCTGCCAGAGAAGAGGCCCACACAGGAAATAACTATGTAAATGTGTTTCATTTGATGAACAGGATTAGTTTCATTTCTTCTATTTGCCTTTGGGTTTATGATAGTGAAAGTGGATCATGTGGTTGAATCTCTTTTTTTATCGGTCAAACTCGATTGACAATCCGTTTTGGTGGTAAAGCACGCCGTTAATCAGCCTCACCTCTCCGAAATAATCAACTTCAAAAAGACGCTCCCCAGTCAACAGGTCTATAATAGTGGCAGTAGTTGTAGAACCAGTAAACCCATGCTGGAGTCCCCACGATGTGAAGTGGTCGACTTCAGCGATTGCCTTGTCTATCCCCAGGGTATAGCTACCTACTAAATCTAGATTTGGTGCTGAATAAACCTTTATCTCATTATTGTCGGTTGCGGAAAGTAGCAGGTAATTATTGAAGGTGAATGAGTAGCGAAGATCCGAGAATTCGAAAAGGTTTGTATCGTAAACCGGGCCTGAGGCTTCCAGCGTATACCTGGAAAAAATACCCCCCGGTGTGAATAGCGTATTGGAGTCTTTGAAATAGTAGGCCGCAGAATATTGCACGCCAAGCTTGTACCCAACATTGTCGATATAATCGTAAATGACGGGTACGGGGCCAAGAAAGCCAATAAAGCGCTCATTCAGGATGGATAGACCAAGGTATCGCTGACTGTAGGGGCTGGACGGGTAGAAGATGTCATTCAGCGTGATTTCATCAAGTACGGCCAGGGTATTGTAGTCTAAAAGCAGGAGGCGTCGACTATAGAGAACCGCCACCAGGTTATATTTTTTTGATAGTGCCACTTCCTCCACATAACCATCGTAAAAAACGTCGGGAGAACTTTCCTTGAACAGTCGATGATCTAAATCAGTATAAATCAGCTTTTCATTTGCATCCTCTTTGTCAACGTACAGCCTGTAGAAACTGGGGAATGGATTGCCGAGCGTTAGTGTGTCGGTATCAAAAACTGCTATTCCTGAACTTCCCGTCGTTTTCAGTTCAATTTCATAGGGCCTTCCAAATACAAGGTCGTTCAAGACGGCCGCCGTATCGTTTATTGAAGAAAGCTCTGCTAGCAGGGTATTGTTGTGCAGGAGTTGATAACTCCGAAATGAAGCTGCTATGGGCGGCTTCGACCAATACACCTTGAATAGACCATTTTTAAGGGTTTCTTTTTTTACGATCTTTGGAGCAGGCAGAAAGTCATAGGATTGAATGGGGACGATGTGAGGACTGTTCCACTCAGTGCTGGTGGTGCTTTCCACGATAGCCCCGATGTAAATTTTTCCTCCTACGTAGGAATTGATTTTGGCTGTCGAATCTCCACGGGCCAATGTGATGACCTTGTTGTCCTCAGCGTATACAGTCGCAGGATCGTAAGAGGCATACACCGTAGTACTGACGAGGTTGGCATAAGGGTACTCTCCAAACTCCACCACTATGCCCTCTTCCCCGAGGCTGGCTTCAAATGGAATGTCTGCTGGTGGTCTTCGGTCAATTACTACTTCTTTTTTGAGCTGATAGGCAACCACCTCAGCACCCACCACGTCGGCCATGCTTCCCGTGTTGGTGTTGGTGTACACAGTAAAAACCAGGTCGAACCTCCCATAGGAGTCGTTGGGATACAGTTTGGCGGGGTCGACTGTAAAAACCCCTTTGGGGTATTCTGATTTGAATATCTCCTGATGGCTGACTGTGCGGTCGAGCACAGCCTCGAACAAATAGAACTTTCCGTCTGTTACGGCAAACGAATAGCTCAGCTCTATTGGTTCGGTTAAAAGCAAGCCATCTTCTATGTCGGTGATTTCATACCTGGTCAGTTCCGATTTTTGCACCGGGTCAATTTCCACAAAGTTGTCTCCTTCTGGTTGAAACTCGCAGGAGGTTAGATGGCACAGCGCCAGGAGCGCCATCGCTAAGTATCCCGTAGGTAGGTGGATTCTTTTTTTCATCCCTGATTGGTTGATTTTTCCTGGCCTTTTTTCAAGATAATACCTACACCTGCTCCCGCCCTCACACCGCTCCAGTTGGGCCGAAAATCGTCGTTGAAGTTGATTTGGATATGGTAACCCACCCTGGCCATCAGCAGAAAGCGACTTACCTGGTACTCCATTTTGCAAGAGGGGAGAGCAAACCACTGCTTTGAGGCCAGGTGATCGTTATAGGTATCTGTAGGCAGGCCTTGTAACACAAACAAACTCTCCAGCTTATGATCAGAAAAGGCAATGCCAGCAGCAATGGAAGGCTTGAACACGATGCCATACTGCCCCGGCAAGGTTACGACTGAGTAGTCAAGAGCAAAGTGCATATTACTCACCACCTGATCTACTTTGATTTCGCCAGAATAGTCTCTATAATGGAGCCGGGAGCCTGTGGAATTGTAGCCACCCAAAATGTTCCATTCCGTGGGGCCAACAGGGAAGGTGAGCACTACATCGTAGCCCGGGGTAGGGCTGAAGTTGCCATACACCTTGTAGGGGATGCTTTTATAATCCTTGCCCAGCAAAGCCGAGGGCAGCCCATCCTGAAACTCTTTGGGGTCAGTCATAACAAAAGTGCCGATGTTGGCTTCAACCCGCAGGGAAGTGGTTTGACCTATGACAGGGTTGATATTCACCAAAAGTAAAGCAATATAAAGGCATGCAGTAATGGCCAGAGCTTTTTGGCTGTAGGCAGAGGAAGTATTCATATCTTCCACCGGTGCGACGAAGACAGGAGCGGGTAACTCGTTTGATATCATATTAACTGACCCATTTCAAGGTGCCTATTTGAGATTTGTGTCTTTTGCTTTCTTAGAGTTTATAGCCACCCTGCCGAGTAGTCCTCCAATGCGCTTCCTGCTCATATCGTCTTCTCTCATGACCCATTAACTTGTTATTCTAATCGTAGGGCAGGCAAATGCCACTGGCCACCTTTTAAAATCAGGAAACAGCAAGCTGACCATTCCTGATTGGTGAATATTGGTGTGAGTCTTTGACTTGCGCCACTGTTCGGTGCGAGAGTAAGCCTCGGTTGGTCGGAGCTGGTGTGACGATAGTGTCAACCTATTCAATTAGCATTTTAACCCTATAATACAATAGGTTAAGCTGAGGTTCGTAGACATCAATTGCATTTCGCAAAATGATATTGTGGTTACTGCCACTTCTCGCCTCAATTATGACAGTTGCTGAATGATAAGCTACTATTCCGGTTTCCCTTATATTCTTAGTATCTTCGTCAAATTGCTCGCTCCAAAAAAAAAGATCCAGCATTGAAAAGATCGCACTGGCTTGAAGTGTATCGATCTTAGATGTACAAACTTCCTTGCCAAACTTTGAAGTGTTGAGGGTGGACTTTGCCACAAAAAAATCATCCGCCTTTTGATAGATTAAGTACTGTTTCGGTGGTAGATGCTCGGAATTCTCAGTAATGCTAATAAAACTAGATGTGTCGTTTACATGAGCTTTTAGTTTCAGCAACTCTAAATAATAGCAACTAACTTTCATTTTCATAATAGCATAAACCTCGTTGTCATCTATGCTTTCCCTATTAGGTAAAGGAACCACGCAACCGTCAAAATCTAATTCCCAAATTTTGGCAAGTCTCTTTTCTTCCTTAAGCAACCAAATATCAAATAACGAAGAATCCACAGGGAGGTCGCGCAGGCACGGATTGGGCTGACCATGTACGTAGCTAAGTCCGCAGCAAAACGAAAGGGAAAATACAACCCACAGTTTGCATTTTCGAATAGCATCAAAACATTCCAAAAAGCCCATAATAGTTGGTTAATCCTGCGCCGTAAAGCAATGAAGTTCCTCTTTTCGCAAGAGATGTACCAAAGCTAATAACTAGTTGACCTGCTTTCATAGACATGAAACTAGAATTTACTCTATAAATTCCGCCACCTCTGACCCCAATAGTGTAGCTTTGGATGTTTGGATTGATATCTGCACGGACATTTTGCAAAGCTCCAAAATCGCCGTTCATACCTGATGGCCTCCCACTAAATTTTCCGATTCCGCGATGGCCATGTACTTGAGCGGGGGTATCGATGCTCCTTCCCGTCAGATCGATTCGGTCACCTATCTCATCAACCCATCCAACATCTAATTTACCATTGACAGGTCTTCCATCAGCAGTTAACGCCGCCCCATGCTCGGTATTCAGCACCCAGGTATCATGTTCGACGTCGGCGAACGTTTGCTTGCCATAGGCAGTTTTCATTAGTGCATTGAACTCTGGGTCGTTGGTGGCCCCACTCCAAAACTTACGCCCATCTTTGATGGCGCTTATCCCCCCCGAGAGCCCTCCAACCGCTCCGCCAGTGATACCTCCAACAACGCCGTCTCTTATCCCCATACCAAGTGAGTTTCCAAATCGTTCCCCTCCTACTAAAGCGTTTCCAAAACTATTAATGAAACCAGAACCAAAACCAGCACCAGCCCCTATTGCTGCTCCTGAAAAGAATCCGGAGGACGCTCCAGCAATTCCCGCTTGTGCTAGGGTTCCCGCACCGGAGAAAGCGGTTGCAAAACCTGCGCCAAAACCGGAACCGGCTAGGCCAGCACTGATACCTGCACCAAGCCCTGCACTCAACGCACCGGCAGCACCCCCAACAACAGCATACCCCAGTCCTTGCCAAAAGTTGTCTATGTTTCCTTTCTTGGCATTGATTGCGACATTTATTGCTGCGCCAATAATAATTGGTGCAAACCACACAAACTCCCCATCAGGGTCCACGCCCATCATTGGGCTATTACCCATGCCGGTGTAGCCGCTGGCAAACTGGTTTTTAGGGTCTACACTCAGGAACCTGCCCAGCTCACCGGAGTAAAGTCTGGCGTGGAAATCATAAATACCCAGGGTGTCAATCCGCTCCTTGCCCTGGAAGAGGAACTTGTCTTGCCGGGTGTTTTCACGCAGGTAGCTATTGTAAGCCAGCCCAAAGGGGTAGTAGTCCTGCATTTGCACCACCGGGCTTTGTATGTGCTCTACGGAGAAGTCGTCCCAGTAGGTTTCTATGGGGTCGCCTCCCAGGAATACATTGTCGTTGCTCAGGAATACATACACATAGCCCGGTTGCGTAATGGTGAACTCTACTGCCAGCCTTTCGTGCGCAGCATCCTGCCCGTATTCCCTGGCGTCGGTGGTCAGCCGCACAAAACCATCTCCTATTGGATCGAAGTTCCTGTCAAAAATAAGGTAATTGAGATAGGCTTTGGGAGCAGTGCCTGTTTCGCCGCCCTTGGCCAGGTCATCTGCAAAAGGGAAGGCCACACCACCCGTGCTACCGGCAGCGCCTCCGTCAATAAAAGTACCTGCAGGAGCAGTGCTGTTGGCTATAGAGTTGATTAGGTTGGCAAGAGCCGTTGTCCAGTTTCCAGAGTTGGGGTCGAGGTATTTGGCGTATACTTCCGCTTTGATCACGTCGCCGGGCATTACACTCAGCGATTTGGCCAGGCCAGTCCGTTCCAGAGCGGTGCCCGTTAGGCGGTTGGAATAAAAGGTGCCTCCCTGGTTGGTATGGTCAAAAATGGAAGAGTTCACCTTCACTGCCTCGTCGTAAAACAGGAACTCCCCTTGCTCTTCCGAAACGTTGGAAGTTTCCATGCTGGCCGTAGCAGTCTCATAACCAGGCTCGGAGGTAAATACCACCCGGCTGCTACCCAAGTGGTCGGCAATCACGTACTGGTACTCACCGTTGGGTAGGTATCGCCCTTCTTCATGAGCGATTTGCTGTAGCACATCATTTTTGTAGAGAAAGGCTCCGTCGTAGTCCATGTGCCATTTGCTTACGTCGGACGGGTCAAAAAACTCCTGGCGGAGCTTTCGCCCGGTGGCATCGTAAGTAAAGACAAAGTAGCCCAGGTCTGTGATGGTTATCTTTGTAGGCAGGTTGAGGTGGTTGTACTCAATGCCATTGGCTGGGATGTTCTTGTTCAAATCTTGCAGCAGGTTGCCATTGGCGTCGTAAGCATAGTCATCGCCGGTATTGGTGCCGTCGATAAAGCCCTCGGCGTCGTCGGCGCTGTCGCTTACTTTGGCCAGCCTGTCGCTGTTGGTGTCCTGATAGGTGTAGGTTAGGTTGTCTACGGGGTTTAAACCGCCTCTGCGTTGTAGTGTCGTAATATTCCCATTAGGGTCGTAGGCAATGCCATTTTCATCAAACGAACCGGTGGCTGACCAGGAGCTTGATTTCTCTTGGTAGGAAGATGCCGTTAAGCGATTGACGGGGTCGTAAGAAAAGGTATATCCTCGCTCTTTTGTCGCACCCAGTCCCAGATTGGCACTCCATCGGATGGCAGAGATGTTGCCATTGAAAAGTGTGGGATTTGCCATTGAACTCGCTTCCGTGTTGTAGTTAATTGATAAACCAAACAAATCGTCAGCCTCTTCCGGATCGGTCGGTAAACTGCTATCGTTAATGCCTTGCAGCCAACCTCTCACATTGTAGGCGTAGTCAACAGATTGCAGGCCATTGGATGCCTGTTGCGCTGCAGTCTGCACTTCGTTGTCATTAAGGTACAAATGGACGTTGTTGTTGCCGGTGGCTTTAATATGAACACCAGGCAGGAGAGTGATTGATTGAGAGGCGACGATTTTTTTTTCACCGCTGTATTCGGTCAAGGTGATGCTATGTGCATATCGGCCGCCGTCATGGGTAAATGACCCTCCTCCTTCTACTGGGCGGGGTATATGCAGGTTACGTTCTGCCATTTCTCCCTTTTCGTTGTAGATATATTCTGCCAGTAATATTTCGGGGCCGGTGCCCACCTTGTGGTAGAGCTGCTTTAGGCGGCCAGCGTGGTCATAATTGTATCGTTTGGATACTGTTGTGGTGCCTGATGAGGTCGTGTGCGTTATCTTCGATTCAGTCACGTCTCCGACAAAGTTGGTAGCGGTGGTTATTCTGTCGTATCCTCCCAGGTGATTTTGCGCCACAGTCTGTACCGGACGGAGCTCGTCATCAAAGTAGGTTACACCCCATAAATACGTATTGGCGGTGCCAAGTACTTTTACCTTAGAACCCACGACCTGACCTACCACCCGATCGAATGCTGTGGCGGGCTGCTGGCCCGGGAGATCCAAACTTTCATACGTTGGGATACCCGTTCCCGCAGGAAACTCGTATTTGTCGTAGTAGGTGACAGCCAGCGCTTCGACGCCTGTTGTGGGAAACACAGTATTGGTGTAGCCATGAGTGCCCGGTGTTCCGTCATAGGCCTCATTGGCTGTAACGATATTGCCAGTCATGGTAGCCTGATCAATATCCGATGAATGGGTGTAAATACCTGAAATCACTGGACGGCTCAGGTAGTCGTACTTGGTATAGCTCCATTGGAAGGCGGCCTTTTGATTGGCATCCTGTGTCATAACCACCCTATCCCAGTCGTCGTACACCATGACCACTGGGCCCGTTGCTGGAGCCTTTGAAGTAATCATCCTATCCCTGATATCGTAGGTATACTTGAAGGCCAGTTTGTCAAGCTCCGCTTGACTAGCGTCTAGCCCAGAGTTGGCTAGTATTTCTGAAAGGGTGGGGGTTAACTCGTAACGGAGATTGCCGTATTTGTCATAGATGTAATAGTTTTGAAGCCAGTGGCTGGGATTGGAAAGGCTCGCAGACTCTGCATATTGTATCTTTTTTAACACCAACTGCCCTTTTTTGTTGGTGTAAGCCCTCACTTCCCGGCCATGTTCATCTTTTGAGATACTTATGGCAAGTTGGTTGTTGGTATAGAACCCGTTGCTGACGTAGCCAACGGGCCCCGAAGCCCTCACAGGCATGCCCGAACCATCTAACTCCCATGCAATAATGCTTTCGATTCCATCATCGTTGGAGGAGTATTCTTGTTGGATAGACTTGCTAGCATTATACCAGTCGTTCCCAGGGCCAAAACTCTGCTTCACACGACCCAGCGGAGAGTCCTCAAATACGGCCTCAGAAAATGGGCGGTCTGTGGTTGGAAGGGGGTCAGTTTTCAACAATCCATTGCTTTCAGTTTCATGGGCAAATGGGAGGTAGTTTCGGTGTTGTCGCCCATATACGTCATATTCATATTGGACTACAATATCTTTAAAGTTGGGTGATGCCATCGTCGCAATAGACTGTTTTGGCATGCCAAGTTCATCAAGGTATTTTACCGTTTGCGCATTCGAAGTGTAGGGAAGATTGGCCACCTGAGCTTCTGAAGTGATACCACTTGTTAAAACGGTATTGGTTACGATATAATTACCATTGACTCCGGCAAACTGATTTTCAAATGGGCCATCTGTGATAACTTTCGGGCTCGAGTTGCCACTGCCTTCAGTATTGGCTTTGGTCACTGTAACGATGTAAGAACCAGACTCTGATACCTCCAATGTATTGGTTGTTCCGCTGATCGTAATTCCATCCTTTTTCCACTCATAAGAACTGTAAACAGAGCCAGTTGTAAGGGTAACCGGGCCAAGGGCGACATGACTCCTACTTGCTGTTAACTGGGGCATCGGCTCTATGATTACATCCACCCAAGTGGGCAAACTCGGGCACCCTGCTGAGGGTGTAAGAATAACATAATAGGGAGTTGAACTAGAGTATTCATAGTCAGAATAGCTTGCTCCATTGGTTAGAAATGTTCCAGAAGAACGGTACCATGAAAAAGTACCGGGGTCGCCTGCGGCAGTCAATGACAGTGTTCCAGGGCCAAATCTTGCATTTCCGGTAACGACTGGAGGATCAACCGAAGGAGGATTGATTGTTGCGATGACTTGTACTTTGGTAGAACTGAGTTCTGAGTTTGCGTTGTATGATGCTGCATAGAAAGTAGTAGTAGTTGTGATCGAAGGAGTATTGTACGTCAAACCCGTTCCAAGATAGGCGTTCGAAGCATCGTACCACCGAATGTCGGTAGCCCCATTTCCCAGAGTGGCCGAAAGTTGAACAGATCCTTCGCCACATCTTTCTCCATCAATTGTCGATGCGGGTGGGGCTGGCGGTACCGCCGGTATCACTTTAACAGCCCAAGAATGGATAAAAATATTATCGTCATATAGACTCAGTAGCCAATCTCCCTCAGTGTTCCATTTCACATTGGCCGTATAAGTCAGCGAACTTTGGCTTTCGCTGCTGACATAACCACCGCCACTTAAGATCCAATTTGGATCTACGATGATCTCGTCATCGAAATAAGAATATGGTTCCAAATCACCAACTGAGACCTCTAATTCCCCTGTCACATCTTGAGCAAAAGTTTGCCCAATACTTAAAAACGATAGCGCAATACAAATAGTTATGCGAAGTGATCGAAGTGTCTTTCTCATTGCTGTTCGATATTTGTTTCAGTGATGATGAATTCTCTAAAAAGTCCGTTTGGGTTGGTTTCTCTAAAATCCAGAATATAGCTTAAAACCCCATCGTTGTTTTTGACCTCAAATTTCCCATAGGTTTCGTTATATTTAATGTTGAAGATCACATCCCAACCAATCGATGAATCGACGAATGAACCACTCTCTTTTGATACAATATCGAAAGTCCACTGCCTGGTAGGTCCAATTAAAGTGATCGATTTTCCCCGGTCCGTCACAAGACTGTACCCTTGGGTAGAGGGGGTGCTATTAGATTGAAGAGAACGGTTTTGCGAGCTATTCCAATGTATTTTTTTCGTGTTGAAGGAAACCTGATCGATAGCCTCTGCTTTTTGTGCTGTATCGTTTAATTCTACATTTTTTGGCGACCCAGAGAGAGAATCAAGCGAAGTTAAAGTGTCCGCTTGATTTGTTGCCAGAACAGAGTTGGCAAGAGAGAACGAGTCTTGAGATGTTGTAGAGCTTTCAGTTGATAATGTATCGACCTCAGTTGCAGCGTAGGAACTGTCGGTGGTCTGATTAACGACAGAGGTGCTCGATTGTTCTGAGGCCAGGGTATCAGAAGCGCCCATTATTTGGGAAGGTAAGCTAAGAGAATCGGTTTGCCCCAGGGCACAAAGTGGACCAAGCAAAGCAAACAGTAGAATTAAGTTATTTTTCATGAGGCTTAGTTCTGGAAGTTGTAGATATAACTCTTAAGAATGTTCTTTTTTTGATCCCTTATCAGTTTAAGTCTCCCAAAACTGTCATATTCGTAATGAGAGAGGATATTATTCAGGTCGTTTGAGGATAATATATTACCAAAATCATCATAGGAATATGTGGTCATATAGCCCCCTGAAGGAAAAATTCGCACTTCATCCAGTAGAGTTCCTGTGCCGCCAATGGTACCGTTGGTGGCAGTAGTCTCTATGAATTCCCAATTGCCAGCCCCGACTTTCTGCCAGTAAGTGAGTTTTGGGCTTCCTGTCACTCCATTGATTGTGTAGGTGCCATCGTTGCTTTTTTTGCCGGCCAACGCCGTTGTGTTATTGCCGATAGTTTCAAAACCTTCATATTGAACAGAAGCTTCTGAAAAATAGCCTGAAGAGCTTGCTAGTACCAAGGGTCTGTCAGGATCGTAAATGCTGTGGGTGATCATGCCGTTTCTTTCCTTGGTATCAATCGGAAGACCACGAGTCAGATCATAACTTAGGATTTCATTTTCTTTCTGCCAAGTGCTGGAACTCGGCTCAGAGACCCAGGCTGAGAAAGCTGATGAGCCATTTTTCTTCCAGGTATAAGACTTGTAGGGAGCAACCTTTGTACTATCCTCAGCTATTTCATCGAAGCTCCAATACTTCCACCTCGTGGCTGACGCTTCGACAACTTCACCATTGATCGTGCGTGTTTGTGAAACGACTGGGGTAAGACGGCCTGTAGTTCTGGCAGGGTCGTACACTTCCCACCAATAAGTATTGGCGGCCACGATTGTTTCGTACATGTCTGTGGTAGTTTCTGTGGCGAGTTGCCCTGCAGCGTTGTAGGTATACGTAGTTCCGGTGGTAATGCCATTCGTGGTCGACGAGGAGGCATGAGGTCGTACTCTGTATTCGTAGGGAGATACATCGTCGATCACATAATCTTGTACTGACTCGGAAACGAGTGGGAAAGTATTACCAACCCCAGAAACGTAAACGGTGCTGTGAACTTCAGTTCTATAGGGTAGGCCATTTAGTTTTCGATAATTAGCAGTTGTATTTCCTCCAAGACTAGGAAAATTATTTCCCAACGCCGAGGGCGGTAAGCCATTGAAAAAGTAGTTGATGGTATGGCCAACATAATCAATTAAGTTATACCCACCTTGCGGTCGCGCCTTAGTAGAGGTCTTTATTTCATTAAATTGAGGGATACTGCCAGAAGGGTCCAAACTGGCTGTGTTAAGAGTATATACAAAACTACTCCCATAATCTGTGCTGCCTTGCCCAAGGCTTTTGTCTTCGCCTTTTTGCGATACCACCCACTTCTTTATGGTTCCTGCGAATTGTTCGTCTTGTTTGCGAAAGATTGTGATGGAGCCTTGATCATAATGATTCGAGGAATTGGGGTACGATACAATCGTATTGAAACCAACCTGTGGGCTTGGTCTTTGATTCTGCCCCCCCTTAGCGTCAATCATAAATCCTGAAAATCCGGTGAGCCCTCCCAGGACTTTTCCATTTTTAAATTGGTAGTCTTGAAAGTTGCTGGGGTTGGAGCCGGCCACGATAAAGTCAAAACCACCCTGACCTTGCCTAAGTGCCAAACCAGATGAGACGTTTGGTATAACGATCGGGTCAACAGTATAGGAGCCATCGGTATTTCTGAAGTAGATTCTGTCCTTTATAGCCATAAACCCATTTCCAGCAATTATATTTCTCGGCTCATATAAATTCTGTGAGGTAGTATAAGGGCCATCCGTTATCCAATAGCCTGTAACAGGATCGTAGAATTTTCTACCCACTTTCGTCGAAGTGGAGAGATGTAATACCATGTCATCAGAAAATGAGTATTTGTATCTCTCATCCAGTGATGAATTGTGATGATATGTGACTGTGGTAGGAATAAATTTTTCTCCATCAAACCTGAAAATTCCGCCTTCTGTATTTTTCAATATTGCTACCATTGAATTATTAGTCCAAACAACAGGATTGCTATCAATCCCGCTGTACACTGTTGAGTAAGTTGTAATATCAATAGTTTGAGGGTCTGGTGTATCTGCATAATCGTGGTTCCATCGGTATATATATTCGGTTTTGCCGGCCGCCATTAACAAGGCAAACCCATTAGATAAATGCCAGTAACATGGGCCTTCTGTAGGATCCACATTAACTCCGGTCTCGGAAAATGTACCGTACTTCCAAGTTCCTCTCCCATTTTTATAATACAATCGCATATCGTCATCACCAGAAACATTGTGAGTTATGAAGTAATTATTGATGGCTCCATAGTAGTATGTTCCTGGAGGCTTGGTTGCGGCAAGTTCATCCCAGACACTTCCTATCCATTCGTACTTGATATGTCTGCCTTCAAGGCCGCCAATTAGTACAAAATCTTCACCGGCTAGTAAACGTGGACTAGCCCCTAACCCAGTGCTGATGTTGTCCGTGAAAGTGTAGCTTGTGGGAATCCAGTTGGCAAACCCATTGGGATCTCTCTTGTATAAATGGAGATTGTAGACGCTGGGGTTGCTGGAATTGCTAGGTTTGTTGAGTGTGGCAAAAAAATCCTTACCGATCACTATTTGGAAATTTTGATCCTTAACTCCATCTGTTGCGGTTGTAAGATTGACACTTACAAGCTCATTCACTCTCTGAGTGTTCCACTTACCCGCATCCCAGGTTAGTACGTCTACAATAACCGACTGCCCGGCATCACTGTGAACTCCTCCTGGTACGTTTCTTCTGGTGACTACGGTATAGTCACCACCAATGAAAATCTTAGGTTCTTTGTAACTGTTCTCTTCAGGGAGTGTGTAACTTAAGCTGGAATTAGTTATTTCAACCTCATAAAAAAAGAACTCAGAACCCCCATTTGTAGGTAGTACGATTTTAGACAGTGCCCCTGGGCCGAGAGGGTCGTCTGCTCGTTCATATACGAAATTGTAATCGGCACCAGACAGAATAACACCTTGTCCGTCTTTTTGAGTAATAGCAGTTAAGGTTCTCTTGTAAGGATAGCCGGAAGAATATGACTGAAGTGAACCATAGCCAAACTCAATTTCCTTCAGCAAAACATCTTGTTCGTTATATAGCCCTACTTTTGATACGTACTTGGTTTCAAACTTCTCCTGATATGGGTCAGGCTCAACGGTTTCTGTATGTGGGTCGGTGTACTCCTGCGGGTCCTTGTTTTCAAGCGTAAAAACGATTTTTCTCCCGGCCAAATTTGATATTTGTTTTAAATAAGAAGCCTTTGTATGCTTGGTGATGGTAAGTGGCGTTGTTCCATCACTTACATGCTCTTCCTCGAGCTCATAACTAAAAAGCAACTTATCACCCCAGGCATCTTCAATCTCGGCAAGGTCCCAGATATATATCATTTCTTCTTGCCCTCCCTGAATTGCACTGTGGCCAATCCAATTACCCCAGCGAACCATAGTCTGAACGGCATTCTGTCCGAATCCCACATTCCCATACCTGTATTTCATGCCATTCTCCCTGGTAATCTGCCATACTTCACTCACAACGTCATAGGTGATCTTCCAGGGTTGGTATTGTTTTGTCTTGTAAACCCAAATTGAATTATTTGTGCCCTCGGATCCATTTGGGATCAGCTCGTAGGAAGTCCCACCTTCCTGAAGATAAAAATCATCATCATCCCGGGAGCCGGTTCCTTTATGGTCTGCAATAATTCTGGGCCTGTCTATAGACCACCCCAAACCGAAAGGCCCAGTAGGAGATTCCAGATTTCTGACATTGGCTAACTCTTTTGCATTAGCTGAATTGTAAAATATGGAAGCGCTGTAGGACAAAGAACCACCTCTCCCCGATAAACTCATCAATGGAAAAGGAAACTGCACTTGTCCATTAAAAAGATTCACGCTGTTTTCCAGAAAACCAGCGTTGTCGGGCGAGAGGCTGAACGACTTAGGCTCGGCACCGCTCAGGGGCCCCATTGATTGTGCTTTGGTAAGTTGAGCTGCTCCAGCTGTAAAGAGCAGCAGAAAGAGTAGCGTAACTGTTTTTATCAATCTATTCATAGCTATTACATTTTTCATATAGACTAGCTGATTTATTTAACAATAATGGCGGATCCCTTTACCCTTGGGTAGTGGGTTGAGCCCAGTGTGTTGGTGATTCTTAAAATGATTTGACCGCCTTCGTTCAAGCCTCCGATAGCTCTATCCAGTTGGGAGTCTTTTGGCTGGAGCTCAAGAGATTTGAGGATAGTCAAAAGACCGCATAGGGCGACTGAAGGTCGACTAAAAATTTCTGACAGTTCTTGTTGACTTTTACTCATAGCAAAATTACCTGATGATTACAGCAAAACCATTTACCCAACAGGATGTACCACCCGTATTTGTAACCTGTATTGTTACAATTCCTCCACTGTTGATCACAGCTGCTGAGAAGTTTACCGCACTTATCGTGGTAAGAGAATATTGCTGGTAGTCGCTATCCCAGGCAAGCGCTCCGTGCCAGAGAAATTCCTTGTTCCCTGAGTGAGTAGTGTTACCGATAATAGTAATCTCGGCCCAAAATGGATAACTATTTGATTCAAGAGGTATGTCACTGGTGGTGACAATGGTTGACGTAGTCGGATACAGTCTGACAATCTTACTATTCCCTCCAAAGTAAAGGGCACCATTTGATTGTATCCCTCCGCCTACAACGGTGGCTGAGCTAGTGATGTTTCCAGTAGCTGTAACTGCCCCTCCGGCGATGAGATCGCCTGTAGATTTGATGTTGCCACTTACATCCAGTTTTTCGCCTGGACTTGACGTGCCAATGCCAACGTTGCCCCCTCCCTTAATCACCAGTCGATTGGCTCCAGATGTTTGTAGTCGGATATCATTGTCAGCGGAGACGCTTGGAGACAGGTTTCGCAAAAACATGATATGGGGGTTGTCACCAGTTTCATCCTGAATAAGGTCGAGGTAGCCATGACTATCGGTAACCCTAAATTGGAACGTCTCATAAGTATTCCTACCTATCCATAGGCTGTTTGCTGATGTTCCGCTAAAGAACTGAGCGTTTTGTCCCAATACATTCAACTTCGAGGTCAATTCAGAGGTGCCAATCCCAACTTTACCATCTCCTTCCACCACATTAACTTCGTCAGTGTAGATTTGAGCTTTCAATTCCACCACTCCCAATGCGATTGTGAAGAGTAGTGCGTAAGTGTTTTTTAGTTTCATTTTTTGATCGATTTTAGTTCTTTTTCCATGCCATCCATTCTGGCTTTTTGCTCAGCTATCTGCTTGTTCTGTTCAATTAGATAAAGCGTCAACTCCTCCACCTTTTGCAGTAATTTGACGTTCATTTCAGTCAAGTTTAAGCCATCTTTCATTACCTCGGCCTCGGTGGGTATTTCCGGCAGATGCCTGTTTCGTTTGATAAAGGTTTCCACATCAGAGAGGGGCGTGAGTTTATAAGAGTCTTGAAAAACAAAGTCGGCGTAGGTGGTAGTGCTGGAGTAATAAGTGTCGGCACGGACGGCACCTACCACTTTGAGCTTGTCAGTTGGTAATGGATCACCAATCCCAACCTTTCCGTCTGAAGTAATTGTTAGGTATTCCACGTTGTCGTGGTGAAACCTGGCCGTACCTAGGAAGTTGTCGAATAGCCAGTCATTTTTAGTTGGGGCACCCTTTAAAACAAGCTCGCCTCCTTCCGATGGGCCGCCTTGAGGTTTGATGATAATAGCCCCCCCGTTGCTGTCAAAAGAAGCGCTATTGACTTCGCCGTCGGCCATAAGTTTGCCCGACGACTTGATGTTGCCTGCCACATCCAACCTTTCTGATGCGCTCATTTTCCCAATGGAAATATTTCCAGAGCTATGAATCGTCATTCTCTGGAAAGTGTTTTCAAAATCAACATTTGTCCATTCAAAAGGGCTTGAGCCTGAGGCTCCAGCTATGAAGCCAAGTTCCCCATTGCTTCGATGTATTAATCCGGTGAAGTCATTGCTTCCACTATTTCCAATTTTCCATTTTAGGCTTGGTTCATCCCATATTAAATCCCCATTTCGAGATGATAAAAAAGACGATCTTACATATCCGTTATTTACTGAGTTAACGACGGCGTCCAGCTTTATGCCCCCGATGCTATTATGTATATAAACCCCTCCGGAGACGTCCAGCTTTTCTTCAGGCGCAGTGGTTCCAATGCCCACATTACCATTTGTGCCTTCCACTACATTCACTTCATCTGTGTAGATTTGGGCTTTCAGTTCAACAACTCCAAATACAATAGTTAGGAGTAATAGTGAATAAGTGTTTTTTAGTTTCATTTTTTGATTGATTTTAGTTCTTTTTCCATTCCATCCATTCTGGCCTTTTGCGCAGCTAATTGCTTGTTTTGGTCAATCAAATGCAGCGTTAGCTCTTCCACCTTCTCCAGCAGCTTCATGTTCATTTCCAGCAGATTTACCCCGTTTTGTTGCATTTTGTCGGAAGAGGGAATGCCTGGCAGGTGTTTGTTTTGCTCTATGTAGGCTTTGGTGTCTTCGAGAGAGGGGAGGGGGTAGTCGGCTTCGAAGACATAGTCTGGGCCGGGCACGTTGAGGTCTACTTTTACTTCTTCGGCGGATACGGTACCGTCTACTGTGAGTTTTGGTTCTGGAGCGGTGGTGCCAACTCCAACCTTGCCTCCCAGTCCACCAATTATCTGCACCTCATCTGTATAAAGTTGAGCCCTAAGCGAAAAAGAAAAAACTAGGCTAAATCCCAGGCAGGCTGCCCGGAAAAATGAAGTTTCCATAGGTTGTTACAAATAGGTTGAAAAAAGAAGTAAACAATATAAGTATTCAAAATTTAAAAACAACCAATTGTATATTTTCTGATTGATAATTTTTGTTGACACAACCCTTAATTAGTTAATAGTGACAATATTACCTCACGTCATAAAAGAACCGGCTAATAGAGAGTCCATTTGTTTGTTTGGGTATTTTGCTGTTGATATGAATAACTCTCTGTCGTTTTAAGATACCTGCCGGACATTTTTTTACAGTGGGGTGCGTCACCTTCTTTGATTAGACCGGTGAAAGCTTGCCCTCACAAAACACTTTCAGAGCCGTTCCAGTAATTGTGTCCGCACACAAGATCATTTTAGAATGTTTTTTTATATATTGAACAAACACTCTATATGAATTAACATGGCAAGACGGCGCTTCTTACCTAAACAGGTATGGTTTCATCCATTGATCACTTTTATCTGCCGGTCGGCGTTGGCTGCAGGGTTTGTTGTCATGGTGTCGTGCAGCAGCGGCCCGCAGTTCCCACCCGGCGATCCTGACGATGGCGGCCTTTTTCTTCCCGGTGGCTTTGAGGCATTGGTGGTGGTCGACAGCCTGAAGGGCAAAACCCGCCACATGGCGGTGAACGACAATGGCGACATCTACGTAAAGCTCCGATTTCCACAAGAGGAAGGGGGCAATATGGGGCTTCGGGATAACGACGGCGATGGCAAGGCCGACGAGCTGCAGGTATTTGGTAACTACAAAAACGACGGTAGCTACGGGGCAGCCATGAGAATCTATAATGGCTATTTATACTACGGCTCCCAGCTGGCGGTGTATCGGCAGAAGCTGGTGCCTGGCAAACTGGTTCCGGATACTGAAATAGAAACGATTTTAACAGATGACCACGAGCATGGCAGCCATGAGCATATCGCAAAAGTGGTCTCTTTTGATGATAAGGGAAATATGTATGTCCCGTTTGGCACGCCTTCGAATGCCTGCATGCCTGTAAAACGGACACCCAATATGCCAGGAATGGATCCATGTCCCCAACTGGAAGATCATGGGGGAGTCTGGAAGTTTGATGCTAATAAGCAAAACCAAACGCAGAAAGATGGCACCAAGTTCGCAACGGGATTGCGCAGCATTGTGGCCATGGATTGGAATACTGAAGACAATAATCTGTACGTAGTCATGCACGGTCGGGACGACCTGCTCAGGCTTTGGGCGCAGAAGTACAGTCCCTGGGAAAGTGCCATGCTGCCAGCTGAGGAATTCCTGCGGGTGACCGAAGGCACCAACGCAGGTTGGCCCTACTGCTACTACGATCAGATAAAAGGCCAGAAGATACTCGCTCCCGAATATGGTGGCGATGGCGACAGCATCGGACGCTGTGCTGATTTTGTAGATCCTTTGATGGGTTTCCCAGGACATTGGGCGCCCAACGATCTTTTCTTCTACACGGGCGATCAATTTCCCGAGCATTATAAAAACGGTGCCTTTATCGCTTTTCATGGCTCCACCAACCGGGCACCCTATCCGCAGGCGGGCTATTTCATTGGCTTTGTGCCCTTCAGGAACGGGCAGCCCTCAGGCGATTGGGAAGTGTTTGCGGATGGCTTTGCTGGCGTAGACCCCGTTGTTAATGTAAGCGATGCCATTTATAGACCTATGGGCATAGCCATGGGCCCCGATGGCTCACTTTATTTTTCTGATACCGAAAAAGGGAAAATCTGGCGGGTAATGTACAAGGGAGATAAGGGCAGCTTTGGCACCGAACAACTGGCTAAAATGGAGGAGCGCAAGAACGCCTCCAATATCCGCACACCTGATAAGATAGAAGACAACCTGGAAAAAGGAGTGAAAGTGGCAGGGGAGAAGACCTACCTGACCTACTGCGGCTCTTGCCATCAGAATAATGGCAAGGGTGCTTCGGGCCGGTTTCCGCCATTGGCTGGAGCGCCCTGGGTAGTAGGCGACAAAGGCTTGCTTATTAGTATTGTGCTCAATGGCATGGAAGGAAGCATTACGGTAAATGGGGAAGAGTATAACAACGTGATGCCTCAGCACAGCTTTTTGAGTGATGATGAGGTGGCCGGGGTGCTTACCTATATCCGGCAAAGCTTTGGAAATGAGGCCAGTGCGGTTTCCACGGAAGATGTAGAAAAAATACGACGGACATTATAAACTATCAGAACATGTTAAGCAGAAGAAAACTTGTAAAACGCTTAGCCAGTCTTCCTTTGATAGGAGGGTTTGTGGGCAGTGGTATTCCTATTCAATCTGTTGCAGCTGTAGCGCCAGTAGCGAAACCTGCGCAAAACTTATTCAAAGAGCTGGGGATACGCCCATTGATCAATGCCCGTGGCACCATGACCTTCCTGTCAGGTTCTTTGATGGAGCCTGAGGTGATGGCGGCGATTAACGCAACTGCACACGACTTCGCCAACATGCATGAACTGACCGATAAAGTGGGTGACCGAATTGCAGAGATGCTGGAATGTGAAGCGGCTATGGTTACTTCCGGCGCTGCTTGTGCCCTAACGATAGGAACAGCTGCTGCCATCACCGGCATGGATATGGACAAGATCAAACAAATCCCCAACCTGCCCGGCCCGCAGCCTGAGGTGATCATTCAAAAGAAGCATCGCTATGTGTTTGATCAGGCGGTGCGCAGTGCAGGGGTGAAGCTGATAGAGGTGGAGAATGCGAAGGAAATGGAAGCCGCCTTCAATGAACGGACAGTCATGACACTTTTCTTCAATGGGGCTGTCGATTGGTATGGCATTGAAGACAGTATCAACCACGAGGATTTTGTGGCTATCTCCAAACGCAATAATATACCTTCTTTTATAGATGCGGCAGCTGATGTGCCGCCGGTTGAGAACCTTTTTAAGTACCAAAAGATGGGATTTGACCTTGTCACTTTTTCCGGAGGCAAAATGATCCGTGGGCCACAAAGTGCGGGACTGCTATTTGGCCGCAAAGACTTGATTGAGGCAGCCAAGCTGAACTTCTCACCACATGAGAGCCCTATCGGTCGTTCGATGAAAGTTAACAAGGAAGAAATTTTTGGTATGTACGCCGCTTTGAAACTCTATCTTGAAAAGGATCATGAAAAAGAATGGAAGGAGTGGGAGGGACGTGTAGCCGATATCACCAAAACAGTAGAAACCGTGCCAGGCGTGAAAGGAGAGATGCACATGCCAAAAGGCCGGGCCAATGTATTCCCTGGTCTGCTGGTGAAGTGGGACCAGAGCAAGGTAAAGATTAAGCCAAAGGACGTGGTAGAAGAGCTGCGAGCTGGTGAGCCCAGGATTGAGACGTCTGCCGGAGACGATGCTCTTCGCATCACCGTGGTTACTTTGTTACCCGACCAGGTGCCAATTGTTGCCAGGCGAATCAAAGAAGTGCTTCAGGCCGCAGTGTAATAATGCCGGAGCCGACCTGTTTTTAGTTAAGACCTATTTAAACGACAAAGCTATGCTAAGTAGAAGAAAACTCATTAAACGCTTATCAGCTGTGCCCTTCATTGGAGGGATCATCGGTGGTGGAGTGCCTCTTGCAGCCATTGCCGCTGCACCTGCAGCCCCTTACCGTGATTACTTTGCCGAGTTGGGCGTGCGCACCTTCATTAATGCGGCGGGCACTTACACCGCTATGACTGGCTCTTTGCTAAGAGATGAAATGAAAGACGCTTACAACTACGCCTCGGAGCATTATGTAATGCTCGACGAGTTGCAGGATAAAGTAGGCGAGAGAATTGCAAAGTTGCTTAAATGTGAGGCAGCCACGGTCACTTCCGGAGCCTTTTCAGCAATGACTTTCGGGATGGCAGGCGTGCTCACCGGCATGGATCCCAAAAAAGCAGAGCAAATTCCACACCTGGAAGGCACAGGGATGAAAACAGAGGCGATCATTCAGAAGTCTCACAATATTGGTTATGCTCATGCTGTGCGCAATTGCGGAGTGAAAGTGATTGAGGTGGAGACAAAAGAACAGTTGAAAAAGGCCATCAACAAAAACACGGCTTTGATGCTTTTTATCAATGCCTATGAGCCTAATGGACAGATCAATGCAGAAGAATGGCTGAAGACGGGCAAGGAGAATAATATCCCCTGCATGAACGACTGTGCGGCTGATGTGCCACCAGTGGAGAATCTGTGGAAGTTCACCCAAATGGGCTATGACCTGGTATGTTTTTCAGGAGGCAAAGGCCTGCGAGGCCCCCAGAGCGCAGGCTTACTGCTCGGTAAAAAAGAACTGATAGCTGCAGCCCGGTTAAGCGCTCCACCAAGAGGGAATACTGTCGGCAGGGGAATGAAAGTGAACAAGGAAGAGGTGCTCGGCATGTGGGCGGCGTTGGAGGCCTTTGTAAATGGAGACCATGAAAAAGAATGGAAATTGTGGGAAGGCCAGATCAACCTCATTGCCGACGCCGTAAAGGGTATCGATGGACTGACCATCAAAATTCATGTGCCTCCCATTGCCAATCATATTCCTACCCTGGATCTCTCGTGGGATACCAAAAAGGTAAAGATATCAGGCAACGGCCTTAAAGATGTGCTTCGAAGCGGCCACCCGTCGATAGAGGTTGCTGGTGGTGGCGAAAACTCCGTCAGCATCACCACCTGGATGATGCGCCCCGGACAGGAAAGAATTGTTGCGGACCGAATCCGTGAGGGCCTCGAAAAGGCAGCAGCGGGTTAAGGGGCGGGTGTGAAGACACACCATACGACATGGTATGTCCACACCCGCCTTACATGTAGTTACCTTGGCAGCACCACCGGATTAGCAATGCCATTCAAGTCGTAGACGATTCTTCCTCCCTTGATCGTCATTTCGCATTCAAATTTTTGTGTGCCGGTTTCTTTATGCCCCCGGTAGTCGAAGAAGCCAAAGTTGCCTTTCCGCATATTTAGAATAGCCACGTCGGCAATAGCCCCCTCGGTAAGGTGCCCGAGCTCCGTTCGCTGGATAACCTGCGCAGGCTTCCAGGTGGAGGCATTGATGACCAGCTCCAAATCCATTCCCATCTGAAGGAATTTCGACATCACGCTGAGCTGATCTTTCATGGCGTTGTTGAAGCTGCCAGCGTGGATGTCGGTGCTGATGGTGGTAGGATAGAAACCCGCTTTGATGGCAGGGATGGCCTGTGAATAAGAAAAGCTGATCCCACCATAGCCTACATCAAACACGATTCCTCTTTTTTGCGCATCCCAAACAAAGGGCTTCAATTTTTTGGTGGCCGGATCGACAATGGGTTCTCTCGTATCCAGTTCCCCGAAGGCATGGGTGAAAATGTCGCCTGGCCTGAGGTGCTTCATAAATAGCTCCTCGATCGACAAAGGAGGGGTGTTTCCACCAAAATCAACTATCACAGGCATTTTTGCAAGGTTACCTGCTTCTACGGCATTGTCTACCGGCGTCCATTCCGGGCCGTTGAAATGAGCCACTTTGAAGCCTACAATATGTTCCCTGTTTGACCGTGCCACAGCAGCAGCCATGCGGGGATCCATGTCATTCAGGTTCTGCTCGTACACGCCGCCCCTCATGCCTTCACCTACAATGTTGAGAAACGACAGTACCCTGGTTTGAGAGTTATCAATGATGTTCTCTTTGAATGTAGGGAACGACTTCCAACCGGCTCCCCCTGCGTCCACAATGGTAGTCACACCTACACGAAAGGTGAATCCGTCCGGCATAATAGCCGTCAACCCGTCGCTCAGGTAATGATCAGGTTGCGTGCCGAAGAATACATGTCCATGTATGTCGATCAGCCCCGGAGTAATGTACATGCCTTTCGCATCTACCACCTGCCTGGCACTGGTAGCATCGATGGTCTTGGCTACCCTGGCAATCTTTCCATCGTGGATGGCAACATCCATCAGCTCATTGATGTTGTTTTTAGGGTCAATGACATGACCGCCTTTGATAACGATTTGGTAGGGTTGTGCTATAACGGAGCTCACAAGAAGCGATAGGCAGGCAATCAATAAAAAGCGTCTCATTGTATTGAGTTAAGGGTGTGAAAGGGGAAATTGACCCTGCTTCATTAGAAAGCAGGATCGTTAATAGTATTTTAAACGTAAGCGATACAGTCAATTTCTACCAACGAATCACCGGGTACGCCGCCATAGGTAGCTACTGTAGTTCTTACAGGAGGTTTGGCACCGAACCTGCCTTTGTAGACTTCGTTCATGGCTTTGTAGTCGTTCAAATCGGCCAGGAATACGCTCACCTTCAATACTTTTTCCATAGAAGAACCGGCATTGATCAGTTCTTTTTCCAGTTCCTTTAGCACATGATCGGTGTGTGCTTTGATATCGCCTTCGAAATGTGCCCCTTTTCCGGCGATAAACACCAGATTGCCCATTTTTGTGGAGCCTGAAAACAGCGGCATGTCCTGAAAGGTGGTGATGTTATTGGCTTTCTTTTCAAGTGCTGCGGGTGATGCGTTGGCTGATGAAACGGCTCCAAAACCTGCGAAGCCAGCTATACCGGCAAAGAGTTTTTTCAAGGTTGATCTGCGTTCTAGTTTTTCCATGATAAGAGTCAGTTTAGCGTTGTATGATTGAGTACAAGAGTAATATGACGGACAGCCTCAATTTGAGAAAAAAAAGCGAGAGTTAAAACTCTTATTGTTTGATAAATAGGAGATGTGTGCGCAAACATCAGGCTAGCGACTCCAAATTTCGATCGAAGAGTGAAGCGGGAAAGCGGCGATTCAATATGATGAGCTCTGGTTTTTACCTTGCCTGATTCACATAATCCACTTGAATTTGAAGTATTGGTCGTGCGCCGCAGGAAAGTGTAAGTGCATTTTTGTCTAGAGCAACCACATACCGGTTGCTATTCAGACTGTTAACAATCCGGGTGGTAGGTGTCTCGGTGATTGTATAAAGGAGTTTGTGGTGCCTTTTTCTTCTCTGGAAAATACTGACCTCTTTTTTCTCGTCGTCTGCCTGAACGTAGTACTCCTTTCCTAATGTTAGCTGATCCTCAATCATAGAAACTTCAAAAGGCCGATTGGTTTCTGCTCTGAAAGTCGAGTTCGATGTTTTCACAATTTCTGCCCTCACTTTGCCCTTTCTGGCAAACGTTGCCCCGCTTTCGCCCAATGAAAAAGTGAAGTCTTCCTTGTTGTTTTTGGTTACTTTAGTTTGCTCACCTTCCTGTTCCAGGGTGCGGCAGATGGTTGCAGCTTCATCGACGTCTCTTCCGCTACCCGTGCACAACTGGTTCCCTGCTTGCACTACAAAATGCTGTCTTTTTTTGGGTTGGCCATCTATGCTGTAGTTTGTAGTCTTCAGGGTAAAGTCTCTGCTTTTATCCAACCTCAGGAGATAACCCAGATCGAGGCACAAATTGCTGTTAAGGTCGAAAAAAAGACCATTGCCCAGATCGAAGCCAAGGGGGTGGTAGCCCACAGGCTGCTCATGGTATTGATCATTTATATAGGAATAAGTTTTTTGTCTGATTAAGTCGGCCCGCAAGCTGTACCTGTCGAAAGCAGGGCGAATGACTAACGGCTCTGGAAGGACCCGTGATGCTGAGTCAACCGGAATAATGCGAGGCCCCGTGCAAGCGGAAAGGCAGATGATTAATAGCCAGAGTGGTGTGTTTTTCATAGTTATTGAATGCTGTTGCGGATACACCCTCAAGATTTGTACCAAGCGGGGATTTCGTGTCTACCGAGTCAAGCGAAATTACGGGAAAGCCACTTTGAATAATTGAATGAGGAAGAAATATCATTCTGGTGTATATTACCCTTTCGCTTAATAACTACACCTACTTACATGCTACTTACCTTTTTATCTTTTCTTGCTTTTACCAGTTTCGTTGCCCTCTTTTCGTGGTACAAACTCCGCAAAGACAAGCTGGACACACAGGATGGTTATTTTCTCGGTGGCCGGAGTTTGACGGGTGTCGTCATTGCGGGCTCCATGTTGTTGACCAATATTTCTACAGAGCACCTGATAGGGATGAATGGCTCGGCTTACAAAAATGGCTTCATCATCATTGCGTGGGAGGTGACGTCGGCGGTAGCACTGGTCATTGGCGCTCTCTACTTCATTCCGACGTTCCTCAAAATGGGATTGACAACAATCCCGCAATACCTTGAGTACCGCTTTGATCGAATCACCAGAACGCTGGTGGCTCTTTTCCTGATTGTGTCCTTCGTTGTAACGCTGTTGCCAATTGTGCTTTATACCGGTGCTATTAACCTCGAAAGCATCTTTAATGTGTCTGAAACACTAGGTGTCACTCAGGGACAGGGGCTGTGGGTGACAGTTATCATTATAGGAGTGATAGGCTCCATTTATGCCATTTTCGGCGGTTTGAAGGCTGTAGCCTTTTCTGATACCATCAATGGGTTTGGGTTGTTTATAGGAGGGCTACTGGTGCTTGGGTTTGCTCTTTGGGACATCGGTGATGGCAATATGATCGAAGGTCTGAGCAAAGTGTACAAGGCCGCTCCTGAGAAGTTCAATGTAATTGGGACAAAGGATTCGGTGCTGCCATTCGAAACGCTCTTTACCGGGTTGATGATTAATCAGCTATACTTCTGGTGCATGAATCAGACCATTATTCAACGGGCTTTTGGTGCGGTGAGTTTAGCGGAGGCGCAGAAGGGTCTTTTGTATACAGGCGTGCTGAAGCTGCTGGTGCCGTTGGTCATCATTTTGCCAGGCGTGATCGGCTTCTACTATTTCGGCGACTCTCTTTACAATAACCAGGACTTGATCTATCCCGAGCTCATTAAAAAAGTGTTGCCGGTAGGCCTCACCGGCTTTTTCGCTGCAGTGGTGCTTGGTGCGGTATTAAGCACGTTTAACAGTGTGCTCAATAGTACGGCGACCATTTTTAGTTTGGGTATTTACAAGCGGCACCTGAACAAAGACGCTTCTGAGAAACAGTTGGTTTGGATAGGGAAATTGACTTCTATCATCCTTGCCGTTTGCGCCATTATAGCCGCTCCTATGGTGGCAGGAGCTCCAGAAGGATTGTATCAGCTTCTGCAGCAGCTCAATGGTATCTTCTTTATTCCCATCGCTTCCATTCTTATCGCAGGCCTTTTTATACCCAGAATATCTGCTGTGGGAGCAAAGGCCGCTCTTTTTATTGGTCTTGCATTCTATATACTCACAAGTTTCGTGTTTAAGGTCGACATTCACTTCGTACACTTGTGGGGCATAGAGTTCGTTTTAAATATGGTAGTGATGTTCGGCGTGTCCTACTTTTACCCTAATACCAATACGTTTAAACCCGCCGATATTGAGTCGATACAAATGCATCCGTGGAAGTATGCCAAACATCTCGGGCTGCTTCTGGTAGTGCTTACCGTGGCTATTTACATTTGGCTGGGACAATGAATTGGTTTAGAATCTCAGTTTGAATTATTATCTTAGTAAAAATTTATGCACCCATGAAGGACGTTACGCCGCATCAGATGGAAGAGCTTTGGGAAGAAGATCTTTTAGAAAGATATCCCGAAGAAGGAAAACCTACCAAAGCAAAAGACGAATTCAGAAACTACGATGACCCCGCCAGAGACACGGTAAGGGAATTTTACCGGGTCAACCACATCCATCAGACCTATGATTTTGTGATGGCAAAGGAAAAGGAGTTTCTCAAGTTTGATAAGCGGGAAATGAAGCTCTGGGATGCGGTGGAATTTCTAAACACCCTGGTGGACGATTCCGACCCTGATACTGATCTGGATCAAACGCAACACCTCCTTCAAACTTCTGAAGCCATTCGTGCTGATGGTCATCCTGACTGGTTTGTGCTAACGGGTTTCCTTCACGATCTGGGAAAAGTGCTTTGTCTTTTTGGTGAGCCTCAGTGGTGTGTGGTTGGCGATACTTTCCCTGTTGGTTGCAAGCACTCAGACAAGATCGTGTATCCTGAGTTTTTCAAAGACAATGCCGACACCTACGACGAGCGTTTCAATACTAAATACGGCGTCTACGAACCAAACTGCGGCCTGGATAATGTTCATCTTTCCTGGGGCCACGATGAATACATCTACCAAATTATGAAAGACTACCTTCCGCAAGAAGGGTTAGCCATGTTGCGCTATCATAGTTTCTACTCACAGCATAGGGAGAATGCCTATGAGCACCTGATGAACAAGGATGACCATAAGCTGTTTGAATGGGTGAATAAATTCAATCCGTACGACTTATACTCAAAGGCAGCCACCCCTCCGAATGTGAAGGAGCTGAGACCTTTCTACGAGGACCTTGCTTCGAAATACCTGCCCGACACTTTGAAGTTTTGATCTGAGAAAACACTAACAGTTACGACCGGAAGAACCTGAACCTCTTCCGGTTTTTTTAATTCTAGCTCATGAGAAATCTACTATTGTCTTTTATTGCCGCGTCTTTTATTGGGTGTCTTTCAGGTTGCGAGGAACCGGCACCGAAGCGCCCCAATATTCTTCTTGTTCTTACAGACGATCAGGGCTGGGGCGATCTGGCTTTTCACGGTAACGACAGCATCGATACACCGCACCTTGATTGGCTGGCACAGCATGCCACGGAGTTTACAAGGTTCTACGTTTCTCCAGTTTGCGCTCCCACCAGGGCGAGTATCCTCACCGGACGCTACCATTTGGCCACCGGAACCTCATGGGTAACGCACCGAATGGAAGTTATGCGTGAGGAAGAAGTGACAATAGCTGAGGTGATGAAAGCTGCTGGCTACCGAACTGGGCTGTTTGGTAAGTGGCACAATGGCAAACAGTACCCGCACGACCCGGTAGGACAGGGCTTTCAGGAGTTCTTTGGTTTCAAAGAAGGGCACTTCAATAACTACTTCGATGCTACGCTCACCCATAACTTTGAGGAGGTAAAAACACAAGGATACATGGCTAATGTGCTGGCAGACAAAGCCATGGAGTTTATGGCGAAAGAAGGCCCATTTTTGTGTATGCTGACGCTCAATACCCCTCACGGACCTTTTCAGGTGCCGGACGAGTATTTTGATAAGTATGCGGCTATGGGTTTTAACAATAAAGACGCAGCTGTTTACGGGATGGTCGAGAACATTGATGATATCATTGGGCGCCTGCTCGATCACATAAATGCAATTCAAAAAGAAGAGGAAACTATCGTCATTTTTATGACCGACAATGGGCCGAATGGTGTGCGCTATAATGGCGGCTACAAAGGCATCAAGGCCCATGTGGACGAAGGAGGAGTAAGAGTACCGTTTCTAATACGGTACCCAAGACTAGGCTGGGACAAGGGGAAGAAAATTGAAAAGATGGCGGCGCATATTGATATGCTACCCACGTTGGCTGAGTTGACTGGAATTGCGCTGCCTGATAGCCTGGGTATTCATGGAAGGAGCTTGCTGCCAATGATTGATTCGGCATCGGTCTGGCCTGATCGAAAGTTTTACACCCATCAGGTGGCTAGAGAAATGGATACCATTCCGTCGGCAGTGCGCACTGATCGATATTTATTGACGATGAAACCTAACGAAACTGCACTGTATAACCTGTTGGCCGACCCTTACCAAAAGAAGAACATTATCGATTCGCTACCAGAGCTGGCGGCAAGTATGCAGGCCGACTATCGAAAATGGTTTGCTGAAGTAACCAAAAACGGAACAACGCCAGAACCCATTCAGGTAGGTCATACCCAAGTGCCCGAAATAGAGCTGCCTGCGCCAGATGTGTTTGCTAAAGAAGCGATAGCATTTAAGGGAGGCATTGGTTGGGCCAACGACTGGTTCACCGGCGTGAGCGACGAGTCAAAAGCTAGCTGGGATCTGCTGGCGGTGGACACAGCCACCTATGCAGTGTATGTGGAAATGGCATGTGAAGCAGCAACCCCTTTTAATGTTCGCATTTCGCTTGGAAGTGAGGTGGTTCAAAAAGAAGTTTCCGCAAGCCTTTCGGCTCCGCAACTAGAAAGCCCCGATCGTGAAGACAGGGGCGAGGTATATGAAAGAAAATGGCCATTGGTATTTGCCGGCAACCTGAAAGTAAACCAGGGAAGTGGCGAACTAAGTGTCAGTGTTAACGGTTTTTCGGGAAGCAGCCTGGAGATTAAGTCAATCAGGTTGAGGATGTTATAATGATTGATGAATTAAAGTGAAAAAAGTATTGTGTGGAAAAGTAAGATTCCGCATCTTTGCAGCCTCGTTTGAGAATCAGGGCACACGGAACCTGATTAATTGAAGTACGGGATGTAGCGCAGTCCGGTAGCGCATCTGGTTTGGGACCAGAGGGTCCCAGGTTCGAATCCTGGTATCCCGACTCCGCCCGCCATAGCTTTTTCAGCGACGGCGGGCTTTTTTTGTTTTAAGGGTTACCAGTTTGTTCGAACTTTAGTCAAGCGGGCTTCGTCGGGCAGGCCCGACTTAGTTGCCAATCCAATTTTGTATTTATGCAATACGTTTACATTCTGAGGTGTGCTGATGGAGATTTGTATACTGGATGCACGACCAATGTAGAAGAGCGTCTGACCCGGCACAATGCTGGTTACGTGCCTGCGACAAAATTACGGTTACCAGTCGCATTGTTAACCTATGTCGCTTTCACAGAACAGCACAAAGCCTTTGCTTTTGAGAAGTACCTCAAGACGGGATCAGGCAGAGCTTTTCTGAACAAGAGATTGATTTAGTTAATCGAATATTCTGCCCGCCATAGCTTTTTCAGCGACGGCGGGCTTTTTTTTGCTTTAAAGGTTACCAGTTTGTTCGAACTTTAGTCAAGCGGGCTCCGTCGGGCAGGCCCGACTTAGTTACCAATCCAATTTTGTATTTATGCAATACGTTTACATTTTGAGGTGTGCTGATGGAGATTTGTATACTGGATGCACTGCCAATGTAGAAGAGCGTCTGGCCCGGCACAATGCTGGTTATGTCCCCGCCACGAAATCCCGGCTGCCTGTTACACTTTTAACCTATATTGCCTTCGCTGAACAACACAAAGCTTTTGCATTTGAAAAGTATCTTAAGACGGGATCAGGCAGAGCTTTTCTGAACAAGAGATTGATTTAGTTAATCGAATATTCCGCCCACCATAGCTTTTTCAGCGACGGCGGGCTTTTTTTTGTTCTAAGGGCTGTCAGCTATTTTCGAACTTTCCAGGATCAAGCGGAAAATCTGGGATCAATCTGTATTTCTGGGGATTGAATGTTTCGTTTGTGGTTAGATAAAAAAGCAAAGCTGGTGCAATGCGTCTCGCCCGGCCGGGCTTCTCCAGTCGGACAGGCTTGGACCTTTTGCTTTTTTATGCAAGCACAAAATACCCATGCCAAAAATCAATCCCCCGGAAATATTGCTTGATCTAAACAAAAAGCTGCTTCGCAAGGGATGATGAATCACCCTTTGCGAAGCAGCTGCAAATTTGAGTTATTGTTGTTTAATTGTCGGTTACAACAGGCTCGCCGGCATTTGCCCATTCACCCATGCCGCCTGAATAGTTCTTCACATTTTTGAAGCCGTTTTTAGCCAGGATTGAGTAACCAATAGAAGACCGATCACCCGACTGGCAATGAATAATTACCTGCTGGTCTTTTTTGATCTTGTCAAGGTTCTTTTCAAGGGTCCCAATGAACACATTGTCTGTTCCTTTAATATGCCCTGTTTTATACTCAGCGGCTCCACGCAAATCCACCACCTGGGTGTGGTTTGTTTTCAGGATGTCTTTGAACTCATCGAGTGAGATCACACTGGCTTTTTCAAGTTTGTTGCCTAGTTGTTCCCAAACTTCAACACCGGGAACGTAGCCATAAATATTATCGAGACCAATGCGCATTAGTTTACGGGTAAGGTCATCGTGGGTAGCCTCATCGGCTATCAGAATAAACGGCTCGTCGTAGGAAAGGAACCAACCCATCCAGGTGGCAAAAGCATTGTTGCCTTGAATATTGATAGTGCCAGGGATGAAGCCCTTCGCAAAATCAGTTTTCATTCGGGTATCAATTACCTTAATGCCTTTGTCCATCGCCGCCTTGAAATCGGCTTTGGATAACTTTTTCAGTGCTGGCACCTCAGTCATCAGCTTTCTGTCGACCTTGTTCAGCTTTTTCATCATCGCAAAGTACTTGGGGGGCTCCGGCTGATCTTCCAGCAGGTATTTCACAAAACCAGGCTCATCATTTTCATGCTGAAGCGCCCAGTTCCTTACTTTTTCATAGCCTACTGTGGTACTAGGAACGGCACCGAGGGCTTTGCCACATGCAGAACCTGCGCCATGTCCTGGCCACACCTGAATGTACTCCGCCAGTTGACGGAAACGCTCAACAGATTTGAACATCTGCTTTGCACCAACCTCCTTGGTTCCTTTGATACCGGCAGCTTCTTCAAGCAAATCGGGTCTTCCCACATCGCCAACAAATACAAAGTCGCCGGTGAACATCATTACGGGCTTATTACTGGCAGGCACATCGGTTAGCAGGAAGGTGATGCTCTCTGGTGTATGGCCTGGTGTATGCAATACTTCAAACTTCAGGTTGCCAACTTTGAAAATAGTACCATCTTTTAACCCGACATGGGGAAACTCATACAGCCAGCCTTCTCCTCCTTCGTCGGAAAGATACATTTCGGCACCAGTAAGAGCGGCTAACTCTCTTGATCCCGAAAGGAAGTCGGCATGTATGTGCGTTTCCGCTACGTGGGTTATCTTCATCTTATTTTGCCGGGCAATCTCAATGTAGGTGTCAACGTCCCTCTTGGGGTCAATAACAATAGCTACCCCTTCTTTCTGGCAGCCAATGAAATAGCTGGCCTGGGCGAGTGATTTGTCGTATACGTGCTGGAAATACATGTTTATTTAGTTTTAATTTATTGTAAAGGTCGGATTGAAGAGTGTCTTTCTCAGTGATTCTTGTCACACAGGGCCTTTTTCCTGTTTTTTTTTGTGCCGTTTAGAAATGGTAGTCAAACACCAGCGAAATGTGGTGCATGTCTACTTTGTTGTGAAAATTGACGGGCGTTTCCGGTAAATCTTTTTCGAGAGCGCCTTTGTAGACATACATAAGGTCGGCTTGCAAGCCACGAAGAAACCCGCCGAAGTTGTATTTGGCCCTCACATTTAATTGATAAAAACTGGGCATATTGTACTTATTCAAGGCTGGGGCATCCAAAGCTGGCATTCTGAATATTCCACCCATGCTTTGAACGGAGAGCCTTTTGTTTGCATCCAAAAATTGCGTGTTTTTGATCGTAACAGTATGAACGTCTCCAGCGCCTTCCATCCTCTCCCTGTTCATAAACGTGAAAAAGGGTTCAATGCCCCATTCTCTGGGGAACAGAAAGCGCCCTGTAGCCGCAATTCGGGTATAGTTTAAGCTCCATCCCGTTTTGGTTGAAAGGTTGGCCCAACCTATTTTTAATCCGAAGGCATGTGCCTGCTCACCCTCGCTGATATACTGTTGTTCAACGGGTAGATCGCCCTGGTAAAGTGACTGCTGGAAAAGGTACTGTCCTCCAAGGGACCATTTCGAAGCATTTGTCTCCTTTGCCCATTCTCCGTTAAGCAAGCTGGTCGTGAATAGTTTTGGAATTGTATAGTTCCAGGCATTGACCTGGAAAGTTTTAACGGGCAGGTAGGTGATGCCTGCGATGGCTATTCCAGGCAAGCTGAGGCGTCCGGCATACTCAGCCTTAGCGCCGTTAACAGCCCTGCCCACTGGGTAAACACCTATCGACTCACCAATACTGAGCCAAGTAACCGTGCTTCGGGGTGAGGTGCCCCACAGCCAGCCACCCTTCAGCTTAATTTTCTTCCACTCATTTATATCAGTCCAAACACCCTCCTGAAGGTTGGGCATCATTCTGCCATCCTGAGGATTCATCATTGGCGTTTTTAGTCCGAACTTGCCAACCTGAATGTAAGACTTGCTTTTTGCCGACAGAACGTATCGCAGGTACAGGTTCTCCACCCGGCCAAGATCACTCCGATTGTCGGGTTTTAACACATCAAATAAACCTACCTCGTAACGGTTGTTGAACGGGGGCTGATTACTCAAAGTGCTGGATGCCAGGTTGTAGGTAAAGAAGCCACTCACGGCTACCTGAAAATTTTTAATAATTGGCGAATAGTAGCCCAAGCCAGCGCCAGCGCCCTGGGCGTAGTAGTCTGGGAAGTCGTCGTGGTTGACTGTGGCCATTGAAAAGCTTCTCAAGTGCCCTTCAAAGGTTCCATAGGAGTGGAGCTTTGTGTTAAGGGTATCGGCTGCTGGCTTTTTCTCGAAACTGAGCTCTTTTGAAAGCCAGGCCGGATCGGCCTGCCGGGCACGGGCTGACGATGGCCATAGCGTTGTTAGTAAAAATGTGGTAAGTAAAAATATACGATGCATGATTGCTAGTTTGAGACCGCCTGAGCTCGCCTTTTTTCTTCAATAGGTTTAAATGGGCCATATTTATGATGCTCTTCTCCAAAGCCGTCGGCGTAGGGCCCAAATGGATGGTCGATTGGTTTTTTAGATATGTCGGGCCAGTCTTTGCTGAGATCTTTGGAAGGGCGGGGCAGGCTGTTTACATAGGCTGCAATGTGCCAGGCTTCCTCATCAGAGAGTTGTGGGCTATCGTAGGTAGCTCCAAAAGGCATATTAGCTTTTATATAGCCAGCAAATTTTGAAAGCCGATAAAGGCCTGCTCCCTGATTGTAACTGTGAGCACCCCAAAGAGGAGGGTAAACGTATTCCGTGCCATCGCCATTGGCCAGCCCGGCACCGTTTTCCATATGACACACGACGCACTTTTGCTCATACAGGAGCTTGCCAGCGGCTGGATTGGCGGGCTCATCGAGGTACGCAAGTGTCACCAAACCCGCACCCTCTGGCTTTTTGCCTTTTTCCACATCCTGTCCCAGCCACTTGATATAGGCAACAATGGCCTGCATCTCTTTGCTATCCTCTTTCAAAGGCCGTCCGTTGAGACTTCGCTCAAAGCAACCGTTGACCCTGCTGGCGATACTTGTTTCCCTGCCAGAGCGGGGTCTCACTTGAGGGTAGGTGCTGGCTACACCGCCATAGTTATTGCCAAAAGGCTTGGTGCCTGCCTGAAGATGACAGTTTTGACAGTTCAAACCGTTACTGATTTGTGCCACTGTTCCTTTCGGGCCCAGGTAAAGAGAAGTATGAGCAATCAGCTCTTTGCCATAGCGAATCATCTCCCCCTGGCTTCCTGCCGGAAGGCTACTTTCAAGCGGCGCCTCCCAAAGAGTGCTTGCCCTGGGGCTAGCGGGTTGGATAGTCTTGTTAGGCGTGGTGGCAGTGCCTGCTACTGCCTGCAACTTGCCTGGCTTGATCATCAGGGAGGCAATGAGGCCACCTGATACCACCAGCAACAAAAGCACGGCGACAATCAGTAAATTGAGTAAACTGATTATTTGTTTTGGGTGAAATGATGGCTGGTTCATGGAGTGTAATTTACCATTAATGAGGTAGTTTGTCACGCAGCAGCCCATATACCCATGTGCCGGCTATTGCACTAATAAGCGTAACTGTCACAACAGAAAAACCGCTTCCTATTTGGGCATAAAGCGGACCAGGACAGGCACCGGTAATGGCCCATCCAAGACCAAATATCAACGCACCGATGACGTTGCCCCAGTGAAATTTCTTGTCGTGAAAAACTACTTTTTCCCCCTGTAGGGTATTGATCTTGAATTTTTTTATAGCCCAAACAGAGAGAATACCTACGACTACAGCAGTTACTATCACGCCATACATGTGGAATGAGTGCAACCGGAACATTTCCTGAATTCTATACCAGGAGATGATTTCGGCCTTTACGAAGACGATGCCAAATGCCAGACCGACAATAAGGTACTTGATATTTGATGTAAAGTGGTTGTCGTCTGCGATTTGGTCATTGGGTGCTTCGCATTCAATGGGATGCTCTATGGTTACGGTTTGAGTGTCTGAGACCTGAGTTGAGTTTTTCATGAGTTTTATGGGAATGAGAGTTTAAGCAATAAGTTGAAAGAGCCATGGAAAGACGAGGTGAACCATTGCAAAGCCACCAACCATGAAACAGCAAGTGGCTACCAACGATGGCCATTGCAGGTTAGAAAGGCCCATGATGGCATGTCCGGATGTGCAGCCGCCACCGTAGCGTGTGCCGAAGCCTACCATGAATCCGCCGATGACAAAGAAGAACAGTCCTTTGAGTGTTAATAGGTTATCGATGGTGAAAATGGAGGCTGGCATCAAATTGTTGTCGACTGTGATGTTGAGGGCCTGGAGATCGGCAATGGTGGCTGGGGCTACTTGTATCGGTTGAGGGTTGCTAAGCCAGACCGATGCCACTAAACCACCGAGCAGCACGCCGCCAACAAAAAAGAGGTTCCAGCTTTCTTTTTTCCAATTGTATTGGAAAAAGGGAATGCTGGCAGGAGCACAGGCTGCGCAAATGTGACGAAGAGAAGAAGACACGCCAAAGTGCTTGTTCCCAAGCAGTAATAGTGTTGGCACGGTAAGGCCAATTAAGGCGCCCGCTATATACCATGGCCATGGTTGAAGAATGGTTTCAAATAAACTCATTGATAGAATATGCTTTAGATGATAGTTTTAGAAATGTGTGGGCAAGGAAAAGCTTCCTGAGCCCCTGACGATATTGCTGTTCTATGAGGCAACCTCCCGGCTAGCTAGCTGCCTGGTTTGGGTGCTTCTCGAATTAGAAGAGAAGTTCCTTTCCGAGGATGTAGAAACCCATGACCAACACGAAGTATCCGAAGACCGGTTTTAGTTTTTCATTGGGGATAAACTTGGTCAGGTAACTACCTGTAAATATTCCCACGATAGCAAAAGCCGAGAATATCAGCATGAATTTGTAGTCGATGATAAGTGCTCCACTTAGGTCGCCTGTGAATCCGATCAACGACTTCATGGCTATGATCAGCAGTGATGTTCCTACTGCTTTTTTCATCGGAAGCCCTGCCATCAAAACCAACGCAGGAATGATCAGGAAGCCACCTCCGGCTCCTACGAGTCCCGTTATACCTCCCACCAATAGCCCTTCGGCAAGAATGATGAGGTACTTGTATTTCATTTCCGTTTCTTCCCCTTCTTCCTTCTTTTTTGGCTTTCTGATCATTGAGATGGACGCCAACAGCATGAGGGTTGCGAATAACACCATCACAAATAGTGATTTTGTCACGGTAACTGACCCAATCGTCATGATGGTATCCGGAATGGCCGGTACCAGAAACTTGCGTACGCTGTAAACAGAAATGATGGCCGGCAGCCCAAAGATGAATGCGGTTTTTAAATCCACATTACCTTTTTTGAAGTGACTGACTGATCCAACCAAACTTGTTAGTCCCACGACGAAGAGCGAGTAGGCTGTTGAAGCCACCGGATCTACTCCAAAGAGATAAACAAGGATTGGCACTGTTAGAATGGAGCCTCCCCCGCCAATAAGCCCCAGCGATAGTCCCATGATGACTGAGGCCGAAAATCCAATTAATTCCATATGCTCCCTGTTTTAAATGATGTTTTTTATGTTCGTGAAGAGCCAAATGCTTACCGCACCCACATCGACGGGTTTCTTAACACTTGGCCGTTTCACACAGGGACAAAACTACCGGCGGCTTGGAGCGCCTTCAGTAACAAATGTCACATTGGAGCAGGGTGCTGCTTTAGGTAGCCAATTGTAGTATCGGGTTTTAGAGACTTACCAAATTCATTTTCAGCTGATTGCAGACACTCCGGGTGCTGATTTTGAGGACAGAATATTGTTGAAAAAAAACTGACAAAAATCAGTTTTATCCCTTCATGCGGTTAATAAAATAGACTTATCCAACATGACGAATTGTTGCTATATTGAGCGCTTAACAACAATCAATCTAAAAATGAAGCATCTCAGGCTACTCGTGCTGCTGTTGGTTTCGGCATCTATGTCGTACGGACAAAACCTTGACAGCGTCTTTCAAACTTTAAAATTCCGAAATATTGGGCCTTTCCGTGGAGGTCGTTCAGTAACCGCCAGTGGCGTAGTTGGCGACCCGCTCACCTATTACATGGGTACCACTGGTGGAGGGGTTTGGAAAACCGAAGATGCCGGTGCCTACTGGAAAAATATATCTGACGGTTTTTTTGAAATGGGTTCAGTAGGAGCTGTCTCTGTTTCGGAAAGTGATCCCAATGTTGTTTATGTTGGCATGGGTGAGCATGCGCCAAGAGGGGTGATGACGTCTTACGGCGACGGCATGTATAAGTCGACCGACGCAGGCAAGACCTGGAAGAAAATAGGGCTGGAAAAAACGCAGCACATTGCCAGGGTTGTCATTCACCCAAAGAATCCCGATATCGTTTATGTGGCCGCTCAGGGCGCCCTGCACGGGCCAACACAAGACAGGGGAATTTACAAAACCACGGACGGCGGAGTGACATGGACAAAGGTATTGTACGTGAATGACCTCACGGGCTGCTCCGAGCTTTCAATGGATATGAGCAATCCGCAGGTGCTTTACGCTACCATGTGGCACCATCAGCGCATGCCGTGGCAGGTGGTGAGCGGGGGCCCGGGTAGTGGCGTCTATAAATCCAACGACGGGGGTGTGACCTGGGAAAAAATTCATAAAGGCTTGCCCAAAGAAATGGGCAAGATGGCGATCTCGGTGAGCCGGGCTAATCCCGATAAGGTATTTCTGCTGATGGAAAGCGATTCTGATAAGGATTTGGGAGGTTTGTTTGTTTCTGACGATGCGGGCAAAAATTGGAACAAGGTAAGCGGTGACCACCGGCTGATACAAAGAGCATGGTATTACATCGAAGTGTTTACAGACCCGCAGGATGAGAACACGGTATATGTGCTGAGTGCCCCCGCTTTGCGCTCCATTGATGGTGGTAAAACCTGGGAAACACTTCCTTCATCGCACGGTGACCACCATGATTTGTGGATCAATCCGACCAATTCGAAAAACATGGTGTTGGCGGACGATGGAGGAGCTGCCATTACATTCAACCGGGCGGAAAGCTGGACGACACTTGATAATATGCCAACGGCCCAGTTTTACCGCATCAATGTTGACAACGAGTTTCCTTACAATATTTACGCTGGCCAGCAGGATAACAGCTCTGTGAAAATTGCCAGCATGTCTTTAGGTTCTTACAGCATTGGCGAAAGAGACTGGACAAGATCGGCTGGCGGCGAAAGTGCCTTCCTGGCCTTTGACCCTGACGACCCACGCTACGTAATGGGAGGCAGCTACCTCGGCACCATTGAGATTCTCGATATGAAGTCCAAAGCGGGAACTGGCGTGATGGCCGCACCGATACAGTATTTGAGTATGGCAGCCAGGGACATGAAATACCTTTACGACTGGAACGCACCCATTATTTGGTCGAAGCATGAACCGGGCACGTTTTACCATGGTGCGCAATACCTGCTGAGGACGAGAGACAAAGGTGTCACCTGGGAAGAAGTTTCTCCTGATTTGACAAGGAATATTGACGAAAAGCAAGGCAAAGGTGGCGGCCCTTATACCGTTGAAGCCGTAGGTGCAGAGAACTACGGAGCGCTTAGTTACGTCATCGAATCGCCACATGAAAAAGGCGTGATCTGGACGGGCAGCAACGATGGTTTTGTGCACGTAACCAGAGACAATGGTGCCAGCTGGACAAACGTCACGCCTAAGGGTTTGGCGGAATGCCTGATCAATGCTATTGAAGTATCTCTGCACGATAAGGCTACAGCGTATATCGCAACAACCAGATACAAGTTCAACGACTACACGCCCGCTATTTACAAAACCACGGACTATGGCAAAACCTGGACGAATATAAGCAAGGGAATTCCTTATGGTTCGTTTACCAGGGTAGTTCGGGAAGACGAGGCCAAAAAAGGCCTGCTCTATGCCGGTACCGAAAAGGGCCTCTATATATCATGGAATGATGGTGCTTCCTGGCAGCCATTTCAGCTCAATCTACCCATCACGCCAATTATGGACCTGAGAGTGAAAGAAGGCGACCTGGTAGTGGCAACGTCTGGAAGATCTTTCTGGATATTGGATGACCTTGGTGTGCTTGGCCAGTATGCTGGCCTGACCAATTCGCTCAAGCTCTACAAACCGGACGACGCTGTGATTGGTAACTGGGGCAGCCCTTTGAACCGTACCTCGGCTGAATTTGATGGTACTAACTTGCTGGAAGGTGTGAATCCTGCCAATGGCGTCATTATCTATTACGAACTGCCGACGCTGGCCGATTCTGTCGCAGTAACGCTTGAAATCAGAGATGCTCAGGGCAACCTTGTGCGTACGCTTAGTTCCGAAAAGGATCCAAAGTTTCAGTCATACCCCGGTGGCCCCTCTCCTGAACCGACTATTTCCAAGTCAAAGGGGATCAACAGATTTGTGTGGGATATGCGTTATACAACAATGGTAGGCGCACCAAGTGCCTATGTAGAAGGAGGTTACAGAGGCCATAAGGCTTCGCCGGGCACCTATAGTCTGACACTAAAATATCCAGGCAAGGAGGCGAAAAGCGAGTGCAAAATTCTCCCCAACCCGCTCTATGAGACAACGCCTGCCACTTATGCTGAGTACCACACGTTCATGACGGGCATGGAGAGCAGTTTGAATGAGATGCATAAGAAAGTCAATACGGTGCTTGACGTAAGAAGTCAGATCGAAGACGTGCTAAAAGACTTACCCGCAGGTGAATCATTCACAACTTTAAAGAAGGACGGCGAGGCCCTGGTAGCCAAAATGAAGGCCTGGGATGAAGACATGGTGCAGCGCAAATCGAAGGCATACGACGATGTGGAGAACTTCCCTAACAAGTTCACTGCCAATTTCCTTTTCCTCATCAATGCAACAGAAAGCGATATACCGAGGGTTAATCAACCCAACAGAGATCAGCTCAAAGTGCTGATGACAGAATGGGATCAGCTGAAGAGTCGGGCCGATGAATTGATAAATACCGATGCTCCTGCCTTTAACAAGCGCCTTTGGGAGGCGGGTATTGGAGCCGTGAGGGTTACCAAAGACTAAGCACGCATGAAATATCAGGTGCCTGAACAAAAAGCTGATCGACGTTGATCAGCTTTTTGTTTTTTTGCCCCTTCCATTCCGAATTAAGAGCCATCTGAACCTCAATTCACCAGCTCAAATTTGTATTCAAAACTTGCATCGCTACCTGCAATAATTTTTTTAATCGCCAATCCCATGTCATTATACCCATAGGTGAATTTTTGTTCGGCAGAAGTACCGTTGGCATTGGTTAATTTTTGTGTTTGAGGATTATTCTGAAAAAATATCACAAATGGATGATGAAGGCTGCTCATGAAGAAGTGCTCGGAGTTTTTCTTTGTATCGAAATTTAGATAAGCAATAGTGGATGCGGGAACAAAGGCTGAGCCATTGTAGCCAGAACGCCGCTCCTCAATGAGGTTGTCGTGACTGTCGTATTTGTATTCAATTTGATAGTTCTTCTGAAGTGTGCCTGTTGTAACATTTCTCGTCCACGTGATATCTTTTGTTAGTCGGCCCAGTCCATCGTACGAATACTTGTGAGACTCGTAAAGATCATTACCCATGTAGGCATTGGTTTCAGTAAGAATGTCGGAGGAGCTGTAGGAATATTCATATGAAATGACGGTTTGGTCATCTGACTTCGCTGACCTTAGCAAATTGCGACTATAGGAAAGCTTATGCGTAGTTTCATAGGTTCCGTCTTCTGGGTTAGTTAACCCCGAAACAATGGTCGTTAGCCTGCCGCCCGTATCATAAGTCAGGATCCGGTAGCTTTTGCTGGAGCCAAAGGAATAGGTCAACTTTTCGGCACGGAGCGTTACCGGTGATGGTGCAGGCTCATATTCATAGCATGATTGTAGTGTCAAGGCCGCCACTACCAGTAACAGACTCGAAGCTAATTTTGAGTTTTTCATGCAGCATAAGACAGCCTTTGTAGCGCAAAGGTTGCAGTGTGAAATGAAAAGTTCAGGGCCTGCATGATATTGGCACGCTGTATCAACAACAAAGGCCAGCGAAAACAAAAAAGTGATTCGATTTGCAGAGGCAACTTCACGTCAATCTGAAATTTAAGTATTTGTTAGTCATCTTGATTTGGAGTGGGCATAAGGAGTGGCTCGTGACTTACAATTTCAAATCCGTGGCAATAGTATCAATTCCATGTTTCTTTCATTTTTCTCCAAACCAGAAGTCCTGAGCAAAAAGTAAGCAGTCCGGCCACATGTACAGCCCATGTTAGCCCTAAGAAAGAGGCAACGATGCCTGCCATTAAAGCTCCAGCGGCATAGCCCATGTCTCTCCAAAAACGGTAGACCCCTACAGAGGAAGCCCTCCATGAGGGGTGCGCTGCATCACTCACTGCTGCCAATAGGGCTGGATAAACCATTGCCGTGCCAATGCCCAGCAATACAGAACCCACCAGGCCAGTAAAAAGTGGAAATGAGGTGCCAAAGCCAATAACGGCGTGGCCAATAGCCTGAACCATCATGCCCCAAACTATCAATGGTTTCCTTCCAATCCTGTCAGCCAACGGGCCGGTGATCACCTGACCGAGACCCCAAACGACGGGGTAAACCGCCTTGATCCAGCCTATGCCCTCTATTCCCACACCCACTGATGCAAAGAGCAACGGAAACACACCCCATGACATGCCATCGTTTAAATTATTGATCAAGCCTGCTTGGGAAACTGAAAACAAGGTTTTATTGCGCCAGCTAGTTTCACCAAATGCCCTTATCAGATTGGGTTTGTTCTCACTTTCGCCGACACTGGTGTTTTTCAATTGTGCAGCTTCCATTTGTGCATGGCCTCTGGTGTCCTTAATCAGAAACACAGAAATAATCAGACCAGCTGCTGTGTAAAAGACGCCAATATAGAAGGGTTCCGGTCGCAGACCATACGACGATGCAATGTATCCCGTGAGCAGTGCTGTTATCCCTATGGCACCATATCCGGCGGCTTCGTTCAAGCCCATAGCCAGTCCTCTTCTTGCAGGGCCAACCAGATCGATCTTCATGTTGACCGTCATTGACCAGGCCAGGCCCTGGCTGATACCCAAAAGCACATTTGCTAAAATAATCCAGTTCCATGTTGGGCCCCAGCCCAATAGGAATGGGACAGGAATTCCTACCAACCAGCCCAGGATCAGCACTTTTTTTCTGGTGAAGCGATCCGCCAGAACACCAGAAAATAGGTTGGTAAAGGCCTTTACTACTCCGAAAGCAATAATGAAAGAGAAAATAACAAGCTCGGAGTCAATACCAAACTCCTCAGTGCCGACTAGTGGGACCACCGTTCTCTCCAGGCCCACCATTCCACCCACGAAGGTGTTTACCAAAACCAGCAGGGAGAACTGTCTCCAGTTTTCTTTTAATCCTAGTTGCATGTGAGTTCTTTAGGCAATACCACACCGATTGGCACCTGCCTCCAACTCTGAAGGCTGATGGGCTGCAAAAATCCCTTTCTTATTCAGCTCTGCTATTGTTAAGTAATTGGATGGAGTAGCTGGGATTCTTTGCAGTGAGGCTTCGACGAATTGCTCTTTTGAGAATTGGAGCAAATCCAGGCTTCCATGAAGGTCTGCCAGAACTCCTTTTATTGCCTTCTCATCAAAGGAAACTGGTTTGGAAATGTGAGCGGGCAGAATGATTGTGTCACCGGAGAGCTTTAATAAGCGTTGCAATGAGTCGTACAATTGGCCAGCTTTCTGCATTGCTTCCGCCCGGTTGGCTTTTAGGTCGGGACGCCCGACCCCGTCAGTAAACAGGGTGTCACCTGTAAGCAGAGCCCTTCCTTCTAAGAGATAAGAGGTGCTTTCCTGCGTATGCCCTGGCGTATGAATGATTTCGATATTGGTTTGTCCAAGGTTGATTTTATCGCCATCCATTACGGGAGTAAAAGTGTAGTCAACCTCTGCATCTTTAATAAACAGATGTTTTGCGCCGCTAGCAGCTGCCAATTCTCTGGTCCGAGACAAATAGTCTGCATGGACATGCGTATCCATTACGTAACGAATCTGCCAATCATTCGCTTTTGCCAAATTAAGATACACCTCAGGGTCGAGAGAAGCATCCACTACAGCCGCTTCGCCTCCTGAACCGATCACATATGACAGGCAGCCCTTGGCCGCTCTTCGTACCTGAATAATTTGGAGGTCAGTTTTCGAAAGATTGATTTCTGCGGTGTTCCATGCAAAATTCCAAGCTTTCATACCCCCTTCAAGAGAATACGCCCTGATTCCCTTTTTCCTTAATACATCCGCAGCTATTAGGCTTGTTTTACCGGCAGCGCATAAAGTCACCACCGGCGTGTGTGGTGGCACCACTACATCGTCCAATACCGTGTAATCCCCCCCATTCAATTGTGAATAAGCATCCCTGTGCGTACTTCCTGGAATATGCCATTCATCTCTTTGGGACTGTGGCCTTACGTCCAAAACAAAGACCGGCTCGTGGCTGCTCAGTATCTTTTGCAAATCCTTAGCTGAAATAGTATTTCCATCCATAGTTGTTAAATTTTAGAGTGTATTGTGTCAACAGGCAGGCCCATGGCAGCCCAGTCCGGGAAGCCCTCTTCCATGCGGTTTGCGTTAAAGCCCTTGCCCCGGAGTAGCTCTACAGCCTCGTCGGCAAAAACACAAAGGGGCCCCCGGCAGTAGGCAATGATTTCCTTGGTCTCTGATAAATCGTGAATGCGCATATTGAGTTGATCAATTGGAATAGACAATGCTTTGTGAATGTGTCCTCGTTGGTACTCTTCTTCCGGCCGGACATCCAGTACGACCACCTCATTCGATGCCAGTTTCTTCAGGAGCTGGTCGGTCGAGATTGGCTCCATAGAATGATGCCCTCTCCGGTAATCCTGCATTAGTCTTTCCACTTCAGCATTGCTGTGAATTCCCAGCTCTCTTATTGATCGCCATGCATTAAACACCTTTTCGCTTGTTAGGTGATAGTGAATGAAATTTCCGTGGCGGGTATCCTGAACTAGTCTGGCGCTTTTCATCGATTGCAGGTGCTGGGAGGTATTTGCAATGGTCATTCCTGTGTGTGAGGCAATGGCCTCAACTGGATATGGACCTTGCGCTAATAGGTCAATTATTTCCATCCGGTGCGGGTTGGCCAAAGCTTTCGTGACTTTAGCCAGTTCCCCATAAACATCATTCTTAAATTTTCTCTTATCCATTTAAAGCTGTTTTGCTGTGTTAACGATGATGGCAATTCAATAGTTCAAGTATTCAATAGATTTATTGAATAATAATAACAGCAATTGATCTTTTAGACAATAACCGCAATAACCTTTGCTGCTTATTTGAGTTAATCATACTAATTTAGTCTTTGCTTGCACGGTTACGGTCTGTTAGGGCATCATAGGTGACCATTATGAAATTATAGAAAATGTACTTTGCCCATTTTCAAAAATGAAAGACCAAAAAACAATTCACATTAAGAACATGGTTTGCAACCGCTGTATTATGGTGGTAGAGCAAATCTTTCAGGAAGCAAAGCTTCCGGTTGCATCCGTGAACCTTGGAGAGGTAAGGCTGGTAAATGATTACGTTTCCACCAGTCAGCTCTCTGCGCTGGACACTTTACTACTCAAGCATGGCTTTGAACGTATCGACGACCGTAAGAGTCAACTACTTGAGCAAATCAAATCCGCAGTGATTGATGCCATACATCACCACGATAATTTTGAAGTCAATATTAACTGGTCGCACTACCTGGCGGACAAACTTCACTATGACTACAACTACCTTAGCAGCCTCTTCTCTTCGGTATCCGGCATCACACTTGAGCAATATATTATCAGACAAAAGGTAGAAAAAGTAAAGGAGTTCCTGTTTTACGACGAGCTCTCGGTCAAAGAAATTGCCTACAAACTAGGCTACAGTAGCGTGGCCCACCTTTCCTCGCAGTTCAAGAAAATAACAGGGCTCACACCAACCGAATTCAAAGAATCCCGACAAACTGATATTAGAACTCCGCTCGACAATATCATATAATCATATAACCAAATCTGGTGATTATGTAACGCCTTCTGTAGCTATTGTGCCCAACTTTGTACAAAGCAAAATAGCATGGAACAGTTTACCGAGATCAATATCAAAGGGATGGTGTGCAACAGGTGCATATTCACCATCAAAGAGCTGCTACAATCCCACGGCTATCCTGTAGAGCATGTTGCCCTTGGGAAGGTAATTTTTGCAAAACCCGTCGATAACACAGAAAAGGGCAGCGTAAAAGACCTGCTGAGTCTGCTGGGGTTTGCACTGATAACGGATAAAAACGAGAAATTGCTTTCTCAAATAAAACAGTCTATCGAGGAATGGCTCAGTAAGAATGGAGATGGAGCCAGAACCGCAAAACTTTCATCTTATTTGTCGGGCCAACTTGGAAAAAACTATGATTCTTTAAGTGAGTTCTTTGTGACCCATGAAGGAAACACAATAGAAAGATATGTCATAGCCCTAAGAATTGAAAAGGTAAAAGAGTTGCTTGTTTATACTGACCTTAGTTTGTCGGAAATAGCTTTTAAAACCGGGTTCAGCAGTGCGCATCATCTTTCTTTTCAATTTAAGAAGACAACGGGTTTAAATACATCAGCCTATAAACCACTGCGGTCAGTCAAACTCAAGGCAAGGGAAGCTATGGAAACTATGTAATGCAATCCCAAAATGATGTAAAGCTGATTGCCGACACCGAACGTACCTTTGCATAGAAAAAACTCAAAATAGAATGACAACATTAGAAGCAAACAAAGTGGATACAGATAATTTATCTGGCAAACTCACAAAAGAAAGTTTTCCGGTTACGGGAATGACTTGTGCTGCATGCGCAGTAAGTGTGGAGTCGATGCTCGCCAATACCAAAGGAGTAGTGGGGGCAGGCGTTAACTTCGCTACCCAAACTGCCTGGGCGCAATTCGACAACACTGTCGCATCAGTGGAAGATTTACGGCAGGCGGTGCAGTCGATTGGATACGACCTCATTGTGGATGTGGAAGACCCGTCGGAGGCGCAGGCCCAGCTGCAGCTGGAGCATTATCAGTCAATCAAAAAGAGATTGACCTGGTCGGCGATACTTACACTGCCAGTGGTGGTGATCGGCATGTTTTTTATGGACTGGGAAGCTGGCAAGTGGATATCCATGGCGCTCTCAGCTATCATCCTGTTTTACTTTGGCAAGAACTTCTTTGTCGTCGCCTGGAAGCAAGCCAAGCATGGCAAAGCGAATATGGACACTCTGGTGGCTCTCAGCACCGGTATTGCTTTTATATTTAGTGTGTTTAATACAGTATTTCCAGAGTTCTGGCACAGCAGAGGGATCCATGCACACGTCTACTTCGAGGCGGCCGTGGTTATTATCACCTTCATTTCGCTGGGCAAGCTTCTGGAAGAAAAGGCAAAGTCAAACACCTCTTCTGCTATCAAAAAGCTGATGGGCCTTCAGCCCAAAACGGTAAAGGCCATTGTAGATGGTGAGGAAGTAGAAATTCCCATCTCGTCAGTACAGGAAGGCTATATTTTGATTGTAAGACCCGGGGAGAAAATCCCTGTTGATGGCGAAGTAGCCGAGGGCAAATCGTATGTGGATGAAAGTATGATCACTGGTGAGCCTGTGGCAGTGGAAAAAACTGCCGGAGCCAAAGTTTTTGCTGGTACGGTCAACCAAAAGGGCAGCTTCCGAATGGTGGCGCAAAAAGTAGGTGGTCAAACGGTACTTGCCAGCATCATCAAAATGGTGCAGGAAGCGCAGGGAAGCAAAGCGCCAGTACAAAAGCTGGTAGATAAAATTGCCGGCATATTTGTGCCAGTAGTGCTGGGTATTTCCATCCTCACCTTTATTGTCTGGATGATTTTTGGTGGCGACAATGCTTTTACCATGGCGCTGCTTGCCTCTATTACGGTGCTGGTTATTGCGTGCCCATGTGCGCTTGGTTTGGCTACCCCAACCGCCATTATGGTGGGCGTGGGCAAGGGTGCTGAGAACAATATCCTCATCAAAGATGCCGAGAGCCTGGAGCTGGGGCACAAGGTGAATGCCATTATTCTGGATAAAACCGGCACGATTACAGAAGGCAAACCAGCAGTGACTGAGGCGATATGGCTGAGCGATGAAAATCTGGATAACCACAAGGGGATATTGCTTAGCATGGAATCCCAAAGTGAGCACCCGCTGGCGGAAGCGGTTGTCAATCAGCTGAAGGAAGAGCAGGTAGCGGCATCAGCCATAACAGGATTTGAAAGTTTGACGGGCCGTGGTGTAACAGCGGTGAGTGCAGAAGAGGCCTACTACGTGGGCAACCGGAAATTAGTGCTGGAGAAGAACATCGTCATAGATGATAGCCTTTCGGCTGAAGCATCTAAATGGCAAAGCAAGGCGAACACCGTAGTCTATTTCACAGATAGCAAGCGAGTGATTGCTGTATTGGCTATTGCCGATAAGATCAAGGCAACTTCTAAGGAAGCGATCCAGACGCTGCAAGGGCGGGGCATTGAAGTATATATGTTAACTGGTGACAACAAGGAGACAGCGGCAGCTGTGGCCAGGCAGGTGGGGCTGAAGCATTTTAAGGCTGAAGTATTGCCTTCCGAAAAAGCGGAGTTTGTCAAGGCCCTGCAGGCTGAAGGAAAAGTAGTCGCAATGGTAGGAGACGGCATCAACGACTCGCATGCGCTGGCGCAGGCCGATGTCAGCATTGCCATGGGCAAAGGTTCCGACATAGCGATGGACGTAGCCAAGATGACCCTCATCACCAGTGACCTTAACGTGATTCCCAAAGCGCTGATGCTGTCGAAAAAGACCGTCATGGGCATACGTCAGAACTTGTTCTGGGCATTTATCTACAACCTGATAGGCATTCCGTTGGCTGCCGGAGTTTTGTACCCCATCAATGGTTTCCTTTTGGATCCAATGATCGCAGGTGCAGCCATGGCCTTTAGTTCAGTATCAGTTGTCGCCAACAGTTTAAGGCTGAAGGTGGCTAAGATTTAATAAGTCAAAAACCCAAAAATTGCAACTCTTTCAAGTTGCCGGCATCAAATGATGCCGGGCTTGGAAGAGTCTGCTCCAACAAACATTTTTTATCATGGAAAACAGCGTCAAAATCCACAAAGTTATTCGTGAGACCAGGGATGCCATCACTTTACAATTTGAAAACCATCCTTCATTACGCAATTATTCACCAGGTCAGTTCATTAACATTTATGGTGAAGTAGACAATGAAACGATCAGTAGGTCATACTCTTTTTCTTCATCACCCCTGGCTGGTGAACGGCCCTCAGTAACCATCAAAAAGATGGCCGGTGGACGCCTGAGCAGGCAGCTGGTTGAAACGGTGGGGCAAGGTGATTCGCTCACCGTAAGTGAGCCAGCAGGCAGGTTTGGGCTGAGAAATGAAGGTAGTCCTGTCAAGCACATGATCTTCATCGCAGGAGGAAGCGGAATTACCCCCCTTTTTTCCATGATCAAGACGATTCTTAATTCCAAATCTCAGCAGCAAGCGCCGCCGCTGGTCACCCTGCTTTATTCTAACAAGGAGCCTGATACCGTCATATTTGGGGATCAGCTTGATGAGCTGGAGGCGCAAAACCCCGGCAGGTTCAGCGTGATTCATTTTTTGCAAAAGTGGGAAGCCAATCGCCAGGTGGACAATGTGCATCAGGGCTATATTAATAAAGCCAGGCTGGCTGCCTTTTTAGACAGCGGATATAGTGACGCAACTGAAATCTATTTATGTGGCCCTGAGGCGATGATGCAAGCCATATTGAAGGACCTTGAAGCGCTGAATTTTGACCTGAGTAAAGTGTACAGTGAGTCGTATCAGCCCACAGTTGCTTTGAGCCAATTTGAAGCAGAACCAAATGCGGGAAGGTCTGAGGTTACTTTTTTGAAGGGGGCTGAATCGTTTTCTCTGGAGCTATCAAGCGATGAGTTCATTCTGCAAACAGGGCTCAATAAAGGACTACAGCTTCCACATTCATGCAAGGAGGCCATGTGCGGAGCGTGCAAAGTAAAGCTGCTCTCAGGCAAAGTCAATATGGTTGAAAACTATGCCCTTACAGACAGTCAACTCAAGGAGGGATATGTGCTTCTTTGCTCCGGAAAACCAGGCTCAGAGGCTATCACGCTTTCCTACACCTGAATTATGAAATACAAGCCGGGAATTGTGTAACGATCCCGAATCACAAACAAGTTAATTTTACAATACAATTTAAATTCAAAATAAAATGGAAACATTAAAGTTCAAATCAAACATCAAGTGTACTGGGTGTATCGAAAAGGTGACCCCTTTCCTTAATGAAGCAGCTGGCGCTGAAAAATGGGAAGTTGATCTTAAGAATCCTGAGAAAATTCTTACGGTTCATGCTGAAGGAGTTACGTCTGAGCAGATTAGCCAGGCTATTCAAAAAGCAGGCTACGTAGCAGAAGTAATCAGCTAATCACGATGAAAGCGATGCTATTCTTGCTGGGGGCTGCCCTTTCTGTGGGCAGCCTTTCAGCTCAAAGCGGATCAATGAACCAGATGCTTAATGACTATCTGGTGGTGAAGCAAGCCCTTGTAAAAGGTGACGTTAAGCAAGCGTCGACTGGCGCTGGTCAGCTAGTGGCAACAATTACGACAGTCGACTTAGCGACGCTGAGTGAGACCGATAAGAAAGCGTTTTCAGTAGTGAGCGCTGAGCTACTAAAGCAGGCACAGGTCATTGCAGGTGCAAAGGAGGTTGAAAAGCAAAGAGCTGGCCTTGCTGCACTTTCGCAGCAACTGTGGCCATTGGTCAAAGGATCTGACGCAATAGGCAGAACGGTTTTCTATGACTACTGTCCCATGAAACAGAGCTATTGGCTAAGCGCAGAGGCGGCTATTCGGAATCCATTTTATGGAAGTCAGATGCTTGGCTGTGGCAAAGTGGACGACAAGATCAACGAATAGACTGATGAAGAAACTGCTGTTATTTTTAGCATGTTTGGCGGGGTTTGGGTCGGCATTTACGCAACAGCTGGTGAGATATGACCTGACCGTCACCGATACGGTGGTAAATTACACCGGCAAGGCAAAAATGGCCATAGCCATCAACGGTCAGCTACCAGCACCGACACTGCATTTTACCGAAGGCGATACAGCTGAAATTCATGTGCACAACAAAATGCACCATGAAACATCCATCCACTGGCATGGTTTGATACTGCCAAACGAGCAGGACGGAGTTCCGTACCTCACCACCACGCCGATCAAGGGCATGAGTACCCATATTTTTCGTTTCCCTATTGTGCAGAGCGGCACTTATTGGTACCATTCGCACACCATGCTGCAGGAGCAACTCGGCATGTATGGGGCTTTCATTGTCAGCAAGAGAGAGGCTGACCCGATGCGGGAATATACCATGCTGCTCAGCGACTGGAGCGATGAAAACCCCCATCAGATTGAGAGATCCCTGCACAATGCGACCGATTGGTATGCTATAAAAAAGGGTGCTGCCCAGAGTTATTGGGAGGCTGGCAAAGCCCATCACCTGGGCACGAAATTCGGCAACGAATTCAAGCGGATGATGGCCATGGACGTAAGCGACGTGTATTATGAAAGAGTGTTACTTAATGGGCTTCCAGCGCAGGAGGCCTCTTTTGCCGCAGGTGAACAGGTGAGGCTCAGGATTATCAACGGCAGTTCTTCAACCTACTTCTGGCTGAAATTTTCTGGCGGCAAGATGTCGGTAGTTGCCAACGACGGGGCCGACGTAGTGCCGGTGGAGGTAGACCGATTGATTGTGGGCGTATCAGAAACCTACGATGTAGTCGTCACCATTCCAGACTCTGGAAAATATGAATTCCTTGCCACCTCGGAAGACCGCACCAAAAGCGCCTCTCTTTGGCTGGGTGAGGGCAACGAAGTACCTGCTGGAGCGATGCCACGGCTCAAGTACTTTGAAGGGATGAAAATGATGAACGACATGATGACCGTAGGTGGCAAAATGGAAGACATGGGCATGAACATGAGCTTGCAGCAAATGGACATGAACACTGTGATGTACCCCGAGATTGTGGACAGCAGCGAGCCTACCGTTACCCTCAACTACAGCATGTTGAAGTCACCTGTGGAAACTACTTTGCCCGATGTGCCCACCCGTGAGCTAAAATTTGAGCTTACTGGCAACATGAATAGGTATGTGTGGTCAATTGATAACAAGACTGTTTCCGAAACAGACAAAATCCTGATCCGGAAAGGTGAAAATGTGCGCATTGTGATCTACAATAACTCAATGATGCGGCATCCAATGCACCTGCATGGCCATTTTTTCAGAACCCTGAACGGGCAAGGTGCCTACTCGCCAATGAAAACGGTACTGGATATTTTGCCTATGGAAACCGATACCATCGAGTTCCATGCGTCTGAAGAGTATGGAGACTGGTACTTTCATTGCCATATTCTTTACCATATGATGTCGGGCATGGGCAGGATATTTTCCTACGAAGGCAGTCCAGTAAACCCTGACCTGGGCAACCCAAAGAAGGCCCTTCGAAAGGTGTATCAAGATGACCGGCGCTTCTATTCCGGCGCAGAAATTAGTCTTGAAAGTAATGGGAGCGATGGTGAGGTTTGGGTGGCCAATACCCGCTGGTCGCTACAAACGGAGTGGCGGCTTGGGTTCAATCAAACCACAGGGCAAGAATCTGAGAGTCATATTGGGAGGTATATTGGTAGAAACCAATTCTTTATGCCCTATGCCGGTTGGGATGTCCGCAGCAGATCGGTGGACGGCGATGAAAAAAATATTTTTGGAATTCGCAACACAAAGGATAACAGAAGCGTAATATGCTTTGGCCTGGAATACACGCTGCCCTGGTTTGTAAAAACAGACCTTAGGGTCGACCACACAGGGAACGTTCGCATCCAGTTCGCTCGTGAAGACATACCTGTTTCTTCCCGAGTCAGACTTTGGGGCGTATGGAACACTGACATGGAATACAGCGTTGGGGCCAAATATATTATTACCAAGTACTGGTCACTTTCCACACACTACGACAGCGACATGAAGTGGGGCGGTGGATTGTCGCTGACCTACTAAGTACGGGCTTTCCAGTTATTGTATTAACCAACACGTACGAATTTAAAAAACCATCATTTGAAGATGATGGCAGGGATAGGAGTGCTTTTTTCCGGCGATTCGGCTGGCCGTGAGCTCGTTATCCTTTGGTAGTTGATTTTTTCCTTAGTCGGATTTGCAGGATAATTATACGCTTTTTTCAACAACACATCATTTAAAGGTAAAACTCAAAATTCAATGAAGACTCATTTTTTAAAATCATTTTTTTATGCTGTTGCCATTGGTGCAACGCTGTTTGGCTGTTCCAAAGACGACGATCAGGAACCAGGTCCGGTAGCCGTGTCGGTCGAATTTTTAAACACTACCCACAACATTGCTGAGGTAGGCGATTCTGTTCAGGTGGTAGTGGCTTTAAGCGCTGATGCGTCATCTGACGGCACTGTTTTTATCAAATTGTTTGGCGATGCGGTATATGGTGAGGACTTCTTTACCAAGCCAGCGGCAGTGAACGGCGTGGTGAGAATCGACTTTCAGGAGGTAATGCGCACAAACATTTTCACAGTGCACAGGCTGAAAAATGACAACAAGAGGGACGAATCGACAATCACTCTCACCGTGGCCAACGTGTCGCAAGGCTATTTGATTGGCAGTAAGGCAACGTCAAATGTAAAGCTTTTGGAATTGCCCGAAGAGCCAGCGGGAGCCAGAATCAATTTCGAGGACGTATTCCTTCACCTTTCAGAGTACGAAGAGAATGGCTATGCTGTTAATCTCAAGCTGACCAATCCTTTGACTGAAAAGGAAACGGTAACGCTTGTGATTGACGCACCCGACGGTCGCAATTACGGGACTCATTTCACTACTGTGCCAGTAGCTGTTCAAAATAAGATTGAAATAGAGGTTTTGCCCGGTGCAAGCGCTGTTCAGTTCACCATCTTCCCAGCCGATGATGCGTTGGTATTAGGTACCTTTGACATGACCTTCAGCATTGATGCAACCACGGGCAGACTTGAAAAAGGAGAGATTTTGCAATTGGCGGTAAGGATCGAAGAAAATGATAAGGAGCCAATCAGTGAAGTACACAGCATTGCTGAGTTAAGAAACTACTTCGATGAGTTTGATGGTCAATTTTGGATGTCGACCGATTATTTTATTGAAGGTGTGATTACATCAGGTGAAAATGTGCTGGACAATAGAACTGTCTATATTCAGGACGAAACGGGCGGCATAATGCTTCGCTTTTCTGTGAGAAACTTCCTGAAAACAGGCGACAGGGTCCGAATCAATCTGAAAAATGCCACCGGTAATATTTACAATGGCCAAAAAGGAATGATCGATGTGCACGACATGCTTGGCCAGGTACTGCAGCATAACCAAACGATGGCTCCGAAGGTCATTACTTTTGAGCAGTTGCACACGGGCAACTATGCAGGCATGAGAGTGACCGTTACAGGTGCTACATTTCGGGAAGCTGACGGAGTAAGAACGTTTGAGGGTAGCTGGGGGCTGATTTCTGAGACATCAGGGGCTATTGTTACCACTTACAGTCATGCGTATTTCAGCAGCCATCTGCTTCCACGGGGGACGGTGTCGGTGACAGGCATTGTTGGAGATTGGGGACGTATTTTGCCGCAAGGCGCTCAGGACATTCTTAGGTAACTTTCGAAAACCACTCTCAAAAAAGGGTGTTTTTTTTTCTGGAATTCAATAATAAAACTCAAAACGCATGAAAGCAGCTGTACTTAATCAGGCATCATATCAGCTGGAGGTGGCCGAAATGGAAACCCCTGCACCCGCCAAAGGCGAAGTGCTGGTTAAACTAAAAACGGCATCAATCAATCATCATGAACTTTGGTCGATGCGGGAGAGGAGCATCGTTAGCCTGTCCCCAGTCATTATGGGGTCGGATGGGGCTGGTGAAGTGGCAGAAGTTGGGGCTGGTGTGGCGAGTGCATGGATCGGTAAAGCGGTAATGATCAATCCCTCGTTGAACTGGGGGAGCAATCCAAGAGTACAGGGGCCCGATTATCAAATTCTCGGTTTTCCTCGAAATGGAACATTCGCCAAGTATATCAGTATACCCGTTGAGTACGTTTATGAAAAACCTTCGCATCTGGACTTCGACGAGGCGTCAGCCATACCGCTGGCAGGGCTTACTGCTTACCGGGCCCTTTTTACAAGAGGGGAACCCGAAACAGGAAGTAACGTGTTGGTCACGGGAGTAGGCGGAGGGGCCGCTCTGTTTGCCTTGCAATTCGCCATTGCAGCTGGTGCCAACGCCTATGTTACCTCAGGCAGCGAAGAGAAAATTCAAATGGCGGTCAGTCTTGGGGCCAAAGCTGGTGTCAACTACAAGGAATCTGGTTGGGACAAAAAGCTGCTGGCATTGGCCGGAGGATTTGATATTATCATCGATAGTGCGGCCGGAACAGGCTTTGCAGCCCTCATAGAATTAGCCAATCCAGGTGCCAGAATTGTCCTTTTTGGTAGAACGGCTGGAAAAATCACCCAGTTGAATCCAAGCACCATTTTTTGGAAGCAGCTATCTATTCATGGATCGTCTATAGGAAACGATGAGGAGTTCCGGGCAATGATAGATTTCTTTGGCGTCCACAAGCTACACCCAGTAGTTGACAGCCTATTTGGCCTCGAAGACATTAATAAGGCTTTCGAAAGAATGGCGTTAGGCCAACAATTGGGGAAAATGATCATAACTTTGTGATCAATGACCTACCAGGGAGATAGTTTTTTGTACAATATGCCTGGTACAACTACTTCTGCGTCACGCTTTGACGCCGACTGGGCATGTTGGCCGGTAAAGTCATATTTCGGAACGGTTTGAATGAGCCGTTCATTGCACTGCAAAGTTTATTCTTACCTACTGGAAAACTTTTTTTAGCTTGTGTGCGTTTTTTCGACGCATGCAACCGTTCCGAAAAATATTTGCAATACTCTTTTCCTGCATTGTGCTCTTGAGCTCAATGAGTTTCACCATCAACACACATTTATGTGGTGGAAGAGTTGAAAGTGTAGCTTTTTTTGTTGACGCTTCGGCTTGCTCAATGAATGAAAACCCGGGGTGTGCTTCCGACAATCACAACCCTGGCGGAAACCTGAAAAGGAGCGATTGCTGCTCTGATTTCAGCCAGCTAGTAGAGGCTCAAACGGATATGAAAAGCACCATGTCTGTTGATATTCCTGCCTCCAGCTATGCCACACAGGTAGTTTTTACCTCACTTATTTTGGCGGCGGAAAGAAGCAGTCAGCGTTCCACCAATGAATACGTTCCCCCATTGATAGATCGAGATATTCAAGTGCTCGTTCAGTCATTTCTTATTTAGGCCCCTGATCAATTTGGGAGTTTTAAGTTAGCGCCAAAATACTCTCGGGTATACGTGCTCCCCTCCATATTATTTCCACAAAATTTATTTATCAACTGTCACACATACATGTGGCAGATGGCTACATCAACAATCTATTAATATGAAAAAGTCAATTCTAATACTCAGCATGGCTTTGTTAAGCCTTTGTGCAAGTGCACAACACGACCACGCCAGTGGCACCGCTGAAAAGGCAACAAGTAAACAAATGGCACCAATGTTTGAAGATCAGAATATGGGTCTTGCCTATGGCGCATATATTCAATTGAAAGAGGCATTGGTGGCTTCCGAATCAAAAAGCGCAGCCACTGCGGCAGCTGGACTTCAAAAGTCACTGGCAGCGGTAGACAATAGTAAGTCTGCGCTTGCCGAAGCAGCCAAAGTAGCCAAGGCTGCTACGCTGGATGACCGGCGCAAAGCTTTTGTGGGCTTAAGCAATGAGATGACTGCCCTGGTGAAGGGAGCTAAGCTTTCAATGGGCACTATCTATTTGGATTATTGTCCTATGGCCAAGGGTTCTTGGCTTTCTAACGACAAGGAAATAAAGAATCCTTACTACGGGAGCAAGATGCTTTCCTGCGGCAGCGTGAAGGAGACGATTGAATAAGGGACAGGCCAAAACTAATAATGATCATACATAGAACTGATCATTCAAATGCTCAATCGCCACTGGTTAGGTTGTTTTTAAAGGCTGAAGTACTTGAATTCTTTTGAGTATTTCGGCCATTGAAACAAGCATCAAAGGCAGCGAACTTAAATAGGATGCCATTGTCGTGACTCTGCGGATACGTATGTGCGAAAAAGTAAAAAGCTTAAAAGGGCCGAAAAGAAACTTTTAAATTATCACGTGGTATGAAGAGAAGACATTTTGTAAAGCTTTCCGCTGGTTCTGTGGTTCTACCCATGGTTCTTCAGAACTGCATGTTCCATGACAGGGATGGAAATGCAGGCATCGTAGACACTGGGTTTGATATGCCATTGCCATTGCCGGAAGAAGCTGGAGCGTCTCTTGATTTGAGCCCAGGTAGCCAAAGAACCAGCATTTTAGAAGGCAAAACAACCAGCACGTTCGCCTATAGGAACAATATTCTCGGCCCAACCATTCGGGCTTTTAGGGGCGAGATGCTTACTGCCAGCGTGCAAAACGCTCTATCCGAGCCAACAAACGTACACTGGCATGGATTGAAGGTGCCAGCTAACATGGATGGCAATCCTGTCGACATTGTAAAAGCTGGAGAATCATTTCAATACAGTTTTCCAATTGATCAAAGAGCCGGAACCCACTGGTATCATCCGCATCCGCATGGCGCCACTGCAAGGCAAGTGCATAATGGCCTGGCCGGAATGCTTATTATCAATGATGACGAGGAGCTGGCGCTCGGGCTTCCCGCTGGCTATTTTGAGGTTCCACTAATCATTCAGGACAAAAGGCTGAAGGCAGGTAAATTGGTCTATGACCCGTCTATAATGGAGACGATGGCCGGGTACTTTGGTCAGACGATCACTGTAAACGGCGTAGTATCACCTTTTCACGAAGTTCAGGGGAGGTGGTACCGGTTCAGGATATTGAATGGATCTACTGCAAGGGTTTATAACCTTGCTCTGAGCCCCAATTTGGGCATGAAAATAATTGGGAGCGATGGTGGTCTGCTTGGTGCGCCTGAAGATGTCAATGAAGTCTTGCTTGGCACTGGCGAGCGACTGGACGTTTTGGTAGATTTTTCGGCAGAACCAGTAGGCTCTGAAGTCTATTTGGAAAGCAAAAAGTTCAATGGGGGATCGTCGCAAGGAGCCGAGAGCTTCAAAATCATGAAATTTATTATCGGGGCATCAAGCGGTGACACCTTTCAGCCACCCGGCTCTCTTTCGGTCATCGACAAGATTCCTGAAAATCAAGTAACTAAAGTCAGGAACTTTGAGATTAACAGGATGGGGATGATGGGCAGTGGAGCTATGCATACTTTCAATGGAAAGTCTTATAAGAGAGGCAGAGTTGACGAGACAGTGAAAGCCGGGGCCACGGAAATTTGGGAGTTTGACAATGCAGGCGATGAAATACACCCGATCCACATACACGCAGTTCAGTTTCAAATATTGTCAAGAACCGGGGGGAGGAATGGTATTATCCCCTCGGAGAAAGGATGGAAGGACACCGTTTTGATCTTACCGAAGGAAAAGGTCAGACTTATTATGACTTTCCCAGATACGCCTGGTGAATTTGTATTTCATTGCCATAATCTGGAGCATGAGGATGATGGCATGATGCTCAACTTTGAAATTGTATAGTTGTGCGAAGTGCCTGGTGCGCTGCTCGTAGCAGCTACAGCCGGGTAGCAATGCTCAGACAGACTTATAAAGTTTTCACTTAGTAATTAATCATTGATTTAACTTATAAAATAAACAAACCATCATGAAAAACCTAAGTTATCTTTTATTAGCGCTGGTGCTGCTAACAGCCGCCTGCGAGTCAAAGAAATCTTCCACGGATGAGCACCAGCACCACGCCACCGAACCTGTAGTTGCTTCGGTGGATACCCTGAAAAAAAGCATCCCCAAGGAAGCCCATGGACAGGTGGGAGGCGTGCACGTTTCTATGTCATACCACGCTCCCGGAGCCAGAGGACGGGTGATATGGGGAGGCCTTGTGCCTTTCAATGAAGTGTGGGTGACGGGTGCTCACAGTGCTACCAGCGTCACTTTTTCGAAGGCGGTGAAAATAGGTGGCGAAATTGTGCCCGAAGGAAAATATGCCTTATTCACCATTCCTGGTAAGGACTCTTGGCAGATAATTATCAATAGAAATTGGGAACAGCATTTAGCAGATGATTATTCCGCAGCCGAAGACGTGGTACGTGTTGAAGTGGTACCTCAAACTGATCTTCCGCTCCAGGAAAGGCTTAACTATAATATTGAGGACAAAGGCGATGGCAAGGGAGCTATTACCATGACGTGGGAAAAACTGGGTGTGACTCTGGAGTTCAGCGACAAATAGTAACAGACTTAAAATCAGCACAATGGAACATCATCATCATACTAGCAATCAAGAGCATCATGCTCACGAACATTCTAAACACAGCGGTTCGGACCACCACGGTCACCACACCCACATGATAGAGGACTTCAAGAAGAGGTTCTGGGTGTCGATTGTCCTTACCGTTCCTATTTTGGCACTATCCAAAATGATTCAGGAGTGGTTGGGATTTGAATTCGGTTTTGCAGGAGATCAATATGTTTTATTTGGACTGTCATCGCTCATTTTCTTCTACGGGGGTTGGCCTTTCCTGAAAGGGCTTGTTGATGAGGTAAAGGAAAAGGCTCCTGGTATGATGCTACTGATTGCAGTGGCCATTACAGTGGCCTATGGGTATAGCTCGGCCGTCGTATTCGGTTTGGAGGGAAAGGACTTTTTCTGGGAGCTGGCAACGCTGATTGTGATCATGTTGTTGGGCCACTGGATAGAGATGAAGTCAGTGATGGGCGCTTCCCGTGCGCTGGAGCTTCTGGTGCAAATGATGCCAGCGGAGGCGCACCTTGTTCACGACGATCATGTGATGGACGTGAAAGTGTCTGAACTAAAGAAGAATGACATTATACTCATTAAGGCCAACGAAAAGCTTCCCGCTGATGGTATCATAGTGGAGGGCGAGAGCTACCTGGACGAAAGCATGCTGACTGGCGAAAGCAAGCCAGCTAAGAAGGCAAAAGGCGATCAGGTCATTGGGGGATCTGTGAATGGCAATCAGTCCTTCAAAGTAAAGGTAGAAAAGACGGGGGAGGAGAGCTACCTCAATAAGGTGATTAAACTTGTGCAGGACGCACAAAAGGCGAAGTCTAAAACGCAGAACCTGGCCAATACGGCCGCCAAGTGGCTGGCATATGTGGCCATAAGCGCCGGTGCGATTACGCTCATCGTATGGTTGGCCATGGGCAAGCCAATGGACTATGCCCTGGAGCGCATGGTGACCGTGATGGTAATATCCTGTCCACACGCATTGGGATTGGCCATTCCTCTCGTAGTCGCCATTTCCACGGCTGTTTCGGCAGGCAAGGGCTTGCTGATCAGAAATAGAACTGCCTTTGAAAATGCAAGAAAGATTACTGCCTTTGTTTTTGATAAAACAGGCACTCTTACCGAAGGTGAATTCGGTGTTTCAAGGTTCGAAAGCTTGAGCAGTGACCTGAAGAAAGAAGATTTGATGACCGCCGTAGCGTCGTTGGAGCAAAGTTCCGAGCACCCTATTGCGCAGGGCATCGTGAAGGCAGCCAAAGAAGCAAAGCTGAAACTGAAGGATGTAAAGAGTTTTGAGTCGCTGACATCGAAAGGCATTCAGGGAAGTGTTGACGGCAAAAACTGGAAAGTAGTAAGCCCGGGTTATTTAAGAGAAAAGAATATTGATATTCCGAAAGAGGCTGGCTCTGACGCTGCTGAAACGATCGTATTCGTGATCAGGGAAGACAAACTGGTTGGGTTTATAGCTTTGTCGGATAAAATAAGGGAGGAAAGTGCTGAGGCCATCAAAACGCTTAGAGCGAACGGAATGAAGCTGTTCATGGCCACAGGTGACAATGAAAAGACGGCGAAGGCGGTCAGTGATAAGTTGGGCCTCGATGGCTATTACAGCGAGGTGCTGCCTGACCAAAAGGTCGACATCATTAAGAAGCTGCAGAAGGAAGGGCACTTTGTGGCAATGACCGGCGATGGAGTGAACGACGCCCCAGCGCTTGCTCAAGCCAACGTTGGTATCGCAGTGGGCTCAGGAACGGATGTGGCAGCAGAGACAGCTGATATCATTTTGGTAAACAGTAATCCAAAGGACATTGCCAACCTGGTAATTTTTGGGCGGGCTACTTATAAGAAGATGATGCAAAACCTGGCATGGGCCACAGGCTACAATGTTATCGCTTTGCCTTTGGCGACAGGCTTTATTCCTGGGTTTGTAATAAGTCCGGCCATCGGTGCCGTGTTCATGAGTCTGAGCACTGTGATAGTCGCTATCAATGCGCAGTTGTTGAGGCGGAGTATGAAATAACTTCAGTCTGCCGCCAGCATAGATGTAGAGGTAATCCATTTCATATTTGAGTATTTATTTGAATGCGCAAAAATGGCGTGAGTTCATGCTAGTGAACTTGCATAGCAGCCGACCTCCTGCTACCCCTAACTGTGCTTTAATCTTTGGTAAGAATATGACCAGCGGATAATAGTATTTTAGTTTTTACTAAAATATTGAAACCCTCTTTCTATCTTAGTGTTTAAGTATATACTAAAACATTAAAACGTATGAGCAACACGTGTATCAGGGTATTAGCGGATCACGTCCAAATTCAAGAATGCAAGGATGAACTAAATGAGCTGGAAGGTACCCTTAAAAATTTGACCAGGCTTTTTAATTTATCCGGCAACGCTGCTCGTCTCAAAATTCTTTATTTACTAAAGCGGGAAGGCGAGATGTGCCCTTGTGATTTGAGTGACATTTTAGAAATCTCAGTCGGCGGAGTTTCGCAGCACTTGCGAAAGCTCAAAGACGGAGGCCTTGTAGTGGACAAGAAAGTTGGTCAAACGGTCTTTTATTCGCTGGTTGCCCAGTCCACTGAATTATTATTGCCTGTTTTTGATATTCTTTCTACTTCTAAAAGAACAGTTGAATCATGAGCGCTGCAAAATCATCCAAAACTGCGGGTATTGGCCTGCTGGCGGCCATTACTACCTCGTTGTGTTGTATCACCCCCGTCTTTTCTGTGCTTGCGGGAATTGGCGGTATTGCCTCTACTTTTTCATGGATGGAGCCTTTGCGGCCCTACCTGATAGGTCTTACAGTGGCTGTACTTGCTTTCGCCTGGTATCAAAAGCTCAAACCCAGAGTGCAGGAACAAATAGGCTGCGCCTGTGAGGAAGAGGAAAAGCCCTCTTTCTGGCAATCGAAAAAATTTCTGGGAATCGTGACCCTTTTTGCCATTGTTGTGATGGCCTTTCCATCTTACTCTGGCATCTTCTTTTCTGATCAACCAACCAGTCAGATCGTTGTTGTGAAGGAAAATGACATAAAAGAAGCTCATCTGATTGTAAAGGGAATGACCTGCACGGGATGTGAGCACAGCGTAAATCATGCACTTACACAAAGCCCAGGGGTATTGGAGGCCACGTCATCGTATGAAACAGGAATAGCTACGGTGAAATTCGATCAATCAAAAGTGAATTTAGAAGAACTAGCTAAGGCTGTGGAAGTTGAAACGGGCTATATAGTGACCAATAAACAAGTTATAAACGAATAATGCTGAAAATGAAAAAGATAGTACTAGCTGTTGTCGTGATGGGAATGATAGGACTTTCCGTTTACGGACAAACTACTCCCGACGAGAGCCCGACTTCAAAGAACGAAGCAGAGGTGAAGCTGAAGATTACTGGCTTGACATGTGCAGGCTGTGCAACCCACGTTTTCAAAGATTGCAGGAAACGAAAGGTGTACTCGACAACCATGTAGAGTACCCAGGGGATATTGCTATTATTAAATACGACGATAAAAAGACCAAACCTTCAGAACTGATAGCAGCTATTGAGAAGAAAACTTCTTATAAAGCAACGTTATACATTGAGCCAAGGGAAAAAGATAATTGAAATCATGGAAAAAGAAATCGAACTACAATCTATACTAACCTGCCCTGTCTGCGGGCACCAAAAGGAAGAGACGATGCCCACTGACGCTTGTCAATTCTTCTATGAATGTGAAAGCTGTCACGAAGTGCTAAAGCCCAAAGCCGGCGATTGCTGTGTGTATTGCAGTTATGGTACTAATGCATGTCCTTCAATTCAGGAGGGTGGTAAAAGCAATTGTTGCTAATGAAATAATGATGTTGCGGCTGTTGATACGAGAAAGTCTTCCCCGACTTTCTTTGGCAAGGGGGTAAAAAAGTAGACTTATAACTCACACAGCGACTTGTTCATATGGGTGCAAAGGTGCTTTTGGCGGAAGCGACCAAAAAAGACTGTCGACCAAGGCTTTAAAATGCAACTACGGCTCACTTTCTCAAGAAGATAGCCTGAACTTCTTCTTCGAGGCACCACAGGTGGGACATGAATAATCATCAGAGAGTGCCTTGAATGATGTGCCAGCAGGAATCCCCTGCTCCACATCTCCAAGCACTTCATCATAAATAGTAAAACACTCTTCGCATTGGTAGTGCGACTTTGCATCTGAAAGCTCTACTTTGATCTCTTTTTTTCTTTCATTGCTCTTTTCATCCAATTGCTCGTAGTACATGTAGCTAAGCTCCAGCAGCAGCGGAGGGATGATTTCCTTTGTGATGTCTTTCACAAAGTACTGGTACTCCATCAGGTTGGGGTTGAAGTCTTTGGAGAACTGGATATTGTATGTTGGCACTTCGCCCACTGCTTCATTTCTTTCGATGACCACAGAGGTAAATAGCGTCACGTTTTTGGAGGATACGATGGAGAACGTGAGGCCATAAGTGCTGATGTCCATCTTGTCCATTTCCCGAACCAGAAAACTTTTCAGTTCCATGGCTTCTTTATCCAGCACGGGAATATGCCAGTTCAACTCCAGCGATGAGTGCCGCATGTTGATGCCATACCTGCCCAGCAGTTTCTCCCAGCCAATCCGATGTTTGTCTTCAATGCCCTTAAGAATGAAGGATTTCCATGGCGACAGGCTGATCTTTCCTATGTCTGTTTCGATACATCGCTGGCAAAGCGCTTTCAAAAACTTGATGTCAAATTGATTGTTTCGCCAATAAAGCCCCAGCCAGTATTTTCCATCGGGTATACGGTTGAACCCTTCGTAGTAAGGGAAGTTGACATCAGGATAAACCAGGGATTCTTTTACAGGTTGTGTGTTAATTTTTACTCGTTCTATGGCAGTGTGGTACAGGCTTTCAAAGGATATGTTTCCTTTTTCGTTTCTGGCTTCTTCCAGTGCTCTGGCCATCTTCGCTATGTCATAGCCATAAATCGAGCTGGGTGCCGCCCAGGGCCTGCTACCCATTTCATCGGACCTGAGGTACAAATACCAGTAGTTTTCGATACCTGATGCAATGAAATTGAATTGACCGGAAACCAGCGGCACCATGCTTTGGCTGGGGTCAACAATGTTGATTTTGTAGCCTGGCCGGTAGTCAAACGAGTCGAGTATGTAGTGGTAAATATGCGGCGCTAGCCAGCTTCTTCGGGGCATTACGTCGAGAGAAACGTAGGAGGTTACTATGTTCTGGTACTGATTGGCGTTGATTTCGTAGTCTGTTTGAATGGAAGCGAACGTTTTATCAAGATAGCCCTGATCGAATGTGTCCGCAGGAAACAGAATGTCCTGCCTCGACCCAAAGTGGATATACGAAGAGCCCAAATGGCTGGCAGTTTGAATGATCTTCAAAAAGTCGCCAGGCGAAATAATGCCACCCTTTACAAATACCCTTACCAGATTGAGTTTATCCATTGTTTCTTGCACTCTTGGTCAATTTAGAACTTCGGCAGGAATAGCCTCAAGATTCAGGATGTTTTTTACTTCAGGTTTGCAGCTGCCGCAGCCGAGCCCTGCGCCGGTTGCTTTGCAAAGGGAGGCTAAATCGCTGCAGCCACCGGCAATCGCTTTTTTGATATTGCCTTCGCCAACATTGTTGCAGCTGCACACCAGTTTGCCCAGCACAGCTTCCTTTTGCGAGCCCGACCGCAGCAAGCTTTTTCGTTTGTCCGACAGCTCAGTGCCATTTTCTATTAATTCTCTGAACTCAGCAAACTCAGCCTTGTCGCCCATGAGGATCACGCCCACCAGCTTGTCGTGATGGATGATGCACTTTTTGTAGTAGGAGAGGCCTTTGTCTACAAGCAGTATTTCATCATAGGCGGGGTCATTTTCAGGTGCTTCCGCCATGCCTATGGAGCACAGCGAGACATCGGCCATTTTCAAGATGTTCATCGGCGTGCAGCCTGTGAACCGGCTGTTAAGGTCCCCATTGAGGTAGTGAGCCAGCACGTCTGCATGTTTCTCGGCGGCGGCGGTAATGCCATTGAGCTGCCCTTCATGCTCCGCTATTTCTCCCAGGGCGTAAATGCTCGGGTCGCTGGTTTGCATGTAATCGTTGACTTTGATACCCCGGCCGCACTCAAGGCCGGCTTCTTTGCCCAGCTCCAGATTGGGCCTGGTTCCAATGGCATACACAATAGCGTGGCTGATAAGGCTCTTACCGCTTTTTAGTTTGGCCTCCAGGCACTGCTCATTTATTCTTTCTACCGACTGCACCTGATCGTTGGTGTATACCTGTATGCCCATGTTTTCAATTTCCTGCCTCAATAAATTGCTGGCAAGGCTGTCCAACTGGCGTTCCATCAGCCGGGATGAGAGTTGGATAATGCTCACCTTGATTTTTACTTCAGCAAGAGCTGCCGCCAACTCCAGGCCAAGCAATCCACCGCCCACTACTACTACATGGTTGCCTTCGCCCACGGTGGCTTTCAGCTCATCGGCATTGCGACGGTCTCGCATGGTAAAGATGCCAGGTAAGTGTATAGGTACGTCGGGCGGTACAAACGCCCTGCTACCAGTGGCCATCACCAGGGTGTCGTAGCTATGACTCACGCCAAACTGGTCAGCGACCATCTTGAGTGCCGGGTCAATGCTTTCAATGCTGTTTGACTGATGCAAATGCACGTTGAGTTGCTCAAATTCTCCGATTTTGAATTTGAGAAGGTCTTCCCACTGCTTTTGATCATTGATGTATTCAGGCAGCAATACACGATTATAAAACGGAAATTCTTCCTTTGAAAATACATGGATTTCGTCATCCAGGTTGAGCTCCCGGTGTGTGTTGATGAAGCGGTAGGCGGCAGCCCCAGCACCGACAATGACAATTTTCTGTGCTGGTTTTTTATGCGGTTTTACCTCTACCGCTGAAAACTTGAACCCGGGTTGCTTGGAGGTGGGGTCAAAAGCAGATGACGTCAGGTTGTTGGCCCTTGTGAGGTCTTTTTGCAGTGTTTTGCCCCAGTGCATAGGCAGGAAAACGACCCCTTTTTTGATAGTATCTGTCAGTTTGGCCACCACTTGCACGCTGCCCCTGCTGTTTTCAATGTCTACGGCCATTCCTTCTTTGATGCCTCTTTCTGCTGCATCGTGAGGGTGAATTTCGAGAAAAGGCTTGTCGATGTGCTGCTTCAGCTTGTTGACTTTTCCGGTGCGGGTCATGGTATGCCACTGGTCACGGATGCGGCCTGTGGTGAGGATGAGGGAATAATCAGGCGTTGGCTCCTCGGTAAGATTGGTGGGTGCATCAGATTTGATCTGCGCTTTGCCCGATGCAGTATAAAACTGTCTGTCGGTAAAAAGCCTGGGCGTGCCCGGGTGAACCGAGTCGGGAACGGGCCACTGAAAGGAGCCCTCTTTTTTCAGCCTTTCATAGCTGAGTCCCGAAATGTCGATTTTGGTGCCACGGGTCATGCTACAGTGCTCGGCGTATATTTCAGCCTGATTTTCGTAGTCGAAACCATGGTAGCCCATTTGCCTGGCAAAGCGGATCAGGATTTCACTATCAGGCAAAGCTTCTCCAGGTGGGGGCACCACTTTGTTCAGGTGGCTTATGCGCCGGTCGGAATTGGTCATCGTGCCTTCTTTTTCCAGCCAGCCAGCAGCAGGCAACACAAGATCCGCATACTGCAAGGTGTCCGACTGAGTGGAGATGTCCTGCACCACCACAAAGCGAGCGTTCTTCAGTGCTTCATCCACGAGGCGGGCATCGGGCATGCTCACCACGGGGTTGGTGCAAATGATCCAGATGGCTTTCATTTCGCCGCTTCGCAACGCTTCGAACATCTGCGTGGCGGTTTTGCCCGGCTTGTCCGAAATATGGTCGACGCCCCAGTAGGCGGCCACCTCTTTTCGGTGTTCAGGGTTCAGTAGGTTCCTGTGCGAGGCTAGAAGGGTTGCCATGCCGCCCACTTCCCGGCCTCCCATGGCATTGGGCTGACCAGTGAGTGAGAAGGGCCCCGAACCTGGTTTACCTACATGGCCTGTGACGAGGTTCAGGTTGATCAGCGCCAGGTTTTTACTCAGCCCCTCGGTGCTTTGGTTGAGCCCCATGGCCCACATGGTAATAAAGCCAGTAGCATTGCCAATATAGCTGGCGGCCTGCTTGATTTGCTCCAGCGGAACGTCGCAAATATTGGCAGCTTCTTCCAGAGAGGTGCTAAGTACTTTTTGTTTGTAGTCTTCGTATCCGTCGGTATGGTTCTGAACAAATTCTAGATCGATATCGCCATTTTCAATCAGGCATCTGCCTATAGCGTGAAGCAGGACCGTGTCGGTGCCTGGCCGGAGTTGTATATGCAGGTCAGCCAGGCTACACGAATCGGTGACCCTTGGGTCGATAACGATTACTTTAATGTCAGGGTGTTGTTCTTTGTGTTGTTCAAGTCGGCGGAAAAGGATGGGGTGGCACCAGGCCGGATTGGCGCCTGCGATTAGGAAGCAGTCGGCCAGTTCGATGTCTTCATAGGAGATCGGCACTGAGTCTTCGCCAAGGCTTTGCGTATAGGCTGCCACGGCTGAGCTCATGCACAAGCGGCTATTTGTGTCAATATTGTTGGTGCCAATAAAGCCTTTGGTCAACTTATTGACAAGGTAATATTCTTCGGTCAGGCATTGGCCCGATACATAAAAACCTACGGAGTCAGGGCCGTATTTAGCAATTAAAGACTTGAACACCGCAGCCGCTCTGCCAATGGCGGTGTCCCAGTCTGTTCTTTGCATGGGGTGCGATTTGCTCCACCGCATTTGAGGGTAGAGGAGGCGATCGGAGTGATCGGAAACAGTATAATGGAGGTTCCTTCCTTTAGAGCAGAGCATGCCCTTGTTCACCGGGTGACTAGCATCACCAGTTAAGTTCAGCCTTCCTCTTTTGTCAACAGATACTTCTACGCCACACCCCGTACCACAATAGGAGCAGGTTGATTTAAAGACTTTATCTGTAGATTCTTTCATAAGAGTCAATCTAAAGGGTCAAAGAAAAAGGGAACAGTGGGGCGGCAGGTTTCCATTTCCAATTTGCGCCGCCCCAGGGTTCCTTTTAACCAATTCAGTAGTATGAAAAGTTATGCGGGTACACGTTTCGGACTCAACTGAGTCTCCTTTACAGAAGCAAGTAATTCCTCCATTTCTTTTTCTGCTTCCTTTTCCATGACGGGCGAGAATTTGACGGCGAAAACTGTAAACGATACCGCCACCACAATGAAGCCCAGGATCATAAACGACTCAGGCCACTCAAGACCTGTGAGCTCTTTCTTAAAAAGGAACATGCCTGCTACTGCACCGGCGTTACCGCCAGCGCCAACAATGCCAGATACTGCGCCTAAAGCCTTTTTGTTGACAAATGGCACCACGCTAAAGGTGGCTCCTTCGCTCATTTGGACAAAGATGCTGAAAACCAGCAGCGAGCCAATAATGGTTGGTATTGTGCCCATCCGTGAGAATATCACAAGAGCAATTCCCTGGCAGAAAAGGGAAACAAAGAGCCATTTTACACGGCCTTTGAGACCGTTGCTTTTGCCAAACTTATCACCTAGCATTCCTCCCAATGAGCGAGCGAAAAGATTCATCAGGCCGAACAGGCCGGCAATCAATCCGGCAGTCTTCAGATCCATGGTGAAATAATCGGCAAAGTAGAGTGCTGCTTTTGAATTCACGATCAACTCCACACCGAAGCAAGCTCCGTAGATGAGAAACAAAGCCCAAACTCTGTAGTCCTTCAATGCCTCTTTGAAAACTTTACCACTGTTGCCTGATTTTGAGTGAGCTACCTTCTCTTCTATTTCTGAGTAGTTGCCCTCAGGTGTGTCTTTTGTGTATCTGTAGTAAACAAAGCCCATTACCAACAATAGAAAGCCGGGGGCTATCATGGCGTAGCGCCAGGCGAGGTGCTCAGAACCAAAGTAAGCCAGCGCTCCTGCGAAAACGAAGGGCATTACCTGTTGTGTTACGCCGCCGCCCAGGTTGCCCCAGCCAGCAGTTGTGGCATTGGCGGTGCCCACCACGTTAGGAGCGAACATCACCGAGGTGTGAAATTGGGTAATGACAAATGAGGCACCAATAGCTCCGATGAACATACGGGCGATAAGGAACTGCTCGTAGCTCTGAGAAAGGCCTACCAGCATCACAGGGATAGAACCCAACACCAGCAGCCAGGTGTAGGTGATACGTGGTCCAATTTTATCGCAAAGCCAGCCAACAAACAGTCTCATGAAGACGGTGGAGGCTACTGCCACCATATTAGTGGTTACAATTTGGTCGGTGGTGATGCCAAGGTCGTCTCGAACGATTTGCAGCATAGGGGCCAAACCAAACCAGCCGAAAAAGCAAAGGAAAAAGGCCAGCCAGGTAAGATGAAATGTGCGCATTTGAACCGAACTGAAATTGAACATATCAATCCGGGTTGCCTTATTTGATTTTGTCATGATACTCATGGTCATTTCTTTTTGAATGGATGAATTGATTGTATGAATAGGTCAGGGGGCAGATTCGAAGAAAGTAGGCTTGATGGTCAGCATGACCCATGCCCAGTTGTTAAAAGCACTGCTGCTACCCCCAGGCTTAATGATTTCCATGCTGGAGGAGGCCATCATTTGGGAATAGCCGACATGCAAAAGCGCATCTTTACTAAAGGCCTGGCTGAAAACCAGATCAAGCTCAGTACCAAGGTTGGTTTTGTAGGAACTGTTATCAGCTGATGGAATCTCAGAACCGCTAATGAACTGGTGAACGCCGGTTTCAAGTGCTCCTTTTTCAGAGAGTTTGAATTTAGCTGTTAGATAAAGGTCTTTGATACCCACGTTGCTGTGCCCGTTGCCCACGTAGAAGTAGTCCATGTACCCATAGAACTTGTGGTGAGTACCATAAAGCGGGTTAAAGGCATTGTCTTTGCTTCTGGTGGAGGATGCTCCGCTCAGGTAGTCGACACCCAAAGTGACTGGTGTCTTTCCCACAGGGTAGGTAATGTTGGCAGCCAGTAGGAAGGCACCTATGGACTTGCCTGCCGGATTCTTGCCAAACTGATAATAAGCTTCACCACTCAGGCTTACCTTCCCAAGTTTTTTAACTGCATATGCTCCGGCTGTTTGGCTGAAATAGACTACCGAATCAACAGCAGATTGCACCCCGTTGTTGAGCACAAGAAAAGACACATTACCGGATTCGAAAGCCTGATTAAACCAGGAAAACTGCATGGTTTTGTAGTTTCCGCCCAGGAAGTAGTAGGTGTTTTTCAGTCTGCCAGGTTCGGAGGGAGACAACACGTCTTCTTGATTGAAGGCTGCACCAACGTGCCACTTCGACTGATTTTTTTGCCATTGAAAGAGTGCCAGATCGTGTGACCTGCCCTGGGCAGCCCAGCCCAGGTTGCCCAGAATGCGGGCGTTGTCGTAATCCAGCGCCTGCCGACCGACCCTGATGGAAAGGGCATCCGTGAAATTGTACTGCCCCCAGGCTTCATACACGTTGGTTAGTGCTGCATCGGATTTGTACACCTGAGTGGCGCCGCCCCAAAGGCGGACATCCTGGAGGGTGATTTTGGCCGATACCTTGTCAGACTTGTAGTCAAAATAGAGTCTGGAGCGCTGCTCGGTAAAGAATGCCGCTTTGGCATCCTCGCTGGCCAGGGTCTTAAAACCATGGCGATACTCTGTACGTGGTCGTACCTCTCCGCCAATACTGAATTGGGCACTAACCTCAATAGCAGCCAGGCAGGAAATGAATAGGAATAGGTAGATTTTTCTCATGCTGTACGTCTTTCATGTAAAAGTACGTACTAACACTTAAATTACGTAGATTATAGATAAATAATTACGTAATTATACGTAAAAATATAATATCCATAGTTTGGAGCTTGACAAATGAATATTTGGCAATTTCAGAACGTTAAAAGGCTTAGAAATTGAAGCCATGCAAGTGATTAACCAGTTATACTCTTGTGGAGTTCATAGAACAGGGATGTGTTTATCGTGGGAGGGTGGCTTTGGCTAACAATAGCCGCCTTAAATCCCGTCAAGGCTGTTTTCACCTTTTTGAATGAGGACAGTGTTCAAAAGCTCAATAGAATAGTATCTTTTATTGAGTAGAAATGTTTCGAATATTGGTCTTAATTCTTCAATCAGCCCCTTGTCCTTCGCTAAGGATAGTATGCCAATGGTTCCGACGCATTTCATTCCAAAATTCTCAGCTATATTTCTGGCTTTTTTATCGTCGAGCAGTAGAAAGTCAGCTTCTAGTTCCTTGTACAGCATCACAGCCTCCGACTCACCAAAATCCATTACAACGGTTAGCTCATTGAAGCCTTTCACCTTCTGCACCCTAGCCTTAAAGTAGTCGTAGATCCTACTGTAGAAAGATGTGGTTTTGTCCAGACAAATCTCAGCCCATACGGCTTGGGGTATTTTGACATCGTCGAATAAGGCGTCTAGTACATGAAGCTTGTTGGCAAGTGCCAGGGAGAAAATCGGCCCGGAATCAGCAATTACAAGGCCATTCTTCATTGCTATTGAAGTTTTTGACTGTCACCCATTACATCTTCAATCGTAAGAGTTGAAATAGGGATATTGTTTTCAGAAAGGAGGGTTTCAAATGCCAGCCTTGATACCCCTGCTAACTGCGATGCTTTTCCTATAGTCAGTTTTTGCAATGAATATAACCTGATAGCTAAAGAGATTTTTATATCTTTTTTAAGGTCGTTTTCACTCTCGTTGAGTGCAAGTAAGATATCAGAGGGGAAATCTACAGATATTGTCTTGGTGCTCATATTCTTGCAGAAGTTTATTAAAAATACGAATAATTTTGACCTTTCCTCAAAGCTAAACCAGTATGGGTCAGCTATTCAAGAAAAGGTTGAGCTTGCATGGCTCCAGAAAATAACCAGGCCACCAGACTATTGGTTCAACTCCAAAGCCTGTTTCAGAGAGGTATCTCCGTCAATTTTACGTAGAAGTTCGGCCAGGTTATTGGCATCGAGCTTTTTCATGATGTTGAAACGGTGGGTTTCAATGGTTCGGACGCTTTTGTCGAGCTTTTCAGCTATGTCTTTGTTGCTTTCGCCTTTGTAGATCAGGCTTAAAATTTCCTTTTCCCGCTTTGTCAGGGCATTGTCCCCGGTTTCTTGTGGCGTAGGCGTGGCAGCGGTTTTGTTTCTCAGGTTGAGGTAGTGCTGCACCAAAATATTGGAGATATCACCAGTGAAGTATTTTTCTCCTTTTTGAACCGTATGAATGGCTTTGAGAAACTCTTGCTTGTTGGAGCCTTTAAGTAAATACCCAGTGGCGCCCATTTCTACGGATTGAAGGATATACTCCTCATCTTCATGCATGGAAAGTACCAGGGCTTTGGTGGAGGGTGAGTAGGCTTTGAGCTGGCGAATGGTTTCGATTCCATTCATTTTTGGCATGTTGATGTCCACAATCAAAATGTCGGGCTGCTTGCTTTTGCATTTATCCAGCGCTTCCTGCCCGTCGGAGGCTTCACCCACTACCTCCAAATCTCCTTCACTTTCCAATAATATTTTAATGCCGTTCCTTACAATTTCATGGTCATCGGCAAGGACTACTCTGATAGCAGGCATAGTTTATATAGGTACTGTTATAGCGATATGTGTTCCCGTTCCCTTTTCGGATTCAATCTGGAAATCAGCATCTACAAAAGCGGCTCTTTCTTTCATGTTGAAAATGCCATGCCCCGATTCCGTAAAGTGGCCGGTTTCCTCCAGTTGTTTGTAATCGAACCCTTTGCCGTCGTCAACTATACTTATAGTGAGCTGACTCGGATTATGGGAGAAAGTTATCGTTATTTTTTTAGCTCCCGAATATTTAATGGCATTATTCACACCTTCTTGTACAATCCGGTAGATGTTCATCTCAATATTGTTCTCTAACCTATTGATGAACTGCGTTTTGTCTACGAACTCAACCTCAATTTCGGATACCTTGTTGACCTCAGTACAAAACTTTCGCACGGCTGGCACCAAGCCAAAGTCGCTCAGGCTGCTGGGTGCCAGATTGAAGGACACACGGCGAACCTCTTTCATCACGCTGTTGAGGAAATGCTTGATGTCATCTAGCCGCTGTCTGTTGTGGCTGGCTCCGGTCAATGAAACGGAATCCAGGTTCATCTTCATGGCGGTGAGCATTTGCCCGATACCGTCGTGAAGCTCTTTGGCAAGTCGGCTGCGTTCTTCCTCCTGACCTTCAAGTATCAGCACCGACCTGTAGCGAAGCTCGTTCACGCTCTTCTCAATTTTTTCACGGTTGAGCTCCCGGGCCATCATTTGCGCTTCCTTCACATCGGTGATGTCTCTGCCAACCACCATTAGTTCATTGCTGCCAGTGCGGTTGGTGGTAGGAGTAATGGTTAAGTCAAGCCAGAGGAAGTCTCCCGATACTTCAGTAAATTTCATTTCTCCCGTCCAGGTTTTTCCCTCACTCAGAAGTTTTTTTACACCTTCTATGGCATCTCTCTGGTGTCCGTCCTGCCTGAAAAAATCGAAAAGCGACTCGGGTAATTTGGTGGTTTCGTCAACAAACTTTTCCCGCATAAACTCCGATGTCCAGTAAATGGCACCGTCGTCTCTGGTTTTGCAGAGTACTGCATAGCTTTTGGGCTCTACCTTTATGGCTTCCAGGTCTTGATATGACTTGCCCAGCTCCACATAAAGCCTGTTGATTTCGTGCGCCATCCGATTGGAGGACAGCTCCGACTCTGCGAGGTTTTTAATGGTTTGGTTGACGTTTCTGGCAGTGGGCTGAAAGATGAAAATGAACTCAAGGATTATAATGGAGAGGGAGATGGCCACCAATATGAGCTCGGTAACGCTTAGTTTATCAACCCTGGCCCCTGCTTCCTTGTCATACTGAAACACGATGTCGTCCATGGCGGCAAGGAATGGCCCTTCGTTCCTGAGGATAGTGCCGGTGAGTTCGTTTATTGCAACCTGGAGTGGCTCATCAAAAGTGGAGCGGGAAGCCACTTTGGCTATCAGGGCTCTGGAATTTTCGACAATAGTGATGTAGTAAGGGGTAATTGTTTCAAACATCGCTTCAATTTGCCGACTGTTTTCCCCCTTGAGACCAGCTGTGGTATCGCCTTTCAACAAACCATTGTGCGAGGTTTCCCAAAGATCAACCACGTTTTTCAATTCGCCGGCATACTGTTGCATCTCCTCCAGGCTCTCCGATTGGGAAATCAGCAGCGCCGCTTTTGCTATCCGCTGGCTCAGCATCCGTTGCCTGCCTGCCACGTTGATCACGTGAGAATCATCCTGCTGGCTTGCGATGAAGTTCTGAATAAGCACCTGACTAATGATAATGATCGCAGCTATACCGGATAGCGCCAGAATGTAGAACCTACCTAACCTCTCAAATTTGGATCTTACGTGCTTTTGGTTCATGGAATCGACAACTGCTGCCCTAATTTAGGACAAACCTATGTAAACAACGCCTTCCTCCACCCGGATTGGATAGGTGTCGATGTCGCAGGTATCGCCATTGAGGCTTTTGCCCGTTAACAGCGAGAAGGTTTTTTTATGGAAGGGACAGGCCACTTTGGGCTCTTCTGCCTGCGAGCCGATCATTCCACGGCTCAGGATCATTTGCTGCTTATGTGGGCACATATTCTGGCATGCGTACCACTCATTTCTGGCGGAAAAATTGAAAACGGCGATCTGTTTGCCTTCAACGTATACGCAGGCCCCTCCGTTTTCAGGGAAGTCCTCAACCCTGGCGGCCAGGTGCCAGTTAACAGTGTCGGTCAGTGTTTGGGAAGTATGTTGGTTTGCAGTCATTTGTTTGTCGTTTTTATGATGTTGGCTTGCAGGACAAGTGGCTACCACCCTGCGGGTACTTTCTGAGCTCTTTGCTTGTCAAATTTAAGTGACGGATCTGCTTCGGGGCTATTCACAAAGTGTTTGAACCGGGCTCTCAAAGCCGGATTGTTTACCACTTCTTTCCACTCACAGGCATAGGCTTCCACCAGCAATTGCATTTCGGCTTCCAGCTGTTTGCCCATGCCCAGGGAGTCTTCCACCACCACTTGCTTCAGGTAGTCCAGGCCTCCTGCCAGCTTGTTCATCCATGTGGCTGTGCGATTAAGCGGCTCGGCCGTTTTGATGTAAAACATCAGGAATCTGTCGATATAGGCAATACATGTTTCTTCATCAATGTCTCCGGCGAGCAGCACAGCATGCTGGGGATTGGCGCCACCATTGCCGCCTACATACAGGTTCCAGCCTTTTTCAGTGGCAATGATGCCAAAGTCTTTACTCAACGCTTCAGCGCATTCCCGCCGGCAGCCCGATACGGCACTTTTTATTTTGTGTGGTGCTCTGAGGCCTTTGTACCTTTCTTCAATTCTGATGGCAAAGCTCACAGAATCATGCAGGCCATAACGGCACCATGAACTGCCTACGCAGCTTTTCACGGTGCGTAGGGCTTTGCCGTAAGCGTGGCCACTTTCGAAGCCAGCGTCGACCAGCTCCTCCCAGATGTCGGGTAGCTGGTCAATTCTTGCACCAAGCAAGTCGATGCGTTGCCCTCCTGTTATTTTGGCATAGAGGTCATATTTTTTGGCCACCTCACCGATGATAATGAGCTTTTCTGGCGTGATCTCTCCGCCAGGTATTCTTGGAATGACTGAGTAAGTACCTCCCTTTTGGATGTTGGCCAGAAAACGGTCGTTGGTATCCTGAATGGTGTCCTGCTTGAGGATGAGGCCATTCCAGGCGCTTGCCAGTATAGAAGCAACGGCAGGTTTGCAGGTTTCGCAGCCATGTCCTTTGCCATAATCATTGATCAGCTGGTCGAAGGAATGGATATTGTTGAGTTTCACCAAATCGAAGAGCTCCTGCCTTGTGTAGTCAAAGTGCTCGCAAAGCACCTTTCTCACCTTTTTACCCATTTTTTTAAGCGTGGCGGTCAATATATCGTTGACCATAGGGCTGCAAGCACCGCATCCGGTACCCGCCTTCGTACAGGTTTTTAATGCCGCAAATTGCTCTACACCGTCGCCTTCAATCGCCTGAACCAGCGCTCCCTTAGTCACATTTTCGCAAGAGCAGATCTGAGCGCCTTCAGGTAGCATATCCACAGTGTTTCCAGCAGATGAACCCTGACGACTGGTGTCTATTACCAGGTCTTCGGGATGTGGTGGCAGGGCCATTCCGTTCAACATCATCTGAAACAGCATGTTGTAGTTGCTGGCGTCGCCCACCAGAATGCCTCCCATGAGTTTCTTTCCATCTTTGGAAATGTTGACCCGCTTGTAGATGCCTGCGTTCTTGTCTTCAAACACGATGGACTTGTATTGATTTCCCTCGTCGAGGGCATCGCCAAAGCTGGCGACGTCCACACCGATCAACTTTAACTTGGTTGACATATCCGCACCAGCAAAGCCTTTTGTATCAGCGCCTGTCAGGTGCTCGACAGCTACCGTTGCCATATCGTAGCCAGGAGCCACCAGTCCGTAGGTCATGCCTTTGTAGGAAGCCACTTCGCCAATGGCATATATATCGGAGTCACTGGTCAGCGCTGACTCATTGATTTTGATACCGCCTCTTTCTCCTTTTTCAAGCCCTGATTCGTTGGCCAGTTCGTCTCTCGGCCGTATACCGCAGGAAATGATGAGCATTTCAGCCTCAAGCGGAGTTCCGTCAGTGAAGGTTACGGATGTCATCGCTTCATCGCCGTCGATGCTTGCAGTGGATTTGCTTAAATGGATATGAAGGCCCATTGACTCCAGTGTGGATTGGAGCATATTGGATCCAGCCTCATCCAATTGCCTCGGCATCAACCTGGGAGCAAACTCTATCACATGCGCCTCCAGTCCCATGTCCATGGCTGCTTTGGCAGCTTCAAGCCCAAGCAACCCACCGCCTAATACAGCTGAAGTCTTGGCGTTTTTGCTGTAGGTTTCCATGGCATCCAGGTCTTCTACTGTCCGGTAGACAAAAACGCCCGATTTATTGGAACCTTCAATAGGTGGCACGAAAGGAGTGGAGCCAGTGGCTAGTACGAGCTTGTCGTAGTTGAAAGTCCTCCCTTTGTGTGTGGTGATGCTTTTGGCTTCTCTGTTGATGCCGACCACCATTTCACTGGTAATAAGTTCTATCGCATTCTCCTCATACCACTGCCTTGGTGCCATTAGTAGAGGCTCTACTGACTTGTGAGCGAAGTACTCACTTAAATGAACCCTGTCGTAGGCAGGACTTGGCTCTTCGCCAAAAACCGTGATTTTGAAGGCTCCAGGGGCTTTGCTGACAAGCTTTTCGCAAAACTTGTAGCCCACCATGCCATTCCCAATTACAAGTACGTTTATCATAATTACGTAAATTAATTACGTAAAAATACTTAAATTAAATTAAGTAATGCTAGTTTTACTACGTAAAAAATATCAAAACTTTGAAAAACATGGTTTCAGGCAACAAAAAGACTCCCAAGCTCATTCTGGTAGGCGCTGGCCCAGGCGATATTGAGCTAATTACCATAAAGGCAACCAAGGCACTCCAGTCGGCTGATGTTGTATTGTATGATGCCCTGGCCAATGAAGAATTGCTCACGGAGTATGCACCAAACGCACAGCATGTTTTTGTGGGCAAGCGAAAGGGACTCCACCATGTGCAGCAGTACTATATTAATAAGATGATTGTGCGATACGCCAGAAAGCACGGAACGGTGGTGCGGCTCAAAGGAGGTGACCCGTTTGTGTTTGGCCGGGGCTTTGAAGAGATGGATTATGCTATGAAACACGGTGTAGAAACTTCTTATGTGCCAGGTATCAGCAGTGCTTTCGCCGTTGCTCCTTTGGCAGGCATTCCGTTGTCTGTAAGAGGCGTGAATGCAGGGATTACAATAGTGACTGCCACAGCAAGCGACGGAAGCCTGACTGAAGAGTTGGACTGGGCTGTGGCTGGCAAAGGCACCGTGATCATTCTAATGGGAGTGAGCAAGCTGAACGAAATAGCGCAGCTGGTTTCTACACACAGAGGTCATTCTGAAGTCATGGCAGTGATAAGCAAGGGTAGCCAGCAGGATGAAAGGAAGCTTTTTGCGCCCGCCAGTTCTATTTATAAGGAATCGATGGTGCAGGGAATTGAAACTCCTGCTATCATTGTTGTAGGTAAAGTGGTGGCGAGTGCTTTGCAATTGATAAAATCTCAGTTGGCCGCTGCCGAGATACAATGAACATGATTTCAGAAGAAGAAAGACTGAACCTTGCGCTGGCCGACATCGACAGCGTAAACAATGAAGACCCAAGGCTTGTAGAGGTCGATGGCAAGCCATATCCTACGGAGTTACTCTACAGTGTACGAATGACTGAAATGCTGCACTTGTTTGCCCCTCACGCTAGAGCGCAGTTGCAAATAGCAGCAAGAGGCCAGCACATTGGCCGTTGGAACAGTCCGAGAAACAGCTTTCCGATGGACAGGCCCGGCTACCTGAAGTGGAGAAACAAGCTTAAGCTGTACCATGCCGATCAGTTGTCGGGCATCATGGAAAAAAGAGGATTCCCACAAACCGACATTGATATCGTGAGGAACCTGATTATTAAAAAAGGTGTGAAGCAGGAGGGGGAAGTGGCTACGCTGGAGGATGTGGTGTGCCTGGTGTTTCTTAAGTACTATGCTGAAGACTTTGCTGCCCAGCATGAGGAAGCCAAAGTAATTGATATTCTACAAAAGACGTGGGGTAAAATGTCTGAAAGATGCCACCAGTGGGCGCTTTCGATGGAATTGCCGGACGGTGTCTCTGCGTTGGTCAAGAAGGCTTTACAGGCCTAATCATTAGCCCTGGGATTAGGGAAAAGGTCGGTCTCATCTTCTTCGGGCCGCTTGTGCAAGCACTGAAAATCCTTTTCTACAGCGAGCTTTATTTCGAAGGCGGTATTGGCATTGAGTGTTTGATAAATGCCCTCTTCGTCAGACTCAGACCAGCTTTTGGCCAGGCCAAGAGGCACCTCAATCTTAATGATAGCGCCTGAAAAAACCGCCTTGAATTCACCGTTTTTGTTGGTGGCCAGGGTGTAGCCAAACGATTGGTGATCGGAGAAGGGAAGCTTTTCGGATACCTCACCTTTGTCAATCAATTCGTCGATTTCATGTTGCTCCAGACGGAGCCTTATGCTGTTACCTCTTAGCCTTAACTTCATAATCTGACTTATTGCTCAAAAATACGAAAAAATACTTAGACGTTCTCTATTTAGAACTTGATTCAAGGCAGGCCATTTACTTTGGGTCGGGAAGTCCATTTGTCGCCATTTAGCTTCTCGCTAGGAACCAGACCGATACGAACTAAAACGCCACGACAATGAAATTGGCCCTTGGCACCCAATCTCAATCACTCAATCCCACCTTCAAAAAACTACTAAAGTCTTCTTTTGGCTCGATCTTCAAATAGGGGTACTCTACCCTAGACAAGTAAAGGCCATTGGGCATTGCGAGAATCATGTTAGGCACAACAATTGTGTTTTTCAGGATATTTTCAAACTCTTCGAAGCTCAACTTCCTGGTGCCTATTTTCAGCAGATAGGCGACCAAAAGCCGTACCATGCTCCTGAGAAATCGATCGGCAGTGATGGTGAATCGCATGCGTTGTCCATCATGACTAACGTACAGCTTAGCTTCGGTTACCTTGCAATGTGTGTGCTTGTAGTCGTCGGGCCGTTTGCAAACAGGTTTGAAATCGCTGTAAAGGGGCAGTATGGCCGCAGCCTTTTTCATCGACTCATAGTCCAGATCACGCAATCTGTTGTAGCACGAGCTGTACTTGTGCAGCACCGGGTCTTCGTACAAATGGATAAAGTAATCGTAGGTTCTGGAGTTTGCGTCATACCTACAGTGCTGACCCTCTTCCATTTCCAGCACCTCATACACTGTAATGTCTTCCGGCAGGTTTTTGTTGAGGCGAAACTTCAGATCGAAGTCAACGTCGTGCTCAATGTCGATATGCATCATGTACTGACTGGCATGCACGCCACTGTCGGTGCGCCCGCAACCATACACAGTCACAGGGGCTTTGAAAATCTTATGCAGGGCTTTTTCTATCGTTTCCTGTACACTGGTGGCCCGGGGCTGCCATTGCCAGCCGTGGTAGTTGCTGCCGTCAAAACCAATATGCAAGAAATAGATCATTCAGTCGTTCGCTTAGAATGCGTCAAAGTAAGCGAGTTTCAATCGATCTATTGCCAGGGCTTTCTTTTAAAAGGAGCCATTGGTCCTATTGTCTAGTAAAGTTCACCTCCTTTGGTACGCCGTTGATGGTTATTTTGTATTTACCATAGAAAGCAGAAACGACATATTCTCCTTTTTTGTTGGCTACTCCTGCCCCTTTTGTCCACCACTCCTTAAAAATCAGGTTTTGATAGGCTTCAAGCGCTGGGGTAGGCGACCAGTCACGTTTGTAAAGCGAGGAGGCTTTGATCCAGTTATTACCTTCCCAGAATCCCCACATCAGTATGGCCTCAACTGCCGGGTGAGCAAAACAGATCCGGTAGTAGTCGGCCATCTCTTTGGCTCTTTGCAGTTCCTTGGCTGGCGTCATTGTCGGAGGGTTGTCGCTTAAATACTGAGACCGTTGCCCCGGCATATTGAATTCAGTGACCCGGATGGGTAAATTGAAAACAGCAAGCGAATCCAGGCACCGCTTCAGCTCCACCCGGTCAAAAGTGTCGGTATGCAGATGCCCCTGCACACCAATGCCGGCAAGAGGCACTCCCTGCTTCAACAGGAAGCGAATTTGTGCCATGTAGTCATCCAGTCGCTTGCCGGTAAGGATGTCATAATCGTTCAAAAAGAGCTTGATGTCAGGGTCGCCATTGCGGGCCCATTGTGCCATCTGTTTGGTGATCTCAGGCCCCAGGCGGTCTTCGTAGTAGTTACCGTGGATCATTTCATTATTAAGGTCGTATTCCACAAAACGGCCTTTGTACTTAGCAGTCACGGTTTCTGCTCTTGTCTGAAGCGTTTGCCTCAGCGTGGCATCATCCATTTCTTTAACCCATGGCTGCACAAATTTCTCAATACCCCAGAAAAGATTGTGTGCCCTCAAGGGGATGTTGTTTGCTTCGGTGAAGCTTAGAATCGTGTCGATAGTCGCATAGTTAACCTGGCCCTTCTCCCGCTCCATGCTGAGCCACTTCACAGCATTTTCGGTGACTGCCGAGTTGAAGTTTTCCAGAAACTTCTCTTTGTAGATTTTTTTGTCAGCTTCCGACCACCCGCCTGCTATACCGTTGCCAATGGCTGCCCCAAACCAGAAGTCGTGGCTTAGCTGCTCTACGGTGACTTTGTCGCCTGGCTTGGCCTTTATCACTAGCTGGCCCTTACGATTTTTGACGATGTCATTCTCATTGCCTGCATATTGGGCATTCGCCTGAGTGGGGAAAGTAAGTTGTATGAGCAAAAAGACAACGAGGGTAAGGAATCCTTTTACGATAGCTGCGTTTATATTTTTCATAGAGGTAGTTGAAAACTTGTTGAAAGTAGCTCTTTAAACGTCTAAATCCACGTGCTTTTACGGTGGCGGTCAATGGCAATCTCCAATGGACGTCGCCTATTGCAAAGGATGGCCGATTTGCTATTGGCGGTTGATGCCTACTCGATGACCACAGTTGGTTCCGAATCTAGATATCCCAGCGACTGCAAAAAAACGTCGCTTGCTTCCAGGGTCTTTTTATAATATTCAAAATTCGTGTAGTTGAAAAAGCCGTGTCCCTGACCTTCGTACAAAATCAACTCACAGGTGTTCCCCATTTTTTCCATGGCCATTTTGAAGTACTCAGCAGTTACAACTGGCACAAGGTTGTCGTTGGTGCCCAATAGAAAAATAGTAGGAGGCGCTCCTTCCTTGATGTTGTGCAAGGGGGAGAAATCTTTGTATTGCTCCTTCACTCTCACATAGCCATAGGCACCGGGCCCGCTGTCAATCACAGGATTGTAAAGCACCAGCGCATTCGGCACACAGCTGACAGACAAATCATCGGAATCTTCATTGTATTTGTCTTTATCGGTCAAAGCAGTTGCTGCTGCCAAATGCCCCCCGGCTGAGCCCCCGCCAGCGACTATTTTGTTCGGGTCTATGCTAAATCGACTGGCATTTTTCCTCACAAACCTCATGGCCGATTTGGCGTCTTTTAGTGCTTCAAATGGCGTAGTGCCATTTTTGTTTTCTGTTCTATAGTCGGCCAAAAAACAGACCATGCCCCTTTTCGCCAAATACTTCGCCTGATTTTCGAGATGGTATCTGTTGCCACTTTTCCATCCGCCGCCAAAGAAGAAAACCATGGCTGGGTAAGTTTTTGAGGTGGTGAAGCCAGGCGGAGTGAGTAGCTCCAGGTATAGCCTGGTGGTATCGACTTGCTTGTACAATACTTCCGTTTGCGCCTGACTAACCGACCAGATGAAGCTGAATACGAAGCTAAGAGCGAAGACGATGTTTTTGTTCATTCTTTTGTGTCTTTTCAGGGGTTATGCTGAAAGGTGAGCCGAACTTTTAATGATGTTCTCAAGCGTCTTTACTTCGTCAACGTTCGGCATGACCAGCGGTGCTCTCACCTCTCCGGCACTTCGGCCGATGAGCCTTGCACCTGCTTTGATCAGGCTCACTGCATAGCCGTTCTTTTTCGACCGGAGCCTTACGAATGGAATGTAGAATTCCCTCGTGATTTTGGCAACTGTTTCTTTGTCACCCGCTCGCAGACTTTTGTAAAAGAGATTGGCCAGCTCAGGTACAAAGTTGAAAACAGCCGATGAGTAGGTATTGACTCCAATCGATAGGTAGGCCTCGGCAATGATCTCCGCTGTGGGAACGCCCCCAATATACGACAAGCGGCTGCCTACTGATTTGATGGTGTCGTTTAGCTCCTGCATGTTGCCTGTGCCATCTTTTAACCCGATAAAGTTATCGCAGTTGTCGGCCAGCTTTTGGATATAGTCGGCGGAAAGCACCCCGTTGGCCCGGTTGTAATAGATGACAGGGAGACTGGTGTTGTCCATAATGGCCTTGGCGTACTCATAAGTACCGTCTTTGGGGCACTCAGTGAGGTAGGGAGGCATCAGCAACAAGGCACTCATGCCTGCTTTTTCCGCTATTTTGGCGAAGGCGATTGCCTCCGGAATGCTGCGACCAACACTGGAGATCATCGGCACCCTTGCCTGCACCGTTTCGGCGGTTACTTCAACGATTTTTTTATACTCCTGCTCCGACAGGGAGAAGAACTCGCCCGTGCCGCCGGCTACGAAGATGGACGACACCTTGTGCGTCACAAACCAGTCGAGGCGGGAGGCGTAGGTGGTGGGGTTGAACTGGCCTTTTTCATCCATATCGGTGATAGGGAAGGAGAGGAGGCCGTGTTCAAGGGAGGCTTTTATTTGAGTGAGGGTTAGTGACATAGGTATGACGTGTATGGAAATAGATTTGTTAGATTTTGGATTTATAGAATCAGATTAGACATTTTAGTTAATACACCTTTTTGTCCTCAAGCCGGATAGGCTCTTACTTTTTCTTGACAAAAAGTAAGCAAAAGTCAACGAAAAATTAACGCACAGGCCATTTATCCCGCAACCTGCCGCCATTTTTCGCCCGCCCACCATAATGGGCGCTTCTAAGTTTTAAGATTCAGGATCACTATAATAATTTCTTTCAGCATTGTTTATGTCAGAGGCCCGGGGTTAAAGAGTACCAGATCATTGTATAATCCCAGCTTGTCTGTCGATACTTTTTTGGTGCCACTGGCCACGTCGAGGATCAGGTGGAAAAGCTCCCAGCCCATTTCCTCAATACTCTTTTCGCCGAAGGCAATTGGGCCAGCATTAAAATCGATCAGGTCGAACCATCGGTCGTTGAGCCTGGAGTTGGAGCTCACCTTGATTACCGGCACCATCGACAAACCGTAAGGCGTGCCCCGGCCGGTAATAAATACGTGCATGTTCATGCCTGCTGCCAGTTGCAAAGTGCCGCAAACGAAGTCGCTGGCGGGTGTGGCCACAAAATTTAGTCCTTTTGTCCTGATCTTTTCTCCCGGTGCCACGACGTCCACTATGGGGCTGGTGCCAGATTTGGCAATAGAGCCGAGTGCCTTTTCCACGATATTGCTCAGCCCGCCTCGCTTGTTGCCGGGCGAGGTATTAGCGCTGCGATCTGCCTGCCCGGCCCGCAGGTAGTCGTCGTACCACTTCATTTCTTTCTTCAGCGCTGCGGCTACCTCTTCGTTCACCGCCCTGGGCACCAGCAGGTGAATGGCGTCACGTACTTCTGTGACTTCCGAGAACATCACCGTTCCCCCGGCCCTTACAATGAGGTCGGAGGCAAAGCCTGCCGCCGGATTGCCGGTCAGGCCTGAGAAAGCGTCGCTGCCGCCGCACTGCATGCCAACAACGAGGTCAGAAGCAGGGCATGTTCCCCGCTTACGTTGGTTTAGTTTCTTCAGGTGCTTTTCCGCCATGTCCATGATGCCGTCCACCATTTCTTCAAAGCCGGTGAATGCCTCGTCCTGCAGGTAGAGCACAGAGCTATTGTTATCATTGTCGGGTAGCAGTCGCTCAGGTCTCAGCTTTTCGCAGCCCAGCCCCACCACCATTACCTCATCGCCAAAGTTGGGGTTTTGGGCAATATGCCTGATGGTTCGTATCGGAATCATAGCTGACGGAGCGTCGATGGCAATGCCGCAGCCGTAGTTGTGATTGAAAGTGACTACATCGTCTACGTTGGGGTAGAGAGGAAGCAACTCTTTTTTGATTTTGCTGGTGATGTAGTTGGTCATACCGGCCACACACTGCACACTGATGGTGATGCCCAGCACATTTTTGGTACCCACAGTGCCGTCTGCGTTTTTGAATCCCTGAAAAGTATAACCTGTCAATGGCTCCACTTTTGGCACCGGGTGCGGTGAGAAATGAATATCGTCCAGGTCTGGTGGCTTTGGCATCTCAATATTCGTCTCATTCACCCAGCTTCCAGCCAGTAGAAGCGACTTTGCATAGCCGATCTCCTGCCCATACCGGATCACCGGATCGCCAGTACTGATATTCTCCAAGGCTACTTTGTGACCCATGGGAATGCTTTGGGTAGTCACGATTCCTTCGGGCAAAGGAGTTCCCTTCTCCAAACCAGAGGGGCTTGACACAATGCCCACATTGTCGGTGGGGCTCGTTTTGATGACTATATTATCTGATACACTCATTGTCAGGCGAATGGGAAAAAGTAAGACAGAACCATGACGGCCACAAAACCGGCCAAGCCCATGACGGTCAGCAAATAGGAGAAAAACCGGATAGTTTCTTTCTCTTGCATGCCTGCCATTTTAGTAATGATCCAAAAGGCACTATCGTTCATCCATGGGAATATTTTTGAGCCGCAGCCAATCACAATGGCCAGGTACACCGGATGAAACCCGAACCCATGTGCACTGCCAAATCCATTCATAACTCCCACGGCAGTTACCATGGCAACGGTGGCCGAGCCTTGCGCAGTTCTTACCACCACGGCGATGAGAAAAGCCAGAGGCAAAATAGCAGCTTGAGAGCCTCCTGCCAGCTCACCGATTTGTACGCCAATGCCTGTTTGCTGTAGCATCTGGCCAAAGGTGCCGCCAGCGCTGGTAATCAAAATGATCATGCCAGCACTCATCAGAGACTCTGAGACATTTTTTTGAAACAGCTTGGCATCTTTTAGCCTCACCCACATCAAAGACAGCGCTATGGTAGCAGAAATGAACAGGGCGATGTTGCTGTCGCCGATGATTTTGAATGTGTGTAGCAGGAAAAGCTGAAATTCGCTGGTGCCTTCAGCGTCCGGATCAATCGTCATTCCGAGGAAGGTATTGCCTGTGATGAGTAAAATAGGTAGCAGGATAGGCAGCAACGATATGGCCAACCCTGGTAGATTCTTGCCCTCAATTTCTGACGTCGCCTTCAAATCCTCCACAGGCATATCTGCCGTGCTCCTCATAGGCAAGTCCCATTTTTTGTTGGCCCACAAAGCATACAAGTAGCCGCAGATGACAGTAATAGCGCCGATGGTCAGACCGGCGATCATCATCACGCCAATGTCCACACCCAGTTCTTTTGCCACATACAGCGGCCCTGGCGTGGGAGGCACCAGCGAATGGGCCATTACGCCACCTGCAATGGCACACATCAGGTAAAGGCTGAACTGCTTCGGATTTCGAATGCCCATCGACTTCACAAGCGGAATCATCAGGTAAAAGACGGTGTCGAAAAAAACAGGAATCCCCAGGACAAAACTTCCCGAAAGAAAAGCCATCGAAGCATTTTTCTGTCCAATGACATTCATAAGACTGCGGATAATGCGCTCAGCGCCGCCGCTTTTCATGAGGGCGGCACCGATAATGGAGGCCAGCAGAATAAGGATGCCGATTTTGCCTACCGTATTGCCAAAGGCATTGGAGAGGCGGCTGCCGATGGTTTGCACGGATAGTGCCAGTGCGCTGGTATCGCTCATGTTGCTATGAATGGCGTAGTCGTAAATTTGGTCCTGAGAAGTGAGGATGCCGGTGACAAGGGCTGCCAGAAGGAGAGAGAGCAAGGCGTGCAAACGCAAGACAATGATGCAGAAGAGGACGATAGCGATGCCAATAAGTACTATTACGAGTGGGCTCATTCCGTGGAGCAGGTATGGGTGTGGTAAGCAGTTTGCCACCGAATCGATCATCCGGATGATAGTTTACCGGGATGGCCAATGCAGTGGAAGGTAATCTATAAAAAGACTTGCAAACTTTAAAATGTGATATCGCTTTGCGGTATAGGATTGATTCAGGAGCCCATGTTTGGTGGTTTTCTGGGATTTGTATCCGGTGCGTGCTATTTTACAGAAAAAACAACCTTTAAAAAAACTCTATCACAATATGCTCACAAAAATACCTGCCGCTTTTGTCCTCAGTTTGGTACTCTTTGGCTGCACAAACGGCCCCGTTGGCGACACCTCTGCATTTCTCAACACTCCCGACCTCGTAGCGTTCTGGACTTTTGGTGAAGAGGCCGGGCAGCAGAGGGAATCCCTGGGCGGAAGCCAGCAACATTCGCTGTCGGAAGTAGGCGGGCCCATTGCCCGGGCTGATGTTGGCCCATTCTCAGGCTACTCTGCCTACCTGAACGGCAAGCAATACATGAGCATTCCTTACCAGGAAACCGGCGACCTGAACATTTGCGGGCCCGATGCGCAGGTATCGATGTTCGCTGTGGTGAAGATTTACGACCTCAAGCAAAGCCGCACCATCGCAGGCATGTGGAGTGAAGGCAAAGGAAAGGACGACGACACAGGCACCCGCCAGTATGCCATGCTCATGAACATGCCTACCTATGGGGGCCCCAGGCAACTCGTACCGCATATTTCTGCCGAGGGCGGCGTCACCATGCGTGCCGACAGCACAAAGTTCCCCTGGTGTGCCGACTATGCCGCTACCAAACAGGAAGTGCCGGAAGAACGCTGGTGTACGCTGGCCTTTACCTATGACGGTGAGTTTATCAAAGCTTATATCGATGGGGTGCTTGATGAGAGAGCGCCCGATCCTGTTAATGATAAAAGAGATGATCCCTATTTCATGCAGGAAGGTCCTGGTGGCGGCAACAGAGGGATGAACCCCTACTACCACGGGCGAGGCATTTTCTGCTACGACCCTGAAATCCATTCCGAGACCAAACCTGGCGGTGGCTCCGACTTCACAGTGGGAGCACGGTACGCTGTAGGCTCCATGCTAGGAGAAGCCACCATTGGCTACTTTGGTGGCCTGGCAGTGTTTGATAGGGCGCTGACTGATGAGGAGGTTTTGAAGCTGCATGAGGCGAGTAATATTGCAGCGCTGAGAAAGCTGGACGACAAGTAATAAGCTTACTTACAGCTAATGCCTCCATACCACGCCGTCATTTCCTTTAGGAGCTGACGTGCTTAAAGAAACACTATCTACAGAAGCAATTAAAGAGGTTACTATCTGCGCCTCCACAAATAGTAACCTCTTTAATGCGTTTCGAAGCAAAGCCGACGTGGTCTGATCTACACAGACTACAAAAGTTTTGCTGGACAGTCCAGGTACGCTGCGGTTGCTTGCTACGATTCGGTTACCAGCTTTGGCTGTTGGGGCAAACTTTTGTAATCTCCTTCACCGCCGCCCTCACACCCAGTTTCAGGGTGCGTCTTCACACCCGGAATCGACTCCATAAAAAACGGCACCGCCTTCAGTGCCTCTCTCAGTTCGTGAATGGGGTATGAGGAGCTTATTCGCCATACAGATCATTTTAAAGCATATTATATCGGTTAACCCAAGTAAAGTGACCGATCTTTGACATATTTGAAGTCATAACCTTTTTGCACTGTCGGCCTCCAAATGAATAATATAGCTTTTGTAACCATTGCCACTGGCCCATTTTCCCGAACCTGCAAGGCAGAAGCGTGTCTTGAGTCGCTGTACAGAATAGCAAAATACACCGGGCCGTCGTTTTTGATTACAGATTCGCCTGGCTGCCACGATATCAATGGCATTAGGAAAAATGCAGGCTCGGACAATATCGAGTTGATAGCCGTAGAGAGCTTCTCCAGGAAAATAGATTCTCCAGTCGGCTTCTTAAAACAAAGTGTAGCAGGAGTGCCTGTTTGGGTGCCAAGGTTTATTTCGCCCATGAAGCGACCGAAGGCGAAGTCGCTGAAGGCAGAGGTATTCAATCTGATCGATGAGCCGGAAATAGACATACTTATCTACATAGATGCAGACGCTATCTTTCTGAGAGAGGAGGGGCTGGCTGACTTGCTGCATTTTGCTGCTTCAGGCTGGGACGCCGAGGGAGTTAAGTTCAGGGTCAACCGATTCCCTGACGAGCAACATCCCAAAAGAAAACTAAACATTCATACCGGGTTTATGATTGCTCATCGGACTCTTTCCAGAAAAGCGCTTCAGCATTGGAGCCAAATGATGGCAATTAAGCAGCATTGGGTGAGAAATTTTTCGGATAAGGAAAAATACCTTCGGGCGTATGAGCAGGTGAGAGAGGAGCAGGGGAGTCGGGGGTACATGTCAGTGTTTCCAATACCAAACAATAAATATGAGGTCATTCTCGATCCAGAGAATGACACAGGACTGATTGGCCACATCACCAGCGGGCGTATCAAGCACCACGGAAAAATGAAAATTGAAGAATACCTCTCAAGGCTGGGATTAAAATCTTACCCCGCCGGGTACTACACGCTGCCAGGCATGCCGCAGTGGATGATCAATGTTTTCTATTTTGGATACTTTGGTTACTACAGAAACTATAAAATTGAGAAGGTCTGGAAAGGGATCCGATCAAAATTTAATGGCTGACCGGCAGTCGCTGCACAGATAAGGCCTGCATAACATGCCGTCATTCGCTCCTTCGTCGCCATCGGTTTGACGTTGGTGTGGAGAGGGCAGATGTGCATGCACTTCTGCTCTAAAAGGCTGCTTAACAGCTAAAGCCACCAAAGACATCGTCATCTCGACACGAAGTGAGAGATCTCCCTGACCTGGCAGTGTTTTTTAGTCGGCTCACTGCCATCATCATGGGGATGCCGTTCCACGTCGGCTCCCTCGTTCCTCGGAATCGGCATGACGCTGGTTTGGCGAGGGCGAATCTGCTTATGCCGTGGTTGTTGCGAGGGCAAATGCGGCCTTCTGCCCCCATCTTATTCTCCAATTCACTTCTTCCCCTCAATATCAATCTTCGCATTCTCATTCATCAGCTTGTCGTTGAGTTGGGTCACTTGCTTGTCTAGCAGGGTTTGGAATTCTGTTTGTACCCGCACCATGCGATCGTTCAGCACGCCTTTTACCTCGGCCTGTTGGTTGGTGGGCTTAAAGTCCACTCCCTTGGCCGTGATGTCGCTGGCCAGCGCAGACAGTCTGCCGTAGAGCTGCATCGGCGTGCGGAAGGCGTCCTCACGAGCGCCTGTCATGTGGATGTCGTAGAGCTGACCCGCAATGGCAGTGGCCTGGCCCTGCACCGCCATCAGCTCTTTCTGGAGCTTGGCATTTTTGATCGTGGGGATCATCTCCTCCAGCTCCTTCCTGATCCACTCCACCCGGTCAATCATTTCCACCACGGTGTTCAGAGCGTCACGCAGCTGCAGCGAAAACGCCACCTGCTCTTCTATTTCCTGCTGGGTGCCTTCCGTGGAGGGATCTTTCAGCACATCGACGGTTTTGGTAATTTCCGTGTCGCCTACCTTTATCTTCACAAAGTATTGGCCTGGCGCCACTCGTGGGCCAAGCTGACCACCCCAGAGGTCCAAATCCCAGGTCACCAGCGGTCGCCAGCCTTCGCCGTTCATTTCCACCCAGGGGCGGCCTTCTGGCTTCGTCCTGAGCTTGGGCTTAAAAGTGGGCTCGTAGCGCAGGTCCCACATGGTACGGTTAACGCCCGCTGCTTGCTTACCTTTCAGGGTGCGAATCACCTCCTGCTGCTCGTTGAGGATGGCGATCACTACTGGCTGTTCCACAGAGTCCTTCAGGTAGTAGTTCACACCCACACCATAGGCAGGGTTTTGGCCTGAGTTCAAGCTAGGCCCATCGGTTTTGATGGCTTCTTTCTCCTGAAAGCGATAGGCATTGCGCAAGTCAAACGCATGCACGGCTGTCGCCTGCACCTCTTCGGAAAACTGCCGGATAGGGGAGATGTCGTCCATGATATAATACCCACGGCCGTAGGTGGCCACCACCAGGTCGTCGAAGTTTTCCTGAATGGCCAGCCAGTACACAGGCGCAGGAGGTAGGTTGTTTTGCAACGGCAGCCAGGTGGCACCATCGTTCGGTGAGTAGTACACGCCATTGTCGGTGCCGGCAAACAGCAGCCCCTGCTTCTTCGGGTCTTCCCTCACCACGTGCGCAAAACTCAGGATAGACTTAGGAATGCCGTCGCTGATCTTCTTCCAGGTCTTGCCATAGTCGGCCGTTTTGAAAATGTACGGGTCAAAGTCGGCCATCTGGTGCAGGTCGATGGTGATGTAAGCCGTTCCTGCGTTGTAGCGGGAAGGCTCGATGTTCGAGATAGTACCCCAGGGCGCCACCGGAATGTTCTTGCTGACGTTTGTCCAGGTTTTGCCGCCGTCCTGGGTCAGCTGCACTTGTCCGTCGTTGCTGCCTGTCCAAATCAGGCCTTTTTGAAGGGGTGATTCTTCCACGGCAAATAGCGTAGCGCCATCAAACGTCATCAGGTTGTCGATGGCAATGCCGCCGGAGTTTTGCTGGTGGGTTTTGTCGTTCAGCGTAAGGTCGGGGCTGATGAGCTGCCAGCTTTGGCCGCCGTCGTCGGACTGGTGCACATACTGGCTGCCTACGTACACCCGGTGCGGCGTATGCGGAGAGAAGCTCAGCGGGAAGTTCCAGTGCCAGCGGTACTTCAGGTCGGCGGGCTTCCAGCCATAGCCAGCTTCCGGCCACACCCTCACTTCCCTGGCATGGCCTGTGCGCATGTCGAAGCGCTGCAGCCCGCCATCGTAACAGCCCGACCAAATGATATTATTGTCGAGCGGATCAGGCTTGGCGAACCCGCTTTCGCAGCCGCCCACGCCCTGCCACAAGCCGAGCGGAATATAGCCTTGCAAGCTGTTGCTCGGGCCACGGTAGGAGTAGCCGTCCTGCCGGTTGCCATAAACGAAATAGGGAGCGTTGTTGTCCACAGCCACGTGGTACATCTGCGCAATGGGCAGCACCACCCGCTGGAAGGTCTTGCCATGGTTCAGGCTGATGCTGGCACAACCATCGTGGGCCACCATCATGCGGTCGGCATTGGTAGGGTCAATCCACATATCGTGGTTGTCGCCACCACCACGGGGAGGGCGCTTCTCCAGCGTTTTGCCTCCATCCAGCGACTGCGAGAAGCGAACGCTCAGGAAGTAGATTTCATTTTCATTAGCGGGAGAAACCGCTATGCGGGTGTAGTAGGGTGCCCGCTCCGCCATGTCGTGGTGGTTGCTCACCAGCGTCCAGCTTTCACCGGCATTTTCTGTGCTGTACAGCGCAGGGCTTTTGTCTTCGAACACGGCGTATACTTTGTTGGGGTTGCTGGGCGCTACAGCAACAGCTACCTTGCCAACCGGATGATTTTTCCCGCCAGGCAAACCCTTCTCGGTCATGGGCTTCCAGGTATCTCCACCGTCGGTGGATTTGTAGATACCGCCGCCAGCGCCTCCGCTGTTGAGGCCCCAGGTGTTGATATGGATCGACCACATGGCTGCATAGAGTACGTTGGGGTTAGTAGGATCCATGCTCAGGTCTGCGGCTCCCGTGTTTTCATCTACAAACAGCACTTTCGACCACGTCTTGCCACCGTCTTTGGTGCGGTAAATGCCCCGTTCCTGCTGCGGGCCGTAGGTATGGCCTAATGATGCTGCGTATACAATGTCCGGATTGGTAGGATGCACGATCACCCTGCCAATGCGGGCTGTTTTTGCCAGCCCCATGTTCGTCCACGACTTGCCGGCGTCGGTCGATTTGTAGATGCCGTTGCCGATGGAGTGCGCCGGACGGATCAGGAAAGTTTCGCCGGTGCCGGCCCACACGGTAGAGGGCTCAGAAGGAGCCAGGGCCAGAGAGCCGATGGAGGAAACGTTCTGGTCGTCGAAGATAGGATCCCACGACACGCCGCCATCTTCCGTTTTCCAAATACCGCCCGAGGCAGCGCCGATGTAGTTGACCATGGGATTGCCTGGCTCGCCCACAATGGCAATGGCCCGGTTGCCCTCAGGGCCAATGAAGCGGTACGACAGGTCGTCGAAGACCTTTGAATCGACCTGGCTAAATGATAGGAGGGGGAGGAGCAGACAGGCGGCTACGCCGGTCAGGCATTTGGAAACAATTGAGTTCATCTGTTTGGCTTAGGTTGTAAGCATAAGTCTACTCAATTGGCGGGAATGTGGAAAGGAGATTTAGGTGATCGGTGAATTAAAGAGGTTTCGAATTAAAGAGGTTACTCTCTGCGGAAGCTCAGATGGTAACCTCTTTAATCTCGGGCGCAGATGGTGTCCCCTTTAATCCGTTTCGTAGGGCAGCCGACGTAGAAGGAAATAGCTACGATTGGTGGCAAGGGATACCATCCCTCACTCGAAGCAACGCACATTTTACTGACGGTAGCCAGGTTTTGCCAGGCTTAAGATCCAACGGTTGGGTTAGCGGGATAAAAAAAGCTAAGGTATTTGCCTATCGGGGCAAGCCCCTCGTTTATCCAGGCAACAAACTCTCCATTCACTTCAGGCAACAGAGATACTTCCACCACAAGCATCCCAACGAGACCTATCCAGTACACAGGGTGCACAAACTTTTGTGTGGCCCAGTCATAGATGATCCCGATGATGATGAACAAACTACAGGCCAGCACACCAACCGGCAGTGACAGCGGATGGAAGCCGCTCAGGAAAAGGATAAGGCGAAAGAAACCAGCGCCGAGGGCGATTGAGCTGGCAACAATAATCAACCGCTTGTGGGACTGAAAACGGTGCTTAATAGCCATGTATATACCTGCCGAATAGAAGCCTACGAAAAGAACCAGGTTGGAAAGTATCAGTGGCCCATAAAGCAGCCAGATTTGTGGTGCTCCGTTGCGCATGGCGTCATCGACACGCACGGTAAGTACAACAACGCCCGTTAGTACCATCAATATGGCTAAAACAATACTGAGCCGGCCCAATCTCATGTGCAGAGCGCCTTTTCTTCTCGCAATCAATATCGCCTGAACGGGAAACAGCAGATACCAGAGGAAAAAGCACCAACCATGCAGATGCAAGACAATGCCGGACGGTGGGTACGATCCGCCAATAATAGGACCGAAATAAGTGAAAGAGAATCCGGCAAATCCAGTTGCACTTATGAGTATGGCAAGTGACGGGTAAAAGAGATGGTCTCTTCTGCTGTTGTTTTTTGTGATTTTCATTTACAAAAAGGCTACCTGGTAACTGAATTAAGCGACCCTGAAAAATTGTATCAGCCCAACACTACGAGTCGATGTCTCAATATAGTAGGGTATACTTATACCCGTCTCCATTATCCGCCAATTTAATTCCAATTTCTGCAAAAATGAATGGGGCTATTGGAGCAAACTTTTGCAGTCTTCTCTGCCGCCATCCTCACGTCCCGTTCCGGAGTGCTTCTCCCAGGTCGTTCCGGAGCGTGTCTCACACCCCCGTTTCCGGAGTGTGTCTCACACGCCGGAACCACCCCCTTTCCCCACAAAAAAAGGCACCGTTCCCAGTGCCTCTTTTCCGTATACAAGCATTATTCACTTTCTTGTTCATGCGGCACCTTGCCGTTCGACTGCGCCACAGCTGCAGGCTGGCCCCCACGTTGAGCTTTACCTTTCGGGCCGGTGCCCTGGTTGTAGTACTGGTCAACCCACGTATTCACTCGTCAGATTTTAATGTTTAATTTATTAAACTAAAATAGATATATTTGTTCATTATATTAAACATTATGGATAAGAAGAGCGCTATTTTACTTCCTAAAACACGTCGAATTCTTGAAACCGTCGGTGAACAAATAAAGCTGGCCAGACTGAGACGCAAGCTCAGTGGAGAAATGGTGGCAGAGCGTGCAGGAATCGGAAGAAATACACTGATTTCTATAGAACAAGGAAGGCCTTCCGTGAGTATCGGACACTACCTGAATGTATTGAAGGTACTGGGACTGGAAGCCGATTTTTTAACCCTTGCAAAAGATGACCTTTTGGGAAGAAAATTGCAGGATGCTCAATTAACCACAAAAGAACGGGCACCGAAGAAGAAATAGCCATGGCAAAAAGAGAAATATATGTTTTTGCAGACTGGCAAGAGGTGAATGGCCCAATTCTAATGGGCATGTTGACGTCAGAAATGCTAAGAGGAAAAGAAATTTTCTCCTTTGAGTATGATAAGACCTGGTTGTCATCAGGCTTCGCACAAACACTTGACCCCGATCTGCAACTTTATCCGGGCCCTCAGTACCTGAATGATGATAGTAAATTCAATTTTGGGTTGTTTCTGGACTCCTCACCGGACCGCTGGGGGCGAGTGCTCATGCAGCGAAGGGAGGCAGCGGAGGCGAGATGGCAAGAACGAAAACCCATCAAACTTTTTGAAACAGATTATCTGCTGGGTGTTTATGATGGTCATAGAATGGGGGCACTGAGGTTCAAAATCGAACCAGACGGGCCGTTTTTAAATAATGATGAACGTCAGGCAAGTCCGCCCTGGACGTCCATTCGGGAGCTTGAACAAATTAGCTTAAGACTTGAAGAGGAGGGAGCCATCGACCACCCCGACTACCGGCAGTGGTTAAACATGCTGGTAAACCCTGGGTCGTCGTTAGGCGGGGCACGCCCCAAAGCAAGTGTTTTGGACGCTGACAGCAACCTGTGGATTGCTAAATTCCCCAGCAAGAACGATAAAGGCGATATGGGGGCCTGGGAAATGGTCACCTACGAACTTGCTGTTGCAGCCGGTGTCCATATGGCTGAGTGCCAGGCTAGAAAATTTACCAGCGATTGCCACACATTCATCACAAAAAGATTTGATCGAACCAACGATGGCAGGCGAATACATTTCACATCGGCGATGACGCAGCTTGGCTACACCGACGGCGCCGATGCGGCCAGTGACGTTAGTTATCTTGAATTAGTAGACTTTCTGATGAGCAATGGTGCCAATGTAGAGGAAGACCTGCCTCAGCTATGGCGAAGGATCGTCTTCAGTATTTGTGTTTCTAATACCGACGATCACCTGAGAAACCATGGTTTCCTGCTGTCGAATGATGGTTGGCATTTATCACCCGCCTATGACATCAACCCGAACGAAAGTGGAACTGGGTTGAAATTAAATATCTCCGAATACGACAATGCACTGGAGCTCGGTCTTGCCATGGAGGTTCATACCTACTTTCGCCTAGATGCGCCAAGAGCACTGGAAATCATGAAGCACGTAAGGAGTGTGGTAGGCAAATGGAGGGAGGTAGCAGCAAAGTATGGTATTTCAAAATCGAGCCAGGAATTGAAGGCTGCGGCGTTCCAGGTGGTAGAGTGATTGGTAGAGGGCTGTAGTTCGAATTTATTATTAATGGGGATGTTTCCGCCATCAATGCGGCAGCCAACCCTAAAAGAGGGAAAAGGTGCGCTGCTCTGCATAGGCTGATTGCTGGTAGGGGATAAGCTGTTGCAAGGGTGCGGCAAGGAATTTTTTAGGTAGGGGAAGGATAGAACACCGGTGTTCCGATTCCTCTTAGGTAACTGCCGGATAACCAGCTTCCATAGCCACCATCACCTCCAAAGGTGGGCCAACACGATGAAAGGAGGTTACTATCTGCATGAAGCGCAGATAGTAACCTCTTTAATGCTCTCGGTCTGGCAGTGTTTTTGGAAGGGCTTATTGGCATTCCCAAGGGGATGCCGTTCCGGCGTCGGCTCCCTCGTGCCTCGCCATCGGCATGACGTTGGAGTGGGGAGGTAAGCTGTGCTTTTGCTTTGCATAAAACAGCCGCTGCCCGCACAAAGCCACCATAGCAGCTATCACTTCGCAGCGCAGCCGACGTGGAACGGAATCCCCCAGGGCAAACGCATTTAAAGATTGAGGACTTTTTCTCTGAACACTGGATCAAATCCTGCTTTAAACCTTCTCTGTCTCTTAGACTTTTTGTGAGGTGTTCTTTCAATAAGAGCCAGTGCCACTTTAG
>NZ_LR701631.1 GCF_902498805.1 Imperialibacter sp. EC-SDR9 | reverse complement strand
CTTCAATCCATTTTCTTCGTTTCATTGCCAGAGAAAGGTTGAGTATTTTCTGACTGCCGGATTTGGTTATATAGCCCCCAATAGCAAAGATTTTATACCTGAGTGTTTTGAGTTGATGGAGCTTGTCAGACTTGAGGACGGCTTGTTTGAATAGGGTCATGATGTTGTATGCGACCACCACAAAATTCAGTGCGGCCTCTGTGGCAGCAAAGTCTTGCATATTGAAGTTGTCGAACCCAAAATCAGCCTTTATCTCTTTGATACGGTTTTCACAATCGGCCCTTCCTCTGTACATGTTCCAAACCATCTGGGCCGATAGGTCAACATTGGTGATATAGCAACTGTAGCGATAGTTTTTGTATATTCCTTCCTCAGCGAAAAGCTTGAGTTGTTTACCTGTGGCCTTGGGCCTTTTTTGGATTTGCTGGCGAACCACCACCAAACGACGGGGTGCTGCCCATGTATCACTCTGATAGGTCGTTTCAGTGATCTGTAGTCCATCGCCCAGGTTCCACCAGTTTTTTAGTCCGGCCACCTTCTGCTGAATGGTGCGGTAGTGGCGTGCTACGATGATGTATTTAATGGCCTTTCCTTCCAAATAATCGAATATTGCTTTGCTGTAAAAACCGCTGTCAGCTCTCAACAGGCTGATGTGCTTACCCTCCATTCGGTGCAGAGTGTCTTCCAGGAAAGAGAGAAAATTGTTGGTGGTGTAGGCATCCCCGCTTCTGAGCCAGAAGTTGGCCACCATCTTGCATTCATCCACGAAGGCCAGCAACGGGTGATGAGAATTTCTTCCGGGCTTAGTCGGATTGTATCCCCGCTTGGCTCCTTGCTGGTTGCCGTAACGTGTACATACTGTGGAGTCCACGTCCAAAGTGTAGTTGTCCAATTTAACCTGAGAGAAAAACCACTGGCTCAGCGCACTGAAAACCTGATGATTAGTGGCAAGGCTAAACTTACTGAAATACCGCTGGTACGCCTTATGGCCGGCCATCGATTTGAATCCAAAAATTTTCCTCAACACCTCGTCAAAGCGACCCACTTCCAGGTGTTCGAACCTATTGGCCCCACACCAGACACTGACCATGAAACAAGTGATCAACTGGATGGGGTCATATCCCCGGTTGGAGCCTTGACCGGGCAGGTCAAAAGATTGGAGCTTGGTGAGAATACCCGTTTGATCAAGCAGTTTTTTCATGAAAACCATCCCACTCCAGGGGGTGATTTCTTTGTCAGTAAAGGCCAGTTTTAAGTCCATCTGCCATGTAAGTTAAAATGACACGGAAAATCGTGCAATTGTGGTCGAAAAAAA
>NZ_LR701587.1 GCF_902498805.1 Imperialibacter sp. EC-SDR9 | reverse complement strand
TTGAGATGATCTGCGAGAATAAGTTTAGATTTACCATGGGAGGTGTAGTCTTTTGTTGTGCAACTCAAAGCTAACTTTGAGATACTTAATTCACACCTCCCTACTCTATTCGTTTAGGACGCTATTGGTATGAGACTTACAAAAGGAGCACTGATTGCATTGGTAGTTCTGTTTACTTGCCACTGGGAGAGCTCCTGCCAAAAAATACAAATCGACCATGTTGTCACTGTTGTTGCCGACCTCGATCAGGCTACCAGCCGATATACCCAGCTTGGGTTCACTGTCAAGCAGGGGCGATTGCATGCCAACGGGCTTATCAATGCACATGTAAAGTTAGTGAATAAGACATCACTCGAACTGATGTCAGTCAGAGGCGAGCCCACCGACCGCATGGCGAGGGACTACCAGACACTTTTGCAAGAGGGAGAAGGCGGGGTATACCTGGCTGTATCCGGAGTTCGAACTGAGGAGATGGAACAGATGCTCTCTGGCTTGAACATAGCCTTTGAAACGTCGAAAGGGCGAAGTTGGGACTACATCACCTTTCCGCAGGAGCCCGAGTTAGTCCATTTCTTTTTTATTGCCTACCACCGAACCATGAGCGATCCGGGGGAAACCACTACTCATAAAAATGAGTCAGACCGCATCACAGCCGCCTGCATAGAGGGCAGCGAAAGAGTTTCTTATTTTCTGAAAGGTATTGGACTACAGTCGGCTGGGAGAGAGAAGGATGAGCTGTTTGGTAGTGCAGAAAGGTTCTTCACTGCGTCTGGGGATATCATTGTCGTTCCAAAAAAAGAGTCAGCGAAAAGGCCAAGACTGAAAGCAGTAAGTTTTGGGAAACCCGATGACAAAGAAAGCGTGAGGATAGCTTTTTAAAGGGGTGGGGCAAATAAGTTTAGGCTCTGACACATTCACCAAACTAAGTCCGCAACTTAATTACATTTCCGTACCTTCGTGATTCCAAATGGCGAAAACAAAACAATGGCATTAAAAGAAGAGCTTAGAACCCAGGGTGACTTCCTATTCAAACACAGAAGTTACCTGCCGCTGGTCATCATCGTGGTCGGTATTTATGTGTATGTGCAAAACGTTTTGAATAGCACCATTACCGACTCGCAGCAAGATGACCTGTTCAAGCTAGGCTGCTTTCTGGTATGCGTGTTGGGTTTGGTGATCCGCATGGTGGCCATTGGCTACTCTGCCGACAATACTTCTGGTCGCAATACCACAGTGGGGCAAGTAGCTGATTCTGTCAATTCTACAGGATTATATGCCACAGTACGCCACCCATTGTATGTAGGTAACTTCTTCATGTGGCTGGGCATCGCCGGCTTCACTCAGGAGCCATGGTTCATCGTCGCTTTTGTTTTTATGTACTGGGTGTATTATGAAAGAATCATGTATGCAGAGGAGATGTTTTTGATCGATACATACGGAAAAGAATACGTCGACTGGGCTGCAAAAACGCCTGCTTTCATCCCGGCCTTTAGTAAGTGGATCAAACCCAAATACACCTTTAGCTGGAGAAAAATAATCCGCCAGGAAAAGGCCGGCATTTTGAATATGTTCCTCGTCGTCTTTGCCTTCGAAGTGATCGGAGCATCGGTGGCCAACAAGGAGTTTTCGCTGGGGAATGTATACTGGATGTATGGCTTCGCCGCCAGCGTGGCGTGGTATATCATTATTAAGACAATTCAAAAAACCACCCAGGTGCTGTCTTACGACAGATAGTCGCAGATTTTTTTGGGTTGGGACAACAGTTCAAAAGGGAATTACCCGGCCAATGAGCAATATACCGTCTTCCATGCTTCGGCCTGAAACCGCTTGCTTTTCTCTGTTTGATGGCGAAAAATCCGTCTCAGGCGGCAACCTCACTGGAAAGATTGTCGTTTCACTACATTTTTAATCCCGGTTAAGTCCATTTTTTAAACCGACGCAGATCCATGAACCAACAGCTACAGTACGACCTGAACAATACCAGGCGATTGCTCACCCAAGCCCTGGAAGAAGGACTCTCTTATCTTCAAAGCATCAACGCCACTTCCACATCAGCAGCCAAAGCAACGACCGACTTTGCTCCTTTGCCAACCGACGGAGCTGGCGGAAGTGACGCTTTAAACGAATTTCGCAGACGCTTCAAAGACCTCATGGTCGCCTCAGCTGGCCCACGCTACTGGGGCTTTGTAACAGGTGGTACCACTCCTGCGGCTATCATGGGAGATATGCTTGCCACCATTTTTGATCAGAATACCCAAACCGTCAAAGGCCATGGCGACCTCTCCGGCATCGTAGAGTTCGAAACTATTGACATGCTGAAAGAGCTCTTCGGCCTTCCCGGTGATTTCCTTGGCGGCTTTGTTACCGGCGCTACCATGTCGAATTTCACGTGCCTGGGTGTTGCACGTCAGTGGATCGGCAAGCAAAAAGGATTAGATATTGCCAAAAAAGGCGTTTCTTCCACCTTCCCCATTTTGTCAGCAGTGCCCCACTCCTCCTCCATCAAAGCGCTGTCTATGCTTGGCCTTGGAAGCAGCAATATCCAAATCGTGAAGACGATTGATGCTACGAGGGAAGCAATTGACATGACAGCACTGGAAAAGAAAATCCAATCGCTCAACGGCGAACCATTTATCCTGATCTCCAGCGGCGGCACAGTAAACACAGTCGACTACGATGACGCTCAGGCCATCGCCGACCTCAAAGAAAAGTACAACTTCTGGTGGCATATCGATGCCGCTTTCGGTGGATTTGCAGCCATTTCCCCAACTTATGCTCACCTGTTGGCTGGTTGGGAGCACGCCGACAGCATCACCATTGATGGTCATAAATGGTTGAACGTGCCTTACGAAAGTGCCTTCTTTTTTGTCAAAGAAAAACACAGGCTACTTCAGGTGGAAACCTACCAAAATTCCAATGCACCTTACCTTGGCGACCCGTTGGCAAACTTCAACTTCCTTAACTTTCTACCGGAAAACTCCCGGAGATTCAAAGCGCTACCAGCATGGTTTACACTGAAGGCCTACGGAAAGGATGGCTATCGTGAAATAGTGGAACGCAACATCGCACAGGCCGGGCAGTTGGGCGCATTCATCAACCAAAGCGATTATTTTGAGCTCCTGGCACCAGTTCGACTCAATACTGTCTGCTTTACCTTGAAAGGTGGTGATTCAATCCAGGTGCAAGCCTTCCTTGACAGGCTCAATGACAGTGGCAAGGTGTTCATGACGCCTACCTTTTTCAATGGAAGAAAAGGAATCAGAGCTGCCCTGGTCAACTGGCGAACCACTGAAGAAGATGTGAAGATCGTGCAAAAAGAGATGATGAGGGCTGCTGGCCAATAATCGCCATGCGCTGACAAATAGCGCTTTCGCCTGACGCATTCGACCCTTGACAATGCCGCTTTTACACCCTGAACCTGTGTGGCACCTTTGCTACATTTGTCATGCAGCAAATCATAAAATGCCATGGAGTTTATTGACATCCCGAATGACATAAAGGTTTTTGGACATCAGGTACTCACCTTTCCCAACGGCGTTGGGGAAGCTTTCGATACCATTGTCGAAAGAGTTGAGGGCGGGTTTAGTCGGCCTTTTTACGGGCTTGCCAGGATGGAAGGAAATAGTGTCATCTACATGGCAGCCGCCATTGAAAAGTTCCCTGAAGAGGGTAAGCAGCTGGGTTACGAAGAATATGTCATACAAAAAGGGAAATACGCAGCCATTACTGTCACCGACTGGCATTCGAAACTGAGTTCTCTGCCTGGCATTTTTAGTGAGTTAATGAAAATGGAAGGGCTTGACCCCGAGCATTGGGCAGTAGAGTGGTACAAAGACGACGATGAAATGGTCTGCATGCTGAGAATGAAAGGCGACGTGCCCGACTAATGACCTCAGTGCCTAAAAAAGCATTCACAGATGTATTCCAGGCAATAGTTTGTTAACTTATTAATAGAAAAGGCATTTGGCATATTTCTAACCCACTATGACATGTTGAAAGATTCAAAAGCATTCACTGGTTTTTCGGTAAGCAACCTTTCGCAGGCAAAGGACTTTTATTCAGGAAAGCTTGGCTTACAAGTGGAGGAACTATCTATGGGTTTGCTCCAGCTCGACCTCAGTGGTGGCAGCAAAGTAATCATTTACCCGAAACCCAACCATGAGCCTGCCACCTTTACCGTGCTCAACTTCCCAATTAAGGACATAGAGACTACAGTTGACTGGCTGACAGGCAAAGGGGTTGTTTTTGAACAGTACGACGAGCCTATTAAGACAGATGAAAAGGGAATTTGCCGTAATCCCCATGGCCCTGCCATCGCCTGGTTCAAGGATCCGGCCGGCAATATTTTGTCTATCCTTGAAGAGATGTAGATGGTAGAAGTGTTCAAAACTACTGTCGACAATCACGTCCAGGCGTTCAGGTTGCTGGAAGCGATCCACCGTGCGTTCCCTGGCTTTAGTGCAAATTTTGACCTCGGCGACTGCGACCGCATCCTCAGAGTGGAGAGTCACGGCAGTCAGGTAAACGTCTGCGCCGTTATTCATCTGATAATAAGCCACGGTTGCTTCGCTGAAGTTCTGAACGATGAGCTAAAACCAGTTGACGTGAACCCATACTTTCAAAAGGCATAAAGAGAATATATTCTCTCAGTCATTAGAGCACCACATATACTAAAACTATCACTTTATGAAATCCGCAGATACCTACCTCAACTTTAATGGCAACTGTGCCGAAGCTTTCGATTTTTACAAAACTGTCTTCGGAGGCGACTTCACCAGCCAAATGAAATACAGCGACATGCCGTCAGAAGCCCCAAAAGGAGCCGAACAAAGCAAAAGAATGATGCATATTGCTCTTCCGATAAGCAAAACCAGCCGCCTGATGGGTTGCGACATACCGGAGAATTTCGGTGAAATGTCGGGCAACAATTTCCACATCTATCTTGACACGGAAAACAAGTCTGAGGCCGACAAACTATTTGCCGCACTCTCGGCCGGAGGCAAAGTATCCATGCCAATGGCCGCCACATTCTGGGGAAGCTATTTCGGCATGACTACAGACAAATTTGGTATTCAGTGGATGATTGGCTTTGAAACAAGCCCGCAGTAAAATATTCAAAAACTATGTCTAAACTTTCCGAAGCCGAACAGGTAGCCGCCTACATAGCAGCCCTGGATCATCCGTTGAAACCTCAAGTGGAAACATTACGCACAATCATCAAGAGTGCTGGCCCTCTTTCGGAGCGTATCAAGTGGAATGCGCCCAGCTACTACTACAAGGAAGACTTTGTCACCTTCAACCTGCACGACAAAAAGGCCATCAGACTCATTTTTCATCATCCCTCCATTGTCGCCGTCAAGTCTGACATCCTCGAAGGTGACTGGAAAGATCGGAGAATTGTATACATCAAAAATGCCGAAGAAGCTTCGTCAAAGAAGGCTGAACTTGAGCGAATCATTAAAGACTGGTTACAGATAGTCGGTGGATGACAGATACGCCTGGTGACATTTGGCAATTGGCACAAAAAAAGCCCACGTTGGCACATGGGCGGCATATTGAAGATTCTATTTCTAGCTTTTATTGTTTTTTACCACTTGTTTGCTCGAGCTGTGATGGTCATGATGTGCCTTTTTGTGGTTAAACGACCGGGCATGTCCTACGTCATCCCATGAACCACTCCCTCTATGAGCCATACAGGAAGAAAGTGAACTAATAACAAAAATCGCTAAAATGCTGAGTAACAAAACTGCTCTGCTTCTGGATCTACTCTTATAAGCTCTCATGGTGATAAATTTTAAGTTGTGTGCTATTGGATATAATTAAACTATAGGATAAAACTACGGATTGTAACGCATCACAAAATGTCAATTTTGCGTGAGTCATTACACATGACATACTAAAGCTGCTTTACCCATTATATATAACAAAATGCCGGCGCACTTGTGTCTGAAAAAAGGAACTGTGGTTTTGAAGTAAACCACCAATAATTACACTCAGAGCCTTAAAAGCTACATTTGCATCCTGCACCAGAGAAATTTTCAGCGCTTGAAAAGAAAGACAGAATTAAAGAAAGTAAGAAAAAAGATCATCTTCAAAAAATAGTAAAATTTCAATTTTAGTTAAAATCAGATCAAAAAGTTACATGCAAATAGGCGTATACCGATGTTGCTCATAGTTTAATCTAGCGTCGTATGGATACATCGATTACATTAAGATAATATCCATATATCATTGATTATCAAAATTTTATGAAAAAAACACTTGTTCGCCGAAATAAAGCGGGAAATAAACAGCCCAAAATCACTTCAACTGAATAAAAACTAGCTGCGGATCCGTTGGGGTAAATTGAAGCCGGGCTAAGCCAAAGCTCAGCGCTTTTCACAATTTGAGAAAGCCATCAACCTCATGCCTTCACTCAATAACAATCCTCCCCACAACTGCAACACCTCCGCCTCTGGCATAAAGCGTTATCATACATCAGGCCTCTCCCTTTCAGTCTATGGTACTTTGATCAACTCGTTGTCTTTCCTGTTTCCCCGGCTTTTCCTTAGCTTCGCTTCAAGTTTTCACTCATTCCCAAATATAAAACCGTGGAGCCATCAACCACCTCTCTCACCACATTTCTCGACTACCTTAAGTTGCTGGTTCGGCAACCCTCGGTAGTAGGTTATGAAGAACCTTTCTTTCGCTTGATCCGCCGGGAACTGGAAGAAATGGGGATTAAAATCAGCCTTTATCAGGGTTTGCTGGTGGCAGAGGGCAGCATGCCGACAAGCAACTACCTCTCTGCGCATGTCGACCGGCATGGCCTGATCTGCACCGGCCCCAATGAGTTTCAGTATGCAGCCTTTGTTACCCAGAACCGAAGCGAACTCAATGGCAACTCTGTGTCGGAGCAAACGCTGGAAAAAATTGCCGACCGTTTTGAAGGTCAGCAAGTGCATGCCTACGAGCCGTGGTCAGGCACCTACCTGGGGCAGGGCACTACCCACCACTCCTATATTAGTGAGAAGCGAAAAAACCTGATCATCGAAATCAACGGGCTGGAGCATATAACTCCCGGCGTGCCTATAGCCTACTCCGATCGCATCACCATCCACGATGGTCGAGTCTCTGCACAACTCGACAATGTACTGATGGTGGCTGTGGTTGTTTACCTATTTTCTCAAGGCTACCAGGGTACGGCCTTTTTCACAGCACAGGAAGAAGCAGGCCGTAGCTGGCGTTACCTGGCCGATTGGTTTTACAGAGTGGAGCAAGCCACTAAAAAACTCATTGTGCTCGACACCAGCCCCTTCGGAGAAGACGAAAAAGAAGCATCTGACAGCGAAATTATCCTCCGACACAAAGACGCCACTGCCGACTTCGACGAGAAAATGGTCGCTGAAATAGCAGCAGCCAGCGAAAAGCTGGGTATAAAAACGGTGTATAAGGACATTTTCATTGAGCACCACAATGAGCAAAGGTTGGTCGACGGTAAAAAGCCGCTATCGCTTGGACGAACCGAATTAGGCCGTATCATTGAAGGAACCGACGGACTCATCAGCGGGGCAACTATTCAGATTCCCACTACCGGCTACCATACTTCTGAAGAAACCGCCTCTTTACAGTCGATCTCCATGGCGATTAATTTGCTGAAAGAGGTGCTGAAAGAAAGCTTTGACGCAGCCAAATAGACAAAAGAATAAAAAGAGAAGTGCTAAATCTCCGATTCGGAACAACAACACTCCTCTTCCTCCTTTACCGGTGATTGGCTGGCCTTCTCTGCATTCGTTTTGAATGATTACCTTTCTTTTTACCGAGGTCACGGGCATGGCCCACATCCTGCCAGGCACTGCTTGGGCGGCTGGCAGTACATGCACCCAATGAAGTGATCATAAAAATCGATAAAACACCGAATAAGAAAATGGTTCTACTTTTTAATGCTCTCATAGCTGGTGAGATAAATTTATAATTAATTAAATAAAATATTGCACTAAATAAATACATCAAACTTATAAAAAGTAACCCAAAATCCAATAAGATTTTGCCATAAATTCTGCTCATTTTGAATACTAGTGCATGCATCGTAGCTGCAAAACCATCTTTCTGAAGCGTCTTAAGCATTCCGAGCCTGCCTCCCTTAAAGTCAATGAAAAGTGTTGAAAAAAATTTCGGCACAAAATTGCGTAACTGATCGGTTTCCATTTATATTTGTAACTGAACGGTTACTAATAAAGGAGCAAGATGAGACGAGACGTATTCCAGGCGATTGCTGATCCCACCCGCAGGGAGATTATTAACCTGATTGCCTACAAGCGGATGAACGTGAATACAGTGGCTGAGAACTTTGACATGAGCAGGCCGGCCATTTCGAAGCACATGAAAATACTGGAAGAGTGTGGCCTGGTGATGATGGAGCAGCAGGGACGGGAGCGCTTCTGCAAAGCACAACTCAAGCCACTGCATGAAGTATCGGATTGGGTAAGTCGCTACAAAAAGGAATGGGAAGAAAGGCTGGATGCGATGGAAAAATACATCAAAGAATTACAAGCAAAAGACAAAGGCGATGAGCAAAGATCTTGAAATTACTTCCACCAGAAGAGTGACCTACTCTCAGGCTGAGGTGTACCATGCATGGAGCAATCCTGACCTGCTGGCACAATGGTGGGGCCCAAAGGGCTTTACGAATACCTTCCATGCCTTCGATCTGAAACCAGGTGGCGAATGGCGGTTCACTATGCACAGTCCGCAAGGAGCGAACTTTGATAATAAGTGTGTCTTTGTGGAAATCGTGCCCAACCAACGGCTTGTATTTGACCACGTGGAGCCTGTGCACGCCTTCCAGGTGATTGTGACTTTTGATAGCCAGAGCGAAGACACCCTGATCACCTTTCGTATGGTTTTCAAATCTGCAGAAGAATGTGAAAGATCCCGGAAGATAATTGAGCCTTCCAATGAGGAGAATTTTGACCGGCTGGAGGCCTTGCTGGCCAGTCATTTCAACTCCAAAGTATAGTTGCACTTTACTACCGAAAGGAGAACAACAAAAAGTAAACCACATGAGAAAACTAATTTCATTTATGCACGTATCGCTTGACGGTTTTGTAGCAGGGCCGAATGGGGAGATGGACTGGATTAAAATTGATCAGGAAATTTTTGACCACGTCGGTAAACGGATAAGCAAAGGCGATACTGCATTGTATGGTCGGGCAACTTATGAGATGATGGAAAGTTACTGGCCTACCGCAGCAGACAAGCCAGCGGCGACGAAACACGATATTGAACATTCTAAATGGTATAGCCAGGTTCACAAAGTTGTTCTGTCAAAAACAATGAGTGGTACAGATTTAACCAACACAACAATTATCAGCGACAACCTTTCGGACAGCATAAATGAAATAAAGCAGTCCCGCAAAGGCAGTGGCGAAGATATCCTGGTTTTTGGCAGCCCGACAGCCACACATTCGCTTATGCAATTGAACTTAATTGACGGCTACTGGCTATTCGTTAATCCAGTTATTCTTGGCAAGGGCATTCCTTTGTTCGTGAACGTCAAAGACAAAATAAATCTAAAACTATTGAACACCCGGCAGTTTACATCCGGGGTAACGGAACTGAATTATATAGTGGATAACCAATAGCAGTGACCACTAAGAGCGGGAATGTATTTATGAGACTGGCTGAAATGTGGATGCCAGGTAACCTATCAAACGACTTCGTCACATCTAAACGATATCACACATGAACACCACGCATGTAGAAAGAACGGACAGGGAAGTAATTGCCAGCAGGCTTATAGATGCTCCCCGTGCGCTCGTTTTCAAGGTTTGGACAGAACCGGAACACATCGCCCAATGGTGGGGGCCTACAGGCTTCACCAACACTGTTCATGAAATGAACGTCAAACCCGGTGGCAAGTTCCGGCTCACCATGCACGGCCCCAACGGGACAGACTATCCCAATCTTATTGTTTTCAAAGAGGTAGTCGTTCCGGAAAAGCTGGTGTATGTACACGGCAACGGGAGCGATGATGCTCCAGGCAACTTTCATGTCACCGTGACCTTTGAAGAAAAGGAGGGTAAAACACTCCTGACCATGCGCAGCATATTCCAGTCTAAAGCCGACCTGGATTACGTGATTGATAAACACGGGGCGTTTGAGGGGGCACGACAAAACATGGAGCGGATGGCAGCCTACCTCGAGACGAGGATCAATTTGATGACTCAGTTAAAAAACACAAATATGTCAAGAGTAAGTACTTATCTCAATTTTGCAGGAAATACCGAAGAGGCATTCCTTTTTTACAAATCTGTATTCGGCACCGAATTCAAAGGTGGCATCCAGCGTTTCGGTGAAATACCTCCGATGGAAGGCGCTCCCCCAATGACTGAGGCCGACAAAAAGCTGATTTTACACATCGAACTGGAGATACTGGGCGGTCATTTCCTGATGGCCACCGATGCACCGGAGTCGATGGGCATGAAGGTGAAGCCAGGCAATAACATGCATATTAATCTGGAGCCCAACACCCGAGCGGAAACCAAAAAGCTCTTCGACGCTTTGTCGGCCGGTGGAGAAGTAACCATGGAACTACAGGACATGTTTTGGGGCGCATACTATGGCAGCTGCACCGACAGGTATGGCATCAACTGGATGTTTAATTGCAACGAGAAGAGATGAGGAAGTGAGGAGGCGGGAGCCCGAAGTCGGAAGACCGAAGCTGACCATCCTGTCTCCGATCCTTTTAGCTATGCTATTCTAAAACATCATCCATCAAAGACACCTGAATTTTTCCATCTACCTCTATCAGCAAATAAGTGCCACCGGGCGGCAAGGTGGGCGTTAGCTCCCAGACGTCCGCTTGGTTAGCCCTCTCCAGTGGCACAGGATCCGTCCATAAGCCGTTCTGATTGTTGCTAATGAAAAGGTCGACTTCGTTTGTGTCGAACAGGTACCGGTTGAATACAACGAAGCGCTCAAGGGCGTCGATGGTTAAATCGTTTTCGCTGTCTGCCGTATTCAACGCCGCAACCAATTCGGGAGCCGAAAAGCCATTACCGATAGGCGACGCCCGATAGAAATCCATGGATCCTTTGCCCCCGGGCCGGTCGGAGTTAAAATAAAGAACGTCCTCGCCAGTAACGGAGGGATAAGATTCGTGGTGTTCAGTATTGATGTCCGTTAGGTACTCCGGCGTTGAAAATGCGTTAGGGCGAATAGCTACCCTCCATATGTTCATCTTTTCGGCAGGCAGGATTTCGCCTGGAGGCGGACGGTCTGAATTGAAATAGACCCACTTGCCATCAGGTGAGATAACAGGGTGATAGTCGTTGAACCGGCTTTCAAAAGAAACAGTTTGTGGTTCTCCCCATCCGTCCTCACCAAGTTCGAGAAAATAGATTTTGTAGAATGGTTTGCCATTTGCCTCATTGGTAAACTCAGAAGGGCGGGAAATCAGCATCCATTTTTCAGTCGGGTGCAAGGTCATACCGTTTCCCACAGGCAGCCCACTTAGTTTTTCTATATCCTGGCGAGAATAGGGTGGTACGGTGCAACCTGCGCACAGCGTCAAAAAAAAGAGGCAGGAAATCAAAGTAGATTTCATCAATATCACATTTGTCTATCGCAGAATGATGTAGCAGTTAGAAACAATGGGCTTTCTCACTTTAAGAACTTACGAAGCGACAATACCTTCATTCCCCCATGATCTTTTCCCTGTGCATTACCCCCCACTCCCGAAGCTCGCCAATGACCTTTTGGAGTGTTTTGCCGTGCTCCGTTAAATTGTATTCAACCGACGGGGGAAATGAATCTTTGACCGTACGCTTTACCAGCATGTTTTCTTCCAGGTCCCTCAGCTCCTTCGATAGCATTTTGTCGGTGATACCGGTCACTTCTCTCCCCATTTCCCTAAACCTTTTGGTTCCGAAGGAAAGTGAGATAATAATCTGTAGCTTCCATTTACCGCTTAATACTTCCAGGGCATCCCGCACCGGAAGTAGTGCCCTGGTGCAGGATTCCGTGTTTAGTTGGTGTTCAACGGGCTCGAATACTTCAGGTTTTTCCATGTCACTTCGCTTTACTATACCAAAGGTTAGTGCTATACAAAAGTATAGTGATATATATTGTATATCAAATGTAGATAAGTTTGCATTGTCAAACAAATAGTACACATTTAAAACAATCAAAATGAAAAAAGACAAAGTGATATACTGGATTGCCACTGGCATTGTAAGTGCGATGATGGTGATGAGCGGCATGATGTATTTTATGAATCCGGAGGTGGCGGAAGGTTTTACTCATCTGGGTTTTCCGGGCTACTTCCGCATGGAGTTAGGCGTGGCTAAACTAGTGGGTGCCACCGTGCTGCTGGTTCCACAATTTCCCCAGAGGGTGAAAGAATGGGCCTACGCCGGTTTTGGTATTACCTTCATTTCAGCAGCTATTGCCCACACTGCAAGTGGTGACCCGGGTTCAGTAGTGGCAGGCCCGGTAATATTTTTAGCCCTTTTAGTGGTATCGAGAATCTATCTCGGCAAAATGGCTGAAACTAAAGTGGCCGTTGCTGCCTAGTCTCTTCTCCAGCTAAAGCAAGAAGCCCTGGCCAGAAAGTCAAGGCTTTTTTGTTCATATTAATTGGGCTTGCCAGTTCCATAGTATGCCAATACGATATGGAATAGTAGGCAAAATCGTTTTAGGCTTACATCAGTGCATCACCTTAAAAAAAGATTCTCGCCACTGAAATATAGGGCATACCTTTTACCTATAGAAATTGTTGTGCACTAGCCATTTAAATCCGTAGTTGAAAAACTCTAACTGTTAGCCTATATTGTGCCAGGCAATTTTTTAACGCCCGGTCTTTCACTTTTTATGCTACCATGATTTCAACTGCCTTTAAAAAGGAATTGTACGAAGCCATTGACCAGTATTTTGAAAAAAATGGCATTTCAAGGTATGCCAATGGTCAAATGAAAGCGAAGCTGGCGATCGCTGCCGTTTGGTGGGTGGGAAGTTTAGTATTGCTTTACTCTTTTAGCACCTCGCCTTCGATGTTCGTGCTGCTCTACGGCTTTCACCTGTTTTCGCACTTATTCATCCTGCTGAATATTGCCCACGATGCCAATCATTTGTCTATTTTTGAAAACGAACGGGTAAGAAAACTTCTTCGCTACACCTTCGACCTCTGTGGTATCAACTCATACATGTGGCGCCAACTTCACAACCAACAGCACCACAATTTCATCAATATTAAAGGCGAAGATGACGGGCTTGTTGCTCGTGGGCTACTGCGGTACACGCCACATCATGAGCATAAACTCATCCACAGGTTTCAGCATTTTTACCTTTTTGTGGTCTACAGTTTCTTCTCCCTTGATTACATTTTTATCAAAGATTTCGAATGCTTTTTCTTCCCATTCCTCAATGGCCTGAAAGGAAAGAAGCATCCCCGCGTGGAGTATGTCAAGCTCTTTGTTTTTAAGTTGGCCTACATCGGCTATGTGCTATTGTTGCCAATCTATTTTATAGGTGTGCCGACAGGGCTGATCATCGCCTCTTTTGTGGCCTGGCAATTGGTGATTGGCGTGATTGGAGCCACCATCATACAGGTAGAGCACCCATTGCGGTTGAACGAATTTCCCCTGGACAGAGATGAGTACGACCATTTCATCTATCATGTGTTTGCCACCACCTCCGACCACTCGCTGAACAGCACGGTTGGCAATTGGTTTTATGGCGGACTGCACATGCACGTGGCTCATCATTTGGCTCCCCGTGTATGCCATACGCACTACCGTGAGCTTACAAAGCTGATTCAACCGATAGCTGAAAAACACGGTGTATTTTACAAACAGAATAAAACGATATTTGATGCCATCAGGGAGCACTATGGGCACCTGCAAAACCTTAGCTTGTCTACAAAATAACCAGGCTTGACAGACGCAACATCCATCTTTTTTTCGACCGGAAGCTCACTATTAAGCCAATTTTTTATATTCATACCTAACAACCTATATCTATCTAACATATTATCATCCCAAAAACCGCTTGATCTATGCCTACCCTTTCCGATAAGTTGAACCATTGGGTTCAGAAAACGCCCGATAAACTACTTTTTGAGTTTCTGGATATCAATGGAAAATCAGTTGAAAAATACACCTACGAAGAGTTTGAAAAAGCCGTAAGAATTGTGGCATCCAATCTGGCCGAGAATTACAAATTCAAAAAAGACGACAGGATATTGATTACCTATCCTGCGGGCATTGAAATGATTGTCTCGTTTGTTGCGTGCGTTCGCCTGGGGTTGGTGCCCGTGCCTACCTACCCTCCTACTTCTTCGGGTTTCCAGTCGGCGTACTACAAAATGGAGCATATCGCCAAAGATTGTGGCGCCGTGGCCGTCCTCACCAATGGAGAATATTATTGGTCGCTCAAGTTGAACATGGATCGAAACAACATTGTGGAGAAAACCATACTGACCAAGCTGCCGTGGATCAATACCTCTGAATTTACACACGAAACCAGTGCGACCAACTACGAACGGGAGTCGTCGTTTCTCTTTCTTCAGTACACCTCAGGCTCTACCACCGATCCAAAAGGGGTAATGATTTCGCATGAAAACCTTGAGAACAACGCAGAGAACGTATTGTCGGAGCCCCCGGTAACTGTTACCTGGCTGCCACAATACCACGACATGGGGCTGATCGGCTATCACCTGTTCATCATCATGAAAGGGGGCACCTCTATTGGCTTCTCCACGCTTGATTTCATCAGAAAGCCGGTGCTTTGGCTCGAAACCATTTCAAAATACAAGGCCACGCATTCCTCCGCACCCAACTTTGCTTACGACTACCTGCTCCAGCCGGGCAGAGTGTCGGATGAAGTATTCGCCTCGCTGGACCTAAGCTCACTTTCAAACCTCATGACCGCCGCAGAACCCGTCAGGGCAGTCACTTTCTATAAGTTTCTTGAAAAATTCAGCGCATGTGGGCTGAAAGAAACAGCACTGGGCGCAGCCTATGGCCTCGCAGAAAATACACTGGCAGTTTCGCAGCGGGGCGGAAAATCAGTGTCGGTGCTCACCAACTCACTCATTAATCATGAGCTCAAATTCGAGAACGGACAGGCAGGTGACATAACCCAAATCATGAGCTGCGGCAAGCCCCTCAGAGACCAGATTGTGAGAATAGTGGATCCCAATTCCCGTATTGACCTTGGCGAAAACAAGGTGGGTGAAGTGTGGCTGGCAGGCCCCAGCAAGGGGCTTGGCTATTGGGGAAAACCTGAACTGAACAAAGAATACTTTGAAGCCCGAATAGCAAGTGAAAACGGCAGTGCGACGCACACCTTTTTGAGAACTGGCGACCTGGGCTTTTTGCATGAGCAGGAGCTCTACATCTGCGGCAGAGCCAAGGACATGATCATTATCCGTGGAGCCAATTACTATCCGCAGGACATTGAGCAAATTGTTGAAGAATCGAGCAGCAATATTAGAGAGGGTTATGTGGCGGCATTTGCCAACGAAGAAAACGGCGAGGAAAAGCTCGTGATTGTGGCTGGGCTTAAACGCAAAAATGAAATCCCTGACCACAAGAAAATTGCTGACCAGATCCGTGAGAGGCTAAACATTATCCCTTCGCAAATCACCTTCACTAACACCAAAAGTATTCCGAAGACCACCTCGGGAAAAATCATGCGCCAGAAGACCAAGCAGCTTTGGACCAATGGTGAGTTGGAGGTAATTGAAAACCACAACCTGGTCGAGCAAAACACAGATGCTCCAAGAGCCCGGTTAACGAACACACAATTTGACGAGATTTTGAAAAAGTATGGGTTCACCGGCACCGAAACCTACTCTTTGGTGCATGTGCTCGACTCTCTCGATCTGGTGGTGCTCATTCACGATGTGAAGGAGCTTATTAAGGATAGTGGAGCGGCCCAGCTGGCCTCGGAAATTGATGCCCGCCTGCTGCAGGAAATAAGTGTTTCTGAATTCTTCGATTTGATGGAACAATTCAGCACCTCATCCATTCTCGCTATCAACCGCCTCAAGAAGACCATTCTCAAGCTTCAGAAAGAGCACAATGCCTTCGAACAGAAGCGAATGCTGCAGGATACCAAGCTGTCGTTTAAGCCAAAAACCCCTCAGTACGACCCAGCCCACCTGAAAAGTGGTAAGATCCTGCTAACAGGTGGAACAGGCTTCCTGGGGCCGTTTATTTTGAAAAGCTTGCTGCAGCAAACCACCGACACCATATATGTGCTTGTGAGGGCTGACGACGAGAAGAAAGGGCTGGCCAGACTGAAAGAGGCCTTCGACCTTTCGAATGTTCCGGAATGTGAATACCTGGCGGAGTTCGAGAAAAGGGTGGTGGCTGTATGCGGCGACCTGGGCAAACCTCAGCTGGGCCTGGATAAGAAAACCTGGGACTATCTGGCGACCAACACGCACACCATTTACAACAATGGCGCCCTTGTGAACTACCTGTTCAACTATGACAAAATGTGGGACACCAATGTGTATGGCACCAACGAAATAATCAAGCTGGCGCTGGATGGCAACCCCAAGATTCTCAATCACGTGTCCACCACCTTCATTTTTGGCTGGGCTGTAAAAGACACACTTTTTGAAACTGATACCTGCAATTCGCTGGATCTGCTTGACTTTGGTTACAGCCAGACCAAATGGGTGTCGGAGCAAATCGTGTTCGACGCCATGAAGCAGGGGCTACAGGCACGGGTGTTCAGGCCTGCGCTTATTACCCCTTCGGTGTATGGCGGTGGAAACAACTTCGACATTTCCATCCGACTGATTGCCTTCATGATCAACCACGGCATCACTGTCAACTCGTTCAACCAGGTTAGCTTTACCCCTGTGGACATTGTGGCCAGTAATGTGGTGGCCATCTCAGAACTGCCCGATTCGGTCAACAAAACCTTCCATGTGACCCGTGACGAATACGCACGCATGAAAGACATTACCGACATCATCACCAAGCTGACGGGCAGGGAGTTCAAAGGGTTTGAACTGCCAAAGTTTGTGCCTGAAATTGTGGGCAAATGCGGAAAGGAAGACCTCCTGTTTCCGCTGCTCGACTTCCTGGTAAGGTCTGTCAATAATATCTCTTCCATGGAGTTCAAGCGCTATAGCAACGAGTCGTATTGTGAAGCCAAAGTCAGGTCGCCTCACGGAGTACTCGACCCTACACTTGAAGAAACCGTAAGAGGCATGTTGACATTTATGATTAGCAAGGAAATTATAGATGTGGAATTATTAGAAAAGGATGTGAAAATAGCTTCCTGATAGAAGCGAGCAGCTCTTTTTTTTGGGACGCCTGCCTCGGGAGAGACAAGCGTCCCATTTTTTTGCAGGAATGAGAGCTACAAAAGATGACCTTTAATACCAACAGCGATCTGGCTTACATGACAGGAAAGGTTGAGCTACAGAAAGGAGGAATAAAATGGCAGATGACAAACCCAGACTTGCGAGGCTGACGGCCATTCTCACCCAGCTGCAGTCGAAACCACTCGTAACTGCAACGGACATTGCAAAAAAGCACCAGGTGAGCATAAGAACTGTCTATCGGGACATTCGAACCCTTGAGCAATCAGGCATTCCCATCGTTACTCAGGAAGGCAGGGGTTATTCTATCATGGACGGCTTCAAGCTACCGCCGGTGATGTTTACCGAAGAGGAAGCAAGCGCCATTGTCATCGCCGAAAAATTGATTCGGGCGAACAAGGACCAGTCGCTGGTGGAGCACTACGAAAGTGCAGCCACCAAGATAAAGGCAATCCTAAAGTTTGGACTGAAAACGAAGACAGAGCTCCTCTCCGATCGATTGCAGGTGCGGGACAACAGCGAAAATGAAAAGACAAGCAACCATCTTATTCACCTCCAGTCTGCTATTTCGAGCTACCATGTTGTAGAGATCAATTACCTGTCGTTAGAAAATCAGCAAAGCCAGCGAAAAATTGAGCCCTTCGCCCTGTATACCACGCAGGGCAACTGGATTCTCATTGCCTTTTGCCGGCTAAAAAAAGACTTCAGGGCCTTCAGGCTCGACCGTATTCAAAGTTTACTGCAAACGGACAGCCAATTTGAGCCACACAAAATTACCCTGGAACAATATTTTGAACAGTGTCGAAAAAAATGGTCAACCACCCCTGACATACCCTTGGCATAAGGGCCATCTAACTTTGTTGCAAATCAAAATATTTAAGCGATGCAAAAAGTAAAAATTGACCCTTTTAAGATGATTGGAATCTCGGTGAGAACAACCAATGAAAATGGACGTGGAGGCAAAGACATTGCTGACTTGTGGGGTAGGTTCCTTTCAGAAGGACTTCTAAATGCTATCCCCGGCAAAGTGGATGGCACCATTTACTCACTTTACACCGACTATGAAGGCGACCACATGGCACCATATACTGCCATCCTTGGCTGTAAGGTAGAAAGTCTGGAGACAATTCCTGATGGGATGGTAGGCAGGGCTTTTCCGGGTGGCAGCTACGTGAAAATCACCGCCAAAGGCGACTTGACAAAAGGACTGATCGTTTCGGAGTGGATAAAAATATGGGCGATGGGTTTGGACAGGGCATTTTCGGCTGACTTCTAAGTATTTGGCGAAAAGGCACAAAACCCAGCGAATGCAGAAGTTGACTTTTTAGTGGCCGTAAAGTAACCCGACGTAAAATGCGAGAAATCGACAACTACTACCTGAACAAGGAAGAACCCAACAAGAGCTGCCTGCTGGCCTTGCGCAGTATGATCCTTGCTACGGACACGAACGTAACTGAAACGCAGAAGTGGGGAATGCCCTGCTTCTGTTTCAGGAAAAAGATGTTTTGCTACCTGTGGACAGACAAAAAAACAGAAGAACCCTATATCCTTTTCGTTGAGGGAAAGTACCTCGATCATCCAAACCTGGAATCGGGCGAGCGCTCCCGTATGAAGATATTCAGAGTAAACCCCAACGAAGACCTGCCAGTGGAAACCATCGAAGCGTTGCTGAACAGCGCACTGGATCTGTATAGAAACGGGACAATAGTGATTAAGGGGTGAACTCATTGAAGGTTCGCAAAGCATATTTCGGAAATTGGTAGTAACTTGAGGGGGAGATGTAAGGAGTATGTGGGGCAGGCCGATACTGAGATGTTAGGCTCAATGTCTGTGGGACGTGAATGCAGGACGCAAGAATTGGCAAACTTTCTAGTTCTTGCGGGCATAGTGCAACAGGCAGGCTTTTCAAGGCCTTGCAGAAAAAATTAAACCATATAAATGGCTGAAGACGGACTAGTCAAATTGCACATCGACCTGCCAAACCATTGGGGAACTGGCGGAGAATCGATGTGGGCGGAACCACTAGGGAATGATCTGTATCGGATAGAAAATGTCCTTTTTTACGCTTATGGGCTAAATTATCAAGATATTGTCCGAGCGACAGCAGACTCTGAGGACTTAAAACCTGAGGTAAGAGAGCTTGTGACAGACGCTGGCCATCGAACGTTCCGTGTGATTTTCGAAAAGACCCTTGATAAGGCTGAGCAAGAAACCATTTTAGATTCCTTGAACGGCTTCGGTATTACATATGAACGAGCCACCCAATCATACGTAGCACTGGACATGGAACCTAGTGGAGACTACCAAGCAACAATGGATCAACTTGCAAAATATGAAGAGCAAGGTCTGTTGGAGTTTGAGACATGCGAAGCTAGAGTTGAAGGTAGCTTTGACGACCGTCCTGACGAGGAAGATGACGAAAAAAGATTCTAACAAGGGCCTAAAAATGAATGTGGACTTCGGCGGTTTTCAAGCATTCGCTGGCATGGATTGTCCGCCACAAAAGTTAATTTTATTCATGGGCGTGGCTAAGTACTAGTGGAGACGGAAATGCATAACATTCCACCACTGACGTTAGGTGATATCAACAATATGTACTTATCGTTTTCCGTGAAAATAAATTCAGTGTTTATATTAACTGTCAGTAATGTTTTTATTATCTTTGTTTCATAGTTCTTTGAAACCATGTTTTGATGCCTAATTACTAAATGGAGTGCATTTGATAGTCTGCAAAGGCAACCCATATGGGTCACTTAACGGCACATCTCTTCATCTCTCGCATCACCTTATCATCGTTGATTCGATAGACTGATTTGATTAACCCTGTTATGTATGCGAGTATCTTTTTAAAGATATGACGCAGGAATATTTAAGTGAGTGTAACGAGAACATTGTTTACGCATTTAGTAATTAGTCTTTAATACACCTTGTGATTGGGTCATAATTGTAGTGACGCAGGACAATATCGTCCCATTATTTAAATATAAAGTCACATGAGTAGATTAAAACAAAGTCAAAACATTGACAGTTTGATTAGTTCAATTCAAACTGTCATCAAGAACCAGTGTTCTCTTTCGGAGAAGGACTTAATAGTCCTAAATGAGGCAAAAGTGACTCTTGAAATGCTGAAAAAGAAAAAAGGTAAAACAAACGAACAAGTTCTTAAGGAGATTGTGAAGGTTGTTGAATTACTTGCCAAGTTTTTTTCATGATTTCAGCTATGAGTAAACACCATGCAATTCATAAATCTGAACACTCCTTAAAAATTTTCCAGTTTAAAGTCATGAATCTAGGAAACGTAATAAAAAGCATAAGAAAGCAAAAAGGCCAAACTCAAACTGAGTTTGCTACCTTATGTGGTATTACACAAACATATCTATCTCAAATTGAGAGTAATTCAAAAGACCCGAATCTTTCGACATTAAAGACGATTAGTAATAATCTCGGCACACCATTGCCTATCCTATTTTTTTTGTCCCTAACTCAAGAAGATATAGATCCCAGGAAAAGGGAGGCATTTGAAATAATAAGTCCGTCGGTGAAATCTCTTGTAAATGAATTCTTTGCTGTTTGAGAAATATCAATTCAAACTATTCTGTTCAGATATTGGATGTGACCCTAAGAAAGTTCGTTTCATAGTCGATAACATTGACAGCTATTATAACGAGTGGTTGGAGAAAAAACCGGATAAAAAAAATGGCGGCTTCAAAACATTTGCAGACGGTACAATAAAAACAAGAGCTATCAGGCCGTCTCTAAAAGAGTTGAAGTTTATTCAACAACGCATTAAGGATAGAATTCTTGTTCCTATTAAACTTCCGAGACACATACATGGTGGAGTAAAAAAGAGAAGCAATATTTCAAATGCAAAACCTCATCAAGGAAACAAGTATCAATTCACAACAGACTTAAAAGACTTCTATCCAAGCGTCAAATATGACAAAATTTTTGATGCTTTTCTGAAACTTGGATTTTCTAATCATTACAGTCATTGGGTAACAAAATTAACTTCGTGGAAATATGAATTACCACAAGGAGCCCCAACTAGCACACATATATCAAATTTAGTTTTTCTGGAAACTGATTTCAGATTAATTGATTACTGCAATCTGCATAGCCTCACCTACACTAGGTATATTGATGATTTAACATTTTCATCTCAAACTTGCTTCAAGGAGAAATTGAATACCCTTTTGGACATAGTAACTACCAGCGGATTTAAGGTTGGTTACCGAAAAACGTGGTATGCGGGCAATCAAAATATCACTGGTATTGATGTTTTCAATAATTTTATCGATGCGCCGAACCGAATAAAAGAAAAAGCAGAATTAGAGTTTAGAAACAATTCGGAATATAAGCCTTACTCAGTCTACGTCAACAACATCAGGCGAACGAATAAACAAAAAACAAGTCGATAACATTTTGTATGAAATCATAGCCGGATAGTATGCCGCCCATAGCCAAAATTATAAGCCAACTCACCGAGCGCCTCTCACCCCACCATCAACGTCTGAAAATTGGCAGTACAGTTGTAGTCAGAGCCTCCCTTTCAAACCTGACCTTTTGTAATTTGCTCTATTTCACCTATTTTTAGTAATGATCAAACGATTCTTCAGAGGCTACCTCATGATTCTGAAAGGTGAATTGCTTGCCTGGGCAATTCTGCTTTTCATTGGATTGGTGCTGCAAATTGCCGTGAGCATTTTCTAAACCCCTCTCCTTTCCCTCCTCCTCTATTTTTTTATTGTTTCCGAAACCTTAAAAGCTAGGTCTCGTTAGCGACCATATAGTCGCTACTATATGGTCGCTTTAAAAACATTCAACAACTTACCACAGGAAAGGCAGCAGGAAATCATCGGGGTTTGCCTCGAAGAGTTTGCCTTCAACGATTACCAGTCTGCCTCGCTTTCCACCATCATCAAAAAGCTGGACCTGGCCAAAGGCAGCTTCTACCGCTACTTTGAAAGCAAGCAGTCTCTCTACTTCTACCTGCTTGACTACGCCGTTCAGCAACGGCTGGCGAACGACAAGGGGTTTATTAAACAACCGCCCGAAGACTTTTTCGACTTGATCATTCTGCACTTTCGGGCGAAGGTGCACTTCGACAAAACGCAGGGGGTGGTCAGCGCCTTCCTGTACAATGTGCTGCGAGAGAAAAACACCGAGGAGCTGGGCAATATTCAGGCCATCAGGAAGCAGAAAGCGCTGGACATTATGTATCAGCTGGTGGACCAGTATGTGGAAAATGGGCAGCTGCGAAACGACATTGACCGCAAAATACTGGCCTGGCACGTGCTTCAGACACAGCTTTCCATTTTTGAGTTCATGGAGCTGCACTACCAGCAGGATTTCCGTCAAAATATTCAAAACAACAAACAACTCTACAACCTGCCAGAAGATGAGCTGGTTGCGATTGCTCAGCAGTTTGTAGAGATCCAAAAAAACGGTTTTAAGAACAAATGATGATCGTTGAAACAAACAACCTGACCAAGCGGTACGGACGTGCCACTGTGGTTGACCAGGTATCTCTGCAGATTCCGCAGGGGAAGATCTACGGGTTCCTCGGCCTCAATGGGGCCGGAAAGACAACGACTATGCGCATGCTGCTTGGCATGATCAAAGCAACGGAGGGCAGTGTTGCTCTCTTTGGTCAGAAAGTGCCTGGCAACGCATCAGTATGGGACAAAGTGGGCTACATGATTGAGTCGACCTGCGCTTACCCGGACTTGTCGGTGGTGGAAAACCTCAACATTTTTTACAGGTACCATGGCCTGAACGACAAAGAAGTAATCGACAAAGTCATTGCCCGACTGAAGCTTGACCAGTACAGAGACGTTCAGGCCAGCCACCTTTCGCTGGGCAACCTGCAGCGCCTCGGTCTGGCCCGAGCACTTATGCACAGTCCCGAGCTGCTCATCCTCGACGAGCCGGTGAACGGGCTTGATCCGGCGGGCATTGTGGAAATCCGTCGCCTGCTCCGGGAGCTAAGCGCACAGGGCACCACCGTGCTGATCTCGAGTCACCTGCTAAGTGAAATTGCCAAGGTGGCCGACACCATCGGCATTATCCATCGGGGTGTGCTGATTAAAGAGCTGGAGGCCAATCAGCTGCACAATGAAATAGAAAGGAAGCTCGTGCTGAATTCGCACGACAATGTTCTGGTGGCTGACCTGCTCCAGAAAAACGGAATTCCGTTCAGGACAAACGCTGCCAGCGAGATAGAGATCATGGATCGTCAATGGATGAGCGAGCCTGACCGCATTGCCGAAATGGTGGTAGCCGAACACGTGGGCCTCACCAAACTATTCACCTTCGAAGAAGACCTCGAAAGCTATTTTTTAAGAACTATTCAACAGTAAGTAAAATGACAACTTCATTGAGAGCCATTGCGCCAGAATTTTTAAAACTCAGGCACTCAACCATTGTGTGGGTCACTTTTGCCGCTTTTGCCCTCGGCCCAGTCATGGGTGGGCTTTCTCTTTACCTCCTCGGTCACGCAGGCGATATGGGGTCTTCCCCTTTGAGTGAAAAAGCAAAACTGATGAACTTCTCTGCTGACTGGCCCTCATACGTCGGCTTGCTCACCCAGATAGTGGGTGTAGGCGGCGTGGTGGTATTCGGCTTCGTGGCCAGCTGGTTGTTTGGCCGTGAGTATTCGGACAAGACAGCCAAGGACTTGCTTGCCCTTCCAGCTTCCCGTAGTAGCATCATCAACGCAAAGTTCATCGTTTACGCCGTTTGGTGCATCGCCCTTGTGGTGGCCAACCTGCTACTGGGTTTGGTCGTCGGTGCCTTAATGGGGCTTGACAACTTTGATGTCAGTGTTATCACCTCTACCTTAACCAATTATTTTATCACCACGGTGTTAGTGATGTTGCTTGGAACACCAGTTTCCTTCATGGGCATATGGGGGAAAGGGTACCTCGCTCCTATCGGGCTGGTGGTGCTGATGCTCATCGTCTCGCAAATCGTAGGGGCCGTTGGGCTGGGGCAGTATTTTCCATGGTCTGTTCCAGGATTGCACAGTGGTATAAGCGCCGAAATGAAGGCCTCGCTGAGTGCCGTCAGCTTTGGTCTGGTTGGTCTGGTAGCGGTACTGGGTTATCTGGCGAGTCATTGGTGGTGGAATCAGGCGGATCAGAATTAACTCCATAGAGCAAAGACTACAAAAGTTTGGATTGTCAGGGGGAGGCTGGCTATCCAGCCCAGGCAAGCCTTTGTTTTTTATTGGCCAGGCAGCCAAAACTTTTGTAGTCTAATACGGTGATCGACATAGAATATTGATTGCTTCTATTCATCAGAACTTCCGATATTGGGATTCTTTGAAATCAAAACCTACCTAGCGTGCTTAAACTCGTTTTCAGAATCTCCCTGGTCGCCCTGCTCTTCACCTGTGCTGCACCGGCATTTTCTCAGTCCACAAAAGAGCCTATCGACTACGTCAACCCGTTTGTGGACACCCACAAGTCACGTTGGTTCTTCTTCTCTTCTGCCTCCCGGCCTTTTGGCATGGTGAACCTCAGCCCCGACACCTGGGTAAAAGGAAGCTGGAATTCTGGCTACCTATATGATAGCCTGTATGTCCGGTGCTTCTCCCACATCCACGCCTGGCAAATGTCGGGCATACCTGTGATGCCGACCGTGGGCGAATTCAAAGGGCATTTGGGCATGGAAGCTTACAAATCGGCCTTTAGCCATGATGATGAAAAAGCTATACCCGGCTATCACAGCGTCTTTTTGAAGGATTACGGCATCAAAGCGGAGCTCACCTCCACTACCCGGGTAGGTTTTCACAAATACACCTATCCGGCCAATGTCAACAAGGACATTATTTTCGACGTGGGGGCATTCCTGGGTCACGGTGACATGGATTCGGCCAAAGTGGTAAAAATAAGCGATAAGGAAATTGAGGGCTATAGCATCATGGCTCCTACCCACCGCCGTCCAAAGCCCACCTACGTCTACTTTGTTGCTCGTTTCGATCAGCCCATCTCTTCTTTTGGGGCGTGGGAAAAAGGAAAACTCAAGACCGGAAAAGTAGAGCAAATCCATGGCAAAGAAGTGGGGGCCTATGTCAGGTTTGATAAGAAGCAGTCGAAAACCATTCAAATGAAAGTGGCCATTTCCTACACCAACACGGCACAGGCCCGGCTCAATATGGATACCGAGCTCCCTCACTGGAATTTTGAGCAAGTGGTGTCAGCATCCAAAAGTGAATGGAATGGCTACCTCAGCAAAATCAAAATAGAAGGTGGCACGGAAAAACAGAAAATCAAATTCTATACCGACCTTTGGCACTCACTGCTCGGTCGCCGTATTGTGAGCGACGTAGACGGCAAGTACTGCGACATGACCGGATCGAAGCCAGTCGTTCGGCAGGTGGCATTGGATGAAAACAGAAACCCAAAACACAACCAGTACAATTTCGATGCGTGGTGGGGCAGCCACTGGACACTCAACGTGCTCTGGTCGATGGTCTACCCTGAAATCATGAATGAGTTCTGCGCCAGCATGGTGGAGATGTACCGCCATGGCGGGTTGATCCCCAGAGGACCCTCGGGAGGCAACTACACCTATGTGATGATAGGCGACCCGGCTGTTTCTTTTTTCGCCACTGCTTACAACAAAGGCATCCGAAACTATGACGTAGCAAAAGCCTACGAAGGCCTCTACAAAAATGCTTTTCCAGGCGGCATCAGAGACCGGGCTGGCTATGAGCATCGTGACAATCCGCAGGGCGGCGGCATGAACTATTACGTAGAGCGAGGCTATGTGCCCGAGGGCATTCCCGGCCCCGGCGGACACAAAGACGGGGCCGCCATGACGATGGAATACGCCTACCAGGACTGGTGCCTGGCTCAGCTAGCCAATGCGTTGGGAAAAACAAAGGACTACGAGTTCTTCGACAAGCGCTCCCAGAACTACAAAAACCTATGGAACCCTGAGACGCATTTTATCCATCCCAAAAACATAGACGGAACCTGGATTGAAAACTTTACGCCAATCGGCGAAGGATTCAACACGTTAGGTTTTGTGGAAAGCAACTCGGCCATTTACACCAACTACGTGCCCCATGACCTGAAAGGACTGGCAGCATTGTTCGGCGGCACAGACAAGTATGCTCAATATGTGGACAGCTGTTTTATAAAAGCGAAGCCCAACAAATTCATCACCGACCATGGCAAACATGCCGAAAGTTGGGTCGACTACGAAAACCAGCCTTCGTGCCAAATGGCCCACCTTTTCAATCATGCGGGAGCGCCCTGGCTTTCTCAAAAATGGGTGCGGGAAGTGAAAGAAATTACGTTCTCAGACATTACCCCGTACGGAGGCTACAATGGCGATGAAGACCAGGGGCAAATGGGAGCACTCGGCGTATTGACGGCCATAGGGCTGTTTCAAATGGATGGCGGCGCATCGGTCAATTCTTCTTACGACATTACGACGCCGATATTCGATAAAGTAGAAATCCAGCTTGATCCGAAATACTATTCCGGTAAAACCTTCACGATCAGAACAGAAAACAATTCAGCTGACAACATTTACATTCAAAAAGCCTCTCTGAACGGCAAAGACTGGACAAAATTCAGCTTCCCGCATGAGGTATTTTCACAAGGAGGAGACTTAAAATTGACACTTGACAAAAACCCCAACAAGGCATGGGGGCTGGAGCGATAACCACAACCAACTGACTATCAGTGTTTTTTGGCCTAAGTTTTGCAGATGTAAAGTTTTTTAAACTTTCACATCTATTTTTTTAACTATGAAAACTTCATCTAAAAGTGGGTGGAAGTGGTTGGCACTACTTTCATCTTTTGCCTCGGCACCTTTATTGACTTTTGGGCAGGATCAACCTGTTGAAATGCGGAATGGCCTTGTGCTAACAGCCGGTATTCCTTCCCTCAGCATTAGCTACGAACGTCAGCTGGCGCACAAAAAAGAGAATCGACGGTTCTATTTGAGAGGGATTGCGGGACAATTCGGTGACCTTATCAATCAGGAATGGACCGGTTACCTGGCTGTGATGCCAGCCTGGGTATTTGGCAACGGAAACAATCACCTCGAAACAGGGGTAGGACTTACATTGGTTTCTCCTTCCAATTCGCCGGAAGTTTGGGCTGCACTCAACCTGGGTTACCGCTACCAGAAGCCCGGCGAAGCGTTGATATTCAGAGCCGGTGGTGGCATTCCGGAAGGCGCATACATTAGCCTCGGTCTTGCATTTTAGCAAGTCAATGAGTTCCAACCTGACCTTTGTCAAGAATCCAAACAAAGACCGGGGATAGAAGTGATAAAATGCCGCAACATTTAGTTTATGGCTTGTTCATATGATATCAGTATTAAATTCTACAACTTTTTTGGACTATGAAAACTTCATCTAAAATCGTTTACAAGTGGCTGCTCGTTCCACTACTTTTTACCCTGCTACCTTTAATGGCAAACAGTCAGGATAGCCAGGATGAGCCACGAAATGGCGTATACCTATCTCCCGGCATTCCGTCTTTCAGCATCGCCTACGAGCGAATGCTAAATCACAAAAAGGAAAACATCAAGCCCTACATTCGATTAATTGGCGGAAGATATCAAGGCTTATTTGACAGTGATTGGCAGAACTATCTTGCAGCTATGCCAACACTGGTATTTGGGTCCGGGAATCACCACGCCGAAGCTGGTATTGGCTTTACAGTTGCTTCGCCCACTCGTGTTCCCAAGCTGTGGGGTGCGCTCAATGTGGGCTATCGGTACCAGAAACCGGATGGCAATTTTCTTTTCAGAGCAGGTATTGGAGCTCCCGAAGGTGGCTATCTTAGCGTTGGTATCGCATTTTAGAGCGGCGTTTTCGCCCACAAGGTTATTTCGCTAAATTTAGGATAGCACCAAGGCTTTGAAGGCTATGAAGGCTATGAACAAAAACTCACAAGTGGACGAATACCTGGCCAAACTGGCCCATCCAATGACCGCTGAAATCGAAAAAGTAAGGGAAATTATTCTCTCCGCACATCCTGGTATAGAGGAAACTATCAAGTGGAACAGCCCGACATTCTTATACAAAGGAAATATGGCCTCCTACTTTATGAATGCTAAGAAGCATGTAAGCCTTATGTTTCACAAAGGAGCATTTATCAGGGACAAATCCGGTCTGCTGGAAGGCGACGGCAAGGAAGGACGAGTGGCCAAGTTTGTGACTATTGATGAAATCATGCATCGCAAGCAAGACCTTGAAAACATAGTCATTGAATGGGTAAGGATGCAGGACAAAAAATAACTGACGACTGCAAAAAAGCTGGGTGAACAATAAAATGCATCAAGAGAAAATACTTCAACTGCAAGCCACCGACCAGGGGTTGATTCAGCAGATTGCTGAGTGGTATTTGGCCGAGTGGGAGATTCCTGTTGAGAGAACAACAAAACGCCTCGAAACACATCCAGGCAATAACGACGTGCTTTTTCAGTTTCTGCTTTTGGTCGGCGACAAACCCGCAGCCACAGGAGGTCTTAGCAACCACGTGGGACTGCTTGAGGCATATCCCCACCTGCAAATTTACAAGCCATGGGTGTCGTTGCTGTACACCACGGAAGATTATAGAAATCAGGGGCTTGGCAGGCAGCTCCTGGAGCGCATCGAGGCCGAAAGTCTCAAATGGGGGTACGAACAATTATACCTGCACACATTTACGGCTGAGTCTTTGTACAAAAGGCTTGGTTGGAAGGAAATTGGACAGGTGGACTATAAGAGTCATAAAACGGCAGTGATGACAAAACAATTGAACCCGACCTAACCTCTGGACGACACCCTGTGCGCCTCAGTCAATAAAATACCAGGCCCGGCAAATCTTGCCATTTTGAATCTGATAGATGCCCATGGCAGAAGAGGAGACTGTTTCGCCTGCTTTGTTCTTGTGGCTCACTACTTCCCTGAAACTAATCCTTTCGCCGTCGATCACATATTGTTCAATGGCCGAGACTGATTTTTTCCCTGTAGAAAAGTAATACTTCATACTTTGCCTGAAATTCTCTTTTCCCTCCACTTCGAGCAAAAGGGTATCAGCTGTGAGTGAAAACCACTTAAAATCGTCGGTAACATTTGCGGTCAGCCGATCAACGTCACCATCGTTGAAAGCTGCCACCTGATCATTGAAAACCCTCAAAAGTTCTTCATTTTGTCCATTTGCAGCCGACACGCATACAAATACGGAGATGCTTAGTAGAATGCTTTTCATGACTTGTTGTCTATATAGTTTTTGAATCCCTCCTCGAAAAGCAGCTTCCAGCCTTCGGTAATTTGTCCCTTTGCTTTCGCTGATACGTCGCCCATCAGCGTATCCGACAAGGTCAGGATGGTCTTACTGCCGTCTTCCTTCAGCGTAATCTTGAGGAACGTAATGGCTGGCCCGCCATAATCCGGCGTAAGGTGCCCCTGCAACTCCAGATGATGGGGAGCGTTGAGCACAATTACTGTGTACCAAAGCAGCCCCTCATCATTTCCATAGTCTTCGTACATCCTCCCTCCCACTTTGGGTTCAAGGATAAACGCTTTTGTTTTTTGGCTGGTGTAGAAGTCCTTTCTCCACCAGAGTCCAACGTCTTTGATCAGGCATTCCCACACGTTGTTAATGCTGGCATCAATCGGCACCTCTAGTCTGATATTGACAGGCTTGGTCGGCTCATTCATAAGTAAGTCGTTAGTTAAATCATCAAAATGCTCTTTGCATTCAGCCAGTTCACGCAACTGAAGCAAATTAGTAGCCCACTGAGCTTCGTACTTTTTCACCCAGCGTTCATAAATCTCCTGCAAGGGAATGGCGTTGATAAAGTTCCAGCGAAACTTCCCCTGCTTCTTCGGTAAGATAAGTTTGGCGTCTTCCAAAACCGAAAGGTGCTTCATTACAGCACACCTTCCAATGGTTTCAAACTCCTCCACGAGTTCGCCCGTTGTCTTTGGTGACTCCCTCACCAAATCCATCAGCCGACGACGGGCAGGGTCAGCAAGGGCTTTCCAGATTTCGGTTTCTTTATCAGTTGCTTGAGTTTCCAAAAGTAGTTTAATATTATGTTACTAAATAGTAACATGTAAACATAATCGAATATCATTTGATATCCAAGCCCGTGAGTGTTGCATTGCATAACCTCAATGTCCACTAAATCACACTTTGCTTTGACTTACCTCCAACTATTTTTTAATCTTATCCTTTATTCCAGAAAGTTGAAGAAATGAAAAAAACACACCCCCTACCTGCTATTCATAAGGCATTCCTGACCATTGGTTCGATGCTGGCAGTCATCAGCCTTTCGGCGCAAACTGTCACCATTCCCATAGAAACCGCCAGCAACGTTATCGTGCTACAAACGGATAGCGAGAGCAGGCTAAGAACTATTTACTTTGGAGAGCCACTGACCAACGAAATCGACTATGCAACCATTTCCAATCTTACCCGGCTGGATGATGACAATATTGGCATCCACAATGCAGCTTATACGCCAGCCGGGACGTGGAACCTTGTGGAGCCGGCCATTCAGGTGAAACATGGCGATGGCAATGCCGCCCTTGAGTTGAAATATGTGACACACAAAAAGGAACGGGTTGACGACAACACTTCGGTCACAAGCATTCAACTAAGAGATCCGAAGTACCCGTTCAATGTAACATTGTTCTACAAAGTCTGGAGAAAAGAAAATGTGGTTGAGCAATGGACAGAGATCAGACACACGGAGAAAAAACCAGTGCTTCTGGAGAAGTATGCCTCAGCCGATCTCTATTTCTCTAACAAAGACTTCTACCTCACTACCTATCAGGGCCAATGGGCAAAAGAAATGCAGCCGACTGAAACTAAATTGGAGCGGGGCATGCGGTCGATAGAGACCAAGCTGGGTGCAAGGGCGATGCTGTTGCAATCACCCAATTTCATTTTATCGTTTGGACAACCAGCTTCGGAAAATGAAGGGCTTGTGATGCTCGGTCAGCTCGCCTGGAGCGGCAACTTTAAGATGGAGTTTGAAGTAGATCCCTATGAAAACCTGCGGTTCATTTCCGGCATCAATCCCTATGCATCTGAGTATTCGCTGGTTCCCAATCAGACATTCAAAACAGCCTCTCTCATCTATGCCGTTTCCAACAACGGCACTGGTGAAGCTAGCCGCAACCTGCACAGCTGGGCAAGAAAATACCGGGTGCTTGATGGCCAGGGAGAGCGTCTAACCTTGCTCAACAACTGGGAGGCCACCTACTTTGACTTTGACGAAGACAAAATCACCTCACTTTTCAAAGATGCCAGGAACCTGGGCGTTGATCTGTTTCTGCTCGACGATGGTTGGTTTGCCAACAAATACCCCCGCAGCAATGACAAAACCGGGCTGGGCGACTGGCAGGAGAATACCAAGAAACTACCTCATGGCATTGGGCATCTGGTAGAGGAGGCAACCAAAGAGGGTGTGAAGTTCGGCATTTGGATAGAGCCTGAAATGGTGAGCCCCAAAAGCGAGCTCTACGAGAACCATCTCGACTGGGTGATCCGGCAGCCGGACAGACCAGAGGTGTACTACCGCAATCAGCTAGTGCTCGACCTGTCGAACCCGGAAGTGCAAGACTTCGTGTATGGCGTAGTTGATGGGCTCTTTACTAAAAACCATGACCTGGCCTTTATCAAGTGGGATTGCAATGCTGTGATCTACAACGCTTACTCAGCCTATCTTAACAAAAAGGGACTTCCCCAGTCGCATCTTTATGTGGAGTACGTGCACGGCCTCTACAAGGTACTGGAACGTATCCGGGCCAAATACCCGAAAGTACCGATGATGCTCTGCTCGGGCGGCGGTGGACGTGGTGATTATGAACTCCTGAAATATTTCACTGAGTTCTGGCCCAGCGACGACACTGATCCCCTGGAAAGAATCTTCATGCAGTGGGACTACTCCTACTTTTTCCCTGCCATCGCCGTCGACAACCACGTAACAGACTGGGGCAAGCAGCCGCTCAAGTTCCGAACGGATGTAGCCAGCATGGGTAAGCTAGGCTTCGACATCGTGGCAGGTGAGCTGAACGAAAAAGACATGCAGTTTGCCAAAGAGGCTGTGGCCAACTACCACGGTTTCAAAGACATTGTGTGGCACGGCGACCAGTATCGCCTGATGAACCCACATGAAAATGACATGGCCTCCATCATGTATGTGAAGCCTGACAAAACCAGAGCGATCATTTTCAACTATTTGGTCAACTACCGCCAGCGGCTCCAAACCAGTGTGGAGCCCATCAAGCTCAACGGCCTGGACCCAAACAAAAAGTATCAGGTGAAAGAGATCAACCTGTATCCGGGCGCCAGATCCTGGCTCAACCCGGAAAATGCGTATTCGGGTGACTTTCTGATGAAAGTGGGCTTCAATCCGCTGGTGAACCTGAACCGAACAAGCGTGGTACTGGAGGTGAATGAGGTGAGGTAGGGCATTATTGGTCTGCGAAGAAATCGCAGGTCTTGCACCTCGTCGTTGCAAACTGGGGCTGTCAGTTAATTTACAATCCGTTTACACTGTTTTTACACATGATGCTGCATTGGTCCTGTTACTTATAATAATTTTGGGCATAGAGAAAAAACACGAAAACCAGTGCCTGCAATCATAGCGATAGTACTCTTCTTTTTTGCCATGTCTGTACAACCTGACGACGACAACAAAGGCATCATCTACTTTTCTACAGACAAAGGAGCTACCTGGAGAAACACTAGCAAAGGTATACCCAGCGACCTGGGAATCACAGATATTGCTACTGGAGACAACCTTCTTGGTGTGTCGACAAAGCAGAAGGGTATTTTCTTTTTTGACTTCCAAAACGAACAGTGGTATCCGCTTCCGGCAACCCCGTCTTCAACAGCCAGCATCGATGCCCTCTATTTTTTGCGTGGGAAAATATTCGCTGGCAGCCAGTATGAAGGAGTTTTTGTTTCCACAGACAAAGGAAACACATGGACTCGCATCAACAATGGCTTGAGCAGTTTGACCATCCGAAGGCTTTTGGCTGTTGAAAACAGACTCTATGCAGGCACCAACGAAGGGCTGTTTGTTCTGAACGAAATCACAAATAGTTGGGGGCTGGTGTATGGCGAGAAAATGTTACAAGTCAATGCCATGAAAGAGTTAGGCAGTGACTTTTACATTGGCACCAATCGGGGAATCTACAAAGCCGATAAAAAAGAGGGATTATGGAGAAAAGTGATGAAGGACCGCTCCCTGCACAACATAAGCGCAGCTGGAACCAACATTTACGCCCTTGCCTACAACGAGTTATTTGTATCGCCCGACAAAGGCAACTCGTGGCTGAGCGCCCAGGTGGGGCTACCAAAGGGCTTGTACTCCTTCAGCCTGGTAGAAATGGATAACACGGCGGTTCTAGGGCAATGGGATGGCGCTTATGTTAAAGACAGCCTCCTTGGCTGGAAGCCTTCGAATAATGGACTGCCCGAAAAATTCCCGGTAACAGAGCTGGCTACTTTTGGTGACATTCTTGTTGCCGCAAGCTCCGGTTGGTCGGAAAACTAAGTAAGCTTCAACATCTAGCGACTTCCTTTCCTTTGCGACAACAGCCATCCAGGTAATGCCTCCTCTTTATCAACGTTTTCCCAGCTATTGTGCTTCACACCAGGATAGCTGGTAAACCTTGCATTCTTTCCCCCCAGCTTTACGATTTCATCGTACACTTGCTTTGAGTACCGCATCAAGACAATATCGTCTTCTTCGCCATGGAAAATCCACAAGGGGATATCCAGCAAGTTGCTAACGGCCTCCTCACTACCACCCCCACAAACCACATAGGCGGCGGCAAACTTGCCCGGCTCTTTTTGGAGAACTGAGAGGGTGCCAAATCCACCCATGGAAATACCATAGATATAGAGGCGATTCACATCTATTGGATAAACTTTGATAAGAGAGTCTATCAGCGCCAGGGTTTTGGCAGTGGCCTCGGTATGCCCCTCAGTCCAGGTATTGCCCCAGCCCTGGTCAGCTACCGTGCATTTGGGAGTGAGCACAAACATGGGTTGCTTGTTTTGAATCGCAGGCTGGTACCATTTACTGTCTCTGGAAACAGTGTCGTTGGCACCGTGCAGATACACCAGTAAAGGATAGCGCTTTTGCGATTCGTAATTGGCTGGTATAAAGAATCCGTATCTGAGGTCATTGAAATAACCTTCTCCGTAGTTTTTATATTTTTCGGAAGGATGTTGGGCGGCAGCTTCGTGGAATGCCGAAGTAACCAGGCAGATAAGGAAGCTGACGCAGCAAAAGTGGTATATTGATTTGAATGGCTTCTTCATTGACGTTAAATTTGAGTTATCTCAGATAGTTGTGAGTGCCTATTTCTCTAAACAGCCGCAGCGAGTGATCGTCCATGCGCCTCCAAAGCCGAATCCCTTTGCCTTCCGTTCGGCCCTGCATATCGTTGTTGGTCCACCGTACCCGAAACATGTCATACTCGAGTACATAGCCATCGAGGTAGCGGGAGTCGTAAGTAAATACTGCCACCGAATCGATTTTCACCTGCCCTCTTCCGCTGTAGGCAATCAGATAAGGCTTGATTTCTGCCATTCCCGTAACGGTCGGTTCAGCAAAGGGCTTGAAAGAGCCATCTTCAGTAAAGTAATTGGATCTGAATTCGCCGTCACGGGTTTGCACTCCCTTTTCCATCATTGAATTATAAGCCCGGAGTTCGAAGGGATACTCTACGCCCAGTCTCGTTCCATTGTGTTGTTGGTTCCATTCCACTTCTTCGAAGGTGACCGTGAGCGGCTCTGGATTGGCTACGTGATGAAAAAAGCCAAACGCTTCCCCCTCAATTTTCAAGCTGCCGTCCGGTTGCCTTTGCCATACATGCCAGTATTTTCCATGCTGATTAATTATTGTATCCGTCACCGCTGCCCTGTATGATTTGTCCAGCAACCCTATTTCAATTATAAGATTGTCTATATCGAAAATCTCTTCGGTGGTCTTGGTAAAGGAAACGATGTCCTGTCGACGAAATATTATAGAATAAAATGCTTCGATTTGATGCAGACCATCGAGCGTAGGCTGATATTCGGGCATCGAAATAGCGTCAGAATTATAAAATAAAAGAAAGGCATGCAGATTATCGGTAATCTCCGCTTTAACCATTTCGCTTGTCAGGGACTGGATCTGTTCTTTGCTGGTCTTCGGTGTATCCTCAACTCCCTGACGGTTCGAACAAGAGGCAAACAGAGCGGCCGACAATAACAGGTAAGAGAATGTAGTCTTTTTCATTGGATAACTGTCTACGCATCGTTTTGAATGCATTGAAGGTAGCCTGGTCGCCAATAATGAAGAAATTAGATTGACGACGTGCAGTGTCAGCTATATGACAGGCAGCAATTTGGTTACATGCCGTTTTTATTTTTTCCAAAGCTTGTCATTTACCACCCTTTCGAGCACCTGCTCCCGGTAATTGCGACTGATGGGAATTCGGAAGTTGTCAATAATGATTTCGTTGTTTTCGATGGATTGAATTTTGGGAATAGAGACGATAAAGGACTTGTGAACCCTGAGAAAGGACTGCCTATCAAGGTTTTCCTCGACGTTCTTGAGGTACAGCAGCGTGATGAATTTACCCTTGGTCGTAAAAATGGTCACATAGTTCTGAAGGGCTTGCACATAAAGAATGTCGTCGAAGTAAATGCGCTCGAACTTACTGTCACATTTGATAAAAAAATGATCGGGGCTCTGGACGGCAATGCCACCCTCGGGCACCGCTGGTTTGCCCCGGAGCAGCTGGTGTTCCTTCGCTTTCGTAGCCGCTTTAAAAAATCTACCGAAGGTAATCGGCTTAAGCAGGTAGTCGAGCACATCGAGTTGATAACCATCAAGGGCGTAGCTGGGGTACGCCGTGGTGATAACTACCATGGGAGGGTTTTTGGCCATTTTCAGAAAATCGATACCGTTGATAACAGGCGTCTGTATATCCAGAAACACCAGATCGATTTTATGGGCGCTCATCATTTTGTCGAGCTCAAGCGGGTTGTTCCCTTCACCGGCGAGGTCCATAAAATCCACCTGGTTCACATACCCGGTAATACATTCCCTGGCAAGAGGCTCATCGTCAATAACCACACATTTGAGAGGCGTCATCCTTTTTGTTATTAACCTAACCAATAGCTGCTACAAGCTTACCTGGCAGCACCGTTTCTGTTTTCTCTACAAGCTCCGCAGTCAGATCTATCTTCAACGACACTTTGAACTCATCATTCCCTTTATCGATGCTCAAACTGTAGCTGTCGGGGTAAACAAGATCAAGCCGCCTTTGCACATTTTTCAATCCCAATCCGCCAAAAGATACCGCCTCCTTGGCCCTGGCCTGCTCGGGCTCCACACTGTTAGCAATGCTGAAGTTGAGAAGGTAATCACTCAGTGAAAGCTGCATGCGAATCCAGTTGGGACGGCCCTCTTGTTGACTTACATGCTTGAACGCATTTTCAACAAAGGGCATCAGCACGAAAGGAGCAATCATGGCATTTCCTCCGAGGTCCCTTTCAAAGTCAAGCTGCAAGTCGAATTTCCCGACATCAAGCCTAAGCCTGGCCAGTTCAATAAAGTTGTCGAGGTAGGCAAGCTCCTGCCCCAACGGTATCCTATGCTCATTGCATTCGTAAAGCTGATAACGCAAAAGCTCTGAAAACTTAGCCAACGACTCCGACGCCACATCAGGGTTCTTTTTGATCAGTACAAAAATGGAGTTGATCGTATTGAACAGGAAATGAGGATTGAACTGTGATTTGAGAAACTTCAATTCTGTTTCCAGCTTCTCCTTTTCAAGCTCTTGTTGCCTCCTTTTGTCTCTGATCCAGTTTTTGGCAAGCTTCACACTCATGCCCAGGGTGGTGCTGGCAACTGTCGAGGGCATGGTGTTTCTTTTGAAGAAGTAAAAGGGATCCGTCGATTCTATATTGAACAGCTTCTGCACCGTGGTGTCGTACGCCCACGCATTGACAAAATACCCAAAATTAACAGCCATCGCCGCCAGCACCACCGTGACCGCCAGCGAAACGAAATAGACGGCATACCTCCCCTTTTCAAAGTAACGAGGCATCAGAAAATACAGGTTAAAATAAACCGCAATCGCCTGAAAAATGACGTAAAAGGAAAACTTTACTCCAAAAGGAGCATACAAAATACTATGAGCAACATCCTGCACACTGCCCGTGAGCAATGTCCACCATGCACAGTGGTAAGCGAACCAAAAGGGCAAATGGTAGATTTTGTACTTGAAGAACCAGGCGTATTTTGATTGATCGGCTAACAACTGACTTTGAATATGGAAGGTTAAGGATCAGAGTTACAACTAAATTAACGTGAGTTCGATATAAAAATGTCGTCATTCCGGAAAATATTGGCCTAAAATAAAAATGGGCTAATATTTATCCCAGGCGGGCAGCCCGGAATCTCAAATGTTTTGAGGCGGAGATTGCGGATAATTTTCTTCAGATGAGAAAAATATCTGAAGAAAATTTCCGCAATGACGCCCTTTGGTGATGTTTTGCTACATTTTTATATCGAACGAACCCACGTTAAATTACGTAAAAATCGCCTGAATGACCTCGCTACTACCTAAGCAGCCTTGAATACTTGACAACATGTTACAAAAAATTGACGTCCTGCACTTTTTGCTCTCTCCCGCAACAAAACAGCCACTATCGACATGACGTCAAAAATAGCCAACCTCTTGGCAAGTAAATTTTAACACACCACATCCCCTCATTTGTTTGCAGGCAGGTCAAACAAATATCAAGGGTGTTTATGAAAAAAATGATTGCCACTGCCGTGGCGCTGCACATTTCGGTCACAGCATTTTGTCAGCTTTCCGGTAAACTAATTGATGCGAATGAGGAAGGAATTCCCTTTGCTAACGTATTGCTGCTCCACACCGCTGACTCCAGCCTGATCAAGGGAGCGGTGTCCGATGAGTCTGGAAAATTCAATGTAGGTGGCATACCCCGAGGGCAATACTTTCTCCGCTTCAGCGCCGTGGGATTTAAAACACTCGAAACTCAGCCGATTGACATTGGCAACCGAGAAGCTCTCAACCTCGGCGCCATCACGTTGTTAACCGACGATGTTCAGCTTGAATATGTTGTTGTCAGAGCCGAAAAACCACTTTATCAGCAGGAAACGGATCGAACAATTGTGAATGTTGAGAGCAGTATCATGACAAAAGGTAGCTCGGCTCTTCAGGTACTGGAACGGTCGCCGGGTGTGATAGTAGACCGGCGGGATAACAACATTTCCTTTTACGGAAAAAGCGGCGTCACCATCATGCTCAATGGCAAGCTGATGAGGTTACCGGTCGCCCAAGTCGTTCAAATGCTGAATGGCATGAGCGCCAACAATATTGAAAAGATTGAGCTTATCACCAGCCCACCAGCCCGCTACGACGCAGAGGGTAACGCCGGCATTATCAATATCGTTTTGAAGAAAAACAGTACTGTGGGAACCCACGGCTCAGTTTCGGCTACGGCCGGGTATGGATGGGCGGAAAAAGCCACTAGCACCCTGGACCTGTCTCACGGAACAGGCCGCACCAATTTTTACGGCAATTACACCTTCTCGCACGACAACTCGCATAGCAATTGGTTCGCCACCGGAGGACAAAACATGCCAGCTATTGGCGGTAAACTGGCCGTAGACTTTCTCAGTTCCAGCGACCGGCTTGACAACAATCACAACCTGACCGGAGGTTTTGACACCCACCTGGGCACGACCACTCTCAGAGGAAACATTGCCTACAACAACAGTAAATCAACCTTCAACACGTCGAACGAAGCAACCTACCGCTTATTGCCAGATTCAATCATCCGAATGCAGCTAAGGGCAGTAAGCAAAAATAATTGGGAGAGCACAGTCGCCAATCTATTTCTGGAAAAGGAATTGTCGGATCGGCAAAAGCTAAACGCCGACCTGGATTACCTTGCCTACCGAAACAATTCTCCTATTGACGCTTCCGCCGTCTTTTACGACAGTGCGGGCATAGAGGTAATCCCTCCAGCGGCAGCATTCTCTTCTCAGCAAAAAGGCCGTTCGAGTACTCCTATAGAGGTTGTTGTCGCCAAAACAGATTATACAAATCAATTCAATTCTACCTTCAAACTGGAAGGAGGAGCAAAGGCTACCCATACCTACAATACCAGCAATTCGTCCATTGAAACGCTGAGAGAGGATGCGCTGCAGGATACCGCCCAGCAAGCCAACTGTATCGATATGAAAGAAACCATCGGGGCTATCTACTTGTCGTTTCATTGGCAACCAAATGAAGCCAACTCGCTGCAAGCTGGGCTCAGATACGAATATTCAGACACCCGTATTGACGCCGACCGTGAAGAAAACAGGGTTCGCAGGAAAATAAGCAAATTCTTCCCCACCTTCTTCTATTCCAGACACCTTGGCCATGATACCGAGGTGCAGCTCTCGTTCAACAAAAGGATCAGCCGCCCTTCGTACAACGACCTGGCCTCCAGCCTGCGCTACAACGACCCGTCCTCAGTTTTCACAGGCAATCCGGCACTTCGCCCAACAATTACAACCAACCTGAAGGCAGGGGTTGTCTACCAGGGATACACTTTTTCAGCATTACTGAGCCACGACGAATTCCCTATCGCCAGGTATCAACTGCTGGAAAACACCCAAAGGGATCTCATGTTCGTGCAGCCAGTAAACCTTTCTTATCAGGACAATATGACCTTTCAGGCCACGCTGCCGTTTAAAATAGCCGATTGGTGGACTACCAACCTCACCATGCTGGGAGGCTGGCGTAAATTTCAGTTGCTCCACACCGACGAAAAGCTGGTTAAAACTTATGCCACGTGGTCGGTCAATGGCTCACAAACCTTCTCCCTCAAGCGGGGTTATGCTGTCGAGCTTTCGGGCTGGTACAACGCCCAATCCTACGATGGCTCAAAAAAGGTTGCGGGGTTCGGAATGCTCAATCTGGGTTTAAGCAAAGCATTTGACAACAATAGCACTCTCCAGCTAAGTGTTACCGACTTGCTGAAAACGATGAAAATAAGATCAGGTTTTGGTGCCATCACAAGGGAGGCTTATGATCTCACGAGCGTTGTGCTGTATCGATCAGAATCTGCCTGGAAACGGATTGTTAAAGTCACTTACACCTGGTCGTTTGGTGGTGATGCCGGGTTGCGGCAAAGAAACACCAGCGCTGACGAAGAACGAAACCGGATAAGAAGGTAAGCTGTTCGCAACAAAACTTTAACTAAAGCATTGAGCATTTTTCCGGCCGTTGTGGCATATTGTGTGCCCAAGAGCACATGGAAAAAAAGCCAGACGAAAATAAGGTTGCAACGAGCAGCAAACCCTTTGAAGACTTCAAGGGGGAAAGCAGGCCCGGCGGGGTTGCTCTCGACAAGTACCTGTCGGCGGAGCAGTCGGGCACCGGGGAAACTAGCGGCTCTAAAACCATCGTCGTGCTGGGTTCTCACAGGTACTACAACCTGTTCAGTGCGCAGCTGGTGCGTGGTGGCCTCACCCAGAACAGAGAGCTGAAAAATCCGCTCACTGTGCTCAATCCACTTGACAGCATGTGGCAATCGCAAAATCCGGAAGTACTCAGGTTTTATGCGGCCATTGCCCGTTTTCAGGCATTTTATGAGCCCACCCTCACTGACCTTGAAGCCATCCGGGCCATCGTGAGCAATCCCCTGCACTACTCCTTTTACCAGCACGATGCTTCGGTTTCGGAAAAGGTGAGTGCTAAGTCAGTGTCCAAAATCGCTTTACGTGAAGCCGACGTCCGGGTGCTGGTCAGGATTTCGATGGAAAATGATGTCTACCACGTAAGAGCCGAGGTGTATATCGAAGGAGCCTTCACTCCGGCTGCCAGGGTGGCTGTTAGGTTCGATAGGTTCGTCACTATTGACGAGCAGTGGTTGATGGCAGAAAAAACTGACGCCTTAAAAGTGCTGTCGTACTTCAGGAAATACGAAGACGGTCTGCGCCTGCCTCATGGAGAGTTTGTTCGCTTTCAGAAAGATGTGCTCTCTCAAATGGAAAACCACGTTGAGGTAGTGCACGAATACATGGAAACAGCCAGGGCAACGACGGAAGATGAGAGCCAGTCCACCCGGCTGATCTACCTGTCCGACTTCGGCGACTATATTGTGATTGACCCCGTGGTAAGATATGGAAAGACTGAAATACCGGTGCTTACCACCAAACAAATCTACATCGAAGATTTAAAGGGAGAGCCCGCAATGCTGGAGCGGGACACTGAAATGGAAGAGGCGTTTCTTTCCCGCCTCATCCGACAGCACCCGCATTTTAAAGAGCAGGTAAACAATCCCCTACTCTATTTTTACATACACAAAACCAGGTTTGTACAAAACGGCTGGTTTCTGAAGGCCTACGAAGAATGGAAGGCGGAAGGGCTGGAAGTGCTTGGCTTCAGCCAGCTCAAAGGGATCGACGTCAACCCCGAGCCAGTCAATATTTCAATACAGGTCAGCAGCGGACTCAATTGGTTCAATGCCCGGATAGAAGCAAAGTTTGGCAGAAAGAAAGCATCACTCAAGCAAATCCACAAGGCCGTAAAGAACCAGAACCGATACGTAACGCTGGGCGACGGGACACTAGGGGTGATTCCCGAAGAATGGCTGCAAAAGTTCGAAGGCTACTTTGCGGCAGGTACCATTGTCGACGACGTGGTGCAGGTGCCAAAAATCAACTTCGAATCTGTTAATCAGCTTTTTGAAAGGTTTATGCTGGACGAAGAAACCCAGCAGGAAGTAAGCGGCTACCGGCAGAAGCTCTCAAGCATTGGCAAGATCACGCCGGCAAAGCCTTCAACTGCTCTCAAAGCCACATTAAGACCCTATCAGCTTCAGGGTCTGACGTGGCTCAATGTCCTCGATGAGTTCAACTTCGGTGGTTGCCTGGCTGACGACATGGGGCTGGGAAAAACCATCCAGATCATTGCCTTTATCCTGGCTTTGAAAGAAAAGCATGGCTCCTCCACCCATATTCTTGTGGCCCCTACCTCGGTGATTCACAACTGGCACAATGAAATCGAGCGCTTTGCCCCCACCCTGAAAACCGTCTCGTTCCATGGCCCTCACCGGCTTCGGATAATTCCAAAATTCAAAGACTATGACCTCGTCATCACCACTTACCATACGCTCGTCAATGACATTACCTACCTGAGAAAGTACCAGTTTCACTACGCCTTTCTCGATGAGTCGCACAACATTAAGAACCTGGCTTCGCAGCGCAACAAGGCCGCCCGCATGCTGAAGTCAAAAAACAGGGTCATTCTTACAGGCACACCACTCGAAAACCACAGCTTCGATTTGTACGCCCAATTATCGTTTGCTTGCCCAGGGCTGCTTGGCTCCCGCACCTACTTTCGCAACACCTATGCCATGGCCATCGACAAATTCCAGCATAAACACAGCATTCTCGACTTACAGCAGCGCATCAGCCCTTTCATACTCCGCCGGACTAAGAAAGAAGTGGCAACAGAGCTACCTGAAAAAACAGAAATGGTACTCTACTGCGACATGGAAGCCGAGCAACGAAAAACCTACGATGCCCGTGAGAAAGAACTTCGGGATCTGATTGAATCAACCAACAATGAACAGTTGCTGAAAACACCCATGTACGCCCTCAGAGGCATTACCCAGCTTCGTCAGATTTGTAACTCGCCTTTGCTGCTTGGCGAGGAAAAAGAATATGGAGACAGTTCAGCGAAAATTGACACGCTAATGGAACAGCTCCGCAATATCACAGGTGACCATAAGGTGCTGGTGTTCTCGCAGTTTGTTTCGATGTTGAACCTGATCGAGAAAGAACTTGCCAAAGAGCACATTGGCTACACCATGCTCACAGGCAGCACGACCAACCGGGAGGAAGTGGTAAGCCAGTTTCAGAACGACGTACATGCAAGGGTATTTCTGATCAGCCTGAAAGCAGGCGGCACCGGCCTCAACCTCACCGAAGCCGACTATGTGTTTCTGGTCGACCCGTGGTGGAACCCGGCAGTAGAAGACCAGGCCATTGACCGCAGCTACCGCATTGGGCAGGACAAACGGGTAATTGCGATTCGGCTGATTTGCAGAAACACCGTGGAAGAGAAAATACAGCAGTTGCAACAAACCAAAGCAAAGCTAGCCAGCGATCTGGTGAAGGAAGGCAATGGCTTCCTTCAGTCGATGACGAAGGGAGACTGGCTTGGCTTACTGCAAAATCCCAGCCCTTAACTGCATTAAACATCGTGGTTCCCACAATTCTGCCTTGTTTGGAGCATGAAAAAACTCTTACTCATCGCTTTATCGATTGGCGGCTTTCAATTGCAGGCGCAGCAATTTGACTATCTCCCAACAGCCGCAAATCCTTATGGGTTACCGGATCCTAAGGCTCCGAAAGAAATCAGGGACTTTAAAGAATTAATTGGATCGTGCGATTGTAAGTCAGTCAGCCGCATTGATCAAAACACCTGGGCCGACACAGTTCAGATGACCTGGGTGTTTAAATACATCATGAATGGACTGGCCGTGCAGGACGAAACCATTAAAGCAGACGGGCTTCATTCCGGTAGCATCAGGCAGTATAGCACCGACAGTGCCAGATGGAATGTTCATTACTACTCCACCGTCGCCACTCCCTCATTGCGTGCCTGGTACGGCAACAGAAAAGAAGATAAAATCATTTTGTATAGTGAGCAGCCATCGCCCCAGGGCAATCCAGGCTTCTATAGGCTGACTTTTTCTGACATCAGCGACAAAGGATATAACTGGGTGGGGGAATGGGTGGACAAGAGCGAATCGTTTTCATATCCAACCTGGAAGATATTTTGCGAAAAGAAAATTTAGACCATTACCAATGACGCCATGCTGCTAACAGGGCTCTTCTATTTAGTAGCACCAACAATTCTCATTTCCCTTGTGGTATTTCGCTGGCACCGCAACATGCTGATTTGGTTGTTAAATACCCTTGCCTTCGGATTGGCTATCTTGCTCCTATGGGCTCAGCAAGGCAGGGGCTGGTTAGCACTTACCTCAGAACTATTTTAAATGGAAAGGGAATGCCTTTCACCATAAACGGAAGATTTTTGGTGAGAGGAAGTATATTGGAAACAAAGTGAGACTTAAGACTTAGAAGAATAGTGCCAAGTCCTTCCCGTTTTACACTGACCACAATCATTGTCATTTCATGTCGCTCGTCATGGTCTTACATTTCCAAGGCTACTAGTTTTAGTAAAAGAGACAGAGACTATGAGATACTTTCTGGCGATAATCATCTTGCTTCATGGAGCCATTCATCTTGCTGGCTTCAGGGTCAATACACCTGCTGTCTCTTCCAATTTCGTCAAGTCGCCAGGTGTCTTCTGGCTGGCGATGGCGGTCATGTGGTCAGTTACCTCTGGGTTACTCTTCTCAAACTGGCTCTACTGGTGGGTATTTGGTATGACGTCTGTTTTTTTCTCTCAAATTCTAATCTTCAAATACTGGAAAGATGCGAAGTATGGAACCATTGTGAATGTGGTGATTCTACCCTGGTTATTCTTGAGCCTTGCTGCATCAAATTTCGAAGATCAATATAAAAGAGACATAAAGGAAGGTATGGCCTCGTTAACACCAGCACCCCAAGAGACCTTGAGCAACACTGACATTGAGGGCCTACCCTTGCCGGTTCAAAAATATATCAGGTATTCCGGGGCAATTGGAAAACCTAAGGTGACTCATTTCAAAGTAGCGTTCGAAGGTGTGCTGAGGGAAAGTGATACAGCTGATTGGATGTCATTCCACTCGGAACAAACAAATTTTATGAACACGCCAACTCGTTTGTTTTTTTTAAATGCCACCATGAAGCACCTGCCTGTGGCCGGCTATCATCGGTATACAAACGGTGAGGCTTTCATGGATATCCGTCTGATATCAATGATCAGGGTGGCCTATGAAACAGGATGGGAAATGGGCGTTTCCGAAACAGTTACCTTCTTCAATGATATGTGCGTGATGGCACCAGCCACACTTATCGACAGCCGGGTAAAATGGCTGGCAGTTAAGGGAAACCATGTTCAGGCGTCTTTCACCACTGACGATATCACCGTTTCCGCATGGCTGTATTTTAATGAAGATGGACAACTGATCAACTTCATATCCGACGATCGGTATGCCCGTGAGGAGGATGGCTCTATGGAAAGGCGACAATGGTCAACGCCATTGAAAGACTATCAGGATTTTAATGGTCACAGAGTGGCAGCTTATGCTGATGCGGTTTACCAGTATCCCAACAAAGAGTTTTGCTATGGAAACTTTCGCACCATCAATGTAGAATATAACCCAACAAAGCGATGAAGCTCAACAAACAATGGCACCTCGCCAACCCAATGCCAACAAAACCAACATTTGAACAGCGGGCGGCATGGCATCTCGAACATATTAAAAACTGCCCCTGCCGTGGCTTCCCCGCCAGGCTGGCCGAAGAGATGAAACGAAAGGGGATTGAAGTTAAATAACTTAAATCCCCATGGAAGCAATTTACATAGCTTACACTATTTCAAATGTCGTGGGCTTGTTCTTCTTGCTAGTGGCGATAAAATGGCCCAAACTGGCCCGATTGCTATTCGTTTTATTATTTGCCGGGGCAAGCTGGTTCAATTACTTTACCTGTCACACTACTCCGGAAGCCTACCTGATGTACGCAGAACCATCTGTGTTGGAGTGTTACAAGGTTTTCATCACAGGATGGTTCAGTCAACACATTACTGCAGTTGTCAGCATTATCGCTATTGGTCAGGCAATGATTGCTATCGGCATGCTACTTAACAACTGGTGGATAAAGTTGGCAAGTTCAGGCATCATCTTGTTTCTCGCATGTATTGCACCATTTGGCATCTACTCAGCCTTTCCATTCTCTGTCACCGTATCTTTATCTGCTTGGTTTATTCTGAAAAAGGATAATTTGGATTATCTCTGGAAATTTCGGTCTCCGGGCACTTCTCCAAATAGCGGTTGAAAAAATTGAAGCTTTGCTGTTTAAGGAGGTAGATTGTGTAATTTAAGTGCAAAAAACAACGCCTGTTTATGCTCATTGGTCGCCTCGCCTTCTTAGTTCTTGCATGTATCTCCCTCGCTCCGGCAGCTGCACAATCCCACCTCCTGACAGAGCCTCCTCACCCACCCAAACCGGCCGCAGACTGGCTGCTGGACAATTCAGCTTTCAAAGCAGAAATATATCAGGGGCAGTCGCCGAAAGAAATCGCTCTTTCCAACGGCCTCATCCGGCGAACCTTTCGCCTGGCTCCCAACGCAGCCACGGTAGGCCTCGACAACCTGATGACAGGCGAGAGCCTTCTGCGAGGCGTAAAACCAGAGGCTGAAATCACCATTGACGGCATTCCCTACACAGTGGGTGGCCTCAAAGGTCAGCCAAACTATGCTTACCTGCGCACGGAATGGATCGACCAGCTGACCAATGATCAAGCTTCTCTGCAATTTACCGGCTATGAGGTAAGCGAGCCCAAAGCACCTTTTGAATGGAAGCAGTTCCGACATCATGCGGCAAACCTCGACTGGCCTCCGAAAGGCGTGCATCTCCGAATGGATTACCGCATGCCCTTACCTGAGGAGCTGGTTCAATCGGGAAAGTCGTTGCCCAGCGACTATGGTAGAAAGCAATTGATGGCAACTGATTTCAAAGCGCTGGATGCAGCATGGAAAACGACTGTTTCGAAGGCTCACTCCAGAAGCTCTTTTATCAACGAAGGAAAAGTCGGCGAAATCTACACACCGCAGAACACCGGTGTTGCTGTAGAACGAAGTCTCACGGGAGATGTGCGTCTGGTGGAGACAACGATTGACCCGGGTACAGACCAAAGTGGTGACTGGGCACCCGGTCTGGCCCTGATTTACCCTGACCGAATTATTAAATTTTCTTTGACACCCGGCGGTCATGTTAACGACCAGGGAAGGTCACTATTCTCTGTTTGGGATGGTGAGAAACAGACCAAGACGGCTGGCGAAAGAGTCAACCCTGAGTTTAGCGGTGCAGTCAGCTTGCGCATCAGATGGGATATGTCGGGTATCTATTGTGAAGCCAAACTTCCCAACGAAACGTGGCGATTGGTAGAGAAGCTGGCACCGCAAAAGGGAAAACCTACAAGCGTCCGAATTGGAAAGATGGATGCCAAAGGGCAGGCAACAGACAATAAAGATGACTTAGGAGAGTTGGTGAGACTGCATGTCACCCACTTTGCTGCCTACGGCGACTACAACCAAACGGCTACTGACGCTGCCCCAAAAGAAGCCAGCCAGGCCATCAAAGTATCGGTACACTACGAGCTCTACGACGGCATTCCCGTGATGGCGAAATGGATCACCATTGACAATCAATCCAAATCCGCAGTCACGCTGGATCGGTTCACCAGCGAAATTATTGCTGCTGTGGAGGATGGCTCAGCAGTCGAAGCACGAAAATACCTACCACATACACCCAATATCCATGTGGAAACAGACATGGCCTTTGCCAGCTTCGATGCGGACGATGCCAACCATCATGTGGTGCACTGGGGCCCCGATCAGGAATATAATACCCAGGTCAACTACCTCAAGCTGACGCCCTGCCTGTTGAAGGTGAGTCCGGAAGTCGGGCCAGGTCAGTTGATCGCACCAGGCAAGAGCTTCACTTCTTTCCGCACCTTCGTTATGCCGTTCGACAGTTACGACAGAGAGCGAAAAGGCCTTGCACAGCGAAAAATGTACCGGACACTGGCGCCATGGACGACAGAGAATCCTCTGATGATGCACGCCCGCTTTGCAGACTGGGATCGGGTGAAAGTGGCTATTGATCAGGCAGCTGAGGTCGGGTTTGAAATGGTGATCCTGACGTTCGGCAGCGGCTTCGATATTGAAAACAACAGCCCGGAATACCTGGCCGAAATGAAAAAGTATGCCGACTATGCCAAAAGTAAAGGCGTGGAAATTGGCGGCTATTCTCTGCTCGCTTCCAGAAAAATCGGCAACGGGCAAGATGTGGTGATGCCTGAGGGAATGACACCGACCTTTGGTAACTCCCCCTGCATTGGCAGTGAGTGGGGAGAGGCCTACTTCCAAAAACTCTACAACTTCTACCAGCAAACCGGGTTCACCTTGTTGGAGCACGACGGCTCCTATCCTGGCGATGTCTGCACTTCTCACGATCATCCTGGCCATCGTGGCTACGAGGATTCGCAATGGAACCAATACCAGGTGATCTCTGAGTTCTACCAATGGTGCCGCAGCCAGGGCATTTATCTCAATGTGCCCGACTATTATTACCTCGCCGGGTCTAACAAATTGGGGATGGGCTACCGGGAGGTCAACTGGAGCCTTCCCCGTGCTCAGCAGCTCGTCCACACCCGACAAAACATTTACGACGGTTCATGGACCAAGCAGTCAGCGATGGGCTGGATGTTTGTGCCGCTGACGGAGTACCATGGCGGTGGAGCCGCTGCCACCATCGAACCGATGAATGAACACCTTGATCATTATGAGGGCATGATCACCAGCAACCTTGGCGGCGGCGTGCAAGCCTGCTACCGTGGCCCCAGGCTCTATGACACGGAGGAAACCAAAGTCATGGTAAAAGGCTGGGTGGACTGGTACAAAGCGCATCGCAGTGTGCTGGAGGGAGACATTATCCACATGCGGCGGCCCGATGGACGGGACATCGACTACTGGCTGAATGTGAACCCAGGTGGTGAGGAAAAAGGGCTGCTGTCGGTTTACAATCCATTGGACGTGCCCGTCAAGAAAGAGATTTATGTGCCTTTGTATTATACAGGCTTGTCACAAAAGGCGGTTGTCAGCGAAAGGGATGGAGTGGCCAAGACTTATGATCTCGACAGGGAGTATGGCATCAGGTTGGAAGTGGATGTCCCGGCGAATGGGTATGTGTGGTATTTGATAAAATAGAAAATGGTTTTAAAAAGAACATAATTGAGCAATAAAGGCTGTTCTCTGTAATCAACATCATCACAGTTAACAAATCTTGTGTTATCTTAGCAATAGGTATGATAGAAACGCAAAGGAAATATTCACTTAAGAAAATCCACTTCCAAAACTTCAAGGGAATTAAGGAAATTAGTCTTGATGGCCTTCCAGAAGGTGCACCTTGGATTTTCCTTACTGGAGAAAACGGTTTTGGGAAAACTTCCATTTTACAGGCAATTGCTTCTTCACTTGCGGGATGGGAAGAGCATATTTCCTCTTTTAAGATCAATCAAATTGAGTTCTCTATTGAATCTGAGCTTTTTGGATCCTCGGAGAAGTGGGGGATTGCGAACGAAAATATATCTGGAAATTTATTTCTTTCTAAAGAAAGATGGTCGTCTGCCGATTTCAGATATCTAGCATGCTATGGATCTTCACGGCTTGACACATATATCGAAAGCTCTCACGTAAAATCATCACCCACAATTAGCCTTTATTCTTCACAGTCACTTTTAGAAAATATTGAATACCAATTCACTAGGTGGTATTCCAAACAAGAAGATTCTGAATTCAAGGCAAAATATACTTCCGTCAAAAAACTACTTATTGATCTGTTGGGACTGAAAGACATTGAGGTTGATTTCAAAACTGACAAGGTCTTATATATTGAACAAGACAATGAAGGAAATCCTTACGAGAAAATGTCCTTACAGGAATTGGCCTCTGGCTACCGGAGTATTATTTCCATGGTTGGAGATATGGTATTAAAGCTCTTCAAACGTCAGCCTGAAGTACACACACCATCGGAGCTTAAGGGAATCGTGATAATTGATGAGCTTGACCTTCATTTCCACCCTAAATGGCAAAAAAAACTTCCTAGTCTTTTAACTAAGATATTTCCAGGCATACAGTTTATATCATCCACACACAGTCCGATTCCGCTCTTGGGGGCACCAGTTGGAAGTGTTTTCTTGAAAGTTAATAGGAACACCTCCGACGGAATTACGCTTGAAAGACTAGAAGAGTTTGAAAGCCAGATGAAAGACTTTTTGCCTAACGCCATCCTAACATCTCCAATTTTTGGTCTTCAGGATATATTCCCAACCTCTCATACTGGAAAATCAAGAATACGAACGGAAGACTCCTTCAATGAAATTGTTGTTAACAAAGAGCTTCAAAAAAGGCTCAAAAAGTTCAAAGGCTCTTCTCTGGAGGAAGATTTACTAAAATCGTTATCTGAAAAGAATAAATGATAGGTAACCGAAGAAGGTTTTTATACCAACCCCCTCTTCCACTAACAAACGCCAATAATGAGTGGGAAGAAATTGCCAGAACTGGCAATTCAGAAAAAATTTCCACTAGTATTTACAATGCTACGCAAACAATAAATGGAAAAAAGACTTACATCGTAAGGGATTTGCTAAAGAAAATCTATTACAACAAATGCGTGTATTGCGAGTCAATCGAATTTAAACCCGAAATTGAGCATTACCGACCGAAGAAAAGCGTCACTGGCGTCAAGAGCCACCCTGGCTATTACTGGTTGTGTTATGAATGGACTAATTTGATTCCATCATGCAGATACTGTAACACGGAAGGCGGCAAAGGAAATAAATTCCCTGTAATCGGACACCGGGTTCATTTGCCAATCTTCGACAGCGGCTCTCTTGAAAAAACGTCGTGTAGAGCCGACTCACAATACCTTCTTGGTGAGCAGCCGTATTTACTGCACCCTGACATAGATAGGCCAGAAAATTGCTTTTCATTTGACAATAAGGGGAAAATAAAAGGTGTCGATCCAATCAAAAGAGGATCAAACACTATCTCAATTTGCAACTTGAATCGAGACAACTTGAAGTATCGAAGGCAAAGCATAGTTGATAGAATCGTTGTTAGAATAAACGATGCTTTTACTGTATACTTTATGATAGATCAGTCTGAGCCTCACCTAAATGCGGCACTACATCAAGTTTTCCAGGAAATGAAAGACAACTGCAATCCCGAGAAGCCATTCTCACTTCTCAGCATTTTTGCATTCAATAATTTCGGCCTTGTTATAACACCGTTGTTGGCTACTACTATTCAAAAGACATTTACAAACAATGCCTTCGACGAGTTTCTTATTACCTATCAACTTTAGTCTTTGGCCCCACAGTGAGAAAGCGTTCCAGATAACCGAATTGAAATAAGCTAACTGTTGTAATTGGAAGTCTGATCGTAGACGGCCACAACTTTCCCCCACTTTATCCCTCCATATTTTCTGACATTCATTACCTTTGAATCCGTAATCATTTTTAAGACCAAACATCCATGGCAGAGAAGAAATCAGTTGCAGAATTGAAAGCTATAGCGTCGCAAGTGCGTCGTGACATTGTTCGTATGGTACACTCATGTCAGTCAGGCCACCCTGGTGGTTCTCTTGGCTGCACCGACTTCTTTGTAGCCCTCTACTTCCATGAGATGAACCACGATCCAAAATTCAACATGGATGCGAAAGGCGAAGACTTATTTTTCCTTTCAAACGGGCATATTTCTCCTGTTTTCTACAGCGTACTTGCTCATAGCGGTTATTTTCCTGTAAAAGAGCTGGCCACTTTCCGTAAGATCAACTCTCGTCTGCAAGGGCACCCTGCCACACACGAGCACCTGCCAGGTATCAGAATTGCTTCGGGCTCACTGGGCCAGGGAATGTCTGTGGCCATTGGTGCAGCCGAAGCAAAAAGACTTAATAAAGACGATAGCTTTGTTTATGTGCTCATGGGTGATGGCGAGCAGCAGGAAGGCCAGGTATGGGAAGCCGCCATGTACGCTCCTAACCATAAGCTGGATCACCTTATCGCTACCATCGACTGGAATGGTCAGCAGATTGACGGCCCCACTGCCAAAATCAACGACCTGCGTGACCTGCGTGCCAAATATGAGGCATTCGGCTGGGAAGTAATAGAGTCGAACGGCAACGATATGGAGGGCATTTTAGCTGCTCTTCAGAAAGCGAAAAGTCTGGCTGGCAAAGGCAAGCCGGTTATGAACCTGATGAAAACGGAAATGGGCGCCGGTGTCGACTTTATGATGGGCAGCCACAAATGGCATGGTGTAGCTCCCAACGACGAGCAACTGGCAGAGGCTCTGGGGCAGCTCGAAGAGACCTTAGGGGATTACTAAACCCAACTCATTTTGAAAAACCTACTCAGGAAAGCTACCGTTATTGCGGGACTGCTAAGTCTTTTCAGCTTTCCTGTGTTCGCTCAGTTGTACAAGCAAAAGCCGCCGGAAAAAACACGCATCTTGTTTTTGCTTGATGCCTCCGGCAGTATGCTGGCAAAGCTTGGAAGCGTGCGTCGAATTGATGTAGCCACAAAGCTGCTGTCGGATCTTGTTGACTCATTGAGCGTCAACCCCAATGTGGAACTGGCGCTGAGAGTGTATGGCCACCAATATGCCCGGGCTTATAATAACTGCACAGACACCAAGCTGGAAGTGGGTTTTTCAGCAAAGAACCATCGTGACATCCGGGCCAAGCTATATCAGCTCACACCGCAAGGCAACACGCCCATTGCTTATTCGCTGGAGCAAACCGCCAACGACTTCCCCAAAGTCGACGGTTATAGAAATGTCGTCATTATTATCACCGATGGAATTGAGAGCTGCGAAGGTGATCCGTGTGCCGTTTCCAAAGCGCTGCAGTCGAAGAATATCTTCCTGAAGCCCTTCGTTATTGGCCTGGGCCTGGGGTTAGAATACGAGAAGAACTTCGAATGTCTGGGTAAATACTTCGACGCCACCGATGTACCCAGGTTCAAAAAGTCTCTCAACGAAGTGCTGAGGCAAACCCTCATGGAAACCACGGCCAGTGTGGAGCTACTCAATGAAAACAATGCCCCAATCGTCACCGATGTGAACGTCAGTTTTATTAATACAGTCACACGGCAGTCCGTTTACGACTTTGTACACTACAGGGACAAACTGGGACGTCCCGACTCGGTAATCCTCGATGCGGTGCTCACTTATGACGTGGTGGCCAATACAGTACCCCCTGTGGTAAAAAGAAATGTGGCACTTGTAGGTGGCATCCACAATATAATCGACATCCCTACCCCCCAGGGCAACTTGGTTTTTCAAATGCCCGGTGCCTCAGAGTACAGTAATCCGGTGCAGGCATCGGTACGCTTGCCGGGTCAAACACAGAGTCTCAATATCCAAAAACTAACTGAGCCCTTTCTTTACCTGGCCGGCACCTACGACATTGAAGTGCAAACTTTTCCCCGCACCTTTATAAGGGGCTATACTATAAAGCCTTCTCAGGACAATTCCATTACCCTTCCGGGGCCGGGAGTTCTCAACCTGACTATGGGCGTGCGGGGCATTGGGAGTCTCTACAAAATCAACCCCGATGGGTCGCAGGAGTGGGTTTGTAACTTTCCCGGAAATATCACCTCATTTGTTAGCGCTATTCAGCCCGGAGAGTATAAATTTGTGTTTCGTGCACAAAGCGCAAACGGCAGTAAGTTTACAGAAATAAAGAAATTCAGCATAAGAACTGGTTCCACAGAAACCATCAAACTATACGGTAGATGACGAAATTTGAAATACTCGGAAAAAACGACACCCGCTCTGGCTTCGGAGTAGGCTTGCTAGAGGCTGGCCAGCAAAACCCCAATGTTGTTGCCCTTTGTGCCGACCTTATCGGCTCATTAAAAATGGATGCCTTTATTAAGGAGTTTCCAGAACGATTTTTTCAGGTAGGCATTGCCGAAGCCAACATGATGGGCATTGCTGCTGGCCTTACCATCGGAGGCAAGATTCCCTTCACCGGTACTTTCGCTAACTTTTCTACAGGAAGGGTCTATGATCAGATTCGTCAGTCAATTGCCTATTCAGGGAAAAACGTGAAGATATGCGCCTCACATGCAGGCGTAACCCTCGGAGAAGACGGTGCTACACACCAGATCCTCGAAGATATTGGTATGATGAAGATGCTGCCAGGAATGACAGTCATCAATCCTTGTGACTACAACCAAACCAGACAGGCTACCGTGGCTATTGCCAAATATGAAGGGCCTGTATACCTCCGCTTTGGAAGACCGAAAGTCCCAATCTTTATTAAAGAGGACATGCCCTTCGTAATTGGGAAGGCATTGAAGCTGGTTGAAGGAAACGACGTCAGTATTTTTGCCACTGGTCACCTTGTTTGGGAGGCTGTTCTGGCAGAAGAAATACTAAGAGAGAAGGGTATTAGCGCCGAAATCATTAACATTCACACCATTAAACCACTGGATGAGAAAGCGATCCTTGACTCGGTGGCCAAAACCGGTTGCGCAGTGTCCGCCGAAGAGCACCAAATGAATGGTGGCCTCGGAGACAGTATTGCTCAAACCCTTGCAACACACAGCCCGCTTCCACAGGAATATGTTGCTGTGAAAGATAGCTTTGGTGAAAGCGGTGTACCGGAACAATTGATGGAAAAATACGGCTTAAATGCAGCCCATATAGTGGAAGCAGCGCTGAAAGCGATAGACCGAAAGCGTAAGAAATAGAAGGTAAAATCAACTTTTTTGAATTTTCCGTTCACTATTTGAAACAAAAGAGGGCTCCAATTGGAGCCCTTTTCGTTTCATGACCAACTTAACCTTACATCCGCAGCCTTCACGTAAACCGGATTTAAGGCAAGCTTTTGCTTCCACATTGACTTTTTCTTTCAAGTCCACTTAATTTCTTACGTGAGAAACCTGCCATGTGAGAGCAAAGACCAAAGTCATCCGACACAAGTAAGGAGGGTTCCCTAAAGCCAACTTTTAGGGCCATTGAGCGACATACCTTTGAGACATCAAATCTCTCAGATATATGAATCGTTTTTTTACATCACTTGCAATTCTTCTTCTCACGGTCAGCACGACAGTCGCTCAACAAATACAATGGGCGTCAACTGTTGACTACCAGTACAACCAGTTTGCCGAAGCAGAATATTCCGGTCACACTGCTACTGGAGAGCCTGATGCATTTCCTCTGGGCTTTTTAAGTCCAAAAGCATTCAGATTAAAGAACGAAAGGGCTTTCGGCTCATTGATGCTTGAGTTCGACAAGCCACAGGCGGTTCAGCAGCTATTAATAATAGAAAGCCACATGCCAGGTAGAGTAACCAAGATTGCTCTTTTGGACGAGGTTGGTAACAAGTACCCTATTTATAATAAAGAGGCAGCTGAGGTTGACGAAAGATTCCGCACCCTGCTTATCAGCATACCAGTAACCTACTATGCTGTAAAAAGAGTTGAGATAGTGGTGGACACAGAGTCGAGAGAAGGATGGGCACAAATAGACGCTGTAGGTATATCTAACACAGCATCGGTATCAGACATCAAAAAATCATTACAAGAAAAATACGGCAGGCTTAATTTTAAAGACGAGATTTTTTTCACTGCTGCGAAAGAAAACCTTGGCGGCACTGTTAACTCGCTTTTCCCTGAAGCCAAACCAATCATTTCTGCCGATGGAAAGACGCTCTACTTCGCCAGACAAAACAGCGATGGAAATGTTGGCGGCCAGTCGGACGATCAGGATATTTATGTGTCGTACTTTGAAAACGGAGCCTGGACAGAAGCCGAAAATATCGGCGAGCCTTTGAACGACAGGTTTGCGAATGGTGTGTGTAGTGTTAGCCCAGATGGTAACACTCTCCTGCTTATGAATTCCTACAGCCAGGCGGGTGCTACCGAGCGGGGCGTGTCCATCTCAAGAAAAACGCCCTACGGCTGGGAAGCACCAGAGCCGGTAGTTATAAACAACTTCGAGCCCAAAGGAAAATATCTAGACTTCTTTATGAGCGCTAGTGAAGAGGCGTTGATCATGGCCTATCAGGCAAAAGATGGCGGATATGGTGACCAGGACTTATATGTCAGCATCAAACAAGGCAACAACACCTACGCCAGGCCAAGGAACCTTGGAAAAATTCTTAATACAAACAAAGCCGAGTTCAGCCCCTTCCTTGCACCTGACAACAAGACATTGTACTTCGCCAGCAACGGGCATGGTGGCATGGGTGGTAGCGACATCTTCTACACAAAAAGACTGGACGACAGCTGGACGAAATGGAGCACGCCGGTCAACATGGGGTCTAACATCAACACACCGGAATGGGATGCCTACTACTCCATCTCAGCCGATGGCAGCAAGGCGTTTTTCACGTCGAGAGACGAGAGTAGCGTAGGAGCTAGAGACATCTACTCGATTTCATTGGAAAACGAGCTGAAGCCTGAGCCAGTGATGTTAGTAAGAGGCAAAGTCTTCAACAGCAAAACCAACGAGCCTATTATGGCCGACATTGTCTTCGAAACCTACTTTGATGGCAAAAAGGAAGGCATGGCCAGCCCTGACAGCAAGACCATGGAATACAAAGCTATTTTGAGCCGTGGTAACAAATACAGAATTCTGGCCTACGCAGAGGGCTATATGCCGCTAGACATTGGTATTGACGTGCAGTCGTTCGACACTTATTCTGAACTCTACAAGGATATTTACCTCGATCCAATAGCGCTTGGCGACCTGATCACATTCAACAATATATTATTCAACAAATCCACACCGGAACTGTTACCTGAGTCGGGCACAGACCTTGCCATGCTGGAAACACTGCTGAGAGAGAACCCAAATATGGTGATTGAATTGGCTGGGCATACAGACAGCTGGGGTGATCTAAGTAAAAACTTCAAATTGTCGCAGGAGCGTGTAGACGTAGTGAAAAACTACCTGACTATGAGAGGCATTGACGCAAGAAGATTGCAGGCAAAAGGCTACGGAGGCAGTCAGCCGGTAGCCAGCAACGCCACCGAAGAATCGAGACAGCTTAACCGACGAGTGGAAGTTAAAGTATTAAAGAATTAAAGATCCAGTGATGGAAAGAGAGTAGTTTACTAGAAAGGATCCCGGCAGTGTCGGGGTTCTTTTTTTGTGTGCAGTGAGGCAGTTTCGGCACCGCCCCTAACGATCAGACACGATTCGACCATCCGCTTGAAAAAGTTTTTACCAATGGCTTGGTGCATGCAACCCGGCGGCTGACGGCTCCAGCTCTTATGGCCTACTCGCCGTACCGACGCCTGAAAACAGCTCACCCCCGATCATCAGCAGTGTCGGTACCGCCCTAAGCGGTGAGACACCGACACCTCATAACCCCAAGCTATTAATGAATCAGTTTTTGAACATCATCTCGCATTATCATTCGAGATTCCTCGATAAAGCCTTCTATCTTCAATCCAAGAATACTCTCCGCCAACCTAAAATCACAAAGGGTACCATTCCGAAGCCCTGCGTAGTCTCGGAACGAAGAGAATTCCCAGTCTTCCATCGCTTTCACCATTCTAGCTTTTAAAGGATTTTGATGTATATAATGGAAGCATACAGACCCAAGGTTTGGCGGCTGCTACTTGGAGGTGAGAAGCTTAAATTTTGTTCGTTGCCTAAATAATGAACCTGAACGTCCATCTCTCTTATTAATGAAATTAGTGTAGCTGCTGGATATCACTCTTACTGCACTTGTCAACCTCTGCACTTCGATATTGCCAGCTTTTATGCTGACGCATGATTGTTCCGAAGTATATATCAAAAAATGATAATGATTTGGCATTAAGCAATAAGCGAGCACATTGGCTTCAGGCAAAATGTGTTTCCGCACCTTCTTCAAGAAGAAAAGATAATCCTCTCGACTGAAGAATATTTGCTGCCTATCATTACCCTGATTATAAACGTGATACAAGTGATTCGGCTCCAGCTTCATGTAGGTTAAAATAAGAAATTCTCGGCAACTTGTTTGCATTAACCCGGCGGCTGACGGCCCCGACGCTTTGTTCTTCTGGCCGTACCGACGCCTGGCAGCGTCAGAGGCCCGATCATCAGCAGTGTCGGTACCGCCCCAAGCGGTCAGACACCGAATGGACTACCCCCTGAGCAAGTTCTGGATAATGGCCTTCACACCAGCAACCCGGCGCTGATGGCCCCAGCGCATTATCCCTCCTCGCCGTACCGACGCCTGGACTGACAGTAAGCCTGCGGAATTGCCCCAATTCTCCCTACCTTTGCCGAATGCTTTCCAACAGACAACTCTTTCAGCAGCATCTCGCCCAAACTTCAGAGTTTCCTTTGATGACCGAAGTGGAAAAAGCCGAAGGCATTTACCTCTATACTCCAGAGGGAAAAAGAATCATTGACCTGATTTCCGGAATCGGCGTCAGCAACATTGGGCACCGACACCCAAAAGTGGTTGCCGCCATCAAAGATCAAGTCGACAAATACCTCCACGTAATGGTCTATGGAGAGTTTGTCGAAAGCCCACAGGTGAAACTGGCCAAAGCTTTGTCAGACACCCTCCCCGACCCTCTCGACAACATCTTCTTAGTCAACTCCGGTAGCGAGGCAGTGGAAGGTGCTCTCAAACTGGCCAAGCGCTTCACAGGTAAACCCAACCTGGTTTCCTGCTTCTCTTCCTACCATGGCAGCAGCCACGGCGCATTATCTGTGACTGGCGATGAAGTTTTCAAACAAAAATTCAGACCACTGCTTCCTGGCGTTAAGCATATTAGGTTTGACCATATACCAGACCTAATGGTGATCGATGAGCAGACAGCTGCCGTCATCATAGAAACCGTACAAGGCGAGGCTGGCGTAAAATCCGCTACCCGGGAGTATTTCAAAGCCTTAAGACAGCGGTGCAACGAAACCGGCACTTTACTCATACTAGACGAAATTCAGTGCGGCTTTGGCAGAACCGGCAGCTTCTGGGCATTTGAGCAGTACGGCATTGTACCTGACATTGTAGTGGCGGCAAAAGGCATGGGAGGCGGAATGCCAATAGGTGCCTTCATATCGTCCAAAAAGATCATGCATGTGCTTACCGACAACCCCGTACTTGGGCACATCACCACTTTTGGCGGGCACCCTGTTTCAGCGGCAGCTTCGCTGGCCACCCTCGGGGTAATTCAGGAACAAAAACTGTTTACTGAAGCTGAAAAGAAAGCAACCCTTTTTAAAAAACTCCTGAAGCATTCTTCTATTCAGGAAATTAGAAACAACGGGCTAATGATGGCGGTTCAGTTCGAAAGTTTTGATATACTTAAACCAATTCTCGATCTTTGCCTCGAGCGAGGCGTGCTTTCAGACTGGTTCCTTTTTAACAACAGTGCCATGCGAATTGCTCCACCACTTACCATAAACACCACACAGATCGAGGAGGCCTGTGAAATAATATTGGGTGCAATCAAAGACGCCTAATCCGGGTGTTGTTATCATCAATACATTAAATGATATTACTGGCCATTAAGGCTCGTCTATTTATGGAAGATATAGGAAAAGTAGAACTCCGTGCGCTAAAATCATCTGACTATCAAGGATTAAAAGATTCTATGATAGCTGCCTATCCAAATTGGCCGGGAGCATTCTGGGGAGAGCAGCACATTGAAACTCTGCTGAGGATATTCCCAAAGGGTCAGATAGCTATTTTTGTTGACGATGAGCTGGCTGGATGCGCCCTGTCACTTATTGTGACCTATGAACACTTCGGCGATTCGCACACCTACCAGGAAATAACGGGCAACTACACTTTCAATACCCACACTCCTAAGGGTGACGTTCTTTATGGTATTGATCTGTTTATTAAGCCGGAATACAGAGGGCTACGGCTCGGAAGAAGGCTTTATGATGCCCGCAAGTCACTTTGCGAAGACCTCAACCTGAAAGCGATCATTTTTGGCGGAAGAATACCCAAATACCACGAGTATGCCAAGGATTTGAGCCCCAAGGAGTACATCCAAAAGGTGAAGTTCAAAGAGATCTACGACCCAACGCTGACCTTCCAGCTCTCCAATGACTTCCACGTAAAGAAAGTGCTGGTTAACTACCTGCCTGGCGACAAAGAGTCGAAAGACTATGCAGTGTTGCTGCAATGGGACAATATTTACTACGAAAAAGGTGCCAGGAAGCTCCTGGACAAATCAATCGTAAGACTTGGCCTCGTGCAATGGCAAATGAGGCTTTACAAAGACATCGACGACCTTTTTGAGCAAGTAGAGTTTTTTGTCGACGCCACATCAGCGTACAAAAGTGATTTCGCCCTCTTCCCGGAGTTCTTTAATGCCCCGCTGATGGCAGCACACAACAACCTCAGCGAAGCGGCGGCAATAAGAAAACTTGCCGAGCATACCGACGAAATCAGAGACCGGTTTATTCAGCTGGCCATAAGCTACAATGTTAATATTATCACAGGTAGCATGCCCTCCATGCGGGGCGACAAGCTCTTTAATGAAGGTTTTGTTTGCAGGAGAAATGGCACATACGATAGCTACGAAAAAATACATGTTACACCAGATGAGGCGAAGTTCTGGGGCTTAACCGGCGGGAAGAAAGTAGAAGTTTTTGAAACCGACTGCGGCCCTATTGGTGTGCTTATCTGCTACGACTCTGAGTTTCCTGAGCTTTCGAGAATACTGGCCGCTCAGGGGATGAAAATACTTTTCGTTCCTTTCCTTACCGACACCCAGAATGGCTACGGCAGGGTCCGCTACTGCTGTCGTGCCAGGGCGATTGAAAACGAATGTTATGTGGCTATTGCCGGCAGCGTAGGCAACCTTCCTAAGGTGTCGAACATGGACATCCAATTCGCACAGTCGGCTGTGTTTACGCCCAGCGACTTCTCCTTCCCTACTAACGGCATCAAGGCGGAAGCAACACCCAACACAGAGATGATCCTCGTAGCGGATGTTGACCTCGACCTGCTGAAGGAGCTGCACAACTTTGGCTCAGTGCGCAACCTGAAGGACAGAAGGACTGATATTTATGATGTGATTAAGAGGTAAGGAAGCTTCAAAAAAAATCTGGAAATATAACGTCATTCGTAGCGAAACGGAGGCAACGTGGAACCCGACGCCGGAACGGAATCTCCTTGATGATGGCAGAGTTTTCAGAACGGCTTACTGTCATCAGCAGGGGGATGCCTCCCTCGTTCCTCGGAATCGGCATGACGTTGTTTCGGCGGCCTCAGATGTCATACCGGATACTCGTACCCCTTCCTATACTCCCTCGAAAGCAGCTTATTTGCCTCAGGGTCGTTGATCACCTCCTGCTTATCGCCGTCCCACTCAATGCTGCGACCCGCCTTCGCTGACACCATGGCCAGCAGGCTGATATTAGTAGCCAGCTGCCCATTGATCATCGGGTTGATGGTTTGCCCTTTGCTCTCAATCACCTTAAGGAAGTCAGTCCACAGCTCTTTAATATTCTGCTGGTCGGGTTCGTGTAGTACGGGGTCTACGTGCACAATCTCCTTGTTTTTATCAACGGGGTAAAACGTCCATCCGTCAGTCCAGCCAAGGTGCAGCACACCTTCCGTGCCATAGAAATAGCAACCCACGGCAGGGCCCTCCTGGCGATTGCCTGCGTAATTGCGGTTTTCCCAGTGCATGGTGAACGACTCAAATTCGAAGACAGCTAGCTGGGTATCAGCAGCATCGGTGCTATCTTCCCTGATTCGGCGGGTAGCGCTCGAATAAATCCTTTTTGGCGCTTTTTCCTCTGTCCACCACAGCACCTGGTCGAACCAGTGCACACCCCAGTCGCTGATGGTGCCATTGGCAAAGTTAAGGTGCTGGCGGAACCCTCTGGGGTGAATTGTCTTGTTGAAAGGAACCAACTGTGCCGGCCCACAATACATATCCCAATCCATACCTTCCGGGGCTTCTGAATTAGGTGTGATGCTGCCCGGCCCTCCTCCATAATTGATAAAACACTTCACGCTACCAATCTTGCCTGCCTTCCCTGACCGCAGAAACTCATTGGCTGAAATATTATGAGGGGACGCCCGGCGGTGCAGACCTATCTGCACCACTTTCCCGGTCGACTGCGCCGCCTTCACCATGGCCTTGCCTTCGTTGATCGTATGGCAAATGGGCTTTTCACAATACACATGGGCACCGCTTTTCAAAGCGTCAATCGCAGCCAGGGCATGCCAATGATCAGGCGTGGCCACAATCACAATCTCCGGCTTCTCCTTCTGGAGCATTTCCTTGTAGTTGGTATAAGGCTTCGGCTTATTGCCAGTCAGCTTTTCAACCTTTTCAAGAGCAGGCATCAACTGGTTTTTATCCACGTCGGCCATGGCCACCACTTTGCTCCTGCCAGAAGCCATGGCCTCCCCCAGGATGTTCATACCCCACCAGCCGGAGCCGATGAGTGCGACTTTGTAAGTAGCTTGTTGCCTGGCAATGCCCATCAGTGGCATGGCTGAAAATGCAGCGCTAGCGGCGATGCCCGCTGAGGTAGTCTTGATAAAATATCTTCTGTCCATGGGGATAGTAGGTAGAGTGCTTAAATCCTTGTGGGAAAAAGCTACGAAAAATACCTGCCAGACACCAGAGAATAGTGATGAATGACGATAGAGCGTTATGGCCAGCAAACTCCACCCTGGCGCCGCAACAAACCCGTTATCCAATATGCACGAGTCATCTTGCATCATGTCTAGCAGGTTATCAATCATCGAATGAAACAGAAATACAATGTTTTTCTACCTCCGCCAGCGATTAAGCCACCATTTCCCTATCTTAGAAATCAAACCAGAGACACAATGCCTGAATTCACCCTTGATATCAATGGCGCTCAAAAAACTGTCGAGACGGAGCCCGACACCCCGCTGCTGTATGTCCTTCGTAACGACCTGGCAATCAACGGCCCAAAATTCGGCTGTGGCCTTTCGCAGTGTGGAGCTTGCATGGTGCTGTTGGACGGACGTGCTACTACAAGCTGTATGCTGTCAGTTTCTTCGATCGGCAATACTGAAATTACTACATTGGAAGGACTGGTAGACGACAACGCAAAGCTTCACGTGGTGCAGGAGGCATTTGTGAAGGAACAAGCCGCCCAGTGTGGCTACTGTCTGAACGGGATGGTGATGGCAGCGGTGGATTTGCTGAACAAAAACCCCAGGCCGGATGACGCAGCGATTCGGGAGGCGTTACAATTTAACCTGTGCCGTTGCGGCACACATGCCCGTGTCGTCAAAGCGGTAAAGCGTGCAGCAAAAACTCATTAACCCAACGGCCATGATCGAAGCAACCAGTACATCAAGACGGAAATTCCTTCAACAGATTGGATACATCAGTGTGGGGTTTCCCCTGCTCACCTCGTGCATCGGCGAGCCAGACCCTGTGATCGCCACCCGGGTCGACTACGAAGGAAGCCTTCCGGGAAGCATGCGGGGTGCAAAAACCGTGAATGCCTGGCTGCAGGTACTGGAAGACGGCAGCATCAGGGTGCTTTCGGGCAAAGTGGAGCTGGGCCAGGGTATCCGCACGGCAATTCGGCAGGTAGCCGCTGAAGAGCTGGACATGGAACTGGACATGGTGGAAGTGCAACTGGCAGAAACAGGATTGACACCTGATGAAGGATACACCGCCGGCAGTGGATCAGTACCCAACAGTGCCATGTCGGTGCGCTACGCTGCAGCCACAGCCAGACAGAAACTACTGGAGCTGGCAGGAGAAAAACTAAAGACCTCATTTGACGACCTGATCCTTTTCAACGGATCCATCAAAGCCAAAAAAAGTGGTGACTCACTGACTTTTGCCGAAGTATTGAACGGCGCTCAGATCGATATGGAGGTCACCACCCCGGTAAAAATCAAGAGCAAAACGGAGCACAGGTATGTGGGCAAAGCAGTGCCCCGCACCGACATTGAAAAAATGGTGAGGGGCGAACAAGTGTATGTGCAGGATCTGCGGTTTCCGGGCATGGTACACGCCAGGGTATTGCGGCCACCCGGTTACAAGTCCCAATTGGTAAAAGTGGATGAAGCAGGGCTTGCCACAACAGTATCAGGAGTGATCAAGACTGTAGTGAATGGCAGCTTTGTTGGGGTAATCACCGAAAAGGAATACCAGGCGGTGAAAGCCGAGCGTTACCTGAGGGAACATACGGAATGGGAGGACAACACTTCGTTTCCTGAGCAAAAGGAGTTGTACAACCATATCCGAAGCATTGCAGAACCCTCCAGTAATGTCAAAAATGAAGGCGATGTAACGGCAGCCTTCCAAGGCAACTCAACTGTTAAAGCCACCTTCCGAAAGCCTTACCTCAAACACGCTTCCATGGGCCCGGCATGCGGCGTGGCCATGTATGATGGCGACGTGCTGCATATTTGGTCTCACAGCCAGGGCATTTACCCTATGCGAAATGCCATATCAGCTATGCTGGGTATGGAGGTCGATAAAATCCATATCGTGGGTGTTCCCGGGGCAGGCTGTTATGGGCACAGTACGGCCGATGATGCCGCTGCGGATGCCGCCTTGCTAGCCATGGAGCTTCCCGGAAAGCATGTGCGGGTACAGTGGTCACGGACGGATGAGCATACATGGGACCCTTACGGCTCGGCCATGATCATGGAGGTGGAAGCCAGCCTGGATGCAGATGGCAAGATCACCGGCTGGAAGTCGGACGTATGGACCGACAGCCATAGTTGCCGACCCAACGGTGATGCCGGCACATTGCTCGATGCCCGGTACATCACCAACCCCGTGCAAATGAAGTCGAGGGGCTACCTGGCCGGGGGCCACCGCAATGCCGATCCGTACTACGCCATTCCCAATATGCAGGTGAATGCGCACTTCTTCGATGGGCCGTTGCGGGTATCTTCCTTGAGGAGCCTGGGGGCTTATACCACCATTTTTGCCATTGAATGCCTGATGGATGAGCTCGCAGAAAAAGCAGGCAAGGACCCACTCGATTTTCGCATCGCCCATTTGACCGATGAACGGGCAGTGGCGGTGATCCAAAAGCTCAGGGAAATGACAGCCCAGGTAACGCTGGCTGACGGAGAAGGACTCGGCTATGCCTTTAGCCGGTATAAGAATACAGCGGCCTATGCAGCAGTAGCAGCCAGGGTGGCGGTAGACAAAGCCACAGGCAAGGTGGCTGTAAAAAAGATGTGGGCGGCAGTAGATGTAGGCGAGGTGATCAATGTGGATGGCCTCACTAACCAGCTCGAAGGCGGCATGATACAGGCAGCCAGCTGGACGCTCATGGAAGAAGTAAGGTTCAAAGACAAAGAAATCACCAGCGCTGACTGGAACACCTACCCTATTTTCCGCTACCCTGATATTCCTGAAGTAGAAGTAGCCCTCATCGACCGCCCCGACTTACCTGCCGAAGGCGGTGGCGAGGTGTCCATGCCTCCTTCGGGAGCCGCCATAGCCAATGCGGTGTATCGGGCGAGTGGGACGAGGGTGTATGAGTTACCGATTGGGGTGAGGAAAGTGTGAGGGCTGGCTCCTAATTCGATTGCCAGAGCCATTATTTTATCAAATTGTAGTCACTGATAAGAAGTTGAGCGGAGAGGTTGAGCCGCTCCGCAAGGATTCTCACCATCTCAATCGTTAACTTTTTTCTTTTGTTGAGAATTTCGGATAACCTGCTTTTTCACCCAATAACACCCACGATGTTTTTTTGCTTTGCCTACATTTCCTCCATTCTGATCTTAATGGCCATTCAAATTATAAGAGATGCCTCATAAGATCAGTGATTGATCCAGACTTTATTAGGCAGATTGTTTGCATGCACAACAAAAGCGTCTAAATCTCCATCTCCATCTAAATCACCCAGGGAGCCCCCGACAATGGCCGAGCCACCCAAAGACTGCTCCGTATCGGTGAAGAACCCATTTCCATCATTGAACCATACCACACTGTTAAAGTAATTTGTCACAAAAATATCGAGGTCTCCATCGCCATTCAGGTCACCGAGAGATACATTTTGGCTAGTTAAGCCACCCAATGACTGGCTGCTTTCTGTTAAGGTTCCATGTCCGTTATTGAACCACACCTTATCAGGTTGGGAATTATTAACCACATAAGCATCAAGGTCGCCATCCATATCTAAATCGCCTAACGAAACGTCAAAGCTATAAGCGTTTCCTAATGATTGGCCGCTATTTGTGAATGCGCCGTTTCCATCATTAAGCCAGACTCTATCAGGTTCCTGATAATTAACAACAAAAGCATCCAAGTCGCCATCACCGTCCAAATCGCCTAGTGAAACATCGTTGCTTCTCGAATCTCCTAAAGATTGACCGCTGTCGGTGAATGAGCCAAATCCGTCATTGATCCACACTTTGTTACTTTTTGTACTAAATGTGGGGTGAAGATCGTTTGCTACAAATGCATCCAAATCCCCGTCTCCATCCAGGTCTCCAAGTGCAACACCCAAACTCTTTTCAATTCCCAGTTCCTGGCCGCTGTCGGTGAAGTTGCCACTACCGTCATTCGTCCATATTTTGTTCGGTTGGGTGCTGTTTACCTCAAAGGCATCTAAATCTCCGTCTGAATCCAGGTCACCTAAGGCTACGGCATAACTGTTCGAAGTTCCTAATAACTGACCACTGTCGGTGAACGATCCATCACCATTATTAACCCAGATCTTGTTGGGTTGCCCTACATTTACTACGAAGGCATCCAGGTCGCCATCCCCATCCAAATCTCCCAGCGCCACATTTTGGCTTTGCGAACTACCTAACGCCTGTCCACTATCGATAAAGAACCCTGAAGGTAGGTCGGAAGGCTTATCCGACACCAACTCAACAGTTAACGGACTTGATTCGTAATGCGCCAAACTGTCTCTGGTAAAAGTGTAATTGAAGGTGGCATATCCTTCACGTTCAATTGTCAGTTCATAAGCAGGGTATCCATCTCTGATTACTACTGAATTATTGGCAATTGCTTCTATGTGCTGATGGAATACGAAAGTGTCGCTCTCTACTGTTAATTCTGCACTTAAAAGCTCCTCAAGTTTGCCCTTCTCAGACACATTAATATAAAATCTGAACAGGTTCACCAAAGACAAATCAAACCCTACCAGGCCAAAGTCTTCAAGTTCCAAATCTTCGGTTGACACTACTTCCACCTGCAAGTCGAGAATTTCGTCCCGGCTTATCACAAACTCAATCGGCAATGGATCACCTACATTTTGCGCCTGAAGAGAGCCCTCTTCGGGGGTCGCATATATTATATTGCTATCGACATCCAACACTAAGAATTCAGTTAAGGAATAACTGCCGACCGGAAGGCTTATTTTTTGGCTGATAAATTCACCGTTTAATTGGTATAGCTCTATTTTAGACGTTGAATACGGAGTCGATGAGCCATCGTCCTTTTTGATTGTAATCAAAATAAAAGCGGCATCGTTCAAGTCCAGTAATCTTCCGCTTCCCGACTTGTTGCCAAATTTAGGACTGAAACTAATTTCTCCAACACCATGAGGTTGCCCGGAATCATCGCCGCTACATCCAGTAATAGCGCTTATAAAGATGAATAGCCCTAAAAGTTTTGTAGTTGAATATTTTATCATAAAAAATATCTTGTGACTGTATTAATTGAATTTTCTCTCTTCCGAGAAACACAACATCGAAGATTTCTTCCTTCAAATTAAATCAGCAGTTTCTTAAAACGAACCAATATACACAACTGATCAAATATATTTACCTAATAACAATTATTTAGTCATATATTAAAATACAGAAATCAACCACTCTAACCGGCATTCATCATTCCCCGATAGTAAAATTAGAGATGGCGAACCTGCATCACACTTTATATTGTCTGCCTGCATCTGATTCTCTTAACTTTTGGTAACATAAGAAATAGGTTCAAATCCCTAATGCGCTAGCAGTTACCACAACAACATCATCTCGATGGCAAGTTATTTTGTTAATGCTAAGACAAAGTGTGGGCGTTTCAGAAACAGGAATGAGCCGAGGTGGAACCCGACGCTGAAACGGATTCACACAGCAAAACACATGGTCTGCTCGGCGGTAGATTCGGGGGATTTCTCATTGCGCTATCGATCCATTCGAAATGATGGCGTTGTGGAGGCTTTTGCGGCGAGGCTACCACGCAATCACGCTACCCCACCGCATCCAGCACCAGCACCCAGTCCATCCCCTCTCCTTTGGAGGGAGGCATAAACGCCATTTCGGGCTGTTTCTCCATTTTCACGGCAGTGGTCATTTCACCCGTGCGGGGATTGAACCACGAAACATTCAATGAGGCTCCTTTCAGGCTGGTGGTATTGAGGTTAAGCACTCTACCAAATGGCGTGTAAACAAAAGCAAAGGCACCTTTCGACGATCGGTTGGCGCTGATGTAGTAGCCTTGCATCGGGTCATTCTCTCCCAGCACCATCGACTGATCAGGAATTCGCTCCAGCATGGGCCGGGACTCCACCAGTTTGCGCACATAGCCCATTTGCCTGCCTCCCGTTAGCTCCAGCGACTCTTTCCAGGTGTGTTGCGGCGAGTTCACAGGCTCCCGGCTTTCATCATACATCTGCCACACAGCGTGACTCCCATAGGTATGCCCTGCCGCTCCTGCAAATACCTGCCAGTAAGCCAGCTTGCGCACGTTGTCGGCATTGGACACGCCGTGCTCTTTTATATTGAAGCAGAGAGGGTGCTCCTCGTAAAGCGGCTCTCCGTCTAGCGTCGGCTTCGTGGGTGTCAGGTTGTAATCCCATGTGATTTTCTCGTGGCGGTTGTTTTCGTAGCAGTGACCGGTTTGGTGCATGTTAAAGTCGAGCCACTGCTCCCGGTGAAACCAGGTAGACGAACCGCCGTTTTGGTGCGGCTGCGGATGGTAGGTCATCAGACCTTTGTCGTACCCTCCCACACCTTTTGCAACACCCTCCGCCATGGCATTCCACACGGCTACATCTGCTTCGTTTCTGGGGTTCCTATCGCCACCCAATATCCAGATGATGTTCCATTGGTCTTTGTACCGCTTGCCAATGTATTCGCCGTAAATGGCGGCATTCTTCTCGTTAAATATCTCGGGCCCTGTCCCCCAGTTATTCTTAAAAAGCTTGTCGCCCCAGGTTGGTAACAGTCCGATAAATAGTCCCATTTCAGCCGCTTTTTGGATCACCCAATCCACATCTTTGAAGTAAGCCTCGTTGGGCTTGGTGGGATCATTGTCAACCAACGGTTTGTTGCCTTGCGCATTGGGCGTGTTCAGTCCATCCAGCTCAGCCAGCACCACGGCCTGGATCACCGTATACCCCTGCTCCTTCCTTTTTTGCAGGTAATAGTCAGTGTCTTCACGATTGAGCCTGTGAAATAGCTCCCAGGCGGTGTCGCCCAGGTAAAAGAAGGGGCTTCCATCAGAATAGACCAGAAATCGCTGGCTGTCGGATACTTTTAACGGGAGTTGTTTGACCTGACCGTAAGCCTGGACACTCAGGCCGAGGAAAAAGAGAATCAGAAGGCGCATAGGATATAAAGTTTGGGTTTGAATTTACAAATTCCTCCCAACTATTGGCTACCCTGCGTCAAAACGCAAAACAATATGTTAAAACACCAGCAACGGCACGTTGGCGTGATAGGCCATGTCTTCCGTGTGGCTCTTTCTGAAAAGGTCCTTTATTGTCGACCTTGTATTCCTGCGCATCACCAGCATGGACTCCTCAAAGTCGGTTTCTCAATCCAGAGCTTTAATGAGCTCTAATAGTTCTTTTTCGGAGATATTATCCTGCTCAGATTTGTCATAGATGTAAATCAGATAGACAGTAGTATCAGTGACATGAAGGTGGGTAATCACTCTGGAACCACCAGATTTACCTTTTCCTTTAGACTTTATAGAGAGGCGTATTTTGTAGCAGTTATGCTTGATGGAAGTCCCAAGAGTAGGATCAGCTTCCAAAGCAAAAATCAGGTCGTGAAGCTCTTGCTTTAAGGAAGGATATTTTTTTAGTAAAGCTTTGGCCTTGCGCTTGAATTTGGAGGTAAGCTCAATCTTCAAGTTCATTGAGGAAATCTTTCGCAGATTGTAGCTTCAATTTACCTTCCTTGGTCAGTTTTACCTCGTCAATCGCTTCTTTAAACTCCTGCAGAAACTCAGCTTTAGACTCTGTAAGGGTGGTAGCCTTTACGAAAGAGAAGTTTTTGAGCACCTCCATGAAGAAAGCAGATTTATTATCTTTTATTTCCAGTAACACTTTCATATTCTGTAAGAATTAAGAGCTGTAAGCTCTTTGTGTATCATTATCCCCTAACGAATCATCAACTATTTTGAATAAACAGGCCTTTTTTCTTTTGGGTAAAGTTGCAATAAATGGCACTTTAACCAAAATATGTGCGATATGTCTTTCACTACCGTCATATCTATCAGTAGTTACTAGCAATATCGTTGACAAAAATAGACGATTAAAAAGTCTCAATCAATTTTTAAAAAGTCTCGTTACGTCTGTACTAAAAAATCTACAGCAAGTGTTATTAGCCGCAGAAGGGCAATGAAAAACCCACGTAGAAACCTCATCAGAAATTTTACTTCAACCAGCGCTAGTAATCCACATTAGCCGAAACTGACCGGATGGAGAAAAAATATTACTTTCAATACACCAACATCGGCACATTGGCGTGATACGCCACATCTTCCGTATGACTCTTTCTGAACAGGTCCTTTATGGTTGATCTTGCACTTCTGCGCATCACGAGCAGGCTCCCGGGGTTTTTGCCAAGGTAGTGCTCAATGCCTTCGAAATAGTCGTCGTAATTACTAGAATAGTAACTGACATCGGCCTGAAAGATTTTTTCCTCTGCAAAGTCCTTCATGCCTCTCCATTTCAGCTCAAAGTCCTTTGTCTCCTCCTCTTTGATGTGCGCAATCACAATGCCCAACCCCAGCTTGCCAGCCAGGTCGTCCACGCTTTCCAGCAGGGCAATATCCTTGTCTTTCAGGCTTGTAGCAAAAACCAGGTTCTTCAGCTTTCCAAAGTCAGCTTTCGGCGGAATCACCAAAACAGGCTTCACCGACTTGTGTATCACATCAGCTGTACGGCTGCCCAGGAAAAATCGTCTAAGGCCACTGGCTCCCATGGTAGGCATGAGCACCAGGTCGGCAGCATACTGCCTGGTTGCTCTCAATATGCCTTCCGATACCTCACCCTCCAGAATATGCATGTCGAGATTCAACTCATCGGCAGAGGTAGTAGTCTGATAAAGCTCTTCAACGAGGGCTTTGAGTTGCGCTCGGGCCTGCTTTTCCATTGCCTTTTTGTTTTCTTCCTGTCGGGAAGCAAAATCATAGGGTACCTCCAGCGTGTGAATGAGACTCATATGCGCCTTCAGTTTCTGCTGAAGAGACATGGCGAAATGCAACGCTGTTTTAGAGTTGTCAGAAAAATCGAATGGCAAAAGCAGTTCTCTTATCATGGGCTAAAAATTAGTGCGAAAAGTTAGATATTCCGTATTCAATAAACATCTTCAGACGATCAATAATTCATTAAATTTCAATATCAGCGCTGTCTGCGTTGGTTTTGTCTTCTGGCAAGCCTAAATTTATCATGTGCAGAAATTTGGCTCGAACGCATTAGAAAATACGAGTCGATGCGAAAAGAAATGAGTGTGGGATCATGAGTGAGAAAGAGATCAAAGAGCTGGTAAAAAAGGCCGTCGACGATGGGCTGTCCATCCTCCGCTATCAGGAGGAGCGGGTAGAACAGGAGGAGATTGCTGACCCGTTCTCTTTCTACGAGCAGTTTCCCTTTTTACAGTGGTCAAAAAACGGACTGCCGGACTTTAGCTACTCTTCCGTGGCCAAAATCAAGTACAGCAACCTTTTTCTGAGAGGCAACCGATACAACGATATACAGTCGTGGAAGACTTTGCAGCAAGGGCTGCTCAACAACAAGGACTATGTGACCTTCTATGGCCTGACCGCCGAAGAGGAAGTGGCCAGAAACTACCACACCTACTTTTTCATCGCTGACCTCATCGATCATTATGCGCATGTGTATGGAAAGCTGGAGTACCATGAAAAAGCGTTTGAGCCGGTATTCCAATCGTGGTATGGTGCCTGGTCGAAAAGTGAGCTAAAGGTAGATGTGTGGGTGCCCGTCTTGTTTCTTCACTTTCCGGTTGGGGAGGTGGAGCTGGGCCCGGGGCTTGCACTGCGACAAATCGACGATGCACGTCAGCTGAGCAAGGCTTATTTTGGCAGGCACCTCAACTCCAAGCTACAGCAGGTTTTTGCCTCAGCCACCCATGCGCTGGTTTTTGAAGACTGGGTGGTAGACAATACTTCCCTTGAGGCCAGAAACGACTTCCTGAACGACCCCAATGCCTTTTCTGATATCATTGACCACCTGGATTACCTCATGGGTTCGCTTAGAGTGGTGACCGGAGAGGACACCGGCTATGGACAGCTCCTGGTGTTTCCAGCGTGTTGGTCCGACCAATGGGCCGCCGATTTGCTGCCCTGCTTCCCTATCGAACAGCACGATTTTCCGGCCTCTTTCCTCAACCAAAAATGGAAGCAAACGCCACCTAAAGTCAAAGAAAAAGACATTCAGGACATAGCGGATATTTACAAGTCGCTCTCGAAAGGTGGCCGAAAAAGCCTGGAAGTTGGTGTGCAGAAGCTTAACAGCATCTACCTGAACGACCAGTCGCCGGAGAGCATGATCGACATACTGACAGCGCTGGAAGCACTGCTGCTGGACGAAGTGCATGGTGATCCCGTGTACAAACTATCCATGCGGCTGGGCTCTTTGCTGCAAATAGCCCCGTTCTCCCGAAAAGAGGCCAACGATATTTTTAAGGTGGTGGAAGCCCTGTACAAATACAAGCTTAGCATACTAAAAGGCAGCAGTCACCTCAACGGCAAGGAGCGAAAGATCAGCTTTTATCCCAAAAAGAAAATTGACGTCGTCAGCTTCGGCACCGACCTGCTGCGCCACATCTTACTTACCTTCTTCAAAAACCCTGAGATGCAGGAGCCTGCCTATTTGGACAGGATGCTGATAAAGGGGGGGTAAGGTTACTCGGTTCTCAAAGCATCTACCGGGTTGGTCCAAGCTGCTTTTACCGACTGAGAACTAATGGTCAAAAAAGCCACTGCCAACGCCGCCAGACCGGGAAGCACGAGCATCCACCAATGCACACTAATCCGATAGGCAAAACCTTGCAGCCATTGGTCAACTAACCACCAACCGAACGGTAAAGCTATCAGGTAGCCGATCGTCACCATCTTGATGAACCTGAAAGCAAACAGCGAAACAATATGGGCCGTACTGGCTCCCAGAACTTTACGTATGCCCACCTCTTTGGCACGTTGCTGCGTACTAAAGGCCGCAAGGCCAAACAGACCGAGGCAGGCTATCAAAAGCGCTATTACGGTGAAAAAGCCAAATATTTCGCCCTGTCGAATATCTGCCTTATAAAGTTTATCAAAATTATCGTCCAGGAATTCGTAGTCGAAGGGAAGGGAAGAGTATTTACGAAATGTTTCCTCCAGAGAAACCACAGTTGCAGGAAGGTCTCCTGGCATAACCTTTACAGAAATGTAGCGGAAATTCTCCCTCAGTTCTACCAGTAGTGGAGCAATCGTCATGTGCATTGAATGCATGTGAAAATCTTTGATCACCCCCACAATGGTCTTGTCACCCTCCCAGCCAGATGTAAAGGTCTTTCCCACCGCTTCGTCAACAGACCACCCAAACTCCCGGCAGGCCGCTTCGTTCACAACAATATTTTTGGAGGATTGATCAAGCGCATACTCAGGTGACAATGTCCTTCCTGCAATCAGCTCCATGCCAAATACTTTCAGGTAGTTTTCGTCGGTTCTCAGCTGATAAATGGTATGATCATAATCAGTCTCTTTCCCTTCCTCCTTCAGGCTAACCACGTTACTCTGCTCTACATTAGTCGGAAGGTTCTGAGAAACAGTGACAGCCACCACTTTCGGATTTGCCAGCCAGTCTGCTTTTATGGCCTCAAAGCTGTCTCTTACATTACCATCATAAGACCTGATGGTAAAAACATTCTCTTTTTCAAATCCAAGTTCCTTTTCGCTAATAAACTTAAACTGAGCATAAGCCACAAGGCTACAGATAATCATGGCAACAGAAATAGCATACTGCCCGATGATCAAACCTTTTTGCAGACGAATTCCAGAATCAGACGCATTCATTTTCCCTTTCAGCACCTTTACTGGCACAAGCGACGACATAAACAAGGCGGGGTAACTGCCGGATAGTATACCTACAATAATAACCAACAGCAACAAACCGGGGGCTAGCATAATAAAGTCACCCATGTTGAACACCAGCGTCCTGTCGACCATCTGCCCGAAGTATGGCAAAAAGGCCGGTAGCAATAGTGCAGCCACTGCCAACGCAGCGAGAGTAACAAATACCGACTCACCTAGGAATTGCATCACCAGCTGCCATTTGTGAGCGCCAATTACCTTCCGCAACCCGACTTCCTTTGCTCTGCCAATAGATCGGGCAATGGCCAAATTCATGTAGTTGACGCACGCAAGTATCAGAATCAATGCAGCTATCATTGAAAAAAGTGCCAGCTGCGCAGGGTTTCCTCTTGGGCCAAGATCGAAATTGACCGCCGTTTGCAAATGCCATTCCGTGATTGGCTGGATCAAGTAAGTCGGGTAGTCGTCGTAGGCCCATCGTTGTTTCAGAAGCTCCGGCATCTTGGCCTGTAGTCCAACAGCATCGGCACCTTCTTTCACCTTCAGAAAAGAGTAAAATGCATTTCCCTCCCACTTTTCCTTTGCTTTATCGTCCAGATAGTACTGATCTGCCTCAAGGCTCCAAACATGCGTAAACTGCAGCGTGGAGTTGAGAGGCGGATCCTGAATAATAGCGGTCACCTGAACCTTTCGGCCATCCAAAGTTAACGACGTTCCCATAACGTCATCGCTTCCAAAAAGCTTTTGGGCCAGCGACTCGGTCAGCACTATGCTTTCTGGAATCAAGAGTGCGCTCTCCGCATCCCCTCTTAAAAAATTGAAGCCAAACACCTTAAAAAATTGAGGATCCGCAGAGATTCCCTTTTCCAGATAGCTTACCTCTCCCATTGTGATAATTCGGGTTGGTGCCTGTAGCGAAGTAGCCGCTTCCACCTCCGGAAAATCACTCATGAGTGTTTCAGCGAACCCAGCTGGCATTACGGCAAAGTAATCGCTACCCATAAAAGGGTTGAATGTTTGTTGTTGATAAGTCCGGTATATTCTTTTTGAGTCAGGATAAAACCTGTCAAACGACAGCTCGTGCCTGACATACAAAAAAATTAGAATAAAGGTGGTGAGGCTAAGCGCCAATCCGCCAACATTAATGGCGGTATAGAGCTTTTGGCGCAGCATACTGCGCCAGCCCACTTTCACATAGTTTTTGAACATACCGAACTGATTCATGCGATAACTGCCTCCAATGGGTTTAATAATTGCTGGTCTGAAAAGTCTGATCACATCAAGAGTAAAAAGCCACCTGGCTTTTGTCGGGCCATTACCAATAATCCTGGCGTCAAATCGTTCCAGCAAATCGCCTTCAATATCCTCCTGGTAATCCGGATGGCAGAACCAGCGAAAAAAACGGAGGGGCAGTTTGGGTGGATGGTGCCTATTCATCTCTCAAAGCATTGATTGGATTGGCTGTGGCCGCCTTCATTACCTGCGTACTGATACTCACAAAAGAGATGACCAATAACAGGGCGACAGGTGCTACGATAGCAGTGAGACTGACCGACGTTCTCAAAATATAGCCTTCAAGCCACTTGTGCATGAGCAGATAGGCCACCGGCGATCCTGTTAGAACAGCAACGGAAAGCTGCCCTACATAGCCCCTGCAAAAGAGGTTAACAATGCTGGCCACAGATGCGCCAAATACTTTCCTGATGCCCACTTCTCTTTTCTTTTTTCTCACAACGAACATAGACATACCGAAAAGCCCGAGGGAGGCTACGAAAACGGAGATGGCGGTAAAAGCGCTAAATAGCTGGCTGAACCTAATATCCTCTTGATAGTTGCTATTGAATTGTTCATCAAGAAAGTAGTATTCGAACACCTGGTCGGGGTGCACCTCGTCCCAAATGCGCTCGATTTGCGCCAGGCACGCAGCCAATTCCTGATAATTGGAGTAGGAGGCAGAGTCTATCCTAATGGAAGCGTTCCCCCGGAATGGATTAAATTCGAAGGTCATGGGCTGAATCTTCTCCTTGATCGAATTTTGATGAAAGTCTTCCACTACACCGAGTACTTTGAGTGTCCTGTCTTCGTTTTCGGGTATAATGATCGTTTGTCCGATAGCCTCCTCAGGACTTGAGCATCCCATCGCCAGGGCCGTTGACCGGTTGATAAGTATACTTCGCCTATTGGCCCAAAACTTGGCTTTTGAAAAGTCTTCCCCAGCGATGATTTTTGCCCCATAGTAAGCCATGTAGCTGGCGTCAACGCCAATGAGGTTTGCACTAACAGTGATGTTCTTTCCTTCTATGTTGAAGTAGATATCCTGCCCATTTCCCTGTCCGGGCACTTGTGTGGAAGACGTCACACCACGGGTAAAAGAAAGGTTAGCCACACCTTCCTTGAATGCCTGATGTCTTTTCACTTTGTCATCCGCTCCGTCTTTCGCCGACTTCACAATCAAGGTTTGATCAAGGGTGATCCCCAGCGGTTGATTTTTCAGGAAACGCATCTGATCTGAAATCACAAATATTCCGGTGATGAGAATAATCGAAATACTGAATTGCACCACGACCAGCACTTTCCGAAAGCCAACGCCTTTTGTGTTATTAAGCACCCGTCCTTTGATAGACCGTATCGGATCAAGACTGGATAAAATAAGTGCTGGATAGGAAGAGGCAACTAACGCTCCAAAAAGGAATAATAAAAGGAACAACCAGTTAATGGGCGTGGGGTCACCGAAAAGGGGCAACAGTTTCCCATTAGTATAAGTCTGAATGAATGGATAGAGCAGCCAAACGATTAGCACGGCAGCGGCCAATGCCAGCAAGTTGATGGTCATGCCCTCAAAAATAAACTGACGAACAATCTCACGTTTCTCAGAACCCAGCACCTTTCTAATACCCGTTTCTTTGTACCGACTCATAGATTGGGCACTTGTTAGGTTAATAAAATTGATCCAGGTGATCAAAAGAATAAAAAAACCTACCAGCGACAGCATGATTTCCATTTCGGAAAGTCGAACGTCACTCAATGGAATCAATGCGAGTTTAACCTGCCTTCCATCGGCCTTTATTTGTTCCACATCGTTTATGTCCGTTGCTATTTTGGACGCCAATTCTGTTGGGTTGGCCTCCTCAGTGAGGAGAAGATAAGTCGGATAATTTGCAAAACCCCATTGATCATAATTATTGAAACCGATGGTAGATTTCAGAAAATCAAACCTGAACCTGGAATAGACAGGCACGTCTTCAATGACGGCGGTAACATGTAGCGTATTCTCCGCACCCCAGGCTGTGGTCGTCTTCATTGCCTTTCCGAATGCCTTCGCATCGCCAAAATATTTTTTCGCAACCGACCTGGTAATCACAACGGAATTGGGTTGCGATAAAGCGGTTGTGGGATCTCCTTCAATAAATTGAAAAGAGAACATTTGGGTAAAATCAGGGTCGGCCGAGAACATATTTCGCTCATTAAACTTCACCAATGATCCGCTTTCATCTGCTACGGTTACCTGCTTCTCAACGTCTCTGCTGTAGAGGGTCGCCATCCTCACTTCGGGGTATTGCTCCTTCGCCATGGCTGCAGTTTCCCAGTAGGTGCTGTGTTGATAACTCGTGGCAATGCCATTTTTTGTTTCCGTTTGATCAATCTCAACTATGATATCCTTGTTTTGATGAAATTGATCATACCTGAAGGAAAAGCCCACATACTTGGCGAGTATCAAAGCCGCCACCATGCCAATGGCAAGGCCTGATAAGTTAACGGCCGAAAAAGCCTTGTTACGTAGAAAATTCCGGTAGGTGACTTTCGAGTAATGATAGAGCATAGCTTGTTTACTTAATTTGTTAGTCGGCTTGAATGGCCTGAAAATACCTGGCCTGCACAGCCTGAGTACCTCTAATGTGAAAATCCAATTCGCTTTGGTTATCCCTAGCTCCTCCACCCTCTTCTCAAACCTTTCCACCAAATCACCCTCAATATCTTCCAGGTAATCCGGGTGGCAGAACCAGCGTAAGAAGCGAAAGGGGAGTTTCGGTGGGTGGTGCTCATTCATCTCTCAAAGCATCAATTGGATTTCTAAAAGCTGCAGCCACCGCCTGATAAGTAATGGCAAGTGTCGCTATCACGGCCACCAGAACACCTCCGGGCAGGAGCTGCCAAACAGAAAGGGTAATCCTGTACGAAAAGATCTGAAGCCACTGGTCCATGCCCAGCCAGGTCAGCGGGGCAGCTACCAAAAAGGCAATAAACACGTAAACAGCGAGGTCTTTCATTAGCAAGCCAATGATGTGCCGGGGTGCCGCACCATGCACTTTTCTGATACCAATCTCCTTCGTTTTTCGCTCAATAGTGAATGTTATAATGGCCAGCAGACCAAAGCACGACATCACGAGAGCTATCACCCCAAAGCCGGCAAAAACCTCCCCCGTCCTGGCATGAGCAGCATGTTGCGTTGCGTACCTATCGGTTAAAAACTCGTAGTTGAACAAGCTCGCTGGGTTTAATCGCTCGAATGATTCTCCGATGAAAGCCAAAGCCCGGGTATTATCGTTACCAGTTAGTCTGATGTAGAGATCACCTGAGTTTCCGTTGAAGATGAACAGAGGCTCAATGGCTTTGGTGAGGCCCCAGTAATTGAAGTTCTTCACTACACCTATGATCTTCACTTCCTGACCTCTGGGCAATTTCACAGTTTTACCAATTGGCGAAGTCAGTCCCATTTTTTCTGCCGCCTCCTGATTGATCACTACCGACTGCTCATCGGCATAACCCTCTTCATAAAACCTCCCATCGGCCATTGCTATACCAAACGTCTCAACAAACTCACTGTCAGCAGTCATTGGTCTGACGGTTAGGGTGCCTTCCACCTCTTTTCCCTCCCAGTCGCCTATTTGCATATCAAAATAGATATATTCAAATGTCGAACGAGACATAGCGGTTATGTCGGGAGACTGATCCAATTCATTTTTCAGGGCTTCAACATTGTCTCTGTCTTGATCATCGATCTTTACAGTCACCAGGTTTTCTTTTGTGTAGCCGGGATCCCTTTCACGAATAAAAGTCAGCTGGTTTTGGAAGATCAGTGTGCCGGTGACCATGGCGATGCTAACGCAGAATTGAAACACCACCAACGATTTTCTCACTGAAAATCCGCCTGAGCTCTCGCTCCCTTTTTTCTTGATCATTGCCAGTGGCTTCGACGAGTTGATCAGCAAGGCAGGAACAGTCGAGATGATAAGAAGCAGGGTTACAATAAATGCCACCATGAGTGCGACTACTTCCTGGTGGCTAATGACGGATCCCACAATTGAGATTGGTATGCCAAAATAGCTTCCCAACAGGCTCAGTAAAATAATGGCCACAACGCTCCCAAGGATCATGTTCAAAAGTCCCTCGACAAAATACCTGTGCATGGTGTGCCATGGATTGGCGCCGAGTATTCTTTCTAACCCTGCCTGCCGAAACTGCGAGATAAACCGGGAGGTGGTGAGACTTATGTAGTTCACGCAGGTGAGAGTAAAGATGAGCAGCCCTGCAATAGAAAATATCCAAACATACCGAATGTCGCCGCTTCTGGGAAAAAAGGGAGTCATCCTGTCGTGAAAGTAGATATCGGGTAGTGCGATAAGCTCACTTGACCAATGCGGCTTTTCGATCTTGTCGTAGAGCGTTTTGAGTCCGTTTGATTTCGAAAGCAGGGACGATGCAGTGGCTTGGCCATCAAGCTCAATAAAAGTGGCACAAAACCAGGCACCCCAGGCCCTGCTCTCATCCTGACTGGCGACTTGCTCAAACGGAAGGATAAAATCGAATTGAAAAGATGAATTTTGTGGCAGATCGGCTAAGACCGCTGATACCTGGTAGGTATCTGAGTTTCCAACCGTCACCAACTCTCCGATGGCCTCAGCACCGTCGAATAATTTGTCTGCCAGGGCTTGCGTCAAAATCACAGAATTGCCAGAAAACCCTGAGCTATTACCATATGCAAATGGGAAATCAAACATGCTAAAAAAAGCAGCGTCTGTTTTTGCTCCTCTCCCATTGAGTTGTTTCTCTCCTGCTTTAATAGCTTCCGGCTCACTGCGGAAAGTATATCGGGAGGCGTTCACTACTTCCGAATATTCCTGTTTTAATGCTTCGGCCAGTAGTCCGGGCGTCACCACGCTTTTCTCATACTGCCGAAGGATAAGCTCGACCTGGAATATCCTGTCGGCCTTAGCATGAAACCTGTCAAAGCTCAACTCATTGGCCACCCAAAGAAAAATACCAAGAGTGCAGGCGAGCCCCAGTCCTAGCCCCAGCACGCTCAGCGTTGAGAAAGCTTTGTTCTTTTTCATGCCTCTGAAGGCGAGTTTCAAATGGTTAGAAAACATTCCGTCATAAATCTGCTGCATTCCTGATATTGGTTTCATGAGCGTTGGTTTTAATAATTGCAAGACATCCCACACAAAAAGCCACCTGGCTTGCCTTTTTCCTTTCTCCTCCACCCTCTTCTCAAACCGCTCCACCAAATCACCCTCAATATCCTCCCGGTAATCCGGGTGGCAGAACCATTGGAAGAAGCGGAGGGGGAGTTTTGGTGGGTGGTGCCTATTCATCTCTCAGCGCATGGATAGGGTTCGCAAGTGCCGCTTTCAGCACCTGGCTAGCGATGATCACAATAGATAAAATAACCACCACGGAGATAGCAATAGCAAAAAGCCACCAGGCCACATCGATCCGGTAGGCGAACCCTTCGAGCCAGCTGCTCAGCCCAAAGAACGTGACTGGTACCGCCAGCGCCGAAGCGACCAGCACAAGAAGGAGAAAATCCTTCGACAAAAGCCCCAGCAAGCTGGAAGGTGAAGCACCCAGAATTTTTCTGATGCCTATTTCTTTGGCTCTCTGTTGCGTATCAAGCGCCGACAAACCGAGCAACCCAAGTACTGACAGCATCAAAGCAATGGACGCAAAAATCAGCACGAGTTTACCAAAGCGATCCTCTGATTGATATTGAGCCTGATAAGCCTGGTCAGCAAATGAATAACTAAAGGGCCGCTTAGGGCCAAAGTCGCCCCACTTTTCTTCCAACTTGTCGACAATGTCGTGCATATTGCTGCCCGAAACATCCAGGGTAAGGAACATGAATCTTGAAGGATCTATCTGCAGGGCAAGAGGTTCTATTTTCTCTTTCAGCGACTTGAAATGGAAATCTTTTACCACCCCAATGATCGTCCCTTTCCACCAGTTTTTTTGGTCAAAAGGCTTACCGATCACCTCCGCAGGATCGGCATAGCCAAGGGTTCTCACAGCAGTCTCATTGAGAACAATGGCCTTTCTAATATCTGACTGTAGCTCTTGCTGAAAAGCCCTGCCAGCCACTATTTGCATCTTGTACTGATCGATAAAATCATAGTCTATCCGGTACAGATCGGAAACAAAACTGGTTATTGTACCATCTGCCCCAGGCACTAAGAAGTTGTATCTGCGACAGGTGCTTCCAGGCACGCACGACGACATACTGACGGCGGTAACACCAGGTATAGCCAGTATTTCCTGCTTGACCATCTTCTCATTTTCCTTAATGTTTTTGTCCATGTAAAAATCAAGCACCAGCTTCTGTTCCTTCGAGTAGCCAAGCTCCTTGTTTTGCATAAAGTGAAGCTGCCGGTAAACACCCAGCGTAGAGGCGATCAACATCACCGAAAAGAAGAACTGGGAAACAACCAGCGATTTTCTGATGGCATGACCATTGCTCCCTGATTTCACTTTGCCCTTCAGTCCACTGACCGGGTCGAAGCCAGACAGAAAAAATGCAGGGTAAATACCTGCTAGAAGGCCCACGCCCACTGTCAAGGCGAGCAGGCTGCCAACAAAGCCGAGGTGGTTAAATATGTTGGTGCTGATAGGCTTGCCCACCAGTTGGTTGAAGAAAGGGGAAAACAGCACAAACAGCGCCAGGGCAAGTGTGAAAGCCACAAGAGAAAGAAAGACAGCATCTGCAAGAAACTGAAACAACAGTTGGCGCTTGGCAGCACCCAACACTTTTCTCACGCTGATTTCTTTGGCACGGTTGAGCGAAAGTGCCGTCGACAGGTTCACAAAATTGAAGCCTGCGATAGACAACACCAGCAGCGCCACTATCGCCAGAATATAAACATTGTTGATGCTGCCGGTAACAGATGATCCTGTCCTGAATCCCCGAGCCTCAGCACGTAAATACAGGTCGGTCAGAGGCTCAACAGACATGTGGAAAGTGGCCTGCTCTTTATCAACCTTACCTGCCACAAAATCGGTAAGCTCCTGGTTAAAGCTGGCAATGGGTGGCTTGTTTTTGAGGAGCAAATAAGTATAGGTACCGAAAGCATTCCAGTTGTCTTTCATTCCCGGGTTCCAAACCTCTGTTAGCAGCTTCATCGAAAGGAATATGTCAGTCCGGAAATGGGAGTTGTAAGGCATGTCTTTCATCACACCTACCACATACACATTCGTGCTCCCATCAAGCGTAAGCTGCTTGCCCAGGCAGTCGGTGGTACCGAAGTACTTGGTTGCAGCAGTTTCCGAAAGCACAGCGTCGTAAGGTGCGTCGAGTACCGTTGCTGAATTACTGGCTACCAGTGGCAGTGTGAATACTGAAAAAACAGATGCATCGGCATAAGCCAGGTCTTCCCGCATGAAAGTTTCCGGGTCGGATTGCACGATCATGTAGTCCAGAAACACCCTGGAGTAATCTGCCACCTCGGGAAAGTTGGCCGCTACTGCCGGCGCCATGGGGAGCGATGAACTTTCAAGCCTGGGGCCGTTCGGCGTTTGCACATCCGTCACCAGCCTGTATATCTGCTCACTATTTTCATGGTACTTATCATAACTCAACTCAAACTCCACAAACAGCAGCGCAAAAAAGCAGACCAGAATACCCGTAGTTAGCCCTATAAGGTTGATAAATGTAAATGCCTTATGGCTTTTCAGGTACCTCAGCGTAATCTTGATATGGTTCTTCAGTATTCCATAATGGTTTAGTCGTTGTGCCCCTTCCATTGGCCGTACAATGTCAGGCCTTAATAGTTTCAAAACCTCCAGCACAAAAAAGACTTTGGCAGCAAATGCTCCCTTCTCCTCCACCCTTTTTTCAAATCGCTCTGTTAGGTCACCTTCAATATCTTCCTGACAATCCGGATGGCAGAACCAGCGGAAGAAGCGGAGGAGGAGTTGGGGTGGGTGGTTATTCATCTCTCAAGGCTTCTACAGGGTTGACCATCGCTGCCTTCATCGACCGGAAAACGGTAGTCAGCATGGCAATAACAATAGCAAGGGCTGTGGCCAGTACAAATGGCTCTGCGCCGATGGAGGTCCGATAAACGAAGCCGTCAATCCAACCGCTGATAAAGTAATAGGTCACAGGCCAGGCGATGAAGCTGGCAATCAAAAGCAGAACGATGAATTCCCTCGTTAGCAGGAAGGTGACACTGCCAATAGACGCCCCCAGCACTTTTCTGATCCCAATCTCTTTTGATTTTCGCTCGGCTGTGAAGGAGATGAGCCCAAAAGTGCCCAGCCCAGCAATGACAATGGCCAGCACGGTGAACATTTCGAAAATCTGCGTAAACTTCGCCTCTCCTTCATATTGTCGCCGTACGTCCTCGTCAACGAAAGAATAGCTGAAGTCTCTGTTGGTCACAAATTTGGAATATGTAGTTTCCAGGTGTGCCAGCGTTGCGGGAATATTGTTTCCGTCAATTTTGATGTATGACCATGCGTAGTACACCGGCGACATCACGAAGATGGTAGGCGGTATCCTCCTGTGCAGCGACTCGAAATGGAAGTCTTTCACCAGGCCTATGCAGGTATACCTATTGTCGTTCACCTCTATCCATTTCCCTATCGGGTCGTCCCATCCCAGCTGTGCGGCGGCGGCCTCATTCAGCACCACCGATGCGGTAACGTCTGAGGGAAAGTCTTTAGAAAACCCCCTCCCCTCCAGCATTTCCGCATCCACGAGGTCAAGAAAATCCGCATCGACCCTGATGATCTTGAGGGTTTTTCCTTCTTCTTCGTCAGCCTCCACATTTTGAGCCCGATAGGGTGCACTATTAGAAATCCATCCCGGCAACCTCATGTTAGCATAGCCTGCTCCACTGATAGAAGCATCCGCCAGCAGTTCATTTTTATAGGCGTTTAGCTGACTGCGGTCCATGGTTTGTAGGGGCACCGCCACCAGCAGGTCTTCGTTGATGCCCAATTCTTTGGTTTGCATGAACTTCAACTGCTTAAATACCACCGCCGTAGCGGCTATCAGGCCAATGGAAATGACGAACTGAACTACTACAAGCCCTTTGCGCAACAAATGGCTCTTCCGGTCATTCGATCGTCCCCCCTTGATGGTATTGATGGGCCGGAAAGCAGAAAGTACGAATGATGGATAAGCCCCGGCTATCACGCCAATGATCAGAAAAGACACAAATAGCGTGAACAGCACCGTGCCGTCAAACAATACGCTCCTGCTGATCGCCTTACCTGCGAACTCGTTGAAGGACGACAGTAGCAGGTGCGCAAATCCATAAGCCAGCACCAGCGCCAGCAGCGTCATGGTAAACGATTCAAACAAAAACTGTGTGATGAGGTTACCCCGTTTTGCGCCAAGCACTTTTCGCATACCCACCTCTCTGGCTCGCCGGAGTGACCGGGCCGTGGTCAGGTTCATGTAGTTGACACAGGCGATAAAAAGGATGAAAGCCGCTACTACCGCAAAAATATAAATGTGGGTAATGTTTCCATTGTCTTCCAGCTCCAACCCGAGGTTGGACGTCAGGTGGATGTCCTCAAGAGGCTGCAAAAAGAGCTTGAAATTCGCCGTGGTAAAGAAGCCCAGGTTGGCATTAATAAATTCGGGAAACCTTTCCTCAACAGCAGCAGGGTCTACGCCTTCGGTGAGCTTGACATACACCCGCTGCGAATCCCAACCAATATTGGTGAACAGTTCCTCGGGTGCCAGGCGTTTGAGCGATTCGCTGGAAACAAGAAAATCGAAATGAAAATGCGAGTTGGAAGGCATGTCTTTCATGACGCCCGACACCTGTAGTTGAAAAGCCCGGTCATCCACTTCAAACACTTTCCCCATGGGATCTTCATCCCCAAAATACCGTCTGGCCGTCGTTTCCGAAATCACCACTTTGTTGGCTCCCCGCAAAGCTGAAGCAGTGTTTCCGGCAACCAGGGGAAATGAGAATACATTGAAAAAATTCTCGTCGACGACAGCCATTGCTTCTTCATATATCCGCTTGTCGCCATACTCGACGATGTCCCTGTTTGTCATGATCCTCACCAACTCCTCTACCTCTCCAAAATTGGTTTCGATAAGCTCAGCCGTCCGCCAGGAATTGGAGGCGTAAGGCTCCCACCGGCCCTCCCGCATATAGGCTGATGCTACCCTGTAAGTGCGGTCGCCATCAGCATGAAATTTGTCATAGCTAAGCTCATCGCTGATGAACAGGTAAATCATCATGCAGCAGAGGAAACCCAGTACCAGACCAAAAGTATTGATAAGGCTGTAAGACTTTTCCTTCCTGAAAACCCTGACAGCAATCTTTAGATAATTGCGAAACATACCGTAATTGTTTATTTGAGTTTGACCTGTAAAATTCTTCATCAGCGAAGGCCTGAAAAGCTTTACTACCTCCAGTGCGAAAAACAATCCCGCCTTGCTTGCACCTTTTTTCTCTACCTTTTCAGCAAACCTTTCCAGCAAATCCCCTTCAATATCCTCCCGGTAATCCGGGTGGCAGAACCAGCGGAAAAAGCGGAGAAACAGCGATGGTGGAGTATGGTTATTCATTTCTGTTGCCTGACTCTATGATTTGAAATCATCATAAATCATCGTTCAAGACTACTTAAAAGCCACCTCCGGAATCGCACTCCACATACCCAGCCGCTGCTCTTTGATCTCCTCCATGGTTTTGCGCCCATATTGAGTCACAGTGAAAAACCTTTTACGCTTGCCTCCCCTCACCTGAGTGGCTTCACCAAACTCAGACGTCAAAAAGCCTTTCTTCTCAAGGCGACGGAGCACTGTCTGCAAAGATCCTATGCTTACCGACCGGTTAAGCCTTTTCTCCATCTCTTCAATAATGGCTATGCCATAGGCCTCTCCGTAGAGTATGGCCACAGTAAGCAGCACTACTTCTTCGAATTCTCCTAGTTGATATTTTCCCATTGTATTTATATTTACCTTAAACGTAGTTAATACTTTTAATGCGAGCAAGAGGTGGTTAAAAAATATTTACCTGTATTGTAGTTTATATATTCTAAAGCAAAAAAAGGACTGACCAATTGGCCAGTCCCTTCAAACTGAATTTCGCACTCACTTAGCCTCTCAACCTTCTTCTGACTACTTCCCTTCTCGCTCGTACGTCCAGTTCTATCGTCTTTGTTTCTCCATTAATAGTAACCTCGGCCAGGTTATCGCATTCTCCATCGCCATAGTCGATGACAATAGTTGCGTCAGGGGCAATGGTTTCAATCACACCCGACACTGGGAAGAAATAGCCCTGAGCTCCACACCGTCTTTTGAAGACAAGACGTTCGGTGATAGTGCTGTTATAATTCTCACCGTCCCTGTTGACTCCTTCAGCTGACCCTTCTACAAACGATTCGTCCTGAGCTGGGTTCTCTGCCCTGGCCCAGGTACGGGTGTGCTCTGAATCCCGGGTAGCAAAAGTGCCGTCGTTCCAGGTCAGTTTACCTCCTGCCAATTGCGTCTTGAACTGAGGTTTGCTGGATTCATCGGCGGTGATATTGGTAATGGTTCGAACTCCTTCCACCTTTACACTGTCAATATAAAAATCTTCGAAGGTGACACTTCTGGTTGCTCCGGGGGCAAACCACCTGATATCACTATAGGTTACAATAATCTTCCCACTTCTTGTTCTACCACCGTCTCCTTCGCAGCCGTCGCCGTAGTCAATAATCACTCTGTTGTTTTCATGGTCGTGCGTCACTACTGCACACTCTATCAGCGGATCACGCAATACCTTGCCACCACTGGCCTCGTCATAATTAATGCCAGCTTCTACCACGTTGTCAACATCCTCAAAAGCAACATCCATCGATGCTTCAGTGTCTACTGCCACGTCTTCGAAAGCCGACGCAGTAGCATCATCATTCAAACCATCCTCTTCGTTGTTGCAGGAAGCCAACCATACCATGGTTCCTCCCACCATTGTCATCATCATCAATCTCTTTAGCAAATTCATATCTAATAGAAGTTTGTTTGCTGCTTTGATGAGGTCGGGAGGAAAAGGTTTAATGTGGGATTGAAAAAATTCTAAAAAATATTGGAATAGGTTAAAAACTACTACTCAGTTGCACCGTCGAAATCTCCCCATTTATCGTCGCCTTCACATCGCTATCGCATTCTCCTTCGCCATAATCAACAATTAAACCAGCTCCTTTCATCGTGCTTTCGACCTTTCCTGAGGAAGGAAAAATCTTGCCTACCACCAGGCAGGTTCGCCTGAAGCTTAGCTGCTCCGTTACAACACTGGAGTATTCATAGCCATGCCGGTTGACGCCGGAAGCGACTCCTTCCCAGCTATATTTGTTATGCATCGGGAGGTGACCAGGGTGAACAGTTCTATAGTGATTCGACTGACGTGTGGCATAGGTGCCATCAGGCCAGGTAAATCTTCCCTGCTCCCATCTCACTTCATATTTTCTTTCCGTCGAGGCTCCCTTTGATCGGTAGGTGAATGAGAAATCGCCCTCTAGCAATACATGATCTATTTTGAAATTAATAAAAGAAATACTGTACGTCGCTTCATCAACCAGTCGCAGGTCAGTGTAGGTAATCAGCAGTAGCCCACTTCGCCACACATCACCCGCCCAGGCACCTCCATTTCCAAAATCAACACTGATAATTTGATGTTTTTTGTCGTGGGCTACCATAGCGCCCTGCAGCCATGGCTCCTCCGGTTCCGGCCCGTCAACAGCCCACTTCACCGCAGCATCAACTACCTGGCCAACAAGCTCTGGCATGGCTGTCATATAAGCTTCTGATCGCAGAGAAACATCCTTATAGTCATCCGGCATCGGTGGCTGATCGGGCTCCAACTCTGATGTACAGGCATGCAAGGTCAAAAAAAGTGCGACGAAAAACGCACGACAGGCAGGTCTTGGAGTGGCTTCCACAGTGTCTCTAGTTTAATAGTAGAAATGGTTAAGCGTGACGGCGGACCCGGGCAACGCACAAAGCGGCGAGACATCAGTCTCAGTGCCGGATCACAATACGCTCAGGATTATATTCAATAGTGCAGCAGAATACCTCAAAATGTCCACCTACAATTTCGTGAAAGCACTTATCATCTCTATCCCCCTGTTTGCAGGATAATTCTATTCGCAGGCGATATATCAGTTTGATATAATTGGCCGCCTGCGTAGCTTCCCAAAAAAACTAATCAGGACAATGCAACATTTACCCAACAAACTGTGGAGCATGGCTTTCTTGCTCCTTTTCACGAGCTTTCTTTCCATGGGCCAGGTGCTCGACATGGAGCTGCTCAAAGGCATTAAACCACGCAATATTGGCCCGGCAGGCATGAGCGGCCGGGTAACAGCCGCCGACGTGGTGCAAAGCAACCCCGATATCATCTATCTGGGCACTGCATCCGGAGGCTTGTGGAAGTCGACGGGCGGTGGCACTAGCTGGACGCCCATTTTCACCAAAGAAAAAGCAGCCTCCATTGGCTCCATTGCTATCTATCAAAAATCACCCGACATCATTTGGGTAGGTACCGGCGAGGGCAACCCCCGCAATAGCCAAAGTATGGGCAATGGCGTGTACCGTTCTCTCGATGGCGGCCAAACATGGCAGCACATGGGCCTTGAAAACACCCGCACCATCCACCGCATTTTCGTGCATCCCGACGATCCCAACACGGTGTGGGTAGGTGCACAAGGCAACCCATGGGCCGATAGCGCCGACAGAGGTGTATTCAAAACCACTGACGGCGGCAAAACATGGAAAAAAGTATTGTTTGTGAACAACCGTACCGGTATTGCCGATATGACGATTGATCCAACCAACCCCAACAAGCTGATCGCCGGCATGTGGGAATACCGCCGCTGGCCTTGGTTCTTCAAGTCGGGCGGCGAAGGGTCAGGTATTTATGTATCAGTCGATGGCGGTGAAAACTGGACCAAGAGAACCTCCGAGGATGGCCTTCCTGAAGGCGAGATGGGAAAAACTGCTATTGCCATTGCTCCCTCCAACCCTGACGTGGTCTACGCACTTGTGGAAACCAAGAAAAACGCCCTTTACAAGTCGATGGATGGCGGCAAAAAATGGAGCAAAGTGCAAGACCAGGATGTGGGTGACAGGCCGTTTTACTACTGGGACCTTCGTGTTGACCCTAAGAATGAAAACACACTTTACAACGTATATGGTATTGTAAAAGTGAGTATCGACGGTGGAAAAACCTTCGAGACACTGGCCGGTGGCGACAAAGTCCATGTGGATCACCACATGTTTTATGTACTGCCTACTGACGCCTCCCTGATGCTTGATGGAAACGACGGCGGTGCCTACATCTCCCGTGACAGGGGCAAGACCTGGCGCTTTGTAGAAAATCTGCCCGTTGGCCAGTTCTACCACGTAAATGTGGACATGGATACGCCCTACAACGTGATGGGTGGCATGCAGGACAATGGCAGCTGGAGAGGCCCGAGCCAGTCGCTGCACAACGGTGGCATCCGCAATGGCTACTGGGAAGAGATCGCTTTTGGTGATGGTTTTGACGTGGTGCCCGTTCCCGGCGATCTGCGCTATGGCTACGGCATGTCCCAGGGCGGGTTCCTTTCTTACCTCGACTTTGAAACCGGCTTCAGCCAGTTCATCAAACCTAACCACCCCGACAACGTGTTTCTTCGTTTCAACTGGAATGCTGGCATTGCCCAGGATCCATTTGACGCCAACACCATCTACTACGGTAGCCAGTTCATTCACAAAAGCACCGACCGGGGACAAAACTGGAGCCTGATCTCCGGCGACCTTACAACCAATGACCCTGAAAAAACCAAGCTGGAAACTGGCGGACTTACCTTCGACGCCACTGGTGCCGAAAATCACTGTACCATTCTCGCCATTGCGCCAAGCCCACTAGACAAAAATGTGATCTGGGCTAGCACCGACGACGGCAATGTGCAGCTGACCAAAGATGGTGGCAAAACATGGACAAACCTTTCGGCCAACATAAAAGGCTTGCCTAAAGGCGCCTGGATACCGCAAATCAATGCTTCCACCTACAACGCAGGGGAAGCCTTTGTGGTAGTGAACGATTACCGCCGGGGCAACTGGGCACCGATGCTCTACCAAACTAAAGACTTCGGTAAAACATGGGTGAACCTTGTTAGTGAGCAGAAGGTATACGGCTACGTGCTTTCCATGGTACAGGATCAGGTTGAGCCAAAACTGATGTTTACCGGAACAGAATTTGGTCTTTATGTTTCCATTGATGCCGGACAAACCTGGACGAAATGGACGAACGATTACCCAACTGTTTCTACCTACGACCTGAAAATCCATCCAAGGGAACACGACCTTGTGATCGGTACTTTCGGACGTGCACTTTGGGTGATGGACGACATCCGACCACTAAGAGAAATGGCCACCAAAGGTGCTCAGATAATTGTGCAGCCACTTTACGCATTTCCTTCACCTGACGCCTACCTTTTTGCCTACAAAGAAGCAGCAGGTACCCGTTTCCATGGCGATGCTATTTTCAAAGGTGATGACAGGGAGCCCGGAGCGCTGCTCTCCTACTCAGTGAAAGCCATTTCGAAGCAGGACACTACCATCAAGTCGGACACGGTGAAACTGCAAATATCAGATGCCAGCGGCACCGTCATCCGCAACCTGTTTCAGGTGGTTGAAAAGCCTGGTTTGCAACGCATCGTGTGGGGCCTCGACAAAAAAGGTGTGCGCAGCCCTGAGAGTGCCAAGCCTAAAGCAGGCGCCGCCGAACCAAGCGGCTTTAGCGTATTGCCAGGCACCTACACAGTAAAGTATACTTATGCAGGTGAAGAAGCGACGACCAAAGTAGAAGTAAAAGCCGACCCACGGTTTACATTCAATAAGTCGGTAGCTACCCAAATGAGCGAACGTTTTGACCGGGTAAGCGCTATCATGGAAAAGGCTACGGCGGCGGTAGACAAACTCAACGACGCCAAAGCCACCATTGCCAAAGTAAATGCTGCTATGGAAGACAGCAGCATAGAAGGCAAAGAGGCGCTCAAAAAGCAAGGCGCTGAACTGGAAAAGAAGATCACCGAGTTAAAAGAACGCCTGAAGTCGAAAGAGGATGTGCAGGGGATCTATGATGATCCAACGGTGGCATCTAGTCGCCTGTTCATGGCCATGTACCAGGTGGGCAATCCTTACAACAGTCCCAACACCAATCAGGAATGGGCAATTGCGCATGCAGAGGAAGCAACCGACGAAGGCGTAGCAAACACCGAGGCTTTTTTTAACACCGAATGGAAAGCCTACAAAGAAAAAGCCGGCGCCATTAACTTTTCTCCTTTTAAAGAATAACCTAAATCGGATCAAATGTCAGTCTGAGTCTGTCGAAGACGTCTTCTATAGGCCCAGACTGACATTTCTTTTTACCTTGCCACTATTCAACCAACAAAACTTTCATGCCCCTATACAAAGCTATTATCTTCGATTTCGACGGCACATTATTAGACACCGAAACCTTCCACTTTCATATCTGGAACGAAATTCTTGCTGAATACGACATCGTAGTCAGTTATGAGGAATACCTCGATGAATTTGCCGGTGTACCCACTCCCGTCAATGCACAAATGCTGGTCGAAAAACACAATTTATCTATTTCCCAGCAGGCATTACTGGAGAAGAGAGAAAACCTGGCCTTGGAGCGAATGAAAACTGGCGACTTCAAAATGATGCCTCACGCCAGAGAAACACTAGATTTCTTTCTTGCAAAAGGCTATCCAATGGCCCTTGCCACAGGCAGTCCCCGGCCCGACGTCGACCTGCTGATGGAGCGAATGGATTTGGCCAAGTATTTCAAAAACACCATCACCCGGGACGATGTAAAAATCAGCAAGCCCGACCCGGAAAGCTACCAAAAGTGTGTCGACTTCCTCGGTTTTCCCAAGGCAGACTACCTCGTGTTTGAAGACACGCCCAACGGTGCACTGTCTGCAAAGAATGCTGGTCTCACCTGCTATGCCGTGCAGCACGATGTACGGGAGCATCACCGGCTGCAACATGCCGACAAGCTCTTCAATGACCTGAAGGCTGCTATGGACTTCCTTAGAGGAAACAAGTTGATTTAGGCAAAGCCGTTGTGTGTCAAGAAAACACATTTCATCTGTATAAAACTTAATTTTTAGCGGCCAGATGGAATAGCCTCTACCATTGAGGAATGGATATTTAGTCTCGTGACCGATTTATTCATTCCGCTGGGTATGGCTTTCCTTATGGCTATTTCATGTTGTTTTTTATTTCACATTTTGCAGTAAATTAATGGGACAATGGGAGTCGATTGTTTAAACATCAGGAGCAGACTTTTTTTAGATGATAAGAAACTACCTACCCGACGACTACGCCAAAGTAATGGAAGTGTTCAGACTGAATGTACCTCAGTTTTTTGCCAGTAAAGAAGAAGCTGACTTAACGGACTACCTGAAAGAACACGGTGAGAGCTACTATGTGATTGAAGTAAAAGGAGAAATAATTGGGGCCGGTGGCCATCATTATCCACTGCCTGGCGTCGGTCGGCTGTCGTGGGACTTCTTCCGACCCGAAGTACAAGGCAAAGGCTGGGGCCGCAAACTGATCAACCACTCACTCGATGAAATCCGAAGCAAAAAACATGTGAAGCGACTGGAAGTGTGGACTTCCCAGCAATCCTATCAGTTCTACGCCAAGTTTGGTTTCAATGTACATCGGGTGGAAAAAGATTTTTGGGCCAAAGGTTTCGACCTCTACCATATGGAAATGATCGCAGATAAAATTCAGAGGCCAGCCTTCTTCTAAACCTTCCGAAATACTGGTTTGTCTATTGGGAATTTTGTAAACTGAGTGGCAAAAAACTACCTATGGAGAACCTGTTTTGGATGCATTTTATTCTTGGCGCCTTCTTTCTTGGTATTGCTTTTCTTTTCAAAATATTCCCTCCCAGGAGCATCAATTACCTCTACGGCTACCGCACCAGGCGGTCGATGAAATCAGACACTGCGTGGCAAGCAGCTAACAAGCTAAGTGCCAACCTGATGGTAGGTGTTGGTTTTGCGACTTGCCTGGCTCAGGGCATTTTCTACTCGGTCGGCATGGCCTTCGAGGCCTATGTTGGTTGGTCAAGTGGCGTATTGGTCGTCCTTCTGCTGACAACGATTCCTGTTGTTGAAGCACACCTAAAGAAGAACTTTGACGAGCAGGGCAACCCTATATCAGAATAACATGAAAAAGTATCTGACCGCTTCTCTGCTACTATGCATCCTGTGCTTGAGCTGTGAACAAAAAGCTAAAAAGAAGCCCAATATCTTATTCATTCTCGTCGATGACCTTGGGCACAAAGACCTAAGCTCCACGGGCAGCCAGTTTTACGAAACGCCCAATATCGACAAGATAGCCGCTGAGGGTATGGCGTTCACTCAGGGGTACGCAGCCAGCCGGGTGTGTAGTCCGTCAAGGGCCAGTATCATTTCGGGACGATTTACGGCACGGCATGGTATCACCGACTGGATCGGGGCCAAATACGGCGAAGACTGGCGCACACTCAACAGGTTCGACAAACTGCTGCCAGCCGACTACACGCACTACCTTCCACATGAATACGTAACCCTGCCGGAAACCTTAAAGGAAAACGGATACAAAACCTTCTTTGCCGGCAAGTGGCACCTTGGCGACAGGGGGTCGTATCCTGAAAACCACGGGTTCGACATCAACATAGCAGGCTGGGACAAGGGCAGCCCGATGGGCGGCTATTTCTCTCCTTACGAAAACCCGAAGGTTTCAGATGGCCCTAACGGTGAAAACCTGTCGATCCGTTTGGCGCAGGAAACAGCCCATTTTATCGAGAGCCACAAAGACTCAACTTTCCTTGCCTTTCTGTCCTTCTACGCCGTCCATGCCCCTATTCAAACGGAAGAGGAAAAATGGGCAAAGTACCGCAGCAAAGCTGAGCAAATGGGAATTGCTGAAAATGGCTTTGAAATGGAAAGCGTGCTTCCTATTCGGATAACGCAGGACAATCCTGTGTATGCCGGACTTGTTGAAACCATGGATGAGGCCGTCGGCATTGTGCTCGACAAACTCAAAGCACTTGGCCTGGACGAAAACACGATAGTGGTATTCACTTCCGATAACGGCGGGGTTTCCTCCGGCGACAACTTTTCCACTTCCAACCTGCCGCTGAGAGGCGGCAAAGGCTACCAATGGGAAGGCGGCACGAGAGAACCCTTCTTCATCAAAGTACCCTGGCTGCACAGCAACGGCGCCAAAAGCAATGTACCTGTTATCAATACCGACTTCTATCCTACCTTACTGGAGCTGGCCAAAATACCGTTGAAGCCCAGCGAGCATATCGACGGCGTAAGCCTGGTTCCACTGTTGGAAGGAAAATCAATCGCCGAAAGGCCTCTTTACTGGCACTACCCTCACTACGGCAATCAGGGTGGCGAACCCTCCTCTGTGATCAGACTTGGCGATTGGAAGCTCATCCGCTATTGGGAGGATGGCAGAGAGGAACTCTACAACCTGAAAAACGATGAGGCTGAAAGAAACAACTTAGCTTCGAAGGAAATAGAGACAAAAGAAAAGCTTAGCAACCAACTACTGGGCTGGCTGAAAGAGGTCAATGCCAAGCTGCCAGTACCTGACCCCGAATATGACACAGCAAAAACAATTCAGCGTCACGGAGACATTTTGAATAACCTATGGCCACGACTCGAACAACAGAGAAAGGCTATGCTTACCCCTGGCTGGTCGCCCGATGCGGACTGGTGGGGAAGCAAAACGATAGACTGAGATTGGGCAGGACACTACAGTATGGGGCTTTATGTCTTTAAGTATTAACTTCAAGCTATCACAGGTAGTATCTCCGATCTATTTTTGCCGGCTAAGTGTGAAAATTGGAGCTTCAGAAAAATACTGCCACCAAAATTTTATTTTACCCAACACCTATGAGACTACTATTTCTTTCCCTGATTATTTTAACGGCAAGCTGCTCGTCAAAAAGCGAAATTGGCGTCATCAGCCCTTCGGCACTTACGGTCGAGTACCTGGAAAACCCCTCAGTAGTCGACGTGGTTCATCCCCGGCTAGCCTGGATTAACACAGCGATTGGCGATGAAAGAGGGCAAAAACAAACCGCCTGGCAGGTGCGGGTAGCCAGCTCAAAAGCAGGCCTTGAAAACCCCGATTTATGGGACAGTAAGAAAGTTGACTCTGAACAAACAGACAGGGTCGAATATCAGGGAACGACTCTGTCCAGCAGAACCGAATGTTGGTGGCAGGTGCGGGTGTGGGACAAAGACGGCAACCCGTCCGGCTGGAGTGAGCCGGGGCAATGGAGAATGGGTTTGCTTGAGGCAGCCGACTGGAAAGCCCAGTGGATCGGAGCACCCTGGCAGGGCGAAGAGGCGCTGCCTAAACCCGATGGAGGGCCGGATGGCAGACCCAAGAAATTCGCTGGCCCGGCTCCTATGCTTCGGAAAGAGTTTGAAATCACAAAAGAAATTGACAAGGCCGTGGCTTACGTGACTGGCCTTGGCTACTTTGAATTCTATGCCAATGGCGAAAAAGTAGGCGACGATGTGCTGGTGCCTAACCAAACCAACTATGGCAAACGCCCCGGCTTGAATACTTCTTACATCAACGTGCAGGACGATTTTAGACGGTACAAAGTGATGTACCTGGCCTATGATGTCAAAGAGCACTTAAAGCAGGGCAAGAATGCCATTGGCAGCTTGCTGGGGAATGGCTTTTACAACCCCGCCAAGTTCTGGACTGAGGGCTATGGTTCGCCCCGCTTCCTTGGACAAGTGCATATCACTTACAAAGATGGTACGGAAGAGGTGATCGTAAGTGATGAGAGCTGGAAAGCCTCACAAAGCCCTATTCTCATGGACATGGTTTACTATGGAGAAGTCTACGATGCCAGAAAAGAGCAACCGGGTTGGAATGCAGCAGGTTTCGATGACTCATCCTGGGAGCAGGTAGCGAAGAGAAAAGCGCCGGAAGGTGAACTCGTGGCACACACTGCTTATCCTGACAAGGTGACCGAAAGGCTGGAGCCTATTTCTATCGAGAAGCTGGACAACGGCAACTACAAAATCGACTTTGGGATCGAAATTTCAGGCTGGGTACGTTTCAACAATGTAGAAGGGCCCGAAGGACATCAGATCGACGTTTCCTTCAATGGCAACCTCTACTCTGGCGACAATACCTACATTTTCAACGGGAAAGACCCTATCTCCTACGCTCCCAGGTTCAACTGGTTTGTTTTTAGCGGTATCGAAATCAAAAACTGGCCGGGAGAGTTAAAAAAAGAACACCTCACAGCAGAGGCAGTCAATACCTACGTGGAAGAATCGGCGGTTTTTGAAACCTCCAATCAGCTATTCAATGACATCAACAAGATCTGGCGTCGTAGCCAAACGGACAATATGCACGGAGGCATTGCCAGCGACTGCCCGCACCGGGAGCGTTCTGGATACACCGGCGACGGCCAGGTGGCCTGCTCCATGGTCATGCACAACTTCGATACAAAGAACTTCTACTACAAGTGGATACAGGACATGTATGAAGCTCAAAACGTAGAAACGGGCTACGTACCTAACGGTGCGCCCTGGCAGCCAGGTTGCGGTGGTGGTGTAGCCTGGGGGGCAGCCATCTGCATCATGCCATGGGAGTTTTACACACAATATGGAGCGCTGGATATGCTGGAAGACAACTACGATGGCATGCAAGGTTATATCCGTTACATGCAAACCTGGGTAAATGAGGACGGCATCATGTTCTCCCAGCGCACAAACGGCTCTGGCGAAATCCTTAAGTGGTTCAACCTCGGCGAATGGGTATCGCCGGGTGAATTGATACCTGATGACATGGTACACACTTTCTACTTCTGGCACTGTGTTGAAATTGCCTCGAAAACTGCCCGAATATTGGGTAAAAAGGGAGAAGCCGAAGCCTATGAATCGTTGGCAGAAACGACCCGTCAGGCTTTTATGAAAAAATTCTACAACCCTGAAACTGGAAGCTATGGCAAGGGTGGCGGCAATATCCTGGCCCTGAGAATGGGCGTGCCACCCGGGCAATACGACCAGGTGAAAGCCGCCTTGATAGCAGACATAAAAGCGGATAACGGACATCTCGACACAGGCATTTTCGGCACAAGATTCTTCTTTGAGGTGTTGGCCAGCAATGGACTCAATGACCTGGCGTATGAGGCATTGAACAAAACTGACGAACCCAGCTTTGGGCACTGGCTGGAGCTGGGCTCTACCACCACCCGGGAGCACTGGAGCGAAGATGGTTCATTCAACCACCCGATGTTTGGCGGTGGCCTTGTGTGGCTTTACAAGAACCTGGCAGGTATGCAAACCGATATTGCCAACCCTGGCTATAAGCATATCATCTTCAGACCACAGCCTGTTGATGAGCTTGACTTTGTCACTTATTCCAACAACACCATATATGGGCAAGCTGGAATTACCTGGAAAAACCAACCAAATGACTTTCAAATGGACATTACCGTTCCTGTAGGAAGCACTGCCACCGTCTATGTTCCTGCGAGTGAAAAAGAAGTGGTGACCGAAGGTGGTGAAAAAGCCGAAAATTCTGCCAGCGTCAATTTTAAAGGCATGGAAGAAGGCTACGCTGTTTTTGAGGTGGGAAGTGGAAACTATAATTTCGTTGCAAAGAAATAAAAGCCGGAACATTCTCTCAGGTTTCTACGTGTTGCTTGCTTGTGGACACGAAAAATCACTACGACCAACACCTGTCACATTTTTACAGCTGGATGGTTGGCGACTTCGAGCAGAAGGCGGCAGAGCAGCAAACATTCTTTGAGAAAAACGGCATCATTCCCGAGTCGTTCGGTCTGGCCATTGACCTTGGTGCCGGCCACGGGCTTCAGGCAATACCGCTGGCGAGACTGGGCTTCAGCGTCACTGCTATCGACTTCAGCGCTGTGCTACTCAAAGAGCTTGAGGAGCGCAAAGGCCGCCTGGACATCACAACTATCGAAGCCGATATAACTGACACACACTGGCACGGATCACTCAAACCGGAGCTTGTTATTTGCATGGGCGACACCATCAGCCATTTGGAAAGCTTTGAACAGCTCGAAACCCTTACGCTCACACTATCGAATCTGCTGACCAGAGAAGGAAAGCTTATCTATTCCTTTCGTGACTATAGCCAGGCACTGGAAGACACGCAGCGGTTCATCCCTGTTAAAAGTGATAGTAACAGAATACACACGTGCCTGCTGGAATACTTCGACAATACGGTGAGGGTGACTGACCTGCTACACGAAAAACAAGGCGACATTTGGCAGCAGCAAGTGAGTTCGTACACCAAACTCCGCCTAACCTCCGACATGGTCAGCGCAATGATTGAGAAAAGCGGATTGAATGTGGTGAGCGAGGGTGTCCACAACAGAATGAGCTACCTGATTGCTCAAAAGTAGCTGTCGAGGTGTTATTCTAGTTCCGCTTCCAATGACTAGCTATTATCTGCTCATAGACAGATAATATATTTTATCTGCTTTAAAACAGATAAACTTGATTATCTGCTTATAGACAGATATATTTGCAGTAATGAAGAAGAACCTGACAAGCGTCATCACGGGCGACATTATCAACTCAAGCAAAAGCGCAAGTACTGCTAAATGGATGAGTGCTTTAACAAAAACACTAAATAAAGGGGGCAAGGAGCACAAGGATTGGGAAATCTATCGGGGTGATAGTTTTCAACTTGAAGTCAAAAATATTGAAGACGCTTTTCTAACCTGCGTTCGTGTCAAAGCAGTCATAAAGCAGTTCGAAGACCTTGATGTGCGAATGGCGATAGGAATTGGTGAAAAAACGTACGAGTCGCCAAAAATCACTCAATCCAATGGCTCGGCTTTCATTAACTCAGGCAAAACCTTCGATAAGCTGAAAAAAGAAACCCTAATGATGAAGTCACCCTGGCCCGAAATTGATCGTGAAATGAATCTACTACTTTCATTGGTAACCCAAATAACGAATCAATGGACCCCTCATTCGGCAGAAATAGTTATGTTGTCGCTGGAAATGCCTGACGCCACACAGCAGGAACTTGCCGCAAACCTAAAAATTACGCAAGGGAGGGTGAGTGAAAGGCTCAAGAGAGCAGCCTGGGATCAGATCGTCAATGTTGATCTACGTTATAGAGAATTAATAAAAAGCAATTTATAGCAAAAAAATGGCACTTTTTCTTAAGTTTTTACTAGCCCACTTTATTGGAGACTTCTGTTTCCAGCCAGGCTCCTGGGTAAAAGACAAAGAGCAGCGCAAACTCAAATCAACCAAATTATACATTCATCTGGTCATTCACCTGGCCGCCCTGCTTGCCGTGCTGGGCTTCGACTCCCATTATTGGTTGGGCATTGTAACTATTGTGTTTACCCATTTCATTATTGACGTTTTTAAAATTTACGCACAGAAAGACGACAACAAACAGCTGCTGTTTTTCGCAGACCAGATTTTACACATATTAATTCTGCTCGCAGTGGCTCATTTCTATCAGCCCTTCAATATGGACATGAGTATCCTGATGAATGAAACATTGCTCATTCTTCTGACCTCTTTGGTGTTTGTCACCTATGTTTCGGCAGTACTGATCAAAGTGACTATTTCAAAATGGGCACCAGTGACCGACAATGACAATCATTCATCTTTAGAGAAAGCAGGCCGGTTTATTGGCATTTTAGAGAGGCTTTTCGTTTTTGGTTTCATTGTCACCAATCATTGGGAAGCCATTGGCTTTCTGCTGGCCGCCAAATCGGTGTTCAGGTTTGGTGATTTGAAAGACGCACATGATCGGAAACTAACAGAGTATATTCTCATAGGCACACTATTGAGCTTCGGCCTGGCTATCGTTGCAGGCCTGGCTTATTCCTACCTCACCTAGTTCACAGCTATATTAATGTGAGTTCGACATAAGAATGTAACAAAACATCACCGAGGGGCGTCATTGCGGAAATTTTCTTCAGATATTTTTCTGATCTGAAGAAAATTATCCGTTCCACGTCGGCGCAATCTCCGCCTCAAGACATATGAGATTCCGGATAAATATTGGCCCATTTTGATTTTAGGCCAATATTTTCCGGAATGACGACATTCTGATATCGAACTCACGTTAAATTAACCAACTCTCTTTTACTTTTTCATCTACCTTCGCCCCTCTATGCAAGCCATTACTTTAACCGGAAAAGAAAAATGGGCAGCACTAGGCCTTGCTGCTCTTGGTTCCACTATGTTCAGTGCCAAAGCTGTGTTCATTAAGCTGGCCTATCAGTTCGATATTTCGTCCATCGACCTTATGTCGCTACGAATGCTCATGGCCCTGCCTTTCTACGCAGGCATTTTGTGGTGGACCAATAGAAAGAAGGAACCGATGGTGATTAACCGCAAGGACGTATGGCGCATTGTTCTCTACGGCATCATGGGTTACTACATAGCCAGCTATTTCGACTTCTGGGGGCTGGAATATGTGAGTGCCAGCATGGAGCGGCTTATCCTGTTCATTTATCCAACGCTGGTGGTGATATTGTCTGCCATTTTCACCAAAAAGAAAGTAACGAAGTGGGAAGTGCTGGCCATTGGCATTACCTACTCCGGTATGCTGCTCGCTTTTTTTGACAAAATCAAGATAGGTGGCGTGCACGAAACGCTCATCGGAGGCAGTCTCATCTTTGTGAGTGCGCTTACCTATGCCATTTATCTCATAGGTAGTGGAAGGTTGATCCCCAAGTTTGGCACGGTTCGCTTCACCTCATTGTCGATGATAGTGGCCTGCATCGCTGTCATCTTCCACAACCTCATCGCCAATGGGCAATTGGCCTTGCTTGACTTCCCCTGGCAGATCTACACCCTGGCCTTGATGATTGCCCTCATTTCAACAGTTATTCCATCTTTCCTTATATCAGAAGCCATCAAGCGCATAGGCTCTTCCGAGGTAGCCATTACCGGAAACATCGGCCCCATCTCCACCATCATTCTGTCCATGATATTCCTCCACGAAATCATCGGCTTCTGGCAATGGGCAGGTACGGCCATTGTGTTGTTTGGGGTAAGCCTGCTCTCGAGAAAGAAGGGATAATATTCTCAAAAACCACTTTATTTCGCCCAACCAGGCATTGCTTCGCTTGTTGTTGTTGTTGTTGTCGTGGCCTTGTGTCTCCACATGCCACTTCTTCACTCGTGACATTTGTTGTGACCTTGTGTCTTCACACGCCACTTTTTCATTTGTGGTTTTATTTGCCAAAAACGACCGTCTTCAGGGTCTAAGCGTCTCCATAAACCGCTTTTTCTATGGTTTGTGAAGACACTAAACCACAACAAAAGCTACAAATCGTGTGTGGTTTTCTATCTTCATAACTCAATTGTTGTTGTGGCCTTGTGTCCTCACAAGCCACCTCATTTAGCCCATCCTGGTACCGGCACCCCCATATCAAACACCGGCACAGCCACGAGGTAAAGAACAATCGTCAACAACAGAATACTGATCAGGTTCAGCCAAAATCCGGCCCGGGCCATTTGTGGAATGGTCACAAGTTCGCTACCGAAGATCACCGTGTTGGTGCCCGTGCCCGACGGCAGCATAAAGGCAAATGAACAGGCTATGGTGGCTGGTATCATCAGCATGTAAGGATGTGTGCCACTGCTCACCGCCATGGTGGCCAGCACTGGCAGGAAGATATTGGCCGTAGCCGTATTGGAGTTGATCTCCGTCAGAAAAGTCATCAGCGTGATCACACTCAGCAGCACCAGTAGTGGCGACCAATTGGCTATAAACTGAAGCTCTGTACCCAGCCACGCCGCCAGGCCAGTAGTTCCGAAGCTCTCAGCGATGGCATAGCCTCCACCAACTATCATCACCGTGCCCCAGGGAATGGCCTCGGCTTGCTTCCAGGTAATCAGTCTCTTCCCAGATTCAGCCTTGTCGGGTAAAAAGAACAGGAGCAGGCAAGAAAAAACCGCCACCGTAGAATCATGCACCCAGTCGGACACGCCCAGCAGGCTGGCCCACCCTGGGAGCACAAAGTCATCAACTACAATGTCCCTGCGGAAAACCCAGGCGAGTGCCGTGAAAATGAATATCCCAAGTACCATCTTCTCAGCCGGTTTCATCGTGCCGAGTCCTTTCAGTTCTTTCTCCACAATCTCCTTACCTCCTTCAAACTTCCCTTCGATCTTAAAATACCTGACGAGGTAAAACCAAATCAGCGGAAGGAAGATGACAATGAGTGGCACGCCCAGCAGCATCCATTGGAAGAAAGGGATTTCCGGGGCATCTGGGTAAAGCTTCTGGACCATGCCAGCAAAGACCATATTAGGCGGGGTGCCAATGAGGGTGCCTGTTCCGCCGATACTGCAGGCGTAAGCTATTGCCAGCATCAGCGCAATACCAAAGTCTTTGTTGTGCCCAGAGGCTTCATTTTCCCTGTTAATAATGGCCATAGCAATGGGAAGCATAAGCAGCGCTACTGCCACGTTGGCAATCCACATCGACAGGAGGGCCGAAGCCACCATAAAGCTGAGCAGCAGCATCCGGCGGCTGCTTCCTATGAGGTTCATAATGGAAAGTGCGATACGTCGGTGCAAATGATGAACCTCAATGGCCTTGGAAATGATGAAGCCAGCCAGCAGCATCAGCACATAGTTGTGACCGTAGTTGGCGGCCGTAGTTTCAGCATCGAGAATGCCCAGCAAAGGAAACAAGGCTAATGGGAGCAGCGCCGTGGCTGCAATGGGTATGGCTTCAGAAACCCAGAGTGACGTCATGAGCAGCGCTACTGCCGCCGCCCTCATGGCCTGGTGAGAAAGGCCCTCCGGCGTTGGTAAAAAGATTAACGCAGAGAAAATGAGGAGACCTACAATAAGGCCGATTCTCTTACCACTTATTTTCAATTTATCAGGTATTGGTTAGCCTGATCAATATGCTAAAAAATGTACAAATTATTTTTCGCCCGTTAAGAATTCCTCAATGCCAGTATGCCTACTTTAGTTTATTCTCCAGGTAAAGCACGTCAGTGTTCGACGCATTCCATTTGTCGGTAAATGACTTAGGCGTAAACGCCGGCGAATAGGTGAATGAGCCCAGGATAAGATCTGTATCACCGTCGAGGTCAATATCACCGGACTCCATCACGATCCATCGCCCGTCGTCAGCATTGGCCAGGGTATGTGGTTGAAAGCTGAAGTCGGCCGAAGATGTATTCTCAAGATAGATAAATGATTCTTTGGGGTTGTTCTCGAAATCGGGAAAGAAGCAGGAAATGGCAAAGTCCACGTCGCCATCCCGATCAAAGTCGACGGCTTCCACCTGCGTGGCACCATACGCTGGGAAGAAAAATGCCTCTTCGAAATTATTCTTACCATCGTTAAGGAAGAGCCTCATGCCATGGTAGGGCTTCAATATGGGCGAATAGTCGGCATTGTCGCCATGAGCCACGGCGATGTCCATGTCGCCATCGCCATCGTAGTCAAAAAGCTCAAGGTCGCTGGAGCCGTATAGCGGATTGAGGCGCAGAATCTGCCTTGCGGCGAACGTCAGTCCTTTGCCCTGGTACAATATATAAGCGCCTTCATTGCCCTGCGAAACAAGCACCACAAGATCCTTCAGTCCATCGTTGTCCATGTCGTGCACCTCTACCTTAATGCAACCGGCGTAGGGTAACAACTGTGTTTTTTCTCTCCGACCGTCTATGTCGGAAATCAAAGTCAACTGGCCAATCAGGTTGCCAAACTCACAGACAAGTATCTCGTCGGTGCCATCACCATCAAAATCCTCGACCAGGCTAAACACCGGCCGCTGTAAAAACTCAGCTACCTTTCTTTGGGGTTGATCCGGAGTTACTTCCCACAAAGTCCCCAACGACTGCTCCGTCGGGTGCATCTGCCCCATTTCAACAACAAATTCCCGTCCCTTACTCTTGCTAAATGAAACGACAGAGGTTTTAAATGTTTCTTCTATTCGTGCGGAGTCGCCCGGTGCCCACTTCCATATTTGCCCGTTGGCATTGGCACCATACACTCCCTTTTCATCTTCCAAATGCCTGAAATGAGTCACCAGCGACCCTTTGAAGTCCTCAGTCTTAATAAAAGTGGGGGAAAATTGGGTCAGCGCACTACTTCTCTCAACCCTGGCGAGGTCGGCAGGCATAGAATCTGGGGCGTTTTCCAAAATGTATTTCGTTACGGCCTCCCAGTCGCTGTCAGAAATCATCGGTTTTTCCGGATAGACATTGTTGGACTGCAAAAGCATTTTCTCGTTCATGTCCACCCTTCGGTAAGGGTCATATCCCTCTATCTTTACACCCAACCTTGCGCCCATCTCAGGAAGTACAAGCCTTTCCCACACACCTTTGGTTAGTTGCGCCGGGTCTGGCAGGTTGTGGCAGCCACCGCAATAAGTTTTGTAAGTAGCAGCAGGTTCATCAATATTTCCAACGCATCCGTCAAGCAGGCAGGCCACAGAAATGATGGCACCAGCCCCAATCACCCATTTTTTTCGCTTCATCGTATATCGTACTCCTTCGTCAACAATATTAGACAAATGAGCATGAAAAAGCATGGAAGTTTGACGGGAAGGTTCTTTTAAGAAGGTGAGAAATAGGAAGCCGGGTTGAGCTACCTTCTCAAAGTAACTCCAAGGGAAATCTCGAACCCTTCAAGATTCACCCTGGCATCAGGAAAATTGATGGCTTTGGTTTCAAGATTTCCACCCTGCACGCCACCGATATAGTTGCCATTGAGCGTCGCAGCCGATGCCACAGACAAATAGCTGACCTCGGTTGATACCGAAAATTCTTTGGCTATGTGCCATTCAAAAGAGGTGCCGGCTATCCAGCCCAGGCCAATCTTAGTTTTAATTGTGGCATCAGTATTGGCAACGTCCCATCCTTCATAATCTCTTAGTGCCCTGTCGAAATTGCCTTCGTTCAGCCTTGGGTTGATGTGCCAGATGCCAGCAGCTCCTCCCCTGATCCGCCAGGTCACAATTTTGGTATCTACCTTGAAAGCCAGTTCCACAGGCACCAGCATAGAAAAGTGCGGACCTGTCAGCGGTTTGTCTGCCTCAAACGGTAGGTTGTCCATCGTCAGGCCTGACATGGAATAGATGGAGCCCCCCGTCTCAATTCCCACAGGGCCAAAATAGTAGCCCAGCCCCCTGACGGAAAACGGGCTAACCGGAGCTGACACGTAACCATTTTTTGGTACCAGGTAAGAGAAAGAAATGCCCTGCGCACACAAATCGGCTCCTGCCAGCCTGCTGAATGCCCCGGTCAAAACAATTATTTGCAGTGATTTGTAAACGCTTCTAATTACCGTTACCTTCATTTACGCAAGCTTTTAACACCCATCAATCCTTTTTCGAAAGCGAAGTTAGGACATAAAGCCTCTTTCTTAAGACTAATCTGCTTTGAATATGAGTGAGGTGCAGAAATTCCTCAAATCCATCTATGACCTCCCTTCGGCGAGCATGCAAAAGCTTGAGGATTGCCTGAAGCCGGTGGAGTTCAAAAGAAAAGAGGTAATTACCTGGGAAGGACATGTTGAGAAGTACCTCTATTTTGTTCAGGAGGGCATCCAGAAATCTTACTATATCAAGGATGGAAATGAACACGTCATTGCATTCACTTATGCCCCCTCTTTTTCGGGTATCCCTGAGTCGTTTCTTACACAAACTCCCTCAAAATATTTTCTGGACACCATCACACCCAGTAGACTACTGCGGCTTTCCTACGATCAGCTCCAGTCGTTACTAAGCGAAGACCGCCATTTGGAGCGGATGATGCAAAAAGCCACGGAAGTCGTGCTGGCAGGGCTGATCCAGCGCCACCATGAACTGCTGGCCTTTGATATTGAGGAAAGGTTTACGGCTTTCGTCAAGCGAAGTCCAAAATTGCTCAACCTCATCCCTCACAAAGACCTGGCTTCCTACCTCGGCATTAATGCCACCAACTTCAGCAAACTGCTGGCCCGGGTGAAAATCTGAAATCTTGGTATATACCAAGAGTCATTCCTTTGCTGCTCGATTCCTTTGCTAGAAAATAAAACAGCAATGAAGCAGCAAACTCCTCTTTGGCTTGACGAAAGCCTCTACCCCTTTTCACACCGATACATCGACCTTCCCTCTGGCACAATGCACTATGTGGATGAAGGTCAGGGCGACGTACTTTTGTTTGTGCATGGCACGCCTGCATGGTCATTCCTTTACAGGGAGCAAATAAAAACACTGCGCACAAAGTACCGATGCATTGCCGTAGATCATATTGGTTTCGGGTTGTCGGACAAGCCGGAAAAATTTGACGGCACTCCTCAAGCCCACTCAGCTAACCTTGCCCTGTTTGTAGAAAAGCTTGGCCTCACCAATATCACCCTTGTCGTGCATGACTTCGGCGGGCCTATCGGTATTTCTTTTGCCCTGGCGCATCCCGAAAAGGTGAGGAACCTGGTGATACTAAACACCTGGCTCTGGAAAACCAGCGATAACCCCGATGTGCAAAAGGTTGACAAGGTGGTGAACAGCAGGCTGGGTAAGTTCATTTATCTGCACACAAATTTTTCCCCATCCATTCTGATGAAAAAAGCTTTCCGCAACAAATCGAAACTAACAAAGGCTATACACCTTCACTATACCAGACCGTTTCCCAACAGGGCGTCCCGTTGGGGGCTTTTATGGCTGGCACAATCCCTTCTGGGGTCTTCCGATTGGTACGAAGAGCAGTTCGAGCAGCTACATAAATTGGAGAGTAAATCCGTTTTGATCCTTTGGGGCACAAAAGATCAATTTATTAAACCGGCGTTTCTGGAGAGATGGAAAGAAGCACTACCCGGGGCAACTATCCGAACTTTTGATGTCGGCCATTTCGTTCAGGAGGAAGCCTCAAAGGAGGTTAGCGATGCCATTGACAGCCTGATGCAACAGAACCAATTTTCGCTGGCTGGAAACACTTTTACCGGAACCTAACTTCAGCATGTAGCACCGTCCGCAGGCAGCGAAGATAATTAGCAATACAATAGTGATTTTGTGCGCAACTGTTTTCATTTTTGCACTCAGATTGATGCTCCTCTGATATTTGGGCAAATGAAGCATCAAAAGGTAAATGGATACGTAAAATATAATTAATCGAATAACTAATTGAATATTTTAACGTTACAACAAACTAAAACAACAAGTCATTTTATGAAAAAACTGTTTTTATTAGTAACAACCAGTTTAATTATTGCTTCGGCAGCCAACGCACAGAATACAGATTACAAAACAGCCGTAGGTCTCAGGGCTGGATTATCGGCCGGTCTCACGGTAAAGCATTTCCTTAGTCAAAAAGGCGCTTTGGAAGGCCTCGTTTCATCCCGCTGGGGCGGTGTTAACATCACAGGTTTATACGAAGTACACGACATTGCTTTTGACGAGCCAGGTCTTCGCTGGTACTATGGCGCAGGTGGACACGTCGGCTTTTGGGATGGCAATAAGAACCCCTGGTTTGACGATAATGACAATCACAGTGTAATTGGTGTTGACCTTATTCTGGGCATGGAATATACCATCCCCGGCTCGCCAGTCAACCTGAGTTTGGACTGGAAACCAGGCTTCAATATTGTCGGTTACAGCGGCTTCTGGGGCGATGAATTCGCTCTGTCGTTGCGATTTGCCTTTCAATAAAAATTAAGGGTGGGTGTCCCCGGGCATCCACCCTTTAAAATTTTGATGCCAGCCGCATCAATTCCTCTCTGTTCACTTCATGTTTCCCCTCAAACACCAGGCTTCGGGTGTTCTTCCCAAATAGCTCCCTGAGCCTTACCTTTTCCTGAGCAAGTAACTGCTCGCTGTAATAAATATCTTGCCGGCCAATGCAGCCAATCACCTCTGCCTTTGGTGACGCAAATTCGAAATCTCCCGGCGTCAGTTCTTTTGGGAACCCACCTGCCCACAGCACCATCTTATGAAAGGGCCACTTCTTGTGTGCAGCTAACCTTGCCACAGCTGATACGCCCTGAGAAAAGCCGAACAAAATCAATTTGTAGTGATCAAAGTCGATGTCTTCAAAAATAGGATCAAAAACCGCATCGAAGTAGGCCCTTTGATTGGCCAGCTCAGTTTCCCTGTCCTCCTTTGTCATCCAGCTTGCCCCCACCCTTCCATAGGTCTGATCGAGGTACAGGCGACTAAGCCCTTGCGGTGCAATGACAAAATGCTTGCTCGGATCCAAAAAATCGAACTTTTGAACAAAAAATTCTGCCAGTTGCGCATAACCATGACACACCACCCAGATGTATTTGGTAGCAGGCGTTACATTGTTGAGTGTGTAATAAGGAGCTGAAAAAGAAAAGGAGACGTGTCGCTGCAAAACCTGATTTTTTTTGAAACGTGAAGGTAAAGTGAAAGTGCGTGCTGTAAAAGTGCCTGGCAAATTTTACTTGGCCAGCTTTACATGAATAACAACGCACTATTGAAAAGGTAAATTTCCTACATTTGAAAAAATGAACCATTAAAAATTAGCCAAAAAGAAACGCATTTGTAAAACCCTCTGTATGACAAAAACATCAAGCTTCCTAATTGCTATTCTACTCCTGGCGCTGTCGCAAAGTCTGTTAGCACAAAACAGCTCAGACCCGGAGCCACTTTTGGAATTTGCGGCTGTCTATTCCAACGGTGAAAAATGGGAGGCTGGCAAAACTCCGGCGGAGCAGCCCTACTTTATGGATCATTCTGCTTTCCTGTTCCGGTTGAAACAATCGGGAGTGATTACGGCCGGTATAAAGATCGCCGACAAAAGCATCATTTTGTTCAAGGCCAAAAGCCTCGAGGAAGCAAAGAAATTGTTTGCACCCGATGTGTCGGTGGACGAAAAAACCTACAAGCTGGAGGTGCAACCGGCCACAGTATTTTACAAAGGCTGTATTTGACGTCAGTTTTACCGCAAAGTTGCCTAATTTTATATCAGGCCAAAGCCATTCTTTCCAGCTAACCATACAAAGCCATGAAGATATCTCTATCCATATTTTTTGCGCTCTTCCTACTGCTGTCTTGCAAGGAACAAAGCAAAGATGAACAGCAAAAACCAGAGGTGCCTGAGCCCGGCGAACCGGTAGCGGAAGTCGACTGGGACGAAGCCACCCTGGCCTGGTCTGACGAATTTGACGGGGAAGCGGTGGACACGGAGAAATGGAAGTTCGAAACCGGGGCCAATGGCTGGGGCAACAATGAATGGCAAAACTATACCAACGGCCCAAACTCTACTGTCTCAGACGGGTTGCTGAAGATTACCACCAAAAAGACAGGACCCGGTCAGAAAGTGGGCGACTATACATCGTCACGCATGCTGAGTAAGGAGACGTTCACCTACGGACGCATGGAGGTGAGGGCCAAAATACCCGAATGGAAAGGCAAGGGCGTTTGGCCTGCGATCTGGATGCTGGGCGACAATATCAGTCAGGTTGGCTGGCCCGACTGCGGCGAAATCGACATCATGGAATATGTGAGCTATGCTCCCAATGAAGTCCACTTCACTATCCACAGCAAGGCCAATAACCATGTGCAGGGAACCCAAATTACCACTGGTCCCATGAAGCTGGAAACCATTGAAGAGGAGTTCCACAACTATGGTATTCTTTGGACGGAGCGATACGTCAAATTCTATCTCGACGATATCGACAACATAAAGCTGACATTCAACAAACCCACCGTGCCCACGCAGGACAACTGGCCATTTGACAAGCCGTTCTTCTTTTTGCTGAACATCGCTGTTGGTGGCAATTGGGGAGGTTTACAAGGAGTGGATGACAACATTTTCCCATCGACGATGGAGGTGGACTATGTGCGGGTTTATCAGTTCGAATGAGTGGTGATGACTAAATAGCGGCTGCCTTATTGCTCCCTGCATTTCAATTCCGGCTATTTCCCCCAATCTGGCGCTGGAGTATCCTGGTTGAACAACTCGTCCAAATAATAATCTCTCTTGTACAGATTGTTGCAATTATTCTCACCACTCAGGTCAAAAATACAGGCATACTGGTCAATCACCTCCCCATTCATCAGGCTTTTCGCATCTCCATTGGGTAGCAGGGCATCATCGTGATCAATTCTTCGCAAAGCGCAGTGGCCCAGCATGTGCAACATCAAAGCTTCCTGTGTAATCTTATCGCTCCAGCATTTGTTTTCCTGATTGATCTCAATCTTCAGCTGTTTGCCAACAAACACACAGGAGCCGCACAAAATGCCCTCAGTGTTCAGGCCGTATTCAATGATCAGGTTGTTCGACAGGTCAAGCTTGACACCACGCTGGGCGGCCTCTGACACAAGCGTGTCAACAAAAGACTGCAACTCGTCGGGAACGCTATAAATCGTTTCCTGCTCTTTGGTACACGCAGCAAAGAGCATCCAGAAAATAAGCAGCATACCCGCTGACGATAAAAAGTGCTTTCTCATTAACTTAATACGAGGCTTAGTTACTAGTCAAGTTAATAAATACTAACTTGGATGCGAGCATTTCATCATCGATTTAGCTCACAAATATCATTTTTCAATCAAAAAATCCCATTCATATGAAAAGATCAGCAACAGCCGTTTGGCAAGGAAGTGGAAAAGAAGGCAAAGGGCACCTCACCACACAAAGTACGGTACTTAATAAAACTCAGTACTCCTTTTCGTCGAGGTTTGAAGAGGGAGTTGGCACCAATCCGGAAGAGCTGATAGCTGCGGCTCATTCGGGTTGCTTCGCTATGAAGCTGAGTTTCAGTCTAACTGAGGCAGGTTTTGTGCCAGACACGCTGGATGTTAAATGCCAGGTGACACTAGAAGATGGAGCCATTACCAAATCCCACCTTACGCTCAAAGCAAAGGTGAAAGGAATAAGCGACTCAAAATTTGCGGAGTGCGTGAAAGATGCGGAAAAAAACTGCCCCATCTCTAAATCATTGACTGCTGCTATTTCCGTTGAACACACACTGAATGCATAGTTGATTGGCCAGACTACAAAAGTTTAGCGGCGGGAAGAAGGATGTGTGCTCATTCCGACCACCTCTGACGTCGCATAGCAACGTCTGCTCCGAAACTTTTGTAGTCTGCTATTTAGTCCCTTCCAGCTCATACCATTCCACGTCTGTCAGGTTGGGTCTTCTGCCTTTGTTCTCAGGCGCATAGTTTTTAGCCAGGTAGTCAAGAATGGCGGCCTCGTTCTCGCCCAAGTCCCACAGTTTCTGTGTCCGCTGCATCCATCGTATCATGCCTTCCCAGCCCTCTCTCGTAGCCCTGTTTTGGGTCACCAGAGTGGCCGCATGGCAGTTGGTGCAGTTGGCTTTGGCCAACTCCCAGCCCGTGTCGATGATAAAGCCGGTCTCTTCATCTACGGTGCCGTTTTCGGCATTTGGGGCAACGGCCTCAACTTTGGCGACAGGCGTTGCTGTTTCTTGCTTAGCAAGTATTGGCTTTGGAGATGGCTTGTAGAAAAAGAACAGGTAAGCAGCGCCCAAAGAAAGAATTAAGGCCAGGCTTAATATCCCTATTAAAGCACCAGTGGCTTTTTGCAGCACCTCCAGTAAATCATTTTTCTTCTCCATCATCTTACTTTCACGGCGATTCTATGGCACGCATTATTCAGGTAGCCCTTGGGGTTCCACCCGGGCACCACCATGGGCTGGCTCTTTCCGTCACTATCTGTTGCCTTGGCCCATATTTCGTAGTAGCCTGTTGCAGGTAGCTCTAACTCAGCGCTAAAGTGCTGCCAGGCCAGTCTGTTCGCCGGGCCTTCAAGGTCTGCTTTTTGCCAGGTAGCTCCAAAATCAGCAGATACGTGCACTTCCTTCACGCTCTTGTCACCTGCCCAGGCGTGACCCCGCACGGGCAGCGTTTGGCCGACTTTTATCAGAGCCCCTGTCTTCGGATAGCTAATGATCGACTTCACAGGCATGCCTTCAATGATGCACATGTTTTCATCGGGTACCACCTCGCCGGGGGCTACTGCTTCGCAAGGAACACGATAGCTATCGCCCCCCATCTTCTCGCCATCATGCACCACGTTTCTCACGGCAATAGTGCTAAGCCACTTGCCCGAAACCGAACCGGGCCAGCCACCCATCACAAGTCTTAAAGGATGTCCGTTGGCCAAAGGAATATCCTCGCCATTCATCGCCCAGGCCACAAGGGTTTCGTCTTCGAGTGCTTTGCTAATGGGCACTCCTCTCGATATCACTACTTTCTTAGGATCTTTGCTCAGGTGCACATCCTTGCCGTAGTAGCCGATATACACTGCATCATCTTTTATGCCCACATCCATCAAAATGTCTTTCAGCCTCACGCCTGTCCATTTGGCGCACGAAACCGCACCAACTTCCCACTGATTGCCTTTGGCTGGTGGGTTGAACTCCGCCCTGCCATTACCGCCGCACTCAATAGTAAGCTGGTAGGTGTAAGTTTTAAATTTGCTTTTAAGCTCAGCGATAGAATAGGATTTCGTCGTTTTGGCAGACTCTCCGTTGATCGTTAGCGACCAGTTCGCCACGTCGATAGCCTCAGGCATCAGGCCATTGTTACGCACAAACATTTTATCGGCAGGTGTCACCTTGTCGTCGAGCAGGTGTGGCGGCGTTTCAATATTCCAGGGTCTTTCGCCAAGCACCTTCAAACCAGCGTTTTTACCCGGAAGCATCTCCGGATCGGCCAGCCATTTGCCGACAAACGGGTACTTTTCCGGCGCCACGCTGCCGTAGACTACCGGCACGCCCCAAACCAATGCCTGACTGCCTAGAAATGATTTTTTGAGGAAACTGCGGCGAGTGTTCATGATCGGATTTTTGTAAGATGACACCAGAAAGTTAACCTTACGAAATCAGAAATAAAACGAAACCGGTGTCGATTGGCGGATAAAGTATCAGATATCCCTGGTTTGTTCTTTTAACCTGAGCAGTTCAGCTTTCAGCACCTCTCTGGGCGCTCCTTCTCTCACCACTTTCCCATCTTCCAACCATACCACATGATCGGCCAAAATGGTCGCCTCCAGCAGGTCGTGCGTGGCCATCACTGCTGTGGTGTTGAGCAGGCCAAGCATTTGCTTGAGCTCACCCCTTATCTCGTTCCGAAGGCTGAAGTCGAGCGCCGCCATGGGTTCATCGAGCAGCAGCAGTGCTGGCTTTGCCGCCAAAGCCCTCGCCAAAGCCACCCGCTGTTGTTGCCCACCAGAGAGTGAGGCGGGCCGGTCGTTGATCAGGTCTTGTATTTTGAACACTGTCAGCAATTGCTCCAACCAGGTATTGTCCACTTCTTCCCTGAATCCGTATTGGATGTTCGCTTTCACATTCAGGTGAGGGAATAGCGCATAGTCCTGAAATACGTAGCCTATATGCCTGAGATGGGGAGCAACAAAAGCTGAAGGCGATGACCACACAAATTCCGATGCACTAATGACGCCGCTATCTGGCTTTTCTAAACCGGCCAGCAGCCGCAGCAGGGTGGTTTTTCCGGCACCACTCGGGCCCATCAGTGCCGTGAAAGAACCCTTGCTGAGTGTCAGCTCCGCTTCCAGCGAAAAGGATCGGCCCCTGTCGGCGTACTTCTTTGTACAATCCAGTGAATAAGCTGCTTCTACCATAGTGCTATCCGCTTTTGAAGCCACTGAACAAGGAAAATGATTACAAGTGAAAAAACCAGCAGCACCAGGGCGTACTGGTTGGCGACATCGTAGTTCATGGCCTCCATTTCGTGAAAGATAGCAATCGATGCCACCCTCGTTTGGCCGGGTATGTTGCCGCCAATCATCAGCACCACACCAAATTCGCCAATAGTATGGGCAAAGGTCATGATGAACGCTGCGAACAACGACGATTTGATATTGGGAACAAGCACCTTAAAAAAGGTCTGAAGCCTTGTTTTTCCGAGGGTAAACGACGCCTCCCTTAACGATTTTGGCAGTGCGTCTAACCCCGATAAAATGGGACTTACCATGAACGGAAGGCTAAAAACAATGCTGCCAAGCAAAATGCCGTAGAAAGAAAATACCATCCGAACACCAAAGAGCTTTTCAAATACGCCGCCAGCGAAGCTATCGGGCTGCATGGCCACCAGCAGGTAGTAGCCGAGAACTGTTGGGGGCAACACCAAAGGGAGGGCGATAATGGCCCTGATGAGGCTTTTTCCCCTGAAAGAAAACATGTGGAGCACGTAGCCGGAAACGACCCCGACCAACGCAAGAATTAGCGTCGTAAACACGGCCAATTTCAGGCTCAACCACAAGGGGGCCATGAACTGCTCCATGGTTACTCTGCCACAGGGAGTTCGTAACCAAAATCTTGAAATATCCGGCGGGACTCTTTGCCCAGAAGAAAATCCTTGAAAAGCGTAGCAACGAAAAGCCCGGGGCCGTCAGTCTTTAAAATAAGCATCGTTTGTGGTATGGGATCCATCCAAATCTCCTCAATTTTAATAAACTTGCCCTCGCCTTTCTTCTGACTGAACTTAAGAGAGTTAGACGTAAAAGCCGCATCGACAGAACCGGCCGCAATGTACTGATTTACCTGACCGATACTGGTGCCATACACGATCTTGTCGTGCACTAACACCCCCAGCTGCTTCACTTCCAGCCAATCTCTGGACAGCTTGCCGTATGGCGCCAGGTCAGGGTGTGCCAGACCGATGGATTTCACCTTCTCCTGTTTGAGAATAGCCGCCGGATCGTCTCCGGCAATGCCGCTTTTCACCCACAGATACACAGTCCCAAAGCAAATAATTTGTGGCCCACCATGCGCCTTGTCTTTGTCAATTACCTCATCAATGTATTTATCGTCGGCGGAAACGAAAATCTCATATGGAGCGCCGTTGATGATCTGCGAGGTGAGAGTGCCGGAAGCTCCTGGAATGAGTTCCACTTCGTAGGGGTACTTGCTCTCAAATTTCTTTTCAATGGCCTGCATTGGTAGCAAAAGATTGGAGGCCACTGCCACTTTTATCGACTGCGCCATCATTGAGCAGCACAGCAGCATCAAAAAAATAGTAATATGTATTCTTGTAGCTATATCTCTATTTACCATCACCCAACTCAATTCTTCCTGAAAAAATCTACAACCAACCTTTACTTCCAACTAGCTTTCCAAAACTTCCCCGGGTACTAGCAGGCAATAACACCAAAAATGGCGGCTTAACCACCTATGGTTGACATGCTTTCCGACACGGCATGTCCTTTTGCTCTTCTTGCCTCCGCTTCAAACCCGTCTTTTGCTCTTTGCCCAAATGCCTTCAGCAAAGCGGCGCTAATTTCTGCGTCATTGGCGCCATTTCTTAGCAAAGCTCTCAAATCAAGCACACCGTCATCGTACAGGCAGGTTTTCAGCGTGCCCTGAGCGGTCATCCTGATTCGGTTGCAGGTGCCGCAAAAGCTCCTCGTAAAAGCTGCAATGATCCCTACAGAGCCTTTGAACCCATCTATGCCATACGTTGCTGACGTTGAGGCGGCTTCGTCTACTCTTCGACTGAGCGATGGGAATGCCCTGACCAGCTCCTGGTGAATCTTCGCATGCGTCCACACCAGCACAGGGTAATGCGAGCCCTCGCCGTTGAAAGGCATTTCTTCTATGAATCTCACGTCCACTTTGTGTGCTTTTGCCAGCATGGCCAGCGGCACAATATCGTCCGTGTTCTGTCCGTCCATCACCACGACATTGATCTTGGTTTCAATTCCCTGGTCGAGCAGCGCATGAAAAGTCTCCATCACTGCTGGCAGCTCGTCCCGGCGGGTAATAGAGTGAAAGCGCTCACGATCCAGCGTATCCAGGCTCAAATTAACCGACTTAATACCCGCCGCCTTGAACTCTTCAATATGAGGCAGTGTCAGAACGCCGTTGGTAGTGATATGAATGCCTTCTATGCCCGGAATTTCATTGAGCTTTTTAATAAAGTACATCAGGTCTTTCCGCACAAAAGGCTCGCCGCCGGTAAGCCTCACCTTTTTCACCCCAAACCCGGCCATGATCCCTACAAGGCGCAGCATTTCTTCGTAGGTGAGCAGCTCCTTTTTGGGCAGGTACCTGATGCCTTCTTCCGGCATACAGTAAAAGCAGCGCAGGTTGCACCTGTCGGTAACAGCCAGCCGCACATACTCTATGGGCCTCCCGTGATTATCAAAAAACTGTTTTCCCTGCATAGTTAGTGTTACAACACGAATTCAAGTTGGTAAAGTTTAAGCTGATTTAGAAATTGTTTGGTGGAAAGAGGGGATTATTCCCCATAATTGGTTGTTGTGTTGAGAAGAGGTCGCAAATTGATTTACTTTACTGTATGGAATTAACGATTCAGGCATTTGGCATAGCGAAGGATATACTTGGCGACAGGAAGACCATGCTGAGCATGAATGATGGAGCTACGGTAGCTGATTTGCTGGCGCTGCTGAACAAAGAGTACCCGGCGTTTCAAAAGCTGACGTCGCTGGCGGTAGCGCTGAATGAAGAGTATGCAGAAAAGGAAGCAGTACTCAGCCCGGCTGATACGATAGTGCTCGTGCCACCGGTTAGCGGAGGATGAGCAACTGATGATTTGGAGAATTTGTTGATTTGAAGATTTAAGGATGGCAGAATTGAAGATTTTGAAATTGCTGGTTACTTCCACCTCCGGTCTCCTGTCTCCGGTCTTCGGTCTTCGGTCTTCCGTCTTCCGTCTTCCGTCTCCCAACTTCCTCCTCCTTTCTTCCATCTTCTGTCTCCGGTCTTCCAACTTCTTCAACTATGATCAAACTTACAGACCAACCCATCAATATCAACGAAGCCATTGAGGCAGCCCAGGCAGAAGGCGCCGGTGCAGTGAACGTATTCATTGGCACAGTGCGCAACAAAACCCAGGAAAAGCAGGTGCTGTCCCTCGACTTCGAAGCCTACGACCCCATGGCTGAAAAAGAAATCCAGAAGATTGTGGATCAGGCCAAAGCCAAATGGCCCGTGATCAAAGCGGTGGTGGTGCATCGCAAAGGGCATTTGGAAATTGGAGAGGCAGCCGTAGTGATTGCCGTTTCAACCCCCCACCGCAAGGCCTCCTTCCAGGCCTGCGAATTCATTATTGACACCCTGAAACAAACTGTTCCCATCTGGAAAAAAGAGATTTTTGAGGGGGGTGAGGAGTGGGTGAGTGCGCATCCGTAACGGAGCTTAACGGCTATGCAGCGTGGGGATTGGTAAGAGTTACCGCCGCCGTTTGTGCTTAGCCACGCTTTGCCTACCGAAGCTTTAGCGAAGGTAGGCCGGTGATGAAATACACAAAGTGGCGGGGTCTGCAATCTCCACTGCGATTTCCTTGCAGCTGAAACCCCATGGTGTCTTTGTGTTGTGAGGACTTTATTAGCCGACGTTTCCAATTTCATCCAAATGCAACGGAGGTCATTGCTTGGGAGCAGCTATTTCGTTTGACTCATAAAACGTTTCCAGTTCAAGCAGCAAGGATTGAAGCTTATTTCCCCATTCATCCTGGTTAGTCTTGAGTAGTCCGTTGGCAGTCTCCCTGTCATACAAGCTGTCCATCTTATTTCTTAGATCGTAGACAGATTCAATTCTGGCCTCATATAGCTCCAAGTCAAACATATCCCATGAAGTGACTTCCAATAAAGATTTCCTCATAATTCGGGTATGTAATTCAGCTATGTCAAAATGCAATTGTTCGTGGCTTAGTAAATCTGAAAGACTATCACCGAATCGGTCAATAGCTGTATGGTCAAAAAAGGAAAGTTTGGTGATAAAATTGTTAGTTACTCTGAACGTTAAGCTATCATCCACGTAGGAACTTTTGACTTCTATGCTGGCGCAGGTCGTTGCTAGAGCCCAGCTAGGCCCGTTTTTTGGGCCTTGGAAATCCTCCCATTTAAGTTTGTATGATGGAGTCCATGGAATGTTGACTTCCTCTTCTTGGGCGAAACAGTCCACCAGTCCAAGAGTCAATAAGGCTATAAAAGCAAGTGTCTTCATCCGAATTCCTCACAACGGCTAGCTAAGCAAGTGGGGATTGGTAAGAGGTTCCACCACCGTTTGTACTTAGCCACGCAGAAGATAAAATTAACTTTTGTGGCGGAGATTCCAAGGCAGCAATTGACCGGTAACTAATGAAGCCCACATTCACTTTTAGCCCTGTGTTGTGCTTTCGTTTTTACCGCCTGTTTTCATCCAACCATTCAGCCCCATTCCAGGCTGGGCTTAACCCACCAAGTTCAGGGAAATTCAAATCAGGATCATTCGACTGAATCAAGCAGATCAGTTTATGTCCGTCAATTAGCCATTCTCTAGACGTTCGTGCAATCGATGCAAGAATTCCCTCAGACGTCGGTCGGTGTTGTTCAACTATGACGTCAAAGCTTCTGAAAATTAGAATTAGGCCTCTGTATTTGGTGTTAAGCATATCACCAAGGCAATCGTGAAATGCGTCAAGATTCTCTCCGTAGTAATCAGGGAAGAATAATACCTCCTTAATCTTCTTGTGCAGGTTATTCTTCGTCCATGTTCGACAATTCATGTCAAACACCTCAAAGTTGTTATCGCTGAACCAGGAAAAATCCTCGTTCAGAATACCATTGTTGTGGTACATGCAGATTGGACCATCTTTCAGTATTTCTACATCCCTACGTATATTTTGATTGTTCATTCTTATATCTACGAGCAGCACATGAAGCACAACGTTTAGATAAACGGCGGATTAAGCAGGGCAATCGCATTCAAACTGATTATTACGAGACTAATGGTAAAAGAATTTTTCGGGGCCCGGGGCACAGAATGGTCAAAGCCTCAAGGAGGCTTATCAAAGTCTCATATGGTGTGTGTTTAGTAT
>NZ_LR701630.1 GCF_902498805.1 Imperialibacter sp. EC-SDR9 | reverse complement strand
CAGGGCAAACGCATTTAAAGATTGAGGACTTTTTCTCTGAACACTGGATCAAATCCTGCTTTAAACCTTCTCTGTCTCTTAGACTTTTTGTGAGGTGTTCTTTCAATAAGAGCCAGTGCCACTTTAGAGATAATATTGAAATTGGTGGCACTATTGCCGGTTCTGCGCCTAGAGCTGTCTTCACCGAAGACTACGTCAAGCATCCAGTGCAGCTTGTTTTCTATTGACCAGTGCTCTCTGACCATTTGGTTGATCTTGGCCGCCTGCCCCTGATGGCTGGTGATATAGAACCTGCTTTCTTTAGTGGTAACTCCTGACGATTTGATATGCCGTTCAGTTTCTATCTTCACTACTCCTTTGATGCCTGCCCAGGCTTTACTCTCATCAAAAAAGGTCAAATCAGTAATGATAGTGCATTTCCTTGCTTCCACTCTTCCATGATCGATGCCTGTTTGCTCATCTACAGAAGCTGGCTGTGTGATGGTAAATAATTTATCTATTTGCTCGAAAAGAGTCTTTTGGTTGTTTTTAACAGCTATAAGGTAGTCTGCTTTTTTGGAAACGATTTTTTCGACCACACTCTTCTGGCAGCCCATTGCATCAATGGTTACAGTTGTTCCTTTAAGAAAAAGCATATCGAGCAAAGCGGGAATGGCAGTGATTTCATTACTTTTTTGTGAGGTGAGTACCTGCCCCAGGCAAATTCTGTTCTTTGCCGCATAGGCTGATACTACATGGAAGGCTGCTTGCTCCCGATGGCTGTCATACGACCTGCGGATTGTCTTGCCATCAATAGCGACCAGTTCCCCTTCTGTTAACTTACATACTTGTTGTGTCCATTCTATGAACTTTTCACCGAAAACTTTGGGGTCCAGCGCAGAAAAAACCCTATTCATAGTGTCATGGGAAGGGATGCCATGCTTGTAAGGATAAAACTTTCGTAACCACTCCAACTGACTCTCTCCAAATACCTCTATCGACTCCCAATCGTTGCAACCGCTTACTACGGCAGAGACTACAAGGAACAAAATGTCGATCAGGGAATGCTTCAGGTTGCCCTTCGATGTTCTTCTGGGGTCTTTCATTTGCCCCAAAATAGCCATAAAACCATCGGAAATAACGCTCTAATGAACTAAATTAGCTCCTGCTAAAGTGGCTCAGACGGAGCCGCATTTTAAAAAAAAAATATAATCAAATATGAGACCTCTGCCAAGGCCGCAAGGTCTTGCTGACTCTAATATCCAACAACAACCCCAGCTTTTTTTAAATGCGTTTGCCCTGC
>NZ_LR701586.1 GCF_902498805.1 Imperialibacter sp. EC-SDR9 | reverse complement strand
GCAGTAGTTACTTATCATTTGCTGGCTTGGAATGTCCGCCACAAGAGTTAATTTTATCTTCTGCGTGGCTAAGTGGTGATGGAAGCAGTACTGCATAAAATTCCCACACTCACTTTAGCCAGACGTTATGAGCTATAGATCTTCTAGCGTGAATCACATGCACGAAATAACCAGCAAACTTCCAGTTCCTCATGGATAAGAAAGCCGAAATAGATAAAATACGTGACTCGGGAGGGGAAGCAAACATTGGTACTGAAGCGGACGGCGCCGTAGTTGAAACCTTGAGTCTAAATGATAAAAAACTGATAATAATAAAGGAACGAGCAATTTATCAGCTTCAAATGGCAGATGATATTGACCCTGACAGAACCAATATCAACCTACCTAGGATGATTCAGAAGCTATACATCGAACAGGGAACTGAATCTGAACTGGTATGTCGTACATTCTTGACTGCAAAAAGACTCTTAAAAGAAGGATGTATAAATGACGATGTAGACGTCTCAAAAATATTGGAACTGTCGCTAGAGCTTTTGCATGAACTAATTGCACTGCAAACCGAAATAGACAATTATCAAAAAAAAGAGAAAGAAGTCAGCGAAGACTACTACAATCAACAAGGATCCTTTAAAATCCCATCAATAGGTGATGTGACTACTCGGTGTAAAACCATTTTTCAAAAGGCAGATCATATTGAACAATTTATGATAGAGACGATAACCGTTTTCTACCCAAACCAGAAAATAACCAAGCAAGCACATTTTCCTCGTTTTCACGAAATAGCAAACAAGTTGTATGGTCCTAACGATCCTTTAGTTCTTTTTGTGAAAGGAACACTGCATTTTATGCTAATAAATAGGCAATTGAGGAACGGTTTAGACCATAGACTTGAGACTGTTACAGTTCACGATTTCCAAATACAGCCAGATAGCTCCATAACTTCCCCGTCGATTCAGTTAAATCATAAAGATGTAAAGCTTCAAAGACAATCACTTTCATTGTTTCTACCGAATATATTTCAAGATTTTGTGATGATATATGAAAACATGATGGCCTATTTAACTGACAAACACATAAAGCCTGGACCGCTGAATTTTAGAGTGAATGTCGTTCCTGAGGATAAACGTAGAAATAAATCCATTCAGTTTTCTTTATGGTCACCAATCGGCAAGGATGGCTTTTTCGATCAATCGTAAGTTAACAACTATCGCAAAAGGCAACATTCAGGTGCCAATCAAGCAGTTTTAAAAGGTAATAGAAAAGGGCTACGAAAATTCTGACTGTTGCGAATGGAAAGCTCATAACACAACGGTAAAAATGAATGTGGGCTTCAGCGGTTAACATAGTTCAGATGGCTTGGATTGCCCGCCACAATTTATAATTTTATCATCGGCGTGGCTAAGATGTAGTGGAAGCGGAGTTGCATAAAACTCCCACACTCATTTTACCGAGGCGTTGTAGCTCATAGCTTGCAAGCCTTCAGAGTTAAAATCTGGCCTAGACACTGGAACTACGGGACGAAGAAATTAAAACCTCACGGTTTAGCAGAAAAAGAGATTATGATTTTGTCATTTAACGACTTCAAAGGCTACTATAGAAATAATTCTACAAGGGCACATATTAATTTTTGTAGGCCGGTATGGGATTCTAATGGAATAGGTGACAGTGACTTCGCAATAATTGACCGATCGATTGTAGGGGCGATTGGATTTTCTCACAAGATTGACAACCTAGCAACGATTGATACTGGTGTTACAGACGGCTTAATGGACGCCCTGGATGATCTGATCCCCCTCGAAGATGTCTCTTCATATTCTGATGAGGAAATTTATGAATTTGACAATGGACAGAAGCACAAGGGAGTAGCAGCTATACGACATACTTTAAATAGATATACCGGAAACCAGTACAAAACAATAGCATTTGGGGTTATTCTAGGACAAAACCTTATCCCGGGTCGACCAGCAATTTATTTACAATTGACATTCTCACTCTGGTCACTAATAACTAGAGTTGCAATGCAGCTTGTTAGTGATTCAACAAAAGTACTAGTAAGCTATCATCCAGATTCCTTTAGCAATTCATACTATCAAATTGACTTTGGCGATGTCACAATGATTTGTCTAATGAAGTCAGACGATATGCCTTTCGAAGTTTATTTTATCCCAAGCTATAATAAAGGGACAATTCCATCCAAAAATGTAGTAATTGAGTCGAATGAAAAACAGGATCGAGATTTAAGAACCGAACAAGAAAATCAATTCAGTTTTATCGACCCTAGCTTTTCATCAAAGCCCTTTAAGACAGACGATTTCGTTAGCCTGCCGGAAAGCCTGATCGACGAAATGCAAAATGTTTGTCAAAGCTATGATCAAGAGTTACTTCACTCAATATTTACAAAACTTGGAGAAGGATGGAGAAAAGCAGTAATAAAGCAAGAAATAAATAATGCCTTTTGGGACTACGGAAACGCAATTATTAGGATGTATAAAGCTTTTCAATATGCGCCATTCGACAAAATGGACATAATAGTGCCGTCATATAGTAAAGCTGGAGGAATTGAGAAAGTCTCCGTCAAAAATCTTATAAACGACGTTAGTTTAGTTTATTCGGATTTAAAGGGGTAAATATTCCAAGCTTAAAATTGATCTTATTACCCTACAAAAAGGAAGCGTGGCAAGCTTCTCTTTTTTGGTATGTGTAGCTCGACCTCTGCACCACACTGTACCTTTTGAATAACTATCAAAGAATAGGAAAGGAGCTACAACACAGCGGTAAAAATGAATGTGGGCTTCACTGGTTATCAAAGGTCAGCTGGCTTGGAATGTCCGCCACAAGGGTTAATTTTAACATCGCCGTGGCTAAGTGCAAGTGGAAGCGGAGCTGCATAAAACTCCCACACTCATGTTAGGCGTTTTTTGTAAATTATCTTCATGACGAAAAAAGAACTACCAAAACTAATCCCTTTCGGAATTGCATCAATTCTGGTATTAACTCATGTAGTTCAAACGCTTTTGAAACTCGGTTATGTGAACGCAGACGGTAACGAAGTAACTTATGCCGTTTCTGACTCAGTAATGTTCTGCGGTTTCGGTCTGTTAATTGTATTAACTCTAATTCTGCTGAACAAACCTGTTTGGAAGCATATTTTCACCGTGTTAACACTTTTGGCCTTTACGCCATGGATTAGTTTTTACAATCAGACTTTTTCATTTGGAATCGGAGTGATTTCATTTGAAGTAACTGCTCTAAGTCTTCTAATTTTCCATTTAGCTCTTAACCCTGAAGTATTTCAATCCTTCAACGCATCCATAACACCTAAACCGGAATCGGAGGAATCAAAACAGTCAAAATTTGAGTCATCAGTACTACGTTTCGAAAACAAGTTTGAAGGCAAATCCCAGGCAGAATTACAAAAGATGGTTTCTCAAAACGAACTAGTTCCCGAAGCCATCGAGGCAGCTAAAAGACTACTGGAACGATATAAAAGTGCTACAACACCCCCTAAAGACACCATGGGTCTCAACTGAAAGGAAATCGTAGTGGGGATTGCAGTCTCCGCCACTTTGTGGATTTTTATCATCTGCATGACTGAGGACGGACGCAGCAGAATATCTTACAACCCCACGCTACCTAGCTAGTCATTAAGTCGCATCCAGAAACTTGTTCAGCCATGATAACACAAAAATCCCACAAGCAACTGCGGGATTTCAATTGACGAGCAGGTTACTCAACAGCCGGGAGATACTGCCACAGCGTACAGTACGTCACCAGAAACATAGAGCTTAAACACTTTGTCAACAGGAGCGGCCGGCGTCCACAAGGCGAATTTCAGGGAAGCATAAAGTGGGTTGCCAAAACCAGCATGAACACGCTGCCATGTTTTACCCATGTCCCGTGAACGGAATATACCATCCGGATGACCGACGAATAAATAGTTACCCATTTGCTTAACAGATGAAATGTTCTTCGACGGCTGAAGTCCTTCATCAATGGCTTGCCAGGTTTTCCCGCCATCAAATGAAGTATGTATCCTTCTGGATTGAGTTCGAGTGTTGTAGGCTATCGCAGCAAATCCACCATCGATACGTTCAACAGCTATGCCTACGCCCCCCTCGCTGATGACCCATTCCCAGGTGTCACCATTGTCGGTCGAGCGCATGATCCCCTGTTGACCAGTAGCCAATAGAACACCTTCTGACTCCACAATATTATCAACCCAGCCTTTTTGGACTGGCTTCCAGCTTTGTGCTTTGTCGGTAGATTTGGAAAGACTCTTGCCTGTACCCATAAATACCGTCCCATCAGACGTTTCAAAGATAGCTGCTACCGAATGCGTTATAAGACTTGTATATATCGGCAACCATGTGTCTGATATGGGCTTTTTTCGATAAATGTGACCATCATTACTGAAGGCCATCACTCCAGATTGATTGAAAGTAATGGAAGTACTTTTTAGCTCAGGAACATTCTCCTTTTCCCAAACAGGCGTTTTAAGATGACTCTTGCTGCTATACAATGCACCGTTGGCAATTAAATACATCTCTGACTCACCGGCAAAAAAACCCATACGCTCTTCCAGTTCAGGCAAGCCGTGGCTAATATCTTGCCAGGTCTGCCCGCCATCTTTTGATTGGAGAATGATATTGGTGGCTTCGGCCTCTTTAGTTGGTTCAACCATCTTTGTTTCAGGTGATGGTTCTGAAGCCTGATTGCCTGCAAAGAAATGAAGCAGAAAATACAAAAGGGGTAGATGCATGAAAGGCATAGCGAATTTGGTTTTAATGAAAATGATAACTCAAAACTACAGGCAAGACTGCCGTGTGCAGCCATTTCATTTGTAAAATGATTGTAAATGATACGTAAAAAGATGAGGACAAAGCCCCTATCGTCCTCGTTTGAGTGCTAGCGGAAACGGCGGCCCGCCCGGGAGGACATGATGAGTCAGGCGATTGTATCGCCACATGCCTACTACTATAGTCGGCCCTTTGAAATTTACCCTTCTGACTTCAATTCCCTACCGACATCGAAGGAGGCGCTGCGCCTCGTCCCGTACCCCATTTCTCATTGGGTGTTGGCCCCATCTGGAAGGTAAGCTCACCGCCCGCTGTGATTTCATCCTGGGTAATCCAGGTGCGGTTGAAGGCAGCACCATTTAACGAGGCCGACTGAATGTACTTATTGTCTGTAGAATTGTTGAGCGCTTTGATGGTAAAGGTTTTACTTCCCGCCACCTGAAGGGTGGCCTCCCCAAACAACGGACTGCCAATCACATAATTGGGCGAGCCGGGCGTGACAGCATAAATGCCCAGGGAGCTAAGCACATACCAGGATGACAATGAGCCCATGTCTTCGTTGCCGCACAAGCCACCCGGGCCAGGGCGATACAACTCTTCGCATATCTGCCGCACCCGCTCCTGGGCTTTCCAGGGTTGGCCTGCATAATTGTACAAATAGGCCACATGGTGCGAGGGTTGGTTGCCATGCACATACTGGCCTATGGTGCCCACCACTCCCACGTATTTGGGAGGCGTAATCAGCGGGCTCATCTCGAAAAACGTATCCAGCTTTTTGGTAAACGCTTTATTGCCGCCAAAGAGGTCGATCAATCCCTGAGGATCATGCTGCACCGACCAAATATATTGCCATGCATTCGATTCTGTATAATGGCGGTTAGGGCGACGCCCCACCAGCAATGGGTCAAAATACTTGTAGTAATGGTGATCCTCATATTGCTCAATTTCCTGTTCACGGTTGCCAAGCGCCTCCAGCCATGTGCCGTCCGCTTTTCTGGGGCGCATAAACTGCGTTTCCTTGTCCCATAGCCCGGCATAGTTACCGGCTCGTTTCATAAACAGCTTGTAGTCATACTGTTTTCCCAGCGCTTGCGCCAGCTGTGCAATGCACCAATCGTCGTAGGCAAGCTCCATAGTATTGGGCACCGATTCGGTCACCCGGTCGACGGGTGTGTAGCCCAGCTCCAGATAGTAGCCCAAGCCTGCTCTTCCCATATATTCAGGAACGGGAGGCTGAGGGTTTTGCAACGCCTTGGTGCGCATGGCAGCGTACAGCTTTTTGATGTCGTAGTCACGGTAGCCTTTCATATACGCATCCACAATCACCGGAATCAGGTGGTCGCCCACCATCGACTCCTTGAAAACACCCTGAAAATGCTGGGCGGGCAGCCACCCAAAGTTGTCTACTTTGGCTTCAATCGACCGGATAAAATCATTGACGTGCTCCGGTGCAGTTAGGGTTAACAATGGATGCTGTGAACGATAGGTGTCCCAACATGAAAAGGAACCATAAAAATCGAAGCCTTTGGCAACGTGGATCTTCCCGTCCGATCCACGGTACCTGCCATCTGCGTCCTGGGAGATGTATTGCGACAAGAACGAGCGATAGAGAGCGGAATAGAAAATCTGCTTTTGATTGTCGGACGCTCCGTCAATTTGAATGGCGGAAAGCTCCTTTTCCCAAACCTGGCTGGCCGCCTTTCTTACCTTTTCAAAATCCCAATCGGGGATTTCAGCTTCCAGGTTCTTCCGTGCTCCTGCTACATCGACATAGGAAATGCCCACTTTAACAAGGATTTGTTCCTTCTGTTCGGTTTCAAACTGCACAAAGGCTCCTATTTTCTTACCGGCTTCCCCACTTTTATAAGGAAAAATACTGGCGCCCGACTCAGGCGTCACATAGTTGGCATCGAAGGTGCCGTAGTATAGAAATGGCTTACTGAATTCAGCAACAAAATACAACTTGCCCTGCTCAGTCGCCTTCACACCTTCAATCCGGTTGTTGTTCACTATGCTCAACTCCGAATTCTGCTCGCCATACGCACTTCCTATTTGATGGCCCAGATCCAGTATCACACTGGAGTTTGCTGCTTTAGGGAATGTATAGCGATGCAGCCCGACACGCTGGGTGGTGGTCAGTTCCACCTTCACATCGTAGTCTTTGAGCATGACGGAATAATAACCTGGCGATGCCTCCTCCTCTTGGTGTGAATAGCGGGATCGGTAGCCGCTGTCCGGGTTTTCCGCTGTGCCTGGCACTACCTGTAGCATATTGCCCACTGTGGGCATAAGCATCACTTCACCGCCATTCACCATGCCCACACCACTCCAATGGGTATGGCTGAATCCAATAATCGAAGTGGATTGATAGATATAGCCGGCACAATACGTCCATCCGTCGGTTCCCACATCCGGACTCAAATGAACCATTCCATAGGGAAGGGCCGGGCCGGGAAAAGTGTGCCCGAAAAAGTCCGTTCCCAAAAAAGGATTAACGTGGCTTGTCAGGGCTTGCCCGGAACTTTGAGCGAAGGCAACATGATAGACGAATACCGTCAAAATCAGGACGAGTTTGAAACGCAAAAGAGAGGTCGAAAATCGTAAGGGCATCGTGCTAAAATTTAAAAATCGTGAGTAGCCGACTAAAATAGTATTTAGAATGATCAATGCCGAAACGGTTGAAAGGAATGGGCAGTTCTATCGTCTTTGTTTGAGTCTCGGGAGCTGTCGGGAGAAACGGCTGCCCGCCCGGGAAGGTTAAGAAACGAGAAGGTGGCACTTCCTTACAAACTAATCAAACAATTTTTTCGTTATTAGGACAAATAAGATATTTTTACAGACAAATGTCCTAGCCATGGAAGTAGCAAACATTGAAAAGCAGCTATCCAAAGAACTCACGTCTTTTCTTAAAGATACTGCGGCATATGAACACATTAGTATCCCAAACGAAATAGATTATAGCGATTTTCTGAAAAGCAAAATTTTTCTGGTTTTCGCTATAAGAAGTGGCCTACCCTATTCTATTTTCAATTTAATTCAGAGTCAAAGCCCATTTTCCCTACATGATTGGTCTGGGTTTTTGAACATCTCTTATAAGTCTTTACAACGTTACAAAGCCGAAAAAACCAGGTTCAAACCCTTGTATACCGAGAAAATATTTGGGATGGCAGAGGTGCTCGATACTGGCGTTGAAGTATTTGGTGACTTGGAAAAACTAAAACGCTGGTTGACTACGGAAAATTATTCTTTGGGTAATTTGAAGCCAATTGAGCTTTTGCGAGATTCTTATGGCAAAGATTTGGTTTTGGCGGAATTAACAAGGATTGATCACGGCATTCTTGTCTAATGGAAGTATTCAGACTATCCAGGCTAAAATACATTTCAGACCTGTCAGGAAAAGGAGCAGCAATCAAAGGAGCCAGATGGAATAGTATTGGTACCGAAATAATTTATACTGCCAGTAATAGATCTTTGGCAATGGCCGAAGTGGCCGTCCACTTTTCATTGGCAACAATTCCGGACGATTACTATATGCTCACCATATTTATTCCAGATAACACCTCAATAATAACTTTACAAGTCAAAGACCTTCCTTCAAGGTGGAATCAATTTCCTCATAATAAAAATACCCAGAAATATGGCGATGATTTCGTGAATGCGAATAAGCACTGCCTACTGAAAATTCCTTCTGTCGTAACAAGGGGTGATCACAACATCCTTATAAATCCATCCCACGCTGAATTCTCAAAAATTAAAATAACCGCTCAGGAAAAATTCCCTTTTGATGAAAGGTTGTTTCGTCCGTAAATACTAAAACTACACAACGGCTTCGCAGCCAAGGAGATGACATTGGGTATCGCAGTCAGGCATCTTGAAAACTCGATACACAAGAACTTTTGTCCCCCTACAGCTTACAACTGTATATCCCCTGGCATCACTCCCTAAACCAGCTCAGCTCCGCTTCCTCCACCTGCTTTTTGAAGGCAGGCCATTCGGTCATGTAAAAGCTGTCCAATGTCTTCACAAACTCTGCAACAAGCTGCTCTGTCTGCTCAATTACCTTCACATCCTGAGCGGTGGGCACGAACAAACGCCCTCTCAGCGCCTGAGCAGCATCACTCATCTTAGACGTCGCCGTTACGGCAAACGACTGCCAGGCACCCACCTGCTTGTCGGGGCGAGGGGCACGGGCCATGTCGTTAAGCGCTTTGATTTTTTGCTGCATGGCTTCGGAAGCCGTCACAACTTCTTTGGCTGCGACCGCTTTCGCCTGGGTTAGCACATGCTCGATGGTTTTGTCGCTTGCTTGCAACCTGGCCATGGCACTGGAAAGCTTTTCTGTAGACATATTGAGTCGCTTGCTCAGTGTGTAAACGGCCCTGTCCACCTCCTCGTCGTACTCGAACCGTGGGTCGGGAATCACCTTCACAGTTGTTTCAGCACTGTTGTCGCCATATTTGATCTTGATGCTGTAGTCGCCGGGCAGCACAGGAATATCCCGTGAGTCCTCACCTACCCACGCACCCGGCAGGCGGGCCATTTGCTCGTCAAGCTTCCAGGTAATGTAGTTGAGCCCAGCCACCACGCTGTCAGTGCTCAATGTTTGGATCAGCTGGTTGCCGGCATTGTACACCTCAGCCAGGGCTTTGTCACCTGCGTTGTTGTCTTTGACAAAAAACGGAATTTCCACTTTCTGAAACGGCTTATTGGCTCCCTCGAACGTAGTATAAAAGCCTGTCCAGATATTGCCGGGAGGATTGATGAACAAGCCTTTTACCTGCACGGCGTTGTTGACTGGCAAAGCAGTCAGCGGCTGCTGATCCAGCTTGCCTTTGGCTAATTCACGCAGCGACAGCAGGTCATCCAGCACCCAAATGGCACGGCCAAAGGTTCCAACAATCAGCGCCGATTCCCGTTGCTGTATCGTCATATCCATTGTAGATACAGAAGGGAAGCCGTTTCTGAATTGCTCCCAGTTTTTGCCCTCATCTATACTGATCCAAAGGCCATTTTCAGTCCCCAGGAACACAAGCTTTGGCTCTTTGCTGTCGGGCATCACCGACAACGCATACCCTTTTACCTGACTGGCGTCAGCCATACGTACCCAGGTTTTCCCGTAGTCCTGCGTGCGAAACAAGTAGGGTGCATAATCACCCTGGCGATAATTGTTGGCCACCAGCCACACTTCACCTGCTTTGTGGGGCGATGTTTGCATCTGAGCAAGCCAAGCCTGTTTTGGAAGGCCTTTGATATTGGTAGTGACATTCGTCCAGGTTTTGCCTCCGTCCCTGGTCAGGTGTACCAGTCCGTCGTCGGACCCCGCCCAAATAACGTTTTTGTCAAGGTAGCTCACGGCCAGACTTATGATCGAATTGTAAATCTCCGCCCCGGAAGCATCGATGGTCAGCCCGCCGTAGTCCTGCTTTTGGTGATCGGGGTTATTGGTGGTGAGGTCAGGCGAAATGATCGTCCAGGTTTTTCCCTTGTCGGTGGTTTTGTGCACAAACTGGCTGCCGTGGTAGGCCACCTCGTTGTTGTTTGGATCCTGCGCAAAACCAGCGTTCCAGTTGTAACGCAGGCGGGTGTTCATGTTCGGTGCCTTGGGTTGAATGTGCTGGTAATAGCCCGTCAGCTTGTCATAGCGATAAAGCTCCCCATTTTGGGAAGTACCATAACCAAACCGTGAGTCCACCGAATCGGGTTGGATAATAAAGCCGTCACCCCCCACCAGGTACTGCCAGTAGAGCGTGCGGATGCCACCCCGCTTCCACACATAACCAGGGCCTGACCAGTTGCCGTTGTCCTGCATGCCGCCGTACACATTGTAGGGCATATCTTCATCCACATTGATGTGGTAAAACTGTGCCACGGGGATTGTTTCAGGGAAATACCAGGCTTTGCCATGGTCGTGGGTGATGCCAATGCCTCCATCGCCACCAATGATAAAGAAAGTGGGATCGTTGGGGTCTACCCAAAAGGCATGGAAGTCGGCGTGGATGCCCTTGGTCTCGTCAGCGGGGATCATCGGCACCGGATCGAAAGACACACCGCCGTCGTAGCTCACATGCAGAGGCTGGTAGATGTTGTAAAGTCTGTTGGGGTCTTTGGTGTCCACAGCCAGCTCCTGAAAGTAGAACGGCCTGTTGTTGGTAAACCGGGGATTATCGTTGATCATCTTCCATGACAAGCCGCCGTCGTCGCTACGGTAAAGTGCATTTTTGGTAGCCTCCACCTTAGCATAAATCCGATCCGGGTTACTCGGGGCAATGGCCAATCCTATTCTGCCCAGCTCTCCGGCTGGTAGTCCTTCTTTTTCTCCGAGCTTTTTCCAGGTTTCTCCTCCATCGTAGGTCATATACAGTCCAGACCCTGGACCACCTGACGTGAAGCTGTAGGGCGTGCGCCGATGCTCATACATGGCAGCAAGCAGCTTGTTTGGGTTAGCTGGACCCATCACCAGATCGGCTACACCAGACTTGTCGTTGGTATAAAGGATTTTCTTCCAGGTAAGGCCACCGTCTGTTGTCTTGTACAAGCCCCGTTCGGTATGTGGCGTAAACGGATCGCCCATCACACCTACGTATACCGTGTTGCCGTCACTCGGATCAATGATAATCCTATGAATCGTTTTGGAGCTTTCCAGCCCTACCCTTTTCCATGTTTTACCGGCATCCAACGACTTGAACAGGCCCAAACCCAGGTTCATGGAGTTGCGGGGGTTGCCCTCACCAGTACCCACCCATACCACACTGGGGTTGCTCTGCTGCACTGCAATAGCGCCGATGTTCACTGTTGGAGCGTCGTCAAAAATACTTTCCCAGGCGCTGCCGCCATTCTCTGATTTCCACACGCCCCCTGAAGCAGCGCCTACGTAAATGATCTTTGTCGGCGTATCGGTCACAGCAGCAATGGCGGTGATCCGACCACTCATGTTGGCAGGACCGACATTCCTTATTTTGAGATTTTGAAACTTGTCGGAGGGGAATTTTTGTGCGAGACTGCCGGACAGGGTAGCAATACTCATGGCAAAAATGAGAACGTATTTGATGTGCTTTTCAGAAATCATACCTGTATGTTTAACGAAGGAAAGGTATTAACCAAACACCGATAACTCAACCGGCAAAAGGATGGATGGAGAAAACAACCAACCTTCGGCCATACTTCCGACATCTGCCCACAAAACCATTTGGGGTATTTCCTTTATGTTAACATATTCGTATGTTATTAAAGAACACATAATGGCTGAGCCAATCCATTTGGCAAGCCCGGTCGATATTATTGCACCCGGAGCCTGTTTACGCTGGTCTAACCTGTTTGAAAACAATATTTATGAGCGATTCGAGAAGAGAATTCCTTAAAAAAGCGGCCCTGCTGGCTGGTGGCACCAGCGTTTGGAGCACACTGCCCATTTCGATTGAAAAGGCTTTGGCTATTTCACCTGATCCCGGCACTACTTTTTACGATGCCGAGCATGTGGTGCTGCTCATGCAGGAAAACCGCTCGTTCGACCATTGCTTTGGCATGCTTAAAGGGGTACGTGGCTTCAACGACCCACTCGCTATTTCGCTGCCTGATAAAAACCCCGTTTGGTTTCAGCCTGATGCGGCAGGCAACAGATTCGCTCCATTCCGGCTGGACATGAAAGACACCAAAGCTACCTGGATAGGTGGCGTGCCTCACTCCTGGGAAGACCAGGTCGACGCCCGCAACGATGGCAAGTACGATGGCTGGATAGAAGCCAAACGACCCGGCAACAAAGACTACAAGCACATCCCCCTTACCATGGGTTACTATACCCGGGAGGACATTCCTTTCTATTATTCTCTGGCCGATGCCTTTACCGTCTGCGACCAACACTTCTGCGCCGCCCTTACCGGCACCACCACCAACCGCAGCTACCACTGGACAGGTAAAACACACGGCGAGCCAGGCGACAAGGCTAAAGTGAGGAATGGGGAAGTGACTTATGATAGAGAGGCGAGCTGGACAACTTTCCCTGAGCGACTGGAGGACAACGGCATTTCATGGAAAGTATACCAAAATGAAATCAGTCTCCCCACTAATGTAGAAGACGACTCGCTGCTGGCCAACTTCACCGACAATAACCTGGAGTGGTTTACGCAGTATGGCGTGCGTTATAGCAAAGGCTTTCAAGAATTCCTGAAGACCAAAGAAAAAGAACTGCCCGGTGAGCTTGCATCATTGGAAAAACAACTGAACACCCCTGGCGCAGATATAGCCAAACTACAGGAGCAAATTGAGGCGACAAAAAAAGGGATTGGTCAGGTAAATGACCTCCTGCAGCAATGGAGTCCTGAAGCTTTCGAAATGCTTTCCGAGCGACAGAAAAACCTGCACAACAAGGCCTTCACGACCAATATTGGTGACCCCGAGTACCACAAGGTAGAAGACATGACCTACTCCGACAATGGCGTGGAACGCTCGACACAAGTGCCCAAAGGAGACATTCTGTATCAGTTCCGAAAAGATGTAAAAGAAGGCAAGCTGCCTACCGTTTCCTGGCTGGCAGCGCCTCAGAAATTCTCCGACCACCCTAGTGCTCCATGGTATGGAGCCTGGTATGTGTCTGAGGTAATGGACATCCTGACTGAAAATCCGGAGGTGTGGAAAAAGACAATTTTCATCCTCAACTACGACGAAAACGACGGTTATTTCGATCACATCCCTCCCTTTGTGGCCCCCAATCCAGCCGATCCAAATGATGGCAAAATCTCAGATGACTTAAAAGCCGATGGCGAGTATGTGACCGTAGATGAAGAAATAAAAGCTGGCTTTGACGAGAAGGAGGCAAGGACCAGTCCGGTAGGTTTGGGTTACCGTGTGCCACTTATTGTGGCCTCACCATGGTCTCGGGGTGGATGGGTGAATTCAGAAGTGTGTGATATCACGTCTACCATCATGTTCATGGAAAAATTCCTTTCCAAAAAGACCGGCAAGAAAATCGAAGAGCCGAATATCAGCTCGTGGCGAAGGGCCATCAGCGGTGACCTTACCTCGGTGTTCAGACCTTACAATGGCGAGCAGGTTGACATGCCAGCCTCGCTTGACAGGGATAGGCATATTCAGGAAATCTACAATGCCAGCTTCAAGGGCTTGCCCAACAACTTCAAACCCCTCAAAGCAGATACCAGGATGTTGACGACACAGCTCCCAAAACAGGAGCCTGGCACCAAGCCTTCCAGTGCCCTGAATTACGAATTGCATGTAACAGGCAATTTGACCCACGACAGCAGGCATTTCCGCATTCGCTTCAAGGCTGGAAAGGGCCTTTTTGGTGAAAGCTCTCTGGGTGCACCATTCAATGTGTATGCTCCCGGCAAGTATCGCAACCCGGCAGCAAATGCTTTTGAACCGGTTAAAACATGGGCCTTTGCTGTTAAAGCTGGCGACGAAATCGAGTACCAGTGGCCACTGGATGACTTCGAGAATGGACAATACCACCTGAGAGTGTACGGCCCAAACGGTTTTTTCAGGGAGTTTGTTGGCAATGAAGGGAATGGCGTAGACGTAACTTGTATCCCGGAAATGACTGGAGGAAAAGTCAATGGCAGGCTGAAAGTTTCCATCATCAACAGAAGCAAAGGTGCTTTGAAACTGGAGCTGAGAGATGACAAATACCAGCACATGGAAAAAGAGCTAAAGCTAAAAACTGATGGTTTGGAAAGCCTGACGCTTAATACTGCATCGAGCAAGGGCTGGTACGACTTTTCTGTGACAAACCCGAACGACCCCAGCCTGAAAGTACGCTTTGCCGGGAGGCTCGAAACCGGAGCGGACAGCATATCGGATCCTTATATGGGAAGGGTTTAAAAAAAACTAAAGCTCACGACGGCAATCAGCTACAGCTATCGCCTGGCAGGGCATCGTCATTTCGTAGTGTAACGGAGAAATCCCCCAGACCTACAGCCAGGCCTTGGGGATTTCTCGATCTTTCCTCCCTCGAAATGACGAGCATTTGGAGGCAGTAAAGCAACTCAAAGACCCTTATTTTTACCCCGCCATATCAAACTCTTCCCTTAGCGCATAGGTCTTTTTCATCTTCCTGATCAGCGCTGCCGATTGCTGGAAGTCCAACGTTTGCTGCCCATCGCTGGCTGCTTTTTCGGGCAAAGGATGTATTTCGAAGATCACACCGTCGGCACCGGCCATTACCGCTGCCAGCGACATGCTGTCGACATAGTCACGGATACCAATGCCATGCGAAGGATCCACCACTACAGGCAAATGTGTCTTATCCTTCAAAATGGGCACTGCATTCAAGTCAAGCGTGTTACGGCTGGCTTTTTCGTAAGTTCGAATGCCTCTTTCACAAAGGATCAACTTCTCGTTTCCCCCTGAAAAAACATATTCAGCAGAATATAAAAGTTCTTCTATTGTTCCTGAAATTCCCCTTTTGATCATTACGGCCTTATCCACTTTACCCAATTCGTCAAGCAAGTTGAAGTTCTGGGTGTTTCTGGCGCCTACCTGAAACACGTCCACGTAAGGATACATCTCTTCAATCTGCGACACCTGCATGACCTCAGTTACGATCTTGATGCCTTCCTCTCTGGCGATGGTATACCACATCTTAAGTCCATCGATCCCCATGCCACGGAATGAATATGGCGAGCTCCTCGGCTTGAAAACGCCACCCCTCATGATGTTCACGCCGTTCTCTTTCAGGTGTTTGATAGTCTCCCTGACGTTCTCCTCTCCTTCTATGCTGCAAGGGCCAGCCATGATAGAAAAGCTTCCTTCTCCAATGACCACGCCGTCACCCAAATCGATAGTGGTTGACTTCACCTTCCACTTTTTCGACACCAGCTTGTAGTCGTCCGACACCTTGTGGATGTCGATTATGCCTGGCAGAAAGCCGAGCTGCCTGATATCCACATTGGTTTTGCCTATACACACCAAATAGTCGCCCATCTGGGTTTTTACCTCTGTGCCTTTGAATTTCAATTGACCGAGGGTATCGGTAATCTTCGACTTCGCTTCTTCCGAAATAGCCGGATCGAGTTGGATAATCATAACGGGTGTTTTTAATAGTTCTTATTTGTTATCGACATAAAAAGTGCATAGAGTAGCCAGAAGTTGAGGGCGTCTATCAATAGCCACCAAGTGGCCGAGTTTAGTGCTAAAAATCCTTTGGCTCCCTTCAGGGTTGGGGTGAAACAAAGGATTTTTAGCCGTTTTCAAAATGTCTTAACCAGCCAAGCCGTCAATTTCCTTTTATGCCTTTCACAAACTGTTTGATGTCGGCCTCCATATTGTCCGACTTCTCCAGCAGGTCAATGAAGGCGCTACCAATAATGGCACCACTGGCATACCGGCAGGCTCTTTCAAACGTTTCGTTGTTCGAGATACCAAATCCAATCAACCGTGGATTCTTCAACCTGAGCATCTGAATCCGGGCAAAATACGCCTCCTGCACCTCACTCACGGCCCCTTTGGCACCAGTGGTGCTGGCAGAAGAAACCATGTAAATAAAGCCTTCGGTATGGTCGTCTATTTCTTTGATTCTTTCCTCAGACGTCTGAGGCGTGATGAGGTAAATATTGTGGAGACCATATTTGGTGAAGATCTCCTTGTAGAACTTTCTGTATTCATACACGGGCAGGTCAGGTAAAATCAGCCCATCGATGCCAATCTCCTGGCATTTGGCGCAGAACTTTTCCAGCCCGTATTGCATCACAGGATTGAAGTAGCCCATCAATAAAACAGGGATATCGATTTCAGAACGCATGCCCTCCAACTGATCGAACAGCAGCTTCATGTTCATGCCATTCTCAAGAGCCTGCTGGTTGCTTTTTTGGATGGTGGGCCCATCGGCCACGGGATCTGAAAAGGGAATGCCTACCTCAATCACATCGGCACCACCGTCCTGCAGGGCCTTCATAATTTTTCTTGTGTCGCCAAGGTTCGGATAACCCGCAGTAAAATACATCGACAATATGTGATCTGCCCTTTCGGTAAAAAGGGTATCTATTCTATTTGCTTCTATTATTTCACTCATGTCATTTTCGTTTCATTAATTATCACTTTCAGGTTGCTAGCAAAGGCGCAGAGGCGCAAAGCTCTCTACTTTGGTCTTCAGGCGGCTGCCTTCCCTATTTCCTAGCGCAGCCGTACCGACGCCTACTTTCGTCCCGCCAGTAGTCGGGCAAGCTTCCTACCTTTCGCCTCCGGTCTTTTGTCTTCAACCTCCGGTCTTCCAGCTTCCGTCTCCTTAATACCCTCCCCACTTAATATAAGTCTCCAGGTCTTTGTCGCCACGGCCGGAAAGATTAAGCACCACAACATCATATGGCTTGAATGTCAATTTCCCCAAAGCGGCAATGGCATGGGCCGATTCGATAGCGGGAATAATACCTTCGAGGCGGCTCAGCTCAACACCAGCTACCATGGCCTCCTCGTCCGTAGCATTCAGGAAAATCCCCCGCTTGCTGTCGAACAAATGCGCATGCAAGGGGCCAATGCCCGGGTAGTCCAGTCCGGCGGAAATAGAATGGGGCTCCACCACCTGCCCGTCTTCAGTTTGCATCAGTATTGTGCGACTGCCATGTAAGACGCCGTCTCTTCCCAGCGCCGTAGTGGCAGCTGATTTACCAGAGTCAACTCCATGTCCTGCCGCTTCCACTGCCACCAGTTGTACTTCCGGCTCATCCAAAAAGTGATAGAACGCACCAGCCGCATTGCTTCCGCCACCTACACAAGCAACGACGTAGTCGGGGGTTTCGGTTCCTTCTTTGAGCAAAAGCTGCTCCCGCATTTCCTCACTGATCACCGACTGAAAACGAGCTACCATGTCGGGATAAGGATGCGGGCCAACCACGCTTCCAATGATGTAGTGCGTTTCGTTCGGATTATTGATCCAGTGGCGCATCGCCTCGTTGGTGGCATCTTTCAACGTACGGCTGCCCGATTTTGCCGGACGCACTTCCGCTCCCAAAATTCGCATTCGCTCTACATTCGGCCGTTGCCTGGCCATGTCCACTTCACCCATGTACACAATGCACTCCATGCCCATGAGCGCACAGACGGTAGCAGTGGCCACTCCATGCTGACCGGCACCAGTTTCCGCAATGATCTTTTTCTTACCCAACCGCTGAGCGAGCAAGATCTGCCCAACAGTATTATTCACTTTATGGGCACCAGTATGACACAGGTCTTCTCTTTTCAGGTATATTTTTGCACCATGCTTTTCAGACAAGCGGCTGGCAAAGTAAAGCGGTGTTGGTCTTCCTACATAGTCTTTCAAAAGCCCGTGAAAGGCTTCCTGAAATTCCGGGGCATAAATAATGTCCAGGTATTTTTCCTTAAGCTCCTCTACATTTGGATAGAGCATCTCAGGAATGAAGGCACCTCCAAACTTTCCATAGTATCCCTGCTCATCCACTGCATATTTGGATATTGTTTGTTCCATCAGATTGTCTCCTTTTTCATTTTTCCCATTCTCTTCTTCAATGCCAGCAGCTTATCGATGTCTTTCAATCCGGGTGAAACTTCAAACCTGCTGTTTACGTCAATACCGAACAGCTTGGGCAAGTCCAGCTGCTCTATCTCATCTATATCCTCCAGGCTAATACCTCCGCTCAGAAAAAAGGGAATGCTTAGCTTGTAGGAATTGAGCAGAGTCCAGTCAAATTTCTCGCCCGACCCTCCGTAGTTCGGCGTTTTGGTGTCAAACAGAGCATAGTCGATACACCCCTCAAACGCCTCCACTTTCTTAAAATCGAAGGAATTGCTTACCTGAAAGGCCTTGATCACCTTCATTCCTTTTTTCCTCAGCTCGACACAATACTGCGGAAATTCTTCGCCGTGAAGCTGCACATACTCCAGCTTGTATTCCTCCACCACTTTCACAATATCCCAAAGAGGAGCATTCACAAACACGCCTACCTTTTTTGCACCCGGAGGAAATATGCTTGTGCCGGTAAACAACAATTCGCTACCAACGAACCGGGGAGATTTTGAGAAAAAAATCATCCCCATGAAGTCAGGTTCCACTTCTTTCAACCTCTTGATGTTGTCAGGAAATTTCATCCCGCACACTTTCAAATGCAGACGTTGGTTAGCCATATGTATTAAACCGTTTGGGTTTTGGTTTTCTCCAGAAAATGAAAGCGCTCAATAAAATGCTTCGCACCCACCTCAGGCCTGCTTTCTTTCATAAATTGCTCACCGATCAGGAATCCTTCAAAGCCGCATTCTTTTAATTCGAGCATAACGGCTGGATCACTTATGCCGCTCTCCGAAATCTTCACATAATCCTCAGGAATTTTTGCCACTAGCTCCTTGCTGATATTGATATCCGTCACGAAGCGCTTCAGATCACGATTGTTCACCCCTACTATATCTAGTTCGGGATGGATATTGTTCAATAACTCTTCTTCGTTGTGCACCTCCATCAGCACTTCGAGGCCTAGCGACTTGGCAAACTGCGCCAGGCCTTTCAGTCGTTTTGGTGGCAAGGCAGCAGCTATCAGCAGTATCACATCAGCGCCAATTGATTTAGCTTCAATGATTTGATATTCGTCGATAATAAAGTCCTTGCGGAGAATGGGGCAAAAGTTGAAGTTTCTGGCGGTGGTCAGGTCCTCATTTTTACCTCCGAAGAACTCACTGTCAGTAAGGATGGAAAGCCCACTTGCGCCAGCTTGCATATACCCTATGGAAATGCGCTCCACCGAGACGTTGGGATTGATGACTCCTTTCGAAGGGGACTTTCTTTTGATTTCGGCAATGATGCCAGACTTATCGGATCGGAGCAGGTACTTTTTCATCGACACAGTGGGCGAAGGAAAGTAGATGCTCTCTTCCAGTAATTTAGCTGGAAACAGCTCTTTCCGTCGCTCTACTTCCTGCTTTTTTACGGCAAGAATCTTATCCAGGATATTCTCCATTGCTTACAAAATTATGAAATACTTACAGATATCTTTGAATCGCCAACTAAGTTTCTGAATGTTTGGAAAGCCCTGCCAGATTCAAGAGATTCTTTGGCCATTTGCACTCCCTCCTTCACAGAACTTAGCTGCTTACCTACGTAAAGTGCCAGCCCGGCATTGGCCAAAACGGCCTCTGTCTGGGCCCTGGTTCCCTCCCCTTTGATCACTTTCAAAAAGATAGCCGCCGACTCTTCAATTGTCTCGCCACCCTTTAGTTCAATTGCCTTCACGGTCGACAAACCCAGGTCTCCCGGGTACAGCACTTTCTCGCCCTGATTGGTAATCATTTTAAACCCTCCGGTGAGCGACACTTCGTCGTATCCATCCAGAGAATGAAGGATGACAAACTCCTTACCCGACCGCTGGTAGAGGTAGCCGTAAAGCCGGGCTAATTCCAGGCTAAAAACACCGACAAGCTGCTTGTCGGGAAAAGCCGGATTTACCATGGGGCCGAGCATGTTGAAGAAGGTTTTCACGCCCAGCTCCTTCCTGATAGGCGCTATGTTCTTCATGGCCGGATGAAAGAGGGGAGCATGCAAAAAACAGATGCCACTTTCGGCAATACTCTTCTCAATCTTGTCCTTGTCGTTAGTGAATTCGTAGCCAAAATAGGCCAGCAGGTTCGACGAGCCGCAAATGGACGAAACACCATTGTTACCATGCTTGGCCACATTTTGTCCGGCCCCAGCCACCACAAAAGATGCCAGGGTAGAAATATTAAAAGTGTCTTTGCCATCGCCGCCTGTTCCGCACAGGTCAATGGCGTCGTATTTTTTAAGGTCGAGCGCAACGCATAAATCCAGCATGGCATCACGGAACCCCTCAAGTTCTTCTACGGTAATCGACCGCATCATAAAGACTGTGAGAAAAGCAGCCATTTGCGATGGGTTGTATTCCCCCTTAGCAAGGTTCACTAGTATTTCCCTGGCCCGCTCCTTTGTCAGCGATTTATACTCGAATAGTTCGTTCAGTACTTCCTTCATTGCACTAACATTTTGTTACCCAGTTATTAATCATTTGTTTGCCATGCTCGGTCAGAATAGACTCAGGGTGAAACTGCACACCTCTTACGCTATACTGTTTGTGCCGCATCGACATAATATTTCCTTCTGCATCTTTTGACGTCACCAGCAAGTCCGCCGGGAGGTTATTAGCCACCACTGACCACGAATGATACCTGCACACCCTAAAACTATCAGGCAACCCCTCGAAAAGTGCGTCCTTTACGTCGGTTCTGATGGTGTCGTTGGCTACCCCGTGCAGCACAACCGGCATGTTGAACAGCTCCCCTCCGAAGGCTTCACCAATAGCTTGGTGCCCCAAACAAACGCCCAGAATGCTTTTCGTTGGCGAGTATTTCTTCAAAAGCTCCGGCATAATTCCAGCATCCTTTGGCAGGCCAGGGCCAGGCGATAGCAGTATCTTATCGTATTTCCCTGCCTCTTCCAGGCTAATTTTGTCATTTCTGAACACATCGGTAGCGTCGCTATACCCAAGTTCCACTAGTATGTGAACCAGGTTATAGGTGAATGAATCGTAATTATCTAATACAAGAATCTTCATATTTCCTGCGCCAGCTCAAGCGCCGATTTTAAAGCCGCCAATTTATTATACACCTCCTGCACTTCACTTTCGGGGTTCGATTTAGCCACAATGCCTGCTCCGGCCTGGTAGAACAGCGTATTGTTCTGCGCAAGAAACGACCTTATCATAATGGCGTGATTGAAATCACCATTCAGGCCAAGGTAGCCGATGGCCCCACCATAGTAGCCTCTTTTAACCGCCTCGTACTTATCAATCAACTGCATGGCCATGTGTTTTGGTGCGCCCGACAAGGTGCCTGCAGGAAAAGTGCTGCCCACCATTTCCAGTGGAGAAGTACCTTTTTTCAACTTACCCGACACCTTCGAAACCAGGTGAATCACATGCGAATAGTACTGAATCTCCTTGTAGGTTTCCACCTTCACGGCATCACTGCTTTTGCTCAGATCGTTCCTTGCCAAATCCACCAACATCACATGCTCTGAGTCCTCTTTAGGGTCTTCATAAAGCTTCTTGGCCAGCTCCGCATCCGACTGGTCATTGCCTGTTCTTCGGAAAGTGCCCGCTATAGGGTAAATAGTGGCTTCACCGTTTTTTATCACTATCTGCGCCTCAGGCGAGGAGCCGAAAATTTTGAAATTACCGTAGTCAAAATAGAAGAGATAGGGAGATGGGTTAATGGAGCGCAACGCTCTGTACACCTGAAATTCATCGCCTTCGAAGGAAGACTGAAACCTGCGGGAAAGCACTATCTGAAACACATCGCCTACCTGGCAATGCTGAATTCCTTTCTTTACAATCTCCAAAAATTCCGCATCTGTAAAGTTTGACTCCTCGCCGTTCTTTATGCTAAAATGAAAAGTAGGCACATTGCGACTAGTGATCAGGCTCACCATTTCATCGATGCTGGATGTCTGACCGTCGATTTGATTTTCGACGATAAACAAGTCATTCTTGAAATGGTCGATCGCAATCACATACCTGAAAAGCGAATAATGCATATCAGGAATATGGAATTGATCTTTTTTGGATGTGTCGAACTTAATATCCTCGAACCGTTGTACAGCATCGTAGGCCAGGTAGCCAAACAGACCTGCCACAGAGAACTTGACACCAGCCTCCTCTTTAATGTCAAACTTGCCCATGAAGGCACTCATCAATTCGGTAAGCTTGCCAGCGTCGCCTAACGAATGGTTCTCCACGCTGTTGTCGGGAAATTCGGATGAAAATTCCCTGCCTCTTAGCGTCATGGAGGCCATTGGTTGACAGCAGATAAATGACATACTGTTTTCCTGTCCATGATAATCAGAACTTTCAAGCAGAAAACTATTCGGATACTTGTCTCTCAGTCTGAGGTAAATACTCACTGGAGTGTGGGTATCTGCCAGCAATTTTTTGGATGTTTGCCTGATGTGATACATAAAAATTTGGTTCATGGTGCAACAAAAAAGGGCCTGCGTGAACAGGCCCTTTTTTCAAGATCATAAAATCTACCGGTTCACGATTCGAATGTCGAATTGTGCCACCACCAGATCATATGAGTGCTTGCTTTTGTCATAACGGACGCTAATGTAGCAGCCGAAGAATTACGCCGCAAGACATCAGGGAATTTTTTAAAGAAATCTTTCTTGTGACTGAGCAATGAAGAAAGCTATTTGCATGAGTTTTCACTCTTTTTGCCGAAATGAGTGTTGAGCATCACTCGCCATCCAATGAGGTTTTGCCGTTTGCATTTTTTTGCAGGCAAAAAGGTAGAAAATCAAGAATTAGTTGTAATTTTAATTTGATCCAACCTAACCAAATAGCTTTACTTTTTTATCATTTTGGCCTGAGTACAGATACTTTTAACTTTGCTTTATGGATGTTGTTGATCAACTAAGCGTTTTGGTTCATTTATCGAGGGTAGATAAATACGTAGCCCCGTCTGAGTCAAAACTGATTCATTACATAGGTGCGCTCAATGGCTTGTCAAAGGATCAGATAGAAACGCTGATTGATCACCCAAAGCCAATGCCTACACTGGATGGCGTTGATGAAGATGACAGGCTCGACTACCTTCTGAACATTGTGCAGTTAATGAAGGTAGATGGCAAAGTCTTCACCAGCGAAATCGAGTTTTGTGAAAAAATAGCGCTTAAACTTGGGTATTTGCCTGGTGTAATTGCCGAACTATCACAGTTTACTTATGCAGACCCGGAAATCAGCACAAGCAAAAAGTTCCTGAGGCAACTGGCTCAGAAATACCTGATCAAGAAATAACCTAAGGGCCCCTGCGATTAGGGTTATTTCCTCCCACACCCCCGCCATCGGCACCAGGTATGCCTATAGAACCATCGGAAGCTTTAATAAAAAAGGTGTGATCAACTATATGAAGAACGCCGTTTGAAGCTTCAAAATCGCCAGCAATGACATTTGAAACACCATTGATCGACACATCACTATTCAATCGTGCTATAAAAGCCTCAAAGCCATTAAATAACGTCGGATAGCCAAGCTCTTCGCCGAAATTCTTCAGGAACAAACGGTCATCGACTACATGATACAGTACCACTATCTGTAAATCCTGAGGGCTTAAGTTGGCGAGACCTTCTGTAAAGCCAAATTCTTCAAAGAAGGTCAACATCGCCTCATTGGTGGGAGCGAAAACAGTGTATGGCCCTTGCTCCTCAAAAAGTGGCTGGAGACCAGCCACAACAATAGCGTTCTCGAAAATGCTAAGCTCTTTCGCCTCTTCTATTGCCTGCCAAAGGTTGCCCATTTCCTTGGGTGATTCTTGGTCACGGCAAGCACTCTGGAATAGCAGGACTATTCCCATCAGGAAAATAAGTACAATTTTTACCAGGCGATTCACTTATGTAATAACTAACTCAAATTTGAATGTAGGCATTAGCTGGGGGAAAAGAAAGCCAGCCAGTTCGATAAAAGAGTACCTTTCGCTGTAAAAATCAACAAAAAAGTCTCTCACTAATGAGAGACTTTCGCCTACGATTGGTTGAAATATGCTTACTGAGCCTTTGCTACCTGAATATTTCCCAGGATTTTAACAACATCGGCTACCACAACGCTACCAGCTTCGGTAACGCCATTCCACTTAAGGTCAAATTCCTTTCTGTTCACTTTCCCTTCCACCTCAAAACCAGCTTTAGTGTTGCCATAAGGGTCAACAGCTATACCTCCGAGCACCACATTCAAGTCTACTGGCTTGGTAATGTCACGGATTGTAAGGTTTCCTGAAAGAATAAAGTTTTCCTCATCAACTTTTTTGATGCCAGTGCTTTCGAAAGTCAACGCAGGGAATTTCTCAGCATTAAAAAAGTCGTCGCTTTTGAGGTGTCCGTCTCTTTGCTCATTGCCGGTATCAATTGTGCTCACATCGGCAGTCAGCTTTATTTGTGCTGTTGAAAAATCGTCGCCTTCTGTGGCTACCTCCACATTGAAGTTTTTGAATGAACCGGTCACTGTTGAAATAACCAGGTGCTTCACCTTGAACTGAAGTTCAGAGTGCATAGTATCAAGGTTCCATTGGGTCAGAGTTTGTGTTTCCATTGTATGTATTAATTTAAATGTTTGTACTTATATGTATATACATACAATTGATTAAAATTGTTTCACTTTGAGAGAAAAAAAATTCCTTTTAGTTGAGGAAGTGCCTTAAATAGCCAGAAAAGCCATTTTAATCAGCTCAGTTGAATTTGGCTGAGACGGCAATCAGGTTCAGTGCTTTGTCCTTCTCGTCTGGGGTATTGGCATTCATCATAAATGCGTGGTCTGCCACATTCACCAACTCAATATCTGAATTGATCAATACCTTTCTTGGACAGGAATAGCCTTGTGATAGATAGTTGAGCAGCACCTGATAAGCCTTTGGCTCCCAAATGGTGATAAGAGGCTCAGGGAAGTCGGTCTCGGGGTTATAAAAAGCCGTTGCTACCTTTGAAGGGTTTCGGTACTGTAGCAATAGATCGATGTGTTCCTTACCCAAAAGTGGCAAATCGCAAGCCACAGTAAGCCAGGCCGCATTCGGGTCGCTCATCAATGCCGATAAAATGGCTCCATATGGCCCAAGGCCTAAAAAACGATCCATAACTGTATTTGCTTCCTCAGAGACAGAGTAAGTCTGATCGGTTCTGATAGAGAGGTGAGGCTGAATGCCTGCCGCACTCAACAAATCATACATATACTCTCTTTGTGGCTTTCCATGGTAGAAAATAAGCCCCTTGTCAGTCTCCATTCGCTGGCTTTTGCCACCAGCCAGCACAAGTCCCTTGACGGGTGCAACAGAAAGCTCGAGCTGCGAAGCCATCCAGTTAATAATCCTTTGCGTGTCGGCAATTGAAATAACCGGCGTGCCTGGATTCATTCGGGACTGCACCTCCTCCGGGATCTGTGTTTGCCCTTCCGTCATCAGCACAAGGGAAATATTGGTCAGCCGGTCTATCTTCTTCACAACATCCTTTCGTGGATCTATCACCACAATTTGTCTGGAGGCCGCAAAGTGGTTTCCATTGATGAAAACAGCATCAAGTGGATTGAAAATAGCTTTTGCTTCAAAGGATGAGGGGGCTGTTGCGTGGTCGAACCGAAAATAGTTGATCTTATTGGTTGCCTCCAGAAATGCATGCCCGCTCAGCATTGAGCTGTTATACTCTTCTTCTGAGGCCTTATGGTCTTCATCAAGATAGACCAGCTTCCATTTCTCACCCAACACAGCGCATAAGCCACCAACCAGCTTCCTGATTTCTCCGCAAGGGGTTCCCAATATGGCCCATTCCTGGCGGTGATAGCTGCCGCCCATTGGCTTGGCCAACTTGGCATGTTTGCTATGCTTCTCTTTTGAAATCGCTTTTTCCTCCACGCTTCTCCAGTAGTTTGATTTCTTTAATGACAATGTCGTGCGAAAGAGCCTTGCACATATCGTAAATCGTTAGTGCTGCCACCGACGCCCCGGTTAAAGCCTCCATTTCAACACCTGTCTTACTCTCAATCTTCGTAGTGCACTGAATGGTGAGCTCATTGCCCTTCCATTCGGTATCAAATGAACAACTCTCCAGACCTAACGGATGACACATGGGTATGAGTTCCCCTGTCCTTTTGGCCCCCATGGTACCGGCAATGATGGCCGTTTGAATCACAGGCCCCTTTTTTCCCCAGAGCTCTCCATCTTTCAACAAGGACATCACCTCTTGAGGAAGCACAACAATGGCTCTTGCCGAAGCCATTCTTCGAGTCTCCTTCTTTTCGCCCACATCCACCATGGCAGCCTGACCCTCTTTGTTTACATGGCTAAGTTCCTTTTCTTTAATGTTCATTTACTTTGGTCTGGGATTCAGTTAAAGAATACCCCCTAAAGATAAAAAATAAAGTTGGACAGTTGATCTAAGTACTTTTTAGCAATGATTTCAGTTAACGAAGCCACCTCGCTTATTTTATCCACTCAGCTCAGGTTGAAAAAGGAGCACGTCAACCTACAGGAGGCGTCGGGCAGGGTGCTGGCCATGGAGGTTTTTGCAGACAGGAATTTCCCTCCCTTCGACCGGGTAACGATGGACGGCATCGCATTTGCCTACAAAGCCTACGAAACGGGGCTCCGAACATTCGCTATTGAAGGCACACAACTGGCAGGTGAAGAGGCAAAAAGTCTACAAAATCCTGACGCAGCTTTGGAGGTGATGACCGGTGCCGTACTGCCTGGCAGTTGTGATACTGTGGTGCCCTACGAAGAGATTGAGATAACCAATGGAGAAGCCACTTTGTCTGGTAAACAGGTAAAGGAAGGTCAAAACGTACACAAAGAAGGACGAGACCAGAAAAAAGGCACCAAGCTACTGGATGTAGGCACCCTCATTCGTGCATCGGAAATCGCCGTGCTGGCAACGGTGGGAGCAGCAGTGCCCAGGGTGTTTTGCCTGCCAAAAGTGGCAGTTATTGCCACAGGCGATGAGCTGGTGGCTGTAGACGAGCATCCTGAACCCTATCAAATACGGTCCTCCAACAGTCAGGCACTTGTAGCCGCCCTTCAAGGATGGGGTGTGGAGCCTGAGGTTTTCCATATCAGGGACGACAAAGAAAGCCTGACGGAGCAACTTGGAAACATTCTGAAGCAGAATGATGTGTTGCTGCTGAGTGGTGGTGTATCAAAAGGCAAGGCTGATTACCTGCCGGAAGTACTTGAATCGCTTCATGTGCAGAAAATATTCCACAGAGTGGCACAAAAACCAGGCAAGCCGTTCTGGTTTGGCCGCATCGAAGAGAAAAAGTTTGTGTTTGCGTTTCCAGGCAATCCTATTTCGACATTTATGTGCTTTCACAGGTATTTTCTGCCCTGGCTGAAGGCCTGTCTGGGCATTGCACCTACGGAGCTACACGCCAAACTGAGTGAAGATTTTGACTTTGAGCCGCCTCTTACCTACTTTCTACAGGTAAAGGCTCATTTGGACACGGAAGGCGTTCTTTGGGCACAACCACGGTCAGGTGGTGGATCGGGTGACTTGGCGAACTTGCTATATGCCAATGCATTTCTCGAACTGCCACCGAATCGCCAAAATTTCAAAAGGGGCGAAAGCTTGCCGCTGATTACCTACAACCCTCTGTAATAGCAAAGGCAAAAGCTAACTGCCTCTGCCCCTGCTCACTTTGTTAAGAAAGTTGCCTATTGAACTGGTGTTAAATAGACTTCCTTGTTTTTCTTGCGGCCATCATGGCTTTTTTCATAAGCCACTAAATTCTTTCCATCGAACATCCAGAAGTCGTCTTCATCGTCATCACCGATGTTAAAATGATCTGAATCACTGATCCAAAGCTCTCCATCTTTATTAATGTGCCACTCTGAATATTCAACATCGGTCTCACCAAAGGCATTGGTTTCGACCCTTAGTCGATTATCAGGAAGAAATTCAAAGCGAATATCAATCTTCTCAATAATATTGAAAGCGAAGTCGGTGATCGTCTCAGCAAAGATTTGCGCCACAATATTGTCTTCATCCTCAATCTCCTCTCTCACTTCATCCTTGTCGACGTCGATAACAAGTTTCCAAACGCCTTTAAGATCCCTTTCATTCACACGTCGCTGCGCATTGGCGGCAACATAGGTAAAAGCAAATAGTCCGATCAGTAATAGTGTCCTTTTCATTTTGATAGTATTTTGTATTACAAGGTACTATATATACTATTATTTAGGACAAAGGTTGCATCAAAAGTTCGAAAGTATAGCAAAACCTTCCTGAGTCTTACTTTTTCCCGCTGGAAGCCCTTTTTTCGATCACCTTCAGCTTTAGCTTCAAAAGCTTAGTGTCCGCCTGATGATAGAAAATTGTGCTAACCAATGCGGCCAAAATGACCCATGCGCCTTCTCTGTTCAAGTCGAGAAACATTGAAAGGTTGGCCAGGTTCCAAACGACTACAAACAACACTATCGAATTGAGGATGATGGATAGGTTTTTCGAGATCGACTTTCTGGTTTCCAGTTTCTTGATTTGCCTATTCAAATCACTTTCTTCGGTCCCGTCTATCATGGCCATTAAACTTGATCAAACAACATCTTTCTCACCTGATACCCAAATACCAGCACCACTACAATCAACAGAATGAAGGAGGAACCAAGCATCACTTTGTTGCCAACGGAGTAAATCACAGGCTCGAAAGTAAACACGATCTCATGGTCTCCCGCAGGCACCTGAAGCGCCCGGAGCACATAGTCGGCCCGGAGAATCGGCACTTCATTGCCGTCGATACGGGCTACCCACCCCTCAGGATAGTAGATTTCGGAGAAGATGGCCAAAGCCTCGCTGGAAGAGCTTGACTTGTACACCAGTTTGTTGGGTGCATAACTCTGCAAGGCGATGGTGCCGGAGTCGTCATATTCAGTAGCGGCTACATCAAACTTGGTGGCATCAATAATGGCTACCGATTTGGTGTCAGTACCACACAAAACGTCTATTTCCTCATCAGCCGAATTTACTTTATACACGTTGGAAACGAACCAGGCCGGACCATTGGCGTCACTATTTCTAAGCACTTCCCCTTTGTTACCGCCAAATTTGAAATACCTGGTATTAAGCATGTTGACTACTCCAAGCCCTGAAAAATCTCTCGAACCAGCCTGCACAGTGGAGTACAACTGGTTAGCCTCACCCGACAAGCAGTACTCGATCAAATCCTGATAGCGCCTGAGTTTGGCGGCATGATAGCCCCCCAAAGAATGATGGAAGTAAGAGGTTTGGGCATCGTTGAAAGGATCATTGAGGTTGAAAACACGGTAATAATCTTTGTCACCCAAAATCACCTGGTCTGCCTCAGAAGGGGCAAAGAACTGACGAGCTGGGTTCGCTGTGAAATTCTTGTCGTTCAGATATCTTCTACTTACTGAAATTACATCCACAGAGGTAACGACAACGAGTAATACGGGAGCCCATACAGCTGACAACTTGCCTTTGGCCCAAAAATAGATGCATGCACCTGCCGCAACGACGAACAATAGCGACCGGAATGCATCAGCTCTTAGCAATGACGCCCTGTCGATCCTAAGCGCCTGCAACAACCGGGGGTATTGCTCAAGGCCTGCATCATTTGGGCTTGCGTAGCCACCCATGCCAGCAAACACAATGGCCAGCAGGGCAAATCCACCTGTTGCGCCGAGGGCGATGTAGAAGCCCTTCATCCATTGCTTATCAAATGACTTTTCCAAACCAAGCTGAAGCCCCAGCATGCCCAATAGTGGCAAACAGAGCAGTGGCATAAACAAGGCAAAAGTCACTGACCTGAATTTATTGTAGCCCGGGAAATAGTCGAAAAGAAAGTAGTTGAACGAAGAAAAATTCTTGCCCCAGGTGAGGGCGATGCCAAAGGCGATCACCACGAACATCCAATATTTCTGTTTACCAGGCAATACGATGCCTCCCAGCACTGCCAGAAAAATGATAATGGCCCCTGCATAGTAAGGCAACGTGCCAGGCTGGTTACCCCAGTAAGCGGGCAAGCTGTTCAATTGCTGGGCTACCTGCTGACGGGGCACACCCATTTTTTGAAGCTCTGCAGCAGCAGCCCCATCTGTGTCGAATCCGCCGTACATGGCTCCTCCATAGAAATTGGGAATGAACATCACCATAGGTTCGAAAATGCCGTTGCTGTGATTGAAAGCATAGCTTTTGTCGAGGCCGTCGGCATTGGGCTTGGCTTCCTTTTGGGCTGTCAGCTCGGGCCTTCCTCTTTGCGTGTATTTGGCGTAGTTGTAAGTTGCCCAAAACTCGCCAAAGAAGGTTCCCAGGCCTAGCAAAGCCGCCAAAATGAGTACAAAGCTATGTTTTAGGAATGGCTTTAACAGCCCTTTTTGCATCTCCACTACAAACCTGGCGATAGCATAGATGATGATGATGAGCAGTAAATAGTAAGTGATTTGAAGGTGGTTGATTCGCAAGTGCATGGCCAGGCCCAGCGCAGCCAGTGCAAAACCTATTCTCTTTTTGCCATCGTAGGCTTTGTGAATACCTGCAATAATAAGCGGTGCAAAAGCTATGGCTCCCAGTCTTGCGTTGTGGCCGGCCACCAGGCAAATCATGTTGTAAGAAGTAAAGGCAAAACCGACCGCCCCCACTATAGCCAGGTAGGGAGTAACGCCAAAAGCCAGAAGTAAAATATAGTACGAAACCATGCAGGCAAACACCAACCTGACAGGATGGGGCAGCCACAGGCTGTAAGCCGATTGCAGAAACTCCACAATATCATTGCTCCAGTCCACATCGATCATGTAGGCTGGCATTCCGCCAAACATCGAGTTGGTCCAGAGTGGCTCCTCTCCCGTCGTTGCTCTAAACTCCTTTATTTCCTGCACCGACCCCTGCCACTGGAGAATGTCCTGCTGATTGATATTTTTATTGTCAAAAAAAACAGGACTGAAGAAAAATATAGTCAACAAGTAAAAAACTGCTATTGCTATAAGGTGTTGTATGACCTTCTTGCTAAAGGTAATTTTCATGTGTTACAATTTAATAATTTTCCAGGGAGTCAAAAACCACCCCCCATCCTCACCACCCTAACAGTAGTAGTATATAGACCACAATGACTAACTATCGCTATCTAAATGGCTTTTCGTCCGAATACCCAACCCCTAATTCTATCTGGCAATAATATAATTTCAATACCGATTTAAGAACGAACGTTCAGATTAAATTGAGTTAGCTGGAAGGAACGAAAAGATAAAATTATGTATTTAGCAGACTTTTATAAGAAAACGTGCTATTCAATTACTTTAGCATGACCAATAGTTTTATGAAAAGCGAGCATTCGAAAAGTATAGGTGTGGTTGGTGGAAGCCGTGGTATGGGCAAGTGGCTGGTGGATTTTCTATCAGACAGAGGTCATAAGGTAAGCTTCACTTCAAATGATGAATCAAGTCAGTACAGCTCTAACATTGAGCTTGTTGCGGCCTCCGACGTGTTAATTTTGGCAGTACCCATTTCGGCCATGGAGGGTGTGCTTGCCGAAATATACCCATCGTTGAATGACAAGCTTTTGATAGACGTATGCAGTGTCAAATCGGGCATAGTAGCTGCTCATCAAAAAATCTCGCAGGAACAGAGCGATATTTCTTCCCAATACATTTCTATTCATCCCATGTTTGCCCCTTCGGTGAAGAATGTGGAAGGCCAGGTAGTGATCTTTAACTACAGTGCAAACGTTGAGACTGAAACTGAGCTTTATTGGAAAAACCTGTTTTCGACGCAGGGAGCCCTTGTGCAAGACATCTCTTATGATGAACACGACAGGCTAATGGGTGTGATTCAGGGACTGAACCACTTCAATGTATTCGTGAGTGCGAAAACCTTGGCGCATATGGGGGCCAACCTGGATTTCATCAAAAGTCTCTCTTCTCCCACCTACCGGATATTCCTGCTTTTCTACACACGGTATGTGCTCCAAAACCCCCGGCTGTATGCAGAAATACAGATCTTCAACCCGTTTGTGAAGGAGGTTACACAGTTGTTTATGAAAGAGGCTGAAATATTGCTTTCCCTCGTCGAAAAAAGAGACTTTGAGGGCTTCGAAAATTACGTAAAAGAGATACAACCTTTCTTTAGGGACAACAAGGAGGACTCGGTTTTATCGGACAAGCTCATCGATGCCCTGGGGCATTTGTTATCGGACACATCCACAAATAAATGATATTTGGCATCACCTTCCGCAGCGTCTGTCCAGCCATACTTCACCAATAATTACCAACGACAGCCTGCTGTTTGAAGCTTGCACTTTTATGGAGTATATTACTTTCAGTTTCGATAGTTAATAACTCCCTTACAATGAAAAAACCTACTTCAAACAGACGGAATTTTATTAAGAAAGCAGTAGGAACCTCGCTACTGGCTGGTGCTGCCCCTTCGCTGCTCATGGCAGGAAAAAGCAAACAAACCTTTCTTATCAAAGAGCCTGAAAACGAGCTAAAAAAATACGCCGCCAACGACAAAGTCAACATCGCCGTCATTGGCATGGGCATCATGGGTTTCAATAATTTGAGTACGTCGGTGCAAATACCAGGTGTAAAGCTTGTGGCCGCATGTGACCTTTATACGGGGAGGCTTGATCGCACGAAAGAGCTTTACGGAAAGGACATTTTCACCACAAAAGACTACAAGGAGATATTGGATCGAAAAGATGTGGATGCGGTGATCATCGCCACTTCTGACCACTGGCACGACCGCATTTCCATCGATGCCATGAACAAAGGCAAGCATGTGTATTGTGAAAAACCCATGGTGCATAAGCTCGACGAAGGCCAGGCAGTAATCGATACTCAAGCCAAAACTAAGAAAGTGTTTCAGGTAGGCAGCCAGTCGGCCAGCAACCTGGTGAGCCACAAAGCCAAGGAGATTTATGAGTCCGGCGCCATAGGGCAGCTGATCATGGTAGAAACCTACAACGACCGCCAGGGTGGCAGCGGCGCCTGGCAGTACTCAATTCCCACCGATGCGAGCCCGGCCACGGTTGACTGGGATCGCTACCTTGGCGATGCGCCAAAAGTACCCTTCGATGCAAAGAGGTTCTTCCGCTGGAGAAACTATCAGGACTACGGCACAGGCATAGCGGGAGACCTTTTCGTTCACTTGTTCACCAACTTCCACACGATCACCGGTTCAACCGGACCCAACAGAATCTATGCGTCGGGTGGCCTGCGCTATTGGAAAGACGGCCGGGACGTGCCAGACCTGATGTGCTCCATTCACGATTACCCTGCCACTGCCAAGCATCCAGCCTTCAATTTACAAATGAGGGTCAACTTTGTGGATGGCGGAGGTGGTGGCTCCAGAGTGCGCCTGGTCGGCAGCGAAGGCACCATCACCCTCGGCTGGAGTGGACTCACCGTTGAAAGAAACAAAACCAAAAAAGCACCGGGTTACGGCGGCTGGGACAGCTTCAGCACATTCACAGAAGCGCAGCAAAAAGAATTTGAGAAGTGGTACAAAGCGGAGTTTCCACCGGAGGCACCTGAAATGCAGGTGCCTGAGGTTGAATACAAAGCACCGCAAGGCTACAGCGCCGATATTTCGCACCACACTAATTTCTATGCGGGCATCAGAGAGAGCAAGCCCATTCTGGAAGATGCTTTGTTTGGCATGAGGGCAGCAGGGCCAGCATTGTGCTCTAACCTGAGCTATTTCGAAAACAGAATTGTGAACTGGGATCCTGAAAAGGCAAAGCTCGCATAATAACAAGCAGTTTGCGAACGCAACTACTTACAGCACCTGGCATATTGAAAAATGTCGGGTGTTTGTGTTTTTTACCGAATTGCAGTAACTAATACCATGGAAAGAAGAAACTTTATAAAAAATGCCGCTGGCGTTGGCGCACTTGGCTTAATGACACCAGCTTCTCTATCTGCCTTCCCGAATGGCGCAGAGGTAGCCGCAGAAGACGACAGAACTTATTGGGTCAACATGCTTGTCAAAATAGCAGATCCTGTGCTCACTAACCTGGCAGCGAGCACACTGAAAAAGAACATGCCAGTAGAGTGCAAAGAAGGACAGGAAGCCTCGAGGCGGCAAGTCACCTACCTGGAGGCCTTCGGGAGGCTACTCTCGGGAATGGCCCCCTGGCTGGCATCAACGAGCCTAACAGGCAAGGAAGAGGAGCTCCGGAAAAAATATGCGACCCTTTCAAGAACAGCCATCAGCAAAGCGGTAGATCCCGGCTCCCCTGATTTTATGAATTTCACGGAGCACGCCCAGCCCCTGGTGGATGCCGCCTTCCTGGCCCACGCATTGATACGTGCCCCAAAAGAGCTTTGGGAATCGCTCGATAGCACCACAAAACTCAATCTGAAAAACGCATTTGTCTCCAGCAGAGTAATCAGGCCCTATCATAGCAACTGGATTCTTTTCAGCGCCATGGTGGAGGCCGCCCTGGCCAAATTCTACAATGAAGGCGACGCTGTAAGAATAGAGCTCGCAGTTAGGCAAATGGAAAGCTGGTACAAAGGCGACGGTGTTTTTGGAGATGGCGAGGATTTCCACTGGGACTATTACAACAGCTACGTCATCCAGCCTTTTCTTTTGGACATCACTGCCACGATGATCCCCTTCGACAAACGCAACGATCAGTACTTTCAAAAGGCATTTGACAAGTTCCTGAAAATCGGGCAGCGCTATGCCGCCATTCAGGAGCGATTGATTATGGCTGATGGCTCGTTTCCACCTATTGGCCGCTCTCTACCCTACCGAATCGGTGCTTTTCAATTGCTGGCACAAATAACGCTTATGGAAAAGCTCAGCGAGGGTATATCACCGGCCAGCATCCGGTCGGCGCTTACCACTTCCATGAAAAAAATAATGGGAGCAGAAGGCACTTTTGACAAAAATGGCTGGCTTACTATTGGGTTCTGTGGGCACCAGCCAGCAATTGCTGAAGGATACATCTCTACCGGCAGCCTTTATCTTTGCTCCATGGCTTTTCTACCACTTGGACTACCACCCAATAACAGCTTTTGGTCCACACCAGCAGCAGACTGGACTTCCAAAAAGATATGGAATGGCGTAGATGTGCCCGCCGACCATGCGATGTCATTGTAGCCGGATTTCGATTGTCCGCCAGCCTGTTTACGTAAACACTTATCCGATTGAATGCATGCACACTTGCGCACTTTGTCCTATCTTTGCACCTCAAAATAGTATTGAAGCATGTTCGATAGTTTAAGTGTAAAGCTCGACAGAGCCATTAAGACCCTCAAAGGTCAGGGGAAAATATCAGAGATTAACGTTGCCAGCACGATCAAAGAAATCCGCCGTGCGCTGGTAGAGGCTGACGTCAACTATAAAGTTGCTAAGGAAGTAACAGACGGCATCAAAGAAAAGGCACTTGGCCGTGATGTACTAATTGCCGTTTCTCCGGGCCAGCTGCTTACCAAAATTGTGCATGAGGAGTTGACGAGCCTCATGGGTGGCTCACAGGCTGATATCAATATCAGTGGCGACCCGGCCGTTCTGCTTATTTCGGGTTTGCAGGGTTCTGGTAAAACTACTTTCACTGGCAAGCTTGCCAATAGATTGAAAAAACAAGGCCGTCAGGTGCTGTTGGTGGCTTGCGATATTTACCGTCCTGCGGCGATTGACCAGTTGAAAGTATTGGGCGAGCAGGTAGGAGTAGATGTATATGCTGAGCCTGAAAACAAAAACGCTCTTCAAATTGCCCAGAATGGTATCGCCCAGGCGAAAAAGACAGGCAAGAAAATAGTGATTGTCGATACGGCCGGTCGCTTGGCTGTCGATGACCAAATGATGGCAGAGATTGAAGGTCTGAAAAAATCACTGAAGCCTACCGAAACGCTTTTCGTAGTCGACTCAATGACAGGTCAGGATGCTGTGAACACGGCCAAAACCTTCAATGAAAGGCTTAACTTCGACGGCGTAGTGTTGACCAAGCTGGATGGTGACACCCGTGGTGGTGCGGCACTTTCTATCAGGGCCGTGGTTGACAAGCCTATCAAGTTTATTTCCACAGGCGAGAAAATGGACGCCATCGACCTGTTCCACCCCGACAGGATGGCCCAGCGAATCCTCGGTATGGGTGACGTGGTGTCTTTGGTAGAAAAAGCACAGGAGGCCTTTGACCAGCAGGAAGCCGACAGGATTAACAAGAAGATCCGCAAGAACCAATTTGGCTTTGACGATTTCCTTTCTCAAATCGATCAGATCAAAAAGATGGGCAACATCAAAGACCTGATGGGTATGATTCCCGGCATGGGAAAAGCCCTTAAGGATGTGGATGTCGATGATGATTCATTCAAACCTATTGAGGCGATCATTAAGTCAATGACACCTAAAGAGAGAGAAAACCCAGATTTGATCAACGGCAGCCGCCGTCAGCGCATTGCCAGGGGAAGTGGCACCAGCATTCAGGAAGTGAACAACCTGATGAAGCAGTTTGAGCAAATGCGCAAGATGATGAAAACCATGAACAAAATGGGAGGAGCAAAAGCGGCGCTGGGCAACATGATGAGGCGCTAATCTCGGGCTAAGGGCTTGTTGTTCTTCCAACTTTAGCGCCATTGAGGTGGTTGACGATATCCTATGACGCCGTGGCAACGGGGATATAGAGGGTGAACACGGAGCCCTTTCCTGCTTCACTCGACACCTCCACTCTGCCTCCGTTTTTCTTCATAAAATCATTCACCAGATACAGCCCAAGCCCCTTACCCTTTTCACCGTCAGTGCCCAATTCTCCTTCACTCTGTTTCAAAGGGCTTTGGAACAGAATACTTTGCTTTTCAATCGAAATACCGGTTCCGTTATCCTCTATTTTCACAGCCACCATGTTTCCTTCGGAAAAGGTTCCGATACCAATGTGTCCCCCTGTAGGTGTGAACTTTATCGAGTTGCTTAGAATATTCCTGATGCAAAACTCCACCTGATCCCTGTTAGCAGACACCATCAGGTGGTTGCCAATTGCCGCCTGCAAAACAATACCTTTCATTCGCAGCTGTTCAGCTGCCAACTTGACCACAGCTTCTATAGCTTTATTAACTTCAAAAGCATCATTTATTCCGGGAGCCTGATTAATCTCTGCCTTCGCCCAAAGAATGATGTCATCAGCCAGTGAAAGTGTCGAGGTCAGTTGTGCGTCAAACTTTCCGAGCACATCCTCCATTTCCTGATCCGAAAAATTTTTGTAGCTAGTTTTCAGCATCAACACAAACTGGGCCAGGGTGCTTATGGGGCTGCGAAGATCGTGAGAAATAATAGAAAAGAACTTATCCTTTACCCGCACCAACTCTTCAAGCTTTTTCGATTTCTCTTCTATCAATTCGTTTCTGGTGGCCAGTTCCTCAGCATGTTTCCTTCTTAGCCTATCTGAGCGTACCAAAAGCAGTGCTAACATACCGAGCAAGGCAATGGAAAACACAAAAAAGTAAATCTGGTATTGCTGCAGCGTTATCCTTTCTTCCTGCAATTGGCTCTCCTGCCTTAGAAGTTCATTCTCATTAGCCACCTTTATGGTTTGAAGCACCTGCTCCATCATATTGGCCATTTCTATTTTTTGCTGGTCGTATATTTTTTCATTGATAAGGCTGAAAGCATCAAAAGTTTTGTCTGCCAACTCATATTCCTTGTAGAAAAAATAGTGGTTAACAAGTTGGGTGTAAGCGTGCCGTTCCTGCGACAGCAGCACATTGTCGCCAGCCAGCAAAAGCGCCTTATTTAGCATTAACTCCTCGTCAGACCTCCGCCCCCATTGGTGATAAATTTTAGCCAGCATCAAGTAAACATCAAACGTCGCCGCTTTTTGAGAATTTTTCTCAAGCTCTTCGGAGATGGTCAGCGCTTCCCTGAAGTAACTTTCGGCACCTGCAAAATCCTTCCTTTCAAAAGCAATTTGCCCAAACACTTTGTAGCAAGAAGTCAGCACTTGTTTGTTGCCAACAGCTTTGAGAATCTTTGTGGCCTGCTGGGTAACTTGTTGCGCTGTTTTCAGGTCGCCGATAAAAAGGTAGTTCTCACCAAGGTTATGAAGAGTGATGCCATAACGCTCTGGTATATCAAGCTTTGCATAGATATCGGCGGCCTTTCTTTGGTATTCAATGGCCTTAAAGTAGTCAAGCTGCCATCTGTACACATGCCCCATGGAAATATAGCAATCAGCCACTCCCCTTTGAGAACCAATTGCCTCGAAAAGTGCCTGCGCTTTCTCCAACAGTTGCACAGCAGTGACAAAATCCTGCCGTATCGCATAGCTGCTGCCAAGGTTTCGGTAAGCATAAGCCTCGCCATTCACGTAGCCAATTTCCACACTTAGTTCCAGTGCCTCACGTCCGTAAGCAAAAGCCTCAAGAATAGAAACAAATTGATTTTCGAGAGCCAGCCTGTTGAGCATGTCAACTTTCACACTATCCGAGGCGGTATAGGCATCATTTTCAGCCTCCAGCTGATCAATGGTACTTGCTTGCGCAAAAACAAAATCAGGGAGAAAAAAAAAGATAATGATTGAAAAAACAGCGGTTGGCCTAGTAAATCTCAAGGTTATAAGCAATGTCCTCCCGAAGATAAGCCGCCGACGCAATTATTACTACTAAAGCGTTGATTTTCAGTTAGCGCAACACACCTCCTTTAACGCACCACCAGGGATATATCTTCATGACCAGTCTGCCTGCTTTTACCGCCGGATCCATCGCCACCAGCTTTTCCACCTCCTCCAAAGAGGTTACGTTGAAGACCAAAATCCCCCTGAATTCATCTTCGGACTCAACAGGCCCAGCCAGGTTTACATGGCCATTGCTCGCCATCCAGTTGATATGTGCCAGGTGCTTTTCCTGAATGGCCGCCGCTTCTTCTTTCGTCTGGCTCCTTGTTGGCCCGCTATTGAGCATCACAAAAAAATACTTTTTCATGATATACGTTGTATCTCCTTCCTGCATTTCAAAGTACTCAAAGCCATCGGCATCTTTTTGCACACCCTGAGCAGCAACACTAAGTACAGAGGTGCAGAAGAGGATCATAATCAGGTAACGTCTCATAGTCAAAAATTAAGGTAGTCAATGAATGAATTTACAATTATTCAGCGGCCTCGCATTTTTAACACCACTGAAACCCAATAATTTGCCGCCAGAAGCGTCCAAAACCAGCCTCAGGCATCTATTGAAAAAAATGGGTGATCATATTAGGAAACTAAAAGGTTTCCTTTATATATTTGAAACCAAAAGGTTCCCTAATGCAAAGAGACGTATTCGCAGCCATTGCCGACCCCACAAGGCGAGAGATCATTACGATGCTGGCCAGCCAGCCTCTGAACCTTAACACCGTGGCCGACAAGTTCGACATCAGCAGGCCAGCGGTGGCCAAGCATTTAAAGCTACTGAAAGAGTGTGGGCTGATCGATATTGAAAAAAGAGGCAGGGAGAGCTTTTGTAGCGCCAGGCTCGATGGATTGAAGGAGGTAACAGACTGGACAGCAAAGATGAGGGCCTTCTGGACTCAGAAGTTGGATGCGCTAGAGGTGTTTCTGGAGAATGACCAAAATACAAAACAAGACAAAAGTTATGAGTGACCTGCTAAACCCCGGAAAACTCACCAATGAACCCGACGGGTACAAAGTGGTATTCGAACGAGAGTTTCCATTTAGTTCCGAAGCTGTTTGGGAGGCAATTACAAATCCCGACAAGCTGGCGACATGGTTCATGGCAACAGAAATGGAATTCAAACCAGGTGGCAAAATGGTCATCCGCTTTCCTGAACCCGACAATTCTGAATCATTTGGAAAAATAACCAGGATCATCCAGAGGAAGCTGTTTGAGTACTACTGGGAAGAGGAGCTTGTTACCTGGGAGCTTCAGGAGCTGAGTTCCGAACGGTGCCTTCTTACACTTACGCATAGTAAAGTGGATGGGCAATGGGCAAAGTCAGTTCCTGCAGGCTGGCATTTTATGCTCGATACACTAAAGAAAACGCTGGCAGGCGACGAAGCAACACCAAGCATACCAGACAGGCAAGAGGCCTTGAAGGCGCAGTACGCCGAACTGTATAAGCATCTATAACCAAACAATAATATGGAAGAGACTCCATTTACCATCGAAAAAACATACAAGGCACCCACTAAAAAAGTATGGGAAGCCATCACCGACAAAGACAAAATGAAGGTTTGGTACTTTGATCTGGCTGAGTTCAAAGCTGAGGTGGGTTTTGAGTTCCGTTTTAAAGGCGGCCCACCGGAAAAACAGTACCTGCACATTTGCGAGGTGACGGAAGTGATTAAGGAGAAAAAACTAGCCCACAGCTGGCGCTACGACGGAGAGCCAGGTATCTCTTACGTGACCTGGGAGCTGTTTGACCATGGGAACTCCACCTTGGTGCGACTCACTCATGCGAACATTGAAAGCTTCAACAGCGGTAATCCGGATTTGGCACCAGAAAACTTCGCCGCCGGATGGACGGATATTGTGGGAAGGAGTTTGAGAGAGTACCTGGAGGGGAAATAACAGCAATAATGACTGTGTCTCTTCACCTAAAAAGCTATGTCGGCCGGCAAGTGCATACAAACTTGCATCCATGTAGTCGGTAGCCGTTTTCATTTTTGGCGATATTTTCTCTTAGCCCTGATCAAACTGTATCGAAAATCGTCGAATAGCAAGCTTAGCAATAAAACTACGGCAGCAAATACCAGCGTATTTAATTTCAGGTCGATTTTAGAATAGAAAAAACCGCCGGCAAGTCCTCCGGCAAAAAAGAATGAAATAATGTATATGCGCAGTTTGATGGTCGATTTGAGTTTTTCCCTGTTCGGATGCGATTTAGGGAAGAGTAGCTGGGAAATTTCAATACCCAGGTCAGTGAAAAGCCCTGTAAGGTGGGTGGTTCTCACGATTGTGTTGGAAATTTTTGTCACATAAGAATTCTGGAGCCCCATGGCAAAAAGCAGTAAACAGGCGATGACATCAGGATAAGTGATGTCTACTACATTGCTCAGCAGACCTATCGAGAGCAAAACCAGAGACTCAATTGTTGTGGGCAAAACATAAACATTCCATCTTTTATTTTCCCGGAAGAGCTCAATAAGAAAGCTTGACAAGAAGGAGCCAAAGAAGAAAGAGAAAATGTAAAGGAAATACACCGTCCCTCTCCAAAACTCCAGATTTGAAACATCATAGATAAACAGTGCGAAATGGCCGGTTACATTTGTAGTTAATTGTTTGAGGGCCAAAAAACCAGTTACGTTCACAATGCCAGCTACAAAGGAAAGTACGGTGGCAATTTGCAGGTTATGCTTCAGTGTCCTGCTTTTACCTTGATGCCTGAACATGAGATGATCACTTTATATGCCTACTGGTTGGATATAACACGCCTTCCCTTGCTATCCCTCGGGGGCTCGCTAAGCTACTTGTTTTTTCTTCACAGCGAAAGGAATCCTTCAAATGTCCATCTCAGGCATCTTGCCCGGCTCGCAAACATGCCGGCAGCACAAAGGAACTGATGACCCCGGAGCCTCCGCTACTTTGGCACAACAGTCACAATCACTCTTTTGTATCTTGTTAATACCGGACTCCCCTTGTCTGACAGTTTTAGGATGAAATGTAGTGTTTCTTCCTTGTCGACGACCGGCGCCTTCACATACACACCATGCACGTTTTCAGCAGAGATATCTATTTGCTTCTTATAGCTGCCTGCCTCCGGGTAGTGAAACCACAGAAAGCTCAGATTGTCTCCATCGGGGTCGGTAGAGCTGAAGGCATCCAGGCCAAAACCTTCTCCTGACTTCACAGTCAACCGGTCGGCATGCTCCAGCACTGGCGTTGGCGGGTGGTTAGCTTCTTCATACGACATAGTGCACCAGTCCATTCGGGCAGCAAAGTCATTCTGAAAGTCGTCTCTCCAGCGAAACAACGTGGCCTTGTTGTTATTGAAAGAAACCGTATCTCTGCGAACTGTGCGTCCGTACAGACTGGGCACGTACGGAGTATAACTATCCTTTGTATCCGTCCATATAGGCCTGGTTTCAGGCTCAAACGGAACACCTGAGCTCCCCTTTTTTAGCGTAGCAATATCTGGCTTGTAGAGTTCGTAGCGGCCACCCCAGCCACCCCATTCCGGATGCTCCGGCTCATTGAGCCCGTTAGGTATCAAACCCAGGAACGACGGTGTGTCGCCTTCCATGCCCCAGGCCACGTCCGGATATTCCACGCCCACGGGGCCATGGCCTTGCTGAATGTTTTCAGCTATCCATGGGTTGCTTATTTTTTCATTGTCTATGCCTTTAATAACGTTGTTGATGGCACTCCATGTGGCGCTGCCGTAGTGGTCGCCGGGACTAACAATGTAAAACAGGCTGGGGAAGTTATTCCTGATCCAAATGCCACTGTCATCCTGGTCCGATATGGTGTAAACCCGCAGCTTGGCGATGAGTCGCTTTGCTTCTGCGGGCGACTTGGTTTTCTGAATCTTGTGCAGGGCCTGGGCCAGCGTGTTCACGCCTCCCCAGGCTGTTACCCACAAAGGGCGGTCGTCCTTTTCTTCAAGCACTTTGATAATCCAATCCGACCCTTCTGAGTCCTTTCCATCGCCCACTCCCAACATGCCATATACCGGCGGCCCTTGCTTTACTGTCGCCAGCAAATCTTCGGCTTCCGGAAACCCAGCTTCGTGCTTCAAAAGGTTAGGCTGAACCTTGCCGTAGGCCCTGATCACTTTCCGAATTGACTCCGGGGCTACGCTCGTTTTCTTCCAAATGGAGGTGGTGGCTACCATTCCCTTGATGTCTATCACATTCGAGTACAACACCAGGCGAGCGAAAGATTCGATATCGTCGGGTTCTGCCTCAATATCGGACAGGATAACTACCCGATGTTTTTGCACTGGCTGACTGAACACTAGGCTGGTGCTTAGCATCAAAAAAAAGGGGACAAGAAAATTCTTCATGGTGAGCGTAGTTTAATCAATAGACAAAGACCTAAATTTAATCCCGGTTTCAAAGCAAAACTACCCGTATTTGTAATTAAACATGACTTTAGCCTTCCCTACAACCAGTTGTGATTTGCTTTCATCCCTGGTGGGCAGCCTATTGATCTTTGACGTATCGGAAACAGTAGTGTAGAATTCCCACTCATCACCTACAGTGTTGTGATTTGCTTTCATCCCGGGCGGGCAGCCTTTGATCTTTGACGTATCGGAAACAGTCCTACCCGTTTTTCTTCGAAAACAAAGACAGTTGTGATTTGCTTTCAATCCCGGGCGGGCAGCCTTTGATCTTTGACGTATCGGAAACAGTAATAGGTTGTAAGACTGTGGGTGAGACTTCGTTGTGATTTGCTTTCAATCAATGATCTTTGACGTATCGGAAACAGTCACCGGCGGCCGCCTTTAGCGGCAGCATTGGTTGTGATTTGCTTTCAATCAATGATCTTTGACGTATCGGAAACAGTTTACAAACCGACCGGTTAATAATAGCCTGGGTTGTGATTTGCTTTCAATCAATGATCTTTGACGTATCGGAAACAGTGTCGAAGTACAGCTTGTTGTTGCTGTCCACGTTGTGATTTGCTTTCAATCAATGATCTTTGACGTATCGGAAACAGTGAGGCCAGAGGGGAACCTCTCTCTGGCCAAGTTGTGATTTGCTTTCAATCAATGATCTTTGACGTATCGGAAACAGTGCGATAAAATGCAAACCCGCATCTGTGCGGGTTGTGATTTGCTTTCAATCAATGATCTTTGACGTATCGGAAACAGTCTTCCTCTGATTGTTCGGAATCATCTTCTGGTTGTGATTTGCTTTCAATCAATGATCTTTGACGTATCGGAAACAGTAGGTGCCTCATTGGAATCGTTTAAAAAACAGTTGTGATTTGCTTTCAATCAATGATCTTTGACGTATCGGAAACAGTCTTTTGATGGAAATGTATTCTCCAATCTCGGTTGTGATTTGCTTTCAATCAATGATCTTTGACGTATCGGAAACAGTCCACCCATGTGCCTGTGAGCGACTCGCTCAGTTGTGATTTGCTTTCAATCAATGATCTTTGACGTATCGGAAACAGTCTTTCCATGGTTGGTTGATTGAGCGATGTAGTTGTGATTTGCTTTCAATCAATGATCTTTGACGTATCGGAAACAGTCTTTCTTCATTAAGATTGATATAGATGCTAGTTGTGATTTGCTTTCAATCAATGATCTTTGACGTATCGGAAACAGTTCGCATCACTCATGCTTCATGGGAAGATCGGTTGTGATTTGCTTTCAATCAATGATCTTTGACGTATCGGAAACAGTATACCCTACCGTTAATGATTGGTATTCAGTGTGTTACACCGATATGCAGGATCAAAAAACTGATCAACTTGTGCTGTAGACTGGCAGTTTACCGATACTTTCCAAATCCTGGCTCCTGAATGGGGCTGGGATTTTTTGTTTTCAGGCTCCAGTTTGCTGTTGAGAGATGCCTGCCTGCCCCTGTTCGAGCCAGGGGCATGCGCAGGCATGACGGCGTCTAGTAGGTTAGCAGTAGAGGATGGCGGGGAGGTGCTTCACAGGTATGCTCACAACCGGCGAATATGGCATCAATAGAATCGCCATCATGAATGGCAGTCACTAAAAAACCGTTCAAAACAGCTCAAGCTGCTGGGGGGTGTCGGGCCGGTCTTTCATTTCCGGTCCAATAAAAAACTCCATCATACCAAATTGCTTGTCGGTAAGGGTAAACACAATCACCTCCCCTTTGGGTGGCAAAAAACGCTTCACCCGCTTGATGTGCACATCGGCGTTTTCCCGGCTGTTGCAGTGGCGCACATAAATGGAGTACTGCATCATGCTGAAGCCGTCTTTTTGTAAATTCTTTCTGAACTGGGTGTAGTGGTACCTGTCCTTTTTGGTGTCGGTCGGCAAGTCGAAAAATACAAAAACCCACATGATGCGGTATTGGTTGAGTCGCTCGGTGGCTGCCGAGCGACTCACATTTGCGGATAGGCAAGTGTTCGGCTTTCTCCTTCGTAACAAGCCATCAGGCTGGCCGTGGTGCGTTGCATGGCCACCATGAGGGGGCTTTTCATGCCGTCGAGGTGCACGTCGAGCGTTGGCACCGCCAGCAACCTGGCCTTTTCTTCCTTGCCCAGCTCCTCGGGCAAGTCTTCCATGGTATGCACCATGTCTAGCACCAGCCTGTCCACATAGGGGCGGTAGGGCTCCATAATATCGTCGGCCAGGCAAAAGGCATTGTACTTGTTGCGGTGGTGGATGCCCATGGCCGGCAGGCACCCACTGCCTACCAGGCTGCGGGCTACTACGGCCCTCAAAATGGCATAGCCATAGTTGAGCATGTTGTTGGGCGGCTCTCCGTAGCGATGGCGGGTAAAATGGTCTACGTGCTCAAACAAATTTTTCCAGTACCATGCCGCTGCCCGGCCTTCGAGGTTCACAGGGTCGCCACTGCCCACCTGCTCGGCCCAGCGCTGCATATTGTCGGTGGGCAAGCCCAGCTCAGTGAGCACGGCGGCCTGGTTGCGGATTTTGGCCTGCGCTGTTTGCTTCCACAGCTGTTTTTTCAGGGGAGCGCTGGCATCGAGCTGGGCCCTGAGCTTTTCTGTAAACAGGCTGTTAGCGCTCATGGGCAGCACGAGGCCGTTGGGCAGGTGGCGTTCGTCGCAAAACAGCAGGGCGGCATTGTTGCTGATCAGCGCATTGGCCAGGCCATGGGTAAGGCTCACCTGCTGATGGTCGAGCACCACCAGGCCAATGTCTTCAATAGGCACCGAAGCAGAGGGCCTCACTTCGTCCTTGAAGTCCACCACCAGCTGATCCTGCTGCTTTTTCAGGTAGGCCGGGTTACCGAAGTAGAGGGTGCGTTTGATCATGGTTATGCCTTTGAAACATTTCCCAACCTATCCGCACGAATTTTCCAGCAGATTTTTTTGATTTGAGTTGCACCATCAATCATATTCTGATTTTTCGTTTGTTGACTTCCAAATCCGAACTCATCTTTTATCATATCTTTTTCAGGGATATTAAGCACTCCTTTCTCACTAAGTTCTTTATAAATGGCGTTTTTCTTTTTATCGTCATGGAACCTCCATATTGGTTTGGCAACTGAATAAGGGATAAAGTTTGCGATTCCACCACCTCCATCTACATATTTGTAAACACGTTGCAATTGTTCTGTTGAAAGGTTATTGAGTCGTACTGTTGAAGGATTTTTAATTTCCTCTTCAGTAGGCACATAAACCAAATCCAGTGGCGAAAGAGTGAAAATTCTGTCGAATACGTTCTTACCATCGTCAAATAAACGTTCATCATTAGGGTTATGGCGATTATTTTTATCTTCTTTAAGTACCCTAATCAAATCCATTAAACCAATGTCTTTGAACCTTCTTTCTTTCACTTCATTTCCATCGTCATCTCTGTAAACTCTTTCATAAAAACCAAGGTAGAGATTGGAACCAGCATCATTTACTACATATTGTTTTGACTTGACGGACTCTTTGTCTTCTTCATTTAAAGCTCTTTGATTTCCAAATCCTCTAGAAATTCGCACCTTTCTGATCGGAGTATGATTTTTGCCTCCATTTAGCTTTTTAAGAGTTTCCGGCTTGTTCATCTCTTCAATCATTTCAGGAGCAAAGGCTATTTCCGGATGCTCCTCAACTTTGTACTTGTTTTTTCCTTCTGCTGTTATCTCTTTCGTAAAATCTATTTCTGGCACTTTATTAACAAAGACATTGAGTTTGGAGTAATCCGTTTTGTCAAACCTGTATTTATTGGTCCTTAAGTACTCAATGAGTTCATTCATATCTTTGATATAATTGTCTTCACTTTTTGTGATTGCTTCGAATTCCTCTTTTTCTAAAAGTGCATCGTAATGAGAAATAGCTTCCTCGAATGGGAGTTCGACGGTATCGAATTGCTTTAGATGGTTCGTCAAGATCGCTTTTGTTTGCCCTACTGCATCAGAAATAGTCTTGATCTTATCACTATTAAAAGAAGTGTCTAAACTTTTTCGAATTACTATTTTTTCTTCTCCATCTATTAACATTTTTCCGTAGAAGGTGTCTTTTCCCAAACTCCTTCGGATTGCCCAGTTATATTTCCCTTCTTGCTTAACAAATTCCTTTTTGTTGGGGGTATTGTTATATCGATTCACAGTTTTATTGATGACCCGTTGGCTTTGTTTAAAGGTTACAACCGTATGCTGTAGGGCATCTAATACCATTGCTTTATAGTCACCTTTTGAATCCGAGTCTTTGTGGAAATAAGATTTGGCCATCACTGTATCTCTTGTAAACTTCTCAGCGTCCTGTTGTCTGATTTCTCCAGGAAGCATATAGTGCCAATCCTTGTCATCCTTTCCGTCTTCCTTTTTTGAAGACATGAGTTTTCTTTTCAGTGTCTGTCTGTATTTTTCTATTTGTCGTTGTTTGCCAAAGTCGACAGACTTGACCCCTGCATTGATGTTGTTGATGTAGTTGACGTGATCTCTTGTACATAGAGCGACTATCAGCGCATCCAGTGCATGGTGTCGATGGTCAATGCGCTTGATGTCATACGATTCGTCTTTTTCACGAATGCTTTTGTCCAAATTGCAGTCAAAATATTTATGTCCGGATTTTGATACTCTTTCCTGCCCGAATAGACTTGATTTTGTTAAATCATTCATCCTGATGAATCGTGGCGCAACAACCTCTTTCCAGACCTGGTCCAATCTCCATGCTTCTTTCAGTTTTCCTGTTACTGCGCCTGTTACGGGTAATACATTCTTAGAAAGGAACTCAACCTCTCCTTCCTCCCGAACAATATGGCTTAAAAGTTCCATTGCTTTCCGGGCAATATGGCGGGCGTTGTTTAGCTGGCTATTCGTAAATCCTTTGGGTATTTCTTTTGATAGTAAGATGTATCTCTTACTGCCGGAAAACTGTGACGTTACGATGCTCACATAGGTATGGTCATCGACTATTTTAACCTTCTTGCCATGTGCAACACAGTATTGTTCACGTTCTTTAGGGTGATTGACGAATTCACGTCCTGTTTGGTCGCTTTTCAATTTGTTTACTTCTCTTTCACAGACCACCTTGTTGCTGAGTGAATCATTGGTGATGGATGCTTGGGGGAATACATGATCAATATTGTATTTGTCGCCATCAAATAAGTCCGTGAGCCTAATTGGTAGATTAGTGTAGGGTGATCTATAACCTTGCTCTATCCACAATTTGTACTTATCAAAAGTTTCTTTTGTGATCGGTGCTTTTAGAAGGCTGTCAATATCATCACGTTCGGCTTTTTTCTTGTACTGATGTTGATTCAAGACGGCATCTTCTACAATCTTCAACCTTTCAAAATGATCAGAGTTCTTGGGATTTGCTCGGTACTGACTGCTAGCTAAAAACTCCTCCAAGACTTGCCGGATTCTTCTATTTTGAGTCTTGTTCCCTTTTTGTCTGTTTGTTTCAGCTTCTTTTTCTTTTACAGATTTCTTTAGCTCTCGTCCGACCTCAACATGGATTTCACTAAAGTAATTAGGCTGACTATCTCCTAATTCTTTATGCTCCCAGATATCAGCCACTACCTGCATCATTTCCAGAATTACTTTTTCTGCAACCGGGTTATTCAAGGAGTGTTGCTTTAGCTCCTGATGCAATTGCGTTCTAATATCTTCGGGAGATTTCCACTGTATGGCCTGGGCCAATTCCGAATGACGCCCATAAACCAAGTAAGACGTTTTTGTCAGGTCGAGAGAGGTGAAGTCTGTAGCTTCCTTAAACTCTCTGAAAGCCTTGAACAAGCCTTTTGGATAAGGTAGCGTACCCCTTTTGGAATCTCCTTGGTTGGTTATTGCTATGGTGTAATCAATTTCATCCGCTTCAAAATCAATCTTGCTTAGCCTGTTGAGTATCTCGTCTATCCGTTCGTTGATAGAATGTTTCCACAGAGCATCATAAAGGCCTTGTTTCTTATCTTCTGCTTCTTTTCCTACTTTCTTTGAACTGGCTATGAAGGACGAAATCCTGGATTTATCATGGCTGATGCTTTCCAAATCGGCCTTGTATGTTGAAAGGTCAAACTTCCCTGTAAACCGATTTTCTCCCATTCTCAAGAAGGGAAGCAGCTTTTTCAAAGCCTTCTCAGAATAGGCACAGTACCTCGAAGCGAACTTTGGATAGTTAGTAAAGTCATCGATAATCTGCCCCTTGATTTCGTCAGAAATACCACTGTCGTTTAAAAAGCGGTTGAAGAATGTTTGGATACTTTTATTGTCATTTTCCTTACGCTCTTTGTAGTTCACCGAGTAGAGGTAATGCCATAGCTCAATTTCTTTTTCCCGGGTCAGGAACTCGACATATTCGGTAAAGCCACATCTCTTAAATCTGGTAGCGAAACTCACCCTTGTTTCATTGCCCTTTAGTTCTTCGCCCTCTGGGAAGTTCCAGACGTAATTTTCAATGTCTTTTATCTTAAATCTGGACTTACAGAAGGAAAGGAACTGCTTTCGGTCAAGTGATTTCTGATTGTTCATCTTGAAGAAAAGTGCTTGATATGCTTCCATATCAAAATACTTTCCAGTCATATCCACGTTAGTTGAAAGTTTGCCATCAGTTTCACACTCTAGTTGAATTAATCTCAAATTGTGGAGTTTGTCCCAAATCCTGAATTCTTGAAAGTAGGGGTGGGATGCTGAAACAGCTTTGTGATAAACAGCTTCCTTGCTAATAGTAATCTCCCCGGTTTCCTTATCAACTACTTCAATCGGATTGCCTGTTTTTTTGTCACGCAATTCCTTCCAATGCCTGATTTCATACTTGCAGTCTGCTATTTCTGATTTCTTGGTTTTGAGAGGGCGTTGATACAGCAGGATGTCTTCTACCAATAGGTGCTCAATCGTATCCTTGTTGCCTAGGAGGTTTTTGGCGTGGGATTCGTTTTTTGGATAAAGTGTTCTTACACATTTTTCAAAGAGTGCGGCATCTTTCAGGCTGTTGTGAAATTCTCTTTGTGTTGCTATAATTTGCTTCAGTTCCTCACGATAAAACTTCCGCTCGACCACCTGGAACATACCTCCGATGATCTTGGTACGGTATCCTATTCGGGCATCATTCTTCAAGATGCTGTATATCTTGGGGGAAATGTAGTTTTTTGTGTTCCCTTCTTCGTCCTTGTACCCCTGGTCACTATTGAATTTTAAAGCCTCTTTTTCGGTTTTCTTTTTGAGTAGTGTCCAGTCTTTGCTCGTTTCAGAACTATAATCAGGTGTTTTGAATGAGCGCTCTTTGAAATTTCCCTGGTAGTCAAAGACGGATGTAACGATGTAGTCAAATACCCTTCCTTTTACCTTGTTAAATTGGCTGGTATAATTCTTCTTTTCCGTGGAGTGGATCCACCCATTAGTAAAGTGAAAAGAATATTTGTGTGGATTCTTATAATTGGTCTTTTCGTACTGGACGTTTTCTATTTCCAGTTCATATATGTCAGTGATGGTAAACTTTGTTTTCTTTACATCGGTTTCCCCTGTTTCATTAACTTGGGAAATTTTCAGAACCTCTTTTATATCGCCCTTGAAGGACATTTTCTTATGTGAATCTTCACTGTAAATGAATGAGTCATTTCCTTCAAGTTGTATTTCGAAAACGTCATGGCCTTCCTTGTCAATCTTTGGGTTTACCTCTTTTACCGCTAGATCCAGTTCTTCTATTATTTCATTGTCTTTTTCTGAATTGTCCTCAATATCCAACTTTTCGTACCCCCGTTTTTGGTTGTAGCTGAGTAATACCCAAGCCAACTCTTCTAAAGTAATTTCTTTGGATAAAGCTTTCTGGCGCAAATAATAAAGCGTCCAATCATAAGGAATGCGTTTCCTCTTTTCATTTCTAACACCCGTATCATTAATATCTGCAAGCATTTCTTCGTAAGCGTCCATGAAAAGGAATTCGGCCTTTTTTCCGTATTTTTTTGGTGAGTATGCGATTTTTGGCTCCCTGTTTGTTTTAAACTGGCCACACTTTTCACCCTTTCCGTTTGTGAAATCAATTTCTAGTTTGTAATGCCGGGGGAGTGTATCAAGTAAATTAAGTACGAGATGTAATCGATCTCTTCTGAGTAAGTAGCGTTCATTCAAACGCCTCGGACCTCTTTTTTCGGTTCGGGCTGCTGCTGCACTTTTTATCTTTCCACTTGTTTCAAAATCGCCGATTTCTCCGGCATCCATCGGCAATATGCGAGACCCTAGGCCTATGATTTTCACTATGCCATTTTCATGGTTAATTTCAATCAGTGCCCATCCAATCGAGTTTGTCCCCAAATCTAGCCCTAAAATCTTTTTCATATGTCTTTACTTATTCGGTATTATTTCTAGTTTTACTATCTGAAAGCAAATCACAATAAGGATTATTCCGTTGTGAAAACATTCAAAGCGGGGGCTCTTCGGAGTACCTCGCTTTTTTTTGGATGTTTCATGAACACCTTTTGAAATCAACAACTTGTGGACAAAATATCTAAGCCGCCTCACCTTACAATGCTGGGCATTTTTTCACCTCAATTCCTAAAATTTCTCAAATACAATAAGAAGTTTCTGCCATTTGTCGGCAGAAAAAATACTTCACTTAGAAAGGTTCACAGGGAATAATTAAAAAAATATGGCTGGCCAGTGAAAATTTAGAGAACAATTCGATTAAAACCTAGCAAATTTCCTTTGTAAATTATTTTCAGAATTAACGGCAGCTTCAGAAGCTGCAGCCTTCACTACCAACCCACATAAAAAAATCCCGCAGATCGCTGCGGGATTCTAGGTTAGGACCTTAGCCTCAAGGACACGTATCATTCAGCCTCCTCTTCAAAGTCCTGCTCATGGCCGGCCGCCTTGGTGTACCTGATGGTCATAAGCTCCTCCTTCATTTCCAGGCTAGGGGTAAAAGACACCTTGCTACCAAGAATGCTATAGTTACTTACTTCACCAGGTAGCTCGTGCCCTTTGCTTTTCAAATTCACTTTGAAACGACCCAGCTGCCCAAGGTTCACATTGCGACCGTTGCGCAGAAACTTGGGCACCAGCTCCAAAAAGTTTTCGATAACAGCAAAGGCATCAGCGGTGGTAACGGTGCTTCTGGAAGAAATCTCCTTCACCATTTCCCGGAGAGTGGCTTCCCGCTCTCTTACGATACCTGCGTAGAACTTGTACTGACCGCCGCCTGCCACTCCCGGCTCGGCTTTGCGGATGGTTTTATACAAAATAGACATGATTGAAAATTGTTAAAATGTGAATAAATGATTTAAGGTGTACTTATGACGAAAAACCAACTTTGGAAAACCTGTCTGGCGCCTTGAACGAAGCTTTGTGAGAGGGAATATTCAGTTCATTTCGTACAGTAATTCTCTTTTCAATATTAGTGCCAAAATACCCCTACTCACTCCAATTATTAGGAAAAAATTCTATTATTTTTCTCATTTAGTTTTTTTATCCTAATTGATAAAGAAACGCCTTATAAAGGTAAACCATTTTGGAGTTTCGTCGTTTAAAACACATCTCAATAAAGCACATTTTTTACATTTCAATCGATTGTATTTGCATACCCGAATTTTTGCATCCATCTTAAGTCATGCATCGAAAGCTGCTCTAAAGTCACCATAAGCTGTCCTTCAATATTTGCATAATTTCATGATAACGAAAACAGGCATTTTATTACAATCAACTTCCTAAATACGTGATAAATCACCCTCTTTCCCTTAGAAAAAAGTGAGCGCTTTCAGTTGAAGCTTCAACGGACTCTTGTCGAAGCTTCAATGAGCTCCCGTTGAAGCTTCAATGAGTTCTGGTTGAAGCTTCAGTCGGATCCGGTTGAAGCTTCCACTGTAAACGGAACAAGCTAGCACCGTTAACGATACAAGCTTGAGCAGGAAAAGGTCGAAGCTTCAGCCACAGCCGACACAAGCTTGAAAGGGAATCGGCTCAGGCTTGGGTGGAGGTGAGAGGAGGCTTCAGTGGGGAACGATCCGCAAGGTGATGGTAACAGTGAATTCATGGAGGACGCTGCAACGCCATCGGAATCTCTCACTTTGCCCCGATAAAATATCCTGATTTTGGTTCAATGTGGTTATTGTGGAGGCGGTGGTGTATCGGCAGTCTTTCTGGTTGGCCCCGTCGGGCTCTTTGCTTGAGAGATAGCAACGGATAGCCTGGTATGTGAGGAAAGAGCTGGGGCATTACCAACAGGGAAAGCAAAAGTCACCGAAAGCCTAAATTGCTACGGGATTATTTTTCGTCTTCGAAGTACTCCATTGTCCATACATTCTGCCTCGGGAGTCCTTTTTCAATTCTGGCTAAATCCACAATCTCCTGAATAAATTGAGTTTTCGCCTTTGTATACTCCTCCAGTGAAGAGAAATTCCTGAGCACTAACAGTTTTTTCAAATCATTGTACCTGACTACCATGTCCGGTCTCCTTCTCAAATAGTCTCTGAATAGTATTTCGTTCCGTGAATAGAATTCAACGTCCCATGGCAATATGTGCAAATTATGCGTCCAGGTGTTCTCACTGGTATACCTGGCAAACAGATGTCGGCCGGCAATATCCGTTGGGGTTTTGCGATAACTAAGTGCAAAAAGCTTCCGATCGTAAAAGGAAATTTTGCGAAATGGCGAAACGGCCACAAAAATATCAATTACCGGCTTTGCACACTGGCCGGGAATAGCAGTGCTGCCAATATGTTCAATGGCTTTAATCTGACTCCGAAAAGTGGTGACCATCAGTTCTCTTTCATCTTCGAATCCTCTTTTCCAGTTTTCGCAGTATTCAACGATGCCTATGTATATACCTTCAACTTTCAAACCTGTCCGAACAATCAAAAATTATGAAAAATTGAACTCCCATTTTCGGCTAGATAAGCCCTCCCGCTACTTATTGGGCTATTTGCTTTTTCGGGTTACTCAACCACCAACCTGTGCGTCTCCTTCCAGCGGTCGGTAGCCACTGTCACGAAATAAATGCCGGGCAATACACCATTTAGCGGCACCTCAGTCTGGCCCCCGGTGGTAAAAGTGCCGTTGTAAACCTGGCAGCCATCGGACGAAAAGATATCGATTTGCACCTGAGTCACGGAGGGCGCCAACCTCACACTTACATATTGGCTGGCAGGGTTTGGGTAGATGGCTATGGCAGTGCCTTTGTCAACACCCAGCACGGGCTGTTTGACAGACTCATCAGTGTAATACAGTGTACGATCCAGTTGCTGAATCAAATAGACTCGTCCGGTTGGACTCTCAGCAAAAACACAGTAATTGAACTGGGCTACGCCATCTATTACCAAAGGGTTAATATGTTTCTTCTCGAAACCTAGCCCTTGCTTTGAATAGGACACACCCGAAAGGTTCAGCGAGGTACCAAACCTGAAGGCATAACTGTCGCCATTGGAGGCGAAGAAGCTATTGTGCGACTCCAGGTAAAGCCAAGGATAGCCAAATGACACCAAATGGTGGTGGTTCCATTCCTCTCCATTGACAGCTCCCTGAAAGCTGCTACTCAGATTCAAAGAAGTGGCCACTCTACCGGAGGCCCCCAGCAGGCTTATCCGAATATTGTCCTGGCGGTCAACCTCCAAACTGGTTACCTGCACAATGCTTGTCGTGCCCAAACCATCCTCACCTCCCCAGTCGAACAAAGGATCGGGCAATGGCTGCCAGTTTTCTCCGTGGTCGGCAGAATACAGCAAAGCACCGTCCGCCGACGTATACTCATTCAACGATGCGTAAATGCGGCCCAGTGAGCCTTGTGCGAGGTGCGAAATATACTGATCCTGAGCCCTCCCGAGCTCAACTTTGCGCCAGGTGTGCCCGTCGTCAACAGACTTAAAAAGTCCGTTCCCACGGAAATAGCCTACATCATTTGCAACCTCCAGGTAGCCGGTGGCCACCAGTACGTCGCCGTTAGCCAACACCAGGATATCGGTTACACCATCCACCTGCTGTAGCTGGCTGCTGTGCCAACTCTCTCCGCCGTTTAACGACACATAAATGATGCCGCTGTCGGAAACGCCATAAATGGAGTCCCCAGATACAACGAGGTGAAAGAAGGGCATGGGATCCACATTTAAGCTTGCCCATGAACGCCCTTCGTCGGTGCTCCTAACAATACCCTTGTTTGTTCCCAGGTAAATACCTCCCTGACTATTTACCTGTAGCGAATAAAAGAAGGTGTTGTTTCCGAGGCGGGGCTCAAGGGTTTTCCAAAAATCGCCAATGAGCTGTGCTTTCACCAGAAGCGGAAGCAGCAGTAAAAAAATTGTGAGTCTCATCAGTTTTGAAAATAAAAACCAGACATGAAAGTGATAAAAATGGTTGCATTGGGCCTTCGAAAAACCCTAAACTGCAAGTTGGGCGATCCACTCCCGGGCCTGTAAAGGATCGGTGAAAAACTGCTCCCTCCCTGTGCCATACAAACTTTGGTATTTTTCAATTTTGGTAGCATCCTGATGAACATGGGCAGCTGCAGTACATCTAATACCTCCTTTCAACCCTAACCGCAATTCGCTGGCCTCCTCAAACATCTCCAGGTAACCTACCCGCCATCCGTATTGAGCCAGTGTGCGGGGCACAATTTCCCGAAAGCGCTTATGCGCTTCTACATTGATAGCCGTAAACCCAAACAAGTCGACCAAAATTTTGAACTTTGTTCCCTGGCTTATCGCATCAAGTGCGGTATAGAGAGAGGTTTTCCATTTTTCAATGTCGGCGATTGTCGCATCCCCGCTTAGTCGTGTCACAAGCAGCTGCTCGTGGGCCATCCAAAGGCTGTCTAAATTTTTCATAAGTGAAGTTTTTTACTTTAACAATACTAAGGCAGCGCTCCCACCTCGGGTCTCCCCGGCCAGGATGCGCTCCCATAGCCATTTACTCAGCATTTTGAACCGTGTTAAGCGATAAATTTTCCGGAGAGATGTAAGCAGGTACCTGGTTATCCACTGGCTTGATCGACTTCAAGTAGGCGAACAACGCATACAAATCGTCGTCGGAAATGTGGCTGTAAAACTGCCACGGCATAGGAGGAACGAGGTTTCTGGAACCTTCCAGCCCCTTGTATTTACCTTTTCGGATGGCGGTTTTGAAATGCTCAAATGTCCAGTTGCCAATGCCTGTGGCGTGGGGCGTAAGATTGGCGGCAAATGACTGCCCCCATGGCCCCACGAAGGAGGTAACACCAGTAGAAAACAATATCCAGTCGCTGGTATTGACAATGGGTGGCAATATTTCGTCCTTAGGATGCCCCGACAGCAGCCTGTCGGGGTCAGGGATCGGGCCTGTTTCTGTCATGATCTTGGGCGAATGACAGTCACCGCAAGCTCCTGCGTTGATCAGGTATTCACCTCTTTTGATCAACGCCTCGCCAGTCAACGGAGGCTGTTCCTTCACTTCAGTGGATGGCTGGCAGGCGTTCATTCCTACTATCAAAAGTGCGGCAGCCATAACACTGGAGAGCTTTTCGAGCAGCTCTTCCGACAATTTAAAAATGTGTTTCATTGTAATGAATAAATTAAGAGTGATAAAAAAGGAACCGGATTAAAAATCATGAGTGATCATGTTTGATTTTCTGGTAGAGTTCGAGCGCACTGCGCTCCACCCAGCACTCAGCGAGCCTGTCGTCCCGAACACGCCAAATAGCAATTCCGGTAAAGGCAACCTCCCGGCCGTCGGCCGGTAGTCCAAAAATCCCATTATTTTTTCCCGTACAGATCCACCGGGATATCACCCGGTCGCCTGATTCATTTCGGATGGTCTCCTGGCTCACCGTGATGGCGTCGGTCAGTCTTTGTTGAAAATTTCGCACCCATTCTTTGAACTCGTTGCGCCCGCTGATACTAGCGCCGCCAGTGGTAATGGTGTAATCCCCGGTCATCAACTCATCGATGGCGTCGAGATCATGAGAAGGGCCCCACACACGCTCCAAAAATGAGAGCGACAGTTGAACGGGATCTAAAACATTATTATTGGTATTCATCTTAAATAAGTTAAAAAGGATACGACCTATTTATCGAACCGCTTTCAGGCGAAAATCCATGGAATCCGTCTGCGCAAGGTCAGGGTGGCTGAAAGCCCCACTGAAAACTGTCGTGGCAAGGCATGCACACCGATGATGGCTCTGGAATGCTGCCCTTTTTCGCCAAGCACCTCCACAAAAAGGTCAGAAGCGCCGTTCGCTACCTTTGGGGCATCATCCCAGTTGTCGGCACTGCGATAATATATGTCGACATGGTTGAGGCCTTCAATATTTTCAAGGTCGAAATACTTGTTTATCTGAGACAACACATTGAGCCCGCACAGGTGCATGGCCTGATAGCCAGCCTCGGTGTCCAGGTCGGCGCCCAGCTTCCCCTGGTAAAGGAACTCTTCATTTTTTATCGGGAACTGTATCGCCACCGACACGATGTTTCCCCGGGTATTGCATGAAGAATAGTTGCCACCCGGCGTTGACGGATTCGGCAGAACAAGCCCCAATTTTTTGATCTGTTTTTCAATGCTGGTCATATAATCTTATGGTTAAAAAATCATTTTCTGTCCGTCACCGGGTATAAGAAGCTGCCCTCTTTCCACTTGTGTGATCGTCCGGTTCCGAAGCTCTTCCCTGGTGAGGGAGTCATGATCCAGAGCTCCTATATGCGTAGCCAACACCTGCGCTTGCGTGGCGTAGTCACAAAGCATTAACACCTGCCCTGCATCCATAACCAGAGACTCACTATCGCCAGAAAAAGCTGGCCCAAATACGTTGTAGGAATGCGCAAAAGCGTTTCCTCCCGCATGACAGACAACTACCTCTGGCTTATGCCTGTCAATCACGTCTTGCACTCCATCGTACCAAACCGTATCGCCACACCAGTAAAGAGTCTTCTCTTCCAAATGCCGGAATACAAAACCAGATGCAACGCCCATCAGCGGCAGAATCTCACCTGAGCCATGCTGACAGTCTGTTCGGGTGATGCTCACCCCCTCAATGTCCAAGTCCCGATCAATGGCCCTGACGTTTCCAAAACCACTTGACATAAGCGCATCCAGGTCTTGAGGCTGGCAAAAAATGGGTGCCTGTCTGGAGAGATTATGCTGTGCCTCGTCATCAAAATGATCCGGATGCAGATGAGAGACAATAATGTAATCAACACCTTCTAAGATCTCTTTGATGCTACAGGGAAGATCAACGGTTGGGTTTTTGGACCTACCCGCCAGTGAGGGTTGACTATATTTTCCTCCCAAATAAGGGTCAATTAAAAAAGTGACACCACCGAATTGCAGCTTGACGGTAGCGTTTCGAATAAGCTGTAGTTCCATGTCTTTGTTGTTTTTTGACACAAAACTAGCACCAGGCCAACCCTCGCCAGCTATTCGAAATTGCTAATTAAACTGAAATCGTCTTCCTCTGATCAATGGATAAAGCGAGTTAGCCTCCTGAAAACCAACTTTGTCGGCCACGTCGGCAATGGTCATCTCGCCACTCCCGATATACTCGAGTGCTTTTCTAACCCTCACTTGCTGAAGCAGTTTGTGAGGTGTAAACCCAAAGGCCTGTCTGAATACCCGGATAAAATGAAACTTCGACATCAACACCTCTCTGCTCAGAACATCTACCGTCAACGATGGGTCACTATACTGGCTGAAAATGATATCTCTGCCCATGGCTACCCTCTTGAAAAGCTCAGCTCGGGTGGCACTTTTTTGCGACGGAATCCTCATAGCAGACTTTTTATTTTTGCCAATCAGTCCGCCCATCACATCCATCAGTTCCAAAAGGTATTCATCGCCGCTGTCACTCTGGTAGCTAAGTAGCTTACTTCTAAACAGAGGCTCGTTGAAAAAAAGTCGGTTGTCAAACAAATAGGGTGCTCTGCGTCCAGTCGGGTTGTCAAGCAGCTTTTCATCGTCCGAGAGGATATTGGAAAGGATCTCATTGTAAGTATCAAAGCCCAGGTGCACGTTCATAATGTTCACAGGCAACGAATCACGAATGGAGAAGCTGAAATGCTCAAAGGGGTTAACAACACAAATAGTCTCTCTGCAAAACCTGACATCACGGTCTTTTGTGGTAAGCGTCACCAGCCCGTCGGTATTGACAGAAAAAATAGTGAATGAGCTCTCGGGTATCTCTTTCTCGAACGCTTGATAGTGGCTGTTTACTACCACATTGGGCCATTCCAGCCCTCGATTGTCCCCGCTATTCACTTCATTTCTTAACCGGGTAAGCGTTTCCTGATCCGGGCAGTGGTTAGCAACGATCATTTGAATTGATTTTATTTAATTCAATATTGGTGCCATCGCTTTTAGCGAATCGGTTGAAACAATCTGTGCAAACTCGTCTTTCAAACTTGCTAATGCAGTGGCATGAATGACTCCAGCAGAATACTCGTTTCCGTCGTGTCCGATTTTGTTAAAAGTGGCTGTAGCGTCGTGCACCAAATAGGTTTTGTAGCCCAGGTTGCCGGCCATTCTTGTTGTGGTAGAAACACAATGGTCTGTAGTCAACCCCACAATAACCAGGCTGTCAATACCTTTTTCATTCAGTCGCTTTTGCAGGTCGGTGCCAATAAAAGCACTGTTGACACTTTTTTCTACCACAGGCTCTCCAGGTAGCGGCTCCACCAGTTCATTAAAAGCATTGCCCGGGTTGGAAGAGTGTAGCGGCGACCGGGGGTTGGCAGAACAATGTCGAACATGGAAGACAGGTAACTGGTGAATTCTCCACATAAAAAGCAGCTCCGACGCATTCTGTTCAGCATTTGGATTGTTGCGATGCCCACCCCAGTACGCAATATCTTCAAAGGCCTTTTGTATGTCTATTAGAATTAGTGCAGGTTTTTGGTCAAAAAGTGATTCCATACTAGCTTTATTTGATATGGAATTTACGGACAAGGCCCTCCCCGGGTTTTTCTAAAACCCAGAATCTGGAAATGAACAACCCCGCAGCAAGCTGACGGGGTATCACTGCTAGACGAATCTAAAACAGTTCCATCTGGCCTCTGTGAATTTGTTTGTATTGCTTCCCTTGGTTCTGCACATACGCTTTAATTACATCAGAATTGGCATATTGGCCTACGGTGTTGATGTAGTAGCCACTTCTCCAAAACTTGCCGCCCCATAACTTCCGCTTTACTTCTGGATGAAGTTCAAATATCCGTATCGCTGTTATACTCTTTATCGTTTGAACCACCTTCTTCGGTGAATATATTGGTACACTTTGAACAAGAAAATGAACATGGTCTTCGTCTGAGCCTATCTCCACAAAGTTTATCTCATATCGCTCCGATATCCCCTGGCAAGTCAATTTCAACGTAGATTCAACTTCTGCGGTGAAAACTTCCCGCCTATATTTCGAGGGGCAAACCACGTGATACAACAGCAAACTTTTATTGTGGCTCTTCCTAATATGGTTATCTTCCATAACCAAAGATAGTTATCTATCTCATCGCAACACCCGATGCAAGCATCGGGGAATTCTTTAGATTAAACGCACACTAGTTTAATCAAAACGTTTATTTATACCGCCCGATTTGCATAAAGCTGCTCGCTGAGGGACAATCCACTAAAATCTAAAAAGGGGAATGAGCCTCAGTCAGTAATTACGCCCCTGAGGCTTTAGAGCTTTCCGACAATTACCTCACTTCGGTAGGAGATTTTTTCTGGCTCACCTTCAATGGGTTTGCAGTAAAGTCGGGTTGATGATGAACCTTTTCATTTTGCGAAGGTAGTCTGGGAAAGGTGACAGTCATGGAGGTTCCCATCCCAACTGTTGATTCCACCTGAATGGCACCACCTACTTTTTCGATAATCGTTTTCACGATGAACAGGCCCAGGCCAGTGCCCTTGATCCCGTTGGTATTGCTCATCCGCTTGTAGGGTTTGAAAATGTGCTCTTTTTCGTCAGCGGGAATTCCAATGCCGTAGTCTCTTACTGTGGTAATATACGAGTCGTTACTCACCGAAAGTGATACCACAGGAGCAGGCTTTCCCTGGCTGTACTTCAAGGCGTTACTTATAAGGTTAACGACTACATACTTATACCCCTGAGTGTTTATCCTCCACTCCAAATCACCAGCACTAAGCTTTTGCCTGACCTGAACACCTTCCCATTCCTGGATGCTTTCCATCTTCATCTCCTCAAAAAACTCCAGGATATTCACCTTTTTCTGATCAGCTTTGTCAAACACAAAGCGCCTGTCGAGGAAAAGAAATGACTCAATCACCCTGCCCATGCTGGCAGTGGCCATCTCCATCCTCGACAGTAAAACCGGAAGTTTTTCATAATTTTTTCTATATATGGCCATTTCTGAGAGCTCAAGATTAGAATTCATTACAGTAAGCGGCGTTTTGAACTCGTGGCTGGCAAATGAAATAAGGGCTGAGTTGAGTTGTAAGGCGTCAGTCAGATCCTGGTTTCTCTTGCGGAGCTGATTAAATGATGGCCTCAACACAGCCTGGTACAACCACAACAACAGTCCAAAAATGCTGACAAGCAAAAAATTGTCTATGCGGTCGTGAAGCAGCATTCTGTCGTTATATGTGCTGGTAATAGCCCCCATATTACTGTTAACGTGATCCACTGCCTTGTCGATAGAGATAAGAAAAAGCGGCTCAAACTCTGTTGCGGCTGCATTAAATGGGTTCTTGTTAGTAAAAATTCTCCTAACCTCTTCATCGATCTTTATGTATTCTTTTTCGAGCTTTTCACCAATAGGCAGGCTGTTCAGCTCCTCCCGAATCACTGCCAGCAAGCCGACATATTTTTTGTAATAGTCTTTGCACACATAGCTGCTTGCCTCCTGCTTGGCAGGAATGCTAAGGGAATCTTCCAGCAGCACAATCCCTATCTCGCTTTCATAAGCCCGAAGCAAGTGCCTGATTTTACCAGTGTAATCAACAAGGCGGGTGATATTACTAAGTGAATCGACCTGGCTGTGGTTGACATACAGGGTACAGACCACAAAAACAAACAGCATGCCGATTGACAACGCTACTTTTACCAACGGATCCTTAAGCCATTGCCTAATTTTGATTGTTAACTTCATCAGTAGCTTATCCTTTGATAGTCTTCGCAATAGATGTAATTCCCCTCCAGGTCAACCGTACACTGCCGGTAATCATCACCGATCAGCTCGATTTGAAAAAAATACTCGTTTTTTACTTCTACATCCCATTTATCTCTGCTTTTTGAAGTTAGCGACACTGATTCAATCAGAGAGTTTTCTTCAACGTTGTAAGAGCCGAAGCCAAATTCGTCAGTACCAATTTTCAGTCGTTTTCGAATCCACATAAACTCGTTTCCATTGAATATCTTAATTTGTTCTATTGAGTCTTTCAGCACATACACTTTGTCGACTTTGTCAGTCCCTGGTTTGAAATAGGTATAGCTCTTCATATGCCAGCTACCCTGAAGGTCACTTTCAGAAAAATTTACCTCGCTACACGCAAAAAGTGCGCAGCCAAGCAACAGTAAAACCAAGTACTCCAACAAGTTTTTCATACTTAACAGTCCTCAATTAGCTGCACCAACTCCGGCAGCCGAAATGGTTTAGGCACAAACTGCGTAGCCCCAAGATTCCTCAACTGATTTTGCGTGTCCGTATCTGTCATGGCCGACAATATAAAGATAGGAGTAAGCCTGAAGCGGTCAGTTGCTCGTAACTTTTCGAGCACGCCGAAACCCGTTAGTTCGGGCATTTTGAGGTCACTAATCACTATATCAGGAATCCATTCCAGCGCCAGTTCCACTCCTGCCTTCCCGTTGTTAGCAAGCTTCACATCGTAATCGTAGAATTCAAGATAATCTTTGATAGAATCCCTTATATTTTTCTCGTCGTCTATTACTAATACCCTCTTGCTCATGTTAGTAAAAATTTGCAAATAATACTATTGTTTATAAAAGTATATCACCTGACTTTACGTAAATCAGCAGTTTTAACATCGCATACCATCAAAATCACCAAATAAGTTTTATAATAAGATCCGGTTTACTTTTTAGATTTCTTCTCTTACGCCAAAAGATTTCCCATCAGCTTTATTTTATTGAAGATCCACTTAAAACCTTAAAGTCAATAGTAAAGGTGGTTCCAGCGCCTTCCTTACTCTCTGCGGCGATGATGGCATTATTGTAGCTGAGAAACTCCCTGGTGATGCTGAGCCCAAGACCTGTTCCTGGTATTCCGTCTACATTCGACGACCGGAAAAATGGGTCAAATATATACGGCAGATCGTCTTTCGGCACTCCAATACCCTTATCTGCTATGGTTACCTTTATTGCATCGGCTTTGAAGACCACATTTACCTCTGGTGCCTTTTTACCTGACGAGTACTTGATCGCATTGCTAATCAGGTTGATAAGGGAATGTTCTACCTGGTACTTTACCAGCTTTATACTGATTGGCTCTCCCGTCACGGTCAGCTTGATCTCTGGCAAAGAGCCATCGAACCCAAAGTGAGAACCTATAATTTCCCTTAACAATTCATCTATTCTCACATCCTCAACGTCACCGCCAATTTTGCCCTTTTCAGCTTTGGAAAGGATCAGTACATCGTCCATCAGCGACTTCAATCGGGCTGTTTCTGTGTTAAGCCGCTCAAATATTTTGACAGATTTTTCCTTCGTTAGCTTGTCGGAGTGCATACTCAACAAATCGACATTTGCCTGAATAGCCGCCAGTGGCGTACGCATCTGGTGGGAAGTAAGTGAGACAAACTTTGATTTCAGCTCCGTTATTTCCTTTTGCTTTTCAAGCAAACCCTCCATTGTCTTTTTTGCTTCGAATTCTTTCGTAATATTCGAAAATACGCCAACCGCCCCGTTGACATCTCCATTATCGTTGCGTAGTGGCGTGGCAAATGCCTCCATGTAGAGGCCGTCGTTGCTACCCTCTTTGTGTTGCAGATGAAATACAAAATCGGTCACAGTTTCTCCTCTCAACGCCCGAGCGAGCGGAAAATCGGACACAGGAATCAGTTCAGAATGATCGGCATAAAAACTATGATAGTGAGTTGACCACTCAGCCAAAGCAATATCCTTCATGCCGTTTTTGAGTAGTTTGGAAGACGCCTGGTTAAACAGAAGGACCTTACCCTCTTTGTCTGTCACCACCACGCTGTCCCTTATCGAATTTAGTATAGTTTCCATCAAGTGATTTTGCTCCGCAATCCTCTCATTCTTTTCAATAAGATCCGTGAGGTTGTTTGATATGAAGGCCGCCCGCTCCACGCTGTTGTTAACTACAAACGGAATAGCAGAGATTTTGAAATGGTTGTACCTTTTCAGGGATTGATTGTAAATTCTGGTTTGGTAGGTAAACGCTTGCGCTGACTTGAACAGCTCTTTCAGCCCCTTTCTTATTATCCTGACTGTTTTCTGATCATTGTATTCGTATACCGATGTGCCAATCACCTCTTCCCGGGTAAAGCCCTGCGCCACGTGGTTGACATCTTCGACGACTCCCTTTTCGTCGGTGATGAAAACGATATCCTGAATATTATCAAACAACTGCTTGTATCGGGCAAAGGCAATTTCCTGCGCCCGCTGCGCCCGCTTCAACTTATCGACATCTAGAAATGATATGACCACGCCGTCAATTTGGCCGTCTTTCGTATAATATGGAGTGATCCGCTTCAGGTAATATTGACCCGACTTGTTTCTCACCTCCCGCTCAGTAGCCTTTCCATCGCCGAGCACCTTCTTGCAGTTAGCAACCAGAGTGTCCGAAGCAAAATTGGCAGTGAATTTGGAAATGTCTCTGCCTATATCGGCCTCATCAAGGTTGAATAGCTTGGTGATTTCCGGAGTGAACTTTCGTATTTTCAAACTGTGGTCCAGAAAAACAACCCCAATCTGAGTGCTGTCTATCATATTATTCACGTCGTCGTTGAGGTCGGCCAACTCCCTCACCTTATGCGACAGCTCTGTGTTAACAGTATAAATCTCTTCGTTGACTGACTGCAACTCCTCGTTGGTAGACTGCAACTCCTCATTGGAAGTGAGCAGCTCTTCGTTAGACGCCTGCAACTCTTCGTTGGCGGTTTCCATCTTTTCTACCGCCGCCTGCAGTTTGGCCCGGGTTTCTTTGAGCTCTTCCTCCAGGGTAATGATCCGTCTCGTTTGAAAATCATCGGGAGAAAACTCAGTACCCTCCTGCTCTGTACTTTCTACCTGAGTTTGATTTTTGAACTCTACCAGTATTACGTATTCGTTCTGCTCAGGCCAGAAATAGGGCATAAATTTGAGATCAACAAATATGTTTTTGTCGCCCTTATAAAATTTCGTTTGCACGTATGACACCGACTTCCCCGTTTGCGTCGCCTGCCTGACTCCGTCTTTGAAAGTAAGTGCCTGTGTGTCATCGAGTAGCTCCAAAAGATTGAAATTTGGCATACCCTGGGGGAAATTGAAATAGCTACTGACGTCGCCATTGATGAACAGGATGTCGTACTCTTTGTTGAGGAAAATACAACTCGGTACAAAGTTTCGTAGGAGCGATGAGGTGAAGAACCTGTTGTACTCCATCTGCTTTGACTTACCGAAACTAACGGAGCTCGCCCTACTTACATCGAGAGAGGGGCCCGTGAGCCTGCTTAATTCGTATTCCCTGCTTTTCTTTCGGGTAATATCAGGCACGTTGGTGAATATCTTTACATGCTCCGATACAGGCTCAAAGGCAGTTTCAAACCCTGAAATAGACTCGCTTTTGCCCAGGAAGAGAAAGGATTTCACATTCAGTGCAAAATAAAAATTGTTAAGCACCTGCTTTTGCACCTCATACTTAAGATATATCAGCAGGTTTCTACAGGTAATCAGGTCTACATTTATAAAAGGAGGATCCTTCAGCAAGTCGTGGCGGGCAAAAACAATCTTTTCCCTGATCCTTTGCTTTATTGTGTAGTCATCACCCTTTTTTCTGAAGTATCGTTCTTTATATGCTCTCGGCACATCGAGCAATGCTACTTCACTGTAAATACCTGTACCTGCTATTTCCAGTGCCTCCACGTCGATATCAGAAGCAAATATCTTGTAATCGATCGCCAGCTTACATGCCAGCAAATGCTCTTCCATGAGCATGGCAATGCTATATGCCTCATCACCCGTAGAGCACCCCGCCGCCCAAACCCTAATGGTTTCATCTTTTTTGGCCTTGGTAAATATCGAGGGGATCACAGAATTTTTTAGTAATTCGAACTCGCTGCCATCTCTAAAGAAGTTGGTTACCCTTATCAGAAACTCGTTGGCGAGCAATTCCGCTTCGTTCTTGTTTCTATGAAGGTAGTCCCGGTAATCGGCCAGGTTCTTCAAGTGATTTATATTCATGCGCTTTTCAATCCGGCGCTTAATCGTTCCCATTTTATAGTTAGAAAAATCGAGTCGTGTGGCCTGCTTTATGGCTGCAAATATTTCTTTGTAGGTCAATTCGTGCGCCTCATCGTTCACGTACCCACCAGGCTCGAGGTTAAGGCGGGACAGTTTCTGCCCAATGGCGGCTACCGGCAGTACCAGATCAGGAGTTTTTGTGGCAATGGCGGCTTTCGGCATGCCATCAAACTTGGCATCTCCGGGATCCTGCACAATTACAATGCCCCCGTTTTCTTTGATTACCTTAATGCCCGAGCTGCCATCGCTTCCGGTGCCAGACAGGATAACACCTATCGCTTTTTCCCGGTATTCCTCGGCCAGCGAGTTAAAAAACCGATCGATCGGCAAGTTTAGCGAACCCATCGGTTCCTTGGGAAGAAAACGGATGAGGCCGTCTTGTACAATGATGTTTTTATGACTTGGGTTCAGGTAAATATGGTTGGGCTGGATAATGGCATTATCCCTGGCACCAAGGATAGGCATATCGGTATGCTTGCTCAATAGTTCGTCCATCAGGCTTTTAAAGTTGGGTGAAAGGTGCTGAACGACAACGAATGCCATGCCAGTGGTAGAGGACAAATTATTGAAAAGCTCCTGCAGGGCCTCAAGGCCGCCGGCTGAGGCGCCAATCCCTACTACATACATGTCTTTGTCCTTACTGATAATGGTTGAATTACTCATACTTGGGTCTATTTCTTTACACTAACTTGACGGTTGCTGCAAGCATCTGGGTTTTTTCGATAGTGAGTGGCTTGAGCTCATAGTAGCTCACCAGAGGGTGTTGTTTTGCCCGTTCAATTTCGTCCAACTGAATGGATGAACTAAGCATCACCACTGCCCCTTTGTAGCCCAGCTGCGTAAGCTTTTCGAGCACCTCAAACCCATTCAAAAAAGGCATATTGATATCAAGTAACACAAGGTCAGGGGCAACTTCCTCACTTTCTACAGCCTCGACGAAAGCCGTTGGCAGAGTAAATTTCAAAACACTCACCCCCGGAGCTACCTGCTGCAATATTTTCTGATTCAAAAAACAGACGATTTCGTCATCATCGACCAGTGCAATAGAACCAATCTGTTTGTCACTCGCATCTTCCGTTGTGGCCCTGCTTCCATCTCCGCCCACCAGCTTTCCAATTTCATGTATTGTGGCATCCATTTGCTCCAGGGTTCCCTCCAGCACCCGCAATACTTCGGAGTTGTCGAGCGATATTCCGTTTTTTAGCGAGTCCTTTAACGACATGATCCGGGTGATACCAGCTCTCAACTCGTGGGAATTCATGAAGTTGATCTTCTCTACCTTATCCTGCATGTCTTTTAGCTGCCCTTTCAGCGCTTCGTCAGAAACGACCCTTTTGGAGTTTTTCTCAAGGTTGGCTTTTATACACCGAAGCAGTTCAGACAGTTCGAATGGCTTGGTCAGGTAATCGTCGGCACCAAGGTCCATACCCTCTCTTAAATCGCCCATGGTGGCTTTTGCTGTGAGAAACACAAATGGGGTTGCGCCTATGGCGTTGTCCTTTCGGAGGGTTTTGATCACCTCATAGCCATTCATTTTACCCATGTTCACATCACACAAAATCAGATCCGGTTCAAACTCCCGGGCCTTTTTTATTCCCTCCTCTCCTGAGGCAGCTATTTCAAGGTCATAGTCATAAAACTCTAGAAAGTCCCTGATGCTTTCTCTGATGTTCACTTCGTCGTCAATAATCAGAATCTTCTCCATAAGTTATCCTTTTATCATCTTTTGTAGGGTTACAGTGAATTTTGTAAACTTTCCAGGCTGACTATCCACCACGATGTCTGCATGAATCAGCTTGCAAAACTCCTTCACAATCGCCAGACCAAGGCCAGTGCCCTTTATGCCCTGGGCATGTTTGCTTCGGTAAAATGAATCAAATACTTTATCGATTTCGTCGGTTTGTATCCCAATTCCGTGGTCTTTTACCGTTACTATGAAAGTATCTTTATTGCCTGCCACATATATCTCCGGGTCTTTACTGCCTTCCGAATACTTCATGGCGTTCGACACCAGGTTACTAAACACATGCTCAAGTAAATACTTATCGGTTTTAAGCGAATAGCTATCGAGGTCATCGCCCGCCACCACCTTGATTGTTCTGCCCGGGTAAACCAACCGAGCATCCTCAAGGCTGACTTCCAGTACATCCATCAGATTGACCGGCCCAATTTTCGGACGGTAATGCCCGGAATCAATTTTGCCAAGCGTGAGCACGTCGTTCATCAACGATGTTAGCCTTTTCACCTCTACCTGTACCCGGTCAGAAACTTTCTTCAGTCTCGGATCCATGTCTTTCTTAATAAGATCGAGAAGCTGAATGTTATTAAGAATCACAGTAAGTGGCGTTCGGAATTGGTGAGAAGCCATAGAAATAAACTGAGTTTTCATTTGATTGGATTCAATCTGATCCTTTAAAGCGGCCCGTAACTCCAACGATATCTTTTTTAGTTTGGTAACATCTTTGAAATGGGCCAGCATCCAATTGGCACCCTGCACCGTTTCAAACTGGCTCACCGTACATCTGAACCATTTGCCCAGTTCAGTAAACTCGAAAGTTGTTTTTTGACTCCCCCGTTTTATATCCCTGAAGGATCTTTTCAAATTATCAGTAAGCTCGTCCCCGGATAACTGAAGCGTCTCTTTATCGGGCAAGCTTTTCTTCTGTTCTGTAAATGTAAACTCCGCTAAATCATTGCAGTAGAATTTCCTTTGGCGGCCGCTCTGATCAAATATGACAATCAAATCTTCCAAAGCAAGCAGTAGAGAGTTGACGTTGTTCAGATTATCCCGGATACTTTGTTCCATAACCACCCTGGAAGTCACGTCTCTGAAGCTCCACATATAGCCCAGCGTTTCCTCCTCGTCTCTGACCATCAGCCAGTCGGCCTCCACGACCTTCCCATTGCGCAGTGTGAACTGGATATTGCTTAAGTCTTTGCCTTCCAAGTTAATTCTGTTCATCGTATCAGCCAACTCGCTGGGCTGCGCAAACCTGGTTTTGACCGAGCGACACACGCTGGAAATTGGCAGACCTATTAAATCTTTGGGCATACAATCAAGCTCAAAGAGCTGGCAAAAAGCTTTGTTTGCCTCTACAACCATATTCTCTTTGCTCTGTATTATTATGGCGCTGGCGCTGTTGTTGATAATGGAATGCTGTTGGATTCGAGCCTTTTGCAGGTTCGATTCGACAGCCTTATTATCGGTGATATCAAGCATACTACCAATCCTCACCACTTTACCAGAAGGGTCTTTCCGGTACATGATCGACGTAATTGTGTATTTGAGGTTTCCATTTACCAAATACCTCAGCACGGTGCTTTTGAGCTCCTTTCCCTCGCTGTACCCCCCTTTCTGAAGGTCAGTAACGAACTTTCTGTCCTCTTCTACCAGACACTCCAAATATTCTTCCATTGAAAATGGCCCGGCTTCCACTGGCCTTTCGAAGAAAGTGTACATATAACCGGACCAAACTACCTTACCCCTCGTAAAGTCATTCTCCCACCAGCCAAACTTCACCAAACTTTGAACAGTGTTGAGCAGCTCGGCCTTACTGGCAAGCATTAGTTCAAGCTCAATCTCCTTACTCACATTCACCAGAATGCCGTCCACATATTTGCGATTGCCTTCAACTACCACCTCAGCTTTCACCTTGGCATGCCGCACGGTGTTGTCTTTAAACACAAAGGTTAATATCCGCTCTTTCGGCTCATTTTCCGTTTGGGTAATATTGACCAACTCGGCAATCATTCTCTGCGTAACAGGCGCAAAAACATCTTGAACTTTATTTATCGAAAGCAAACCACTTTGCGGTGGAAGCCCAAGGAAGGTGTAAACGTAGCTGGAACACCGGATTTCACCTGTAGCCATTTCCATACTAAACGAGCCTAGGTCCGCCATCTTCTGCACCTTTAGCATGGTGGCTTCCTTTTCTCTCAAACTCTGGAGAGTGATGATTTCATTTGTTACCTCGTAGATGGTTCCCTTGACTTTCACGTCGCCATTTTGCAGGTGTTTTCTTAGTGTTAGCTGAGCATGCTTAACGAGTCCATTTTTGAAACGGTAAATCCTGTTGATCCTTCTATAAGTAATATCCATTTCAAGCTCACTGATGATTTTTTTAGTAGCTCGTTTGGTATCCTCCGTAAACGCAGCAATCATTGTATCAAAAGTTAGCGGAGTGTTGGTTTTCTCTATTCCGATGAAGCCATAAAGGCTGTCGGAATATTTCATCTCGCCCGTAGTCAAATTGGTCTCAAAAAACACCAGCCCCCCGAGTTGCTGCGCTTCGGTAAGGTAGGCTTTGGCCTCCTCCAGTTCACGAACATAATCCTTCATGTCGTTGATGTCGACTACCAGCCCCAAAATGACTGTCCCATATTCACCCGATTCGACCAGGCTGGAGAATACTTTCACATAAAAGTAAGATCCATCCTTCCTCAGAATACGTTTTTCAAAGGTGGTTTTTCCACCAGGCTCACTCGTAAGGGCTAATAGCAATTTTTCACAAGCATCGAGGTCATCCGGCGGTGTAATATCCATCCAGTTGAGCGTCGAAAGCTCTTCGGCTGCGTAGCCGGCCATATTCTGGTAAGCTTCATTGGCACTAATAAAACTACCCTGAGTGTCCATAAAAAACACCCCAATTCCCTCGTTCTGATATACCTGCCGGAGAATATCGTAAGATTCCTGCAGGCTTTTCTTTTTGGATTTAAGTTCTTCGCTGAGCTGCTCGCTCACAGCGTCCCGCCGCTGCTCTTCCAGCACAAACCTGGTAACGTCGATACCATAGAACTGGTGGTAATCGGTGCCTGGCACAAGTACCTTTTTGAAATTAGCAAATCGGTCTCCGAATTTTACCCGGTTTAATTCATAACTGTGATCTTCTTGCATCAGGCTTTCATACAGCCCAGCTGGCAGCACAGCGCCCAATTGACAGTCATATGCCTCCATAAGCTCCCGGGCCGACTCATTGGCGTACATCAGCTGACCATGAGAAGAAATTCTCATGACAGGAAACGGGTTGTTGTCGGGGAACGATTCGCCAGCAATTTCTTCCAGCTTTTTGATGATCAGGACCTGGCTCCCCGCCACGTGAGCACGCTTGGCCGAATAAGTATTGGAAGTGGCTGAATTGGAAAGTCTGAAACGTACTTCTGCAGGCCCAGTGGATGGCGAGTACTTAACAAATTGCTCCACTTCAGCTTCAAATGAAGGGTCGACGATGTCGAGAAAACTCTCCCAGCATGCATCATGAGGAAGGCCAAATTGTTCTTTGAAAAGTTGGTTCAATATGGGCGGCTTGCCCGACTCATCGAGATACAGCAGGCCGACTGAGAACTCGCCACCAACAACATCCAGAATTTGGTCAATGTGATTGCCTGAGAACATTAAAACGCAAAATGATTGGTTAAATACGCTTCATAAATAAAACATATTTACCTTCTCAGGCAGCTACAAGTCTTTATTCGTTAAAACAATTACCTATTTTTTAATGAAATAGGTTGGAGATTTGCCAAAATAACTCTTAAAAGCTGTTGAAAAATAGCTGGCCGAACGATAGCCAGTCATCGCTGCTATCTCCTTCATTGAATATTGACCATTTTGAATCAGGTCACGGGCTCTCTCCAGTTTCTGAGTATTGACGTACTCAGAAAAACTGCTGCCTGTGAGGCGTTTCAATTTTTTTTGAAAACCAGATGGACTCATCTGGAAAGTAGCGGCCATTTCATCAAGGTTCGGCTGTTTATCAGGGTGTGATGCGATTTTTTCATTCAACGTCTCCAGGAAACTTAAATGATTGGTTCCATTAATCACTTTGATTTGACCCGCAGCCGTTTTGATCGCCACCGACTCACGCAGTTTGGTTACGTTAATTATCGTGTATAAAAGTTCTTCTATTTTGAATGGCTTACAAATGTAGCCATCGGCTCCCTGGCTCAGTGCATTGAGCCGGTCGGCCACAAGCACCTTGGCCGTCAGCATGATAACAGGAATGTCTTTCCATTTGAGATTCTGCTTTACCTCACTCAGCAATTCAACTCCGTCCATTTCGGGCATCATGATGTCCGTCACGATAACGTCCGGCGCAAAAGAAGAAAGTAATTTCAGCGCCTTTCTACCATTGTCAACCGCTTTAACGTTGAAATTTGACACCTCGAATAAATCGACAACTGAGTTCCTGATTGCTTCATCGTCTTCAACCAACAATATTTTCTTCATACTGCCTCCACGCAACAATTTATTTAAACACAACAGAAGATGGATAGACAATAGCTGATAATACGTATCAACTAATTGTGATACGAATTGTTTGAGAGTATTGAAGTTTACGCAGCGTAAGTCGTTTTAATGTATGTAAAAAAAACAAAAAAAAGGCCAATAATCGGCCCTTTTTTTTTCGACAAATATTATTTCTGCTAGCGATACATCACCGCATTCACCGCATCAATCGTCTTCTTTGCGTTCGGCAAAATGAATTCAATCAACGTAGGGGCGTAAGGAAGTGGGACATCGAGGTTGGTTACTCTCCTTACTGGCGCATCGAGGTAATCGAATGCGTAGCGCTGGATGTGGTAAGTGATTTCTGAGGCAATAGACGCCAGAGGCCAGGCTTCTTCTACAATCACCAACCTATTGGTTTTCTTCACCGAATTCACCACTGTATCGTAGTCGATAGGGCGAACGCTCATCAAGTCGATAATTTCGGCTGAAACTCCTTCCTGCTGAAGGGCGTCGGCAGCTTCGAAAGCCACTTTCATCATTTTACCAAAAGAAACGATAGTAACATCATTTCCTTCTTTTACCACCTTGGCAGTACCAAGTGGAATCAGGTATTCACTTTCAGGCACTTCACCTTTGTCGCCGTACATCAGCTCCGACTCCATGAAAATAACCGGATCGTCGTCACGGATAGAAGACTTGAGTAAGCCTTTGGCATCGTATGGGTTGGATGGCACCACCACCTTCAACCCAGGTGTGTTGGCAAACCAATTTTCAAAGTTTTGTGAGTGCTGCGAGCTCAGCTGGCCTGCATTTCCTGTAGGTCCACGGAAAACGATAGGCACATTGAACTGCCCACCCGACATCGACATCATTTTGGCAGCGCCATTAATGATCTGGTCGATGGCTACCAATGAGAAGTTGAAAGTCATAAATTCTATGATTGGTCGCAGTCCGTTCATAGCGGCACCTACGCCCAGTCCGCCAAAGCCTAATTCAGCGATTGGAGTATCGATCACTCTTTCTGGCCCAAACTCATCGAGCATACCCTGGCTTACCTTGTAGGCACCATTGTATTCTGCCACTTCTTCCCCCATCAGGAATATTTTGGGGTCTTTTCTCATCTCTTCGTTCATCGCCTCACGAAGGGCTTCTCTGAATTGTATTTCTCTCATCGTATAGTCTTTCTAACGGCGTGCTAAGTTAATATGGGTTGGTACAAGAAACAACATGGATTTTGATAAGTGAGGAATATTGCTCGCAGAGGCGCAGAGGCGCTAAGGGAGGAATATTGCTCGCAGAGACGCAGAGGCGCTAAGGGAGGAATATGGCTCGCAGAGACGCAGAGGCGCTAAGGGAAGAGAATGTTTCCAGCAGAAGTGTAGGAGTATCAGAAGAGGAGATCCCTACTCAAAAGCGCCGGGGAATCCATAGCGAATTGAAATTGGATCTGAATAAATGTCACTCCAAGCACACTAATACCTTACATATGAGTTAAATGCACTATTTTACGTTCAAAAAAATGAATAAATATGACAACACTACACGAAAACGACATTTCCAGAATTATTGTAAATAAACTATATGAAATACACAGTCAGCTCGGTCCTGGATTATTCGAGACAGTATATGAGACCATTCTACATCATGAACTGACAGCCGAGGGACTCAAAGTTGAAAAGCAGAAAGCCATACCCGTGGTCTGGAAAGGTATAAAGATGGATCAAGGTTTTCGGGCAGACTTGATTGTTGAGGACAAAGTCATTGTGGAGATTAAATCCATTGAGTCGCTGGCTGATGTGCACAAAAAACAGCTTCTGACCTACCTAAAGCTCACCGGACTAAAATTAGGTCTGCTTGTCAACTTCAACGAGTCTTTAATAAAAAACGGCATTATAAGGATTGTCAATAACCTATAGCAGACCAAGCAAAGCCTTCGAGCATTCCTTTTTTCTGCGACTTTGCGTCTCTGCGAGCAACTAAAAATCAGCTGATGGTCGCTCCCGGATTTGTCACCGCATTGGCCTGCAACAGTCTCAGGTTACCCTCTTCATCCTCAGCTGACAAAATCATGCCCTGCGATTCAATACCCATCATTTTGCGGGGTGCCAGGTTAGCCAGCACCACTACCTGCTTTCCTATCAGGTCTTCAGGTTGATAATGCTTGGCAATACCGCTCAAGATCGTGCGTTTGTCGATGCCCGTGTCGAGCAAAAACCTGAGCAGCTTGTCCGACTTGGGCACTCTTTCGCACTCCAGCACAGTAGCCACTCGCATGTCTAGCTTGGTGAAATCATCATACACTATCTCTTCCTTAAGCCCGGGTACTTCCATCTTTTCTGCTTTTTTTATTTCGCCTGCTTTTTCGGCAGGACTGTTTAGTTTCTTTGTTGCTTCCAGCTTTGCTATCTGAGCCTCCACCACATCGTCTTCTATTTTTTCGAACAGCAGCGTCGCTGCCTCCAGTTGGTGCCCGGCCGCTAAAAGATCACCTTTTCCAAGGTCGCTCCATTTGACGCCTTTCTGGTTGAACATGCCACCTAACTTGCTGGCAGTAAACGGTAAAAAGGGTTCGCATACCACCTGTAGCGTGGCGGCTATTTGCAGAGCGACGTTCATGATGGTTTTCACACGCTCTGAGTCTGTCTTGATCAGCTTCCATGGCTCAGTGTCGGCCAGGTACTTATTACCTAACCTCGCCAAATCCATCAATGACACCAACGCTTCCCGGAATTTGAATTGCTCAATAGAACCAGCAATTACTGCGGGGAATTCCGCCAACTTAGCCAGCGTTTCTTCATCAAACTGAAAGAGCTCTCCCCTCTGAGGCACCTTGCCTTCATAATATTTATGAGTAAGCACCACTGCCCTGTTCACAAAGTTGCCAAAGATGGCCACCAATTCACTGTTATTTCTTGTCTGGAAATCCTTCCAGGTAAAGTCATTGTCCTTGGTTTCCGGCGCATTGGCACAAAGCACATAACGCAGCACATCCTGCTTACCAGGAAACTCCTCCAGGTACTCATGCAACCACACTGCCCAGTTGCGGCTGGTGCTGATCTTCTGGCCCTCAAGGTTCATAAATTCGTTAGCAGGCACATTGTCGGGTACCACAAAATCGCCGTGCTCCATCAGCATGGAAGGGAAAATGATGCAATGGAAAACGATATTGTCCTTGCCTATAAAGTGCACCAATCGGGTATCCTCGTCCTTCCAATATTTCTCCCAGTTGTCGGGCTTCAGTTCCTTCGTGGCGGAGATGTAACCAATGGGCGCATCGAACCACACATAAAGCACCTTTCCCTCTGTGTCTGGCAAGGGCACTTTCACACCCCAATCGAGGTCACGAGTCATGGAGCGAGGCTGCAGACCCTGGTTTAACCAGCTTTTGCACTGACCAAATACGTTGGTTTTCCACTCGGGGTGGCTGTCTACGTACTTCTCAATTTTAGGCTGCAGCTTGTCCAGCGGCATATACCAGTTTTTGGTAGGCTTCATCACTGGCTTTTCACCGCTCAGCATCGAACGGGGATTGCCGAGCTCCTGAGGGCTTAAGGTGCTTCCACATTTTTCACATTGATCACCGTAGGCGTTTTCGTTGCCACAGGTGGGGCATGTGCCCACTATATACCTATCTGCCAAAAACTGGTTCGCCTTTTCATCAAAATATTGCTCGGTGGTTTGCTCCTCAAAAATCCCCTTCTCATAGAGGTTAAGGAAAAAATCCTGCGAGGTTTTATGATGAATCTCCCGGCTTGTGCGTGAATAGGTATCAAACGAAATACCAAACTCAGCAAAAGAGTTCTTAATGATATCGTAGTATTTATCCACCACTGCCTGAGGGGTTGTTCCTTCATTGCGGGCCTTCAGCGTGATGGGCACGCCGTGCTCATCCGTTCCACTCACAAACACAATATCCTCCCCCATTGAGCGCATATACCTCACATAGATGTCGGATGGGAGATAGCAGCCAGCCAAATGACCTATATGGATAGGCCCATTGGCATAGATCAATGCAGCAGTAACGGTGTGTCTTTTGTAAGTCTTCTTAGCCATTATTCTTGGTTTGGGCTGCAAAGATAGGGGAAAGTACTTAAGTGTGTAAGCTCCCGTAAGAGTTATTGGCTATACTACTCTAATGTAAGTGGTGACCACATCTCCTTTCATTTTTATAGTATACTTTGTAGTAACCAGAGCTATTGTGCAAGTTGCATTAAAGTATTGTCGCATGGAATACAAAACCATTCCTCCACCGCATTCCCTCGCTGACTACGTCCGGTTTTTCTGGACTCTCGAAGCTGAAGTGCCAATCGGTGGTCACTATATCCACCGTGCCATGGCCGATGGATGCAGCGAATGGCTTTTTCACTACCAGGGGACTTTTCGGGAGGTGCTGGGCCAAAACAAGACCGACAAGTCGTTTACTTCCGGATTTCAGGGGCAAACTAGCAGGTACAGACGTTTCGTTACTGACCAAACCTTTGGCATCTTTGGGGTATACCTTTACCCGCATGCGCTGCCGGCCTTATTTCAAATCCCAGCCTGCGAGGTCAGCAATCAAATGCCGGACAGCAGGTCTGTGATGGGAAAAAAGGGCGATGAGCTTGAAAACAGAATAATGACGGCAAAGAACAATGAGCAACGAGTGGCCATCCTGTCGGCATATCTGCATTCGAAGCTTCAGCAAGTGAAAAGTGAACCTTATTCGTTGGAACATGCCATCAAAGACATTATACGAATGAAGGGCCAGGTTTCCGTCGACGAACTTGCCAGTAGACACTGTCTCTCAAAAAGGCATTTTGAAAGGAAATTCAAAGCGCTGGCAGGCATGAGCCCAAAGCTTTATTCCCGGGTAGTACGGTTTCAGTCTGTTTTCCCCGAGCTAAATCAGGTCAGGCCGTCGCTGACAGAAATCGCTCTTCAATGTGGCTACTACGACCAATCGCATTTTATACAAGATTTTAAAAAGTTTGCCGGATTTAGTCCAGGAGCGTTTTTGCGTGGCAACACAACAGAAACCGTGAACTGGGCAGGTTGAAAGTCGCTTTTTTCCAATTTTTACCCCTTCTTTCTCTCAATATTGCGGTCATAAAATTTGAACTATGAAAGCTACATCTATTATTCCCTGCCTCGGCTACAACGAAGCCCTTAGCGCCATTGATTGGCTATGCGATGCATTTGGATTTGAAAAACACCAGGTGTTCGCCGAGGAGAATGGCGTGGTAAGCCATGCCGAGCTAGCGCTTGGCAACTGCATGATCATGGTGGGTACCCAGGACAGCGGAAGTCCCTACAGCAGGCTCATCAAGCACCCTTCTGCCGTGGGAAGTTTTGAAACTCAAAGCCCCTACATAGTGCTGGATGAAAGTGAAGTGGATGCACTGTACGAAAAGGCGAAGAAGCACGGCGCCCGGATGGCCATCGAGCTAAAGCTGGAGAGCTATGGAGGCAAAAACTTCTCTTGCTACGACCTGGAAGGTCACCTGTGGAACTTCGGCTCTTATGACCCCTGGCAAGTCGAAAAAAAACAGTAAGCGTATGGTGTCTAATGACAGGTTCAAGGAAATGGCCCTCTCACTACCTGGGGTAGAAGAGCGGCCTCATTTCGACAGAGCTGCCTTCAAAGCCAGGGTAATCTTTGCTACGCTTCATGAAAGCAGCCACACTGCCAACATCAAGTTCAATGAAGTGGATCAATCGGTTTTTTGCGAATTTGAAAAAGGGGTGTTCCCTGTTCCAAATAAATGGGGGCAACAAGGCTGGACTACGTTTGAGCTGGACAAAGTGCCGGAAGAGTTAGTCAAAGATGCACTAGAAACAGCCTACAGGGAAACGCTAAACAAGAAGAAATAGGGTAAACACCTGACTCACCGCTCACTTACCTTGTCTTTTAAATTACTATTTCTTAACATAGCTTCTTTTAGCCATGTTTTATTCGTACCTTTGCGGGCGAATTTCATAAGACATGTCTAATAATATCCGTAATATCGCTATTATAGCGCACGTTGACCACGGTAAAACTACCTTGGTTGATAAAATCATCCACCAGTCCAAGCTTTTCAGGGATAACCAGGAGTCTGGTGATCTCATCCTTGACAATAATGATCTGGAGAGAGAAAGAGGAATTACCATCCTTTCAAAAAATGTATCCATTCGATACAAAGACGTCAAGATCAATATTATTGATACACCTGGTCACTCCGATTTTGGTGGTGAAGTGGAGAGAGTATTGAAAATGGCTGATGGCGTGTTGTTACTCGTAGATGCTTTTGAAGGCCCTATGCCACAGACACGCTTTGTGCTTAGCAAAGCACTTGCTCTGGGACTTAAGCCTATCGTTGTGATCAACAAGGTAGACAAAGAGAACTGTCGCCCCGACGAAGTACATGAGCAGGTATTTGAGCTAATGTACAACCTTGACGCCACGGAAGATCAGCTTGACTTCAGAACTGTTTACGGTTCTTCGAAGCACGGCTGGATGAGCCACGACTGGAAAGAAAAAACAGAAGACATCACAGCATTGCTGGATACCATTCTGGAAGTGATCCCTCCGGCTCCTTTGAGAGAGGGCTTACCCCAAATGCAAATCACTTCTCTGGATTTCAACGCCTACACAGGTCGTATTGCTATCGGTAGGGTATTTCAGGGCAAACTTGTTGAAGGCACCGTTATGGGTCTTTGCAAGAAAAACGGAGTTGTTAAGAAAGTTAAAATAAAAGAAATCAGTGTATTTGAAGGCCTGGGAAGGCTAAGAGTACCTGAAGTTTCTGCTGGTGATATTTGTGCACTTGTTGGTATTGAAGATTTTGAAATTGGTGACACCATCACCGACGCAGATAATCCACAGCCGCTGCCAAGGATTTCTATTGACGAGCCTACCATGAGTATGCTCTTTACTATCAACAACTCACCTTTCTACGGCAAAGAGGGCAAATTCGTGACATCACGTCACGTTAGAGATCGCTTGTTCAAGGAAATTGAGAAGAACCTTGCTTTACGTATTGAAGAGACTACTTCTGAGGATAAATTCCTGGTATATGGTCGTGGTGTGCTTCACTTGTCTATTCTTATTGAAACCATGCGTCGTGAAGGCTATGAGTTTCAGGTAGGTCAGCCACAGGTATTATTCAAGGAAGTCGACGGCATCCGCAATGAGCCTATCGAGCTTCTGGTAGTCGACGTGCCACAGGAATCTGCTGGTAAGGTGATCGAACTCGCTACGCAAAAGAAGGCTGAGCTTAAGATTATGGAACCAAAAGGCGACCTGCAGCACCTGGAATTTGAGATTCCTGCCCGTGGCATCATTGGCCTGCGAAATAGCGTACTTACTGCTACGCAAGGTGAGGCAATTATGACGCATCGTTTCTTGAGTTACCAACCCTACAAAGGGCCAATACCAGGCAGAATCAATGGTTCTATTATTTCAGTAGACACCGGAAGTGCTACGGCCTACAAAATTGATAAACTGCAGGACAGAGGCACTTTCTTCGTTGAAGCAGGGGATGAAGTGTATGGCGGCATGGTGATTGGAGAGCACTCGAGAAATAATGACCTTGTGGTCAACATACAGGAGGGCAAGAAACTGACCAACGTAAGGGCATCCGGAACCGACGACAGTGCAAAAATATACCCAAAAAGAAGGTTCTCTTTGGAGGAAGCACTGGAGTACATCAAGAAAGATGAATACGTGGAAGTAACTCCCCTTTCGATCAGGATGAGAAAAATCTATCTTGATGAAAACGAGCGCAAGCGCATGGACGCTAAAATGTCGGAGTAAGGTTCTGCTGAATATTTCGTAAACCGCAAAAGCCAAAAGGCTTAATTTAGGGATAACAAGTAAATGTTATCCCTTTATTTTTGTGATGAACTTCGAAAACCTAGACAGCTTATATCGCAGCAGCCCTGGCGCCTACAAGCAGCTACTCGAATTTATGTACCAGGAGTTTGAAAAAGCTCAGAGCAAAATAACTTCAAGCATTGAAAAAGGTGATTCTACAGCCTTTTCTCACCTAAAGCATAAGATTTTCTCTACACTCAATACGCTAGAGTATGTGGAGCTCATGGACGCACTTACTCAAGTAACAAGTTTCTATGAAGGCGACAAAAGCGTGAGTGCAAAAGAATTGACATTCAGGGTGAGTGACCTTTTTCAACACCTATTCCATCGCCTTGACGACAAGATAGCCGAGCTAGATGAATTGAAGGTGATGTAATGTTTTGTGAAAGATTCAAGAAAAGACCGTGTCCTGATGGCTTATCACATAACAATTTGAATATCAGCTTTCAATATTTACATATCACAAGCTGCCAGCAGAAACTTCGGGTGAAATTTTCTTCACCAGACCCTGCAATACCTTTCCTGGCCCACATTCTATGAAATTAGCAGCGCCGTCTGCTACCATATTCTGAACCGACTGTGTCCACTTTACGGGAGCCGTAAGCTGCGAAATCAAGTTCTTTTTAATTTCATCGATACTAACCGACCCTTTGGTTGTTACATTTTGATAAACCGGGCATATTGGCTGAGAGAAATGAGTCGCCTCAATAGCGGCTGCGAGCTCTTGTCTGGCTGGCTCCATCAACGGGGAATGAAACGCCCCGCCAACGGGTAACACCAACGCCCTTTTTGCGCCAGCCTCTTTCATTTTCTCACAAGCAATTTCTATCCCTTTCAAAGAACCGGATATAACCAACTGACCCGGGCAGTTGTAGTTGGCAGGCACTACCACTTCACCAGTGACTGAAGCACAAACCTCCTCTACCTTTTCGTCGGCGAGGCCAAGCACTGCGGCCATTGTAGATGGCGTAAGCTCACAAGCCTTTTGCATGGCGAGTGCCCGCTTGCTAACAAGACGAAGGCCATCTTCAAAAGAGAGCGATTTATTGGCAACAAGTGCTGAGAATTCGCCAAGAGAATGGCCCGCTACCATATCAGGTTTGAAATTATCTGAAACCATCGCCATTACCACTGAATGTATAAAGATGGCCGGCTGGGTGACTTTAGTTTGCTTCAGCTCTTCATCAGAGCCACTGAACATGACATCTGTAATCCTGAATCCCAGTATTTCGTTTGCCTTTTCGAACAGCGCTTTTGCCTTTTCATTGGTATCGTACAGTTCCTTGCCCATTCCGGAAAACTGAGCCCCTTGCCCGGGGAAAACATATGCATTCATAAAGGATGTGAGTTGGTTTCAACGAACAAAGCTACAAAGAATATACAAATGTCAGTTCCTGAAAAGAGGATGTACGGATCACCTAACCAGTTGAACCCAGCCTTTTAACTCTTCCCTCCCCTGCTGCTGATCAAGCACATCAAATTCTACCTCGGCCACATAATAGTAAACCCCCGAAGGGAGGTCTATCCCAGCCTCCGTTTGTCCCGCCCAGTTGATAAAAATGGAGCCTTCAACACCACGGGAATTGGTATAGAACACCATCTTTCCTGACCTGTCGTATACTTTGAAGTCGACCGACTTCACAAAACGCATGCACCTCGTTAAGTCAAAATCGGCGATGGTTCCATCATTGTAATAAGGAATGAAAAAGTCATTCTTCCCGTCATTGTTAGGAGTAAAAACATTGGGCAGCTCAAAATAGGGGCAATTATCGTTGCACACCGGATCAGTCCAGTCGCTTTCATTTCCCGACCCGTCCACTGCCGCCACCCGGTAACAACCTTTGAAAGATTTTAGGTTTTGATGGGTAAAGTTTGTGGTGTTCACCTGAGCAATCAGGTTGTAGGTTCCCTCCTCCCCAAGAGCAGAAAAGTACACATTGTAGCTAACAGCCTCATCCTCACAATTTAACACAGCGTCTTTTTGCCACAGTATTCTATTCGAAAAGTCGCTATCTCCACAATCACTGAACTGAGTCTGGGCCTCGCAGGAAAATGCTTCGTCCAGCGCCAGGCTAATCGGCGGGCACGGCGGCACTTTGTCATCGAGGTAGCCACAGATAATCTGTGACCTGTTGAGGAGCGGAGCAGCGATTGCGGGATTCCCGTAGCTACCCTGGGTGGTTACATAATAGCAGTACTCGGTCTTAGGCACCAATCCCACGGTATCTGCAAAATGAAAATTCTGACCGGTGACATCTATAGTTGAAATAAGGTAAAAGCCATCGGGGTCGACCAGGTCTACATTATTTCGGTAGATAAAATGCTTCGGGAATTCCTCTGAGTTGTTTGACCAGGGAACATCAAACGTCCAGTTGACATCAATACTTGTACTGTCTGACTTCAACTCAAGTCTGACGGTGGAGGCAGCCGATGAAGCGCCAACAACCCGACCGCTGTCACCCAAATGACGAACAAAATAGTTGTAGGGAAGATCGACTGTGTTCAACTCCTGATCGGCCCAGGTTGTATCCTGCGTTGTGCCAAGGCTTACTATTTCATCATCGCCACTCAGGCCTTTTGCTCTTAACACTTCATAGGTATAAGGCGGGGGGAAGTCAGCCTTATCAATATCGAATGGAGATCTCCATGATACATTTACTATCCCGTTTTCAACTGAAGTAGCATCTACATCTACATGCGTAATCACTGGTGTGTCAGCTCTGGCGATAGCGCAAGCTTCCGCAGACACATAGGAAAGGCCGCCCTCCGGCTCGTAAAAAGAAGCGACTAACCGATAGCAATAAGAAGCTCCCGGATCTAACCCGGCTCCCAGGTTGTCGTCTGCATACCCAAGAGCACCGGCGTCAACCACGTCGATTAGCTCATAACCGGCATATGCCGGCATGCCTACCTCACAGTTGGCTGGGGTAAAGTCGTAACTCTCGACCCGCCGCCAAATTTGCAGCAATTCAGCATTGGAGCAGGTGTACTCATCCCACGAAAGTCTGACTGTTCCATCGGACTCAGCGTCTGCTGTAAGACCTGTTGGGGCTGGTGCCACTACTGTGATGTTCCAGGTGTCAAAGTCCACAAGCTTTGCGCCACCATCGGCGGGCTCGTCTGTCACTTTGAAACGAATTTCATATGGACGCCGCCGGACATGGCTGCAAGTAGTCTGCCACATAAAATTCAATGCTCCGGGTGTTTGTTGATAAACTGGTGGGTCAGGAGAAAACGAAGCATTGCCACTCGAAAATTCAAAAGGGCCACCAAAAGCTTCCATCAAAACCCTCTTTCCTTCAGGGTCATTGCCAGTTACCTGGTCTTGTATGAGCGTACCAGCCTCTACGCAAATATCTTCCGTCAGTATCAAATCCGGAGGCCTGTTGTCCGACTCCTCTACTATAATTTGCATGTCCCGTGTTACCTGGCCCAGAAGCTTCCACTCACCAAAAAATATGCGCCATTCTTCCACAATGAATGCAATGTTGTATTCGCCAGCCATCCCTGGCGCATCCCAAACAAGGTCGCCACTTATGGGGTCAAGTGTAAATGATGGAATGCTGTCCTGGTCTTGGTTAGCCGCAAAATAATCCCTGCCTTCGTAAAAAATTCTATTGTTGGGATTCCTATAGTTAAAAACAGAATCAAATCGGTTCTGCTTTGGGTACCACATCCTGTAGGCCAGGCTATCACCGTCCTGATCGAAGGCTCCTGGGTTGTGAACAAAACGTGCACCTACGACAGCATGGTCTACCGGAGGCACCAACAGCACGGGGCTGCTATTCAGCTTGTAAGCTGGGTCTATTGCCAGCATGGTTTCAATGTAAAAGGGAGTCTCCACTGAGCGCACCATGTTGAGAACACCCGCATTTCGATTACTTTCCTGGTAGCTGATGGTATAGCCACCTGGTGCCGGGTATGTGTAAGTAAACACAAACCTGTTAAAAGCCACATCATCGCCCAACGGAATGGTTTCCTTGGGAGCCAGGTTTTTCAATGCATAAACTGATCCGTCCCCCATACTGATATTCCCCTCCCCAAACTGAATCGGCGAGCCGGTGTCTGTGTAGGCGATGACAGTTATTTCGTAGGTATGAGCACCGTTGGAAATACGCCTGGCGGTGATCTCGCCTGCCCGGATGTGGGTAGCAAATGTCGCTGTGCAGGAAAAAAGCAACAAAAGAAATACCGGTAATAGTCTTCTCATTAGCTGGAATTACTTAAGTGACTAACTCATGTAATAACAACTCAACGAGGATTTACCGTTAATTATCTCTTCCTTTTAACGTGCATTTTCAAGCAGGTACGCTCTCTACAAACCGCTTCTTAAGTCCTGGCTCCGGCATACGGCATTGATCTCTCTTACCAAACCATTTGTATCTGTTGGCTGCTACAAAATCGTAAACGAAGTTTCTCAGAAAGACAGGCACAATTCTGAAAACATACAAAACAGGCCAAAGCCCCCCTAATTGTCTGCTAATTTCAAGTGCCGCCCGGCTCTTCTTGTAAAGCACACCATTCCGCCAAAGCATCACACTTTCAAGCTTTGCATCGGTTATACCCTGACTGCGCAACAGCACCTGCCCTGCCTCCGACTGAAGAGAAGCAAAGGAAAAAATGGCCTTTCTGTCTCTTTCAATCACGAAATTGACTGAAGAGTTGCAGAGATTGCACACACCGTCAAAAAGGATCAGGCTGTCGGGAATGCCTGCTATTTCATGATCTGCACCCATCCCTTATACTGTTTATTCATTTGTTTAGGATCCAGCACGTCAAACGTTACGTCAGCAGTGTAGAAATAAACACCCGACGGAAGCTCCGAGCCTTCGTTGGTACGGCCATCCCAATCAATCAGGATGCTGTTCTCCACGCCCGCAGAAGTGAAGTTGTAGATAGCGTTACCTGCCCTATCGAATACAGTAAATACCACGGCATCAACAAACCGAATACATTTCGCCCTGTCGAAACCTGTGATCGTTCCGTCGTCGTAGAAAGGTCTGAATACATCATTCCTGCCGTCGCCATTGGGGGTAAATACATTTGGTAGCTCAAAATAAGGGCAATTGTCGTTGCAAACGGCCTCGCTCAGCTCACTTTCATTGCCAGATCGGTCTACGGCCGAAATTTTATAACAACCCTTAAACGAAGCCAGGTCAACGTGACGATAGGTAGTAGTAATAACGTTATCAATCAGGTTAAAGGAACCCTCAGCACCAGTTTCGCTAAAATAAATATTGAAGCTTCTTACGTCGTCCTCGCATCCATCGGAGGAATCCTTTTCCCAGCTCAGTTTGTTGCTAAAGGCGCTAAAATCGCAAGACTGGCTTTGAAGCACTGCATCACAGCTAAAGCTTTCGTCAAGCACAAAATTTACAGGGTCGCAAGGCGGCGTCTTGTCATTGGGTTGCCCGCATATAATTTGCGAACTATTGATCAGGGGCTCGGCCAGGGCCACGTTTCCATAAGAGCCCTGAGTGGTTACATAATAACAATATTCCAGATTCTCGTTTAACGGCACTCCGTTGAACGATCCATCGTCCCAAAAATAGAAGCCCTCTTCGTTGACGTCCACAGAGGCAATTTGAACAAGCTGGCCTGGGTCATTCTCATCTACCCTGTTGCGGTAAATGTAATGAATCGGGTAGTCCTGAGTGTTGTTCGACCAGGGCACATCTGCATCCCAGGTCAATTCTATAGATTGCAACAATGGCTTTAGTTCCAGCCTCACCTGAGAAGCTACACCAGAAGTATCGATCAACCCTCCCTGGGTATCCACCAGATGAACCCTGTAATTATAGGTTACATCCCTGGTGTTCAACCCATTATCCAAAAACACCGTATCGTTAGCAATCACCCCAAGGCTTATCATGTTCTTTTCACCCTGTAGCTCTTCCGCTCTGAACAATTCATAATTATACGGCGGCGGAAAGCTGGCCTGGTCAATCTCAATCGGAGGACTCCACCTTACCTCTATTTCGCCTGCTTCTACTGACGTGGCCTTCACATCCACATTCATAATAACCGGAGCATTTATTTCGAGAATACCGCAGGCCTCTGCTGACGCATAAGAGACCCCACCGCCCGGGGTAGGAAACACAGCCACCAGCCGGTAACAGTAGTTGGCCGCCACATCCAGTTTTTGGCCTTTGTTGTCGTCAGTGTACGAGCGGGCGCCGTCATCCACCACATCAATCAGCTCATACCCGGCATAGTCAGGCATGCCCACTTCACAGTCTATGGGCGTAAAATCGTAACTGTCGACCCGCCTCCATATCTGTATATACTCAGCATTGGCGCATTCATAGGCATCCCATTCAAGCGCTATGACCTTGTCAGGTTTTATTGTTGCCGTTAACCCGGTAGGGGCCGGTGCCACCACGGTGATGTTCCAGGTTTTGAAATCCACAAGCTTTGGACCTGCGTTTGGCGGCGGATGCGTATCTACCACCTTGAACTGCACCTCATAAGGCCTGTCACGCACATGTCCACACACCGTTTGCCATGTAAAATTCAGAGTTCCTGGCGACGGCTGATAGGCCGGTGGAAACGGAGAAAAGGTGGCTGGAGACCCAAGAAACTCGAAAGGACCGCCATAGGCCTCAAGTATTACAGGAAGCCCATCCGGATCGATGCCAAAAATATCTTCTTCTATTAGTGTACCCGCCTCAACGCAGATATCTTCAGGCACAATGACTTCCGGACGTTCATTCTCAGAATCTTCAATAATGATCTGCATATCCCTGGTTACATACCCCAATTTTACCCAGGTGCCCAGCACATTTCGCCACTCTTCCACAATAAAGGCTACGTTGTATTCGCCTCTCAATCCAGGCGCATCCCACACAAGATTGCCCGAAACAGGGTCGAGCGAAAAGGTAGGAGGGCCGTCTTGGTTTTGATTAGCGGTAGCGTAGTCTACCTTGGTATAAAACTTAGGATCGATAGGGCTTCTGTAGTCAAATACTGTATCGTTATAATTTCTTTTGGGTACTGATATCCTGTAGGAAAGGCTGTCTCCATCGGGGTCGTAGGCACCAGGGTTGTGGATGAAGGTGGCACCAACTGCACCCCTGTCGACTGGTGGCACCAGCAATACAGGCGTATTGTTGAGTCCATAAAAAGGGTCGATGATAAGCTGCGTCTCAGTATAAAATGGAGTTTCTACACTGTTGGCCATATTCACCACACCAGCGTTGCGATAAAACTCTCTGAAACGAACTGTATAAACACCAGGCGCCTGATAGGTATGGCGAATGGTAAACACATTTGACGCCACTTCGTCACCCAAATTGATGGTGACAACAGGGTCGGCTTCCGACTCAACATTCAGCACCGTTCCATCACCAAAATCAATATCACCCCCGCCAAATTTCACCGTCGAACCGGTATCTGTATATCCAATAATCGAAAACTCGAACTCAAGGCTGGAATTGGAGATTCTGCGGGCGATAATCTCACCGGCCCTGATGTGGGTGGCAGATACATTTGAAGTGGACGACAGAAGAAAGATCAGCCCTGCACTCAGCGTCAGTATTAACTTTTTCAACATAGGTTGTTGTCGACGGGTTTCTATCAACCAAGTAAACACTTGTTTCATCTAAACGGTTGCAAGTATTTTTTTGTATTACTCTTTTATAAATCTCGAATAATAAATTTGCTGGCCCAGATAGGTGCGAAGCAAATAAATTCCTCCAGGTAGGTCTTCAGTGTTCAAGGTAGCCAAATTACCATTAATGGGAATGCCGGTTTTTAAAATACTTTGTCCGGCAGTATTAATAAGCTCTATTTCCTGCACTTTGTTCGAATGCATTACTGGAAATTGAATAATCATTGTGCCAGCCACAGGATTGGGATAAGTATGTAAAATGACCGCCTCCTTCGGATTACCGACGGCATTAATCACATATTCTTCTCCGGTTGGATTAACGGCAAACGATTTAACAGTTTTAAAAGGATTGAGTCTGTTTAAGCTGCGAGCCGCCAGCACAAAATAGACGGGTTTAGTAGCCGACTGAGGCAATGCTGCAAACCCATTGAAACCGGTACCCCCGACAATGGTATCTGCAAGCTGATGTCCATCAATATCCGCTCCATCCCAGCTTAATAAACCACTAGAGTAAAAGCTCCATTCGAGCGAGTCAGCAACCATTGTTTCATAACCAACTGTAAAATCAATCCTTCCATTTGATGTAACCTGATAGTCAAAATCGATATTGGGGGGTAGCATGTCACTTTCCACATTGATAATTTGTAAGTCGACCGTAGTTTCGCTCAACTTGTGGACTTCACCGTCCACTTTTCGGTATTCAATGACTTTGTAAGCGATGCCAAACTCTCCGGCAAGTTCAGGGGTATCCCAGGTCAGCTGACCACTAAGCTTGTCAAGTTTAAAAACAGGCTTGTCATCACGATTTTCCCCCTTATAAAATGAGATATCATTCGGCCATCGGTAGCTATCTACCTCCTCAGCAAAATCTCTCAAAGGCACAGCCAAACTATAGACTAGGCTATCACCCTGCTCGTCTTTGCTACCAACGGAACTGAAAAAACGACTTCCAGCCCTGGAAAAAACAGCTGGAAAAACGCCCAACTCCGGAGTGGAATTGGCGCCAAAGAAAGGATCAACGATCACTTGCGTAGAAACGAAAAAGGGCGTTTCGGCCGAATTTTCCATATTTATCACGCTGGCATTGCGGAAAAATTCTTTGACCCTGACTGTGTAAGCGCCCGGTGCCTGGTAGGTGTGGCTAATAGCGTATTTGGTAAGTGAAGTTTCATTGCCCAGCAAAATAGTTTCGTGGGTAGCATCACCACCTTCAAGGCTGATAGTCGTCCCATCCCCAAAATCCAGCTCACCTCCGCCAAAACCTACAGAAGAGCCTGTGTCGGTAAATCCAATCACCTCAAACTTATACGTCAATGAACCGCTACCCGACACTACCCTGATATACCCTCCTCTGATATGGCTGGCAAACAGGCAACTGAGAGAACCCAACAAGAAAGCTGCAAAGCAAGCGATGACTTTCATAATGTCTATTTTAGATAAAACAATTCCATTTTACGGCTGGTTGTAGCCCGGGTAATCAATCAATAAACAACGAACCAGGTGCTTCCCCCAATGGATAAATTTAGAAGCGTTCAAAATAGGACAGGCGGATTGGTAAAGTGCCGCTCGGGAATTACCTTTGGCTGGTTCTATTTAAAACGTTTGTGTAATACAAAAAACATATGAGTTGGTTAACTGATTCACTAAAAAGCAGCATCTTCCGAAAGCTCCTTATGGCGCTCACCGGGCTTTTCCTCATTCTGTTCCTCACTGTTCATCTTGCAGGAAATATCCAGTTAATTTTTAACGACGAAGGGCAGGCGTTTAATATATATGCGCACACGATGGCACACAATCCCTTTATCCAACTGGTGTCCAAATTCAACTTTGCTTTTATTGTCATTCACGTCATTTACTCCATTTGGCTTTCGAGGATAAACAAGACAGCCAGGCCAGTAAAATATGGTTATTCTGCCGCCAGCACCAACAGTCCATGGACATCCCGCAACATGGGTATTCTGGGCACACTGATATTGGTTTTCCTGGTGATCCATTTAAAAGGTTTTTGGTGGGAATTCAAAAACGACAGCATTCCCATGATCACGTATGACGGTGAAACAATGCCCAATGTGTTTCTGGTTGTGAAAGCGGCTTACAGCAATATATGGTATGCAGCAGTGTATGTGGTGAGCATGTTCTTTGTGGGCTTTCACCTGTCTCACGGATTTGCCAGTGCGTTTCAAACGCTGGGTCTCAATCATGTGAAATATACACCGGCCATCAAGGCTATCGGTAAAGGCTACGCCATTATCGTTCCGGCCGTATTTGCCCTTATTCCAATCCTTATTTACATCAAGAGTTTAGGTTAATCATCATCGATATATGAAGCTAGATTCCAAAATACCTGCAGGCCCACTGGCTGAGAAATGGACCAAACATAAATTCAATGTGAAGCTGGTTAACCCGGCCAACAAGCGTAAATATGACGTGATTGTGGTAGGTACCGGCCTGGCTGGTGCCTCAGCTGCAGCCTCATTGGCCGAGCTCGGCTACAATGTGAAGTCCTTTTGCTTTCAGGATAGCCCAAGGAGGGCTCATAGTATCGCTGCCCAGGGTGGTATCAATGCCGCCAAAAACTATCAAAATGATGGTGACAGCGTATTCCGGCTTTTCTACGACACCATTAAAGGTGGTGACTACAGAAGCCGTGAAGGCAATGTTCATAGGCTTGCTGAGGTGAGTGTCAACATCATAGATCAATGTGTAGCCCAGGGCGTTCCATTTGCCCGTGACTATGGCGGACTGCTCGCCAACCGTTCATTTGGTGGCGCTCAGGTGTCACGTACCTTCTACGCCAAAGGCCAGACAGGCCAGCAGCTTTTACTTGGTGCCTACAGCGCTTTGAGCCGCCAGGTAGCCAACGGCAAAGTGAAGATGTACCCACGCACAGAAATGCTTGACCTGGTAATGGTAGATGGCAAGGCACGTGGTATTGTGGCACGCAACCTAATTACCGGCGAAATAGAGTCACACAGTGCCCATGCAGTATTGCTTTGCACAGGTGGCTACGGCAACGTCTTCTTCCTTTCTACCAACGCCATGGGCTCCAACGTAACGGCAGCCTGGAGAGCACACAGAAAAGGGGCTTTGTTTGCCAACCCTTGCTTCACGCAGATTCACCCCACCTGTATCCCCGTTCACGGCGACTTCCAGTCGAAGCTCACGCTGATGTCTGAGTCGCTCCGCAACGACGGTCGTGTGTGGGTGCCAAAAGACAAAGCAACGGCTGAGAAGGTGAGGAAAGGAGAAGTAAAACCGGCCGACATTGCTGAAGCGGATCGTGACTACTACTTAGAAAGAAAATATCCTTCATTTGGCAACCTCGTTCCCCGTGACGTAGCCTCAAGAAATGCAAAAGATGTGTGTGATGATGGCAAAGGCGTAGGATCTACCGGCCTCGCCGTATACCTCGATTTTAAAGATGCTATAAAAAGAGACGGAGAAGACGCCATCCGGGCAAAGTATGGCAACCTCTTCGATATGTATGAGCAGATTGTTGGGGAAAACCCTTACAAAACGCCAATGATGATTTACCCGGCGGTGCACTATACAATGGGTGGCCTTTGGGTAGACTACAATCTTCAGACCAACGTGCCCGGGCTCTATGCACTTGGGGAGGCTAACTTCTCTGACCATGGAGCTAACCGATTGGGTGCTTCTGCTCTCATGCAGGGCCTTGCCGACGGTTATTTTGTGATTCCCTATACCCTGGGCGACTACCTCGCACAAAACCCTGCTGACAAAATATCAACGGATCACCCAGCATTCAAAGAAGCTGAAACTGGCGTCAAAAGCCAGATAGAAAAACTTCTTTCCATCAATGGCAAAAAGCCTGTGGATCAGTTCCACAAGGAGCTTGGGCACATTATGTGGGACTACTGTGGCATGTCGAGAACTGCGGAAGGCTTGAAGAAGGCTAAGAAAATGGTGCAGGAGCTGAGAGATGAGTTTTGGAAGGATGTGAAAGTTGTGGGCACAAGCGACGAGTTGAACATGTCGCTGGAAAAGGCCAACAGAGTGGCTGACTTCCTGGAGCTTGGTGAGTTGATGATAGACGACGCACTGAATCGCAACGAATCTTGTGGCGGACACTTCAGAGAAGAATACCAAACTGAAGAAGGAGAAGCCAAAAGAGACGATGAAAACTTCTCTTATGTAGCTGCCTGGGAATACAATGGCCCGGGAAAGGCCACTTTGCACAAGGAGGACTTGGTTTTCGAAAATGTGAAGCTAACGCAACGCAGCTATAAGTAACAGATAACTATTAACGATTAACTTTTAACAGGTTAAGCATGGATTTAACATTAAAAATCTGGAGACAGAAAAATAGCAATACCGAAGGCAAGTTTGTCACCTACGAGGTGAAAGATATATCGCATGAGTCTTCGTTTCTTGAAATGCTTGATGTGCTGAACATTGGGCTGGAAGAAAAGGGCGAGGAGCCGGTGCATTTTGATCATGACTGCCGGGAAGGCATCTGCGGCATGTGCAGCTTGTATATTAATGGCAAGCCTCATGGCCCTCAGCAAACCACTACTTGTCAGCTCCATATGCGCAGCTTCAAAAGTGGCCAGACTATTTGGATTGAGCCATGGAGAGCCAAGGCGTTCCCCGTCATCAAAGACCTGGTGACTGATCGCAGTGCATTTGACAGGATCATTCAGGCAGGCGGCTATATTTCTGTGAACACTGGTGGTGTGCCTGACGCTAACGAAATTCCAATTCCAAGAAAGATAGCTGATGAAGCGATGGATTCGGCTACCTGCATTGGCTGTGGAGCTTGCGTTGCAGCTTGTAAAAATGCATCTGCTATGCTTTTCGTTTCGGCAAAAGTGACCCACCTCGGCTTACTTCCGCAAGGCAAGGTGGAGGCTAAGACGAGGGTAGAAAATATGGTGGCTCAAATGGATGCCGAAGGCTTTGGAGCCTGTACCAACACTGGCGCTTGTGCAGCTGAGTGTCCCAAGGAGATTCCTTTGGCTAACATTGCCAAAATGAACCGGGATTTTATTGGAGCGAGATTGACTTCAGAGAACGTTTAGAAATATTTGACTTAAATAGAAAAGGGGCTTCGGCCCCTTTTCTATTTACAGAATTATCATTTTTTTATTGTGTCTGTATCCCACAAAAGCTTAAGCGCATCCACCAAGCTGCTTTTCAACTCTTCAATTGTCTTTCCTTGACTAATAGCGGCTGGAACTTCTTCTATCTGGCCTACATACCATCCATCCTCTGCTTTTTCAATTATTGCGGTAAGTTTCATATCCAAAAGTTAACACAATTTGATGATAAAGTAATCAATCCTCCTCCACCTCACTCACCGGCTTAAAACCAGCGGGAACTTCTTCTTCCTCCTCGTTATCCTGTCCGTAGGCAAAAACTTCGACAATAGAAGTTTCCACCACTTCCGGCACTCGGAATGTTACCAGCATATTGTTCAGGCTTTGATGGATGCGGTCATAAGCATCTTTTACATCGTGAGCGGTTACAATCATCAGGTTCGTTACCTTCTTCTCTTTGCCGCTGTCAGCATCGGTGACGAAATAGGTGATTTTGCACTTGTGCCAGAAGTCGGCGTCTTCATACAGGAACACATCGGTGATGCGGCTTTTGGTCAGGCTGGTGATCACAAACTCACCTCTTACCCGCTCGCTCAGCTTTTCGTACATGATGGCCTCCGCCTCAGTATAACTTACCGCATCGAGCAGATAAGTTTCTGTGGTGTTTTTCAAATGACCTTCGTCGTCTTCTTTCTGATACTTCGCCTTGCAAACAAACCAAATACGCATAATACCTCTGTTTTTTATTGGGCTCCAAAGATAGGGCATCCTTCCGGAAAATGGCTAGGCACTCCACCAAAACTGTCTGGCTTTTTTCAGAAGACCACATCGACCGCAAGCTGAGCATTTCACGAGTCACAATATTTAGGTGGCGTGCAACCCTCCAGTGTCTGACGGCCCCGACCCAAGGTGCCGACTAGCCGTGCCGACACCAGCCTCCATCTTCGGTCTTCCGGCTCCCGTCTTCGATCTTCTGTCTCCCCTTCCCACTCTCCGACTTTAATAACTATCTTTGCACACTTATGTGGAATATTAAAAGAAAAATCACTGTTCAGTGCCATCCCGGCCTCCCTCCTTTTGCCGCCAACGAACTCAGAAGCCTGGGGTTTCCTGTAACTGAAGAAGCCAATATGCATGTGGTAACTGAGGGCACCCTGCACGACTGCATGTACCTGAATTTGCACCTCCGCACCGGTAACCGCATCCTTTGGGAGATGGGCAGCTTTGAACTGAAAGATTCGGAAGGGCTGTACAAGAATATTTTTGAAATGCCATGGGAAACCATCATTCCCAACGACGGTTATTTCAGTATCCACTCATTCGCCAAGCATGAGTCGATTAACGACACCAGGTATCCAAACCTAAAAGCCAAGGACGCAATTGTTGACAGAATCAAATCGAAAACGGGCCGTCGACCAGATTCCGGTAACGACTTCAACGAAGCTGTGGTCTACTTCTTTTGGAACAGGGAAAACTGCACTGTATACATCGATACTTCCGGTGAAACGATATCTAAGCATACCTATCGGAAAATGCCTTTCAAGGCACCAGTAGCCGAACCGTTGGCGGCAGCTATTGTGCAGGCAACTGAGTGGAGCCCGTCGATTCCACTCATCAATCCCATGTGTGGTAGCGGCACCATCGCCATCGAAGCGGCCCTAAAGGCTGCCAATATTGCGCCCGGACTGAACAGACACAATTTCGGTTTTAAACACCTCATTGGGTTTGACAACAACGCCTGGAAAACAATGCTGGCCAGCGCCAAATCAAAGGTGAATGCGAAAATAAACGTGACCATCATTGGTAGCGACCGAGACATGAAAGCCCTGCAAGCGGCCCGCACCAATGCTTCAGAAGCAGGTGTGGCCTCAATGATCAAATGGGAGCTTTGCCCCTACGAAAATACTACCCTTCCAGATGGTGAAGGCATCATTATCCTCAATCCTGAATATGGGGAACGCATGGGAGAAGAATCGGAGCTTGAAGCTGTTTACAAAGGTATTGGCGACTTTTTCAAGCAGCGCTGCCAGGGAAAACGAGGTTTTATATTCACAGGCAACCTCAATCTGATCAAAAAGGTGGGGCTTCGCTCGTCAGCCAAATGGCCGTTCTTCAATGCTAAGATCGATTCCAGGCTGGTGGCCTACGATATGTATGAAGGCTCCAAAAAGAATTAGGTTTCCGTTTGTAGAAGCAAAGTGTATTCGAAGCAATTTGTTGCTTAACTTTCGTTATTGAATTTGATGCTGTAGACCCAACTTTCCATTGAAGAGGTTCATTATTTTTATAATTATTCTGGTAATTGGTGGCGGGGCCTTTGTTGCCTATAAAACCTATTTCGAAAGGGGTAATATTTCCCTCTGGACGTTGGTTCCTGACAATGCGCTGGCCGTTTACGAATCTACCTCACCCATTAATGCCTGGGCAGCGTTTACGTCGTCGAATATTGGGAAAGGGCTCCAGTCTATTGCTGCATTCAAGCGTCCCGGTCAAATGCTTTCAAAGCTTGATACGATTTTGGGAGGAAATGAGCAAACAGCCACGCTTTTCAACGACAAGACTTTCCTGGCCAGCCTGCACAGCGTAGGCAGCCAATCGCTAGACTTCCTTCTTCTCGTAGACTTGCCTACGCTGAATAGCCGGGGAAAAATGGATGACATCCTGGCCTACTTTTCAGAGAAAAACGGATATACCATTTCCAACAGAACTTACCAGGGCTACACCATTAGCGAACTAAGGTCACAAAAAACGAAAGATCTGTTCACCTTCATTTACTACAAAAACTTCTTCATAGGGAGCTTCACCCCCTTCCTTGTGGAAGATGCAGTCAGAAATATTGAAACTGCTGGTTTGGGATTTTTCGACAAGAACGTTGGACTTCTCACCCTCTCCAGATTACAAAATGATCAGGGTAATTTGTACGTCAACACCGACAAGCTTGATAGGCTGGGAGATACGTTCATTAATGAAAAATTATTGGACCTGAGAACAACAGCCAGCCTGGGTTCATCATCTTTTCTCGACATCAAAGTAACCGAGCCACAGCTACTAATGAATGGCTTTACGTTGATACCGCAAGACTATTCAGGCTACTTAAGTGGCTTTATCAACAACCCTGCACTTTCCCTAAAAATGGAAGAGGTAGTGAGCAACCGAACCGCTGTTTATTTTAACCTCACTTTTGAGTCTGCCGAGCGTTGGAACACTCAGATGATATCCTATTGGCAAACAAACGAGCCTGAATTGGTCGATTTAAGAAGCACAACGTTGAAAGATCAGGACATTGATATTGCCTCCTTTTTTGAGGGTATTGGTGGACATATAGGCGTTTCGTTGCAGGAATCTTCTTTAGGTCATGATCCTGACAAGGTAGTTTACATGGAGATGGAGGATCTGCCGGAAAGTCTTCAACAGTTCAGGGAGCTTTCAGAGAGAATCAACAAGTCGCAGGGAGACACACTTTACTACGAAGAATACGCCGATTTCACGATTGGGCAGCTTGAGATTGACGAATTCCCCTATCAATTATTTGGCGAGCCCTTTAGCGGTTTTTCGTCACTGTACTACACCGGCTACCGTAACTATTTGATTGGGGCGGGTTCAGTGCAAATACTGAAAACCGTGATCGACGATATAACCAACGAAAATACGTGGGGAAAGTCAGTGCAAATCAATTCGTTTCTAGACAACACGTTGAGAGAAGCCAATTTCAGTGTGTTCGTTCACACACCCAGGGCCTGGAATCTGTGGCAACAAAACCTGGACGATGCCTGGAAGCAGCAGTTTACGGATGCTTCGTCCACCCTTCAGTCGATTGACCTGATGGCCATACAATGGTCTTTTATCGAAGACAAGTTCTACACCAGCATCATGCTGCAGCAAACGGAAAAGGCGGCACAAAAAGGGGCGCAAAAACCTCTGCTGGCCGATAACTCCGTGACTTTTGCCCAGCCACTCATCTCAAAACCGTTTGTGGTTCGCAACCACAACGACAAAACGCTGGAAACGCTGGTTCAGGATTCCACCCAGATGATTTACCTGCTATCTGCCAATCAGGAAGTTTTATGGCTCGACTCTATCAAAGGGAAAATCATCAGTCCGGTCTTTCAGATCGACTACTATAAAAACGGCAAACTGCAATACCTGTTTTCCACCCCCAAATACATTTATGCCATCGACCGAACAGGCGAGTATCTTCCTGGTTTTCCTGTAGAGTTTAAGGGCAAAACAGAAATCGCTTACTTCAATCTGGTCGACTACGACAAGAGCAAAAATTATCGCTATTTCTTCGCCGACACCCGGGGCGATTTGTATATATCGGACAAAGATGGGAAAGTGCTGGAAGGGTGGAACCCAAAGGAAATCAAGCACCCGCTTGCCTCCTCCCCTCTGCATATCAGGGTGAGAGGACAGGATTTTCTCGTGGCGTTGCAAAGCAATGGCATCATGCGGGTATTCAACCGGCGGGCACAACCCGTGGCGGGCTTCCCGGTAGACTTCAAAGCCCCGGTAAACAATCCGGTATTTGCTGAAGCGGGCTCAACGAATGCGAATAGTAAACTAACGACGATTACCGATGATGGGTCAATTATTCAAATCAATCTCGCTGGCAAAGTGCTGCAAAGGGAGCAGCTCTACCGGCCATCGGCTCAGTCAAAATTTAAGCTCGTGCCTGAAGCTTCAGGCAACGGCTACATTTTTACAAGGCAGGATGCCAACAGAATTGCTATTGTAGATCAGGCTGGCAAAGTGCTCTTTGAAAAAGACTATCTGTCCAGCGGCATTGCCAGTTCTCAGTTCTACGATTTTGGCGGGGGACGCAAGCTTTTCATTGTCAACGATCCTGTGCAGGCCTTCAGCTACTTGTATGACGAAAAGGGAAATCTCGTAAATTTCAGGCCTGCAGAAACCATGAACGAGGTGGCGATCATTTTTTATGAATCACAGGGTTTGTATAAAATTTACAAAAACTACGAGAATGAGTTCTCCATACTTACCCTGAAAAAGTAGTGTAGTTTTCTTTTGCTGCCTCCAACCTATTCTTTGATTCGGCTGTCCTTTAGGAAACATTTTTTGATATGAAGAAGGCATTAGGAATTATTGGCGTCTTTGTAGCCATCGTCTGCGTAGGCATGAGCTGCGGAAAGGAAGAGATCAATTCAGCTCTGGAAGGAACGGAAACAGCTTCCGACACCTTGGCGATTAAGCTGGGAGAAACCATTACTTCCACCGCTGGAGAGCAACTCACTTTTAAGAAGCTTGTAGAAGATTCACGGTGTCCGGCCAATGCCATGTGCATATGGCAAGGCATGGTAACTGTTGAAATGCAAGCACGGGTTGAGTCAAAAACGGAAACTTTCACCCTGACTACTAACCCACAAGACCCAAAGACATCGGCCGTTGTGTTGGGCTATGAAATAACATTAGTGAATGTATTCCCTTATCCGGGAACCAGCATTGAAGAAGTAAAGGAGTCGGACTACTGGGTGGAAGTAACGGCAGTTAAAGCAAGCAATTGAGTTAGGGAATGTTTTAGTCAGCTATATTTATTAGAAGGCTGCCAATTGGCGGCCTTCTTTTTTTCACCCCCCCGATTATCAAATTGGATTTGAGAATCCGCCATTCATGAAGTACTTTACTGTTTCATTAATGACCCACCAATGCGCAAAGCTTCTCTTTTCCTCACATCTCTGTTCATAACGTCTTCCCTGCTTGCTTCAGGCCCCGGCAGTCAGGCGCTCGATGCCTTTGTCGCTGATCACATGGCTGAGCTTAAAGCATTTTACCTTGACAGGCACCAAAGCCCCGAGCTCTCGCTGGCTGAAAAGCAAACCTCAAAAACGCTGGCTGCTGAGCTGCGTAAGCTTGGCTTTGAAGTGACAGAAAACATGGGTGGCTACGGCGTGGTGGGTGTGTTGAAAAACGGCAAAGGGCCTACAGTGTTGTATCGCACCGATATGGATGCTTTGCCTATGGTCGAAAAAACCGGCCTTGACTACGCCAGTCAGGTGGTTGTAGCTGATGGCACGGGAGGACAAGTGAGCACTATGCATTCCTGCGGACACGACATGCACATGACCGTGTGGCTGGGCACGGCCAAGGCGATGGTGGATATGAAAAGTCAATGGAAAGGAACGCTGGTGATGATTGGACAGCCTGCTGAAGAAATTGGTGCGGGCGCCAAGCTCATGCTGGAGGCTGGCCTGTACGAGAAGTTTCCGGTGCCGGATTACGGAGTAGGTCTTCACTGTAGCCCCACTATACCAACAGGCAAAGTTGGCTTTGGCAAAGGTTATACCATGGCCAACGCAGAGGCCATCAGCATCAAAGTATTTGGCCAGGGTGCTCACGGGGCCTCGCCTCACATGTCGATTGACCCGGTGGTAATGGCCTCTATGCTGGTAATGGAGCTCCAAACTATTGTGAGCAGAAACCTGAACCCGCTCGACAATGCAGTGGTGACGGTTGGGGTTATTAAGGGCGGCACCAAATACAATATTATACCTGATGAAGTGACCCTGGAGCTCACCGTAAGAACTTTCACAGAAGAAGTAAGGTTAAAAATTCACCAGAGAATCAAAGAAATAGCCAGGGGTGTGGCGATCTCAGCCGGACTTCCTGAAGACAAATACCCAGAGGTAATCATCCCCGAGACTTTCACCCCGGCCAACTTTAACAATGAAGCATTGGTCGACCGGTTATCAGCGGCCGCTGTCAAGGCGATTGGAGCAGACAATGTGGTGGCAGCAGAACCACAAATGGTGGCTGAGGACTTTTCGAGGTATGGAAAAACGGAGCATAAGGTACCCACTACACTCTTCTGGCTGGGCACAGTGCCAGCAGAAAGAACAGCGAAAGTGGCAAAAGGCGAAATGTCATTGCCCGGCCTTCATTCACCATTTTACTACCCAGCTATTGAAACATCGATAGCAACGGGCGTGAAGGTAACCAGCACTGGCCTGCTTGATTTGTTCAAAGGCGGGAAATAGCAAAAGCTATTCAAGTTGAAGCCGTTTGACGCCGGTATTGAATCGCAGGTATCGTTTCTCTCCATTCTTTTCGATGGCAACCACATTTTCCTGGTCGCTGAAAAGCTCGACCAGCAGGCTATTCTCCACCACGTCAATCGACATCCCCTCTACAATGAAGTATGACCAAACAGTATCGTTTTCTGCACTGCCGCTTACCCATTTCAGTGCAAGCTCGTTTCCCTGCTGAGTGATGAAATGCACCTTAGCTTTGATATAACTGGCAACAAGCGCTTCCGATTTTTTGATATCGCCATCGGTTCGAAGCGAAACACTTTCTCCCGAGAAATCCCGAATAGCATCCTCCAGGTCAGTATTAAAAAGCCGGCAGCTTACCTCCCAGGTATCGTTGCCTGCATACTTCACGTTGGTCACCGACACGTAGAGACCGTGGTCGGCTCCAAAAAATCCTATGATGAAAATTAGCACTTGCACATTACAAGATAGCACAAAAAATATACTTTGGGATCAAGCAATATTTCTGGGGATTAACTCTTTTGACAAGAGAATTATGTCATTACATAAAGAAGCAAAACTGGTTCAGTGCGTCCCGCCTGGACCTTTTGCTTCTTTATTGTCTATCATTCGCCAAATGTTACAAGGTTATTTCAGCGTCTTACTCCCCAGATTTTCCGCTTGATCCATACTCTGCGCCTGGCTAACGGTGCTTAGCCAATGGAATAAAAAAAAGCAATCCCGTCACAAAGACGGGACTGCTCACAACCATCATCCCAAAAAAATTATTACTCAACCAGCACTTTCCTCACCGGTTTCGCTGGCTCAGCCATTTTGTTGAGCTGGAGTTGCAGGACTCCATTTTTGTACTCAGCGTGTACTTTTTCTTCATTGACATCCTCAGGCAAGGAAAAGGAGCGCTTGAAGTTGGTTTGAAAAAACTCTCTTCTGGTGTAGTTGGGTTTTTTCTCTTCGTTCTCCTCCTTACGTTCAGATGTCACTGTCAGCATTCCCTTTTCAATGGAAACCCTGAAATCATCTTTTTTGAAACCGGGCGCAGCCATTTCTATTTCATAGCCTTTGTCGGTTTCCTTAATGTTCACAGCGGGCAACAACGGTCTTTGGAGGAAATCATCCCCAAAGAATTTCTCGGTGTCCCATAAATCAGTCAGCAGCGAGTCTATCATTGGCAGGCTGCCGTTTCTTTTGACGAGTGTCATAGCTACCTCCTTGTGTTAATGTTATACCCAAAAGTGGCACCAAAACCTTGCCCCTAAAATGATTTAGAACAGCAGGCTGCTATGATTTTCCTCATACCTGTCTTACAGATACTGTGGCAATCAGTAAATTAATTTGTGGCTAAATACCAGCACGAAAGGTGCCTGTTTGGTGAATTTTTCCTATATTTTCTACATATATGAAAAATAATAGAACCTCAGGGTGCCAGCGCCGTAAAAAGAGGACATAAACGGAGTTACAACGTTTTTAAGTCATTACACTACCGATCATGAAGGGAACACATCTTGGAGAATTTGAAGAATTGATATTGCTCACGGTTGCTTTGCTCAATGAAGAAGCCTACGGAGTTGCCATACAAAAAGAGATCAGGAAAAAAGCTGGCAGAAGTGTGGCCATCAGTGCCATACACAGTGCGCTGAACCGTCTTGATTCGAAAGGCTTTGTGGAGTCCGCTTTTGGCGAGGCCACTCCCGAACGAGGCGGCAAACGAAAGCGAATTTTTAAAGTAACAGCCTTCGGCATCAAGTCGCTGGAGCAGGCCAAGGAGCTAAGAGAAAGCTACTGGACGGAAATTCCTCAGCTCTCTATTGAGGGGATGTAAAATCTGACCAATGCCTACCTTGATAAAAAAGGACAACAGAGGGAATAAAAGACCTGAGCCGCCAGCCTGGGCCACTGGCTTCTTGCATTGGTATTGCCGGGAAGAGCTGGCCGAAGAAATAGAAGGAGACATCAGGGAAATATTTGAAGAGACAGCCAGCGCAAAAAACAGCAGGCTGGCCTCGCTTCAATATGTGTGGCATGTGCTCAAGTTTTGTCAGCCCTTTGCCTGGAAGAAAAAGAACAACAAATACAATCAAACTCAATTTAATAATTGGACTATGCTTAAGAATTACATCATTATCGCTTACAGGAGCCTCCTCAAGAAGGTTGGCTACTCGCTGGTGAACATCTTCGGCCTGGCGGTAGGCATCACTGTCTGCCTGCTCATTGTCATTTTTGTGCAATACGAACTCTCCTTCGATAATTTTCAAAAAGACGATGTGTACAGGATCGCCCTCAAAAGGGTGTACCCTGAAAGAGAGGTGAACTACGCCTTCATTCCGCACTCCATTGGCCCTCAGCTAAAAGAGGATTTCCCTGAAGTGATCCAATCTGCTAACCTGCTAAAGGCGTTTGCCCCCATTGTGGTGCGTTACAACGACAACTACTTTTATGAAGAAAATATACTTTTCGCAGACAGCACGCTGTTTGAGGTGTTGGAGATTCCGTTGATAGAAGGCGACGCTGAAACTGCGCTGAAAGAGCCCAACAGTCTGCTCATAACCGAATCCATGGCCAAAAAATACTTCGGGGATGAGTCGCCTATGGGCAAAAGCATGGAAACCGGGCAGGGTAATTTCATTGTGAGGGCCGTGGCTAAAGACTACCCAGGCAACTCCCACATGGCATTTGACTTCATTGGGTCGATGAGCACCTTCCCGTTCATTGCACAGCCCAACTGGATCGGCTTTGATGTGCTTACCTACCTCAAACTACAACCCGGCTCCAATCCGGCGACCCTCGAAAAACAGTTTCCTGAGTTTGTGAAAAAATATGCAGCGGGCCCCATTCAGCAGCGCAATGGCATTTCTTACGACGAATATATCGCTGCGGGCAATGGCTACATCTACACACTTCAACCATTGAAGGATATTTACCTTCATTCTAACCTTGAAGGAGAAATAAAGGCGAACGGCAATATCACTTACGTATATATTTTCATTTCAGCGGCCATATTCATCCTGCTTATTGCCTGCATCAACTTCATGAACCTATCCACCGCCCGCTCCACCGAGAGGGCGAAGGAAGTGGGGATTAGAAAGGTGCTTGGATCGGTAAGAAATCAGCTGATAGGTCAGTTTATCACCGAATCGGTTCTGCTTACTTTGATCAGCTTTGTGCTTGCCATGGTAGCGCTGGTATTTATCCTTCCTTTCTTTGCCGATGTATCGCACAGAGCACTCACATTAAATTTCCTGCTGGCACCCGTTACCATTGCAGTGATCGTTCTGGTCATTTTTTGCATTGGCTTCCTGGCCGGCGTGTACCCCGCCTTCGTGCTATCTTCCTTTCAGCCCGCAGCGGTGCTCAAAGGGAAGATGCAAACATCAAAGTATGGAGTTTTTCTTCGCAACGGCCTCGTTGTTTTTCAGTTTGCTATCTCCATCGGCTTGATTTCTTGCACCATGATCATTTTCAACCAAATGAGCTTCATGCTCAATAAGTCTCTGGGCTTCGAAAAAGATCATGTGGTGGTGATTGAAAGTGCCTTCAATGTTAACAGAGACAATTTTCAAAACCCGGATGCAGACGTATTTCAAATCAGAAGCCGGTACGAAACCTTTGAGAACGAGATCAAAAAGGTGCCTGGAGTGAAAAATGCCACCTACACCTCGGCTATGCCAGGCGACGTAATGCCCGGGTTCATAGTGAGAGTGCCGGGCAGTGGCGAAAAAGAAAGCATGGTAGCGAGAGGACTTTCGGTAGATGAGAGCTTCTTCGAAACGATGCAGATCGAGCTTTTGGAAGGGCGACTGTTCTCGAAGAGCTTCAACGATTCACTATCTATGATACTTGCGGCCTCCACCGTGTCCAAGCTCGGGTTGGAAGACCCCATAGGCAAGAAAATTATCAATGTGAATAACGGCGGCGACACTGACATTACCTATACCATTATCGGAGTGGTCAATGATTTTCATTTTCAGTCGTTGCATGTGGGGCTGGAGCCTGTGGCTATCATTCACGTCAACTCACCCAATACTTTCATCAATAAAATGGTAGTAAAGGTTGACCCGGCCGAATTGAAAGCTTCTCTGGCTGGCGTGGAAGCAACATGGAACCAGTTCACGAAAGACACGCCGCTGCGCTACTACTATCTGGACGAAAACCTGAAGCGCTTCTATGACGCAGAGAAAACCAGTGGCGACATGTTCACCATTTTCACATCGCTGGCCATTATGATCGCTTGTATTGGCCTGTTTGGCCTGGCTGCTTACACCGCAGGTCAAAAACGCAAAGAAATTGGAGTACGTAAAGTGATGGGCGCTTCCATCTTCAACATCGTGCTGCTGCTGAGCAGGGACTTTACGAAACTTATCCTGATTGCCGTGCTTGTGGCGGTGCCTGCCGCCTGGTGGGGCATGGACAAGTGGCTCGATAACTTTGCGTACCGCATCGACATCAGCGTGTGGACATTCCTCCTCGCAGCCCTCACTGCTGTAGTTATAGGCTGGCTGACTGTTGGCTATCAGTCGTTCACAGCCGCCAGCGTGAACCCGGTGAAGTCGTTGAGATCAGAATAAAACTAATAGTTTGAAAGCAGACGAGAGAAAGCTGTCCAAAACGGACGGCTTTCTCTATTTCATGGCCGACCGGAAAAATCTCACTCTAGCCCGGATGGAGACCAATGACCAGGCTGTAGGCATTGTCTTCCTGAACGACCTTAAAATTGAGCTGATGCCTGTTGCAAATGGCTTTGATAATAGACGCTCCTACTCCCAGCCCCCTGACAGAAATAAAATCGGCGCCCTCGTGAGACAACTCTCCGACCTCACGGGTGCTGTTAGTAACTTTTAACTCCCTTGGCGTCAGCTTCACCTCAATAAAGCCATTCTTGATGTTGTGACGAATACTGTTCGAAATGATGTTGTTCAGCAGCGTATCTATTAGTTGCGGATGTATATCAAGCATCACGTTCGGCACAATGTCGGCCTTCAGGCTAATCTTCTTCAGCTTGATCAGCTCCTCCGTTTGCTCAAGTTTGGATGTCAGCGTGGCTGAGAAGTCAATGTGACCCATTTGGTTAAACTGCCCCAGCTCTATTCTCTTCAGGAAAATGAGAGTTTTCTCAAACTCGCTGATGCCTTGAATAGTATTGCGAATGGCCACCAGGCTCCTTAGCTGGTCTTCGCTCAGGCTCTTGTCCTGAATGAGCAGGTCGATCCTTCCATTGACCACCGCAAGGGGTGTTTGCAGTTCGTGGGTAAGGTAGGAGGTGAAATCCTTCAGCTCGTCGTACTCACTCTGAAGCCGGCTTGTTATTTCACGAAGGGTGGCGTCAAGCATCTGAAACTCTTTCACGCTGCTTGGGGCACTCACATATTCGCTAGAGCCATCCAGGTTGAAGCGGGTCAAATTAGCTAATATCCTATGGAAAGGCATCCAGATTTTTCGAAAGAAATAAAAGTTGAGAAACAAGATAACCACAGCCATTAAAAGACAAGTGATGACGATGGTGGTGATGACCGACTGTAGTACCTGATCGTTATCAACTTCGGCAGTGCGTGCCCAAACCATATAATTCCTGCCATTTGTGCTGTACTGAAACCGCAATTGGCGATACAGTATGGATTCGTTCAGCTTGGGGTTATTAATCACCGTATCGGAGAAGACATCCGTCACTGGCAGGTGCAAGGCCTCCTCCTCTTCTATTTCGTAGATATCGGCAAATGCATGCTCAATAAAAGGACTTTCTCCTTTGTAGTTGTCCAGCAGGTCAATGATATACTGCTTTCTTATTTTCAGCACCTCGTCCTCGTTGGTTTCCAGTACCGATTCGATGGACTGGTAAAAAATACCTCCGCCGAGAGCAACCACTACAATAATAGCGGGGAGGTTAAAGATGAGTTCCTTTACGACCAGCCTCATGCCACTTCAAACCGGTATCCGATACCGTGAACGTTTTTGATGTTGTCAGTGGCTCCTGCGTTCATTAATTTCTTTCGCAGGTTTTTCACATGTGTGTATATGTAGTCGTAGTTATCGGAAAACTCTATGCTTATGCCCCATAGGTGAGCGGCCAGGCTCTCTTTTGTGATCAGGCGGTTTTTGTTCGACATGAGGTAAAGCAGCATCTCAAATTCCTTCTTGGTCAACTCAAGCTCCACATCATGCACAAATGCCTTGAACTCATTGGGATAAACGGAGATCGATTCCGAAACCACCTGATGGCGGCTATCGCCCAACTTCCTTCTAAGCACCGACCTGATCCGGGCATTCAGCTCATGCAGGTCGAAAGGCTTGGTGAGGTAGTCGTCGGCCCCGAGATCCAGCGACTGCACCTTGTCCTCGGTCATGTTGTGAGACGAGATGATGATGATGCCTGTTTTTTGCTGTTTTGACTTGATGAGATTGATGAGTGAGTTGCCACTACCATCGGGTAGGTTGATATCGATCAGGCACACATCGTAGTTCTCGTTCTTTATTTCCTGCTGCGCCGACCGATAGGTTTCCACAGCCACCACCACATACTTCTCCTCTTCCAGGAAAGTCCTGATTGCCTTTAGTAATTGGTATTCGTCTTCTACAAGAAGTACCCTTACTTCCTTCATTTCGACTTTTGACATTGAACGATACAATTTACTAGAAATCGTTATTTACTAAGCCAGCCCGGGCGATTAAGTTGCTTGGCCATCTCGCTGCTGCAACTAAAAGGAACCTTGAACCAAAAGTCAACTTTATATTGTGCAAGCCCGGCAGCCCTGGGCTGCATCCCCCAATGGCCGCCACCCGGGCCTGCAAACAACCAACTGAAAGAATAAAACAAGTGATGAGTATCACTCCTTTACAGGAAACCTGTTAAACGCAAAAAATCATCATTCAACCTTCAACTCTTTTGCGATAACCCATTCTTTCGATACCACAAATTTCACCTATGATTTCTGAAGTATTTTGGGAGCAATCCTGAAGTTTTCCTGAATATTTGGAGTCAAAACACTCATTTGTCGCAATCATTCAGTATAACCCGAATAGTCGTTCAGTATAATCCGAACAATCAGGGGATTGAGAGGCAGAAGAGCCTACCACCACCCAAGTCAAGCCGCACACTACTACCGAAGACGTTGGTCAGATAAAAACCCTAACAAACGGATTAGATGAATGAGTTGAAAAATATATGTTTATTCTTGAGGTTTGGAATAAAAACCTGGATCAAAAATCCCTATCTTTCTATAGTGGGGATAACCCTAAGTCTGAGTTGGGATTTGGGGTTATACAAGTGTTGGAGTGCATGGCGAAACCGTATAAAATGAAACCTTACCAACTTACAATACTTCTTGTCGTTATGCTATTCTCCTGCAATAGTAAGACTGAAGAACGCTCAGGCACTAAACCGTCGACACCAGATTCTAATAGCTTTCCAAAGTTCAATTCACGATACTCAAATCGCAACACAATTTCACTGACTGATAAGCCGGATAACCAATACCAACTGGACTCCATTCAATTTGCCAACTGGACTGACAAGTACACTCCATTCAAAACAGAATTTGGCAGACACTACACAGCTGAGCTTTACTCTCTCCAGCCTCAATTTGGACATTTTGCGACTCTCGCTATTCGGACGGACGGCGACGATTGGACCAAGATACATTTAGTGACGATTAACCAAGATTTAGAGCTAATCGACAAGGTAGAGGCAGCAGACTCTTGGGCCGACCTTTTAGAACAAGACGACGACGTGGAGATCGTCGGCAAGAAACGGAAATACACAAATATGCTCTCAGATTCGGCATATGAAACCATAGCCATTAGCACAACGGAATTCATCAACTACCGAACTGACAGTACGAGGTATGAAATTGACTCGGTAGTGACCCGGGTAGATATTCGGACAGACGGCACATTTAGTCTGACCAGGCAGGATAGCTTACGGCGTGAAAAGCACTCCAACACAAACCTATGACGTCATGGGGCTTCACTTGTAAGGAAATGACAGTCGGGATTGCAGTCCCCGCCACTTTGTGTATTTTTATTCATCGGCGTGGCTATTTGCGGACGGCAGCGGTATCTCTTACCAATCCCCACGCCGCATAGCTAGGCGTAAATACTGCAAAACGTAATGATCACTGTAAAAAGTAGACTGCACCCTATTAATGCCTTTCTTGTGCCGTCATTTCTATTTATTCTCATCGGAGGACTTGGACTGATGTTGCTGGTAGTTTCATTCAATTTGGTAAACAATGGCACAGTAGATTCAATATTGAGGACACCAATATACGGTAGTGTTGTGTTTCTGGCATTGATGATCTGGCTACTTTACAGTTACCAAAACCTTTGCAAATCAATTCAAATCACTGATCAAGGGATACTTTTCAAATCGTTACTTAAGACCGAGCGACTAGATTGGTCAGAAATAGCCAACATTGAATTAACCGGGAAACAGAATATGATGATGTCCCCAATGGAAGCAACTAAACTGACACTCAAGAATGGTGAGTCCAGGAGCATAATCGCCTTTTACTATGAAAATATGGACTCATTGCGGAGAGCCTTGGAGCAAGTAAAAGCGTGCTTTGCCGAAGGACTCAAGGTCGAAATCAGGGGTAGAGACTGGACGACAACCAGCTTAAGCCCGATTGGAGACGTTAACACTTTTACCATGAACCGATATCGTGGGAATCATTTACTGTCTTTCAATGGGATACTCATTTATGGCTCTGTCCTGTTCATTCTTTACCTGACGTTGTTCGCAGAATCGCCCAACTCGGTTCAGACAAACACCACAGTGTTTGTGCTATTTTTTGCCTTCTTCTATGGGTTTTTTGGTTTCCAATTGCATCACTTCTTCCTCAGTGACGAATTTATGGTTGTGAAGAATCATGTGTGGTGGTGGCGAATACACAAGTATAGGATTTCTGACATTAAAGAGGTGGTATTTGAAACTCCCTACAGAATGTCAACCTCACTCAGAATAACTACTAAGGACTTTAAGTCATCTCTTTACCCTGCTGGCAGCCTTAAAGATTCGACCTGGCATTCGCTGATGAATGAATTTCTTAGGCTAAACATCAAAGTGCGTAATGAGGCAATATTTTGAGAAAAACACTGCTAACACATCAGTAAAATGAATGGCGGCTTCATCGGTTGTCAATGGTCAGTTGGCTTGGATTGTCCGCCACAAAAGTTAATTTTATCATCGCCCAGCCTTGGCTGAAGCTATGGTTAGGAAGGCGTAGCTAAGTTCAAGTGGGTAGCCAAGTGCATAAAACAACCCCACTCGCCACAGCCGGGCGAGCACCACTGTAGCATGAAGAGACTGACTTTCATACTATTTGCTATTTTTCTTTCTGCGGAAGTTTCCTTTGCGACGGGGCAATACGCTGAATTGATCATCTATGAAGGTGACACTCTTGAACTGCTTTCTGTGCCGCTGGAAGATTATTTAGGAGAGTATGATGAACGAGAAGGTAAATATCCATTTCTTAAACTGACCTGCTCTACTGCCTTATGGAGAAACTATCAAGCTCTATGGAAACTTGAGAATGATGAATTACTTCTTGTTGATGTATTCCTTTGCGCCGATCGTGAGAAAAGTATACTTCGAAATCTATTTGAAGTAGACTCGCCAATTAAAGCCAAGTGGTTTTCTGGAAAGTTATTTGTCCAACATGGCAAAATGATTAAATATCATCATTCCGGGTTTGCACAATATTTTGAAGAGGAAACAGTATTTGAAATTCAGCAGGGTAATCTTATAGATCGCCAGCATTTTGTGAATGGCTATCGACCTGGCGACACTGGCCTTCCAAGTAATCCCGATTCAATAATGGTGGAAATTTATAGTCGAATCAATTGGGACGGTCTACCCGGGCTTTCGAAAGACTATAAAGTATTTGTGGATCTAAAAATGGGTAAGGTTGATAGCCTCACAATTTTTCGCAGTATTGCTCCCGAAGTTTACGTTCAGGAGGTTCAGAGAGTATTGACCAATTTTCCTCAACTTCGAAAGTTCTATTCAAGAGGCGAGCCTTTATATGAAAGCTACATACTCCCTGTAATTTTCAGTAATGAGCAACGAAAACGATTCTCCCGCTAATTCTCAGTTATCGAGCATACCTAGACGCACAAAATGCTGTATCAATTAACTCTAATAATTTCCTTGATATCGTTCATATCCCCAACATCGGAACTTCCAGACTGGGCAAACAAACGTTTCGTTCAATTCTCTGAGAGGCTTGAAGTCTACGATCAGATTGAGCCGACATTTATCGAGCTTGACCTTGATGGAGACCAAACAAAAGATGTAGCGATTTTTGTGAGAGAAAAGTCCGTCAATAAAACAGGTGTTCTATTTCTTTTCGACGGTGATGAAGAACGGTATTTTCTAGCTGGCGCTGGTGATTCCTTTGGGACCGGTGGCGACAGCTTCGAATGGGCGGACAGGTGGGAAATCTTTCTGAAGTCGAAAACTCATCAAACCACGTTTCTTCCAAATGGAGACATCGCCGGAACTAAAACAGTAGAGCTTAAGCATCCGGCAATTAGCATTCGAGAAGACGAGGGTTCTGGAGGCCTCATCTACTTTGATGGAAAGAAATTTATCTGGATACATCAAGGGGATTAAAGCTCGCTAACACACCGGTAAAAATGAATGTGGGCTTCACCAGTTTTCTATCACTCGCTGGCTTGGATTGTCCCCCACATAGTTTAATTTTATCTTCTGCGTGGCTAAGTGGTGATGGAAGCGGAGCTAGATAAAACTCCCACAGTCATTTTAGGCAGGCGTTGTGATCCATTGACTGCAAACCGGAAATTCTCTAACTTTATCACATGGCAACTGAGGAAAAACTAAGAAAATCGATCCTCAACAAGATCAAGAAACTTTCGGACGACAAACTTCCGAACCTGGATGCCTATATCTCTGATTTGGAGTCACACTTACCGACTGACAAATCGCCATTATCTTTCAGCGGAATTTTTAAGGAACTCGAATTAACCGAACTAACTTCTGACCTCCATAAATCAAGAGAAGATCATAACTATCGAATTCCGCAGTTTTGAACAGATCACTTATTGATACAGACATACTTTCATATTTTTTGAAAGGTCATAAGCAGGTGACTGAAAACGTTAAATTATATCTTAAGGAACAATCGAAAATCACGATTTCAGAAATAACATATTTCGAAGTTCTGTCCGGCTTAACTTTTAAGAAGGCCACTAAACAAATACAAGAATTCGAAAACTTCATTTCAACATGTGAAGTCCTAAAGCTCTCAACATCTTCGTTGCGAATTTCTGCAAACATCTATTCTGAGCTTAGAGAAAAAGGAATTACAATCGGAACCGCTGATTTATTAATTTCAGGGATCGCACTCGCTAACAACTTAACGCTGGTAACGAACAACCAGAAACATTACCAACCTATTGAGCAACTTTCAACTACCAACTGGAACGAATAAAAACGGATCACAACACGCCGTTAACAATGAATGCCGCTTCATCGGTTTTCAATCATTTGTTGGTTTGGAATGTCCGCCACAAAGCATAAATTTAGCGGCACCCAACCTTCGCTGAAGTTACGGTTGGCAAGGCGGGGCTAAGTGCTAATGGAAGCGGAGCAGCATAAAACTCCCGCACTCATTTTAGGTAGACATTATGGGTAAGGCCGCAATTGATAGAATGACGAACAAACTTCAAAAGTTTCTTAAAAAAGATAAATTCAGTACATCTGAATGGGAAAATAGAGGGTTAAACCCATCTTCTGTCGAACTCTGTCAGAAGATGAATGAACTTCTTAACAACTGCTGCCAAAAACTAATAGAATTATCAAAAACTGGTGCAACAAATAAGGCTTTCAAAAAAGAACTAAAGAATGGTCTGTCAACTTTCAACAAGGCTGATTATGATACTGAAGAGAAGGAGTTCATCTGTGATTATTTCTTAGAGTTAAGCCAGATTTTAGACGTAAACTTCAAAGATGAACTGAACAAATGGTTATACGGCTCCCTCTTAAATGGCATGATGAAGGTCGCTTCAATTTTTAAAGGGTCGGCAAATATCATAGAAACATTATCGCAAGATTGTACAAACTGCAACGCCAAACTCGAAACTTTCATAACGAAAAAGCAGGAAGGCATTCCAGATTTCTCATATGATATTGTGAAATGCAAAGCATGCGGGGAGTTTAATATGATAAATAAAGGTCCCGACATTCAAAGTTTCTCATTTGGTGAATACGAACTTGTTGAGCAACTGGAAAAAACTGAATATACCGAAGAAGAGGCCAAGGCTCGATTAGAGCAGATAAAGTATTGGCGAAAGTGAAGCCCATAATATCTGCTATGAATGGATTGAGAGTTTTGTAGGTCAGGATATTTTCGTGGGGGTGGGAAAGTCCGCCACAATTAATGAGTTTAAAAAAAAGCGTGGTTATGTGCGGAAAGAAAGGACAGTGCTTTCTAAGTCTCACTCATGATAGTTGCTACCGATGACGTGTTACTAAGCTTTCCAAAGAATGTGTGGATTTCGACAGGCTCAATCTGACACATTCTTTTAACATTTCGAATCACGTCATCTCAATTTGTGCGGTTGCCAAAATGTTAGGTCTCGCAAAGACTCCCCAAAACCACCCACCCCTCTCTCATTAACTTTTGCCCCCTTATTTAAGGCCCAGATATTTCACCATGGGAAACTAAAAAAATCGAGCTATTTTCGAACTGAACTATTTTAATAAGCATCCGTCATTCTTAGTACTCCCACCCACATAAAGACCTCCATTGCGGTTCTGCCCTTCGTTAACATGAGTGCCGATGGCGAGAACGAATACTTCTGTGATGGCATCACTGAAGAGATCATTAATGCCCTGGCCAGGGTCACAGAGCTCAAGGTTACTTCCCGCACTTCCAGTTTCTATTTTAAGCATCACAAAGCATCTATCCGGGAGATAGGCGAAAAGCTGAATGTGTCGGCAATACTGGAAGGAAGTGTGCGGGTGGGTGGCAATATGCTAAGGATCACCGCACAACTGATCGAAGTAGCGACGGATTCACATTTCTGGTCACAAACCTGGGATAGAAAGCTCGAAAATATCTTTGAAATACAGGATGAGGTCAGCCTCCATATTGCCGACAAGCTCAGGGAACAGTTTGGGCACATGGAGATCGGGGATCACCTGGCAAAGTCACCCACGCAAAACCTCAATGCCTATGAACTATTGCTCAAAGGAAAATACCTGTTTAATCGCTGGAACCCGGAGGATGTAAACAAAGCCATTAGTCTCTTTGAACAAGCTATTGAGCAGGATCCTGATTTGGTGGACGCTCATATGGGATTGTCGGATGCCTATGGATTTCTGGCTACGGCTGGCTTTGCTCCGAGGGAGGCCTCCTGGAAGAAGGCTTTTGAGCACATGAAGATTGTGGAGCGAATTAACCCGAATCATGCCCCACTCAACTATCAGCTTGCCAATCATGCCTTTTTTACGGAAGCAGATTACAATAAGGCTTTCAAATACACCCTGAAAAGCATCAAGTCGAGGCCCACCTACCCTGAGGGGCAGCAGTTCATGGCTTTCCTGTACCTGCTCAAAAACGACACAACAAAAGCGAATGAGCACCTGCAATATGTGCGCTCCGTCGACCCGCTTAACCAGGAAACGCTGTTCTATCAGGCCTACTACTTTTACCGAACGGAGGAGTTTGAGAAAGCAGCGGCCATCTGCCAACAGTTGCTGGAAGTAAACCCCAAAAACCTGCCGGCCTACATCGTTCATTGCTACTGCTTGTTTCATCTGGGGCGGATTGATCAGGTGATTGAAGAAACTGCTAACATGCCGGATGAAATCATGATACCCGACGAAAGAGCAGGCATCAACGCACTGGCCTACCTAATGAAGGGGGATAGCAATAATGCAGCGCCTTATATCAATGAGGTGATGGCCAGATCCAATGAAAATGCCTCTTTTCAGGCAGATGCCTATGCTTTCTGGATCTATGCGCAGCAGTGCAAGGCAGATGAGGCCTTTGCCATCGTCGAAAAGTTGTTCACCCATCAGTCGTCCATATTGCTACTCAATTACTATGATCCGCTGGCAAAGAACCTCAGAGGGGATGATCGATTCTGGCGGTATGCCGATCTGATCTATCCGGAGTTGAAACATAAGGAGTCAACCCCAAAGACCAATACATCACAATTGGATGAGGCCACGGCCGCCGCTTATGAGGAAAAGCTGATGGCGGTCGTCAATGATGAGTTGCCTTATCTGAATCCCTCACTCAGCCTGAGGTCACTGGCCGAACAAATCGAGATGCACCCCAACCAGCTATCGTGGTTGCTCAATGAGAAAATCGGAAGGAACTTCAACGAGTTCATCAACGACTTTCGGATCGGGCATTTCAAAAAGCTGGCGGTAGATCCGGCCAACTCACATATTTCGCTGGTTGGGCTGGCTTTCGAAAGTGGGTTTAATTCCAAAACGGTCTTCAATACCTACTTCAAAAAAGCAGAAGGAATGACTCCCAGCGCCTTCCTGAAGCACCATTCATAGCCGAATAAGTTCCGTTTTATAATTCCGAACCTATCACTATTGATTCGGAACACTTGCCCCTGCGGTTTGCTTTTTCTTTGCTTCATCATTAAAAAACTCAAAAGCATGAACGCAAATCAAATGAAAGCAATTGTCGCCAGCGGATACGGCACACCGGAAGTGTTAAAATTCACTTCTGTAGAAAAGCCAACCCCCGGCCCGAAAGATGTACTAGTCAAGGTAATAGCATCTGCCGCCACAACTGCCGATACCATGATGCTCACTGGCAAACCATACATAGCCAGGCTATTCATTGGCCTGACAAAACCGAAGCATCCCATACCAGGAACCGGTTTTGCAGGAGTAATTGAAGCCATCGGCAGTGAGGTCACCCAGTTCGCTGTGTGCGACGAGGTGTTCGGCGAAACAACCCTTGGCTTCAGCACCAATGCAGAGTATGTAGTGGTGCCGGCCAATGGAGTCATTCTGCCCAAGCCAGCCTCCCTGCACTTCGCTGAGGCAGCCAGCTATTGTGATGGTCATTTAACCTCCTACAATTTCCTTAAGCGGATAGCACAAGTACAGCCGGGGCAGCGGGTGTTGGTCAACGGAGCTGCGGGCAGCCTGGGCACATCAGCCATACAAATCGCCAATTACCTCGGCGCCCATGTGACGGGCGTTTGCAGCAGCAAAAATACAGGATTGATAAAATCGCTGGGTGCCGATGAGGTCATCGACTATCAAAAACAGGACTTCACCCGATTGACTACCCAGTATGATATCATTTTTGATACAGTCGGTAAGATCTCATTTACCAAAGCCAAAAAGGTACTCGCCGAACCAGGCATGTACCTGTCGCCAGTGCTCCGGTTTTCGCTGCTCATGCAAATGATCGCCTCCTCACTCTTTGGGAAAAAGAAAGCAAAGTTTGAGGCCACGGGTGCCAATGCGGACGACACGCTGAAAGTGCTGCTGCTGGAAGTAGTCGAGCTTCATAAAAACGGCCATCTGAAAACAGTGATAGACAGACAATACCCTCTCGAGAGGGTCGCTGAAGCACATCACTATATCGCCTGCGGTCACAAAAAAGGAAATGTGGTCATAGTAGTGGCAGCATAAGTGAACGAATCAACCTGTCAATTTTAAATACCTCTCATCATGAAAAACTCAAACAGAAAAGACGCTATCGTCGCCGGTGTTTCACTCATCATCATGGCCCTTGCAGCCGGTTATGCTTATGGCTATGTGCAGAACAGTCTGGTAGTAGTTGGTAATCCAGCAGCTACACTCACCAATCTCAACAGCGCAACTGGCCTGTTCGGTAGTGGCGTCATAGGATGGTGCATCATCCTCATCACCGATCTGCTGGTGGCATGGAGTCTTTACCGGTTTTTCGCCCAGGTTGATGCTAGAATCTCCCTGGCTACCGGGGTGGTGCGGGCTGTCTACTCAGCCATCCTGGCTTTTGCCATCTTCCATTTGGTAGGTGTGTGGCAAATGCTTTTCGTAGCCAATCAGGATGCGGTGGCCCTGGTGAACCTGGTGGCTGGCTTTGAAAAATACTGGTGGCTTGGCCTCATCCTGTTTGGCTTTCACCTTTTGGGGCTGGGCTACCTTTCCCTAAAATCCAACGCTGTTCCTAAGTGGATAGGCTGGTTATTATACGTCGCCGGGCTTAGCTATATGGCCATCAATGCAACTAAAGCCATTGCCCCTCAAGCTTCTGATGCAATTGCCATGGCTGAAATGATCCTGAGCGCACCTATGGCAGTTGCTGAGCTCGCACTGGCTGTGTGGTTGGTATGGAAAGGCGGAAAGTCTAAAAGGTGACAGCCTGGCCAGGGCTATCCTATGCAGTTTGCGTCATAGTTTATAGCCCCGCATCATAATTTATGGGATTTCCTTAAAGTTGATGGATTTCGCCGCATAGCTCATAACTGGCCTCTGCACTTCTTACAGACCTTTGTACAGTCAAAAACATTAAAGCTGATAAGACTATGAAATAGCCATAGGGAATACCATACCCAACGGAAATGAATAAGTGGATCAAAAAGTTAAATATTCATTCTCATTGGTAAAAGCTATTCCATGTGGCCGCTGAGAAATAAATTATATACAGATGAAATTAATTACTATTCTCTGGCTGCTGGCGCTCTCATTTGGTTGCCTGGTTAGCTGCAAACAAAACCTTGTGCTGGTTCCGGATTCTCCCTATAGGGTAAGCGATGATTCCTTTACTACTAAAACCATTGCAAGCGGTTTCACCATACCCTACGGAATAGCTATAGTTGGTGAAAATGAATACTTCATTACAGACAGGGTCGGGAAAATGTTCCACTTTGAAGACAGCACGCTGACAGAGATAAGCGGAGTGCCGGAGGTTGTTACATTTGGCACCCCTGGTTTAGCTGCCATTATGCATGGGGGGTTAATGGATATAAGCCTTCATCCTGACTACTCAACCAATTCCTGGATATACATTTCCTATCTGGCATCGGACGGCTTTGCTAAAGTATCCCGGCTTAAAGTACAGGACAATACTGTCTCTCAGTTGGAAACTATTTTCACCACCCGGCACCAAAACTACACCGGCAACGGCATGCGGATAGTGTGGGAAGACAAAACACACTTTTTTCTCAACATCGGCAATTCCGATTTCTCAACGAGTGAGTATCCAGTATTACATGCACAAGACCTCAACCACGACGCAGGAAAGATTCACCGGCTGATGGATGATGGAAGCATCCCTGCGGATAATCCCGTCTTCGATGGGTATGCTTCCCCTACCACCATTTGGAGCTACGGGCACCGGGACGTGCAGGGTTTGTTTTTTGAAGCATCCAGCCATACCCTTTTTGGGATTGAGCACGGCCCCAAAGGTGGGGATGAGTTCAACATAATAGAGAAGGGAAAGAACTATGGTTGGCCACTTTTTACTTATGGCATCAACTACGACGGTGCGTGGGTATCTACTATTTCCGAAGATTCTGCGGCTAAGTTTACCGTATTTCCAGAACACTACTGGACAGTGCCAACCCGAGACGGTGGCCAGGCTGTTGCGCCTGCCTGTTTATTAAAGGTGAGGGAAAGCAATATTTCGGGCTGGAACGATTATTTTATTTTTGGTTCGCTGGCCTATAGAAGGCTGATGAAATACAACCACAAAACGGGCGAAACTTTTGGCTTGTCGATAAAGGGCAGAGTCAGGACAGTCAAACAACTTCCCGGCGGAGACATCATCGCACTGATTGAGAGAAGCGATCTTCGGAAAGACAATGGCAAAGTAATCAGGATTGGAAGTTAGAATAAAAAAAGTACAAGAATGGCAGCATTTGGTGAATGAAATGAATGCCTACACTTGTAAAAATGACAAAAATCTAAATTCAAAATTGATGATCGCATTGAGATTTGTAATTTCAAATAACACTAGTAGAATTAATAAGGATACACATCCTAAAAATTGAACAAAATGAAAATCTTCAAAGGAATTATCGCAGGCATTGGAGTTATCATCTTGATACTGATTTTAGTAGCGGGGGTCGCCATATTACTGGATGAAAAAAATACCGCCTACCTGGAAATTGAGGACAACCCTGCATTTGCAACAAATTCTTACCTGATCAAAAATGTCAATGTTGTCCCCATGACTGATGATACAGTACTTTTTAACCAAATGGTGCTCATTCAGGAGGGCGTGATAACCGAAATAGCCGAGCAAGTCGCAGAGTCAAAAGCAGCCATCATCGACGCAGGCGGAAGTTTTCTTTCCCCCGGTTTGATCGACATGCATGTTCATGTGTGGGACGAATTTGAGCTTGGTTTGTACCTGGCCAATGGCGTGACTACGGTGAGAAACCTTTGGGGACAGCCTATGCACCTCCGAATGAAGGAAGCTATCAATAACGAAGAGATCATTGGGCCTGTGTTCTTCACCTCAGGGCCTAAGCTGACTGGCCCTGAATTTATTGGAGACGATAATCTGCAACTATTTACTCCGGAAGAGGCCTATGCAAAGGTGGCTGAGTACAAAGAGCGGGGCTATGATTTCATCAAGACCTATTATGGCCTGACAGGTGAACTGTTCGATGCGGTGATAGAAAAGTCTGGGGAATTAAAATTCGACATTGTTGCTCATCCAACGCCCAAGGTACCCTATAGCTACCATTTCAAACCAGAAATTGTGACGATTGAACATGCAGAAGACATTGTGCAGCTACCGCTGGAATATCGCCTTGACAGTGCCAGGCTAGATGAGGTAGTCGATCTTTATGCCTCACATCCAAATACCAAACTCTGCCCCACACTGGTGGTCTATCATAATATTTACAGACTGCTGACAGAGGACAATATCCTGCAGTCCGAAGCACTGAAAAACATGAATCCACTCATACGTGCCGTAGACAGCCAGGCACAGTTTGATCGCTGGGCAGGCACAAAAAGCAGTGATTCAACCATAGTGAGCAGGATCAAAGACCAACACGATTTCCATTTGCTTGCCATCAGGAAATTGCACGAACGGCAGGTGAAGATCGTTGCCGGCACCGATGCTGGCATTGGCGTAACACCGCCGGGTTATTCCTTGCACGAGGAGCTGAATTTCTACACACAAGCGGGCATGAGCAACTATCAGGCACTTCAAACGGCCACAATTAATCCCTCAGAAACCCATGATTTCTTAAGTAACCAGGGAAGTATTGAAATTGGAAAGCTAGCCAATTTCATTCTGACAAAAGACAATCCTCTGGATCGCCTGGAAGTGCTTAGGAACCCCCAAATGGTGATGGTACGGGGACGGATGATCAAACAAGAAATGCTTGATGAGTTTAAGCAAAAAGCCAGGAATCGAAGCAATCTGCTAGCTTCAGCCCTCAGGTATGCTGAGAATTTAATAGTAGAAAAGTAAACAAACCCTTACAGTGTCAAATATGAACAATATAAAACGAGTACTCAGAATAATATTTATTCTTGCAAGCATCGGCTCCCTGTACTTTGTGCCGTGGCCTATAGTATGGGCCTGGATACTCCCCCTGCCTGATACAGTTCAGGCACAAGTAGACGAAGCGCTTGACCATGGATTTGACGGAATCATTGTTTATGTAGATCAGGCTGGTAAAGAACCTGGCTTTTACGCTGCAGGCTGGCATGATCGAAAAGCCAAAATACCTGCCAACCCACACGCCTTGTTCAAGATTGCCAGCATTACCAAGCTATATGTGGCTGTGGCTACCACAAAATTAGTCAAAGACGGACGTTTGTCTCTGGATAAAACACTTGCCGAGTACTTTCCAGCGCTTGCAGGAAGAATTGAAAATTCAGACAAAATAACCCTGCGGCATATGCTACAGCATCGGAGTGGTATTCCCAATTTTGTTGACCACCCTGACTATTGGAAAAACCCTCCAAAAAACAAAGAGGAAACACTTGGGTATGCTTTGGATTTGCCAGCAGACTTTGAACCGGGTGAAGACTATGGCTATTCAAATACCAATTATATGTTGATTTCTGACCTCATTGACAAAGTGCTGGGTTATAGCCATCAGCAGTATATAAAGGAGGAGGTTTTGATCCCACTTGGGCTCAAAAATACTTTCGGCTCACTCAGTGAAGTGGACATGGACGATGTGATGAGTGGCTATTATGTAGGTATTGATGAAGACTTTAAATATGAAGATACGGGCTTAATAATTGCTACAGCCGAGGATGTTGGCACATTCATAAGAGCATTGAACGACGGGTCGGTGTTCAATGAAGGGGAACAGGAAATCTATTCCTCCGTCTACGAGTATGAACATACAGGGCTACTTGTTGGCTATCAGAGCATCGCCAAATACCACAAGGACATTGACACTGTTGTTATCCAGTTCACGAATACAACCAATTTTGATGGCTACAACTGGAATTTATCGGAGGTGGTCTATAGCAGGATTGTTAAAATCTTACGAAAGCAATGAAGTCTGAGTAAAGAAATACACTCCATGGCCGGGTGTCACTCTGCTTTTAATCCAGACCTCCAGCCATACAAAAGAAAAAAAGCCCCTGAAATCTTTCGACTTCGGAGGCCTTTTGTGGAGTTGTTCTACTACTGTTACTACAATCGATCAACCTTTTTTCCTAACCCAGACAGCTCCATTTCTTACATTAGGCGGTGGTGCTTACCTCCATCCACCACCCAGCGCCAGATACACATTCACCACGGCGTGCATTTGCGCCATTTTGGTGTCAATCAGCTCAAACCTCGATTCCAGGGCATCTCGTTGAGTCAGCAGCACTTCCATGTAATCGGCCCGGGCTGAGCGAAACAGATTGCTTGAAATATCGACCGACTCGGTCAGTGCTTCGACCTGAAGCGATTTCAGTTCGAAAGTGTTTGCCAGATTGCCGATATTGGACAGCTGATTAGCCACTTCAATGTAAGCTGTCAAAATGGTTCGCTCGTAATTATACACCGCCTGTATCTGCATGGCATTGGCGCTTGAATAAGCCGCCTTGATGGCATTTTTGTTGATCAGCGGCCCGGCTAAGTCGGCCGCCAGCCCATATATCAGCGACTCAGGCATTTTCACCAGGTCAATCGGGTTAAACGCCTGAAAGCCCAGCCCAGCAGAAAGCCCCAGCGAAGGATAGAACCTGGCTTTGGCCACCTGCACGTCCAGTTTGGCTGCTACCAGATCTAACTCAGCCTGCCTTACATCGGGACGATTTTCGAGCAGCTGAGCGGGAATACCAGCATTCAGCACGTTGGGTACCAAATCAATAAAGCTTTGTGAGTTGCGCTGAATAGGTTGCGGAAACCGGCCCACCAGAAAATTGAGCTTGTTCTCAGTTTCGATGATCTGCTGCTGAATACCGAACTGAAGGCTTCTCGTGTTGAGTACCTGTGCCTCAAACCTGCGAACCGCCAGCTCAGTTACCCGGGCGGATTGCTTCTGTAGCCTTACTATTTGCAGAGCATTGCTTTGTATTTCAATGTTCTGCTGTACTATTCTCAGCTGATTATCCAGCGCCAGCAATTCGTAGTAGGAGTTGGCGATCTCGGCGATCAGGTTAGTCACCAGAAAGTTCTTGCCCTCCATTGTTCCCAAATACCTGTTGAAGGCTGACTTTTTTGCTTTGCGCAGCTTGTGCCAAATGTCCACTTCCCATGAAGCATACAGCCCCGCCATGAAATCGGGCAGCGGGTCTGGCGTTTCCATTCCTGGCTTAATTTCCGTGGTAGCCTCGCTGGAGCCCTTGCTCGTGTACCGGCCTGGCTTATCGACCCCGGCACCTGCACCATAGCCAACGAAAGGTAAATACTCTCCTTTTCTGGCCTGCACTTCGTTTCTGGCAATTTGGATTTCCTGCAACACAATATTCAACTCCTGATTGTTCTGCAAAGCTGTGTCAATCAGGGAGATCAGGTACGGGTCGGTAAAATAGTCCTGCCACCGAATCTTGCCAGTGTTGGTAGTGTCCTGCGAACTGTTGTAGCTCGCAGGCACTGCCTTGCTCTCTGTTTTTTGTACCAAGTCGGGCGTTTTGCAGGCCCAAACCGCCAAGGAAAGGCAGGCCACTCCAACCCATTTATATATGATTCGTTTCAACATGATAATCAATTTATTTCTTTCGAATGTTTGTGTTGGGGCTCCTCACTCAGAGGCCTGTCGTATTCATCCCTGATCAGCTGACGGCCGTCCGCCAGTTTTCCGAAAATATAGTACAGTCCCGGAATGATGATCACACCGAATATGGTTCCAAAGAGCATACCGCCGAGGGCCGAAGAGCCAATGGTTCGGTTACCTATGGCACCAGCACCCGTGGCAATCACCAGAGGAATCAAACCGGCAATGAAGGCAAATGATGTCATCAGGATAGGCCGGAAACGCACCCTGGCACCTTCAATGGCTGCTTCAAAAATAGTTGCTCCATGTCGGCGCTTCTGAACAGCAAATTCCACAATCAACACGGCATTTTTACCCAGCAAGCCTACCAGCATAATGAGACCAATCTGTGCATAAATATCGTTGTCCAACCCCATTACCTTAAGGAACAGGAAGGAGCCAAACACCCCGACAGGCAGGGAGAATATTACTGCCAGAGGCAAAAGGAAGCTTTCGTACTGAGCTGCCAGCACAAAGTAGACAAACAACACTACGATGATAAAGACGTACAGTGCTTCATTCCCTCTTTTTGATTCATCGTAAGAAAGACCTTCCCAGGCGATGTCATACCCTTTCGGCAACGTTTGGGCCGCCACTTCAGTAATGGCCTGGATAGCATCGGCGGTTGTATACCCCTCAGCAGGCAGCCCTCTTATGGCAGCCGAGTTGTACATGTTGTAGCGGGTAATCTCGTTAGGCCCCTGCTTCTTCTCAAGCGTCATGAACGATGAATAAGGCACCATTTCCTCCCGGTCATTCTTGACAAACAAGTTCAAAACATCGGAGGGAAGTCTTCTAAACTCAGGCGCAGATTGAACATACACTTTGAAAAACCTGTCGAACCTGATAAACCCTTGCTCGTAGGTACTTCCTATAAGTATGTTCAGGTTTTCCATCGCTTTGCCGATAGAAACGCCCTTTTGCATGGCCAGTTCGTTGTCTATCAACAGCTCGTACTGAGGATAGTTAGCGGCGAAAAAGGTAAACAAACCAGTGAGCTCCGGACGCTTGTCCAGGTTATCCATGAACTCCTTGTTTATTTTATCAAACTCCTGGTAGTCGGTGTCTGTAGTTTTATCGAGCAAACGCATGGAAAAGCCTCCTGAAGATCCAAACCCGGGGATAGCAGGCGGTTCGAAGAATTCGACAATAGCTCCAAGGCCTTTCGACTCCTCTTCCAGCTCTTCCATGATCTCTTTCACCGAATGTTCCCGCTCCGACCAGGGTTTTAGGTTGATCAAACAAGTACCGGCGTTCGAACCCCGGCCTTCTGTCATGATCTCATAGCCAGCCAACGAAGAAACGGATTCCACGCCATCAATTTCCTCGCAAATTTTCTGAAGCTGCTGAGACACCTGATTGGTTCTTTCCAGTGTGGCACCGGGAGGTGTTTGGATGATGGCGTAAATAGTACCCTGGTCCTCACTGGGGATAAATCCAGCCGGTAGAATTTCATTTTCAAAGAATATACCTGCGCAGAAAACTCCCAAAATGATGAAAGTAAGGGCTCTTCTGTTGACTATCAGCCTTAGCAAGCCCGTGTATTTGCCTGTCACTTTTTCGAAGCCGCTGTTGAAACTATCGAGTGCCCTGTTCATCAGCGTTCTCTTTCTGGGTTGCCCGTGCGTATTCTTCAGCAGCATGGCGCACAATACCGGTGTAAGTGTAAGTGCTATCACCGCCGAAATCACAATGGAGCTGGCCATCGTAATGGAGAATTGCCGATAAAACGTACCTACCGGACCCGTCATAAACGAAATAGGCAGAAACACCGACACCATTACCATGGTGATGGCGATAATCGCTCCACTGATCTCCCCCATTACTTTTTTCACAGCATTGTAAGGCGAAAGGTGCTCCTCTTCCATTTTGGCGTGCACAGCCTCCACCACCACAATGGCATCATCCACCACTATACCAATGGCCAACACAAGTGCAAACAGTGTCACCAGGTTGATGGACAGCCCAAAAAACTGGATAACAAAGAATGCGCCGATAAGGGATACCGGAACAGCCAGAATCGGTATGAGCGTGGAGCGCCAGTCGCCAAGGAATACAAACACTACCAGGGCCACCAGGATAAAGGCATCCCGCAAAGTATGTGTTACCTGCTCAATAGAGGCATCCAAAAATTTAGATACGTCATAACTGATTTTGTAGTCCACTCCGGGAGGGAAACTGACTCTCATCTCTTCAAGCTTCGCCTTCACCTCAGCAATAACTTCACTGGCATTACTGCCGTAGTTCTGCTTCAATACAATAGCCGCAGAAGGGTGCCCATCCAGGTTAGAATAAATGTCAAAAAACTCGCTACCCAGCTCAATTGTGGCAATGTCCTTCAGGTGTATGCTTTCACCTTCAGCATTCGCCCGAACAATGATTTGCTCATATTCTTCCGGCTTGTTGTACCGGCCTTTGTATGTGAGTACGTATTCTAACGACTGCGCAGCGATACCTGAACTCTGTCCTATTCTTCCCGGACGACCAATAATGCTTTGCTCGGCAAGAGCCTCCATTACTTCCTCAATGGAGATATTGTAGGCCCTCATACGGTCAGGGTTGAGCCACACCCGCATAGCATAGGTGCGGCTACCCAATATCTGCGTTCTGGCCACACCATTGATCCTGTTTATTTCAGGAATCATTTTAACGTTGGCGTAGTTGTACAGAAATTTTTCATCCAATCCTTCCTCAGTACTGTAGAGGTTCACATACATTAACATACTGGGTTGGATGGGTGTGATGATAACCCCTTCACGTTGCACAAGTGCGGGCAAAAGAGGCATCACCTGATCCACCCTTGTCTTCACCCGGATAACCGCCTGGTTGGGATCTGTACCTGGTTCAAAGATGATGGTGACTGTAGCTTCGCCAGCACTGGTGGCATCGGTGGTCATGTACCTCATGCCCTGAACACCGTTGATGGAGTTTTCCAGGGTAATGAGCGTCGACTTAACCAGCACGTCGGCACTGGAACCTGGGTAAGCAATAAAAATACTTACGGTTGTTGGGGCAATTTGGGGAAATTGCGAGATAGGTAGCTGCTTAATAGCCAGCGAACCTACAAAAACGATAATGACCGAAATTACAATGGCAAAAACGGGCCTATGAATTATATTACTAAACATTTCTTCTCGATTTTAAGGATGCCTGATTATTCCGCATAGAGCGTTAAATGCGACAGTACTTCTGCCGGATCCTTGAACTCAAAACTTATTTCCTGATTTTCTCTGACCAACCTCAGTCCTTCCAGAAGGATTTTATCGTTTACTTCCAACCCGCTCTGAACGGCATAAATGTGCGGCATTTCGGCTGAAATGGTTATTGCCCTTGATCTGATCTTATGCTCCTCATCGATCACATAAACATATCTTTTGTCAAGGATTTCGAAAGTCGACTTCTGAGGGATAAGGAGGGCACCCTTAAGGTCTACCGTCACTTGTATATTGCCTGTCTCGCCATGTCTGAGTAATCCATTGGGGTTCGGGAAGGTTGCTCTGAAAGCAATATTGCCGGTTTCGTTGTTAAAGTCCGCCTCAATGGTTTCCACTACGCCTCTGTGGCTGAACAGACGGTTATTAGCCATCAAAAGACCCACTTCCATTTTTTCGTCAGACTTAACGCTGGATTCGTATTCCAGGTACTCCGCTTCCGGAACATTAAAGTAGACCCACATTTTGCTATTGTCCGAAAGGTTTGTCAATAGGTCTCCCTCGTCGACAAGGCTGCCCTGCCTTACATGAAAGCGATCCATAAGCCCATCAAATGGTGCTCTGATTTGGGTGAACCCCAGGTGAACTTCAGCCAGCGATACCTCAGCCATTGCCTTATCATACTTGGCTTTGGCCAACGCCAGTTCATTTGGCGCTACTACATTACTTTCTGCCAGTCGCTTTGTGTTTTGATACTCAATTTCGACAAAACTGGCCTCAGCTTGTGCCTTTTGGAGCTCCGCTTCATACAATTTGGGCATTATCTGGAACATTAACTGCCCCCTTTTTACTCGCTGCCCTTCGTCCACGTATATTTTTTGCAAATAGCCTTTTTCAAGTGCCCTCAGTTCAATGTGCTGGACTGACCGAATTTGACACACGTAATCTTTTGTAACAGTTGTGTCCATCCTCAACGGACTAGTCACTAAAAATTTAGTTTCTTCCTCCTTTTTTTCTTTGTGCGATTCACAGCTTGTGTAACACAACAGCACACACAAACCCACGAACATGAGTGTTTTATTCATAATAATTTTGCGTTCTTGATTCTCCAAAAAATTAATTGTTTCAGTTGCCGCTTTTGACTGGACAAAAGTCATCTACTGATTCTGAAGTATTTTGGGAGTAATTCTGAAGTTTTGCTGAAGATTTAAAAAAAGCCTTGCAGGAGGTTGTTAATCGTGCAAAAAACAGCACCCAATAGTGAGGATTTGTAAAAAGTTAACCAGCAAGCTTGCACAAAATTTGAAAAACTACCCGGTTGCTTTATGCAATTGATTATATTGGTTTGTCAGTAATAAGACTCGAAAAACAGTGAAAAATACATCGAAAAACCAGGTCACTGTTCTTGTTGCCAGCACCTTCCTCAAAGCGGTTCTTACAAAAAATTTACCACTCGCATACAGTTTGACAAAATGGATAAAATAAGAAAGCTCGCCATAGGGATACTTGCCATCGCCCTTTATGGGTGCAGCAGCGAATCAGAAAAGGTTAGTCAAAAACCGAACATCATCTATATCTACACCGATCAGCAAAATGCCAGCATGATGAGCTGCGCCGGCAACCAGTGGCTGAAGACGCCAGCCATGGACTATATCGCCAACAATGGCATTAGGTTTACCCGGGCCTATGTGACCAACCCGGTTTGCACACCTTCACGAGTAAGCATGATTACTGGCAGATTTCCGGGCTACTTCAATGACGCCAATGGTCAGCCGGTTCGGGAGAATGTTGGAGCCATGAGGATCCCTGACGTGTCGGTAGACGTGAAAAACACTACCATAGCCGCTTATCTGAAAGCGGCCGGATACGACCTGGTGTTTGGCGGAAAGGAACACCTGCCAAAGTCACTTACACCTGAAGCCCTTGGCTTCACCGACATCACAAACGATGAGCGAGACGAGCTGGCCCTGGAGGCAGCAAAGTACATTTCCACGCCCCATGAAAAGCCTTACTTTATGGTGGTGTCGCTGATCAATCCGCACGACATTTGCTACATGGCCATTCGGGATTTTGCCGAAACACAGCAGGAAAAGAGGCTCCTCGAAATTGGCGAAACAGAATTAGCCACACTTGATGAGGCGCTAAAGCTGCCTGAGGGTGTAAGTGAAGAAAAGTTTTTTAGCAAGCATTGCCCTCCACTCCCACCTAATTTTGAACCTCAGGAAGACGAACCGGCCGCCATTAGCTGGCGGGTTGATCAAAGAAATTTTCAGAAGCAGGCCCGTGACCACTATACCGAAAAGCAATGGCGTATGCACCGCTGGGCCTACCACCGCCTAACGGAGATGGTTGACAGGCAGATTCAAACAATTTTGGATGCACTGAAGGCAAGCGGACAGGAAGAAAATACCTTAGTTATGCTCTCCAGCGACCATGGCGAAATGGATGCTTCACACCGGCTGGAGCATAAAAGCCTGCTGTATGAAGAGTCGGCCAACGTCCCCTTTCTGGCTATGTGGAAAGGCCAGATTCCGGCGGCACAGGTCGATAGAGTCCACCTGATATCCAATGGACTCGACCTGCTGCCAACGCTGTGCGACTATGCAGGCATAGTCGGGAAATCAGATCCCAGAGGAAGAAGCCTTCGGCCTTTGCTTGAAGGAAAAGAAGTGGACTGGCGGGAGCATCTTGGCGTAGAGAGCCAGGTAGGAAAGATGGTGGTGTCTGAAGACGGTCTCAAATACCTGCGTTACGACGTAGTCGGGATCGAGGAAAACCTGATCGACCTTAACAAAGACCCCTACGAAATGACTCATTTTACGACTGACCCGGAGTATGATGAAAGATTAAAGGAGCTAAGAAGCGCTTTTGATGGGGAATGGTTTCCGGGAGGAAAATAGATGGCAACAGAGGCTATTTTCCTTCATGCCAAGCCGGCAACCTGAAGCAATCTTGCGCCGTTAAAAGAAGAAACAACCTCACTCCCTATGCACGGCGCAGGTTTTGCCATCGATGCAATTAAAACCCTCAGGAACAATAGATCACTCCTGAAAGGAAAAGGTGCCGGGCCTTACAAAAACTTCGACACGGCTTATATCACCGATACCATCATTTCCAGAAAGGCTCCTGTTTATAGAAAGGCAAGCGCTCAATACCTCGCATCCCTGAGAGCACAACTGGCGGTTGATGATAAGCAACGTACTAGTAAAAAAAGAATGCTGCTGGTGGCAACTGTGACCGCAATCAGCCTGGCTTTTTACTTCCTTCTTTTCTGATTGAAAATTCAGTCAATCTTAGCTTTGTGCAGTTGTAGCTACAGCAAGCCAGTATTTTTGTTTACATTGGGCTGACTGCTACATCCAACGCCTCTTCTAATGACCACATCAAAATCATTGGTTTTGTGGAAGCCAGTATGCTTCCTCCTCTTCTCTATTTCCACCTATCATTCCTTCGCCCAATACACCGTTGAACCTGTAACCATCCAGATCGACTTAACGAAACAAATGGGTGTGCTGGATCCAATATGGGCGTGGTGGGGGTACGACGAGCCCAATTACACGTATATGAAAGATGGGCAAAAGCTGCTTTCGGAAATAGCGAAGCTGAGCAAGGTACCAGTGTATGTAAGAGCACATAGTTTGCTGGTAACAGGCGAAGGCACTTACGGATTGAAATGGGGCTCTACCAATGCCTATACTGAAGACAAAAAGGGGAGACCTATCTACGACTGGACCATCGTCGACAGGATATTTGACACCTACATAGAACGGGGTATGAAGCCTTTTGCTCAAATTGGTTTCATGCCACAGGCACTTTCGAGCAAACCTGAGCCTTATCGGCATTACTGGAAGCCCGGCGCAGAGTACAACGACATTTACACAGGCTGGGCTTATCCGCCTAAAGACTATAAAAAGTGGGCTGAGCTGGTTTACCAGTGGGTAACTCACTGTGTGGATCGGTATGGAAAAGAAGAAGTGGAAAGCTGGTACTGGGAGCTTTGGAATGAGCCCAATATCGGCTACTGGCAGGGAACCATCGAGGAGTATATCAAGCTGTATGACTACAGTGCCGATGCCGTAAAACGAGCACTGCCAACAGCCAAAGTAGGTGGCCCGGAAACCACAGGCCCGGGCTGGGACAAAGCCGAAGAGTTTCTCCGGACATTTCTCGATCATGTAGTGTTCGGTAAAAACTACGTGACTGGCAAAACCGGCTCTCCTCTGGACTTTATTTCGTTCCATGCGAAAGGCAGCCCGAAAGTAGTGGACGGCATGGTGCAAATGAACATTGGCACCCAGCTGCGTGATATCGACAAAGGGTTTGAAGTTGTGGCCTCCTACCCGACTCTCAAACACCTGCCGATTTTGATTGGCGAGTCGGATCCCGAAGGGTGTGCAGCCTGCTCAGAAGCCGACTACCCTCACAATGCTTACCGCAACGGCACCATGTATGCGGCCTATACAGCGGCCGCTTTTGCCAGAAAATACGACCTTGCCAAACACCACGGCGTCAACCTCCTTGGTGCCATCACGTGGGGTTTCGAATTTGAGGAGCAGCCCTGGTTTGCCGGTTTCAGAGACATGGCTACAAATGGTGTCGATAAGCCAGTGCTAAACACCTTCCGCATGTTCGGAATGATGGAAGGCAACAGGGTGGAAGTAAGTCAGGACAACCTGAGCTACAACTACCTGAAGGTAAGAGACGAAAGTGTGAGAGGTCTGGCTCCTGATGTCAATGCGTTGGCATCGAAATCGGACGACATAGCAACAGTAATGGTTTGGAACTATCACGATACCAATGACCTGGAGGTGGAAGACTCTCCCGTTAAAATAAACATCGAGGGTTTTCCAGCAGATGGAAGAATCTTGTTTACCCACTACCGAATTGATCAGGAGCATAGCAACTCTTACACAGAGTGGAAAGAGATGGGAAGTCCGCAAAACCCTACAAGCGAACAAATGGCAACCCTTGAAGAAGCAGGACAGCTTAAACTATATGGCTCACCTGAGTGGGTGGATGTGAAAAACAAAAAACTTACCATCAGCATGAAGCTGCCAAGGCAAGGCATTTCTCTGTTGAAGCTAGAGTGGTAAATTTGTCAAAGAAATCTGTCTCCAACTTTTCTGATGAAAAATAACCTGGTCAATATCAATCAAAAGCTCTCTCTATTCTCTGACCACTGGCATCCACGCATTGTGGGCGAGCTCAATGGCCAGCATGTGAAACTGGCTAAACTCCTCGGTGAGTTTGTGTGGCACAAGCACGACGACGAAGACGAATTGTTTTACGTGATCAAAGGGGAGCTGAAAATGGAATTCAGGGACAAAACCATCATGATCCACGAAAATGAATTCCTTATTGTGCCCAGAGGAGTGGAGCACCGACCAGTGGCTGAACAAGAAGTTTCCGTGATGCTGTTTGAGCCTGCTGCAACCGTTAACACAGGAAACAATCCCGGTGAACTTACAAGGGAGAAGATTGAAAAGATTTAAGCGACTACAATATCCTGCCGTTTTCAGTGAAGGCTAATCGTTGGGTGTGTTTCGGGTACAAAACATGACTTTTGGTGATCGTATTCACCAATAGTTATGCTTTTTGGTGAATACGATCACCAAAAAGCATAATCCCGCTAGACTGTTCAAGAACTGAAGTCTCAGTAGGTGGGTGAGCGTTCATCGAATCACCGCTTTTCTTATACCTTTACCTTCAAACACTCAAGCATGACTACGCAACAAATCGTTCTGGCCGCCAGACCCGTTGGCACCCCCACCAAAGACACTTTCAGGTTTGAAACCACAGAGGTGCCCGCACTTCAGGCAGGCCAGGTACTTCTGCAGGGATTGTACTACTCGGTCGACCCCTACATGCGTGGCCGTATGAGTGATGCCAAGTCGTATGCCCCACCCTTTGAGGTAGGCAAGCCGTTTTACGGTGGAGTAGTTGCCAAGGTACTTTCAAGCAAGTCTGACCTTTTCAAAGAAGGAGATGTGGTGCTGGGCATGCTTTCATGGGCACAGCAGATCGTTGCGACTGAGAAGGAATTAAGGAAAGTTGACACGACGATTGCACCAGCCAGCTACTACCTGGGTATTTTGGGAATGCCCGGACTCACCGCCTATTTCGGTCTTATGCATATTGGGAAGCCGAAGGCGGGAGAAACGGTGGTGGTGTCGGGTGCGGCAGGCGCAGTGGGAGTGCTCGTTGGCCAAATGGCCAATATCCATGGCTGTAGAGTAGTGGGCATCGCCGGCACAGACGAAAAGGTGGCGCTGATCAAAAAAGAGTTTGGCTTTGACGAAGCGATCAACTACAAAACCACGCCCAACATGCGATTGGCCATAAAAGAGTCATGTCCCAATGGGGTCGATATCTATTTTGACAACGTGGGAGGCCCTATCTCAGATGCAGTCATCAGCAATATCAACTTTCACGCTCGCATTCCGCTGTGCGGGCAGATTTCGCTGTACAACAATACCGAAATGGCCATGGGGCCCCGTATCCAGCCCATGTTACTCACAAGAAGTGTGCTTATGCAGGGCTTTATCGTTTTCAATTTTCAAGACAAATACCCTGAAGGATTCAAACACCTGGCGCAGTGGGTAAAAGAAGGCAAGCTAAAAACGACTGAAACGATTATTGATGGATTCGATCAGCTACCAACAGCGCTATTGGGCTTGTTTAAAGGACACAATACTGGTAAAATGTTAGTGAAGGCTTAGCAGAAAAGTGGGTGATCAAATCGTCACCCAACTTTTGCTTTTACCACTTTCGAAAATAGCATCAATCACCTTCATGTTGTTAACGGCATCTTCCAGGGGTGTCGGTACTGGTTTGTTGTCGAGTATGGCCTTCGCAAAAACATCAGCCTGACAGGTATACTGGTCAGCAACAGGGAGCATGATTTCTTCCTTTTTTTCCTTCGTCACCAGCCAGATGCGACAGGGAGTGTCGGGCGGTGCATTGGCTGGTATTTCTATTTCCACATAACCCTCAGTACCAAACACTATACAGCGCTGATACGGCATGAGTTGCGTAGAGCACGTGAAGGTGGCTGATTTTCCACCTGAAAAATCGAGTATCCCCGAAGCTATTCTGTCCGTTTTCATCACCGGATCAAAATCCAACAGCCCCACAGCCCTTGTTGGTTCTTCACTAAAAAGGAACCTGGGAAACGAAATGCAGTAGCAGCCAATGTCCATCAGTCCTCCACCACCAATATCGGCCTGGTTGCGGACATTGTTGGGATCAACATTGTAGTAAGAAAAGAAAGATTGCACCACTTTGGCTTCCCCAATGGCGCCCGACTTCACCAGCTCCTTCGCTTTGACCCACTGAGGATGGAATCGATACATAAAGGCCTCCATTACCCTGAGCTGGGGATGCTTTTTGCTTACCGCCAATAATCGCTCAGCTTCTTTGGCATTCATGCCCACCGGCTTTTCGCAAAGCACATGTTTGCCAGCTTCTATGGCCTTGATCGTCCATTCCACATGCAAGTGATTGGGCAAAGGGTTGTAAACGGCATCTACCTCAGGGTCGGCCAGCAGCGCTTCGTAGGAGCCATGGGCCCTCGGTATGCCTAGTTTCTTAGCCGCCTCATCAGCAGCAGACTGGTTTCTGGAGCTGATCGCCACTACGTCGCAAAACTCACTTTTTTGGATGCCGGGGACCACCTTGGTCATTCCAATTTTGGCGGTGCTGATAATGCCCCATCTAACTTTTTGCTTTGTCATTGTTATTGATGACTTGTGGAAAATATCGTTTCAGACAATAATAACCACTTCAGGCTGATAATGAAAATCCGGTCGGCTCAATGGCAGGACGGTGGCACGTCCCACACACCTTTGACTCAAAGGCTCGGGCAAATGTTTAATATTATGCCTATTTTCAGGGCTTACCGCATAAAAGACACAAATAACTTAAACTCACTAAGTGTAAATGCATACGATTCAGAAAGTAAGTGCGGAAGAAGCCCTCAAGCTCGTTGCAAAAGCCGTAGAGCTGGCCAAAGAAATTGATAAAAACATCGCTGTGGCCATAACCGGTACGGAAGGGGAGCTCATCTCCTTTCTTCGCATGGACGGCGCCAATCCAGCCACAGCCCAAATCGCCCAAAGTAAGGCTTACACCAGCGCCAGGGACTGGAAATCAACCAGGTCCATGGGAGAATTTATGCGCACCGTCAATCGTGAACAAGGCTACTGGACCGATACTGGCATTACCGGCTTTGGTGGTGGCCTCCCAATTGTCCAAAATGAAAAAGTAATTGGTGGCATCGGCATCAGCGGACTCACCGAATCGGAAGATGAAAGAATAGCGGAAGAAGCTATAGCCGCTGTTTTCCCATAAGTCCCATCCAGAAATAGAAATGAACTGCTAATCTGCAACATGATGAGAAAGTATACCACACAAACAACCCTGGTAACAGCGCTGCTGCTACTTCTATCCACGCAGCTGGTTGTCGGACGGCAGTACAAAGACCTTGTGTACGCAACAGCGGGGGACAGAAACCTGCTGGTCGATATTTACCTGCCTGAAAACTCACCTAACCCTTACCTTGTGGTGTGGGTGCATGGAGGCGCCTGGCATTCGGGTTCAAAAGAAAACCCACCCAAAGGGCTGCTCGAAAATGGTTATGCCCTGGCAAGTGTCGACTACCGACTGAGCGTGGAGGCACCCTTTCCGGCCATGGCGCACGATGTCAAGGCTGCCATTCGCTACCTGAGGGCTAACGCCAAAAAATACGGGTACAGGTCTGACAAAATCATCGTGGCGGGCTCCTCCGCAGGTGGGCACCTGGCTGCATTAATCGGCACTACTAATGGAAACAAGGAGCTGGAAGGTACTCTTGGCGACTTCCTGACCACAAGCTCCGACGTGCAGGCAACCATTGACCTATATGGCCCCACCAACTTTACCACTATCCTGAGCCAGTCAACCCCACACGGCATCAGTGTGCGGGCACCAGCACTGGCTCTCCTGCTGGGCAAGCCCGTAGAACAAGTGCCAGACCTGGCAAAGCTGGCCAGCCCTGTTTATCAGGTTGATCCTACCGACCCAGCGATATTCATTGCGCATGGTGAACAGGATATTCAGGTACCGATCAACCAGTCGCTGGAGCTGGTGGGTGCTTGCGAGGCAAATCACGTGAAGGTGCAGTTTGAAGTGGTGTATGGCGCTGGCCACGGCACGCAGGAGTATGACAAGCCGGAGTTTACTGAAAAGATGGTGGCGTTTTTGAAGGAGGTTTTGAAGTAGTCGGGGCAAGCACTGCAAAGAGGCATTCAAATACATAAATGGAGAATGCTTTCTGATTGAAAGTACTAAATTGTCACGTTGTATAATGCGTAACGCAGCCTCCAAAAGGCATTTAAATACTGGAAGCCCTGTATCTTCCAGATTAGAGTTCTTGTTACATTCAACCCAAAAAGACCATTCCTATGAAGCCCCAATTGAATAAGCAGCTATTCTCTTTTTTAGCACTTTCCCTACTTCTCCTACAAACTGCTCTTTTTGCCCAGGGCGTTGAAGGCTACTACCGCTTTCCCAATATCCACAACAACACAGTCGTTTTCACTGCTGAGGGAGACATCTGGACGGTGCCGCTGACAGGAGGGCTGGCACAACGACTCACCACTCATGCTGAAGAAGAAACGGACGCTGCCATTTCTCCCGACGGCACTACCATCGCCTTTTCTGCCAGCTACGAAGGACCGCAGGAGATTTACACCATGCCCATCTCCGGTGGCTTACCCACCCGCTGGACTTATGAGGGCGATGCCTCCACTATGAACTGCTGGACGCCCGACGGAAAGGTGGTGTACGACACCCGGGCCTACGCTACCCTTCCTGATCGTCAGCTGGTAACCATTGACCCTGCCACCAAAAAGAAGTCGAGAGTGCCACTTGCGCAGGCTAGCGAAGCATCTTTCGACACCACAGGCAAAACGGTATTCTTCGTGAGACCATCGTACCACGGCAATGTGACCAAGAGGTACAAAGGGGGCACCGCCCGCCAGATTTGGAAATATACCGAAGGAAGCCCGGAGGCAGTTCAGCTTACGCTCGGCTATGCAGGCGAAAGCCACCACCCCATGTGGTACGATGGACGTGTTTATTTCATCACGGACAGAGACGGCACCATGAATATATGGTCGATCGACGAAAACGGTGGCGGCCTGACTCAGCACACCACACACGAAAACTTTGACGTTCGGGATGCTGGCCTCCATAATGGGCACATTGTTTACCAATGGGGCGCCGACATCTGGCACTATAGCATTCCTGACGATACGCAAACCAAAATCGACATCAGGATTCCCACGGACCTGGATCAGCTCAGGGAAAGATGGGTAGACAATCCAGCTCAGTACATCAGTTCTGTTTCACCTGACAAGGAAGGAGACAAAATTGTGATCACGGCCAGAGGGCGGGTCTTCGCTGTTCCGGTGAAATCGGGCAGAACAGTGGAGTTCACTGACAAAAAAGACGTTCGGTACAGAGATGCCGTTTTCTCCGCCGACGGCAAGAATATTTACACCCTTTCCGACGAAAGTGGTGAATTTGAATTTATCAGTATGCCTGCCAATGGCATTGGTGCCCAGAAAGCTATCACGAAAGACGGCACCGTGCTAAGATACAAAGGGACGCCATCGCCCGACGGAAAATGGCTGGCTTACGACGACCTGGAGAGGCATATGTTTATCCTGAATCTGGCAACGGGAGTCAGCAAAAGAATCTCAACCGGCGAAGAAGGCATCGGCATGTTTTCGTGGTCTCCCGACAGCAAATGGATAGCCTTTGTACAGTCGGCCGACAATACGATGGATCAGATTTTTGTATCCAATGTTGATACGGGCGATACCTTTCCTATTACTACTGACAGAGCCAACAGTCTTTGGCCTGCCTGGAGCCTCGATGGTAAATTCATCTATTTCTTATCGGATCGCAGCTTTACCACGTTGGTGGGCTCACCCTGGGGAGCAAGACAGCCAGAGCCGTATTTTGATGCCAGCGAAAAAATTTACCACATATCCCTTCAAAAAGGCACAAGGTCACCCTTCCGTCCTGACGATGAATTAGCGGTTAAAACAGACAAGCCTGATAGTAAGGAGGGCGATAAGAAAGAAGAAGCCAAACCTGCGGTTGCCATAAAAATAGACAAAGACGGCATTACGCAAAGAATTGAAGAAGTGCCCGTTAGCCCGGGAAATTACAGGGGACTTGAGGTGACAAAGAAAGGCCTTTACATGCTGAGTAGAGAAACAGGGGTTGGCGCCAAAACGCACCTTGGCGTAGTAAAGATCACCAACGATGACCCCAAGCTAGTCACGATGATCGAAGACATCAACGGCTTCAACCTGACTGGAAACGGCGAGAAAATGCTGGTGGTAAAACAAAGGAATTACTACATGGTTGAAGCGGGCACCAGTAAGGTGGCTGACTTGAACGATAAGAAGATCGACCTCAGCGGCTGGAAGTTTGCCATTACACCTAAAGAAGACTGGGAGCAGATCTTTACTGATGCCTGGCGCATGGAAAGGGACTACTTCTACGATAAAAACATGCACGGTGTCAACTGGGATGCTATGCATGCCAAATACCTGCCTTTGGTGGATCGGGTAACGACAAGAGAAGAGCTTTCGGATCTCATTGGCCGCTTTGTTGGTGAGCTTTCAGCTCTCCACACGAGTGTAAGAGGAGGAGATACCAGAGAAGACGAGCTCAATGTAGTCGTGGCCAGCCTCGGTGCTATCTTCTCGAGAGACGATAGTAAAGGCGGCTACAGCATCGACTACATTTATAAAGCTGACCCCGATTATCCTGATGAAAAGTCGCCACTGGACGACCCCTATCTCGACATCAAAGTGGGGGACGTCATTACCAGCGTAAATGGTAAGGCTGCTTTGAGTGCCGTGGACATTGGAGAGCTGATCCGTAACCAGGCCGGTAAGCAGGTGCGAATGAGTGTGAAGCGTGGCACGGTCGAAAAGGATGTGATCGTGGTACCTATGAGCAATCCATACAGCCTTCGCTACCGGGACTGGGAGTATTCCAGGCGATTGGAAGTAGACAAAGCTACAGCCAAAAGCGTGGGCTATGTGCATTTGCAAGCCATGGGCAGCAACGACCTTGAGCAATGGTACCGGGAGTTTTATCCCGTATTTGACCGACAGGGCCTGATCATAGATGTTCGGCACAACCGGGGCGGCAATATCGAAAGCTTTGTGCTGGAGAAGCTATTGAGAAAGGCGTGGATGTACTGGAAAAGCCGCTCCGGCAAACCGTACTGGAATATGCAGTACGCTTTCAGAGGGCATATCGTGATTCTGGTAGACCAAAACACGGCGTCGGATGGCGAATCCTTTGCCGATGGCTTCAAAAGACTGGAGCTGGGCACAGCCATTGGTACCCGCACCTGGGGTGGGGAAATTTGGCTGAGTGGGGTCAACACTTTGAGCGATGGTGGCATTGCCCGTGCGCCCATGATGGGTGTGTATGGGCCGGAAGGCAAGTGGCTGGTGGAAGGCCATGGCTTTGAGCCCGACATTGTGGTCGACAACCTGCCCCATGCGACCTTCGAGGGCGAAGATGCTCAGCTGAAAGCAGCGATAGAGTTTTTGCAAAAGAAAATCAAAGAAGACCCGAGGCCAGTGCCGCCGGTGCCTGCTTATCCTGATAAGTCTTTTGAGAATAAATAACCGGGTAGGCCACTTGCACTCATTCCTACCCGTTTGCAACGGGCAGGAATGAAACTGGCGATTGTATCGCCTTTTCAATCAGTCCTTTTAAAAATAAAGCCTTGTCTGTTATAAATAAGGAGTAGAAATTAGTGGTTATGAGCAATAGACGCAGCTTTCTACGACGAGCCTCCCAAAGTGCCATCGGTATCTCCGCCATACCATACCTATCAACTGCACCAGCTTCTTTCCAATTCCCAACAGCCGAGGGCGAGGCCTACTGGACTGAATTAAGAAAAGCTTTTCCGCTTCAAGATAAGCGGGTCTACTTCAACAATGGCACTTTCGGCCCATCGCCGACACCTGTGCTTGACACCATCAAAAAGTACCTCGATGAAACCAATGGTACCGGCGAGTACGGCCATACCGATGAAGCAAGAGAAGTACTGGCAGCCTTTGTCGGCGTAAAAACGGAAGAGCTCAGCCTGACGCACAACACCACCGAAGGCATCAATATCGTTACCTGGGGATTGCCGCTCAAAGCAGGAGATGAAGTCATCGTTACCCTGCACGAGCATGTGGGCAATGCATTACCCTGGCTCAACCGGGCCAAACTGCACGGCATTGTACTGAAACCATTCGAACCGGGGCTCACGGCAGACGAAAACTTGAGTAAAATAAAAGCATTGGTGACACCCAAAACCAGGGTGATTGCCGTCCCCCACATTACTTGCACCACCGGCCTTGTGCTGCCCATCAAAGAGATTGCTGCCTGGGCACGTAGCAAAAACATTTTCACGGCTATTGACGGAGCCCATGGTGCAGGTACCTTCAACCTGAACCTGAAGGAGCTCGGCTGCGACTTCTACGCTACATCGTGCCACAAATGGATGCTTGGGCCGAATGGCACGGGGTTCCTTTATGTGAGAGAGGAGCTACTCGACACTTTGCAGGCATATCAGGTAGGTGCCTATTCCGACACAGGCTGGGACCTGTACACCAACCCGCCCAGTATGGCGGCCTATGTGCCCACTGCCCATCGCTACGACTATGGCTCACAAAGCACTCCCATGTACATGGGAGCGGCCGCCTCCGCAGAGTTTCATACTACCGTTGGAAAGGAAAAGATTGAAACAAGAGTAAGGGAGCTTTCAACGCTTTTGTTTGAAGGACTTAGCCAACTCAAGCAAAAGCTCGATCTGCTTACCCCCGCCGAAGCCTCTTCCCGTATTTGCATGATCACATTTAAACCGAAAAATATTGGCTACAAGGAATTCAACACATTGGGTGCCAAAGCCGGTTTCCGATTGAGAGTGGTGCCGGAAAGTCATCTCGATGCCATCCGGGTATCGACGCATATCTACAACTCGAAAGCGGAAGTGGAAAGGTTTTTGGAGTTTGTTGGGGAAACGCTTTAAGAGCGGAAACGCAGGAAGACGGAAGATCGCAGGAAGAAGGCGTCGGCAAATCGGGAATGGTCATGGGGCAAAGCCCATCAGATGCCCAAGTGGCCGTAGCTCAGCTTATTTTGCAAACGAATAAAGAAACGGCGCTTTGTGCGCTCCTCCATTGTACAGCTTCTCATGCCGTACCAGCAGATCCGACGCCAGTAACTTCCGCTGGAAAGTAGTGCGACGCAGCTTTTCACCAAGAATGGCCTCATACACTGACTGGAGTTCTTTCATCGTAAACTTCTCAGGTAGCAGGTTGGTCAGCTTGTGGTCGAGGTTTTGCCTGAGGGTTTGAAGTGCTTTGTCGACAATTTTTTGATGATCTAAAATCAGTTTTGGCAAACTGTCAACGTCGTACCAGGTACACGAATCAGAAATGGCGTCCGGCCGGGGTACCACCTGTTTGTAGTCGATGAGTGCATAATAGGCCACAGAAATGAAACGGTCGAGCAGCCAATGGTCGTCAGGCACCTTGTCGTTGAGGCCTTGCATGATCGTTTTCATCACCTCTGGCTTGAAACGGGCCATGTCGCCAAAGGTATAGAACTGCTCCAGAAAAATGTCGTCGAGTCCCGTCCGCTCCTTCAGCCCCCTCCTCACGGCATCGTTAAGTGCCTCATCAGTTCGCACAAACCCACCCGGTAGAGCAAACAGCTTCGTATTGTGATACTCCATGATCAGGATTTTCAGCTTGTCACCGGAAAAACCGAAGATCACCGAATCGTACGCAATATGAGGAAGGAATTCCTTTGGGTTCATTTGGGCATAGAGAGTGTAAAATGTCGTGCCACCAGCCCGGCTGCTGACCTCGCAGTGGGCACAACATAGCCACAACACTGATTCATCACTCCCAATAATTGGCAATTAATAGGAGTTATCCAAAACTTCTTTTATTATTGTTACAAATTGAGACAATAATAAAACACCTACTAACATATGAAAAAACTCACCTTACTCATGGGGTGGCTATGTTTGATCAGCGCTACAGCCATGGCACAGAAAAACAATAGTTTTCCCGTACAAGCTAAAACTGAAAATGGCACCATCGAAGGCAACTACGATGTGACTACCAGCTTATCAATGTACTTCGGCATTCCCTTCGCCAAACCACCTGTTGGCGACCTGAGGTGGAAGGCTCCGCAGCCTGTTGACAACTGGAGTGGTGTAAGGCAAACCAAGAAATTTGGCCCACGTGCCGTGCAGGCAGCAGTGTTCGGCGACATGAACTTCCGTTCCGACGGCATCAGTGAAGACTGCCTTTACCTGAACGTATGGTCACCTGCAAAAGCCAAAGAAACCGGCCTCCCCGTCCTTGTTTATTTCTACGGCGGCGGCTTTGTGGCGGGCGATGGCTCTGAGCCACGCTACGATGGAGCCAGCATGGCTAAAAAGGGCATAGTAGTAGTTACCGTTAACTACCGCCTGGCCATCTTCGGCTTCTTTGCTCACCCGGAGCTGAGTGCTGAGTCACCTTACAAAGGCTCTGGTAACTACGGCTTGCTCGACCAAAACGCTGCTCTCAAATGGGTACAAAAGAACATAGCAGCATTTGGCGGTGACCCTAAGAAAGTGACCATCGCCGGCGAGTCGGCAGGTTCTATTTCGGTAAGTGCACAAATGGCCTCTCCCCTTTCGAAAAACCTGATAGCAGGTGCTATCGGAGAAAGCGGTGCGGGCATCAACCCTACTCTTTCTCCGGTTCCCCTGGCTGAAGCTGAAAAAACGGGACTGGAGTTTGCGCAAAAAGCTGGTTACCCAACGCTGAAAGAGCTAAGGGCGCTTAGCACCAAAGAAGTATATGAGATTTACCAGGCATCCCGACGTTTTGGCTTCCCGACAGTCATTGATGGATATTTCTATCCAAAAACCATCCCTCAGATTTTCAATGCCAAGGAGCAGGCCATGGTGCCTTTATTGCTGGGCTGGAATTCTGCAGAAATCCCTGGCATGGCCTTTATGCAAGGTAAGCCCTACAACGAAGAAAGCTATGTGGCAAAGGTGAAAGAGGCCTATCCTGACACCCACAGCGAAGTACTCAAGCTGTATCCTCATGGCTCAGAAAAAGAGATCGAACTTTCGGCCACAGCCCTGGCATCTGACAGATTCATTTCCTACAGTACCTGGAAGTGGTTTGACCTGCACAGAAAAAATAGCAACCAGCCGGTGTATCGCTACCTGTTCAGCAGAGTGAGACCCCCGCTAAGAGACCAAACGCTTGCTTCAGGTTTGGCGGGCGGCACTGTGAAGAAAGATGAAAATGCACCGAAAATGCCAGAACCAGTTGGCGCTTCCCACGCCTCAGAAATTGAGTACTGCATGGGCAACCTTTACCTTGTCGACGACTATGCCTGGACGCCCGACGACTTCAAAGTGTCAGAAACCATGGAAAACTTCTTTGCCAATTTCATTAAAACCGGCAACCCGAATGGTGAAGGCGTGCCCAACTGGCCAGCTGCCGAAGCCAAAGACACGACGCCTCCAGTCATGATCATCGATGTAGAGTCCAAAGCAGTAGATGCAAAAGACGACGCCCGGTACGTGTTTTTAGACAAGGCATATAAGAACTAAGTGATTAAGGGGGTTACTCTGCCATACAACACATAGTAACCCCTTTAATGGTTTGGAGAGATAAATTGAAGGGCTCCGGGAGATCGGAGCCTTTTTATTGACTCAGAACTTCCAGCAACGCCTTGTTCACGTAGATCGTCTCACGTCCAATTACACGTGACTCAAGAATACCAACGGCCTCAAGCTCCCTGAGGTATCTTGATGCCGCTTTCCTTTCAACATTCAGCACCTTCACTACAAATTCTATTTTGGAGTAGGGCTGCTCAAACAGCAGTTCAACGAGCTCTTTTCGATATATCTTAGGTGCCTTTTTCTGCACTTCTTCAATGGTTTCGCCCAGAAGCAACCTCACTTCTTTTATTCTTGCAATTGTTTGTCTGGCGGTTTCTTCAACTGCCTTCAGCATAAACAATATCCATTCCTCCCATTCCCCTGTTTTATTAGTCAGATTAAGTAGTCGATAATACTCGACTTTATGCTTAATAATATAAGAGCTTAGGTACAAAATAGGCGTATCTATCAACCCATTCAAAATGAGATAGAGGATGTTTAGAATCCGCCCAGCCCTGCCGTTTCCATCATAAAATGGGTGAATACTCTCAAACTGGTGATGAAGAATGGCAAGCTGAATTAATGGAGAAAGCTTTTGCCCGGACAAATTGAAATGCTCGATAAAGTTGTCCAGAAGATCCAGAATCTCCTGCCTGTCTTGTGGTGGTGTGTAAACAACTTCGCCGGTTTTGTCGTTTTTTAGCACAGTTCCGGGAGTACTTCTTATCCCAGCCATATTCTCCACCAATTTCTGTTGCAAGGACACAATATCATTGACTCGCAAGAACCCTTGCCTTTGCACTAAATCAAAGCCGTGGAGTATGGCCTTTCTATAGTTAACAACTTCCTTGGTTTGCACTGATACAATAGAGCTACTCGCTGTGAGTGCCCGGTATAGCTCGTCCTGAGAGGTGATAATATTCTCTATCTCGGAGCTGTCTTTTGCCTCCTGAAGAACTATTGCATTCACCAACATAGACTGATTAGGAATAGAATCAGCAATACCCTTTAGCTCAGCCAAAGCCGCAGCGGCCTTGCTGGTTTGCCTCAACACATCCATCGTTTCAACTAATGCCAATGGAGGAGGAAGCTTTGCAAGCGGCGAATATGGTGCGGCGTGTCCCATGTTTTTCATACGTGTACCAAAAATATAAAAATAGGTACCTATTAACAAAAGATCGGTCCAGCAGAAGCATAAAGCTGAAATACAGCCAAACCTTCATCAGATCCCACGCCTCAGAAATTGAGTACTGCATGGGCAACCTTTACCTGGTCGACGACTACGCCTGGACGCCTGACGACTTCAAAGTGTCAGAAACCATGGAAAACTTCTTTGCTAACTTCATTAAAACCGGGAACCCCAATGGTGACGGCGTGCCCAACTGACCAGCCGCTGAGGCGAAGGACACCACGCCTCCGGTTATGATCATCGATGTAGAGTCCAAAGCAGTAGATGCAAAAGAAGACGCCCGGTATGTGTTTTTGGACAAAGCTTACAAAAACTGATACTGTTGATAGCACCAAAAAGGCCCTGAAAAAATCAGGGCCTTTTTTTAAAAAATCCTTCAACCGTTACACTCCAACTGCCCCAATCTCTTCCCAGAGCAAATTTCCAGCGTAGCGGCGAGCAACCATACCCTCATCGTTCATAGAGAGCAGGTGAATCCATTCGTTATCACATAGGTTTCTTATTGAAGTATGTTTTTCCAGCACTACATTTATTGCGTCTATGGGAGCCTCTATGATCACTTTGAGTCTGATTGGCTCATGCTGGAAGTTTTTACCATCGTGCACTGATTGGATCGGCAGACCGACCCTCAGGTCTCCCGAGAACCCTTCTAACACACCCACGCCGCCAGTCACGTTATGGAGTGTCTTATTTCCGGAACCAAAATTTTTATTGTCCACCGTGGAAGCAAAATACTGCAAGTTGATCCAGCTGGTGACCACCATGGGAGCAGTCATGATCAGCTCGAGCACCTTAAATCCCTCGTCTTTCTTCCAGTCATAAGAATGAAGGAAGCTCCTGCCTTGCAGGTCAAGGTCTTTTGTTCTGAACCTGGGGGCGACGACAAAAGCTGAACATCCTGCCAGGCCCCATTCAGGGCGAACCTGCGACCAATCCTTGCCTCTTCTCATGATAGCATCATCCACATTTCCTTTGGTAGTCATCCGAAGAGCTCGTTCGGTACGTGAAGCATGGCCAGCTTTTGCCAGCGAAGTTTTCAGTTCTTCCAACTCATTCGCCCGACTAGCTAACACTTCTTGCTCATTGAAAATCGTTACTTCATCGGTAGTGGTGTCGTGCAGACAGCAAAGAAAAACAGTAGTGTCCGGTATGTGAATGTTTTCAGCCTTCAGTAATTGCCTTACCTGTCTATCATTCAGTACCGCAGCAGCAACTTTGGCATTGGGCTCTCCACTCCGCCCGCCGCAGGCACCACAATCTAATCCACTTGCATGCGGGTTGTTGACAGTTGTGGATCCATGCCCAACTATTAACACAAATCTGGCAAAACCGCTCGTGAGCGACATCGCATTTAAGGCATTTTTTGCCGTCTGAACACGCTGCTCCAATGGTATACCTGCTGCCACATTGCCGTGTGTCGCCACATTCAGACTAGCTCCTTTGAGCTTCATATATTTGTCCTTTAATCCTACATGATCAGGATGAGGAACCGGACGGCTAAGCCCAAAGCTGTCAGTGAAGAGCTTGGGTAGATAGTACAACCCCAGTGGGCTGACAAAACTAAAACAAGTAACGGCTCCTGACCTGAACGACTTCCATATATGCTGCACCTGGTGTTTCAGCGTTCTGCTTTTTCGTGCCTGCTCATGCGTTTTCTTATCAGGAATTTCTTCCAAAATGGTGGCACCTGTCGTAATAAGAACCGGGCATTGGGCTACTCCCTGACCGTGTGCTATGGGCACATAATTGATAGGAAAAGCAAAGAACCCGGCAAAGCCGATTGTATCTATCCCCTGGTCTACCAGCTCCAGGTTTCGGCGATACACTTCTGATCGGACATCGATACAGAATATGGCCTGTGCCCTCACCTGGGAAGCTGATAGGCTCTTTGTTGCTTTTGGTTCTTTGAATTTTTGAATGATCTCTCGCTGCGCTGCCTGATCAAAGGCTTCTTGTAAAATTAGTTTTTGTGTAAGTTGCTGATTGATTTCTGATGGCGTCGATGTCAACAGCATTGATTTTTTGGCTGTCAACCATTTTACCCTAAGCTTTGGACTGTCGAGGGCTTGGAAAAGGCATGCTTCCCAACAAAGCAGGACGATGAGAAACTCCATCAACTTGCCGCCTTTACCCCCATTTAGTTCGCTTTCCCAATCCAATCTTGCGGCAAAGGCCGACCAGCCACCCACGCTCAAGAGCAAGCGATGCAGATAAATGGGCAATATATTTGCCTGCATCTCCAGGATTTGAAGTGCAGCATCCATGGCTTTAACAGGGTCGCCCGGCAATGATTTGGCTGCTTTTCTGAAGCCCTTCAGTCCCATGATATCTGTTGTATTGTCAACTTCAGCTTCAAATTTCCAGGCCGAAAAAAGAGCTGCTTGTTGGTCAGCAGCGGCCCAGCTTGCCTGCCCGTCGTCAAAATACGATGCCGCCCAGGTGGACATCCTTGACGTAGCAAACCGATTCCAGTCCTTTCCGGTAACCTGGGTAGCCACGTCCGCCAGAGTCGCTACTGTGGAAACTCCCGTTGTCTCGTCGGTGGCACTTTCAATGAGAGCAATAAAGTCGTCGACTTTTGTTTTCTCTTTTGATTTTTTGGACAAAACCGATTGCAGATCACTTCGGGTGATTCTTCCTTCTTTGATTTTCTGAAGGTAGAAGGATAGTGGCAGCGCCATTTGAATGCCGCCTATTTTCGCCAGGGTTTGGGCGGTGCTTTCAAATGTTTGATCAGCGTGACCCAAGTATGGATTTACAGCTACAAAGTTTTCCAGAGGCCAAACTGGTGCAATCTTTTTGCAAGCCTCACGTAGCACCTTGAGATGCTCACTACTACTCATATTCACTGTAGTCATTTGATTTTGGTATGTCATATCTATCTATATCAGGTTTTATGGTTAAATCTCTCTTACCTATGAGGAAGTTTTTATACTACGTTCAACTCTTCTTCCTGCTCGTTAATTTTGGCCCCATAAGCTTCAAATCGATTGAGTGGACGCTGAGTTAAAGGCTGTGAATCGTCCTGCGGCAAAATGCGCAATGAGCTGATCAACCTATCGAAGACGGCATTGGCATAGAATCCATTGCGGAAATGAATGGCAAAGGCATAATAAGAGGTATTGTGGGGGATTTTAGGAGAAACCATTTGAATGACTACAGCGGATGCAAAGACCAGAAGTAACAAGCCGGTCAGGATCATTGTACCCATTCCAGGAGTTGAAACTTCCGGAACCTGGCCCAGGAGAAGGTAATGCATGGCTGACTCAAGTGTGAAGAATGCAAGCGTAACGAGCAAGGCAAGCGATATGGCATGAAACATCAGAGCAGGGTTTCTTTTCGCTTCAATCGCTGATACAAATATCTTCGACAACCCCATAGTGATCACAGTCCCAATCGCCAGCAGCGAAAAGTCTTTTGAAGGGTTAATGCCCCACAAAATGGCGAAGCCTGAATAAAGAGCTAAAGCCAACCAAAGTCCTAATGCAATGATCCAGGGGTTTCCAGAGCCGCTTAGCTTAGCTATTTTTGACATTTTCAGAAGGTCAACGGCACTGCCGGAAGAAAGAAAAGAATGCGCTTTGTAAAATGAATGAGCAACAAGGTGAAGCAAGGCTGCCGGGTATACTCCCATGCCACATACCATGAGACTAAATCCCATGTGTGCAACGCTTGAGTAGCCTAAGGCTGTTTTCACAGAGGGTTGTGTCAAGTAGGCTACAGAGGCAAAAAGCGCTGTGATTCCCCCAACAGCCATCAAAAGAAGTGGTGCCGCCGTGCTGGCGTCCATTACGTAGGCCATTCTGATGATCAAGAAAGGGCCGGCATTTAAGAGGCCGGCATGCAACAAGGCTGAAACCGGCGTGGGTGTTTCCATCACTTCAATCAACCATCCGTGAGTTGGAAACTGAGCAGATTTCAATATGGCCGCCATAGCTAAAAATATCGCAACAACTTCTACCCCATCCCATGGCAGGTCAGAGGCACTGACACTTTTAATAGAAGTAAAAATGGTTTCAAGGTTGCCCGACCCGAACTGATTGTACAAGATTACAAATGCGATGAGAAGGCAAACATCTGCCAGTCTGGCTACTATAAATTTCTTTCTTGCAGCGATAATGGCACCAGCCCTGTGGTTGTAAAAGACCAAAAGCCTGTGCAGTGATACGCTGGTTAAAACCCAAGCCACAAATAAAAGAGCAAGGTTGCCAGCCATTACCAGTAGCTGCACCGATGCAATGGTAGCTGCAAGCCTGCCAAGGAAGGCGCCCTGGCGCTGGTCTCCATCCAGATAGTTAATGCTGAATTTGAAGATAACGAACCCCAGCAAAGCAATCATACCCACCATGATCACACTCACAGCATCAAGGCGAAGACTAAAGCCTAAGTCGTACCAACCAACTAAATCGGTCTGAAAAAGGCCATCCTGGAAAACGATGTAGCCGCACAAAGCAGCCGCCATGATGCTTATGATAGTAGAGACTGTGCCAAGTCGTCGGGTTAACGTGGGGTGAATCCCAGGTTGAAACCATGAAGCCAGGGCCGTCGCTACAAAAGCAGCGGGGGGAAGCAAGGCAAACGCAATAAGAAAGTTATATGGCATAATATATCTCGATTTGGTTTGAGTGACTTAGATTAGATAATTTCAATTGAAATGGTCGACGAAACTCTCAAAGACCGGCCATCTTCCCTGGCAGTTTGAAGTAGTTTTCCTACTTGTTCCTTTGTCTCCTTCAGTGCATTTAACCGAGCCAAAGTCGCCTCGTCTTTGGCGTCGTAGCGTATGAGCTCACTAAAACTTTTGATCTCATGAAAATTGATATTCCTGGCGTACAAATCCTCAATGATTTCTATGGCCTCACTAGCTGAAAACTCACCATTGACCAGCTCAAAATTTTCTTGTTTCTGTTTTTTGATGGGCTCTTCCTGTTGTGTTATCATGTAAATTTTGTTTGATTGATGGGCAAAGTTTGAAAAAGCGTTTCATATATTTTTATTTATATTTGTTATGTAAAGCATAACAAATATTTATGAACTATACCATCCATCAGCTTCAGATATTTTTAAAAGTGGTGCAAACACGAAGTGTGACAAAGGCATCGGAAGAGCTTTTTATGACTCAACCTGCCGTTTCGATTCAGCTAAGAAACCTTCAAGACCAGTTTGAAATACCGCTTACTGAGGTTATTGGACGGCAGCTCTACGTCACCGATTTTGGAAAGGAAGTCGCTAAAATTGCTGAGCGGGTGATTCAGGAATTGGAAAACATCAATTATAAAACGCAGGCTTTTCAGGGTATCCTTACAGGCAAGCTGTCCATTTCTTCGGCGTCGACCGGAAAATATGTAATACCATATTTCCTAAGCGGCTTTCTGGATGAGCACAAAGGAATCGACATCGTCCTTGATGTGACCAATAAGAGTCGGGTAATCGAAAGTTTGAAAAATAATGAAATCGACTTTGCGCTCGTGTCTGTGGTGCCGGAAAGACTAGAAGTAGAGGAAGAGCTGCTGATAGAAAATAAGCTCTACCTCATGGGCAACACGCCCGCACGCAATGAAGGCAAACCATTGATTTACAGGGAGGAGGGGTCAGCCACCCGGATGGCGATGGAGCACTACTTTGAATCACGTGAAGGCAAGCAAAGAAAACGGACGGAGCTGACCTCCAACGAGGCAGTAAAGCAGGCGGTAATTGCAGGGATAGGTCACTCCGTTATGCCGCTGATTGGCATGCGCCATGAACTGATGAGCAAGGAAATCCACATTTTACCTATGGTGGATCTCCCCATTATCACAAAATGGCGCCTCATTTGGCTAAAGGGGAAAAGACTTTCACCTGTTAGCCAGGCATTCCTTGACTATATCAGATCGAACAAACAACACATACTTGACCATAACTTCAGCTGGTATTTGAAATACTGAATGCACTCAAATGGATGCCAGCGGCTGCTATCTGAGAGTGTTATTCTTTGAGGAGTTTCCTTAATCCGGACAGTGTTTGGAAAGGCAGCTCACCTATTGAATTGTTGGCCAGCCATGGCGGAATATTATCTCCTGGTTCGGAGTGAAATACATAGGTCACTTCTGTTTTGCCGTCTATCAGCTGCAACAAAATGTATCCCTCTGCCTTTTTCATGCGCACTATTCCTTGCTTTTCCGGCACGTAGTCAGGGATCCCTTTCAGCAATATTTTTACAACCCCCTGGGCAGACGCTTTAACAGACATCCGGTAAACCATGTCTCTATTACTGTATGGCCACGGAAATATGGTCTCAACATAATTGTATTGTGTATCTCCTTCTCGCCTCAGAAGTGCAGATGTGTTTGTGTAGCCGTACCATTTTGTATAGTCGTCTGCATTTTTCAGTACTTCTACTATCTCATCTGTTGATGCATGAATGGTCATAACCGCCTTAAAAGCTTTGAAAGCAGACCCTTCTTCTTCTTTCGTATAAACAATGATACCGTCCTTGTTCCTGTCAATTTCCCATGACTGTTGAGCGTGAGATACTATTGACAAGAAACCGAATGCGCTGATCAGCAATATTTTAACTTTCACGGTTTCCGCCTATTAGAGGATACTTTCTTTGGTTTGATACAGCCTGAAGAAGTAATACATGAAAAGGATCGAAAAAATGAAATCACCGACTATGACTATGAACACAACAGGCCCGGCAAGCCCCGACAGGTAAAACTTAAACAACGAAATGGCAAAGCCAACTTTACCAATTCCGCCAACGATGACAATTCCTGTATGTTTCAATGGATTGTACGCTACTATAGAATAGCCGATAAAATAGACCAGTGTTGTCCCCCATGCCCCTTGATAGATGGCATAGTAAAGCGGGTCGGCCAACTCCCGGTTAAAAAAACCATTGAACGTGAAAGCGGTATTGAAATAGCCAAAAATTGCTCCTATTAGGTTCCATAGTGCTGAAACAACAAATAAGCCTTTGAAAAAACTGAGTTCATTGCTTCCCATTACAATATCGATTTTGGTTAAAATTGAATTGTAAAGTAATAGCACAAAAAACAGCTGCGCATTTACATATGTAAAGAAATGCTGGTCAGAGGGATCGGTTTTTTCTGATTCTACTCAATTGGGTAGGGCTAATGCCAAGGTAAGAGGCAATATGGTATTGTGGAATTCGTAATTCAATTCCCGGATACTCCTCCTGCATGATCAAATATCGCTTGTCGGCGTCCAGCATAGCCATCTCGAGTTCTTTTTTCTCGTTGCTCAAAAAGTAATTTTCTGCTATCATTCGCCTCAATCTTTCGATCTCAAAATTCCCTTCCGATACCTTTTCTATTTCATGAAACGAAGCTTTCCAAATTTTGCAATCGGTAAGCGCCTGCTGGGCAACATTGTTCTTTTGCTTGCTGATGAGTGACGCATAGGAACCTATAATTGAAGGCGCTGAAAAAAAGGTTTTGTTATATTCTTTTCCCTCATTGTTGACGTAAAACGCCCTGACAATGCCGGTTTCCAGAAAGGCAATTTCCGTTGCATATTCTCCCGTCTTTACAAAATACGCCCCCTTCTTCAGTTCATCGTATACAAACATGCCTGCCATCAGGCTTATTACTTTTTCAGAAAGCGGGACTGTACTGTTAAAGAATTTAATAAGGTTCTCCATAGCGTCTTCGGTTGAGTCGACTATACTAAGTCGCTGGCAGTGGTGGTCTTCCTAAAGTAAATGTGGGAGTTTCATGCAGTTCCGATTCCGCTGACACTTAGCCCCGCCTTGCCCACCGTGGTTTTAGCGAAGGTAGGGCGACACTAAAATTATACTTTGTGGCGGACATTCCAAGCCAACAAATGACTGAAAATGAGTTCCCCATAATAGCTATCGTAACTCACGATTGTTGGCTCACTGGCCGTTGCAGTTTTGATTAGGTGCTTTTCAGAAATACCTTTTTTGTTCCTGAATATGTGAGCATCAATGTATTTCACTTCTTAACCCAAGTCAATGGAATCGAAGCGCACCTTAGCCAACTTTGCTTATGTAATCAAAAGAATAAATTATGAAAGCAATTGAATGTTTAAAGTACGGAGGTTCAGAAAACCTGGTATTAACAGAAGTCGACAAGCCCACGCCAAAAGACAATGAGGTCCTGATTAAGATACATGCGACTTCAGTCACCACCAGCGATGTGCTTATACGTGGGTTGAATGCGTCGCCTGTGGCCAGATTTATGGTTCAACTTTTTTTTGGCTTTGGGAAGCCAAGAAACCCAATCTTAGGAATGGTGTCATCGGGAGTTGTAGAAGGTAAAGGGAAAAATGTAAGTTCATTCAATATAGGCGATGAAGTTTTTGCCTACGGCTCAGTTTCAGCAACAAAGCGTCATTTTGGTTCCTATGCCGAATATATCTGCCTGCCTGAAGATTGGAATATTGCGCTCAAGCCAAAAAACAGCAGTTTCGAAGAAGCAGCCGCTATCCCTTATGGAGGATTGCTTGCTTCACATCTGCTGGGTAAGACCTCGATAAAGAAGGGAGACAAAGTTTTAATTTATGGCGCTTCGGGAAGCATAGGCACAATGGCCATACAATTGGCGAAGCATGCAGGCGCTCACGTCACCAGTGTATGCAGCAGCCGAAACTTTGAATTAGTTAAGTCTTTGGGTAGCGACGAGGTGATTGACTATACGGCAGACAATGCTGATTCACAATTGGGCACATATAAATATGTAATAGACGCTGTTGGAAACTCCAAATCCTCACAGCTAAAGGAGAAAAGCAAAAAAGCCCTTACTCCTAAAGGTAAATATATTTCCATCGATCAGGGAATTCCTTTGACTCCCAAAGACGCTTTTACCAATCTGAAAACTTTGACGGAACAAGAGAAAATTAAGCCGGTGATAGACCGTATCTATCCTTTGAGCAAAATGGCCGAGGCGCATCAGTATGTGGAAATGGGGCATAAAAGAGGAAATGTGGTCATTACGGTATAAATGGAATTTGACGTACTGAAAAGGTTTGAAATTATGGGATCACAAAATACAATTGCACGGACTTTTGGTGACCTATTTGAGATTACACTAGGTATTTGGCTGATCGCAAAAGGATTCAAGGAAATTGAACATATTCCAAGCTAATCGTTATCAGACAAAAGCCGTTTTCTAATTCGGCTTAAAGATTCTGGCTTTATCCCGATATAACTGGCAAGATGATATTGAGGTACTCTCTGAAGTAAATCGGGCCTTGATTTCAAAATCTTTAGATAGCGTTTTTCAGGTGAGTCTGTATAGTAAGCGGCCAATGCTTCTCTTTGCTCTGCAAAAGCAGCTTCCATGATGGTGCGTGATATTGTTTCAAACCTGGGAAAGGATTTAAAAAGGGCCTGAGCCCGCTGTTCGTTGCCCACAACAACAGTGGTGTCCTCAACGCAGACCCAATTGTGCTTTGCAGAATTTTGTGGAGAAAAGCTGTTTAACGAAATGGCCCATTGTTCTTCTGTGAAAAAATTCGTCGTTTTTTCATCACCATCAGCCAGAAAATACTCTCTTATGCAGCCTTCAAGTATGAAATAGGTGTTGGCTGATTGATGCCCTTCTTTCAATAAATAGTCACCCTTCTTATACGTCTTAGTTTGCATGCTATCAGCAATAGCTTTTGACTCTTCCTTTGAAAGCGGCGATATTCTTGAAAAATAGTCTACAAATTTGCTTTGCATGAGAAAAACTTAATCTCTGGCATGTAAAACGCCTTTCTTGTGCTCTCTTGTCGTACCAGTTTACCGCTAACGGCTGGCAAAACCTCTCGGCCTGGCCGCTGTTAGTTTCTTTAAAACTATCCGATTCAAATGTCCTTTGCCACTAGGGCATAAGCCTATGGATTACTTGTGCCTGTTATTGGTTTTCCTATTCGTAAGTTTTCGAGCCAGATACTGTGTGTTTAGGCCATATTTTCAAACGCCCTCCCTCAGAGTCTTCTCAAAGGGACTCTGAGGGAGAACAAATTCGTTTTTTTGCCTGTAAAAACAAAGGGGTTACAGCGCCTGGGCAGGACTGAGCCGCAGGCCACTTTTGTGCTTTACAGGAACCGGTGCTTTTTTCGATGATTTAACGACCTCAACAACGACATTACCTCTTTTTCGCCCACTGTCTACATATTCATGGGCTTCCACTATATCAGACAAGGAGAACGTTTTGTCAACAAATGGCTTGATTTTCCCTTCTTCAGCCAGCTGGCACAATTCATCCAAATGCTGCTGAGTCGGTGAAGTGAAAGCCGCTACTGATGCAAACCGGCCTCCCTTTTTCAGCACTTTGCTGGCTTTTGCTTTCGAGGTTTTTCCCACGGCATCAAAAACAATATCAAACTTCTTCTCAAGCAAAGAATAGTCCCGCAGCTTGTAATCCACAGTGCTATCGGCTCCAAGTGATTTTACCATATCGAAATTGGCACTGCTGCATACAGCAGATACGGTAGCGCCCAGCGCTTTGGCAATTTGGATAGCATGGCTTCCTACACTGCCCGAAGCACCGTAAATCAGCACTTGTTGTCCTTTGCTTAACCGGGCCTTTTTCAGTAGAAACAAGGCCGTCATTCCCCCAACAGGAAGGGCTGCAGCTTCATTGAAACTGAGGATTTTGGGCTTCAATGCCAGCATGCCTTTATTTCTCTCCTCGGGAATGCATAGATACTCAGTGTAAGAGCCTGTGGGCAGCATGGTTGGCGTCCCTACCACTTCATCACCCACCTTGTATTTGGTGACATCCTTGCCAACTGCTTCGACAATTCCCGAAAATTCATGACCCAGAATCTCCTTTTTCGGCTTCAACACGCCGAACAGCAGCCTGGCAATGAGCCAGGCAACCGGTGGGAAATCTGAACTTCGCAACCTCGTATCACCTGAGGTGACAGTAGTGGCGTAAATTTTAACAAGGACCTCGTTGTCCTTTGGCTGCGGCTTTTTTATTTCAACCAGATTCAAAACACTGGGAGCGCCGTATTTTGTATATTTAACTGCTTTCATGTGTATAAAATTTGTTTTTCAGCGGCCACATGGAATAGCCAATAGCATTTCGGAAGTGATAGTCGACTGTTCTCCGACTTTATTCATTTCCGCTAGGTATGGCTCTCCTTATGGCTATTTCATCTGTATAAAATTTACTTTTTAGCGGCCAGATCGGTCCGCCGAAGCGGGAATAGCCAAAACCTTTTGGAAGCGATAGTCGACTATTTTCCGACTTTATTCATTCCGCTGGGTATGGACTTTCCTTATGGCTATTTCATGGTTTATTTTTTCAGAGACCTTTCACAAATCTTTGGAAGGTGTTGATGAATAGTTCCTGCTCTTCCATATACCCCTCGTGGGCACTGTTTTCGAGAATGACCAGTTCCTTTTCAGTGAAATCTGGCCCTCCAATGCTGCTGTAGGCGTCGTACCCCATTTCAATGGTATTGACTCCGTCATGCCTTCCCCAAATCACCAGAGAGGGGATTTTAATTCTTTCCATGTCTTTACTGAGATTGAGCTCCAAAATATTGAAACGCTTCGCCAGGTACCGGCCATTGAAAAACAGGGCAAGGGAAAGGTAAGAATTCATCGTGCCCAAAGCACCCACTTCCGGCCCTTGCACTTCCTGATCAGAATTTCTTCTGTAGGCATTGGTATTGGACAGGTATGAGTCATATTTGAAATAATTGTCGACGACGGTCATGTCCGGTGCTGCAGCACACCAGTCTCGTGCCTCCGTCCAGTAGGCTACATCAACCCCTAGCTCAATTTGCTGCTGCGCATAGTTTTTCACAAAAACTACTGATTTGGGCAGTCCTTCGACTAAATTATGGCCGCTGTTCATGCAGATAAATCCATCTATTTTCTTTTGGTAGTCGGCGGTGCTCAGGTAGGCACTTCCCAATGCACCTCCCCAACTGATGCCGTAAATAACAATCCGGGGGTTATCGAAACGCTGCCTGATCACATCAACCACAAGATCAAGGTCGTCCACAAATTGCTCTACCGTGAAGGTGGCAGGGTCGGGATTGCCCCCGGATAGGCCAGAGCCTCTTTGGTCCCAATAAGCAAAGGCGAAGTCCTTTTCCAGTTCATGCGACACAGGCATAAATGAGGGAAGTGAAGCACTGCCTCCAGGGCCTCCATGGAGGAAAAGAATGAAGGTGCCCGAGGCAATATTGCCTTTTACAAACACCGGCATCTCAGCGCCTGCGTTTTTCACAAAGAAGTGGTCGCCCTGATAAAATGATTCCTTTTGGCAAGCCGCAAGGAGCATGAGCACCGGAATAGCAATGAGTATGGTTAGGTTTTTCATTGTTGATTGAGTTTGTAAGTGAAACCGATTTTGGCCGCTACATGCGGCAGGAAAATGCGATTGAATGAAGATTGCAGGTATACTTCGGGCCCTGCGTGAACGGCCCACCGCTGATTGTTTCTTCTGCTTCCATCCCAGCCTATCAGGAAAGATGTGTTGGGCATAAAGTGTGAGCGCCCCCAATTGGTAGCTGTCTCCACACCACCCTCTTCAGCTCTTTGGTACAAGGAACCCGCAGCCCATGTATGCATGTAGCCAACGCCCAGGTTGATGTCGGCGAACACGGAGCCGATGGTCAACCGGAAGCCAAAAGCTGTTTTCAGAAAAACCGATGAGTTGTTCCAGCGATGCCAGAAGCCGCCAAGGTCAGTGTCCCAATGCAGCGTAGCCCACTCGTTTTCAGCTACGGTGTAGTCCACCCCTACGCTCAGACCAGGATGGAGCACCAGCTCTCCGAAGTAGTCGGCTTTGAGCGCCAGCCTGTCCCCAAACCTTGTTTTCAGTTTTGCCTTAGTGCCCTCTCTCTGTTGAGCAAAAGCTGAAGAAGAGCACACCAGCAAAATCAAAAATGTTAATCGTGTGATTTTCATAGCCCTTTGAGTTTTGATTCAAAGAACGGATGCCTGACCGTAGCGGACGTTCGGGATTGGGGTGACCGTGTTCGGAATCATGATTCCGAACAACTTTTGAGAAGAAGGAGGTGAAAAAGACTAGGCCTTCAGAAACTCGCTTGGGGTAAGGCCGGTTTGCTGTTTGAAATAGGTATTGAAAACTGTTTTGGAATTGAAGCCACAATTGTAGGCTAATCCTTCAATGGTAAAGTTGTCGTTCCTGGGATCTTTGGCGATTTTTTTGAACTCTTCGATGCGGTATTGATTGACAAAGCTGTTGAAGTTTTTGCCAATGGTGTCATTGAGCAGCCACGACAGTTGGTTTGCTTTCGTTTCCAGTTGATCCGCCAACGAACGCAAGGTAAGTTCCGGATTTAGGTAAGGTTTACTTGTTTCGATCAGTAGCTCCAGCCTGGTTTTGAGAGCAGCGGCAGCAGTTGCATCAAGTATGGGTTTCTTGTCCACAGGGGCACCCGTTACTTCGAATAACTCCGCAGGAAAAAGTTTCTGATGAAAGTTCGAATAGCGTGGATCCGCTTTTATTGGGTTGACCAGTGGATCTGAATACCTCATCAATAAAAGCGGGGAGGGTGATTTCAAGGTGTTTTCTACAAAGGCAAATGCTTTATTGCTATTACCAGTTGAGGCAGCCAGTAAAAACAGATAGGAGTCCGCTACAAAATCATCGATACCGTTCGCTCTCTGTTCCAATAATTTGGTGAATTTTCCGGCATTGACTGAATCACCTTTTAACGCATAGGCAAGGGCGCTTAAACCTATCTTTTCAGCAGTTACAACGATCTGAGTGGGCAAGGCGTCAAAATAGTCAATCACCTCATCATACCTTTCAGTTTTGAGCAGACAGTAAGCTTTCACAGAATGTACGGGGACATTCATCGGGTTCGCTTCCAGGCATGCATCTAACTGGCTTATGGAGGAGGCATAATTTTCAGACATGTACTCGACATAGGCATTGTAAAACTGCGTTTCCTGAGAAAGTGGGTCAATACTCAGCGCATGCGACAAGTGTTTTTTTGCTTCTGATTTCCTTCCTGCCAGAATGTGGAGAAATGACATTAAATGACGGGACTCCACATAATTTGGATTTATTCTCACCGCTTTGGAAGCGTTCTCAAATGCTTCACTGTAACTGCCCCTGGTATAAAAAGCCAGATTGGCCAGTTGATAGTAGGCGCTGGGGAGTTTATCATCAATAGTTAAAGCGTGCTGGATGAGCTCCGAACACTTGTCCCAACCTTCGGCATAAGGGATAATCCCGATCGTAGCTAGAAAACTATAGGCACCAGCCAACCCCACCATTGACTCAGCATGATTAGCATCTATTTCCACAGCCTTCCTGTAAAACTCCATGGATTGCCTGACATCTTCAGGGTTCCATTTATTGAAAGTTTGTCGCCCTTTGAGGAAAAGTTTGTAAGCATCCACGCTTCGGGTATTGGGCAGGACAAGGTGTTCCTGAATTTCAAAATGGCCTAAGTGCTCTCGCAACCGTTCAGCCACCAACAAGCTGATCTCATCCTGAACCTCAAATATGTTGTCCAATTGCCTATCCCAGCTTTTAGACCAAAAATGAAAGTCTTCGACAGCATCAATCAGCTGCGCTGTAATTCGGATGTTATTACCTGAAAGCCGAACACTCCCTTCAAGGATAGTAGAAACTCCAAGCGCTTTTCCAATCTCAGAAATCGGAATGTTTTTCCCTTTGAAGTAGAATGCAGATGTTCTGGAACTGACTTTCAGTCTGTCGATCTGTGCCAATGCATTGATAATCTCCTCAGTAATACCATCGCTGAAATACTCGTTTTCCTCGCTCGCACTCATATTCACGAACGGAAGAACCGCAATGCTGATTTTATCAGATATGTTAGGAGCAGTAGTCAAATAATCCTCTTCGTGGCCTCTTTCATTTCGAAATGGACCGTACCCAAATAGAAATGAGCGGTTATTTTAAGGTTGGCGACAATGCCCAACCCGTGCGCCGGATTTTACAATGCAGTTAATTGCTCATCGGCAAATAGCCACTCAACCGATATCGGTTGTTAAAAATAGGCGTTGCGGCGGAGAATCCAAGCCAGCCACACTCAACTAACCTGAACATTCCAATAATTATGAAAATTATTCACCACTCATGCTTCGATACGAGGCCATGTCCAAGCATAACGGATAATCAGACTAAGAAGAGCTACTTCTACAACGGCGCCAAACACCATGTGCATCCATGCCTCGCCAGCCAGGTTAAACAACGTATAAGGAATATACACCGTGGCAATAACGATGTTTGCCCAACGATTTGCTTTATGCGGCAAGGCAACGGAAAGGAAAATCATCAGTGCCGGAATTGTCACTGAGGCGAGTGCAAGCAAAAGAAATCCTTGCGTAATATCGAATACAAACACCTTCCCCGCCAGCATACCTTCTATCTTGCCAGGCATGTACAGAGCGAAATAATCAACATAAATATAGAGAAACATAAAGCTCGCCCACAGCGTAGCGAGCTTCAATTTCAAACTGACTTTGATGTCATGCAGTGTTTCCTGTGTGCTCATAAGTCATCAACTAAAAATTAAACCCAAAGTGAAATCCCGGTTCTCCGAAGATGAACTTGGGCCATTTGTCATCCAACTGTTTAAACCCGTCGGGTAGTGTTGTGTGATAAGCACGATGGGTGATGGCAATAGATGGCTGAATAAAAAATTTATCCTTAAAAAGTTTGATGTGATAACCAGCACGGTACGTATTGAAAACCTGAAAGCCATTGTCAATTTTATCGCCGTCCTCATTCGCAAAATTTTGCAGCGTAGGCATCACATTAAGCTCGGCATACAAGCCTTTCCAGAAAAATCGCTGGTAGGCCACCGATAAGCCAAATTCACGCACATATCCCGGGAATTTTTCTTCATCCTTTCCGTATGCCTTGTTTAGAAATGGGTGAATACCATTTGGCCATGCATATTTCCAGGTTTTTGGTTCTATTGTGATAACATCTTTTCCTGTAATCCGATAGCCCAGGTTGAGTTGAGCAAAGTTGGGTGGGTTCACACCGGCCAAATTACCTAACAGAAATATCGTGCTACCAACGAAGTACCGCTTGTAAGTGCTGTCTTGTTTGGCGTACTGTGCTTTTAGATGGGGCGTGCTTATCATCAATATGACAAGAACAACGAATAGAATTTTCTTTTTCATTTGAGTCTTTGCTTGTGTTAAACGATATGGAAAAAGTGGATTGGCGGGACACGACAAATCGTTCCCTTTGTTTTAGATCACCTGCATTCAGCAGCGAAACTGCCTCTTTGAGTTCGATGCCGTCAGGGCGGGTCCGGTGAAAAAGTATTGGGGTAATGGCTCGACATGGATGCTAAAACTTGAATCCTAAATCAAGCCCGGGTTGAATAAAGTAGTTAGGCCACTTTTGTTCAACAGCTATAAAAGAATCCGGAACACCGGTTCTCAGAGGCCAATAACTACATCCGATAGCTGGTTCAAAAAAGAAACGATCTTTGAAAAACTTAAATTGATACCCTAGGTAGAAGTCGGTATATAGCGTAAATCCGTTTCCAATCTTCTTTTTATCCTCATCCATGTATTTCTCAAAAGCATTCAATACATAAAGAGATGTATAGGCTCCTTTCCACCAAAACCGCTGGTACCCAATTTGAGGAGCAAGTATGCGTGCATGGCCTGGATAGTTGAGCCCTGGCCCATCAAAATCCGGCCCGAAAGGGATACCTAGTGGCCACGCATACTTAGACTTTTTAAACCTAAATTGAATAACATCTTTGGGTGTAATCCTATATCCTGCGTTTACTTGTATATACCCAGGATTGTTAGTGCCATCCAAATTGCCTAAGAGTAATAGCGTACTGCCAACAAACCATTTTTTATAAGTACTGTCTTGTTTGGCCGATTGAGCTTTGAGTGGTAAGAAGCTTGTCAGCAATAAGGCGAGGCCAATGACCAGAATTTTCTTTTGCATATCTTTTTTTGGTGAAAATGATGCTGCAAAAGTAGATGGGCAGGCAGGCTCAAAACGTTCACTTAAGTTAAGAAACGACTCCTACCCTTTGTCTTTCTCTAAAATCCTTGCCCGTAGCCTACTCAATGATTGTGGTTTTATGCCGAGATAGCTTGCCAGCTGGTGCTGCGGAACCCGTTGAAGAAGGTCTGGGCGTGATCGCATCAAATTCAGGTATCGCTGCTCAGGGGAAGAAGTCTTAAACCCGTCGAAGTCTATTTGGTGTTTGGCCAACAACTCTTCCGACATTTTTCTGCACATGATTTCAAACTTTGGAAATTTAGCGTTGATCTCTGCTTCCATATCTAAATTTGAAACTGTAAGAATAGTGTCTTCAACACAACTGATGTAATAGTCAGAGGGCGCTTTGTTGATCACACAATGAGGTGTTAGGGCGTCCATTTCTGTGTAGAAAGCAGTAGTTCTTTCTTCTCCGTCTATGATGTAGTAAGTCCGGATACAGCCTTTTAGGACAAAGTAGCTGTTTTTCGATCGTTGTCCTTTGCTGAGTAAAACAGAGCCTTTTTTTACCGAACGAAAAATATCTACAGAATTGATAGCGTTCTTCTCCTCTTCGGTCAGGGTAATGTATTTTGCTATAAAGTCAAATAGTATGTCTTGCATTGTTTTTTAGGCTGTTGCTTTTTTGGTACTCCTGTCACCGGTTTAGCTAAACTGGTTTTAATGCTGTTTTGTTGCGTGTAGTTTTTTGCTCGTCTTTTCGCCACCATATTCATTTTATTGCTTTTGCAATTTGGCGACTTCAATTGAAATGAAATCCGGCAAATAACTTGGCGTACAATTTTTGGTAACAACGTCATCCTTATATGTCCCGCAGCTTCCAATGACGATGGGTGTCAAGAGCAAAAGATGGTTCATACTCGATAACAAAGAGAAATGTAAAGACGTGATGGAGGTGGGTTTGTTTTACCATCTAGATTTAACACGAGGGTTTATCGCAAACTGTTAAATTATATTCCAATTGATAAATCGTAATGGTGTTTTCCATACCTGTCTATACGACTATAAGTACCTTGGCTAATGCAGCTAAAAATCATTTCCACAAATGCTTTGGATTGCTCGCTAAATTCCTTTTCTCTGATAGAATAAAATATACCATCTATGTTTCCAATTTCGTCGATGAAAATTAGAAGTTCAGCATGTACTTCGTCCGCCAAACGCTTTGCCAATGGAGCATCACATTCCCACTCATCAATAAGAATTGAGAACATATGGAAATAAGCGGAATCAAGGCCCTTGACTTTGCGCTTTGGGTAGGCTCTCTTTAACGTTCGAATTTTGGCTTCGGATTTTAAATTGTCAAGAGTTCCAAAGTAGAATTCTCCACTTCGCTTGACACTTGTGTTTTCCAATATGTCAGTTAGCTGTAAACCTTGACAATAAGCCTTGGATAAAGAAGAAAATAGGAAAATTAATAGAAATACCCTGCTCATTGAAGAATCGTAACAATCAACTAAATGGGTGTGGAAATTTTAAGCGGTAACGCCTCGATCACCACTTAGCCCTGTCTCCCGACACGCAGGCACACCGATGATAAAATTAGCTTTTGTGGCGGACAATCCAAGCCAACTTCACGCTGACAACAAGTGAAGCCCACATTCATTTTTTTGTGTTATATGTTTTCACTGAAGCTGCGTATGGATGTGATCATCGTGTCGGACAGCCTGACAACCGTGAAATCTAATTTTATCTAACTGATTTAGATGCCATCGCTCTTTAAGATGCGGCTCTATGAAAACTTTGCCTGTTGCTTGATGTTCAACAAGCAAACTAATAAGTTCAACAGTCCTTTCGACATCCAATTTGTAGTCATCTTTATTCCACTGCGGAACAAAGGCGGAAAGTAGTCCATATTGAAAGTAGCCTTTTTCCCGGCACATCGTTGGGTAGTCCAACTCTCCATCTGCAGGCTCATCATAAACTCCGTATCCGATGAAGCTTGGAGCTGAGTCAGTTCGAGTATTGTTTTGAAGGTAGTAAAATGCCAGATCCAACTTCTTTCCGTCATTGTGACTCAAATGGGGAAGTAGTGGGAATCGGTCAAAAAAAGGAAAGTTAGCGTCGAGATAGTTAGTTTTTGTGCCGTCAAATTTCGCTTCCATCCGATTTGCTATCTGCTCCATTTGTTCTTTCAGTTGGGGTCTAACATAGTGCCTGTTAAGTAAGCAGGTTAAGTAGTTCAGCGGTCTCAAGTTGCCAGTCAGAGGTAGTGGAGTCCGTCCGAAGGCAGGCGCCACAATTGGTAGAATCAAAAGAGAGAAGACTAGATAGCCGACCAAGAAAAGTCCTAGGCTAGAGAGTTTGCTGAGTCGATAGGCCTTAGTGAGGGTTAAGGTCAGAATGTAAATCAGACCTCCGATCTGAGTAATCGCCGTTAAAGTGAAGATTGCGATGAAATGCAGAGAGAGTTTGAAGAGGGCTTTCAAGGTTCGACTATTACATAGATATCGCCTGCCTAAAATGAGTGTGGGAGTTTAATGCAGCTCCGCTTCCAATCCATCTTAGCCACGCCTTGCCCACCGTAGCTTTAGCGAAGGTAGGGCGATATTAAAATTATAAATTGTGGCGGGGCAATCCAAGCCAACTGCCCTATGACATCGGGTGAAGCCCACATTCACTTTACTGTTGTGTTAGGCACATTTATTATTGTTGTCTGGCAGTAAAGCGTTTTATGCTAGTGTCGTCCAATACTTCACTTAGTGACATTGGTTCCCTTATGATGCATCCATCACAGAAATAGACAAGAAGTCCAGACTCCTTTACTTGGCTCATTTTGGTCTTGATGTCAGTGTCCAATTCCGTCCCGTTGGCTTGTAGTAAGGAGAATCCCAAATACGAGTAGGCCTGTCTGACGGGGTTGATACTAAATAGCCAGTTTTTAAGTTCGTCGGTATTGGGTGCCTGAACAAGTGTAAGCATCTTCTTTCCCTCCTCGGGCATTTGTCCGGCAGCCCCGCAGCCATAACCGAATGTCGTCCTGTTTGGCAGACGTTCTAAATGGTCTGGATCAAATGAAGGAAAGGAAAAAGTACTATCTAGCTTGCTCTGAAGAATCTGATGATCAAACCCGTCAAATTCGTCATTGATATCCCATGAGTATATCTCGGAATAAAATATTTTCCCGTTAATGGAAAGAGTCAGGAGGGCAATTCGTCCGATTTTTTTTCCTTTAGCCGGCCGCCAATTTGTCTGTGTTATGTCTGAATTTAGCTGATCAGTGTGCTCTACATAAAATTTTTGCTTGCCACCTATCTGCTCAACTTCGTTGATCGTCTTGGCAGCTAATGCTTGGCTAACTGCTAATTCTTGATCAGATTGAGCAAGCACCTGAGTTGCAACTAGCAGAAGAATCGATATGTGCACGAATATTTTCGTCATGTATGCTTTTGTGCCTAACGACTAGCTATGCAGCGTGGGGATTGGTAAGAGTTACCGCTGCCGTCCGCAAATAGCCACGCCGATGAATAAAAATACACAAAGTGGCGGGGACAGCAATCCCTACGACCATTTCCTTGCTGCTTAGGCCCCATGCTGTCTTAGGTGCGTGTTGTGAGGCTTTTTCACTACGGCTGAGCAGTTTTCACATTTAGATGTCCACCCACGGCTCTAAGAACTTTTAGGATGGTTTCAAATTGTGGTTTTGATCCATGTGCAAGCGCTTTGTATAAACTTGGACGACTTAGCCCTGTCTCAGCTGCAATTTTGGACATTCCCTGAGCTTTTGCGACATGTCCAAGGGCGGCTATTATGTCCGATGTCTCGCCTTCTTCTAGCACGTTGTTCAGATATTCTGCAATCATAACGTCGTCATCTAAATATTCGGCTATATCAAATTTTGTCGTCTTCATGTTGTTCATGTTAGTCAAATGCATTTTTGTAGTCTTCCCATAATTGCTTGGCTTTACCAATGTCCTTTTGCTGAGAAGACTTATCTCCACCATTAATTAAGAGGACAATCCGACCGTTGACGTCCTTTAAATACACACGATAACCTTTCCCGTAGTGAATTCGTAATTCACTTAAACCCTGTCCGACTGGTTCACAGTCCCCAAAGTTACCGTGTTCTTCTATGCGCTGAATTCTGAAAAGTATTTTGGCTTTTGCACGGCTATCTTTTAGCTTTTTAAGCCACTTATCGAATTCATCTGTCTTTTCTACAGAATACATACGTAAATGTATTCACTTGGATACATTTTTGCAATTGACGGGTAATAGAAAGATGGAATAGGGGGGAATGCTTCACAACGCCTAGCTAAAATGAGTATGCACCCCAGTTGCTAGATACGGTTAAGTTTCTATTTAATAAAAATCTTTCAAAATGCTCAGTTCGCATATTCATTTTTAGCATTTGTTGGCGGTATGTCTTTAGTTCGTCCAGTTCTCAAGAGTGCCATTATCTTCTACCCAAATCTCCAAATAAACTTGTTCCTCAATGGGTTTGCCAGCTCTTTTTAGAATGTCAAATTTGAGGTGTTCCAATCTGGACTTTATGGTTCGAATACAATAGTTATATTCAGGCATATCCCAAAATTCTTTTATTTCTTTCTTGGTTTGATATTCTGCCATGACGACATCAGCAATTTCACCTTTCTTATCAATAGTTATCAAGTATTTCTCCGAACAATCAAATTCGTTAACATTACTCCAATTTGCTTTTTGAAGTTCGTTGAATAGTAACGTTGACAGAGTGTCGTCATACCTTCTGTTTAACCGGTTTGGTTCATCTATATAGTTCATTACTCGTGTTGTGTTGGTAACACGTCCGTTATCAATTGAAACTATCTTTTCTTCTTCAAAGCTGTGGTAAAATACCCCATCCCATCTTAGCAGGTCTCCACTGGGTAAGCTTATATCACCTGTAAACCAATTCAAATGAACTTTGCCGTTGATCAGTTGATCACCAAAGGTTTTTTTAATTCTTAGGTTGGACTGATTTATATCTATTCCAGATTTACTATGAAGTTCACCACAAGAAGTGATATGTCTTAAAAACAGGCTGTCATTTGATAATTCATATATTGCCTGATAACCTCTCCAACAGCTCGTTGATGAACCTGCTCGAAACTTAAGGCCAAACAAATCGCCTTCATTCTCTCTATTTTGAGCGTTAAAATACTCTTCAAGAATCAACCGATAAAATGCGATAGTATCTCCTTCAAAAATTAAATAATCAGGCATTTGTGGACTGGCGTTCACTTCGGTTAAACCGAGTCCTAGTGTAATGGAAAGTATAAAAGTTCTGATGAATTTCCGCATTGCTCAATTACCGCCAACGACTGGCTATGGCGAGTGGGATGGTTTTATGCACTTCGCTTCCCACTTGCACTTAGCCACGCCAATGATAAATTTAACTTTTGTGGCGGAGAAACCAAGCCAATAGCGGTCAGGTTACCGGTGAGGGCCCCATTCGCTATAACTTTGTGTTGGCGGTATTTTTTGTCATCGAAGCCCGCCCAGGTGTGTATCATAAGTTGGGTTGTTTGCCAGCCAGTTTTATCAATGTGCCTGGTACTAAGATTCTGAGCGTTGATTCTCCAGTTTCTAAGTTCTGATTTGTCATCCAATGAAGTTAGAGCCATTGCAGATCGTGGGCAGCAGTTAATTCCTTTTGACCTTTTCGCCTTGTTTGTTGAAATGTGTAACCTTGTATTTGGTATTTTTCCACTCTTCTTCCATAAGAATAGGCAGTCGAAAATCTAGTGTGTAAATTCTAAATAGAACCTGATTAACGGGATCGTCGGTTATGATAGGTCGTTTACCAAGTATTGTGTTGAGTTCTTCCTCAGATAGTTCGAAATAAGTAACACGCCTTACCAATGAATTGCCTTGAAAGTACTCTGTACTAATGAGCTGTTTTCCTGGCACTAGATGGTGTACCGTTCTATTTCCGTTGGTGCCTGAGATTGAGTAATCTGTTCCTAGACAGGCTGAGTTGTAGTTGATGACTTTAGCCCAAGTATACGTGTCCTTTTTACGAGTTTCAATTATTTGATTACTGGATACGAGTTTAAATGTCGCCTTTTTGTGAGTGAATCGATCGTCCAGTATGAGAGTCGAGTCATTTGCTAACTTCCAAGGTACGCTGTTCGTTAGTTCAGGAGAATAGTCTTTGGCTGCATTGAAGTCAAAGTGTGTTATAAAATGAAATGTCGAGTCACATCGAAGTTCCAGGTAAATTAAGGTTGGACCAGTATCCAGTTGATATATTCCATAGATTGATGCAGGCTGTGAGAAGCCGGACAAAGTAATTGCCAACAGTGTTATATTGAGAAAGACTTTCATTCGCAGGAAATTACCGCCAACGTCCAGCTATGATGAGTGGGGATTAGAAAGCACTAACCTCTCGTCTCGTACATAGCCACGCCTTGGTTTAAATTTAAAACTTGTGGCGGACTTTCCAATCCCCACGAAACTATCCTGACCGATGAAACCCCATTCATTCATAGCATTTGTTATACACTTTGAATCAATCCAGCTTTTTCCGCCTTTGCCGTTAGATAATTAATGAAACTGCTACAAGTCACTAGCATGTAAAGAGCATCTTCTTGGTCAAGAGAGTCAGCATCCATCATAGCATGTCTGATTCCATCTCCATCACTTGTGTAGCCATATAGTTTTGTAAATCCTTGTTCTAATGCACCATGTAGTGGCATTTTTGACTTCAGTAGTTTCAATGTCTTCCCAAGTTCTGTAGAAGGTTCACCAGAAATTACTTGACATAATGATTCTACTGCGGAAATTGACTCTTTTATTGAGTTACGATAATCAGGGTTCTTTTTGTCTCCTAGCTTTTCAAGAGCAGAGTTCAAGTGAATTGTAACACCATTAAATTTTCGATTTGTGGCATTTTCAATTGCTGATTCAATGGCTTTTATCTCATGTTCATTAGTAATAGGAGTTAAAAGTTTATTGACAAACCTGTAGCCTGAAAGTTCTCGCTTTAAAATTAAATTACATGAATCAATGAATCCATCAATAGGGAATTCACAGTTCTCATTTGCTATGAAATCTATAAAATCATATAAGTCCAAGTAATCCCAGTTATAAAAGCGTTCTCGAAATATTTTCACAATTCGTTGAGTGCCATATGGGATTGTATCAAGAGGTTCTTTAAAAAAAGAAAACCATATAGACCTTATAAGAGTTTGGTGGCGGGAAGATGAGATATATTGAGCGTTCTCTAGTTCATCAATAAACCAAATGTTCAGCACATTCCAGAGACCATTTCTTAAATCTTGATCAACATAGTCGTGTTGGATCGTGGTTTTTGGTTCCCTTTTATTTATACGCTCAGAAAATCTTGCCATGCAGTAATTGTGTATAACGACTAGCTAAGCAGCGTGGGGATTGGTAAGAGATACCGCTGCCGTCCGCAAATAGCCACGCCGATGATAAAAATACACAAAGTGGCGGGGACTGCAATCCCCTCTGCGATTTCCTTGCAGGTGAGGCCCCATGATGTCTTAGGTTTGTGTTGTATGGCTTTATTGGTACTTCCAAATTTTCTCACTCTTGTCCCAGTGCCATCGATCTGTAATGGGAATCGGGATATCTAGATGATAGTCCTTATCGTTCAGAAAGTAGCTGAACCGGTTCACTTGGTATGCAGCTGGCAAAACTTCATTCAAGGATGCTTCGTCCAGGTCAGCCAAGTCGGCTGGATAATGTCCGTTCGCTACTTTGTAGTCCTCAAGTCGTTTCGATATTATCTGTCCACTGGTATCCCGCTGGTCTGTGTCCCATTTCAGAATCGGCTTGGTAGCGAAATAGCCTACATAAGCCCCAATAGCTAGACCGTTTGTCCAAATTAGCAGATTTCCGAGTCGTTGACCCTTGAAGAACTTGTAACTCGAAAGTAAAAGTGTGATTGGTCCAGCAACCGCTGCAAGAAGAACCAGCAACATGACTGGTAGCAAAAGAAATTCTGAACCAGCGTAAAAGACTCCGCCAAGATAATAAAGGACAACAAAAGCTGCTGTTAGTAGTCCGATGACTATGATTTTCTTCATTCCTGCAATGCCATACAACAATATAGTGTTTTAGAGCCAGTTTGTCCAAAGATAAACCAATCGGTTTAATGCTGGGTCGGTAAAGACAAATTGGCTCTAAAACAGCGTTGAACGGGGCTCCTGGGTGCTATGGGGGTAGTTAG
>NZ_LR701591.1 GCF_902498805.1 Imperialibacter sp. EC-SDR9 | reverse complement strand
TAGAAACTGTAAACGATGAACTCAAGAACATCTGTCAAGTCGAACATTCCAGACATAGGTCTTTCGAAAACTTCATCACCAACCTTATTTCAGGATTGATTGCCTACTCCTTCTTCCCCAAAAAGCCTGCAATCAAATATCAACCCGTCAAAACAAGCCAATTAGCCGCTTTTTAAAATCGAACTCAGGTTGATAAGCATTCTCCTTGGCGGAGTGGCTGGGTTTATCCTTTCGCTGTTTGCTGAGGGTGGCATCATAGCGAAAGTCGGGTTCAACTTGCTGGCCATCACCTGGCTGCTTACCTCCTGGTTGGCTTACAGCAGCATACGAAATCGAGACATTGAAGCCCACCGGCACTGGATGATCAGGAGCTATGCAGCCTGCTGTGCCGCTATTGCGCTCAGGATGATTTTACCCTTTGAGCTAGCAGTACTTCAAATGGACTTCAACACTGCCTATCAAATTGTGGCCTGGGCCTGCTGGGTACCGAATATGATATTGGCAGAGATGTATATCAGGAGTCAAAAGCAAGTGCAATTCGCCTGACGGGAACCGCAGCACCTGTTGATTAATCATCAAATCCCCTGCGGGAGCTAGAAGTGCATAGTATGGGAGAACTCCATAACTCTGCCACGGAGCGAAGGAAGGCAGTTGGTTGCTTATAAAAAAGCAAAAGGTCCAAGCCTATCCGACTGGAGAAGCCCGGCCTGGCGGGACGCATTGAACCAGTTTTGCTTTTTTATTTAGCCAAACAGTAACTTCTACCTGCCATATGGGACAGCCAGTTTGGCTCTGATGGAAAGCTCGACTCTGATGGAATCCCAGGAATTCCATTTTGATATTAGTAGGCCCTTACTGCCACTCCCCTCATGAAGTTGATGAAGGCCCGATTCACCACTCCGTTGCCGCCTGGAGTTGGATAGTCGCCTGTGAAATACCAGTCGCCTGAATGACCTGGAATAGCTTTATGCAGGTTGGGTACGGTCTGGTACAACACCTCTACTTCCGCCTTCAGCGTTTTTGGCTTTACTATCTCAGAAATCTTTTCAGAAATCTGATCGTCAGTAAACGGATCGTACAATTCTTTTACAAAGTTGGGAGCTTCCTTATTATCCGCATGCATCACGCATTTTTCGTACACCTCGTCCAGCAAATGCTCTTTGCTATAGTCTTCCAATAGCTTCAACACTGCCCTGAAAGCGATGAAGTCCTTCATCTTGCTCATGTCGATGCCATAACAATCTGGAAAACGGATTTGAGGGGCAGAAGACACCACCACAATTTTCTTTGGCTCCAGCCTGTCGAGCAAAGTCAAAATGCTTTTCTCAAGCGTGGTGCCTCTCACGATACTGTCGTCAATCACCACCAGCGTATCTACCTTTTTCTTTACCACCTCATAGGTAGTATCATAAACGTTCGCTACAAGATCATCACGGTGCTGGTCGTCGGTAATAAAAGTACGCAGCTTGGCATCTTTGATCACCAGCTTTTCCACCCTTGGCCTGAACGACAGAATTTCTTCCAGCTTCCTGGGGTCGGTGATCTTCTCTTTCAAAATCACTTTCTTCCTTTGCTTGATCAGGTATTTCTCCATACCCGCCATCAGCCCAAGAAATGCAGTTTCAGCGGTATTTGGGATATAACTGAAAACTGTGTTTTGCAAATCGTGGTCAATGGCCTTCAGTACCTGAGGCACCAGTAGCTCGCCCAGCATTTTTCTTTCCTGGTAAATATCAGGGTCGGAGCCCCGGCTAAAGTAGATGCGCTCGAAAGAGCATGACTTCTTCGGCAGTTTTTTGATAAACTTTTCTTCCCGGTAGCTTCCATCCTTCTCGATGATCAACGCACTGCCGGGTTCTATCTCCTTAATATCAGAATAGTTGACACCAAAAGCAGTTTTGATGGCAGGCTTCTCTGAGGCCACCACCACCACTTCGTCGTCGGCATAGTAGTAGGCGGGTCTGATACCCGCAGGATCCCGGGCCACAAACGCCGAGCCGTGCCCAATAAGGCCCGCCATGGCATAGCCACCGTCAAAGTCTTTGCATGAGCGCTTCAATACCCTTTTCAGGTCGAGCTTCTCTTCTATGATATCAGTAATTTCCTGGTTGCTGAAATCGTCTTTGTACTTATCAAAAAGCAGCTGGTTTTCTTCATCAAGGAAATGGCCCATTTTCTCCATTACCGTTACCGTGTCGGTCTTCTCCTTGGGGTGCTGCCCAAGCTCGATCAGCTTTTTAAAAAGCTCATCCACGTTGGTCATATTGAAATTTCCGGCCACCACCAGGTTGCGGCTTCTCCAGTTATTCTGGCGCAAAAATGGGTGACACTTTTCTATACTATTGACGCCGTGCGTGCCATACCTCAGGTGCCCCAGCCAAAGCTCACCGGTAAATCCATAGTTCTTTTTCAGCCATTCAGCATCGAAGTATTTCTCTCCGCCCTCTCTCTCGGCCTTCTTGTACTTCTTCATCACCTTGTCGAAAATCAGAGAAACAGCTTGATTTTCGATAGACCGGTATCGGCTGATATACCTGTAGCCGGGCTCAATATTTATTTTGATATTGGCTACCCCGGCACCATCCTGCCCTCTGTTGTGCTGCTTTTCCATCAGCAGATAGAGCTTGCTGGCTCCGTAGGCCGGCGACTGGTACTTATCAATATAATATTGAAGAGGTTTTCTGAGCCTGATGAGCGCTATACCGCACTCGTGTTTAATTTGATCACTCATAATTGGGTTACCGGGAAGGGTATTTGCTGAATTACTTGGATTAAACTGTCAGGCTTTAAAAAAAAGAACACCAGCATAAAAACAAGAAGGCAAGCCGTCATGATCTGGCCTGCCGTAAGTGTTTCCATTTCGGAAGTGTCTTTTTCCTCCACCTTCAAAAACATGAAGTAGGGTATCTTTAAGTAATAAAATAGTGCAACCACAGTGTTTCCTGCTGCTATCAGGAGAACAATTAACAACAAACTCCCCGAAGAAGTTTGCCATTCGTTCCAAAGTGATGAAAAAATGTAAAGCTTTCCGGTAAACCCAGCCAGCGGGGGAAAGCCCACCAGCGACATCATGGCGACCAGAAATGCGACGGCAAGGAAAGAATGTTTTTTACCAAGACCCTTGTAGTCATTGAAAGAGAACTTTTGCTCCCTTTCCATATGATCTACCAGATAAAAGGCCAAGTAATTCATAAAGAGATAAATGAAGATGTAAAAGTAAAAACTTGTTACCGCAAATCCATCATTTATAGCAATTGGTAATACTAAAAATCCTGCCTGAGCTATCGACGAGTACGCCAGCATCCGTCGCACGTTGCTCTGGTTCAATGCCGCCATATTGCCAAAAACAATAGAAACGCTGGCCATAAAAATCAAAAACTGACTGTAACTGCTAACCGCCGAAAAGCCTTCTGTGAGCCTTAGAAGCACAACCAGGCCGCCGATTTTAGGCACTACAGAAAAAATGGCCGCTACAGGCACTGGAGCGGTTTGGTAAATATCCGGCGTCCAAAGGTGCATGGGAAACAGAGCGATCTTGAAGAAAATGCCCATCAACAGGAGTACTATCGAAAACAAGGCCAGTGGTTCGCTGGCTTGTTGTAGCTGTGTGAAAAAAGCTTCTGTAGTAAATGCCAGTGACCCGGTGAGGCCATATAGCAAGGAGATGCCATACAACATCAGGCCGCTGGCGAATGCCCCAAACAACAAATACTTGATCCCTGCCTCAAAGTTGAGTTTTTTGAACCCAAACACCGTAAGAATATAACCGCTGATCGAGGTAAGTTCAAGCCCCAGGTATACTGAAAGCAATGTAGTGCTGCTCACCATGAGCATGCCACCCAATGCAAGCGAAAGAAGCATATAGTAGTATTCGGTCCGAAGCTGCAGGCCGGTTCCAAAAAGAAGGGTGAGCGCCAGGGCAAGAAGAATAATGGCTTTGGAAAACAATGCATGCCGGTCGGCTACCAGCTGCCCGGAAAATAGCAAGCCTCCATCAGGCATTTGCACCCACAAAGGCAAAATGAGCCACAGCGCTACGAATGCAAAAAGCATCGAAAGCACCAGCAACAATAACGGCCGCTTGCCCGATGTGATCAGGTCAACTATAAGAAGTAGTATTATTCCAGCACCGATTGCTAACTCAGGCCCCACCTGATTGAGGCTTCCCAGGGCTTCCAGCAACTGAAACGATAGGCCTTCCTTGTGCATAGTTAGCTGCCTTCTGAATTAAGTGACTGGATGATGGTATTTCCATTTTCGAAAACCAGCTCTTTTAGCTGGTTAATGCTTCCGTTCATTAAGTCGAGAAGGAAATGAGGAAAAATACCAAGCAAAAGCACGATAAAAATCAATGGTATGAACATCAGCCACTCCCGGTTGGTAAGTTCGGTCAGCATATCCTTCCAGGCCACCTCCCTAAGCGCTAACCTGCCGTAGAACATGCGCTGTAGCGTCCAGAGGTAGTAAGCAGCGGAAAGCACCAGGCCAAAGGTGGCCAGCACGGCCATCCATTGTGGCACCTGACCATTGATGGACGAGGACTGAAAAGCACCAAGGAAAACCAGCAGTTCACCAATAAAACCAGAAAGGCCAGGTAGGCCCAGAGAAGCAAAGAAGAAGAAGACCGTAACAGCTGTAAAATAGGGCATTTTCTCTGCCAGGCCGCTGTAGTTCTCTATCATTCTGTCGTGCGTACGGTCGTAGAGCACTCCAGCAATCAGGAAGAGTGCCGCTGAAATGAACCCGTGGCTCACCATTTGAAATACAGCACCAGCATATCCTTCAGTGGTACCGGCGGCGATCCCCAGCAGCACGAAACCCATATGGGAAACAGAAGAGTAAGCGATCAACTTTTTTAAATCGGACTGGGCCATGGCATTGAATCCCCCGTAGATAATGGCTATCACCCCTAAGAAACCTACCCACCAGGAGTAGTCCAGCGCCGCTTCCGGAAAAATGGGATAGGCTGTCCTCAATAACCCATAGCCTCCAATCTTCAGCAAGATGCCCGCCAGCACAACCGACACAGGCGTAGGTGCTTCCACGTGGGCATCAGGTAACCACGTGTGAAAAGGAACGGCTGGTAGCTTGATAATGAAGCCAACGAAAAGGAATAAAAACGCCAGCGATCGAATAGATACGCCTCCCCACTCCTTGAGGTAGCTTGGATCCAAAATGCTTCCTGCAATAAAGTTGGCGGGGTCGCTCATGTGCAGAAGATTGAAAGTCCTGACCAGCCTGCCATCAGCTAATATCTCGGTTGGATCAGACACCGAGATATAAAGGCCTATCATGGCGACCAGGATCAGCACTGAGCCAACCAGCGTATATAAAAAGAATTTTATCGACGCATATTCTCTCCTGATACCTCCCCAAATACCGATAAGGAAGTACATGGGCAAGAGCATAAATTCGAAGAAAATGTAGAAGAGAAAAAAGTCGAGGGCCACAAAGCAACCAATAATGGAACTGCTCAACAGCAGGTACAAGGCAAAATAGCCTTTCTCCTGTTTGGTGATCGACCACGAGCTGATCATGCCTATTACCAAAATGAGTGTGGACATCCACAGCAGCGGCACACTCAGTCCATCAACGCCGAGCAGGTAGTCGATAGACAACACGCCCCAGCTTCCCAAGTCCATAGTGATCCAATCTGCTTTTTCCACAAATTGAAAGCTTTCAATGGAATAGCTTCCGCTGCTTTCTGGAGATTGGTAAAACTGAAACAGCAGGATACTGCTGCCTGCCAGCTGCAATAGCACCGCTCCCAATGATATCCATCGAATGGCAGTGGCTTGCCTGTCTTTCATCAGTAACACTATCAGCGCTCCTGCAACAGGTGTCCATATAATTAGCGATAACAGATAGTTCATCATTGGCTTACTTAATCAAGATCCAGGTAACGACCAACAAGGTGAAAAATAATGACCACGCAATGTATTTCTGCACAGCTCCTCCCTGGAAAGATCGTGCAATGTTACCAAAAAATTCAGTGATTCGAACCGTTAGCAGTACCAGGCCATCCACCACTTTCTTATCAAACCACCCTACTACTACCGAGGCTACCACCATCAAAACACCTGTCAAATTGATCAGGGGATCTATCACTCGCCGATCAGCCCAGGATGACGCTTTCGTTAGTTGGTTGAAAGAATAGACAACCGTTTGATCATACAGCTCGTTGAGGTACCAATTATTAAAAGACAACTCACTCCAAAAACCAGGCTTCGTTGTCGTTTCTTCAAGTTCTGCAATAGTCTGATGTTCATCTTCGTCGTACATCACGTACCCCAGGCCGACGCCCGTGAGAGAAGCCAATATCGAAATAATAGCTATTGTCTTATGCGGAATCTCGTTGGTAGTCTCAAGATAAAGGCCAGAAATGGTGGAACGGCCAGTGGCTACCAGATCCATCAGCCAACTGCCTTGTCCGAAGGGGTTCCAGTTGAACCAAATCCAAAGACTGCCTCCCGCCAATACCATTAAAGGAATGGTGATCAGTTTGCCATTTTCTGTCAGGCCGCTCTTCTCGCCCAATCCTGGTGTTTTATTGCTTCCGAAAAAAACCAGCATGACCAGCCGACTCATATAAAAGGCCGTTAGGAACGCACTGAACAGCGCAAGTATTGGCACCAACCATCTTACCCCACCCTCGGCTGAGGCCCATGAAAAGGCTTTTGTAATAATCGCATCCTTTGACAGAAAACCTGAGAACATAGGAATGCCCGAAATGGCCAATGCGAGTAAAAGGAAAACCAGAAAGGTGGTAGGCATATATTTTTTGATGCCCCCCATCAGCCGCATGTCCTGCGCATCGAAGTGGGCGTGGGTTTCATGAGCAAAACGGTGCATAGCATGGATAATACTGCCTGCGGCGAGAAAAAGTCCTGCCTTGAATGCTGCATGAGTGGCCAAATGGAAGAGGCCTTCCTCTCTCCCACCAACCCCGAGCGCCAGCACCATGAACCCTAGTTGTGAGATGGTGGAGAAAGCCAGTACCTTCTTGATGTCATATTGAGAAATGGCTGCCACAGCACCCATCACAGCAGTGATGGCACCAATAAAAGCCACTATAAACAGAGCAGGTGGTGTAAAGAGGAAAAATACCCTTGCGACAAAGTAAATCCCCGCCGCCACCATGGTAGCAGCGTGAATGAGAGCAGATACTGGTGTGGGGCCTTCCATAGCGTCTGGCAGCCACACCTGCAAAGGAAACTGTGCAGACTTGCCTACCGCCCCACCTAAGAGGCAAATGGAAATTACCGTGAACATAAACGGTGACGAGGTTATCAACTCACCATTCCTTTCAAAATTAAAGACCTCTCCTTTCCATTGCACCGCATCCACCATCGTCTGTAGCTCACTGATGCTTAGTGTTCTAAAAATGGCATAGATCAAACAGATACCTATCAGAAAACCAAGATCGCCTACCCGGTTGACAAGAAAAGCCTTAAAGGAAGCAAGGGCGGCCGACTCCTTTTTGTACCAAAACCCAATGAGGAAGTATGAAGAAGTGCCCACCAACTCCCAAAAACAAAAAATCAATAGTAAACTGTCGGACAACACTATACCCAGCATGGAAAAGGTAAACAAACCGAGACAGGCGAAATAGCGGTTTTTCCCCGGGTCATCCTTCATGTATTCCAGCGAGTACACATGCACGAGCAAAGACACCGTGTTGACAATGACCAGCAAGAGCTGTGTAATACCTGAAAGAGCCAGTGAAAACGAGAATTCGGTAGTCCCCACCTTCCACCATGAAAGAGAGAGCAACGACTCGGGAACACCAAAGTTGATGCCGAAAATAAGCCACGACAAAAGGGTGCTAACCGCCAGGAGTGAAGTGGAAAATTTTCCCAGGCCACTCTTTCTTTTTCGCCACAACACCAGCCCTATTACAAATGACAGCAAAGGTAGCAGCCACAAGACAGCTATGGCACTCCAAATCCATATGTTGGTAGGTTGCTGTTCCATCTATTCTTCCACCAGGCTGCTTATTTCGTCGAGATTAGTCGTATGATATGTTCTGTAAAGCTTCAATATAATTGCCAGCGCCAACGCCGTTTCGGCAGCGGCAATAGTAATCACCACGAGGGCAAAAAACTGACCATCGAGCCTTTCAGGGTACAAGGCGTTGAAATAGACAAAGTTGATATTGGCAGAATTGAACACAAGTTCCACTCCTATCAGTACGGCAATCACATTCTGTCGGGTGAGCACCAGGGCCACACCAGCCGAGAAAACGAAGGCGGATAGTAAAATGTAAATAGAGTTACCCATGTCCCTCCCCTTTGAACCGTGCGATTGTGGCGGCACCCACCAGCGCCACAAGCAGTAATACTCCTACAATTTCGAACAGAATGAAATAATCTGTGAGGATGGCCATTCCCAGGCGCTGTATGGCATGAGGTGCCGCAACGATTTCCGTAGTTTGAAACCCTTGTGTAAGGTACACGATACTAGCGAAAAGTGCTACAGAAAATAATACCCCCAACACTGTTCGGTTAAGCTGAGTTAGTATCGGCTGACCAGCTACCCTATTGGTGAGCATGATACCGAAAACAAGTAGAATCAATACACCCCCGATGTAAATCATAAGCTGCGTGACTGCCACGAAATCGGCCTGTGCCAAAACAAACAATCCTGCCACGCCCAAAAACGTCAGCACCAAAAGAAAGGCCGCATAAAGCAGGTTTCTGGTGACAAGGATTCCCAGCACAGAAAGCACTACGAGTGCCGCAAAAATATAGTGAATAATACCAATGTCCATCAGTCGTCTTTTTTCGGTTTCATGATGGGCTTGGGCCTGAACACAGGTTTTTTAGCTTCCTCCGGTTTTTTCTCTTCCTCGCCCTCCTGAGGCTCAGGTTTCTTCATCACAGGTTTCATGACAGGCATTTTGGGCTTCATTACCGGTTTCTTGGCTGCATTCGGCGACGACTCCCCACCGGTGTCAGCCTTTGGTGTCGCCTTTTCTTCCTCCTCAGCACTCTTTGGTGTTACGGGTTTCATCACCGGCATCTTCGGTCGGAAAACTGGTTTTTTTTGAGCTTCTGAAGCAGTTTGAGATACCTCTTCGCCGGCGTCGGGCTCTTTTTTGGGCATCTGCGGCTTTATCGCCGGCATTTTTGGTCTGAACACCGGCTTGGCTGAAGCGGCTGCTCCTGATGTTTCGGCAGTGCTGGCCTCTTTCGGCTGTCCCTGCTGCTTGGCTAGCTGCATTTCCTCAAAGGCCTTTTTCTTCTCGAGAATCTCCAACGGTGTCATTTCCGCAAAAGCAAAATTATGCTCCTTTACAGAAAAAGTACTGAAATCATACTCGCTGGTCATGGTGAGGCACTCCGTGGGGCATACTGTGGTGCAGAGTCCGCAGAAGCAACACTTGGCCATGTCGATATCGAACTTAGCAGCGTAAATGCGTTTGGAGGTGCCGTCCGAAGTCTTTCCTATTTCCTCCACTGCCCGCACTGGTTCTATGTCTATGCAATTGACCGGGCAAATCTTGGCACACTTGTCACACACAATACAGTCATCAATTTCATTGTGGAGCTTGTATCTTCCATTATCGGGCACGGGCAGCTTTTCCTTTGGGTACTGCAGGGTCACCAGTCCTTCTCCCTCCCTGAAATAATTGTCTTTAGCCACGGAGCCCAAAGCCCACTTTCCCGTCGATTTTTTCAGATGTCGGATAGAAAGTTGCAACCCTTCCAGCAAGGTCTGGGTGCTGGTTTTTATATCCGACCAATAAGTAGTTTTTTCGTCTCTCATGCGATCATCCATAATCTCCAGATTCCACATAACAAAAGCAAGAGGATAGATGCCGGGGTGAGGTATTTCCAGCTCAGGTTCATGAGTTGGTCGATACGCAAACGGGGGTAGGTCCACCTGATCCACATGTGCATAAACATGCCAATAAGGGCTTTCGACAATAGCCAAAACACTCCCCAAATATAGCTCATGAAGGAGCCTGGAGCCCCTGTTGTCCAGTCTGCCAGCTTCACCACGCCCATATTGGGTAGTGGCGTATTCCATGCCCCAAAGAACAAAATAGCTGCCAGCATACTCACCAGCATCATCATGCCATATTCCGCCAGCATAAAAAAGGCCCACCTGAATCCCGAATATTCTGTGTGGTAACCAGCGATCAATTCTGATTCTGCTTCCGGCAGGTCAAAAGGTGCCCGATTGCATTCTGCCAGCGAGGCAATAAAGAAAATGACAAATACCGGTATGAGCAACGGTGCCTGCACAATGTTCCAGGCAAAAACACCTCCCCATTGGCTTACATCCATAGACTTCACCACACCGAACAAATAGACTGCGTTGGGTGACTGAAGCCCTTGTGATAATGAGATTTCCTGCAAATCGAGTGACTGTGTGATCATGACAACACACAGGACTGAGAGGCCCAGCGGCACTTCATAGGAAATAATTTGAGCGACCGACCGAAGTGCTCCAAACAAAGAAAACTTGCTGTTGGACCCCCATCCGGCCATCAAAATACCAAGAACGTCGAGAGAAATGATAGCCAGCAGATAGAAAACGCCAATTTCAAGGCCTGCTCCATCCCAGGCTCCACTTAGTGGTATCACAGCAAAGCCAGAAAATACAGCGGTAAATATGATGACAGGGGCCAGCTTGAAAAGCTTCCAGTCGGCGGCGGCTGGCACTATATCCTCTTTTTGGATGAGCTTAACGATGTCGGCCGTGGTTTGTAGAATGCCGAACTTCCCGGTTTCCATGGGCCCCATTCTGTCCTGAATAAAGGCAGAAATCTTCCGTTCCGCATAAATGCCGAGCACAGCGTTGGTGAGAATGAGCGGTAAAAAGAAGAGAAAAGTGGTCATAGGGTGCTGGTTTCTCCGGTTATGCGAATATAAGATGAAGAGATGAGTAATCCTTATGAATCAAAGATGGGTTGGCTAAATCTGTAGTCTTGGCACATGTTCGGACTGCGTAGCTGTTTTATGATGAAAACGATATCCTTTTGGTGTCTCTCGAAGAGGACGCTGAAAGGGTTGGCTGGCGTTAGTGACTTTTTATTAACCCCCCTCAATGTTCCCGCCGGAGACCTCAAAGGGGACTCTCTTCTATACAAACTTATCATGAAAACGATATCCTTTTGGTGTCTCTCGAAGAGGACACTGAAAGGGTTGGCTAGCGTTAGTGACTTTTGGAACAGACTCTCAGGAAAGATTGAAGTGATGTCGCCAACTCCCTCNCTCTCGAAGAGGACGCTGAAAGGGTTGGCTGGCGTTAGTGACTTTTTATTAACCCCCCTCAATGTTCCCGCCGGAGACCTCAAAGGGGACTCTCTTCTATACAAACTTATCATGAAAACGATATCCTTTTGGTGTCTCTCGAAGAGGACACTGAAAGGGTTGGCTAGCGTTAGTGACTTTTGGAACAGACTCTCAGGAAAGATTGAAGTGATGTCGCCAACTCCCTCAGGGTCCCGGGACGGAGACCCCAAGGGGATTCTTTTCCAAATAAGCTTATCGTGAAAACAATATCCTTTTGGTGTCTCTCGAAGAGGACACTGAAAGGGTTGGCTAGCGTTAGTGACTTTTGGAACAGATTCTCAGGAAAGATTGAAGTGATGTCGCCAACTCCCTCAGGGTCCCTGCGGAGACCCCAAAGGGAAGCTTTTCCAAAGAAACTTATAATGAAAACGATATCCTTTACTAACTCCCTCAGGGTCCCTGACGGAGACCCCAAGGGGATTGCGCTACCCAGAGAACCTGGAGGAGACCCCAAGGCTCCTACTGGTTGTGCTAACTCCCTCACGGCACCTGGCGGAGACCACAAGGGGATGCTTTTTCCCAAACAAGCCTATGATGAAAACGATAGCCTTTTGGTGTCTCTCAAAGAGGACACTGAAAGGGTTGGTTAGCGTTAGTGACTTTTGGAACAGACTCTCAGGAAAGATTGAAGTGATGTCGCCAACTCCCTCAGGGTCCCTGCGGAGACCCCAAGGGGATTCTTTTCCAAATAAGCTTATCGTGAAAACGATAGCCTTTCGGTGTCTCTCGAAGAGGACACTGAAAGGGTTGAGTGGCAATGAAATCACTGCCAAGAACTCAAATGAATTCCCGGTAGTGCCTTATGTGAGAATTATTCTCCCCTAATTCATAAAAACTCGCACTGGAATACGGATAGAGTACCCAATCGTCCACCAACTTCCATTTCCCTTTAACAGGGTTCTTATGAATGTAATCTAACTTAGTCTCAACCATTTCTCTATTGAAACAAAGTTTACCATCAAACGAGGGTATGAACACCACATGTTTACTGCCTCGCACCATCTCCCTTTTAGAACGACCACTTTCCAGCTTAATCAACAGATCATCCGAATTTTGCTCCTTCAGCTTCTTAATAATTTCGTAAGCAAGAAAACGCTTTCCATTTGCAACAAGTTGATTGATGGTCTTTTCCGAATTCTCATCAACATATATCAATCCATGAAAGTGATTTGGCATGATAACATATCCTAGTAGACAAGCCTTTTGACTTACCAGATACTCAAACCACTTATTGAAGTGCATATAACAGGATGTCTCATGGATCAATGGCAACCACTGAAAGCATGTGAATGTGACGAAATATATCGCATTGCTGTCCGGAAGTGTTCGATGGATCGACATTAGCTCAAAATAAGTGTTTTTAAAACAATGAGCAAGTGGAGAAAAAAAGCAAAAACGACTCCCTCAGTATCCCTGACGGAGACCCCAAAGAGAAGCTTTTCCAAACAAACTTATCATGAAAACGATATCCTTTTGGTGTCTCTCGAAGAGGACACTGAAAGGGTTGGCTAGCGTTAGTGACTTTTGGAACAGACTCTCAGGAAAGATTGAAGTGATGTCGCCAACTCCCTCAGGGTCCCGGGACGGAGACCCCAAGGGGATTCTTTTCCAAATAAGCTTATCGTGAAAACAATATCCTTTTGGGATCTCTCGAAGAGGACAAATCTGTAGTCTTGGCACATGTTTGGACTGCGCAGCTGATTTATCATGAAAACGACAGCCTTTTGGTGTCTCTCGCAGAGGGCACTGAAAGCGTTGGATAAACTGTGGTTGTGCCGACTCCCTCAGGGTCCCTGGCGGAGACCCCAAGGGGATGCTTTTCTAAACAAGCTTATCATGAAAACGATAGCCTTTTGGTGTCTCTCGAAGAGGACACTGAAAGGGTTGGATCAAACATGGTCGTGCTAACTCCCTCAGGGTCCCGGGACGGAGACCCCAAGGGGATTCTTTTCCAAATAAGCTTATCGTGAAAACGATAGCCTTTTGGTGTCTCTCGAAGAGGACAAATCTGTAGTCTTGGCACATGTTTGGACTGCGCAGCTGATTTATCATGAAAACGACAGCCTTTTGGTGTCTCTCGAAGAGGACACTGAAAGGGTTGGGTTGGACAGAATATCAGGGTCTATGGCGGAGACCCCAAAGGCTCCTACTCCCAGAGATCAAACTTTTCCAACCTCACCTCCTCACCGAAGAACAGTCGGGTGGTTCCCTCAAAAGAAGCTGTGTAGTCCGACACAAAGAACTGGTTTTCCTGAGTCCGGCTAGCCGCCTTCAGATTATGAAGCTCCAAAAACCCCTTCAAAGCCCTGGCAACTGTCACCGAAGAATCGATTACCTGCACTTTTCCATTATAGTAGGCTTCCACCTCCTTTTTAATCAATGGATAGTGCGTGCAACCTAAAATCAACGCCGATATGTCGGACAGCATTGCCGACGATAGATACTGCTCAATGATGTCATGACTGATGCGGTTGTGCAGAAAGCCTTCTTCTATCATGGGAACGAGCAACGGCGTTGCCAGCGCTTTGCACTGATTTTTATTGCCCAGGCTTTCAATCTTTTGCTGGTACACGTCACTTTGTACGGTAGCCTTAGTCCCTATCAGACCAATGGATGCATCAACGTAGGTTTCCCGCACGTAGTCTACCACCGGGTCGATCACGTTAAATACCTGGGCTTTTTTGCCAGCATACTCTTTCACCAGGTCGTAGGCTGCAGCACTGGCTGAGTTGCAGGCAATCAGAATAAGCTTACACCCCCGCTGAATGAGGAAATCGGTAATGCGAACACTATAGGCCTGAATAGCCGCCACAGACTTCTCGCCATAAGGGAGGTGGGCTGTGTCGCCGAAGTAAATGAGCTGCTCGTCAGGCAGTAGGTCTTTAACGGCACGGGCAACGGTAAGGCCTCCTATGCCGCTGTCGAAGATACCAATGGGTGAAGATGAGCGCATGATGCAATTTTGACGCAATATGGGTTTTCTCGGGATGAGTTCATTGAGGAATAGAGAAGAATTTGAGGAGGTTGGGGACTGAAGCGTTGAGGAGGCTGAAGGGGTTGAACAGGTTTATTCCACCAAAGCCGCAGACATGGAGCAAACAAACTTTGCGGCCGGCGCCAGCAGGCCTTCGACTTTGCGAGAGACAAAAAGAAGAAACTCCAACCACCACAGAGAGAGGGAGAGCCACAGAGAAAGAGTCCCGTAGGGACGGAATGTGGGTAACACCAACGGTGGCAACCTGCAACAAGGCTAAAAGTGCCGTAGGTACGACATATAAAAACAACAATACAACCGTGGAGCCACTAATCCCCATGAGGGGGAAAACACCAAGGCGCAAAGAAAAAGAGGAAGGTTGAACCCTTGATGAAGTGTTTCAAGGTGCGTGAAGGCACGGCACCTTAACCTCATGGTGCGTAAGACGGAGCAAGAAAGCTTTACGGCATGCCCAGGCAGACTTGCGGCGTTGTGTGAGATAAAAAAGAAGCTACGAAAAAGTATCTCAAGGTGTGTGAAGACACGACAACTTAACCTTTGGGTGCGTGACGGCGACGTACCCTAACCTACAGCCAAAAAAATCCCGACAGGTGTTGACCCATCGGGATTGCAAGTAAAGAGGTGAGTAATTTAAATTGAAATATCAAGGTAAAAAGACTACCGGACACTTCAAAGATAATTATTAGCTTAGCGTGTCAGCGCCATCAAAAGATCATGCTCAGTAATGATGTGCACTTTGTTCGCTTCATCTCTCACCAAAAGCGCCTTATTGTCTTTGTTGATGAGAGAAGAAAGCACATCGACTGTGTTGTCCATGCCAACAAATTGGAAAGACGGATCCATTACCTCACTTACAGGCTTGTCTTTGATGCTCGGATCCTGGATCAAGCTATTTAGCAGCTTAGTCTCGTGCACACTACCTACAAAATGATCTTTATCCGCCACTGGAAGCTGTGAAATGCCATCAATATTGAAAACTCCGATCACATCGCCCACTTTCATATTCTTGTTGACTGTCGTCAGCTTAGTATAGCCATTGCGGCGCTTGATAATGTCTCTGGCAGTAGCAAATATCCTCTCTTCCAGAAACCCATGGTTGCGCATCCATGCATCGTTGTACACCTTCCCCAGATAGCGAGTGCCGTGGTCTGGCAGTATGATCACCATCACGTCGCCGTCTTTCAAATGCTCTTTTGCGTATTCAAGCGCACCGTATGCAGCCGAGCCACACGACCAGCCCACGAAAAGCCCTTCTTCTCTGGCTAATCGCCGTGTCATGATGGCAGCATCCTTGTCTGTTACTTTCACAAAGTGGTCGATGGTTGAGAAATCAACATTCTTGGGCAAGATGTCCTCCCCAATACCTTCAGTGAGGTAAGGATACACCTCGTTGGAATCAAAAATGCCAGTCTCTTTGTATTTTTTGAACACTGACCCGTAGGTATCAATACCTACTGTGACAATGTCAGCCTTTTGCTCTTTCAGGTATTTGCTGGTACCGCTAATGGTTCCTCCTGTGCCGACGCCAGCAGCATAATGCGTTATTTTACCGGCTGTGTCTTTCCAAATCTCCGGTCCAGTTGACTCATAGTGAGCCTTGTAGTTGGAAAGATTGTCGTACTGATTGGGGTAAAGTGAGTTTGGAATCTCCTTGTTGAGCTTTTTTGCCACAGAGTAGTACGACCGTGGGTCCTCAGGTTCTACATTGGTGGGGCAAACGACCACTTCCGCCCCTACGGCTCTCAGGATGTCTATTTTTTCCTGCGACTGCTTGTCGGCCATGGTAAAGATGCAGCGATAACCTTTGGCGATGGCAACCAGCGCAAGGCCCATGCCCGTGTTCCCGCTCGTGCCTTCTATGATAGTGCCTCCGGGCTTGAGCAGGCCTTCCTTCTCCGCATCTTCGATCATTTTCAATGCAATCCTGTCCTTCACAGAGTTACCAGGATTCATGTATTCGACCTTCACCAGGATGGTACCTTTTATGCCTGCCGATACCTTGTTTAGCTTCACCAATGGGGTGTTTCCTATGGTCTCAACGATATGGTTATAGTAGTTCATCAATTTTGGATTTGTTAAACAAAGTTAGGCAAAACTCATCGGGTTGCGAAAAAGAAATCGGTAACAAATGGTTAAATTGGATAGCGGCACGTGCTGTCTGCGCATTCTTTATATTTGCACACAGAAGCAACGAACATGCGACAAACTTTGACTATAGCCGTGGACTTTGACGGCACCATTGTAGAACATGCTTATCCGAAAATCGGCAAACCCATCCTGTTTGCCGTCGAGACACTCAAAGCGCTGCAAAATCGCAATCACCGGCTAGTGCTTTGGACAATAAGGGAAGGCAAGTATCTGGAAGACGCCATTGCTTACTGTAAAAACCAGGGCCTTACTTTTTATGCAGTTAATGAGACTTTCCCCGGAGAAGGATTTGAAGAAGGACAAAGTCGAAAAGTGAATGTTGATCTATTTATCGACGACCGTAATGTTGGCGGACTTCCTCCCTGGGGTGAAATATGGAAGATGATTGAAGGGGATGAGATGGAAATGGCAAAGGAGGCTTCAAAGAAGGGATTTTTACAACGGATTTTTGGCGGCTAAGCAGGTAGAGCCAAAGTAGCACTATATCCTTTCGGTGTCTCTCGAAGAGGACGCTGAAAGGCTTGGATCAAACATGGTCGTGCTAACTCCCCCAGGGTCCCTGGCGGAGACCCCAAGGGGATGCTTTTCTAAACAAACTTATCATGAAAACGATAGCCTTTTGGTGTCTCTCGAAGAGGACGCTGAAAGGGTTGGATCAAACATGGTCGTGCTAACTCCCTCAGGGTCCCTGGCGGAGACCCCAAGGGGAAGCTTTTCTAAACAAGCTTATCATGAAACGATATCCTTTCGGTGTCTCTCGAAGAGGACACTGAAAGGCTTGGATCAAACATGGTCGTGCTAACTCCCTCAGTGCTCTGGCGGAGAGCCCAAGGGTAAGTTTTGTGAAAGCATTAGGTGAAAGACGAGCAAAGAATGCCGTTACTACACAAAAAAAGGCCAGCACTGCGCTGACCTTTCATTCTAATATTCTTGTATAACTAGTCGCCTTTTATCTCCTGCGGCCTACTTTATAGTTGCCTCTATATCTTGAGGAAGCACTTCTTCGGCGGCCTCTTGGCTCAAAGCGAAGATTTACTTTTAGTGAAACGATAGGGCCGGTAATTGACACCGTTTCCACCGTGAAGCTGTTAGGATCTTCCGTAACCGTCGAAAAGGCCTGCTTGTAGCTCCCGATTGGGAATCTGCCTTCAAGCCCAACATCTATATAGTTGGTTACATTGTAAGATACACCTACAAGGGGGTAAAACGAATTCGCCCTCCCTGTATCGGAGCCCTCTTCATCGAGGCCTGTGTTGGCACTCCTTTTATAGGTTCGTTGGATAAAGTTGATCGAAGCACCAGCGCCCACATACGGAAAAATTTTGTCTTTGGCGAGTGTCTGAAATTCATACAAAAAATCAAGAGAAACGGGCATAATCTTGATCTTCAGGTACTCTTCCCTACTGAGTCCGCCAAGGTTGATGGGGTCAGATTGGTCGCTGGTGGAGAACTGGCCCACCGAAAGCCTGCCAAAATAACTATCGTACACCCGGAAACCAACACCTCCACCATAGTACAAACCTCCACCCAGCTTCATATCGAAACCTGTTAGATAGGAGTCATTGTTCCAATAGCCCAGGGAAGGCTTATAGTATCCCCCTTCCACATTGAGGTAGGTAAGAGAGGCCTGTCCAAAGGCAACTTGCCCGGCAAAAATAAAAAGCACTAGTAAGGCTGGTATAAATCCACGCATACATTTAAAAGTAAGTGGTTTCAATATCTTCTTATCCATTTCAAATCTAACATCAATCGCCGCCTGAAGCACCGCCTTGATTGTGACACGTATTTAAGCCGTCATTCAGCCTATCTGTAGCTTCCTTAATAGCAGCATTTCTTTTGGTGTTTGCCTCATTGGTCATCGTGGTTTTGGCGGCCGCCGCTTTTGCAAGGTTAGCTGCCAGCTGGTTCGAAATGGCCGTCAATTCGAGATTCAGCAGCAATGTGCTATTATATAAGTTAATGGCGTACATCAACGTATTCAAAATGTTCAATAATTCTACCTCAGCCGGTGTAAAAACAGTGGAGCTGGCTATGCTGGCTGCGAAAGCATCATATTGTGACCTAAAGAATAGGTTTCTCTCCGTGTAGCGGGTGTTTGCCGCTGCGATGCTCGTTGTGCGTAGAGCAATGGCTGCTTGAATATTTTCCGAATCTTTGTTACTAACCAACACTAGCTGAGCATTGTAGGCTGAATCGATTTCAGCTACAGTAGTGTTATACGCCCGTCGTGCTGCTGCTTCGCAATCAAGCTCTAAAGCATTTACTGCAAATACTTTCGTTTCAATCAACGGCACAGTAATTTCCAATAAACGGCCTCCATCGTTCAATACCCGGCCCCCAGTGGGCAATGTCATGGTTGGCACAAGCGGAGCTAGCTGAGGGTATTCTTTCAAAAGACCCTGAATAGTTGCAATCAATGATATCAGGTTACTGTTGGGGTCGCTCACTCCATCCTTTACTTGTGTGGGCAGCGAGTTGACATTCAAGCCTTTGATGGCATTCTTTTGAGAGGTTGAGAGCGCCTGTGTCAATGTTGTGAGCTGGTCACGGACAGCAGCGAGAGCTGCAGGATTGGTATTAACGTTTGCCAGGTTGTTACCAAATGAGGTTTGCCCGTCTGTATTCATGGCACCCGGAGTGATGTCATCGGGTGTTACATCTTCCAATGTCACGTCACCCACATCAATCCCCCCTGATGGGAACTCATAATCAAAATTGGGCACGGGGCCTACGATCTGCTGCTCGCAGTCCGAAAAAATGAGCAGCATCGCCACCAATACCGACCCCTTTAAAAGTATTCGTTTCATTGACTTTGAATTTTGACCCCAACCGACACCCCTCGATGAAGAACAATTGGTTGAGCCAGTTGATAATAACAACTTTCAATGCGCAATTTACTAGTAATTTGCTTCTTAAGTTGCAATCTTATCGGATAAATTATAATATTTTAAGTAATGATAATAAATGATTTTTAATAAAAGAAGGATGCAAAGCCCTAAGTGACCTGTCTGTTTGCCGGTACTTCATCAGGCTTTCTCCATCGTTTTGGTTGCGGAGATACTCATAGGTGAACAAAAACTGATTGGCGGGCCGCACCTGAACGTATTTGTTTCTATAGAATGCCTTTGGAAAAAGTGGCATCGCCCATTGGACGCCCCCATTGAAGCCCCTGGCAGAGGCTGTCATATACAGTCCCATCTCGTTGTTGCCAAACTGACGAAACAATTCTATGCGAGAACCATAGTCTTCATAGAGAAACCGTTCGAAGGAAACCTTCGTCCAGAGGTCGTGTTGTGGAAAGGAATGCATCCACCACACCCCCCCGCTTACATACTCTAGTGGCTCCCGGTACAGCACCCGCTCATCGTAGGCATAGGAGGCCGATAAATTAACAACCACCCCGAAATAGTTCCTCCCAGCTCTGATTACGTAGTCTGCGCTTGCTCCATACTGTCTGTTGAGGAACGTACCGGCAGAGGCGACGAAAAGGTGGTTGGGAACAAAAGATTTGGTATAACTCAGGCTGACCTGCCCCGGCCTGCTGCTGAAGCCCAGCCTGCGCTCGAAGTCGTTTTGAATGGGGAAGATCCACTGCACATCGGCGCTGAGGCCAAAAGGCAACAAATAATTGATTTTGGGGGCTAGTGCCAGTTGCGTACGAAATATATCGAACTCGTCACCAAATTCAGCAAAAACCACCGGGGCTATGGAGATATCCAGCTTATAAGGCCATCCGCCGGCAACCGATGGCTTTGTTCTTCTCAACGATCTATCATCTTTCGTAGCAGCCGTCACATTGCCTCCGCTCAGGGTTGTCCATGGGCTGCCGTACCACATGAGCGTGAGGGCTACCGTGTCCGATTTCACCACCCAATCAGGCAGCTCATTGAGCAGCACCACCGGATTGCGGTGCAGACGGTACTCTAACGTATAATGTCCTCTTCCCTGCTCGTCTTTGAAATATTGAATGTTCTCCGCACCTTTGGTTTGCAACAGCTCTCTGAGTGAATCAGCAGGCTGAGCAAGCGCCTCCGAAAAGGCAAAGAGCATAACCAACCCTATTGTGATAAAAATATTGCTTCCCAAAAGGCGCATGAAAATTGGATTTCTACTCACAAGTATACTGCTTTTTGCAGGAACCCTGCGCCCCTGTCGGGCACAATTTACCCTTACGGGGCAATCTGGCAACTTCCTTGTGCCGGAAGCCCGGGTGATTGGAGATAAAAAAATTGCCTTTGGCAGCAGCTTCAACCCACAAAAAGAGGCCCTCATTCTCTATCCCAGCAGACGAGGGACACACGAAATTCACAACTTTGTTACCCTTGGTTTCCTCCCATTTATGGAGCTTACGTTCAACCTCACTCCTATCATTGATGCTCCCTTAGACTATGGCATAGGTGATCGATCCGGGAGCATGAGATTCCTACTCAAAAAAGAGACCGGTAAGTTTCCAGCTTTGCTTTTTGGAATGTATATCCCGCTGGGCACGAGCAATTTTGTCGATTCCAACTTTATTACAGGCACTAAGCATTTCAATTTAGGTGGCAAGGAGCTCACCCTGTCAGCAGGGGTTGGTATTCCCTGGGTAGTGAGAACGCTGATATTCACAGGATTTGATTCGATCGATATTGTAAGAAAAGAGAATGATTACCAGGTAGGCTTTTTTGGTTCAGCCAGGGTGCCATTATCAAGCTTTTTGCTAGTCTCGGCAGAGTACGAATCCCGCAATGTGAATGTGGGTCTGATGGGGAAGCTTTTTAATGACAAGTGTTTCGCCAAATTGTATACCCTTAACTTCAAAACTGTTGGTTTTGGGGTGAGTTATAGTGGGACGGTGAAGTGAGAGGATGGTTAATGGTTAATGGTTAATGGTTAATGGTTAATGAACCAACGATGGTCCCCTGTTAGCGTTTCTTGAAGGGAAGGCGGAAGGCAATCGGAAAGTAGCAGGAAGGAAAGAGGGGTCTGAATACGGAACACCGGAGACAGGCATCGGTACGGCTAGTACACCTATTTCGCTGAGACGCCAGACGCCGACGAGAGGAGGAAGGGACTCTATCAAACCTGTGTCTTACGGCACTTGCAGGGGGCTAGTGCCCGTACAGACACCTACTTGCAAGTGCTGAAGGGTGTTATATCTACAGTATGGCCATGACAGCCCCATCCTGAAAAGGTACGTGAAGACACCATAGCCGTCAACCTAAGCAAAAAAGGCCTGGGAAAAGAAACTGAACACGGTTTTGGGCCGAAAAATCAAGAATTTCTCCAATTACCTCTCAAGATTTGTTTCTGATGAGCGTATTGAGGCCATTGCAAAAGCATCATCCTTCAAAAAGCGTAATTCTGCCATCTCACCAAAGGCATTTCTGGATGTGGTTTTCTTTTGCAATAGTGACAAAAGCCCTTCACTGTCTGAATACAGTATAGATCTTGAACATCAGCATGGCGTTAGTGTTTCCAAACAAGCTCTCGACAAGCGTTTCAATGAAAACACGAAACAGATGCTTAAAGACCTTCTCCAAGAGGTTTTGACAAAGCAAATGGCCAATAATTCCGTAAAAAGCATTTCCTCCAGTTGGTTTACTGACATCCGCATCATGGATAGTTCAGAGTTTAAAGTATCTAAAAGGGCAGCAGATACTTTTCCTGGGTATGGAGGGGAGGGCAGGGAAGCCAGTGTTCAAATCCAATTTGAGTATCAGCTGCTAAGCTCCATGGTCACCGAACTTTCAATTGGCTCATCACGGGATTCTGATAGCATTGAGGGGATGAAGAATATTAAGAAGGTGCCTCCCAAAACATTGTTGCTGAGAGATTTAGGATATTTTCCTCCTAAGGCATTTGAAGAGCTAAGTAGCAAAGGTATCTACTTCATCAGCAGGGCAAAGTCACAATGGAATTTCTATACTCTCAAGGGTGGGGAATACTCACTACTTTCAACTGCCTCCATTATCAGCTTGCTAAAAGACCAGAAAGAAAAGTACCTGGATATGGAAGTATATGTTGGACAAAAAGCCTGCATGAAGGTAAGGCTTGTAGCCAACTTGCTCACAGAAGAGCAAAAGCAAAAACGTTTAAAGAATAAATCAGCCCGCAGAAAACTGGGGCCTGATGCCCTAGAGGCAATTGGTATAAATCTTTTTGTGACCAACGTGGAATCGGAAAAATGTACTGCCTCCCAGGTATATGATCTTTACTCATTGAGGTGGCAGGTAGAGCTTGTCTTTAAAACTTGGAAAAGCGTGATGAAATTGCATAAAATACACCCAATGAATGCGACCCGTTTAGAATGCATCATTCTGATCAAGCTGTTGTGGGTCATGTTAAATTGGACTTTTCTTAATCACTTGAAGAGGCTCACCCAAATGGATCTGAGCTTTCATAAGTTAGTCACAACGTTGCAAGGACGATCTAAATCATTAGCGTTACCTGTGTTGCAAAATAGTCACCTGCTCTTCGAATGGCTGACGGGTTTGTATCGGATCAGTAAGGTATTCCACGAAAAAGAGTACAAGAAAGGACGGAAAAAAGTATCAGATATTCTCGCTAGAACATGTCAAAATGTGCCCTAAAACTATTAAATTAGATCAACAAAAACGGCTGGCCATTCCGATAAATGGCTTTCAAAAAACATGGAAAATAAAACTTGGCCATGTCCAATGGCCTTGCCATGTTCAGCAATTCTTTCTTAGGTTGACGGCTATGGTGAAGACACGACACCCTAACAATTATCAAAACCAGGTTGTTCGGCATTTGAAGTCTCGTGATGGGTAGAGACCAGAACGACACCTACTTCCGTTCAGCCTAGGCTCTGTCTGGATGTACAAGATACCCCCACTACGATATGACAGACCATAGTATGCAGTGATGAGCCATCAATTTTCATCGATTCCGTGTCTCACGGCACTTGCAGGGTTGGCCAGTGGCCGTGCCGACACCTACCCCTCCTTCACGCCGGCCAGCAGGTACAGCACTGCCATACGGATGGCCACGCCATTTTCCACCTGGCCCAGTATAATCGAGTGGTCGGAGTCGGCTACGTCGCTGTTGAGTTCTACTCCCCTGTTGATGGGCCCCGGGTGCATGATCACAATCTCTTTGTTGAGGGTGTCGAGCAGCTGCTTATTGATGCCGTAGTATATTGAATACTCCCGCAGCGAGGGGAAGTACTTGATTTGCTGCCTTTCGAGCTGAATGCGTAGCACGTTGGCGACATCGCACCATTCCAGGGCCTTTTTGACATCATACTCTACCTTCACTCCCAGCTCGCCGATGAATTTAGGTATCAGCGTAATGGGACCACACACCATCACCTCAGCGCCAAGTTTTTTAAGGCAGAAGATATTGGAAAGAGCCACTCTTGAATGCAGGATGTCGCCCATAATGGCTACCTTCTTCCCGGCTACATCGCCAAGTTTTTCTCTTATAGAGAAAGCATCGAGCAGCGCCTGCGTGGGGTGCTCGTGGGTGCCGTCGCCAGCATTGATGATGTTGGCCTTTACGTGTTTTGACAGGAAGTGCGGCGCTCCCGGGCTGCTGTGCCGCATTACCACCATGTCCACTTTCATGGCCAGGATATTGTTGACCGTATCGAGCAGGGTTTCCCCTTTTTTGACGGAGCTGGAGGAAGAGGAGAAATTAACAACGTCGGCAGAAAGTCTTTTTTCCGCCAGCTCAAAAGAAAGCCTTGTGCGGGTGGAATTTTCGAAGAAAACGTTGGCCACGGTGATGTCTCGTAAAGAAGGTACCTTCTTGATTGGCCGGTTGAGTACGTCTTTAAAGTTGTCGGCCGTTTGGAAAATGAGCTGAATATCCTCTTCCGTGATATCTTTGATGCCCAACAAATGGCGGGTACTCAGCTTGCTCATGCCTCGTCCTCCTTTTCCATGATCCAGATATTGTCTTCGGGCATGCCCTGTTCTTTTAGTTCTACTAATATTCGCTGGCTCCTTACCGTGTTGACTCTTCTGCCTACATAAGTTGCCTCCACGGGAATATCCCTGCTGTACATTCGGTCGATCAACGTTAGCAGCTCCACTTTCTCCGGCCTTCCAAAGCTCACCATAGCGTCGAGGGCTGCCCGCACAGACCTGCCGGTGAACAATACGTCGTCGATCAGAATGACTTTTTTGCCCTCAATGACAAAGTTTACTTTGGTTTCGTGGGGAGCGATAGGGGCGTCCCGGCGACGGAAGTCATCCCTGTGGAAGGTAGTATCCAGGTAGCCAAGAAGGATTTTTTTGTTCAGGAGGGTCTCAAGACTGGTGCTGATTCTTTCAGCAAGAAAGATGCCTCTGGGCTGTAAGCCCATTAAAACGGAGTTGGTAAAATCGCCGTGATTTTCAATAAGTTGCTGACAAAGCCTGTTGATGGTGAACTGTAAAAGACGTCCGTCGAAGAGCAACCGTTTTTGCATGGGGCGAAGTTATGAAAAAATGATTTGATTACGGATTACGGATTAGGGATTTATGATAGAGACGGATTTCGGATAATCAGATTTTCAGACATTCAGACATTCAGACGGTCGGATGTTCGGATGTTCAGAGTGTTGGACTGTCTGAGTGTCTGAGTGTCTGACTGTCCTACCTATAAACAACCTTATTAATAAAAAATACGTTGCGGTTGAGGTTCACCCGGTTGTCCTTCAGGTTTTTGATGTCCTGGATGCCGTAGGTGTAAAAGGTTTTTCCATACCACACCGACAAGCCACCCACCTCGTTGTCGTTCACCCTGACCTCATCATCTTCAAATGTGAGTTCAATATCATTGAAAGTTTTGCCTTCGATGATCTCATCAGACTTTATGATTTTGGATCGGATCACATTTTCGAACATGTACAACAAAGCCACCTCGTCACCCGATGTGCTTACATGCACAAACTGCTGCAGATCGTAGCTGGTTACGTCATTGATTTCAAAGGAATTGTCCCATAGCAACTTACCCGACTTATCGAACGTCATGACAACGGCGTGCGTGTATTTGTATCCCAGAAAATTGGGATTGAAGTAGGTATTGCTCCGACCATAGGTGTAGCCTCCAAACCGCTCATAGCCGCTGTAATTAGAATACCTGGGGTAGTAGGCCTCACCGTACAAGGTGTATTTGTCGCCGTCCTGAATAATGTCGTGCACCAGCAACCGATAGTTGAATTTCACCCGCTTGCCTTGCACCTTCCGTCGGCTGATCTTCTCTTTGATCCGCTGCTCACGCTTGGCTCGCATGTAGGAGAAGAAGTTTTCCAGGTCGGCATAGTTGTAATAGTCTATCTTCTGCTGCCCATCGCTGCCCACGGTGGCGATATAAAGCCCCCTGGAATAGGTCGATCGCTTGTGACCGTAGGTGCCGGCAATAAACTGCCGATCCATTTCGAGGTGGGCAGGGGCTCCGTTGATCAGGCTCTTGGACTCATCTGGTTGCAACAAAATATTCCTGATCATGTCTCCACTTTCCGAAAATGACCGCACCGAAATGGTGGTGCGCTTGTCAGTCGTTTTTTCACTCATGGTCACCGTGAAAGTCCTGAGGCGGTCGTCAGTTTCCAGTCGCAGGATTTCAGCATAGTCGGCATAAAACCCCGGAACCACCTGCGGTCGCTGGTCAAAAAGGTTGTATCGGATGATCACTGGCCGGTAGTTGGTGTAGCCACCCATCAAAATGGTGCTTCCCACTACTTCAAATTGTGTCAGGTTAACAGGGAACACCGTATTGATGTTGAACTTGGTAGTGTCACCTTTTTCCAGGTCCATCCTCATCACCAGTAGCTCCTCCTGCTTGTACTGCTTTTCCCGAATGAGGTAATACATAAAGCCGGGTGAATAATCGTAGCCAATGATGCGGGACGCAAAAGGAAGATACAGCTCCCTTCTCCATTTCATGTCAAGAGCGGTGTCGAGTTTGATAAACTCCCACAAGTAGCCATCTTTATTTTTGTGTTCGGTTTGGTGGTACACCGACAGCCCCTCCTCCTCGCAACTATAAACCACGTAGTCCTCGTAGTTAGTGTTTTTTATCTCAAACTCCACTCTTTTGGGTTGCTCAATAAGCTCACTGGCCTTCTTCTCATCTTTTTTTCGATCCTGAGCCAGCACACCGGCCCCCGTAAGACAGCAAAAAGCCAGCAACGCCGTTAATTGTTTGAGTCGCATGTTGACAATAGTCACGTCATCAAAACATTTCATAAAAGCTTGTCCCCAAAAAAAGATTTATGCACGCAAAACACTACTCTTCCGATTTCTGAATAATTATATCAAATTCTTCCTTTTTCACCGGCTGCACCGACAGTCTCGAAAGCTTAATAAGTGCCATTTCGGACAGTCGCTCGTCTTTCTTGATCTCTCCAAGGCTCACAGGCCTTTTGAGCTTTTGCACCGGCACAAAATCAACCACGACCCAGGTATCTTTTTCTTCAGGCCTGGCCGTCGGGTCAGGGTAATGCTCCTTCGCTACCTTTGCTAATCCCACACACGACTTTTCTTTGACACTGTGATAAAAAAGAGCCAGGTCCCCTACCTTCATGTCTTTCATGAAGTTGCGGGCAGCGTAGTTTCTCACACCGTCCCACATGTCGCCTCCCATGCTCACGAATTTGTCCCAGGAAAAAGTTTCGGGTTCAGATTTTATCAGCCAATAGTTCATTTCTATGTTCTTTTTTTGGTTTCACTAGTCAAATGTAACAGACAAAAGTCTCTTCGGTAAACCAGGCGTATGGTATTGCGTAACAAATTCCTTTACCAGGATGTTTTCCTCCGCACGTAGTTTCTCTTTTTTGTTTATAGTAATCTAAGGAATTTTGCCTTAGGAAAATTACTTTTACAATGCCAGTTAACCAAAAACACCTCTCATTTTGGACAACAAAGAAATAATCTCACAGTTCCGCCTCATGGCTTCGCTCATGGAGCTTCATGATGAAAATCAGTTTAAAATTCGTGGCTACACCGGTGCGGTTTTCAACCTTGAAAAGGTAGACAAACCCATCGCCGCTATGACTGCAGAGGAAATCGGAGCCCTGGACGGGATCGGCAAGTCGATGGCCGCCAACATCCATCAGCTACTCGAAAAAGGAACGTTTGATGCGCTGGAGGAGCTTCGAGCAGCTACGCCCGCCGGGGTGGTAGAAATGCTTTCCATCAAAGGCATTGGCCCGAAGAAAATAAGGCTGATCTGGAAAGAGCTGGAAATTGAAAGTTTGGACGCCCTGCAAAAAGCCTGTGAGGAAGGAAGGGTCGCCAGCGTGAAGGGTTTTGGTGAGAAGACACAGCAGACTATTCTTGATGGTTTAAAATACAGAAAGGCGAATGTTGGTAAGCTTCATTTTTCAGAGGCAGAAATTGCGGCCAACCAGCTGATTGACATCATAAATAAAGAATTGGGAGAGAAGGTGCCGATGAGTTTTGTCGGCCCGTTAAGGCGTTTGCTGGAGGTGATCGACACGCTGGAACTATTGGTTGGGTCGCTGAATAATGAGGTGATCATAAAGGCGGTTGAGAAAAGTGGTCTGGGAGAAATCAGCCTTCAGGAATCAGGCCCTTATTCCATCAGGGGCCACATGAACGAACCCTATATTACTTTCCATATCAGGCTATGCAACGAAAAGCAATTCACAGAGAAGCTTTTGCTGTACACCGCCGCACCGCTGCACCTTAACCAAACACTTGCCGAAGGCGCTGTGCTGCGTGATAAACTGACAGAACGGGCCTTTGCCAGCGAGGAGGAGGCGTATAAGCACGCTGGCCTGGCCTACATAGCCCCGGAGCTAAGAGAAGGATCTTTCGAAATAGCCCTGGCACAGGAAAACAAGCTGCCCAAGCTGGTAGAAATGAACGACCTCAAGGGAATTCTTCACAATCATTCCACCTACAGCGACGGAAAGAACACCCTTAAAGAAATGGCCGCCTACTGCAAAGAGCTGGGCTATGAGTACCTGGGCATCAGCGACCACAGCCGCTCAGCCTTTTATGCCAGCGGCCTGGAGGCCAACAGGGTGAAAGACCAGCAGGTAGAGATCGATGCGCTCAATAAAGAGATGGCGCCGTTCCGTATCTTCAAAGGCATAGAATCTGACATTCTACCTGACGGCTCCCTCGACTATGAAACGGAGGTGTTGGCGTCGTTCGACTTTATCGTGGCCTCGGTGCACTCGGTACTCAACATGGACTTGCAGAAAGCCACCACCCGTTTGCTAAAAGCCATCAAAAACCCATTTACCACCATGCTTGGCCACCCCACTGGCCGACTACTGCTTGAACGTAAGGGATACCCCATCGACCACAAAACCGTGATTGATGCCTGCGCTGAAGAGGGTGTGATCATCGAAATCAATGCCCACCCCTGGCGGCTCGACCTCGACTGGCGCTGGGTGCACTATGCCATCGAGAAAGGCGTGATGCTTAGCATAAACCCCGACGCCCATGAAACCGAAGGCTACCACGACATGCGTTACGGGCTTTTGGTGGGTAGAAAAGGTGGCCTCACGAAAGAAATGACCTTCAATGCGTTGTCGACAGCGGAGGTGGCTGCCCATTTTGAGAAAAGAAAGAAGCGAGCGGCTGAGATGGTAAAGGCATAAAGGCTCATTCTCCATCAGGGTCCCTAACGGAGACCCCAATGGGCTTGAACAGCGTTGAGACCATCAGGGTTCCTGGCGGAGACCCCAATGGGAATGGAATGTGGTGAAGACACCTCCATCAGGGTCCCTGGCGGAGACCCCAATGGGCTTAGCGTTCTCCATCAGGATTCCTGGTGGAGACACCAATGGGCTTGCATTGAACAAGGTATGTTGCCCGTACAAATAAAAGAAATAGTGAATGTCCTCCAAATGTTGAAAGTATTGCAAGCCATCTTCGCCAAATCAGCTAAATGAAAGTACTCATCCTAAGGTTTTCGTCTATTGGAGATATTGTACTCACCAGTCCGGTGCCAAGGGTGTTAAAAACCCAACTCGACGATGTGGAAGTGCACTATGCCACCATGGCCCGGTTCAAATTTCTCCTGAAAGAGAATCCATATATTGATAAAATCCACGTTCTGGAGAAGGGGGACAAGCAGCTGATTGAAACACTTAAGAAAGAAAACTTCGACTACATCATTGACCTCCACCACAACTTAAGGACGCTGAGGATCAAGTGGGCGCTGAAGGCAAAGGCCTATGCTGTGGACAAGCTCAACTGGCAAAAGTACCTGATGGTCAATTTCAAAGTAAATAAATTGCCCAACCGCCATATTGTTGACCGCTACCTCGACACACTACAGCCATTGGGTGCCAAACCTGATCAGCTGGGCCTCGACTATTTTATTCCGGACAAAGACGAGGTAGATATTACCTGGCTGCCAGAAAGCCACCGCAACGGGTTTATTACCTACGCTATCGGTGGCCAGCACGGCACCAAAAAACTACCGGTAAAGCGCATGATTGAGCTTTGCGACCGAATCAACAAACCTGTGATTCTTTTGGGAGGAAAGGAAGATGCTGAGGCTGGCGAGGAAATAGCACGGTTCTTCGAACGCACAAAAAACTCAAGTGGCTATGAGGAGTCGTTGAAAGAGCTGGGTAAAAAAACAGAAATATTCAATGGCTGTGGTAAATTCAACTTTAACCAGTCGGCTTCATTGGTCAAGCAATCCAGCGTTGTTTTTTCGCACGATACCGGACTTATGCACGTGGCGGCAGCTTTTGGAAAAACGGTCTATAGCATTTGGGGCAACACCATTCCGTCGTTTGGCATGTACCCCTACCGAACAAAATTTATTGTATTTGAAAATAACAAGATCAAGTGCAGGCCCTGCTCCAAGATAGGTTTTGACAAATGCCCAAAGGGTCATTTTAAGTGTATGAACGACCTCGTTTTTGATTTCTATATTCCCTAGTTTGGCTCCACGATATGAAGACGATCTATCTGGTACGGCACGCAAAATCGAGTTGGGACTTCCCCGAACTGGACGACTTTCAAAGGCCATTAAGCAGCCGGGGCAAGGCAGATGCTCCAAGAATGGGGAAGTTCCTCAACGATCAGCAAGTTCACCCCGACCTGATCGTCAGTAGCCCTGCGGAAAGGGGCATCAAAACTGCCAAAAAGGTGGCTGCGGAGCTTGGCATTGACAAAAGAGAAATCGTCACTGACAAATCTGTTTATCATGCCTGGCCAGACAGGTTGCTGAAGGTGGTGGTTGAGTTGGATGACCAGCACACGTCAGTAATGTTATTTGGGCACAACCCCGGCCTGACAGAGTTTGCTAACCAACTGGCGGGAGCGTCTATCGAGAATATCCCAACTGCGGGGGCCGTGGGTGTTTCTTTTGAGGTCAACTACTGGCGGGACATTGGCTACGAGGCAGGGAAGTTGCTCTTTTTTCATTATCCGAAAGGCTTGCCAGAGGGGTATTGAGCGTTGCTTTCTAAAAGAAAGGAGTTTTTTTAAAAAAAGCAGGACCATGGGTGGTACATGTCAAATTGATGACGTTTTCTTACGTGAAGTAAAGAGGGCGCTCTTGTGCTGACGGAGAGTGCGACCTCTTTACCCGGGGCTGCCGATGACGTTTTCCTAGTGAAAAGTAAAGAGGGCGCTCTTGTACTGACGGAGAGAGGGACCTCTTTACCCGGACTGCCGACGACGTGTTCTTGCGGGAAGTAAAGAGGGCGTTCTTGTGCTGACGGAGAGAGCGACCTCTTTACCAGGGCTGCCGAAGAAGATTGCTTACTAAAGGATATACCTGCTCAAGTCCTTGTTCTTCACCAGTCCTGAGAGCTTCTCATTCACCATCTCTTTGGTAATGACCAGCTTAGAATTCGGGCCGATTTTGTCGGGGATATCAAATAGAAACTCATTCAACAATCGGCTCATCACGGTGTGCAGCCTCCTGGCACCTATGTTCTCCACCTCGGAGTTGATGGTGAAAGCAGTGTCGGCTAACTCCTCGAGTGCTTCATCGCTGAAGGTGAGTTCCACATCTTCTGACTTCAGCAAGGCTTCATATTGTTTAGTCAGTGCATTTTTTGGCTCTCTCAGAATACGAAGGAAATCTCCTTTGGTAAGGTTTTCAAGCTCCACTCTGATAGGGAAGCGACCCTGAAGTTCGGGAATAAGGTCTGAGGGCTTTGACACGTGAAAAGCTCCTGCAGCCATGAAAAGGATGTGCTCAGTATTAATGACGCCGTACTTTGTATTCACAGCACTTCCCTCCACAATCGGCAGGAGATCTCGCTGCACACCTTCCCGGCTTACATCGGCACCACCGCCTTTGCCCGCACTGCTGGCGATCTTGTCAATCTCGTCGATGAAGATAATACCGGAGTTCTGCGCCTTTTCGATGGCTTCTTCCTTCACCTCGTCCATGTCGATCAGCTTGTGCACCTCTTCCTCCAACAGTAGCTTCTTGGCTTCCGCTATCGTCACTTTTCTTTTCTTGTTCTTTTTCGGCAGCATATTACCCAGCATCTCCTGTAGGTTCATCATGCTCACCTCATCCATCATGCCACCGCCAATCATGCCCACATTCCCCTGACCAGGCGCCTTCACATTGATTTCTATTTTGCGGTCGTCGAGCTCACCGTTCCTTATCTTCTCACGGAACCTCTCACGGGTTCTTTCATTGAGCTCTTCGTCATTTTCAGGTGTAATGTCAATGGAATTGTCTGTGCCTGAAGCGCCAGCCGGCTGCCTCGAAGGAGCTGACTTCATCGGAGGTATCAAAGCATCGAGGATAATGCCTTCGACAGCAAGTTCTGCTTTCCCTTTTACCTCTTCTTTTTTGCTCTGCTTCACCATGTTAACGGCCTGCTCCACCAGGTCTCGCACCATGCTTTCCACATCACGGCCCACATAACCCACTTCGGTAAACTTGGATGCCTCTACTTTGGTAAAAGGAGCATCGGCAAGCTTGGCCAGGCGGCGGGCAATTTCTGTTTTACCAACGCCCGTGGCGCCAATCATCAGGATATTGTTAGGCACAATTTCTCCTTTGATGTCTTCATGGCTATGCATGCGTCGCCATCTGTTTCTGAGCGCAATTGCCACGTTTCTCTTGGCGTCGTCCTGGCCTATGATGTACTTATCGAGCTCGGCTACAATTTGCCTCGGGGTCAAATATTTGTTCTGATCTATCATGATGCTGATTTTCGCTTATGAAATAGTCGGTTCACATTGTGGCTGACAGTAAAGTGAGTATTTCCACCCACCACGTGGTAGTGCGACCGGGCCACTGTTAATTCAAATGATTTAATTTTTATCCAAACGCCAACTGAAAAGCCGGGACTTCCACCCGCTTGCTCCAGTTTTAGTTCTCTTCTTATTCTGTGGTTGTATCCAGCCAATACGTGGAAATTAGGGCCAAACAAGAATTCGGCACCAATGTTCACCCTGCTGAATATTTTGGTAAACGTGCCCGGCGCAGCTTCGTTGAAGTTTACCCTGCTGTCAGGTTCAAAGTATACCAGGTTCTGCTTGGGGAGATTGGTGCCCGTGAATGAGAAAATCACCGGCATTTGCTCAGGTTTGAAGCTCATTCCCAGCTGAACATCAAAAGGTAGTCTGGTTTTTTCCTCTGCATACCTTCCAAGTGCAAAGCCAGCGTTTTTTACCACCAAACCAACACTTAACTGCTTGTGGGGGTGCTGAAATACACCACCAATATCTGCCATGAGTGCTGAAGAACGGAAGCCAGCAATGCTCGATACAGCCAGTTGCGGAGCCACCCCCATCAGAAAAGGGCCCATTCTGTGGCTCAACGATACCCTCACAGCATATTCGCTGGCATTGAAAGTGCCCAGGTAGTTGCCAGCCTCGTCGTAGCTATCGAAGTTTCCATGGCTGAGGTGCGTGAGGCCAACTGCCGCTTTCCCAACCGCTTTGGTGTCAAAAGCATAGGCCACCTGACTATATTTGCTGCCCCCGTAAAAGTTGACGTAGGAAATAGAAATATCACCGGCTGCTACCGAGTCGAGCAGTGCCGGGTTATAAAAAACCCAGTTCAGGTCGCCCCGATTTTGGGATACATTGTAGCCCCCAAGCGCAGCTGCTCTCGCATTTACGGGCGTATTGAGGAATTGAAAGGAGTCTTTGCCACCAATTTGCGCATACCCCGCATCCATCATTACTAGCAAAAGCAACAAAATGATACCCAGGGTATTTAGGTGGCTCCCTCTCATAAATCCTCAACGGTGGCCATTTCTTTGGCCAATCCTTTAATAGGCCAAAGATGCGTAGCCCCTTCCACCTTCGATTTGAGCAGCGCTAGCTTCAACACTTCGTCTACATTGTCGACGTAGTTAATCTTAAGGTTCTCAATATAATTAGGCTCAATTTCTTCAATGTCCTTGCGGTTGCGACTGCTCAGGATGATCTCCTCTATGCCAGCACGCCTGGCTGCAAGTATTTTCTCCTTGATGCCTCCCACAGGAAGCACCTTTCCCCTGAGGGTGATTTCTCCGGTCATGGCCAGCTTGTCTTTCACTCTTCGCTGTGTATAAATCGACGCCAGCGATGTCAGCATGGTAATCCCTGCCGACGGCCCGTCCTTTGGCACCGCACCAGCTGGCACGTGCACATGCAAGTCGTAATGATCAAAAACCTGGTGGTCGATGTCGAGCTTATGGGCGTTCGACTTCAGGTATGATAACGCAGCCACGGCTGACTCCTTCATCACGTCGCCTAGTTGGCCAGACAGTGTCAATTTGCCTTTGCCCCTGCTCAGCGACGACTCGATGAACAAGATCTCCCCTCCTACCTGTGTCCAGGCCAGGCCTGTGACTACACCCGGGTGCGTGTTGTCGGAATAGACCTCTTTATCAAAGATTTCAGCTCCCAAAATTTTGCGTACTTCCTTTCCTTTGATAGTCTTGGTGTAGGCCTCCTCCATGGCGATCGATTTGGCAGTATTTCTGATCACCGTAGCAATTCTCCGCTCAAGTGTTCGTACGCCAGATTCTCTCGTATAGTCATCTATAATTTTTCCAACAGCCTCGTCGGTAAATTTAATCTGAGACGCCTTTACGCCATGCTCTTTTCGCTGCTTGGGAATCAGGTGTTGCTTGGCGATTTCTATTTTCTCCTCGAGGGTGTACCCCGTGATCTCTATGATCTCCATCCTGTCTCTCAAAGCAGGTTGGATGGTCTCCAGTGTGTTGGCAGTAGCGATAAACAGCACCTTTGATAGATCGTAGCCCACTTCAAGGTAGTTGTCAGTGAAGCTATTGTTTTGCTCCGGATCGAGCACCTCCAAAAGTGCGGAAGATGGATCGCCCCGAAAATTTGAGCTTACTTTATCGATTTCATCAAGGATAAAAACAGGGTTTGACGATTTGGCCTTCGATACGTTGCCAACAATCTTGCCCGGCATGGCACCAATATAAGTTTTTCTGTGGCCCCTGACTTCTGCCTCGTCGTGCACACCACCCAGCGACATCCTGACATAATGTCGGTCGAGCGACCTGGCGATTGACCTTCCCAACGAAGTTTTCCCGACACCAGGGGGGCCATAAAGACAAAGGATAGGGCTTTTCATGTCTCCTTTGAGCTTCAACACAGCCAGGTATTCAAGGATTCTCTCCTTCACCTTTTTCATCCCGTAGTGATCTTCGTCGAGAATCTTCCGGGCTCTTTTCAGGTCAAAATTGTCCTGCGTATACTCATTCCAGGGCAAGTGAACCATAAAATCGACATAGTTCATCGCCACAGGAAACTCAGCTGCGGCGGGGTTCATCCTGGAAATTTTGTCAAGCTCTTTGAAGAAGTGCTGCTTCACCTCCTCATCCCATTTTTTCTCTGCACCCAGCTTTCTCAGCTCCTGAATATCTTTTTCCGGACCGTCGTACCCCAATTCGTTTTGGAGCACCTTGATTTGCTGGCGGAGGTAATAGTCTCGCTGCTGTTGATCGATATCGGAATGTACCTTATTTTGGATCTCCTGCTTGATCTCAAGCATTTGAATGTCCTTTAGCATGTACTCCAACAGCAATTCAGCCCTTTTTATACCCTCGTGGGTTTCCAGTAGTTTCTGCTTATCAGCTACATCGGCATTTACATTGGAGGAAAGAAAATGGGTGAGAAAACTGCCGTTGTCGATATTCCCAAGGGCTGCATGGGCCTCCTTAGGTATCTCAGGATTCAGCTTCATTACTTTATAAGCTGCATCCTTTAGCGACTGAATAAGCGCTTTGGTTTCTTTGCTCGACTTGCCAGGAAACTTCTCTGCAAGCAGCTTAACCCTGGCACTGATATAGGGATCCTCCTGAATAATGCTTTCTACCTCAAACCGGCTCTTGCCTTGAATAATGATGGTCGTGTTGCCATCTGGCATAACGAGCATTTTCAATATGCGGGCAATGGTACCCACAGTATATAGATCGTCTGATTTAGGCTCTTCAGCTTTTCTGTTCTTCTGAGCCAGCACACCAATAATTTTGCTGCCTTTATAGGCTTTTTTCACCAGCCGGATCGACTTCTGCCGACTCACCGTGATCGGAATAACCACCCCCGGATACAAAACGGTGTTTTTTATCGGCAGAATAGGCACCTCATCAGGCACATCCTCCGGCTTCAAATCCTCCTCCAGGTCAGCTGACACTAGCTGTATAATATCCCCTGATTCGTCTTCTTGTATTTCCGACAAAAAAGCTACTGCTAGTTCTTTCTCTTTATTGCTGTTCATAATTATCTAACGCTCTCGATATGCCAATCTGACATTAAATGACCCAGATAGGTGTAAAATTCACTCGGCCCGTATAAATTGCAAGAGATATGCCAAAAAATAGTAGGCAGCCCCTGGCGACCCTTTCTATTTCTCATCAACCAATGTACTTGACGAAACCATCCAATAGATTCTATAATTTCTCCGACCGTTTCCAGCCTTCTGCGAAATGGTGGCTTGCTGCGCTGTTGACCATTTTTATGCTTGGTTCTGTTGCTTTCCCGGCACTCGCCCAAAGGAACAAGAGGAAGAAAGCCACCCCTTCAAACGTTGAAACCAGCCTTGATACGCTGACTGTGCCTTCTGAGATAAATGTGTTTGAGTTTCCGAACATTAACAAGGTGGCTGATTATGTAGACAAAAGCAAGCTGGAGCGCATCCAGAAACTTGAAGCCAATAAAGAGTGGGAGGCGTTGTATCCGGCATTGAAATATTATGTCAGAAACTTTGGTGTACAGAATTTCTATAAAGACACCTACCTGATTTGGCGACTGGCCAAATTGACAGAACTATTTGACGGACTTGAGGAAGCAAAGCCGCTTTACAAAATGTTACTGCGCCACCACCACAAGGATATTAACCTGCGAGAGATTGAGCTCTACTACGATTCGCTTAACAAGCAGGAGGTTGATTTATATGTGCCACTCGACTATTACTACGAATTGGTGGAACACAGAAAAGCCATAGACACACTTAGGCCCCCAAGAGGTGTTTTGCTCAATATGGGCGGTAACGTAAATAGCCGCAATGCTGATTATGGGCCTACTTTGAACATCAATGGAGACATCCTGCTTTTTACCTCGCAAAGGAATGAAATCAGGAGAAGCCTGAATACGCAAAACAATGAAGACCTTTTTATTGCCAGAAAGGAAGGGCAGTATTGGCAGGAGGCCGTTGCCCTTCGGGAAATCAATACAAAGTTCAATGAGGGGTCGGCTACGCTGAGTCGTGATGGGAAAACTCTTTATTTTGCCAGGTGTGATGCCCCGGAATGTATCGGCAGTTGCGATATTTTTGTTGCCAAACTACAAGCCGACAGCACCTGGGGCAATATTCAAAACCTTGGAGCCAAAGTAAACAGCCTGAGTTGGGACAGCCATCCAGCCCTGTCGCACACCGAAGACACACTCTTTTTTGCCTCCGACCGTATAGGCGGCTTCGGACTTTCCGATATTTATTTTTCCTACAAGCTTAAAGGTGGTGGCTGGGCTCCTGCTCAAAACCTCGGGCCCATAGTGAATACCCGAAGCAATGAGGTCAGCCCCTTTTTCCACCCGAGATACAATATTCTTTATTTCAGTTCCAACGGCCAACTCTACAATTTCGGCGAGTTCGACATCTATAAATCTTACAAGATGGACAACATTTGGGGCGAGCCAGTCAATATCGGGCCGCTGGTGAATGGCAGAGGAAGCGAGTTCTATTTTACCATCGACGCCGAATCAAAAGACTTGTTCTACGCACGGTCGGCCAACAGAGATTTAAACATGCAGGATCTCTACTCCTTTCCCCTGCCCATGGAAGCACAGCCGGGCTCAATAACAAAGGTGAAGGGTTCATTGACCGACAGCCTGACAGGAAAACCTTTCAACGGGATTGTCTCTATCATCGACCTCGACGATGGGATTGAAGTGGCCCCCAGGTTTCTGAAACCCGACGGCAGCTTTGAGTTCGACCTTATCAACAACAACAACTACCTGCTGGTGATTCAGGGCGACGACTTTTTCAGAATAGAGGAAATGTTTTACCTCAATGGGCCGATGGAATTAAATAGAACCACCGACCCCATAGCCAGTAAGGTCAAATTCGAGTCTATTGAATTCGAAAATGGTAAGTCCGATCTTCGAACAGAAATGTATGGCGACCTTAATAAGATTGTGAACTTTCTGTACGACAATCCAGACTTTAAGCTGCGGATCTCAGGACATACTGATTCGGATGGCTCACCAGCATTTAATCTTGCCCTGTCTAAGTCGAGAGCTCAGAACATCAGAGACTACATGGTCATATTTGGTGGTGTCGACGAGCGACGGGTAGAGTTTGAAGGCTACGGAAGCAGCCAACCGATTGTAGAAGAGAAAACAGAGCAAGACAAAACCCTGAACAGAAGGGTAGAATTCGAAATATTCAGGCCCGGTGTAAAAAAGGAAGGTGATCAGGGGTCTGGAAACTGAGCCGTCTAATCACCTTCATGCCAAAATACCTTCTTTAACGTTAGTTCGATATAAAAATGTCGTCATTCCGGAAAATATTGGCCTAAAATGAAAATGGGCCAATATTTATCCCAGGCGGGCAGCCCGGAATCTCAAATGTCTTGAGGCGGAGATTGCGCCGACGTGGAACGGATAATTTTCTTCAGATCAGAAAAATATCTGAAGAAAATTTCCGCAATGACGCCCCTTGGTGATGTTTTGCAACATTTTTATATCGAACTAACGTTTCTTTACGTTTTAGATTTTCAGGATATCGTTGAAGATGGCAAAGACCATTATCGACAGCAATAACACCATGCCGACCTTCTGTGCATTTTCCAGAAATTTATCTGATGGCTTACGACCAGAAACAATTTCGTAAGTCAGGAACATCACGTGCCCTCCATCGAGTGCGGGAATCGGCAGAAAGTTCATAAACGCAAGCACCATTGACAGGAAGCCCAGCTTTTGCCAGAAATTCGTCCAGTTCCAGGTGCCCCCAAAAATCTTGGCAATACCGATAGGGCCGCTAACCGCTTTTGAAGCAGACACCTCACCACTGAATATTTTCCCAAAGCCTCTGATGTTCAGCCAAACCCATCCAAAAGCCTCGTTAGTTCCAGCCACCAAACTCTCCCCAAAGGTAAAATCACGGTGAGCAACGTCGACCAACAGGGTACGCACAAAGCCAACCGTACCATCGGTATCGATGGGAATATGCAGCTCAGTTGTCGTAAACATTCCTTCTTTTTCGATGGTTGCCTCTCCTATCCGCCGCTCCACAACAGCCAGCACTGTATCACCAGCGTTCTCGGTCGCAATCTCCTTGAAGTCAGCAAAGTATCTCGCTGGCCGACCATTGATAGTAACAAACCTGTCACCTTCCTTCAACCCTGCCACATCTCCGCCTGAGCCACTGGCGACTTCACCAACAGCAAACGGAAGTCTGTAGTCAATAAAGCGACTTACAGCATCCTTATCAGATAATTTGTCGAGGAAGCCAGTTGGTATTTTCACAGTTACAATCTGCCCATCACGATCAACAGTGTAGGTGCTTCCCGCTTCCATGATCACATCAGGGTTCATCACCTCATTGAAGTCTTCAAAATCCTTTCCGTTGATTTTAAGAATCTTGTCTCCAGTCTTAAACCCGATCTCCTGCCCCAACTCATAGGCCACAATGCCATACTTGTTGGCCTCGTCCCTCGAAATATAGGTGTCGCCATTGAAAAAGGTCAGCAACACGAAAATTACGATGCCAGTTATCACGTTTACTATGATTCCACCCATCATCACGATGAGGCGCTGCCAGGCTGGCTTTGCTCTGAACTCGTAGGGCTCCGGCTCTTTGTTTAAGTGCTCGGTGTCCATCGATTCGTCGATCATCCCTGATATTTTCACAAAACCTCCCAGAGGAATCGCCCCGATAGAGTATTCCGTGCCACGGTAGTCGAACCCAAAAATTTTAGGCGGAAATCCTATGGAATATTTTTCGACCCGCATGCCAAAGAACTTGGCTGTGAGTAAGTGGCCGAATTCATGCAATCCGACTAAAATAGAAAGTCCCAGCAAGAGCTGGGCGGTCATAATAAGTGCCTCCATTAAGCTATTAAATCTAAAGCGATGTTTCTTGTTTCTGTATCTGTATCAACGTAGTCCTGATAATCAGGGCTTGAAATATAGGGTATTTTAACCAAACACTTCTCCACTATATCCGACATTTCCATAAAACCAATCTTGTCATTCAGGAAAGACTCCACTGCCACTTCATTAGCGGCATTCAGCACACATGGCTTATTGCCACCCTCCTTTAAAGCGTCAAACGACAGCTGAAGGTTCCTGAAGGTTTCCAAATCTGGTTTTTCGAAAGTCAGGGAGGGATATTCTGCAAAGTTAAACCTTGGGAAGTCGGATTTCAACCTTTCCGGGTAAGTCAGAGCAAACTGGATGGGTATACGCATGTCGGGCAACCCAAGTTGTGCTTTTATGGAGCCATCTTCAAATTGCACCATGGAGTGAACTATGGATTGAGGATGAACTACCACATCAATTTTGTCGGCTGGAATGCCAAATAACCACCGTGCTTCTATCACTTCAAGCCCCTTGTTCATCAATGAGGCTGAGTCGATGGTGATTTTGGCCCCCATGTCCCAATTGGGATGTTTCAGCGCCATTTCCTTGGTCACTTTCAGTAGTTCACTTCTTGTCTTTCCACGGAAAGGTCCACCCGAAGCAGTTAGAATAATCTTTTCTATCGGGTTGTGGAACTCACCCACTATGCACTGAAAAATAGCAGAATGCTCGGAGTCAATAGGAAAGATGTTGACAGCTTTTTCTTGTGCCATTTTGGTAATAAGCTCGCCGGCCACCACCATAGTCTCTTTGTTGGCAAGAGCGATTGGCTTTCCTGCCGCAATGGCGTTCATGGTAGGTTTCAACCCCGAATAGCCGACAAGCGCCGTCAGCACCATGTCAATGGTGTCCATTTGCACGATCTGAGAAAGCGCATCGAGCCCGGCAAAAACCTTGATGTCTTTTGGTAACAAGGCATCGGCTACTTGCTGGTACAAAGATTCGTTACCAATCACAACCGCATTGGGTATGAACTCCAGGGCCTGACGAATCAACAGATCGGCGTTGTTCTGGGCAGTTAGCACCTCTACTTCGAAGGCTTCAGGGTGCCTTTTTATCACATCAAGCGACTGAACGCCAATGGAACCGGTGCTACCAAGGATAGCAACCCTTTTTTTCGGTCTTTCTTGTGTCAAGGTGTTCTGTTTATTCTTTGTACTTCAGCAGTTCTTCTGCAATCTTTCTGTCGTTCGAAAGCCTTGGTAATTTGTTTTGCCCCCCGAGTTTCCCGATTGAGCGCATGTAATCTATGAAGGCGTTCTTTTTAACTGGAATGATATGAAGTTGTTCGAGAATATTGCCTGAAATAAGGTCGAAGTAATAGCTATTCAGCTTTTGGAGCGAATTGTCGAGCGATGACTTAAAGGCCGTAATGTCGGCAGGCATTTTACTGAACTCGATATACCACTCATGCCTTGGAAGTCCCTGTTGAGGCGTCACGTTGGGCGCTACAGTAAATTCCACGATATCGGCCTCAGGAAAGCTCTCCAAAGTCTTCTTCATTGAATTTTCTACTTCCTCACCGATGACGTGCTCCCCAAACGCTGAGATAAAATGCTTGATCCTCCCAGTTACCAATAACTTGTAAGGATTCTTCGAAATAAACTTCACTGTGTCGCCAATAGAATAGCCCCATAAGCCTGCATTGCTGTTGATAATCAGAGCATAATTGGTGTTGAGCTCCACCTCATCAAGGCTCAATCGTGTCGGTGACTCATTGAAATACTCATCAGCCGGAATGAATTCGAAGAAAATTCCGCTGTTGGCCAGCAATAGCAGCCCAGGGTCATCTTGCCTGTCCTGAAAAGCGATGAAGCCCTCAGAGGCTGGGTAAGTTTCCACCGAGTCTACCTTTTTCCCAATGGTATCAAAAAGCTTCTGCCGATAGGGCTCAAAGTTGACCCCACCATATATAAATAGCGAAAAGTTTTTGAAAACGTCCTTCACCGGCAGCTGCTTTTTCTCCACAATCCTGTCGAAATACATTTGCACCCACGGCGGAATACCTGAGATCAGCGTCATGTCCTGGTCAATGGTCTCCTCCACTATCTTGTCGACCTTCGCTTCCCAATCCTCCATGCAATTGGTGGCATAGGACGGTAGCTGATTGGTACGTAAGTAGCCCGGCACATGGTGGTTCACAATGCCGGACAGACGGCCGGTGTTGATACCCGCCTTTTGATCGAGCACAGGACTACCAGAAAGAAAAATGAGCTTGCCGTCCAAAAACTTCGCATTTCCTGTTTCATGCACATAATTCAGTATGGCATTGCGGGCGCTATTGATGTGATTAGGAATCGACTCTTTGGTGATGGGAATATATTTGGTGCCAGAGGTAGTGCCCGATGTTTTTGCAAAATAGGCAGGCTTTCCCGGCCAAAGCACGTCATTTTGTCCGGTTAGCATTTTTTCCACGTAAGGCTTCAGGGCCTCGTAATCCCGGACAGGCACCTGCTTTTTGAAGTCATCGTAAGTGTGGATATCCTTGAAACCGTGGTCACTTCCAAAAACCGTCTTGCTGGCTTTGCTAACAAGGTTTGTAAGTGTTTTATGCTGATAATCAGGGGCTTTTTGCTCCCATTCTCTCTGCTCCCGCACAACGAAGGCGGCGAATGGCTTGCTAAGAACTGATCTGATTCCCATAATTAATTGATAAAGGCGCAAAATAAGTAAATGACCTTTCTAAAACCTAAGCAAGCCTCTTTCGTTTTTATTTTGCACAGTTTTTGACGATACGCAATGCACTGACGTTTAGGTAACAGCACAACACTGTTGACTTCTTAACACTTAAAACCTGATGTTATGAAAAAATTTATTGGAATTGCAGTCTTGAGTTTTCTGGGAGGCATAGGAGGAGCATATGTATATGAAACGCAGCTCTCGGCCAAAATTGCCTCCAACAACTTACAGGATCCGGACTTCTATTTCTCAAAGAATGTTAGCCACGGCGAAACCAACAATTTTTCACCGGCAGTAGCTGAGCCCTTCCGGAGCGACGCAGCCGCAATAAACGACTTACCAGACCTGGTCAGTGCATCGGCACGAAGCACCAAGAGCGTTGTGTTCGTAAAAACCGTGAGCGAAACCGACTACCGCACCGGTAGCTGGATGGATTGGTTTTTCGGAGGGCCCAGCCAGTCAGTTAGCTCTGGGTCAGGAGTGGTCTATTCCAAGGATGGCTATATAGTGACCAACAACCACGTGATCAACGATGCCGATATTATTCAGGTGATTCTGGACAAGAGAACCTACGACGCCACGCTGATAGGCACGGATCCTTCCACCGATTTGGCTGTAATAAAAATTGAGGGCAATAATCTCCCTGCCATTGAGGTGTCGACCTCAGCCAATGTGCGGGTGGGTGACTGGGTGTTGGCGGTGGGTAATCCGTTCAATCTTACCTCCACCGTCACCGCTGGTATTGTGAGTGCCAAAGGCCGTAGCATCAATATACTGAAAGACCGGTTCCCCATTGAGTCATTCATTCAAACCGACGCAGCCATTAATCCTGGAAACAGTGGCGGGGCACTGGTCAACACTTCAGGCCAGCTAATAGGCATCAACACAGCCATCTTGTCTCAAACGGGCACTTATTCCGGCTATGGTTTTGCTGTGCCTGTCGACATTGTAAAAAAAGTGGTGAACGACATCATTAACTACGGACAGGTGCAAAAGGCCTTTATTGGGGCAGAGTTCATCGACATAGATAGTGACATTGCCGGCAAGCTCAGTCTGAGCAACCTGGATGGTGTGATCACCTCTTATGTACAAAGGGGAAGCGCCGCCGACAAGGCAGGACTGGAAAAAGGTGATGTAATCATCCGGGTGAACGACAAGTCGCTCAACAACAAAACTGAGCTTGAGGAGCTGATGGGCTACCATTACCCTGGTGACAAATTCGTTCTGGACATCAAGCGAGGCGATAATGTAGTAAGGAAACAAGTAACACTTCTCAATGGCGAAGGGAATACCGAGGTGCTAAGAAGTAGTGTCTACTTCTCAGAGAAGCTGGGCGTGGAGTTTGAAAAGGTGTCGAAGGTAGAGAGAGACCTTTTGAAAATTGACAATGGCGTTCGGGTGAAAAAAATAAGGAATGGTTTTTTCAGACAATTGGAAATTCCGGAAGGCTTCATTATCACCAACATCAATAACCGGCCGGTGGAAACACCTGAGGAGCTGGCCAACATCCTCGAGAAAATCAAAGGAAAGGTGGTCATCGACGGCATTACCTCTAAAGGTCGGAGAGTGTACATCCCTTACAGGTTCGATTGATAAGGCATAAAAAAGGGCGGGGTCTCCAATATTGGAGACCCCGCCCTTTTTTATCAACTGCCAGTTGAAGCTAGACAGTTCTCATTTTAAGTCTTTTCTTCAGTTCATCAACTGAATACCTGAATTTGGCATCGGTATCAATCATGTCGTTGACTGCCTGCACTGCGTGAATTACGGTGGAGTGGTCACGACCACCAAAGTGGTAGCCAATAGATTTCAGTGAATGGTTGGTGTAGTCTTTTGAGAAGTACATGGCCACCTGGCGGGCAATTACAATTTCCTTCTTACGGGTTTTGGCTTTCAAGTCTTCCAACGCCACGTTGAAGTAATCAGACACTGCTTTTTGGATATAGTCAATACCCACCTCAGTATCGTAGTCGTTAACGATGTTTTTTATGATCTGCTTAGCCAACTCAAGGTCGATCTCTCGTTTTACCAACGAAGAATGGGCGATAAGTGAAATCATCACTCCTTCCAACTCTCTGATATTGCTATCGATGGTGTAAGCCAGGTACTCAAGCACATCCTCGGGAATGATAATTCCCTCCGCTTGTGTCTTCTTTTGGATGATAGCCACCCTTGTCTCAAAGTCTGGCGTTTGAATGTCGGCGGTGAGGCCCCACTTGAATCTTGACACCAGTCTTTCCTGAAGGCCCTTTAGCTCTCTTGGAGGACAATCAGACGTCATGATGATTTGCTTACCACTTTGATGAAGGTGATTGAAGATGTGAAAAAAGATTTCCTGCGTTCTCTCCTTGTCACGAAGAAACTGTACATCATCGATGATCAACACATCGACTTTCTGGTAGAAATTGATGAAATCCTGAACAGCATTATTTCTCAAAGACTCAATGAATTGGTTGGTGAACTTCTCCGATGCTACATAAAGCACCTTGGCATCCGGATTGCTTTCCATGATCTGGTTACCAACCGCCTGAACAAGGTGTGTTTTTCCAAGACCAACCCCCCCGTATATCATCAGTGGATTGAAGGAGGTAACACCAGGCCTTTGCGCCACAGCATAACCAGCTGAGCGGGCCAATCTATTGCAGTCACCTTCTATATAGGAATCGAAAACATAGATAGGATTCAATTTGCCTGTCAATGTTAAGAATTCTGGCGTCACTGCGGGGCTTTGTTGCACATTTTGTCCATTTCCAACATGATTTTGTCCAAAACGGCCAGGAGCCTTGTTTACCGGATAATTAACAGTCAAAGGCTTTGCCTGCTCATTTCCTCTATCTATCACCACGGAATATTCCAATCTTCCGCTGGGCCCTAATTCCTGAAGTATTGCCTTCCTTAAAATATGAACATAATTATCCTCAAGCCATTCGTAGAAAAACTGGCTAGGCACCTGTATGGTCAAAACACTTTTGTCTAATTTTATTGGTGTAATGGGCAGAAACCACGTTTTGAAGCTTTGTTCCTGTATCTCATGCTTAACTAAATTCAGACAGTTTTCCCAGATTTGTTGATGCATGGTGGATTAAAAAATGTTGTTATTGTTGCAGTGATTCTCCTTTCTGAACAGGAGGTAACATCAAAGGTGTCAAAAAAAAAAGTAATAAAAAAACACTACGACGCTTGACTTTTTGGATTGTCGAATTGTCAAATAAAAACAGCGTTTATCGGTGAAAATTCTTTAAAAAATACAATTATTACCTAAATGTTATGAAACAAACTTAAATCTCTTTTTTGGCAATTCAAAGAGCCCGCCTGTCTATATAAATTTAATGTTCGTCCCACTCAAAATACTTTATCTTTGCTAACACTTGACTCAAAAATAAGAATAGCTTATGAGTAAATGGGACATGTCCAATTTCCCTCCATCCAATCATTCTCTTTGGAAAGAAAATGCATTGAAAGAATTGAAGCCAAAGCAATTAGATTCTTTGCAATGGCACTACGACCCCGATGTTATTATTCAACCTTATTATGAGAAAACTGACGCTTTCTTCTCCCTTGCCGGGAACGCCAATGCCGAGTTACTGCCTGACCAACAGATGGGAAGGCTTTGGCACTACCTCGACTCAATAACCATAGACACTCAAGTCGCTGATAATAAAGACGCTAACGAAATAGCCCTGGAATCTTTGGGTCAGGGAGCTGATGGGATTTTGTGGAAACTAAAAGAAATTGATCAGTCGGCCCATGTTACTTTATTTAAAGATATTGCCTTTGAGTATTGTCAGAATGCCTTTCAGGTGTATCAATGGGGTGAGGCTGAGGAAGCATTTTTTCAGCGTTTTTTTTCGGGTTCCTTCCTGAAAAAAGACATTCTTCCCGGCTTTTTGTTTTACGACCCTGTGTCTGATTCAGACGAGATACTGAGAATTGAGGCGCTTTTTCCTCAAGGGAAATCGTTTCGCCCCCATTGCTTTGACGCCACATCAGAACTTACCAGTTCACTTTCACCAACAGGTCAGATCGCATACCTTCTGTTGGCGTTCATTGAAAGATGCAAAAAGCTGAGCAGCGCTGGTGTCTCTATTGATAGCATTGTAGACAGAACGATTGTCTGTGTAAGCATCGGCAGAGACTTCTTTCATGAGATGGCTAAAATCAAAGCCATCAAAGTTGTTCTCTCTCAGGCTGCCAATCATTTTGATGGTAGCAAAGTGTCTCCCGCAGATATCAAGATATATAGCCAGCCGAATGTCAATACACACTCGGTTGTTGATCCCTATGTCAACCTTATTCGTATGACATCTGCTGCAATGGCTGGCGTAAATGGAGGGGCCAGCTATCTTTCAATGCCTGGCTTCGATAGCAGAAATCCCTTCTCGCTTGGCCAATTTTCCCGGAGAATTTCAAGAAATATCTCGAACCTTCTCCGGGACGAAAGCTATTTCGACAAAAACTGTGACCCCATGGCGGGGTCTTACTTTCTCGAGAAATTAAGTGAAGAATTGGCCAGCGAAGGCTGGACAAAGATGCAAAAAATAGAATCTTCAGGCGGTTTTTCGAGCTCACTTGCGGGCGGCTATTGGCAGAACGAAGCAAATAAGTTTCAAGAAAAAGAGAGAGCGTTGATTGCCAGTCGAAAGCTGAACGTTGTTGGCGTAAATAATTTCTGCGACCTGAGCCTTTTTGAGTCTTTTCCCACCCTCAAAAGGTACAACGGCGACGGCTCGCTGCTCTCCTCGTTTGAACGCCTCCGGATCAAGATGGAGGGCTACCTCGCAAAGCAGTCCGGGCAGTCCAGACCTGCTGCTATGGCTGTTTTCTTTGGTGACAAGCAGGCTTCGCTGGCGAGGTATAATTTTGTAAAAGGAGTATTGCCCGCCGCTGGCATAGACGTAGCCGAATGGGTGCCATGGTCACCGCAGCATTCTGCGCCTTTTTCTGCCGACACCCGACTCATCATCGCTTGCAGCTCCGATCAAGATTACATTGAGTCAGGCCCGTCCGTATTTCAAGCCTTGAAAGAACAGTGCCCAGATGCTCATATAGTGCTGGCGGGTAATCCAGCGGACAATAAAGAGCAACTGACCAAAGCAGGCATAGACAGCTTCATCCATCTTAAATCCGATTTTGTCAAAACGCTCTCCTCCTACCAAAAGCTATTTGGCATATGAAAACACCTGACTTCACAAAAATTCCATTTAACCCCGAGTCTGCTCCACGGAAACAACCTTCTGCAGGGATAGCCACCTGGAAAAGTGCAGAAGGTATTGATGTGCCATCCATGTTCGGCAAAGAGCATCGAGAAAAAGTCATTCAGGGCGCTTTTGCGGCCGGACTGCCTCCATTTCTCAGAGGCCCCTACAGCACGATGTACACAAGCAGACCCTGGACGATCAGGCAATATGCGGGTTTCTCAACAGCCGAAGACTCCAATGCCTTTTACCGGAAGAACCTGGCCATGGGGCAAAAAGGCCTTTCGGTGGCTTTCGACCTGGCCACCCACAGGGGCTACGACTCCGATCACCCTCGAGTAGAGGGGGATGTAGGTAAGGCTGGTGTAGCCATTGATTCGGTGGAAGACATGAAGATCCTTTTCGACCAAATTCCCCTGGATAAGATTTCAGTGTCGATGACCATGAACGGAGCTGTTCTCCCGATCATGGCATTCTACATAGTAGCGGCAGAAGAACAAGGGATAAAGCCTAACGAACTAAGCGGTACTATCCAAAATGACATCCTCAAGGAGTTTATGGTGAGAAATACCTACATCTACCCTCCTGTACCGTCCATGCGAATTGTTGGAGATATTTTTGAATATACGGCCAGGCACATGCCTCGCTTCAACAGCATTTCGATCAGTGGCTACCATATGCACGAGGCGGGTGCTCCTGCTGACCTGGAGCTGGCTTACACCCTGGCCGATGGCCTGGAATACATAAGAACAGGGCTGGAGGCCGGGCTCAAAATTGATGAGTTTGCGCCACGGCTCTCTTTTTTTTGGGGCATAGGCATGAATCACTTCATGGAAATCGCCAAACTAAGAGCAGCCAGGGTGCTGTGGGCACAGCTGGTAAGTCAATTCAGTCCTGGCAACAGCAAGTCGCTTTCGTTGCGAACGCACTGCCAAACCTCCGGATGGAGCCTTACCGAACAAGATCCGTTCAATAATGTGGCCCGGACAACCATTGAGGCAATGGCAGCGGTGTTTGGTGGCACACAGTCGCTGCATACCAATGCCCTCGACGAAGCTATTGCTCTGCCGACAGACTTCTCGGCCCGAATAGCGAGAAACACCCAGCTATATCTACAGGAAGAAACCAACGTCACCAAAGTAGTCGACCCGTGGGGAGGCTCTCACTATGTAGAATACCTAACCAACGAATTAATTGAAAAAAGCTGGGCGCTGATAGAAGAGGTGGAGGCACTTGGTGGCATGACCAAAGCCATCGAAAGCGGCCTGCCTAAAATGAGAATAGAAGAAGCTGCTGCAAAAAAACAAGCGAGGATTGACTCGCAGCAAGATATAATTGTAGGAATTAATAGGTATATTACGAAAGAAAAAACTGATATAGAGCTACTTGAGGTTGACAATGCGGCTGTAAGAGCGAAGCAAATCCAAAGACTTGCCAGACTCAAATCGAGCAGAAATGACTCCAAGGTTGCTGTGGTTTTAGAAGATTTGACCAAATGTGCTCAGACCGGCAAGGGCAATCTTCTGGAAAAAGCGGTAAACGCTGCCCGGTTGAGAGCTACCCTCGGTGAAATCTCCTCTGCTATGGAAGAAGCATTTGGCAGACATAAGGCGGTCATCAAATCGATAGCTGGCGTTTATGCCAGCGAATCGGGTTCCAGCAATGACATAACGACGGCAAGGAAGTTAACCGATCAGTTTGAAGAACTGGATGGGAGAAGGCCTCGGATTCTGGTGGCAAAAATGGGACAGGATGGTCATGACAGGGGTGCCAAAGTGATTGCTACAAGCTTTGCCGATCTTGGGTTCGACGTAGATATTGGCCCACTGTTTCAAACGCCCGAGGAAGTAGCCATGCAGGCAGCCGAAAACGACGTCCACGTCATTGGCGTTTCGACCCTGGCAGGCGGGCACAAGACGCTCGTTCCAAAGTTGATTCACCAGCTAAAGGTAATTGGAAGGAGCGACATCAAAGTAGTGGCCGGGGGTGTAATCCCGACGAAAGATTTTGATTTTTTATATAGTGAAGGCGTTATTGACATATTTGGCCCGGGAACAGTGATCCCAAAAGCGGCCATCTCAATTCTCAGGAAATTAATGAGCATTTGACTTTACACATCATCAACTTTTTGAAGCATGAAAAATTCATTCAAGCATTTACTTTCTCTTACTGTCTTTTTGCTTTGCGCTGGGCTAAATAGCAACGTTTTTGCCCAGAACTGGCCAAAATTATTTAAAAAAGCCAATGACTCCTATGCGGTAGGCGACTACCCTAAGGCTAAAAAGTCGGCCAGTAAAATCGTTAAAAAGACCACCAAAAAATTGGGAGCAGAAAACAAGTATCTGGCGAGTGCGCTGGTGCTTGAGGCACAAATAGACTGGGCTGCGGGGCTACACAAGGACATGGCCGATAAGATAGCTAGAGGAGTGGCCATGAGCGCTAAGGTAAATGGAGAAAGCTCTGCGGATCATGGTCTTCTGCTTTACGAAGCAGCACATGTTTGGGCGGACTATGGGCATTTCGTCAACTCGAAGGAACTTCTTACAAAAGCCACGGCGGTGTTAGAAGCAAGTGGTGCCTCCAATGAGGAAATGAAAATAAAGCTGGCTTTGCTTCAAACAAGAATACTGAAAGGCAAAGGCTTTTATGCCGATGTAGTCAAATATATCAACAGCAATCTGACTACTGCGCAAACGGCATACCAGTCGGCCAGCGGTAAAGAGCTCATTGCCAGCCTAAAAGGTGCTTATGGTGAATTATTGATGCACAAGGCTGATGCGTTCAGACTCATGGGAGACTATATCAGATCAGATTCGGCCTTTATTTTTACTCAGCAATGGATTGGAAAGGAGTTGGGCAAGAATCCGCTTATTTATAGCCAAACGCTTTACCTCAATGCGAAGCTGTTGGAGGAAAATGGAATCGATCCCTCTGCCCTGCCCGACCTGTATGAGGATGCCCTTAAAAATACGATGCGGATTCACTCAGCGTCACATATCGCCAGGCTGGACATGATGGAAAGCCTGATTCGCTCGTATTGGAGAATCGACAATTATTCAAAGACAAGCAACAACACCAATCAGTTTAGAGCCATCCTTAATAAAAGTTTTGAAAAGGGAAGCCTCAATCGTGCACGGCTTGAAACCCTGCCAATGGACATCAATGCACCAAGTACGAAGGTTTTCGGACAGGAAAAAGATGCTGCCTCCAAAGCTTACGGTAGCCTTTACCCTGAAATTCACCCTGAGAGACGAAGGATACTTGAATTTGCCTACCGTGCTGCCCAGCTAAACAATAATGCGGAAAATGCGGAAAAGTACCTTCTTGATATCCTTAAAATTGAAAAGGACATGCTCGGTGCCGATGCCCCAGAGTATCACTTGTCGAGAGTGCTGCAAGCCAACTACCTGGTCGAATACTCGGACAAGTTTGCTGAGGCAAAGAAAATATATGATGAGAGCTTCCATGGAGTGATTGAAAAGGAGTTTTCTCAAGGCCATGTTGAATATGTGAACACCCTCAACCATTTGGCGCAGTTTTATGAGGAAAATGACGATTTCAGTAATGCATCAAAAACACTTGACAAAGCACTGAATGTATCCCGTGTGAAATACGACAACAAGGATGTAAACTATGGCGTTGAGTTGAATAAGATTGCGTCTCTGCAAATGAATATTGGAGAATATGAGAAAGCAGAAAAAAACATTCAGGAAGCAACAAATATTCTCGCCAAACCTTCCTCCCTTGAGGAAACACTTCACTATACCAACCTATTGACTACCAAAGCGAGATTAATGGTTATTCAAGGCCTCTACGACGAGGCGGAAGACCTTCTTTTCGAGTCAGAACGAATCAAAATTAAGAGTGGACTGAACCGACTGGGCTCTGCCGGACAAAACACGGAAGACCTTGCCGAACTGTACTATCATTTGGGCAGATACAGCGATGCAACAGATTTGGTCGATAAATACCTGACGAATACAGAAAAACAGTTTGGTGCCACAAGCAGGCACCTTTTGCGCCCGCTGGTTTTGAAGGCACAATTGAAGCTGGCTGCCGGCGAGTATACCGATGCGGAGTCGTTCGCAAGAAGATCTCTTAACATAGCAACAGCTGTATTTCCAGCCTCTTCCTCCAAGCTAGCCAGCAGCTTAATAACCTTATCCCGACTCTACACAACGATTGGAGATTATGAAAAGGCGGAGCAATTTATTTCTCAGGCGATTACCAATCAGGAAAAACAATTTGGGCGAAGCCATGTAGATGTAGGCCGTTCGCTTGCCCAGCTGGGAATGATCAAATTTTACGATGGTGCCAGTTTCAAGCAGCAACAAGCCCTGCTTGTTGAAGCAGAAAAAATCGTTGGAACCAAGCTGGGAAGTAAAAACCCACTCTATGCTGAAGTATTGAAAGATTTGGCTACTGTGAGTATTTATGCGGGCGAATATGACATTTCCCTACAGTATCTCGAAGAGGCGTGGACGATCTGGAAAGACCGAATAGGAAAGCGGAATAACGTTAATGCTGCTGTAGTCAACACGCTGAAAGGTGACATCCAGTACCAAAAGAGGCAATACGACAGGGCAGACAATTTTTACCAGGATGCCCTAAAGACGTACGCCAAATTTTTCTCCACTTCTCACCCGGAGTATGTGAAAGTGCTGTCGAAGCTTGCTAAAACTTACTACATGAATGGGGACATTAGAAAGGCCCAGAATACTATTGAAGAGACACTGGCCAACTATCAGGAGTTTATAAAGACCTACTTCCCCGCTCTAAGTGAAAGAGAAAAAGCCAAATTTTGGAACACCATCAAGTCCGATTACGAGTTCTACAACACATTGGCGCTTACACGGATCGACAAGAAAGAGGACCTGATAGGTGACATTTACAATAACGCTTTGCTCACCAAGGCACTCCTGCTGAATACCTCAATAAAAATCAGAACCCGTATTCTTTCCAGCGGAGACAGCACGTTGATAAATATGTACAGCAGCTGGATAGCCAAAAAAGCACAGCTAACCAATGCCCTTTCCATGTCAAACGATCAGCTGCTGGAGAACAATGTGAATCCGGCTCAACTGGTACAAGAAATGGAAGCGCTGGAGAAACAGCTCAGCTTGAAGTCCGAAGTATTTGGAGAAGGTGTCGACAACAATGTTGTCACGTGGCAGGATGTAAAAGCAGCCCTGGGCGAGAATGAAAAGGGGGTTGAAATTGTGAGGTTCCGTTACTTCGACCATGATTTTACTGATTCGGTAATGTACGCTGTCATCTATGTCGACAATGAAAAGCGCAGCAAACCACAGCTGGTGCTGCTGCGAAACGGCGCAGCCCTCGAAGGCAGGTACATGAAGCTGTATCGAAACAGTATTAAATTTAAAATTGAGGATGAGTATTCCTATGATCAGTTCTGGAAGCCTATCGTTGAAGCTGTTGGGCAAACCTCTACGATCTACCTTTCGGCCGACGGTGTTTATAATCAAATTAATTTGGAGGCTATACCAACTGGCGATGGCAAATACGTACTCGATAATTCCAATATAATCCTGGTAAGTAATACCAGGGATCTTGTAAACAGAAATAAGAAAAAGAAGGCACAGGCACCCGCTGAGAACCTGGCGTTGATGTTTGGGGATCCTATTTTTTATGTAAAATCGGAAGGAGCATCTTCCGGCAACGACAACTTAACCAAAAGTATTGGCATGAGTGAAGTACAGCGACTTCCTGGCACGCATGAAGAAGTTGTTGAACTCAAAAAGCTGCTTAACGACAATGGCTGGAAAACCCAGGACTATCTTGAGATGAAGGCGGGTGAGGATCAGGTTAAGCTGATGAAAAGCCCAAAAGTATTTCACATTGCCACACACGGTTTCTTCCAGCCAGCGATCGAGGAAAATAACATATTTGCCGGACTCAACGAATCGAAAGCATATGACAACCCTTTGCTGCGTTCCGGACTGCTCATGGCAGGTGCTGGCGATATTTTGAACGAAAGCGCCTACAACTACAATAGCCAGAGTGGTATCCTAACTGCCTATGAAGCCATGAACCTCAACCTGGATCAAACTGACCTGGTGGTGTTGAGCGCTTGCGAAACGGGCTTAGGTGAAATGGAAGCCGGAGAAGGCGTGTATGGATTGCAACGAGCATTTCTGGTTGCGGGAGCCAAAACAATCATCATGAGTTTGTTCAAAGTATCTGATGAAGCCACACAGCAGCTCATGGTGAAGTTTTACCAGAAATGGATCACTACCGGCGACAAGCGCAGGGCTTTCATTGATGCTAAGAAAGAGATAAGAAATGAGTATCGTGACCCAATCTATTGGGGGCCTTTTGTAATGATAGGATTGGATTGATCTCTATTACATGATCGAACTTGAGGGAGACTGTCGAAAGGCAGCCTCTTTTTTTTGTTGTTAGCCTGGTCTCTGGTGGGGCTCAACAACCCATAGCTTTAGAGTGACAACAGTGGCAGTCTGATGAACAGCTACCTGTAGATTTTTGGACGTGTCTCGCTAGCCGGAAGGGGGCTGGTCGCTAAGGAGTTGTTTTGCAATCAGGTCGATCAACTGGAACCAGTTCAGAATTTCTGGGACTGGACGCTTAACATGACCATTGCCCTAATAATTCCGTTTCTATTGTTCGCCTCTCTTGCCTCAATCCAGCCGCTTTCATTTTGTCAGAATATGGGCATAAAAAAAAGGGCTTGCGCCCCTTTTTTTATCTTTTTTACACTTCGCCTTAGTTAGCAGTGGCAACAAGGCCGTTCTTTACAAGGAAGCTCTGATACATGTCCTGGAAGTCCTGTACTTCGGGAGACATCTCGATAGCCTCTTCATACTTGGTAAGCGCATCAAGCACAAGGTTGTTTTCTTCGAAGAAAGAAGCATAAATGATCTTATTCAGCGGCGTTTCTTCGTTTACTTCACTCTTCAGTCCTTTGATGTTTTCGTTCACCTTAGCAGACTCAGTGTTTGAAAGGCGTTTGATACCGTAGTCAGACGACTTCATGTCTTCATCACCTTTCACTTTTACATTAAGTATCACTAGTCTCTCCTGTGCAAGCTTAGGGTTGGTAAAATCAAGCTCATAAGCTGTCTGATCAGTTTCGATTTTGGCTACTTCCTCATCAAAAATGTTCTTCACAGTTACTATGTACGTTGTGTTATCTTCACCTATAGCTTTCCAGCGAACAATAGCGTTGTCACCATAAAAGTCAACAGAATTAGGAAGCATTACGTTGATAGCAGACGTTAAAGCTCTTTCAACAGCACCAGTCGCTTTCATGTTTGACCGGTAGTTTCCGCCACCGTCACTTTCGTTCATTTTAGCAGCTATGTAGTTAGCATAACGGCTGGCGGTTGTAGAACTAGTGGCAGAAATTTTCGCCGACAAATCGTCGATCTTTACAGTGCCAGGAGTTCTTATCTCGGTGGTTTTACCACTGCTGTGCACCAGTCCGATGTAAGCGCCATTTGCAGCGATGATTTGATCACCTTTCGCAAGCGTTGCGCCAGTTTTCAAGGTCTCTGCCTGACTTGCACCAGCCTTTTTTACTTGGTTTTCACCTTTATTAGCCAATACACGAAACTCATAACCCTGAGCCAATACATTGCTGCTCAAAAAACTCAGCAATACCAAGAACGTCAAAAGAATTGTTCTCATTTTCATAGGTCTAATTTTTAATGTTTTACAATTTAATTTTTCTTTTTCTACTTTTAAAAAGCCCGGTGACTGAATTCTTCACCACGCTGTAATATACTTCCAGAGAATCACCGGCAAGGGCTATTGCTACCATGCCAATGGTTAACTCCGGTTTATAATTGAACTTGTCCAATACATAAACATTCATAAAGCTGATGCCCAAAACTTCCACCAGCTGTATCAATTTAGTGGCACCGTCGTACCATTTGGAATACACTCTGTATATGTAAGAAAAAGCCGCTACATTGATTAAACACAACAGCACACCAATTATAGCGCCGGTTGCATCATCCATGGCATCAATGTAATCCTCATTGAGAATCATGGCCACAATGTTGGCATGCACAACTCCCCCAAACATATCCGGGTAGGATCTTCCTGCAAACTGCGAGTTAATCGGCGAATAGTACTTGTCTTCTATTGTCAGTCTATCACCAAGATACTCACCTAAGAAGCAGAAGATCACAATTTTATCCTTGATCAGAGATGGATCGAAGTTCTGATCAAAAACTTGATTAACGTCCAGTGCGAAAAACATCGTACCATACACCGACGCACCGAAGTCCATCACATTGCCTCGGTAATTAATCGTCTCTCGCTCGTTGCCTCTTTTCAACAACCTGTCTACCTTTTCAGGTTCCAAATACTGAGCCAGCTTTACAGCAAATGCCAGTTCTTGTTGCCCTGCCACCATCTCCTTGGGAGTGAACTCCCGGGTCATTTTCAACTCTTCCTGAGTTTGGGCATCTGTTATAAAATTAACAAAACCCGTCTCAGCATGCTGAGTGAATCTTGGAAGAGATTTCCCCAGAGAATCAAATTCCAGCTTCTCTTCATTAAAGTTCTGAAGAATGCTACCAATTACCAGGTTATCAACCCTCGAAAAAGCATCCTCCATAATGGCATCGACAGCAGAATCTTTGGGCGTTCTGAAATAGGTATCGAGGCCAATTACCTTTGGTTCATATTGATTGACAATATCAATCATATACCCAATATCTGCCCTGTTTACCCTGCCCAGGTTGACCAGCACAATCCTGTCGTCAGGAACTGCCGGCTCCCTTAGCTGGGAGAATACCACATCAGTGAGCTCTACGTCGCCGAGAGCGTCTCCAATCGGATCAAATAAGTCAAAGACCTTAAATGCGGTTACGGAATAAAACGTCCACATCAGTAAGAATATGAAGGCTGTTCCAAAAATCGAGTCCAGCCAAAATTCTCTTCTGTTTGCTTTCATAGTAGATTAGTTGCTTTGCCAACTGGTAAGTAACTAAATATTCACGAACCAACGATACAAACATAAGTAAAAGCCAAATTAAACTTAAAATAGAACAATTCTTTTTTTGGTTCTTTCGACGAAAGGAATTATTTGAAGGACGAACGTATATTGCTGTCGGTTTAAACCACTGTGACTTTTTCTTCGATGTCAACGAATATACCAAAAAGGCCAACACCAGAGGAACTGATTAGCGGAATAATCAGGAGCGACAGGGTGGCTCTGGCCAGGGGTATTACGCTCGTGGAAAGCAAACTACCATCTGACAGAGCGCTTGCTGAGCAACTGATAGACAGATTGTTAAGCAAAACGGGCAAGGCAACAAGAATTGGTGTATCAGGCATACCGGGAGTTGGGAAAAGCACCTTTATAGAAGCCTTTGGCGAATACCTGGTCAGCGTAGGAAAAAAGGTGGCCGTATTGGCAGTTGATCCGTCAAGCAAGCAGACCAAAGGTAGCATCCTGGGCGACAAAACCAGGATGAACAAGCTGGCCGTCAACCCAAATGCCTATATAAGGCCCACTCCTACGGGCTCAACTCTGGGGGGCGTGGCAGATCAGACACGTGAAGCCATGTTATTGTGCGAAGCGGCCGGGTTCGATGTCATTCTGATAGAGACCGTGGGCGTTGGCCAATCAGAGACCCTGGTGCGAGACATGTGCGACTTCTTCCTGCTGTTAACTATCGCTGGTGCAGGCGATGATCTGCAGGGGATAAAAAAGGGCATCATGGAGATGGCTGATGCCATTGTAATCAACAAGGCAGACGGCGACAACATGCCAGCCGTCAGGAAGACGCTTCAGGAACTCAAACAAGTGACCCACTACTTCTCGCTGCCCCCTTCCGGCTGGGTTACTCAAGTAACGACTTGCTCTTCTTTACTTGGCGAGGGAATTAGCGAGTTATGGACTTTGATTGAGTCGTTCAAAGAAAAGATGATTGCGAATGGCTACCTGGCGCATCAGCGATCGCAGCAAAACCTGCAATGGATGCACCAGAAACTGGATGGGCTTTTGAAACAGGAATTTAATAGTCTGGTAAAAGAGGAAATCAAAGACCTTGCCGCAAAAGTGGAAACTAGAGAGCTGAACCCTGTAAGTGCAGCACATCAACTGTTTGACCTCTACAAAAAAAAGAAAGGGTGAAAACACCCCTTCTCTATTAATTCATTCTTTTGACAGAGCCTGCGCCGTTTGAGTCAGCATAAACTTTCTGCGGATTGCCCTTGTAGCGAACCGAGCCTGCTCCACTGCATTCAGCCCTAAGCTCTTTGTTGGCTACTACCCTTGCTGTGCCAGCCCCTGAAGACTCCACCTCGGTGTAGTCGCAGTCGAAGTCCTCCGCATTGTAACTACCTGCGCCGGTTATATCAATGACTTGCTCCCTCGCCTTCCCCCTTAGTGTAAGCGTGCCAGCACCTGTCATGTCGGCCCTTAGCCTGTCAGCTTCTACGATTAGCCTTGTAGAACCCGCTCCACTCACTTCCAATTCGAATGTTGAGGCGGTGATGACATCATCACATACAACTGTGGAAGCACCACTTAAATCCATGCCATTAATGCTCGAAAACTCAATGGTCAGATTCATGGGCCCGTTCGACCTGAAATTATTGTCCTTGATATACACTTTCAGGGTGCTACCGACAACTTCCGTTCGGATTCTGTCTATCACGTTGTCATCTGCATCAATGAATACCCTGTGCTTGCCGGTTTTTTTCAGTGTCACTTTAAAAGCACCACCAATATCGAGGCTGCTGAACGAAGACAACTCTCTTGTTTCCTCTCCAGCCCACACCTGACCGGCGATTAGCAACCCAAGTACAAGTACTCCTATCTTTCTCATAATTATCAGTTCATTTTGAGTAAAGACTGCGGGCAAATTGAAGGGTTGCAAGTGATGGTTCTATTTAAATACGAATCCGTTTGGCGCCACCCCCGCTTCAAACTTCGATATTGCTGTTCCGTCAGCAGAATACCTGTAAACAGTACCTTTACCCTGAAAGCCCTTGGCATCGGCTATATAAATAACATCCTCGGCCTCGCTATAGCCTAGTCCATAAAAGCCAACAGCATCGTCAATCGTAATAAACTCTTTTTTAAGCACTTTTTGCCCAGTTTCATAGCTTCCAACCGATGTGCCTGCTATGTAATACAACACACCCTGCTCTTTATCAATTGACAATCGTGTAGAAGGATTAACCTCCAAGTCGACCTCTTTGGTAGCTGCGGATGCGCCAAGCTTGTAAATTGCTCCATCGTTTTCCTGATAGCTTCCTCCACAGATCAACCAAACGGCCCCGTCTGCATCCACCACCATTTCTCCCGGAGAATATCCCACCTCAAGGGTTGTTTCAAGTTCTCCGGTGCTGGTTTTAATTACCGACACGGTGTTCCCGAAACTATTGGATGCATACACATAGCCATCAGCATAGGCCAGGTTTTCGGTTCCATCCTCCGTGTTTACTGCCCCCTCCTTTTCAAAGGTTGCAGCGTCAAGAATGAGTACGTACGACTGATCGAGTGCATAGTTCTCATCGAAAGTGCCCCAATTGCTGACAAAGAGCTGATCGTTGACTCTCAACAGATACCTTGGATTGGCCAGGTTGGCCTCAATGGTGGCTGTTGAAACAAAGTCAGCGTTCACGACTTCAACTTTTTTGCTGTTATTCACTACTACGTAGCCCACCTCGTCAGCATCAATGAACAAGGATTGCACCACGTCACCCAATGGCCGACCGTTGGCCGATTGAAAAACAAGGGAAGAGACTTCTTCGGTTTCCGGATCATAGGAAGTAATGCTTCCATTCGTTTGATTAAAATTCCCCTCATTGACCACAAAAACGGATCCCACACTGTTTTTCGGATCGCCTTCGTCGTCACCACCACAGCTGGTTAGGAAAACTGCGGCCACTAAACTCCATAATGCTAGCTTTTTCATTTTTTATCTTGATTTAAAGTGTAATTCAATTGAATGGAGAATGAGCGACCCGGCATTGGTCGGTATTGCAGGTTCTCGTACCGGGTGCCCAACACATTGTCGACCTTGATCGACAGCGCAAAAAGGGACTTCCCAGCCTGAATTTGCCTGCCAGTCTCCAGATTCCAGAGCGTATAGGCGTTCAAGTTGATGTCGTTATCAACGAGCGTATACCTGCTGCCATAGAATGAAACCTGGGAATTAAAATGCCATGGCTCCGTTTGCAACCCAAAGCTCCAGGCGCCCTGATGCAGTGGCACATAAGGCAGTTGATTACCGATATTGCTATCGTCACCAGAATAGCCTGCCCGGATCTGCGATACTGTTAGTTTGTAGTTGATGTCATTGCTTAACAGCCACGTTCCCACGCTCCATTTATGTCCAACAGATAGCTCACCGCCACGGGAAAACACATTCCTCACATTTACTGGCGACCAGTAGCCCTCCACCTGCGGGAGCCAAAGAATCCAATCTTGTATCCAGTGCGCAAAGCCAGTGACAGATGCTTCCAGCACATGATTTCCCCGTTTGACAGAATAATCGAGTCCAGACTCTGCATTCCAACCTTGTTCTGGCTTCAGGTTTAGGTTGCCACCAGGGCTCCAATAGCGGTCGTTGAGTGTGGGCACCCGGTAGCTTCTGGAGAGCTGCGATCGCCAATTGACGGAAACTGCCTCTGATCGTAAAACCAGAACGTCAGCTCCCAGTGACGGAGCGACTGGATTCCATGTGCCAGCAACAATTTCCTGGCGAACTTTGGCGTTGAGCGTCCACCTGGTTGAGGGAAACCAATTGAGCATTAAATAGACGTTGGATCGGTTTTCACTCAAATCGCCACCGTATTCCGGCACGTCAGCTAGCATATGATTGATTAAACCACCAACCCGGAGCTGAAGGTGGGAAAACGGCATCCATTCAATGCTATTATTCCACATATACTGAGTGGTGCCGGATGCAAGGCCGTTGAATTTGATAAAATCGTAGATTCTCCCAACCCGTGATTCCCATTTCAACAAAGGCTGGATGCGGTGCATATAACCCAACGACAGTCGCAGCGACTGATCAATTTGGGTATCTCCGGCTGAAGCAACGGTGTAGGGCGGAATAATCTCTCTATTATAGTGAGTCAGCCAACCTTCGAAGTCAAAAACACCCTTTGACCAGGGGTTCCAGAAGGCAGCCGCCTTCAGGCCTTTGCCCATGTAAGCGCCATGAGATTGTCTTTCAATCGGCTGCCCGGCTTTTGCCAGATTACGATAGGTGTAGTCATTATCGGATTCCTTATAAAAGCCAGCGAGAGAAATGCCAGCCTTCTCCCCCGCCACCCTGGCTTTCAATCCAGAAAAATTTGTGCCGAAGCTTCCAACTTCCTGGGTGAACCCTATGCTTCGGAGGTTTTTGTCAACCTTATCGCTGACAGCCACCGCACCTCCAATAGCGCCAGACCCTGCCAGCGAACTTACCCCTCCGTAAAAAACCTCCGCTTTGTCAATAAAGAAATTGGGAATCAGTGAAAAATCGGCCTGCCCCAGGGAGGGGAAGTTGATGGGAAGACCGTTCCAAAGCAGGGAGGTTTGGCTGGCGGAGGTGCCCCTGAGGCTAATAGAGCTCAGCATACCGGGGCCATACTCCTTCAGGTAAATGCCCTGCTGCGCCTGAAGTAGCTTACCTAAGGATGCAGACGACTGCCGTTGAAGGGCAATCGAGTCGAGTTGTTCCGAATGGCCTCCCACTGCATAGCTGTGAAGCCATGAGTCACTAATCTCCACTGGCGCCAAGATCTCACCCTTGCGGACAGAATCAGCAGCATCCTCCTGACCTTTTGCATTAAACAAAAAAAGGATGACACAGGCTACCAGCCCGACCACCCTTATACCAACTGCATACATCTCTTTGAATTAAATTAACGGGCAAGCCCAGTTTGTTAACTTAACTCAAAGCTGTAGAGGGAATAAGGTGGAATGAAATGTGAAGCCGGAACACGGCCTCTTCAGATCATCCGCCGCTTTTCACCCGAAAGCTTTGAATTGTTTGACTATGGCAGGTCTCCTGGCTCGCCTGGCCCGTCTATCGCCTTCCCACCCCGGTTTATCGGAACAGTGACTATTTGATAGAGGCCTTTGTAGGCTTACAGTTGCGGGGACAGCCCCCGATTTTAACGGGGTTCCCTTTTAATTCTGCTACTACTGCTGATGAGTTGAGGCAGAAACCAACGGTCGCTGCGAAATACGCAATAATTGTAATGATGTTAAAACGATTCTGTAAAAATTCTCCGATTTAACACTTTTTAATACCTTTTCAAGTAACCTTTATGCCAGTTGAGGGTATATTTGGAAGAAATTTGAGCTGCGCACGCAACCTCAACCCCAGTTAAAGCGTCCTTACATTGGTTTAGGTCGAAAACTAGAATTATAAAATACTACGATGTCGTTTATTGGAAAGCTATTTGGTAAAAAGGAAAAAACTCCTGTTTCACAGTGCAAAATTTGCAAAACCCTTCTGGAGTACAATGAAGGATATGCACTTACTACCTCTGAGGTAGTTAGCTCAAAGGAATATTGGGATCATAAGATGGTCGAGCCCGAAACGCTTGGGTATACTACTGCTCATTTTAAGCAGAAAGATGCCAATGCTACAAAAATGAGAGGGATCATTTTTGAAAAAACGGCTGAAAAAGACCAGACCTGGCTTGTATGCGACACTTGCATAAAGCAGTTCGAGGTGGATACCAACGAAGCCAAGAAACATGCGCTACAGTGGTGGGAATCCAAAGGCGTGTACAACCCACCTAAGTCTGGCGACGCAAAAGCGGTACTTGAAAAGGATACTTACGAAGAAATAAAAGAATATGCCACTATGCTGGCGGGAGGCAATAAGATCAGATAAAAAGCTCCGCTGCCCGACGGGCAAAGCACATAATCGAAATGAAAATGCAATCCGTTCCCAAAAGGGGCGGATTGTTTTATTTTTGCCGCACCATGTTCAACAAAACACTTCTTTTCGTCTCCCTTTTAGCGGGGCTTACGTTCTCCTGCCAACAAAAAAAGGCTGAAACGGCAACTGACCATCCAGGTCAGGCCTCTTACATAAAGTATGCAAGCGGGCTTGTCATTGCCAGGCACTCAGATTGGACAGAAGTGGTGGTGAAGCAGCCGTGGAAGGGTGCCGGTAAGGCGATAAGGTATGCTTTGGTTGACAAAAAAAGCGATGCACACACCGCTTTTGAAGGCTACACAATTGTGAAAGTGCCGCTTACCAAGGTGGCAGCCACCAGCACTACCCACCTTCCTCATTTTTCAGCCATTGGCGAAGTGTACAGTCTGAAGGGCTTCGCCAATGCAGACTATGTGTACTCCAAGGTTTTCCAGAGCAGGCTCGAAAGTGGTGAGCTGGTCGAAATTGGGGACGGTGCCGGCGTCAACTTTGAGTCGTGCCTCAACCTGAAGCCAGAAGCATTGTTTACCTTTTCCATGGGGAACGACCGATCAACTGACGAAAGGCTGGAGCAAGCTGGCATCGACATGTTATACAATGCCGATTACCTGGAAACGACGCCTCTTGGCCGAGCAGAATGGATCAAGTTCACGGCTGCTTTCTTTAACAAACTTGACGAGGCCGATTCTATTTTCAACGTGATAGAACAAAACTATCTGGAACTAAAAGCCGAAGCGCAGAAAGCCGAAGCAAAGCCAACCGTGCTGACGGGCGTGGTCTATGGAGACACATGGTTTCTTCCTGGAGGCAAAAACTACGGAGCGGCTTTTTTTGAGGACGCAGGGGGTAACTACCTGTGGAAAGAAACAGACGAAAATGGATGGCTTGAGTTAAGTTTTGAGTCTGTGTTTGAAAAGGGTTTGAAAGCCGATTACTGGTTTGGAGTGGCCTCCTTCACGACGCTGCAGGAAATGAAGGCGCAAGAAAGCAGGTACGGTTTGTTTAGTGCCTGGAAAAACAGCGCCGTTTACAACTACGACAATCAGTTGAACAAAAAGGGTGGAAATAACTATCTGGAGGAGGGATATAGCAGGCCGGATATTGTGCTAGCCGACCTGATACATATTATGCATCCTGAGCTCCTACCCGACCACAAACTTTATTTTTACAGAAAATTACCCTAATCTGTGCCATGCTTAGGGATTTCATCCAACAGTCGTGGAAGCAATGGTGGAAGTATTTCGTGCTTCTCAGTCTTGTGATTTTCATGCTTTTCCTTCTCAGCCTGGCCCTGGGGTCGGTAGTAATCCCGGCATTTGACGCACTGAAAATCGTATCTGGCTTTACCAGTCAAAATGAAGCCTGGCAGGAAATTATCGTCAACTTCAGGCTGCCTAAGGCATTGACAGCGATATTAGTTGGCGCCGCTTTAGGCATCAGCGGGCTGCAAATGCAGACCTTCTTCCGGAATCCTTTGGCCGGGCCATTTGTGCTTGGCATTAGCTCCGGCGCCAGCCTTGGTGCCGCCTTGCTCATTCTGGGCGGAGCTTCGTTGGGGCTTCATCAGCTGGGTGGGCAGCTTTTTGCCAGTGCTCAGGTACTTGCCGCAGCGCTCGGAGCCATTCTTGTCATGATAGCCGTTATCTCCGTGGCCCGCTCACTGCGTGACGCCATGAGCCTCCTCATCGTGGGACTGATGTTTAGCAGCACCACGGGAGCCCTCGTCAGCATCATGCAATACTTCAGCCAGGCCGAAGACATCCAGGCTTATATGCTTTGGTCATTCGGAAGTCTAGGCGGACTTAGTTGGGAGGAAATGCAAATCTTTGCGCCTGTAATCATAATTGGTCTGTTGCTCTCTTTTGCCTCGGCCAAGCAACTCAATATGCTCTTGCTTGGTGAGCAGTACGCCCGAAGCATGGGGCTCAACATCAAGCGAGCCCGGCTCACTATCATTATCAGCACCTGCCTGCTGGCGGGTAGTGTCACTGCTTTTTGCGGGCCTATTGCCTTTATTGGCATTGCCGTGCCACATATGGTTCGCATGCTGTTTCCGACTTCGAACCACCTGCTGCTTATTCCGCTGGTCTGCCTGATGGGCGCAGGCACAATGCTTTTTTGCGACTTAATTGCTCAGCTCCCGGGCACATCGCAGTTGCTACCCATCAATGCCGTGACTTCTCTGATTGGTGGCCCCATCGTTATCTGGATCATTGTGAGCAAACGAAACCTGAGGTACTCGTTATGATCGTTAACAACAAAGCGGTGATGAAATTGCGGCATTTGAGTGTCGGCTACTTCGTAAAAGGCCACCCTACCCCGCTTTTGAAAGACATCAACCTGGATATCAATCCGGGTGAGGTGGTTTGCTTGCTGGGACAAAATGGTGTCGGAAAGTCAACGCTGCTGCGAACAATCGCCGGATTGCAGCCTCCCCTGTCTGGCGAGGTTCTTCTTGTCAATCAGCCTGTTCAAGCATACAGCATCCAGGAGCTTGCCACAAAGGTTAGCCTGGTGCTCACTGAAAAGGTGGGCGGCGGGAACCTTTCTGTTGAAGAGTTGGTGGCACTGGGCCGCCATCCTTATACCAACTGGCTCGGCTTGCTTTCAAAAGAAGACAGGGCAGCCGTGAATGAGGCTGTCGCTCTCACCAAAATCAACTACCTACTGAATAAAAAAGTAGGCGAACTGAGTGACGGCCAGTACCAGAAAGCTATGATAGCCAGAGCGGTGGCGCAAGACGGCGACTTGATGATCCTCGATGAGCCCACGGCGTTTCTCGATCTGAACAACAGTGTCGAAATATTTATGCTACTTAGACAACTTGCTCTTGAAAAAGAAAAAGCTATTGTGGTATCCACACATGATTTCCACCTGGCGATGGAGTTTGCTGACAGACTTTGGCTGACCAATTTCAATAGCCCTTTGGTTGAGGGACTGCCTGAGGATTTGGCACTAAACGGGCAGTTAGAAGAAAGCCTGTACCACGAAGGGTTTGGGTTTGATCTGCTAAATGGCAGAGTGCTGTTGCCGACAAAAGAAGGCAAAACGTTTTCTTTATTTGGAAATTCACAGGCCCATAACTGGACAAAACGGGCACTGGAAAGGCATGGCTATTTGCCTGGCGATGCGAATGCAACAATTAAACTCACCATTGAAACTGAGGGAAATGCCACCAGTTGGGTGGTAGCAGACCAAAGATTCCTCTCCCTCGAAAGCCTCCTCAACTTTCTGCCAGGGCACAAGGGCAAGTAAGGCCCATTTTCATCTCCACTGTAATTCTCTCGGCCTACGGTCGTCCTTTATCTGAAGGTTAAACAGGTAAAGGATAAAGTTTTGAATAGAGTAATTTTTTTGCTGCTCACTATTTGTGCAGTCTACGGCGATCTGCTTAGTCAACCGGCTAAAAGCAGGTACAAGGAAAGAACATTCCAGCTCTCCTTTTTTTCGGGCATAGGCACGAACGGACTGGAAAGTGGCTTCTATTTCAATAAATTTTCCCTTAACCTGTTCGGTGGCTTGTCGGCGGGCAGCCACCACTTTGAACTGGGCGGCATTTCAAATATCAACACCAACTCAAGCACTGGCATCCAGATAGCAGGGCTGGCCAACGTTATCGGAAGCCAGGCTTACTTTAATCTGACAGATGGCGAAGAGCTCTCCATTGTCAACGAAGGTTTTTCCTGCAACTTAAAGGGCATCCAGTTTTCCGGGCTCCTCAATTTTGTCAGAAACAACGTCGAAGGCATCCAGCTAACAGGCGGGTTCAACTTCAACAATGGCTACGTGCACGGCTTTCAGTTGGCTGGGCTGGGGAATATGGCTGGCAAACAAGTTTTCGGAGTGCAAATGGCTGGGCTCTATAATATTGCTATTCGTGGCATGACCGGCAGCCAGGCTTCCCTGTTGTTCAACTACACTTATGGCGAACTTAGTGGCTTGCAGTTGGGTACCATCAACCGGGCAGTACAAATGGAAGGCAAAAACTCTTCCCCGCCGGGCCCCGACCGGGGCTTTCAACTCGGCCTGGTGAATGTTTCAAGCGAAATGGACGGAACGCAGTTTGGCCTCATCAACATAGCCAGGAAAGTGCACGGCACGCAAATAGGTTTGATCAACATCTTTAAGCCGAGTCCTTACCAGGGCTCTTCCGTGCCCACGTACGGCACGCAGGTGGGGCCTCTTAACTTTGGATCCAGCGGTGTACACACCCGGCTTTTCACCGACGAGCTGTTTGCAACTGTGCTGGAACGCACCACGGGCAACTGTCAAAACTGCACTTACACACCTTCACAAATGCCCTTTACGGGGCGGTTCAAAGTAGTCAATCAAAATGCACTCATATTCGCATACAATCCTTTCGACGGCTTCAGAAACCAGGTAAAGTGGGGACTGGGCTATGGATTCATGAAGGTGTTTTACAACAAGCACTCTATGATAGGGGCCGATACAATAAATGCCCGCTGGTTTTTAAGTGCGGGCATACGAACGCTTTACCTCAACCGAACCAAGAATTTTGACCCCAGGCTCAGCCTGTTACATAAAATTCATGCGGAATTTGGCTTGAGAAGGAAAAAAAGGGGGCCTCATTTGTTTATTGGACTATCGTTCAACGCCTATTTCCACGAAGGGCAAGACCTGAACATTGGCCAGGAGGTGTTCAAAACAAGGGAAGAAAGCCTGAACGTACAGTACTGGCCCGGGTATAGCTTTGGTTTGCACTTCTAAAGTTACTCCATCCAAATAAACAATTGATCGAGTTAAAAGCATCGAACGTTACAACTAATCGTTGCTTTTGTATCTTCACTGTCTGGTTCGGTCGCTGCTAAGACAAAGCAATTGCGGTCTGCTAGCTAAGTTTGGAGCATACTTATGGCACACATCGTCATTATTGGAAATGGAATCGCTGGCATTACCTGTGCCCGGCATGTGAGAAAGCAAGGAGGTGATCAGATTACCGTCATTTCGGGGGAAACGGAACACTTCTTCAGCAGAACAGCCCTCATGTATATCTACATGGGACACATGAAGTACGAACACACCAAACCCTACGAGGACTGGTTTTGGGAAAAGAACAAGATTGACCTGGTGTTCGATTTTGTTACTGGCATCGAAACCGGGGCAAAATCCCTCCAATTGAAGTCCGGTAAAAAAATTAAGTACGATAAGCTAGTATTGGCGACTGGCTCACAGCCCAACAAGTTTGGCTGGCCCGGGCAGGACTTACCCGGTGTGCAGGGGCTCTACTCCTATCAGGATTTGGAGACGCTCGAGAAAAACACCGGGAATTGCAAAAGAGCAGTCATTGTTGGTGGTGGACTCATCGGCATTGAGTTGGCGGAAATGCTGGCGTCACGAAAGATTCCTGTGACCTTTCTGGTACGAGAAAAAAGCTTTTGGGATTTGGTTTTGCCAGCGGAAGAGTCGGCCATGATCAACAGGCACATTGTTGAGCATCATATTGACCTCCGGCTGGACACTGAGTTGAAGGAGATAAAAGCAGGGCCTGATGGGAAAGCTTCTGCCATCATTACCAGTACTGGTGAGGAAATACCCTGCCAGGTAGTAGGACTGACTGCCGGTGTGCATGCCAATATTGACCTGGCCAAGTCGTTCGGCGTCGAAACCAAGCGTGGCATTCTGGTCGATGACCATCTACAGACCAATTTGCCTGATGTTTATGCCATTGGCGACTGTGCGGAACTACGAAACCCGCTACCTCACCGGAAAGCCATAGAGCAGGTGTGGTACACAGGCCGCATGATGGGAGAAACGCTTGCTCTGACCCTGACTGATAAACCAACCAGGTATGTGCCTGGAATTTGGTTCAATTCTGCCAAGTTCCTTGATATCGAGTATCAGACCTATGGTTCAGTGCCCGCCATTGCTTCTGAAGGAGTAGACTCATTTTGGTGGGAGCATGCTGCCGGGAAAAAGGGCATCAGAATTAATTTTGATCAGGCAACCGGCACTGTGCTCGGCATGAATGCCATGGGCATCCGGCAGCGACACGAAGTTTGGGACGGCTGGATCAGGCAGAAAACAAAAGTAGATAGAGTGATAAACGAACTCGAGAAGGCCAATTTTGATCCGGAGTTTTTTGATACCTGTGAGCAGGAGATCAGAGCGGCATTTTCGACGCAGTTCCCTTATTTCGAAATCGAAAAGAAAAGGAAGAAAAAGCTGTTTGGTATTTTCTAAAGCAAGAGGAAGAAAGAGATGAGAGCAATACAACTAACCGGGCTGGCACTTTTCATACTTGGCTTTGGCCTTTTTCTGGCCAGCTTCTTTATGGCTGACTACAAAATTTCGAGGAGTGACTTTGACAAAGTTGTTGCTCACGAGGGAAAGACCCAAGGTATCCTCACTTTCACGCCGGAGATAGTCGACACAGAATACAGCACGAATTTCGGGTTTGTCGGCACCATCCAAAAAGGCATCAACACCTACAACAGGCAGCAAATGATGCTCTTTGCCCTCAAGGAATCAGAGATAAATCTATTGATTAGCGAGCTGGGCCCTCCTCCCTACACTTTCTCCCTTGAAATGCTGAACTACATCTACCCGAAGATCAACACCAGCACTATTTTCAAGAGACGAAAAATGGAGGAGTACGGCAACTGGCTGGAGGGGAGAAAATATGATTCCAGAGAAGCGCTGAAGAAAGATCTGATGTCAGTGGCCAACACGATCAACGATTATGGCATTATCAGTGAGGTAGGTATCGACCGCTACAAAGCCAGAGATATCAGGTACGAGGCTACCAAACTTGCCTCTCACGGGCCAATCAAATCCAGTCCGGGCCTCTTTTTGGCCCTTTGTTACCTGCTACCAATTATTGGGGCAATGATGTATTTGCTACCTAAGAACAAACTTGATGGCCCGGCTGGCATTAAGAACAATGGCATCTTCCACAGTGCTTTGAAAAACAAAGGCTGGCTCGGCATCATGCTTGGCAGCTTTCTTATTGTCTTCTATATCATTTTGTATTTCTTCCCCGAGTACATGACTGAATGGATCATCATGGTCGATCCAGTGAGTCAGCTACTAAAGAACAGTGACGCCAGCCGTTTTTTCCTTTATGGTTTTATTTACACGCTTTGCATCCTTGTAATGGGGGTACGGATGTTCATTAAATACCGCCATAGCAAATATCAGATTATGCGGACGATTTCTGTGATGTTCTTTCAAACAGCTTTCGCTTTCCTTATTCCCGAAATACTCCTAAGGCTTAACCAACCCTATTTCGACTTTAAAAACATCTGGCCGCTCGACTACGACTTCTTCTTTGACAATGAGCTCAACCAGCTTATCTCTTCAGGCAGCCTGGGCATCTTTATGCTGGGCTGGGGCATTGCGTTGATCATCATTGCTGTGCCAGTTTTTGTATACTTCTTTGGCAAAAGATGGTACTGTTCCTGGGTGTGCGGCTGTGGTGGATTGGCCGAAACTTTGGGCGACCCCTTCCGTCAGCTTTCCGATAAATCATTGAAGGCATGGAAAATCGAAAGATGGATGATCCATGCAGTGCTGGCCTTTTCTGTTGTGATGACTGGCGGCGTACTGTACACCTATTGGTCGGGCAACTCCTGGCTGGGTGTGATCGACAGCTACACACTCAGAGAAGTGTATGGTGTTTACATCGGTGCTGGCTTCGCTGGCGTGGTGGGCACTGGTTTTTATCCTTTGATGGGCAATAGGGTGTGGTGCCGGTTTGGCTGTCCGCTGGCTGCCTATCTTGGCATTGTGCAGCGCTTCAAAAGCCGCTTCCGCATTACTACCAACGGTGGTCAGTGCATCAGCTGCGGCAACTGCTCCACCTATTGCGAAATGGGAATAGATGTGCGCTGGTATGCCCAGAGAGGCCAAAACATCGTTCGCTCATCGTGCGTAGGCTGCGGCGTTTGCTCATCAGTTTGCCCACGTGGCGTACTCAACCTGGAGAACAGAGACGAAGAAGGGAGGTTTGGTCAGCCCATATTGATTGGTAACGACAGCATTAAAGTGGAAGCATAAATCTTGCTTCCAATACTTTCTTTATTCTCTTTTCATAATAGGAAATTTCTCAACACTTCGTATTTTACTGAACGTTTCAACCCTAAGGTTCAAAAAGAATGATTGAGCAATACACCAATTGGTGGGAAACCCTTACCCTGCTGCAGAAAATATACTGGTCGCTGGCAGTTCCATTCACTCTTTTTTTCCTGTTGCAGATGCTGATGACCCTCATTGGCGGTGGCGATATGGGCGACGATCTGTCTACCGATGCAGAAATAGACGGCGACACCGGTATTCCTTTTCAGTTCCTTACGTTGAAAAACCTTGTGGCCTTCTTCTCCATTTTTTCATGGACGGGTATAGCCTGCCTGGATAGCGGCCTGTCGGATGGCTGGTCATTGGTAGCCTCCTCGGTCGCCGGGCTGGCAATGATGTTAATTATGGCCAGCATCTTTTATTTTCTTTCAAAGGCTGACGAAAGCGGCAACCTGAAAATGAGCAATGCAAAAGGAAAACTGGGTGAGGTGTACCTTACTATTGCCTCAAAGCGAAACAGCATAGGCCAAATCCAGATAAAAGTACAGGGTTCGCTGAGAACCCTGGAGGCCATCACCGACGATGAGACCGATATTAAAACGGGCAAAGTGGTGAAAGTCAGTGATGTTATAGACAATAATCTACTCTTAGTTACCGCAAACTTTAGCTGAATATGAGCGTATTCGCATTACCCGTAGTGGCCATTGTGGCCCTCTTTATTTTTATCATCCTTATCACATTTTTTAGTCGCTACAAGCGATGCCCCTCCGACAGGGTAATGGTTGTCTACGGAAAAGTGGGCGGCGGTACCGACGGCCATAGCTCCTCCAAGTGTATCCACGGTGGTGCTGCGTTTGTGTGGCCTGTGTTCCAGGACTACGCCTTTCTCGACCTCACCCCTAATTCGATAGAGGTGAACCTTACCAACGCACTCAGCAAGCAAAACATTCGGGTTGACGTGCCTTCCCGCTTTACTGTGGGTATCTCTACAGAAACGGGCGTGATGGAAAATGCAGCTGAAAGACTGCTCGGGTTAACCAAAGACCATATTCATGACCTTGCCAAAGACATCATTTTTGGTCAGCTGAGGCTTGTAGTGGCCATGATGGACATTGAGGAGATCAACAGCAACCGTGACAAGTTCCTGGCGAACGTGGCCAGTAATGTGGAAGCAGAACTAAAGAAAATTGGCCTTAAGCTCATCAACGTAAACGTAACAGATATCAAGGATGAGTCGGGCTACATAGAGGCGCTTGGAAAAGAAGCGGCCGCCAAGGCTATTAACGACGCCCGAAAAAGCGTGGCCGAAAAAACCAGAGATGGTTCGATCGGAGAAGCGATGGCGCACCAGGATCAGCGGGTGCAGGTGGCCGATGCCAATGCTCTTGCAAAAATTGGTGAGGCCAATGCAGCACAAAAAGAACGGATCCAAATTGCCAATGCCGACTCCAGCGCTAAAGTGGGCGAGTCGGAAGCTTTGGCAAAAGCCAATATTGGCGAGGCCGAAGCGCAAAAGACAGAAAGAATCCAGACTTCGGAAGCCAATGCAAGGGCAGTTGAAGGCGAGAACAAGGCCAAAATTGATATAGCCAACTCTGAAGCCGATAGAAGAGAAAAAGAAGCTGAGGCGCTCAGAAAAGCCATGGCGGCTGAAAAGGTGAAGCAAGCCAAAGCCCTGGAAGAATCGTATGCAGCCGAGCAAGCAGCGGAAAACGCCAGAGCCCAAAGAGACAAAGCCAGCCAAACGGCCAATATTGTGGTGCCAGCAGAAATCGACAAGCTCAAAGTAGAGATTGCCGCCGAGGCTGAAGCCGAAATGATCAGACGACGTGCCAAAGGTGAGGCCGATTCAATCATTATGAGGCGAGAGGCGGAGGCCAGGGGTATTTATGAAGTGCTGACCAAGCAGGCTGAAGGGTTGAAGCAAATAGTGAACGCTGCCGGCAACAGTTCGAAAGATGCAGCGATGCTTATCATTGCTGAAAAACTACCTGAGCTGGTAAGGCTACAGTCGGAAGCCATCAAGAATATCCAGATCGAGAAAATCACCGTTTGGGATTCGGGCACTGGCAAAGACGGCAAGACGTCGACAGCCAACTTCCTTTCGGGCATGTACCAGTCGGTGCCTCCACTGAAAGAGATTTTTGAGATGGCCGGCCTTGAGCTACCAGCCTATTTGGGCGAAGCAGCGAAAAAGGTAGCCGCAACGGAAGTAAAGGAAACGACCTCAGAGAAGAAGGAAGAAAAACCTACTGAAACAAAGCCGTCGCAACCAGCAAAGGGAAAAGATGATCCTAAGAAAGGACCAGGCCCAGCGCCTAAGAAGTAGAAATCCAGCGCTCCGGGAAGGCTGTTCATTAGCACTTCCCGGAGCACTCTTTTGTTTTAGAATATCCCCATCATATTAATCAGCACCAATCCGATAACCGCCGGGCACACAAAGCGAATAAAGAATCGCCAAATGGCTGCCGGAGTGATGCCCGCCACTAGCTCTTTCTTGAAAAATGGAGCACCCTCAGCAATTTCATCCGAAATCTTGGTGATGTCCATGACCCAACCAGTGTAAAGACAGGTCATCAACGCCACGATCACAATGAAGAACGTGCCAAAGAAGAAGTCCATGATGTCCATTACACCAGCATAGGTGTTGCCAAATACTGTGATGGAAACATTGGTGAATATGTCGGCCCCACCACTGGAGAGTGCAGATGGCAGCCCTACTACTGTGGCGGCAATCCCTACTACCCAGGCAGCTTTTTTCCGGCTCCAGTTTTTGTTGTCTATGAAAAAGGAAGCCGGTACTTCAATCATTGCTATGGAAGACGTAAGAGCAGCCAGGCAAAGCAGAAGAAAGAAAAAAGCGCCAATGATATTGCCGCCAGCAGGTAATGACTCGAAAATCACTGGTAGTATCTGAAAAACCAAAGTGGGGCCCTGATCCGGCTGCATACCGAATGCGAAAACCGCCGGAAAAATCATTAATCCACCCAGCAGCGCAACGCCTGTGTCCATGATACCAACCCAAAGACCCGAGCTCACGATGTTACTGTCTTTTGGCAGGTAGGAACCGTACGTAATCATCATTCCCCAGCCGATACTCATGGAGAAAAAGGCCTGGCCGAGAGCGGCCAGAATAGTTCCTCCTCCGATTTTGCTGAAGTCGGGAACAAGGTAGTACTCAATGCCCGCCATGGCCCCGGGAAGCGTTACGCTCCGAATAATTACAACAATCAACAAAATAAACAGCACAGGCATCATGATCTTGGCTGCCTTTTCAATGCCTCCACTTATGCCCCCCAAAACGATTAGCGTAGACGCAGCCATGAATATGCCAAAGAGTGGTAAAATTGCCACCGGATTAGCCCGGAAAACATCAAAATCCAGCGGTATGTCGAACAAGGCTGTGTACATGTACCCAATTGTCCAGCCGGCAATTACTCCGTAATATGAAAGCACAAAAAAGCTCACACAAAGCGACAAAATTCCTCCACCAAATATCCACAACTTACTTCCTCCCGTTTCCTGAAAGGCACCAACAGGGTTTTTTCGGGAAAAGCGACCAAGTCCCATTTCATTGAATAGCAATGGAGCTCCCACTAAAAGGATGCAGATAAAGTAGACAAATACAAAGGCGCCGCCACCATTCTCTCCTGTCAGGTAAGGGAATCTCCAAATGTTGCCTAAGCCCACAGCGGAGCCGGCAGCGGCCATTACAAAACCAAACTTACTTCCCCAGTTATCTCTAGCCATAGTTGTTTATTTGACCTTCGAAAATAAAGGGAAAATCGTATGTCACCATATATGGCTGGTCTTATTCCACTAGCGGCGGTGAAAAAAGTCGACAAAGGAATGTAACCTCGGATCACAAAATGAAGTCAAAGCGACAGCAAAGAAATGGTGTTAAATGTCCATACAGCTAAAGTTTTAGCATCCTTTTCGCAAAAAACACGTAATTAGCATTATGATTACTCTACTACTACTTTTTCTATTTAGCGTTATACTTGGCTGGCTCGGTACTTTTTTCAACGTTTTCTAAGATAAACCGCTTTACCGCCAAGGTGGTTTCTGGTAAAAAGTCACATACGTACGGCCGTTAAGCACAATCATTGGATCTCCATTTTTGGGATGATTCCGCTTCTCGAACGCAAATGATTGGCTGCCCCCTGATTTAGAACTAGCGACTAACGTATTTCCCTGCAAGCTCCACGTGCCTGCATCGGAAGTCTGCGAACTTGTTCCACCTGTGGCTATCTGCGTTCCATATTGATTGGTCACCGTTGCACTGCCCGAATTTTCACTATAGTATTCGTAGGTACCGTTTGCATTTAGAATGATACACTCGTCGGTAGTCCAGCCACCTGACCCTGTGCTGGTTACATTCACGTAGCACCATTTCCCTGAGAGTTCGGCAAGAGCGGAACCCGAGCTTGTGGAGACTCCAGCCTGCCCGGCTGGCGGCATATTCCCATCAAATTTGTTGTAGACAAGGCTTCCTCCAGGGCCAGTCAATGTCAAAGTATTTCCTCGCAACTGGTACTGAAACTGCACCGCACCTTGCGGCGTCGAAAGTGTCACAGTGGCACCCTGTGTTTGGTAGTCGAAGGAATTGCCGTCGATCACTACCTTGCCGTTGGCCATGAAGTCGAGCACTTGCCCCTGGCTTTCCCACTTGCCTACGATTGAGCCCGCTGGAGAGTCGCCAGCCTGAGTAGGCAGTGTACTGGCAGAAGCCTGCCTTTCGGCTCCGTTTTTTCCAAATGTGATTGCCGCATCCAAATCGCCCCCGGAAAGTGTTAACTGATCACCCATCAGGCTATACTGATAGGTCACTACTTCGGCGGCAAATTTGATCGTTAAAGCGTTTTCGCTTGCTGTGTAGGTAACAGATTCACCGTCAAACTCTCCCGAACCATTGCTGAGCAGTCGCAAAGAAATTGTGTAACCAAATTCGGTGTTAACCCAGGTGCCTTGCAGCCCCTGAGTTGTCTGTTCTTTTACTTTCGAACCAATTTGCGCTATTGCGGCCTGGTAAAAAATCAAGCCGAGGATAAAAATTGCCCTTTTCGTTTTCATAGGACTCGCTTTTCCATGAAAATAGTCAAAAGCGGCTGAAAATCAATGCATGGCAGGATGATAAATTACTGAAAGTCAAGCCATAAGAAGTTTCGACTAGAGCGGCCGTATCACCAAATTAAAATCTATGGTAAGCTCATCGGCTACCTTTACCAGGCCCATCATTTTTGAAGGAGGTACCATCTCAAAATCCGTAAAACGTAAGGTTTTAGAGCCCACCAAATTGTAGAGGCTATAGCTTTTTTCCCAGAAATCGAAATGAACACTCACCTCTTTTTTTCTTCCAGAGAGCTCTATGAGCATCACGGCGTCGTAGCTTGTAACGCCCGGCAGTATGGATGAAGCGGCGTTCAATGACAAAAAGCTCACACCGATTTCAGGATATATGTCAGCCTGGAGGGTTTCCTGGAAGTCGCTGGTGATCATTTTGTGCGCACAATCAAAATCGACAACAGGGAGCGATAGCTTGTTAGGGGAAAATTTGATATAAGAGGCTGTCCGTTCGGACAGCTCCAGCGTGTCGGCATACTGGTACGACGACATTCCACAAGTGAATTGATTGACATTGGAAGCCCCATTGATAATCAGGGTGCTGGAGGGCTCAATCACCCATGCCACCATCCTTTTTTCGTCTCCATTGCTGAAGAAGAGGGAGTAAAAGCCAATTACTGTGAGGAGGAGCTTCATATCAAAAAGAGAAAGGAATGCCCGCTTGGCGGGCATTCCGTAACTAACTTACCAAAAACCAACTAGAAACTAATGGCTGCTTCGATCATGATACCTTTGAACTCGGCGTCGTTGTATTTGCCAGTCCAGCCTTCAGTATACTGCTGATTAACATACTCTAGCTTAGCAACCACATTGTCGGTCATAAACCATCCGCCACCAAGGTTGATCCGGTTAATTTTCTGGGTAGCAGTGGCTGCATCTGTTGCTTTTCCACTTACGGAGTTGTATCTGCCTCCGACAAATACCTTTTCGGCAGCGCCAATTCTGTAGATTGCTTCAACTGCTGTTTGAGTATATTGACCATTTCCCTGGTCTTCGCTGTTAGACACTATTTCATAGATACCGAACAACTCAAGTCCCTGATACTTAATGAATGGATTGATCTGAATAGCGGTCATTTGTCGGAATCTTGGGTTAAAGCGGGCATTGGCATATGCACTTGTTGCATTCACTCCACTGGCTGCCTCAGCAAGAGAGATTAATGTGTTGTAATACCTATCTCCTGCTCTGTCACCACCGTAGAGGTAAAAACCTGTAGATAAACCACTGTTCATGTACCAGCTACCGGTAAGTCTGAAACGAAGGTCATCGTTCACCTGCTTGTCGTAGCCCACTTTACCATAGAAGGAAATTTTGTTGTCGGTAGTAGGTGTAACCACCACGCTCTGGTTCAACTTGCCATTAGAAATACCCAACACGCCTATGAAGCCGTTGCTTTGGGCATTTGCCTCGATGAAGGCCTCGGTGGTAAAAGAGTCCATGATGTAGTTGCCAACAAAAGGGTTATATAAAGCCCTGGCGTTGTCAGTTCTTCTAAAGTGCGCATCACCAAAGTTGATCTCGTCCAAACCTACTCTAAAAGTTACTACTTTCATCAGGTTGGCTGCAAAGCCTGGCTTGATAAAGTCAAGCTTGTCAATTTGGATGTAACCACCCTTTACCCAAGACTCATTGTGGTGCCTGGCGGAAAGGTAGGTTCTCAAGTGCATTCTCATACCGTCAGACAACTGAACATCAAGGTTCAGGTTGGCTGTGGGAAGGTTTAAGTTGGTACCCAAGTCCAAAAGACTGTCCAGGGAGTTTGTTTGGTTAATGCCCTGAAATTCGATGGCAAAATCACCGCCTACTCTTACTTTTAAGCCGTCAAAAGGTACTGTGTCGGCTTTGGTGGTTTCAAATACATTCAGGCCTTTTGCGTCATTTGTTCTGAAGAATTGAAGGTCAGGCTGCTGAGCCATCAATGTGCTGGTTGCGGAAAGTCCTAAGACAATCAGTATCCCAAAAAATTTATTTAGCGTTTTCATGATAAGGGACATTTATTGGTTTTTTGATTTATTTAGAAAGAATAATTTCATACGAGATTGTTACCTCTTTTCCTGTATTGACTGTGCCAAACATAAAAGAGGGTGGTTCCACTTGGTAAGCCTCCATATCGAGAGTATAGGAACCTGTGATTTTGTATTTGCCATTGGCAAGAGCCTCAAGTTTCCCCTCAAGACTGATGTCTTTGGTTACTCCGGCAATGGTTAATTGACCTGATCCTTGCAAAAGCGAAGCTCCTTTGGCTTGCGATGTCTTCAGGTTGAAAATGATCTGCGGATTCTTGTCAGACTTCAGTGCCTTGTAGGCATTGTCATCCATGCTACTCTTATGACTCTTTAGTGTGGTAACCGGCACGATTAGTTTCAACCCTTCAACGGTTCCTCCTCCATCAGCTATGGTTGCTTCAACCTGAATTTCTTCTGAAACCATCGTCCAGTCATGCATAGTTGAGGTGCCAGCTACAGTAATTTTTGATCCCTTTTCTGCCTTAAATGGCTGCCCGGCTGTAGCGGCTACAGTCAGAAATACGAGGGCGGTAATTGTTAGCAACGTTTTCATGTTTCTAATTGGTTTTGGTGAAACATTTTGATGATGCTAAGGTATAAGCGGGAATAAGGGGAGGGTATGACGTCACAAAACAGAAAAGGTGACTTTCGTCACCTTCACTAATATTTTCAGAAAAATTAAATAGAAGTATGTTTTGATAAATCACTCAAAACAGTCAAAAAAAATCAATAAAGGCAGGTGGGCGAAATATTATTTTGAATATCGTTCAATCAAGCTTCGGATGTTTCTTATGCCAGTCTGTGGCATTCTGATAGGCTTTTGCCACCGCCAGCAAAGTTCCTTCGTCAAATAGCCGACCTGTGAAGGTCAAACTGGTGGGAGTACCATCATCGGAAAAGCCGTTTGGCAGTACTACGGACGGGTGGCCACTAAGATTGGTGACCCGCAGGTTCTTGCCTTCTCTGGAAGGAGCCAGGTACACATCCACTTTTTGAAAAACTCTGGTCATGTCCTGGATAAGTTGGGTCCTCAGTCTGTTTGCCTGGATGTATTCGACAGCCGGAATGAGTCGGGACTCCCTGAAGCTATTGGGCCAGCCCCACTTTTGCTGGTTCACCAACTGGTCATCCCGTCCACTTAACGTCAATTCCTCAAAAGCCGCCGCAGCCTCTGCCGAAAGTATGATGGTCATATCCCCTACCGGCTGGTTAGGCAATTCAATTGGTATAAGTTCTGCTCCGAGTTCTTTCAAGACCTGCAGGGCCACGCTATCTTGACGACGAAAGGCGTATTCTTTGTCAAAGTCACTTTTCACATAACCGATCCTGAGTGCCTTCAGATCGACAGCAGGCTCATAGTAGAACGGAAAGTCCAACACCATATCATCTTTGCCGTCGGGCCCGCCAATGGCAGCCAACACAATGGCACAGTCTTCCACATTGCGGCACAATGGGCCAAGCTTGTCCATGCTCCAGCTAAGAGCCATGGCTCCGTGGCGGCTTACCCGGCCATAAGTAGGCCTCAGCCCGGTTACGCCACAAACCGTGGACGGTGACACAATCGACCCTAACGTCTCCGAACCTATTGCAAAAGGTAACAAGCCTGCTGACACAGTGGATGCCGAACCCGCCGATGAACCACTACTGCCCTTCTCGGTATTCCACGGATTCCGTGTTTTGCCTCCGAACCAAATATCGCCCATCGCAAGAGCGCCAAGTGTGGTTTTTGCTACCAAAATTGCCCCAGCGTTTTCCAGCCGCTCGACAACAGTCGCATCAACCTCAAACTCCTGGTCTTTGTAGGGCATGGCTCCCCAGGTTGTTTTGAAGCCCTTCTTGGCTAGCAGGTCTTTGGCACCAAAAGGAATCCCATGCAAAAGTCCTTTGTAGTTACCCTGTGAAATTTCCTTGTCAGCATTTGCCGCTTTTTCAAGTGCATAGTCCTCCATGAGGGTCACGATGGCGTGCAATTGTGGGTCAAACTTCTTAATTCTGTCTATATAAAACTGGGTAAGCTCAAGTGAGGATATTTGTTTGGTTCGGATGAGCTCCGCCAACTCTCCGATGCTCATAAAAGCCAGCTCCTCGTCAGCGGCAGGTCGCAAGGCTCCAGTGTAATCGCCAAATTTCAACTCTTTAAAATGGCTTTGGTGGCCAAAGCCCAAAGGGAGCGGATTGAACTGCATGGCTGGCACCACGTCGTTAGCTAATGGGCTCCTGCGCATGTAAAGATAGCTTTCCCTCTGTGAAGCAACCCCCTCAAGCATGGAGTCAGCCTCAGCACGGGTAAGCGGCACTCCGATCAGTTCACCTGCGCTAATAATATCTCCATAGCTAATCGTTTCTTCATTTGTTAGCGACACGTACTGGCCCAGACTAAAGAAGACAACTGCCACCAGAACAAAAAGAGCGGCCTTGCCAAATACTGCTTTCATATCTAAGGATTATATCACAGTTTAATGAATAAAATAGAATTAGGCATGTCAAATATTAGCAAGAAGCCATTTATAAATGTGGATGGTTTTCTATTTTTAGCCATGAGGAAAGATTATTGCTCAATTTTTAGTGTCGGTTCTCTGGCAGCCCTGCTTTTTTTTCAAGTCTTAGTGGGATGTTCTCAAAGGAAAGAGGAACCTAAAAAGCCCAACATAGTTTTCATTTTCACTGACGACCAGCGAGCAGATGCATTGGGGGCAGCGGGCAACCAATTTATTAAAACACCCAGCCTGGATGCACTTGCGAAAAGTGGTGTGCGCTTCACTAACAACTACTGCATGGGCTCCATTCATGGAGCAGTTTGCGCTCCCAGCCGGGCTATGCTCATGAGCGGAAAAAGCCTTTATCATGTATACGACAAGCTCGACACCGTAACCACCATGCCGCAGGTATTGGCCGCCAATGGCTACACTACTTTTGGCACTGGTAAATGGCACAATGGTGGCAACAGCTTTCTGGCTTCGTTTCAGCAGGGAAAGAATGTGTTTCTGGGTGGCATGGATGATCATTTCAACACAGCTGTGCGTGACAAGGTAAATGACTCCACTTTTACCGAACCTATAGAAAAAGGCTTCTCCACTGACCTTTTTGCTGATGCGATGATAGATTTCATTACGTCACAAAAGGGTGCCGAAAAACCTTTCTTTGCTTACATAGCCTTCACTGCTCCTCACGACCCGAGAAGCCCATTGCCACAATACCTGGAGCAATATGCGGGAGACACCGTTCCTTTACCGGCCAACTTTAAGCCCTGGCATCCATTCAATTTTGGGGAAATAAATGAAATGCAGGTAAGAGATGAGCACCTGGCACCCTGGCCACGAGATCCCGAAATGATTCAGGATCAGCTCAGAGAATACTACGCTATGATTACCCACGCCGACAAAAGAATAGGCGACATTATCGCTTCGATTGAAGCCAGCGGTTTTGCTGACAACACAATAATAGTCTACGCTGCCGACCATGGGCTTGCCCTGGGAAGCCACGGACTGGTGGGGAAACAAAGCCTGTATGAGCACAGCATGAAGGCGCCACTAGTATTCGCAGGCCCCGGCTTGCCAACCAATGAAACAAGAGATGCACTGGTTTACCTCTATGACATTTTCCCTACGCTTTGCAACCTTACAGGCGTAGAACCACCTGAGAGAGTGGATGGAAAAGATCTTTCGAAGGTGATTATGGGCAAAGAAGGAGGTGTTCGTACCTCGCTATTCACCACCTACAGGGGCACGCATCGGGCAGTGCGGGACAAAAAATGGAAATTGATACGATATCCCATGATAGACCACACACAGCTCTTCGACCTCGAAAATGATCCTGATGAACTAGTCAACCTGGCTGGTGAAAAGGAGCACGAGGTAAAAGTGAGGGAAATGATGGGCTTGTTAGGTAGCTGGCAAAGGCGAACCGACGATACACTGAAGCTTACAGCCAAAACAATTGTGCCAATGGAGTACGACCCAACTACTTTCGAAAGGAAGCCGGATGTGCACCAACCTCCTTTTGTACTTGAAAAATATTTTAAGGATTATACCAATCAACCATAAGCTGGTGAAGAAACCGAGAGCTTTGCCCGGAGCAGAACAGAACAATTAAAAAAAGCCCGGCGCTCTAAAAGACCACCGGGCTACCAAACCTAATCAACCGTGCAACGTTAAACGTTGCTGCCCCCGAAAGGGCATTACCAAACTTGTCTTGCAAAGTAGTTAATAGCAAAAATGTGTCTGCTATACACATTGTAAAAAATTGTCATAGAACCGTCTCCCGGGGTCACAATTAGGTCTGTCGCTTATGACACATTTAAAAAACTGCCAGATACCAGAGCAACTCCGTCCCTTTGTTAAGGCGATTTACCTGATGCAGGCGCCTGGCACGTGGGAGCCCCCTCCCCATTCACGAGTACTTCCCGACGGATGTGTTGAACTGTTCGTCAATATTGGCGACACCGCCGATTCATTTGAGGTGAATGGACGAAAAATAAATGGCAGTAGCTTCATCACGTCCCGAATGAACTGCTTTATGGATATTTCCAGCCCGAAGCAGGTTCACTTTATTACCGTATGGTTTTACCCGGGTCGATCCTGGCCTTTTTTCGATGTTCCAATGTCATTTGTTGCCAACCAAACAGTGTGTCTGAGCGACATTGGTAAATCGCAGGCGGAAGCGGCGAAAGAGATGGAACAAAGAGTCGAGGCTGCTTTGTCCGACGAGGAGAAGGTGCAAGCCGTTCAGGAGTTTCTTATTGAGAAATTGAGTCGAAACTATAGAGCTGAAGAGTCATTTCAATCCACTCTGACCCTCATTGAAAAATCGCTGGCCCAGGTCAGCGTTGACTCGATAGCCAGGGCAGTAGGACTCAGCCATCGGCAACTACTTAGAAAGTATGACCGGTGTTTGGGCTTGGGGCCAAAAGAATACATCAAAATGAAAAGGTTTCTCACAGCTTCTAAGTTGATGAAAGTGGCCAAATGGAGTCTCACAGACGTCGCCTACGAAGCCGGGTATTTCGACCAGGCGCATTTTATCCACGATGCAAAGCAGTTTTCCGGGATGACACCAGGCGAATTGCGGCAGGCAAAAAATGTACTTTTCTGATGTCCGATTTTTACAATTCAAGTAACAACAGCTTACCGACCTTTGTTAAAAAAACTTAAATTATGCGCAAAGTAAATCTCTACATCGCCATGAGTCTCGATGGCTACATCGCCAAAGAAGACGACAATATTGATTTTCTGTCACAAGTACAGGTGCCTGGTGAGGACTATGGCTATGCGGAATTCACCGCTGGGATCGACACGGTCATTTGGGGCAGAAAGACATACGACAAAGTATTATCATTTGGAGGAGACTTTCATCACAAGGACAAAAAGGTGTGGGTGCTATCCAATAGCAGAACCGGCAAGGATGAAAACGTTGAGTACTTTAATGACTTGGCGGCTCTCATTAAAAAACTCAAAAAGGAAAAGGGCAAGGACATCTACTGCGACGGTGGTGGCGACCTGGTGTTTGAACTGCTTAAGCATTCTTTCATTGACAGGGTAATCGTTTCGGTCATTCCTCACTTGCTGGGTAGCGGCATTAGATTGTTTAAGGGCGGCCGCCCGGAGCAAAACCTGACTTTCAAAAAAAGCCTGACTTTCCCCTCGGGGCTGGTGCAGCTATGGTACGATAAAAAGGAAAACAAAAAGGTGTAGTGCTTTGGGCTGTAGTCCCTTGCATTTAAAGTAGATTTTTCTTAATTCCAGAGTCAAAATACATCACTATGGCCTACGAATTAAAAACAAAAGTCAACGATGTAAGCGTGGAAGGCTTTCTCGACAAAGTGGAAGATGAGAAAAAACGAAATGATGCCTTTGAGGTGCTGAAGCTGATGAAAGAGGTGACTGGCGAAAAACCAAAGATGTGGGGGTCATCTATAGTTGGTTTTGGCACCTATCGCTACAAATATGCCAGTGGACAGGAAGGTGATTGGATGATAACCGGCTTCTCGCCAAGAAAAACAAGCCTTACGCTCTATATCATGCCAGGCTTTGGGCGGTACGAAGAGCTGATGCAGAAACTCGGGAAATACAAAACAGGAAAGTCGTGTCTTTATATCAACAAGTTGACCGATGTGGATCTTGGTATTCTTAAAACACTGGTCAAAGAGTCGGTGGATTATATGAATAAGAAGTACAACTCTGCTTAATATTCTCTTCGATCAACAGAAAGAAAAAAATAAAACGAAAAGAAGATTGATAAACATCAAATTTACAACTACTTTTCCGTCAATTTTTCTAGCCCTGTTATCATGATTAATAAAAGAGTTCTTGTTTGGCACTGTGTGTCTATTCTATTCCTTGCAAGTATACTTTTTACTATTTCATGTGGTGAAGAAGACCCGGAGCCCGTTCCGGTAATCTCTAGCTTCAATCCAGACAGTGGTATTGCTGGTGACACTGTGACCATTTTGGGTGAAAACTTTAGCAATTTAGCAAAAGAAAATATTGTGAAGTTCAATGAAACTGCAGCAATTGCAATTTCGGCAACCCTAACGGGCCTAGTAGTTAAGGTACCTGCTGCTGCTTCTACCGGAAAAATATCTATAACTGTAAATGGTCAGACTGGCACTTCTGATATTGCCTTCACAGTGTTTCAGTCTCCAGAAATTGCCAGTTTTTCACCATCATTTGGGCCAGTTGGGTCAGAAATAACAATCACTGGAAAAAACTTCAGTACAGCGCCAGAAGAAAATTTAGTTACGCTTGGTGGTATTCCGGTTACGGTAGCATCTTCAACCGAAACTACCTTAAATATTATAGTGCCTGAGGAAGCAATAACTGGAAAGTTCGAACTAACTGTACATCAACTTTCTACAAATTCAGCCGAAGAATTCATCGTCCCACCTATAATTGAAAGCTTTACTCCAAAAAATGGAACCATAGGGTCTACCATTGAAATAAATGGGTCAGGTTTCAGTCCTGACCCATCCAAAAACATTGTAATGTTCAATGGGGTAGCTGCAACTGTTTCGTCCTCAACTGCTAAGTCAATACTTGTGGTGGTGCCCGAACTGGCAGCGACTGGAAAAATCACTGTCACTGTGAGCAATCACACTGTTATTTCTCCCGAAGATTTTGCTGTATTACCAATGATAAGCACATTCTCACCTTCGGTTGGTGCAGTCGGGGCAACTGTGACAATTACTGGGTCAGGGTTTAGCATTTCACCCACCGGGAACTCGGTGAATATCAATGGAGTGCCTGCGATTGTCACCCAAGTGAGTGCGACGATGATAACTTTCAAAATCCCTGAAACAGCCACTTCCGGGCAAATTACAGTGACGACAGAAGGCAATGCCACAACCAGTACAGCAGTCTTTGAAGTAGTAATTGAAGCCGCCGCCGCCGGTGGCGTCGATTATGATATGGGCAACAGTATTGGAGTTGATAGTTTCGGTAATACCTACCTGATCGGCTCTTTCAGAGAAACTGCCGTTTTTGCGGGAACATCCTTAACCTCTGCAGGACTTGATGATATCTTTGTTGCTAAATACGATCCTAATTGTAACCTGATTTGGGTAAAACAAATCGGAGGTGCGGAATACGAGTTTCCTACAACGATCATAGTTGACCAGCTGGGCAATTCATATTTGGCTGGAGTGTCTAGTGACCGACCGTTGTTTGACGGCATACCAAAAGGTCAACCAGGTCGAAATCTATTTGTTACAAAATTGAATGCATCAGGAGACGTAGCATGGGTTAAAACCTTTGCGTCGAATAGCTCACAGATGCCTTCATTTAATTCCATGGCGTCAGATCAAGCAGGAAATCTATATCTGGCTGGTGGTTTTGCTGAGTCACTTTCAATTGGATCATCCAGTTTGATTTCTAACGGCGGCACCGACCTATTGATTATGAAGTTGAATTCTGCATCTGGAGATTTATTGTGGGCAAAAAATATGGGGGGAGATTCTAACGACTTTGGAAGTGCTATTGAAATTAATGCCAACCATGAGTTATTCCTGGCTGGTGCGTTTTTTGAAACTACTCATTTAGGGGACAAATCTCTTACGTCATTCGGTTCTTTGGATGCATTTGTTGCAAAGCTCGATGCAGAGGGGGATCCGATTTGGGTAAAACAACTTGGAGGTAGTAACTATGATAATGTATACTCGTTAGCGGCTGATAATCAAGGAAACCTGTACGGGGTGGGGTACTTTACTGGACAAGCTACGCTTGGTTCAGTCTCTATTGCTGGTCAAGGAAACGAAGATATCCTTATTGCTAAATTCGGGACTTCCTCAGGCGATCTGGTTTGGGTGAAAACTGAAGGAGGGTATAATTACGACAACGCTCGATCCGTTGACCTCGATAATAACGGGAATATTTATGTAACTGGATACTTCTCAACCAGCGCCTTTGACGATTTTGGTCTCACTACAGAAATGAACAGTCGTGATGCCTTTGTAGCCAAATACAACCCGAGTGGCGAAATTCTTTGGGCTCAAAAAGCTGGCGGCCCGGGAGATGACTATGGTCAGGCTTTGGCTGTTGGAGCTAACGGTATTGTCCACATTACCGGAAGCTTTACTGAATCAGTTACATTTGGATCTACTGCATTAACAAGTTTCGGAGGAAGCGATATCTTTCTTTGGAAAATATGGCAAGGAGAATAACTCAATTTTCGAAGAGCCCATTACTCAAGGTCAATAACACCACTTCACCACCCTTACCTCCTCAGCAGGCATTGCTCCTGCTTCTTTTGAGCCTCTGTGCCAGCACCACATCGCCAGTTGAATCATGGTAAGCCGCAAGCTGCCGATCCTTGTCACTGCCAACGGAGTTGGTGCGAAAGGTACCGGCGTTGACAGAGGTACTTGCCCATCCGGGGCCAAGAACGGTTTCGGCGATGTGGGCCTGGCAAGCAACTATCAATAGAGTTATTTCTACTCTTGGAGATACTCTCGGCATATCGGGAGTCGTTACTGGACTAAATTATGAGAGAAAAATATTTGTTATATTTACATGCGACGGATGAAAATCATCAAGGATCATATTGACGAAATATCCACCCTATGCAAAAAGCACAAGGTAATTGAGCTGTTCGCCTTTGGTTCCATACTATCAGACTCTTTTGATGCTGACAGTGATGTCGATTTTCTGGTGAAGTTTGGTGATGTGAATTTGGCTGACTATTTCGACAACTATATGAACCTGAAAGAATCTTTGGAATCTCTACTCGGCAGAAAAGTGGATCTTTTAGAAGTCCAAACCCTTCGGAATCCTATTCTAATTAAATCTATCAATAGAACCAAGGCGCTGGTTTATGGACGAAAAGGTACTGAAGTGGCTATATGACATTGATGGCTCCATCAATGAAATTGAAAGCTATTTCGACGGGCAAGCACACGACTTTATCAGCTACCAAAGAAATCTTCTTTTGAAGAGAGGTGTCGAGAGAAATCTGGAAATTATTGGCGAAGCCGTTCGAAGGGTTCTTGACAAGGAGCCCGAATTCCCAATCACAAATGCTATCAGAATCGTTGGGTTGAGAAATCAAATCATTCATTCCTACGATAATATCTCCGATGAAAACATTTGGGCTATTTTGACCAAACACCTCCCCTTGCTAAAGTCCGAAATCAAACGCCTGATAAAAGATGCGGATATGGACTAATGCCAACCTTTTGTCCCACCCCCGACCTCCCAATCCAATCCATTCCCTATTTTTGCATGTAAATCAACCGTAAGTGCGCCAACACAATATCAAAGTCATCATTCCTGCCTTCAATGAGCAGAACGCCGTAGGTATGGTGATTGACGAGATTCCCAAAGAACTGGTATCCGAAATCATCGTAGTCGACAATGGCTCTACCGACGACACCTTTGGTCAGGCACAATCCAGAGGAGCAACTGCGCTACGAGAAGAAAAAAGAGGCTATGGCAACGCCTGCCTTTGCGGCATGCAGCACATTGCCAGCCAGGTCAGCGACCGGCCAGATATCGTGGTGTTTCTTGATGGCGACCACTCCGACTACCCTGAAGAAATGTACCAACTGGTGCAGCCGATTATCGATGGCAAGGCTGACCTTGTAATCGGTTCCCGGGCACTCGGCAAAAAAGAAAAGGGCTCAATGACACCGCAGCAAATATTTGGCAACTGGTTAGCCACCACCCTCCTCCGCTGGTTTTACGGCGTGCAGTTTACTGACCTTGGGCCTTTCCGGGCTGTGAAATATGAAAGCCTGCTGCGCATCAACATGCAGGACAAAACCTATGGCTGGACTGTAGAAATGCAGCTAAAAGCGGCTAAATTGGGAATGCAAACCACCGAGGTGCCGGTAAACTATCGGCAGCGCATTGGTGTTTCCAAAGTGTCGGGCACGGTAAAAGGCACGTTCGGAGCAGGCTACAAAATACTTTGGACAATCTTCAGGTACTTATGATCGACTGGCTGGTTATTATCGGGTACGGGCTCTCTCTGTCGCTGATCTTTCTGTTCAGCCTGGGACAGCTGCACCTGGCCATTCGCTACCGAAAAAACAAGAAGTCAACACCAGCCACCCTTGCACCACTGACAGAGTTCCCGCTGGTCACGGTACAGCTGCCTATTTATAACGAGCTCTACGTGGTGGAAAGGCTGATCAGACAAGTATGCCTGCTCAACTACCCAAAAGATAAACTGGAAATTCAAGTGCTCGACGACAGCGACGATGAGACTTGCGTTGTTGTAGACAACCTGGTTGAAGAATACAAAAAGAAGGGCTTCGACATTAAAGTGCTGCACCGACAAGAAAGAACAGGTTTCAAAGCGGGAGCCTTGCAGAGTGGACTTGAGCAGGCGCATGCTGAGTTTATTGCCATTTTCGATGCCGACTTCCTGCCAGACCCTCAATTCCTGAAGGAAACATTGCCCCATTTTACCACCCCAAAAGTGGGCATGGTGCAAACCCGCTGGGGTCATCTCAATCGCAACTACTCGTGGCTGACGAAACTACAGGCCTTCGGGCTCGACGCCCACTTTTCGGTAGAGCAAACTGGCCGTAGTGCATCGGGCAGTTTTATCAACTTCAATGGCACCGGAGGCATTTGGCGAAAGGAGTGCATTATAGACGGCGGCGGCTGGACAGCAGACACCCTCACCGAAGACCTCGACCTTAGCTACAGGGCCCAGTTGAAAGGCTGGCATTTCACTTTCCTTGAGAACGTTGAATCTCCTGCCGAACTGCCCATACTTATGCCGGCTGTAAAATCACAACAGTACCGCTGGAACAAAGGCGCTGCCGAAACCGCCAGAAAAAACCTGGGTGCTGTGCTCACATCGGCCCTGCCGCTGAAAAACAAGCTTCACGCCGTCCAGCATTTGCTCAACAGCTCCCTTTTCTTCTTCCTTTTCACTGCTTCTTTGCTAAGCCTGCCTCTGCTCTACACAATGAATCATTTGCCCACATACAGCACATTATTCAATGCGGCAAGTGTATTTGTATTAGGTTTTCTCTTTGTTAGCTATTTCTACTGGGTTGCCAGCGGCTCCTCATTTCCCAAAAAGACACTGAAATACTTCCTCGTTCATTTCCCCATGTTCATCACCTTCTCGATGGGTATGTCGCTGCACAATGCCATTGCGGTGCTTGAAGGCTGGCTCGGCATTAAGACGCCATTTTTGCGCACACCCAAATTCAATGTGCTAAAGGACAAAATATCCTGGAAAACCAATAAGTACGTCAATTGGAAGCTGACGCCTGCCATCATTGCTGAGGGGCTCCTGGCCGTTTACTTTGCCTTTGGCTTATGGTCGGCCTTCTACTTGTATGACTTTGGGCTGATATTTTTCCACCTCATGCTCACCATAGGCTTCGGAGGTATCTTCTTACTCTCAATTAAACCTTATGGGCTTGCTGCCTCAAAGGGTTAAATGGGCTATCGCCGGAGGACTCTCCTGCATGACCTATTTTTTGCTGGCCTACAAGCTTCAAAGAACAGACGCCTGGATCCTTCAGGGCTCATTCGCTTTACTTTTTCTCGCCTTCCTGGCTTTACAAAAAGCTGAATTGAAATGGATTCTTGGCCTTGCCGTCCTGTTCCGCCTGATTTTCCTATTCGCCCTCCCGGCGCTTTCTGATGACTTCTACCGGTTCATATGGGATGGCTTGCTGTGGCATCAAGGCATCCATCCATTCAGCCACCCGCCATCATTTTACATGGAAGCGGGTAATGCTATTCCCACACTGACGGCCGAGCTCTACGATGGGCTCAATTCAAAAGAATACTTCACGGTGTACCCACCTTTCCATCAACTGGTATTTTGGCTGAGCACCGCTTCCTACAACGGATCATTGATTAGCGCTGTTTTGCCCATGCGACTGATGCTCATAGGCACAGAAGTAGCCTTTCTGTTTGTCATCGCCAGCTACCTGAAGAAAACAGGCAAACCCTCGTCACTGCTGGCCATCTATGCCCTCAATCCACTGGTTATCACAGAAGTGTCTGGCAACCTTCACTTTGAAGGCATGATGGCTTTGTTTCTCATTCTTTCGATTCTTTTAATTGCCGACAGGAAATTGTTTGCCGGGCCTCTGGCACTGGCAGCAGCTATTGCCACCAAACTTACACCCGTCATTGCCGGGCCGGTGCTGATGTTTGCCGGTGGTAAAGAAAACTGGTGGAAAGTGGTGCTGGTGACCATGCTAGGTTCTCTCCTCTTTTTTCTGCCACTGATCGACCCTACCTGGCTAAGCGGGCAGGGAGAAAGCCTCGACCTGTATTTTCGAAAGTTCGAATTCAACGCCTCGTTCTACTACCTGTTCCGGGAAATGGGGTTTTGGTGGAAAGGCTACAATATCATAGCCACATTGGGGCCACGATTAGCACTCTCAGGCGGCGTTCTCATTTTGATCGTGAGTTGGACAAACTGGCCAAAAGACCGAAGTCTTTTCCAGGTACTAAGTATCGTTTTTTTCATCTACTACCTGGCGGCCACCACCGTTCACCCATGGTATGTCGTACCATTGGTAGCCCTGTCCGTGTTCTCGGGCTACAAATACCCCATTGTGTGGTCTTATGCCATTCTATGGACATATATTGGTTACACAGCGACTGGCTACGAAATTCCCTGGTGGGCCGTCATCACAGAATATTTGTTGGTCAATGGAGTTTTTATGTGGGAAGTGGTGTTACCCCAGAGAACAAAACAGGGAGCAATAAGCTTATTAAAGAGATGACAACACCAGGAAGAATACTCTTGCTCGTTTTGGCCATTGCCTTGCCACAGTTTACGCAAGCGCAAAGTGCTTACGACGTGCTCCTTTCCACGCTTTACAGCAAGTCGGTACCAACGATCTCGGCTGATTCGCTGGCAAGTATCCAACAGGCAAAAAAGCCAATATTACTTGACACAAGGGCAAAAGCTGAGTTTGATGTTAGCCATCTTTCCGGCGCCAAATGGGTAGACTACGAAACGTTCAAGCCCGAAATGGTCAAAGACATTGCCAAAGACCAGCCAATTGTGGTGTACTGCTCCGTCGGCTATCGAAGCGAAAAAATTGGAGAAAAGCTCAAAGCCCTGGGGTATACCAATGTGGAAAACCTGTACGGCGGCATTTTTGAATGGAAAAACGAAGGGCACAAAGTGGTAAACTCGAAAAACCAGGCAACCGACAGCGTGCATTGTTACAACAAGCTTTGGTCGGTATGGCTGAAGGAAGGTATAAAAGTATATGACTAAAGAAGCACTCATTATTTTTGTGAAAAATGCCGAGCTGGGCAAGGTAAAAACCCGCCTGGCCAAAGACGTTGGTGCTGAAAAAGCGCTTGAGGTTTATCTTGAGCTTTTGCAGCACACTAAAGACATCACCGCTGACCTTTCGCAAGACAAATACGTTTTCTACTCCAGCTTGATTCCGGAAGACGACATGTTCTCGCATGCCGGATACATATTGAAACAGCAAAAGGGTGATGACCTTGGCGAGCGCATGTCCAATGCCTTTGAAGAAGTGCTGGGACTTGGATATGAAAGAGTGGTGATCATAGGTAGCGATTGCCTGGAACTGGAAACCCTCTATATCGAAAAGGCTTTTGAGTGTCTTGCTTTTCGTGATTTCATCATTGGCCCTGCCCGTGATGGTGGCTACTACTTGCTGGGAATGAAAACTTTTGACAGCGGTATCTTCAAGGGCATTGAGTGGAGCACCAGCTCGGTGTACAAAAAGACAACTGACTATATTGAAAGCCAGAACAAAGACTTCCACAAGCTCCCGCCTCTGAGCGATGTGGACACCATCGATGATTTGGGGAGGCTCAAAACACTAATAATAGAATGAAGACCTACAACCCATTCCTTTTTGCTTTAGTCGTTCTGCTATTGGCAACAGCCTGCGATCAAGTATTTGACTCATCCGATGAACGGGGGCTCAACGAGTATTTCGACACAAGCTGGGCCAAAAATGAACTGTGGGACGACGGGCAGGCTGAAGTGGCCATTTACAATGCCGCCCGAACCATCTACAACAGACCTCGCTATTTCGACTATGTGTATATTTTAGTAAAAGAGGATTTTAATATCGAATACGGTGTAAAAACAGACAACTACCAGCGAGACGATCTGTATGAGGTGATGAAGGTCAATCAATTCGCTGATATCCCTACCGACAATTACCCCTACCACTTTCTTACAAGCATCTTCTTTCACAGAAACAATCCGGTGCAAATCCACAAATTCACCAACTCCAGCCAGGAATGGTGCGGCAATACTTTCAAGATACTGAAGGAAAAAGGTAGTCAGCTGGAGTACACCTACCACAGCTACTGGGACGGACAGGGCGACGACACCAAAATGCTGGATGCTACCCCGCTTTGGGAAGATCAGCTGCCTTACACCCTGCGAACCCTGAAATTCAAAGACAAGCTATGGTTCCGCATGCCGGTGTATGCCACACAAATCAACAGCCGGGCCGACATGCCCCGGGTGTACGATGCGGAGTTTAGCGTGGCGCCACTTGAAGCCATCGACTCACTGCCTGGCGGATTGCCGCAGCAAGATACCTGGCGAGTGACGGTGCAGCTAGACGATGAAAAAATTAACCAATACATCTTCACCCAATCCTATCCAAACATCCTCGTGGAAATGGTGGCCTGGGATGGCCGTAAGCTTCGATTGAAGGATTACAAGAGGAGCAAATACTGGGAGAGGTAGCGAAATACTTTGTCCTCCACAACAAAAAAAATGGTCAGAAATCGAAATTAAGCCCCACTTAAATGGTTCACTATCAGAGTCACTTTAGGAAAAGGCTACCACTGATCAAAAGTCATAGAAAGTGGGATTTTTCGGCTGGTGAAAATTGTCAGGTAGATGTCATTAAACATATACCATTACAATTTTTGTCTCCCAATGAAAGTACTGCTGGCCACCCTGCTTTTCTTCCTTTTTTCATTCACCACACCGTGCGATGACAAACCTGTCCCTCCTTGCGACGAAGCAGAGACGGTTTTTCAAACGTCAGCCATTATGAGTGCCCCCTGGGTTACTCTGGGATATCTGCCAGGCAAGGAAGTCCCTTCCTTAACCCTGTTTGACACAGAACGTCAAATCCTCAGTCTTACGGATGACTCTCATAAAAAAACAAAGCCCTTGCTGATTGTCACGGGGAGCTATACCTGCGACATAAGTCGAAAAAACCTGCCGTCACTACTGCATTTGGAAGAGAAATTCGGTTCGAAAGTAGACATCATGATAGTCTACACAATGGATGCACATCCTTACGACTCGCCAAGTCCCTATTCGCCGACAGGCGAGGTCTCTATAGCGATGGACAACGTGCGGAATAACATCAAAGCCGAACAACCCAAAACTTACAAAGAGCGAGTGGAGCTTGCAAAAGCTTGGGTAAGGGAAAATGCGATTTCAGTGCCGATATTCATCGACAACCCGCAAAATGAGTTTTGGTGGGCATTTGGGCAAGGCCCCAACATGTGCTACCTGATAAATACTGAAGGCAAGGTAGCGTTCAGAGAGCTGTGGTTCAACGAAAGGAATACAAAAAAGGCCATCAGAAACCTGCTAAATCAGCCTAAATACTGAACATTACTTCAGTTTATCCATATCCCTCACCAATATCCTCCTCCTGTCGAAATTAATCACATTTTGAGATTTTAGCTCGTTGAGGATGGTGGTCACGGTTTGGCGGCTGGTGCCTGTAAGGCTGGCAATGTCCTTGTGGGTAAATTTTGTCTTGATAAGCATTTCGTAGCCAACCTTCTGGCCTCTCTCCTCGGCCATCTCTCTTATGAAGTCAATCACCCTGCTGCGGGCGTCTTTAAACACCAGCGATTCCAGTTTGCGCTCCACCCTCTTGAGGCGAAGCCCCATCAGCTTAAAAATTCGCAAACTTAAGGCCTGATTTTCCTTCATCAGCTCCTGCATATCGTCGATGGTCATCGGGCAAACCGTCGTGTTAGGATCAAGCGCCTGCGCAAAGTCTGTCCTTCGCTCTTCGCCTGCGATCGATAGCTCGCCAAAAATTTCCCCGGCCCCAAGAATGGCCTTCAGGATTTCCTTGCCGTCCTCGGTATAGGAACCTATTTTAACCCGCCCTTCGGCAATAAGGTAAATATGACTTGATGGTTCGTTGGGAAAATAAATGAACTGATCCTTCCGGAAATGATTGAACGTGTGCCTCTCTTTCATGTCCGGTACCTTGTGAGGACAGAGCACGTTGTAAAGATCTACCTCCTCAAAATACCACAAACTGGTGCGTTCACTCATAATTGGCAGGAAATCAAGGTTGAAACAAAAGCAATTTCAGCAAAAGGAACCATATTTACCATCTAAAAAGTTCATTGCCCATGGCGTTGCAGATTAGCGAATTGAATATTTACCCAGTGAAGGGATTGAAAGGGATAAGCGTGAAAGAAACGGAGGCGCTCGAAAAAGGCTTCAGGTATGACCGGCGCTGGATGCTGACCGACACAACAGGCAAATTCATTTCGCAAAGGGAAACGCCTATGCTGGCCCTTATTCATACGGCGATCATTGGAGAATCGCTGGTCATCACCTACGAGGACAGTTCCATTATGGTACCACTGAACAGTCAACACTATTCAGGCAGCAAGGAAAAAGTGACCATTTGGGATGATGAAGTGGAAGCACGGATCGTTGGAAAAAACTTCAACGACTGGTTTTCCGACGTTCTCGGCGAAAAAGTATGGTTCTGCTTTCAGCACGAAAGCAAGAAAAGAGAAGTAGAAAAAAAATACGGAGCCAATTCCATGGTGAGCTTTGCCGATGGTTATCCCTATCTTTTTATATCCGACGCCTCGTTGAAAGACCTGAACGACAAGCTCGAACAACCCATCCCCATGAACAGGTTTCGTCCCAATATTGTAGTGGCAAATGCAAAACCGTTTGAAGAAGACACCTGGGGGAAACTTTCAGCCGGCGATGCCATTTTCCATTGCCTGAAGCCCTGCGCCAAATGCCAGATCCCCACCATCAATCAGGAAACAGGCAAAATGGGTAAGGAGCCCACAAAAACACTGGCAACATTCAGAAAACACGAGCACAAAATCCTTTTTGGTATGAATGCCGTCGTCGAAAAACAAGGAGTGGTAAAAGTGGGGGATGTTGTAACCCTTTTGTAAACACTTGCCACATCGGTGCCTGAAACGGCCTTTTCTTTTGATTTCCCCGGAGCAAGAAATACACGCTTTTATTCCGACCAAAGCAAGGACATTCGCCTTTCAGCCACTATTTTTGAGGCAAAAGGACAAGCATGTCTTATCTGTATCTCAAGGCGCTTCATATCATCTTTATTGTCACCTGGTTTGCAGGCCTGTTTTATATGGTTCGCTTGTTTATCTATCAAACAGAAACCCAGGAAAAACCGGAGCCTGAGCGCAGTATTCTCACCAAAGAATACAAGCGTATTTCGAAGCTGCTTTGGTTTGGCATTACCTGGCCTTCCGCCATTTTAACGCTGATATTCGGTCCGCTTGTGCTCAACTCCCTGGGTTGGGCCATGGCCACCCAGCCCTGGATGATCGCCAAACTGATTTTCGTTTTCCTCCTTTATGTCTATCAGTCGGTTTGTCATGTAAAATTCAGGAACCTGCAGAAGGATGTCTATAAAGACTCAGGCTACTACCTGCGCATTTTCAATGAAGTGGCCACCATTCTTCTCGTAGCCACAGTTTTCCTTGTGGTGCTCAAAAACATTGTAAGCCTGGCATGGGGCATGGGAGGACTGATCGCTTTTACCGGGGCACTCATGTTCGCCATAAGGAGTTATAAGAAGTGGAGAGAGAAAACTAATTCAAAGAGTTGAAAATGAAAAAACTAATATTCTCGGTGATAGCGGCAGCAAGCCTTAGTGCCTGCACCAATTTCGGAGGCGAAAAAAAACTACCCATCCTTGGCAGAAGGGAAGTGACGACGGTAGAAATTGATGGGGTAACAACAGCCGACACTATCTACCACACCATTGCCGACTTTAGGTTTCTCGATCAGGACAGTGCCTGGGTGACCAACGAAACGTACAATGGCAAAATCTACGTGGCTGACTTTTTCTTCACAAGCTGCCCCACCATTTGCCCGATCATGAAAACGCAGATGATTCGCATTTACGAAGCCTTTGAGGACAATCCCGAGGTAGGGTTGCTTAGCTATTCCATCGACCCCGCACATGACACCGTTGCCGTATTGCACGATTTTGCTGAGCGTCTTGGGGTAAAGAGCGACAGATGGCACTTCGTAACGGGTGATAAAGATGCCATTTACGATCTTGGAGAAACAAGTTATATGGTGGTGGCGGGGGAAGATCCTGGCGCACCGGGCGGGTATATTCACAGTGGTGCTTTCCTTCTGGTAGACAAAGATCGTCGGATAAGAGGAGTGTATGATGGCACGGTAAAAGAAGATGTGGATAAATTGATGGAAGACATGAGAACTTTACTTAAAGAATACAATAAAGAAAAATCATGAGTAGAAAGAGAATTTTAGTGCTGGCACTGGTTTCATTCGTAGCCACGGCCGTTTCCATGACAAGCTGTTCTTCAGGAGACAAAAAAGAAGAGGCTAAATCCGATGATATTTACGAAGGGCTGGACGAACGAACCAGCATCAGGCTGCGCCAGTACATGAGCGAAGGAGCACAACTGTACAAGCAAAACTGTTCTGCTTGCCATCAAACTGAAGGCCAGGGACTTGCTACCCTCATCCCACCCCTGGCTGGCTCCGACTTTCTAATGGCCGATTCCAAAAAAGCAGCCTGCATTATCAAAAACGGACAGAGCGGCAAAATAACGGTGAATGGTGTAGAGTATGATGGCGTGATGCCTCAGCTCAGCCTGAAAGACCTCGAAATAGCGGAAATACTTACCTATGTATCCAACTCGTGGGGCAACAAAAAAGGGTTGATTGATGTGAACGATGTAGCGGAGTTTTTACAAGATTGCGAAACCAAGTGATAGAAAAAGGCTGCAATTTCACAGCCTTCTATATTACTTTTTCGTACCAAGAATCGTAGATGTAACCACTTTAAGAGTAAATTATAGGACGTCAATAATTTAGAATCAGAATGATAAATCTTTAACGATTGGCATGTGGCCCTTGGAAGAACTGATAATCGCCAATAATTACAAACTCCGACTTTCAATGCGAACAGACGGAAGTATGCCTATAGAGGTTATTTATAAAAATGAACCTAGAGGGCCCTACCTAAAAAGCGTTTTCAAATTTTTTCCTCTTGGCATTAATAGCTTAGACGCATTTGCAAGCAACTATTTTTGGCTCTCCAGTCCAAATAGCTTCAATGACCCATTTGATTTTAATACAAAATTGATTGATCCAATAAGCAACAAGGTTAAAAATGAATACTCTAAAGTCGGCATCAGCTGCTTTTCAACCAAAAAAGATGATGTCCTGATGTGGGGGCATTATGCGAAAGGTTTCGATGGCTTTGCTGTCAAAATCAAGGGGCTTCCCAGGCAAAAAGCATTCGGTTCTAAAGAATTTAAGCTTCAGTATTGTGGAGAAGTAGCATACGTAAACAAAGTAATAGAGTCAAAGAAAATAAGAAGCGAGTTCCGTACTTTATACCTTTCTATCATCAAGCATAAAAGGTGGAGTTATGAAAAAGAGGTCAGGTTAGTATACATAGGGCCGGAGGGCAAGGAAAGGAAATGGACATACGACCCAAACATAGTTGAGGCAGTTTATATCGGATTCAAAGTCTTCGAAGACTTAACTCCCGAGAGAAGTCTTTTACTCAACACCATAATAGACAAATACCCTCGTTTACCAGTTTACTACGTTGAACCCAGATACGACCTCTTCAAGGTAAAATTTGAGAGAATACCAAAGAAAAAGCTTTTGGAGCTTTGCGGGAGAGTCTCCTTCGGGCGATAGTTTTATTTGTTGTATCCTTTATCTGTCACTCCGCAGGCCAAAAATAGGCTAGTACTATTCCAATGCCTTCCCCTCCTCCAGCGACTTCAGCATTTCGTCTTTTACCTTGTCGATTTTTTCCTTTTGATCCTTCAGGTAGACCAAGACTTCAGCTATTGGCGCTTCATTGTCAGGCATTTCAAACTGCCTCATCCATTCCATCATAACTTCATTGGCGTCTTCAATTCTTTTAGCTGTCTGTCTCAAAGTGTTTATTTCGGCCGAAAAGTCCTGATCAGTTAAAGCAGCCAGCGAGTCAGCCTTTGCTTGCAATGCTTTCGCCGTCTTTCTCAGCTCTCCCATCTTAGGCATTACCTCATCATGCGCCGCCATCACTTCAGCCATCAAGGCATCCTTTTGCTCCTTTTGTTCATTGGAGCACGCAGTGGCCGTTGCCACCATGAAAAGAAGAAACACCACCTTTTTCATTTTCATAGCCATTGGTTTTTTACTCTCTTCGTTTGCATCAGTTCGCCGGCCCTACCATCACAGCATCCTTCAGAATATACATCAGCTGGTTGTAATCCGTTTCATTCAGCTCAAGTTTACCTCTCACCTTAATTCCGTTGGCTGTATACTTAATTGGCTCCTTAAGATAAATTTCAATCACCGATTCAGGGCCACCGCTGCCGCAGAAAAAGCACGCCGCAACAGGCAACGACGACAGAATGATATGATCCGGCTTAAACATCCCATCGAAAGGGATGATATAACCTGGAAGCTCAATTTCCTTGCCTGCAAGTTTTTGAATCTCATCACCAAACACTGGAATGCTCAGCTCTCCATATTCGTCTTTACCTACCTTGTAAGTTACCTTAGCCAGGGTAGCCCAGTTGGCTGTAGCCAGCGATTTATTGTTGTCCTGCGCATGCGACAAATACGACATGCCAACGATAAGAAAAGCCACTGCGATGAATATTCTCTTCATAATTTATGCTCCTTTAGCAAGTACTTCAGAAATGTCAGTCTTATAGGCATTGATAGCCGGAATAAGAGAAGCTATCACTCCCAAAAGTAAACTTATATATAATATGTAAAGTTCGGAAGGCAAAAATACAAGGCCGGTTATGCTAGCAGACGACCCTTTCAAAATGAATTGAGCAAGTATTTCTACTACCCCATGGCCCAGCACAAAACCAACCCCGGCTCCCAGCAACGTGATGATAACGCCCTCCATAACAATGTGAATGAATAGCCTGAGCCTGGATGCCCCCAACGACCGCATAATGGCGAGATCATACTGCCTCTCTTTCAGCGAATTGTACAATGCTATGAAAATGCTCAGTCCAGCCATCACAATAACCAGATAAGCAAAGCCTTGCACCACATCGACCCCGATGCCAATCAATGAGAAAAGCCTGGCTGTTTCAAAAGCCGGTGAAGCTGCCTGCATGCTGCTTTGCGTATTCACCATGCGGGGAAGCTGCACTGCCGCCATCGGCCCCCGATACTGCACCAGCAATGAAGTCACCTCTTTTTCCTCAAGCTGCTCTGCCGTAACTGCTATTCCCAAAGCTTCAATCGCCACCGTATCCGGCAAGTTCTCATGCCCGTCCTCTTCTTCATCATGACCATGCATCAGCCATACACTTGGAATACTTGTTAAAATAAGGTTGTCCACCACCTTGCCCGTGGGCTGTAGTATTCCCACTACTTTATAGGCATGGGCGTCATGCGCTTCTCCCCCATCAGCCATGCCGTGTTCTCCAAAAAAGGTGTCGCCAACTGCCAGGCTCAACGTTTGTGCGGCAGCTGCCCCGAGTGTTACTTCGTAGTCGTCCGCCCAGAGTGCTCCTTCATCAAGGACCAAGCCGTACAGCTCAGCAAATCCCCTGGTCGAGCCCACAATTCTTAAAGATTTGTAGCTATCCCCCAGCGCTAGTGGAATCACGTTTTTTACCAGCCTGTTCCTGGCCAGTTTGGCTGCTTCATTGAGAGGTATGTTCCCCGTTGGGTAGTCAATATGGTAGATGCTTCCGAGTATTATTTGAAGAGGGCTGCCTTTGGCCCCCACCACAAGATCAATTCCGCTGGCATTTTCGGAGAGCTTTTCCTCCACCTGCTGACTTACAAGAAGCAAAACGACAATAATGCCTATTCCGAACGACAGCAATAGCACATTGAGTGCTGTACTCAGCGGCTTGCCTTTTATGTACTTCCAGCTTAAAACGAAAAGGTTCATATCTCTATTCAAAGCTTGAGTTGGTGCGGGAATCGACTCTTCACCCTTTGATCATGCGTGGCGATAACGAGTGTAGCATTATACACATTTGCCTGTTCTTCAAGGATATTCAAAACCTTTTCGCTGTTGTCGTCATCCAAACTGGCAGTAGGTTCATCGGCCAGAATCACTTGTGGTTTGTTTAGTACAGCCCTTGCTATCGCTATTCGCTGGGCTTCACCCTGACTTAGCTCATAGACCTTCGCATTTCTTCTATCCGACAGGTTAAGAACATCAAGCACATCCCGTATCCTTTTTTTGTCCTGAGGGAGCTCAGCCATATACTGAGCAAGCAGCAAATTGTCCTCAACTGTTAATACACTCAGCAAGTGAGGCTTTTGGAAAATAAGCCCAATATGCTTGCCCCTGAATACATCCATTCTATGACCTCCGAGTTCAGAAAGCACCTGACCTGCTACTTTCACAATACCGGCTGTCGGTGTTCGAAGCCCCGCCAGCACATGAAGCAAAGTGGTTTTGCCACACCCGGAACCGCCCAGAATCAGGCTATGCTTGCCCTGCTCGATTTCCCAATCAGGAAATATCAGATCCTTGGCTGGCCCATAGGTGTAAATAACGCTTTGTACGCTTATCATAAAACTAAGTCGGGTCAAAAATAGGGGTTAATATGTTAGCCTGAAACGATGCTTTACGAAGTTCACAGAGAATGTGCTGAGTGGTAGTGTGAGTAGTTTTTAGCGCTAAAATGAAGTTTTCACCTTTTTCGCAGCAAAAAGAATCCTTTATCCTTTTTTCAAAAAAGTGCCCTTTTATACTCAAGACACATCTTTCAACGAGAAAAGCTGAATTTCCAAATCCTTGTCATCCATGTAAGTAATCACAATACTATCACAGTTCCAGACCACCAACTCGCCGTACCTTTGAATCAGAAAAAATTAAAGAAATGACATCAACGAATTTTAGTCAGGTACTTCAGCTTGGAGAAGGTGATGAAGCTTTCATTAACACTTTTATTGAGCAAAGCACCGGGGAATTGGCAAACTATTTGTCTTGTATCAAAGAAGGGATCGAAACTAAAAATTTGTATTGGTTAAACTTCATCAAGCACAAATCAAAAACACTACTTGAGCTTTTGAGTGATGAAATGACTTCGAAGAAAATATCGACGATATCTGAGCTTGCCAGCCAGGGTCAGTGGGAACTAGACCATCAACTTGAGTCCCTGGAAAAAGAAATTTACCAGCTAATAGAAAATATAAAAACGCAACTACAAACACAGGAGGTATAAAATGACAATCTTACTCGCATTTATAGGAATGACCCTTCCAATGGTCGGCTTTTTTCTCAATGATTTTTTGACTGAAAGAAAATCAGTTCATTAATCGCTTTATTTGACGTGCGTGGTGGTCAAAATGACTGACCATAAACTTGATCGTCTGCTGCATATTGAGCCGCCCAATAATGGGATGCTTGAAAAGCTGCCAGCCAAGCTTGTGTTCGTGGAGGCGATCAATAAGTTGCAGAAAGCCCTCATCGCATCGATCCCAGTCTGCTTTGATTTCTTCCAGCGCCAACTTCTCAGGAAACACATCTAGTCCATTAGGGGCTTTGAACTTTAGGGGAGACCTCAAAGTAATTTCGAGCAACACCAACTTTGCTCCCGAAAGAAAAGATGAGTTTGGAAGCCCATCCGGCGAAAACGACAACTTTTTGTCGATGTAGCGCAGCGTTCCTGCCTCAGATGCCTTCACATGATAAAGAATTTGCAGTATGCTCCATTTGCCTTCCGAAGGTGGCCGATCCAACAAGGCTGCATCTACCGACGTAACTATTTTAAATAGCTGTTCCCTTTTCTCCCGCAACACCTCAAATTGCTTCTTTAGCTTTTCTTTCTTCATAAAAAACTGATGGTCATACGCTACTGAGATCGGGTTAATCCGCTTTTGACACAATTTACGTCTGGAACTCAAAAGACCGCATTCGTACAAGTTTTGAGTAACCGTAAAAAAAAACGGGTCATTTATTCATAATACACTAAATTTGGGCAAATTTTATCTAAATCACCTGCATAGTTATTATCAATAAAAAAATTACCCGGCATTGAAGGCCTTCTATGCATATACTTGATATAGTCGCAATTTTTGTCTGCCTGGCAGGCATCTTTATATACGTAAACACATACTTCATCAAATTGCCCTCTTCCATTGGGCTGATGTTAATGGCGCTTTGCCTGTCCTTTTGCATTTTAGTGGCTGGCTGGCTGTTCCCCGATTTCATCATAGGCACCGAGCGTGTCATGGAAAACTACGACTATTCCGATGTCCTCTATCAGGTAGTGCTCATTTTCATGCTCTTTGCAGGAGCACTCCAAATCGACTTCAAAAAACTTGCTCAGGAGAAATGGCCTGTGTTAATATTAGCCACGGCCAGTATTTTCATTTCCACGGTCATCGTGGGCCTTGGCATTTTCTACATTCTGAAGTTTTCCGGCATCCATCTTGACCTGATTTATTGCCTGGTCTTTGGTGCCCTGATATCGCCCACTGATCCGATCGCTCTCACATCGACCATCAAGAAGTATAACTTATCCAAAAGACTGGCCATTCAAGTCTCCGGCGAGTCACTTTTCAATGATGGCGTGGCTGTGGTGCTGGCCCTTACGTTGCTCGACCTTGCTCATACCGGCGAAGACCACAGAATCAGCTTCTGGGATGTCGGCTTTATATTTTCCCTCGATGTTGGGGGTGGAATCATACTTGGGCTTATCCTTGGTTTTGTTGGCTACCGGCTGCTTAAGTACATCGACAACGATCAATCGGAACTGGAGATCCTGGTTACGCTGGCTCTGGTACTAACAGGAGCACAAATTGCAACAATACTCCACATCTCTGCCAAGCAGGCTGCAGTAGTGGCCGGGCTGATTATAGGAAACGAAGGACGGGGAAACTATATCACCAGCGTCACCAGCGACTACGTGTTTAAGTTTTGGAGTTTGATGGAGGAGTCTCTAAATGCTATGCTTTTTGTGTTGATCGGGCTCGAAATGTTGGTCATTACCATCCGGCTTGACTATTTCGCAGCAGGCTTTTTTGCTTTTACGTTGATTTTGGTAGCCCGGTTTATCAGTGTAGGAATCCCCATAAAGCTCATGTCTGTTTTCAAACAACATCATTTCGAAAAACACTCCGTTACAATCATGACCTGGGGCGGGCTCCGGGGAGGCATACCTATTGCATTGTCGCTGTCGCTCCCAGAGTTTGAGGGAAAAGACATCATTGTCACAATGACTTATACAGTTGTTGTGTTATCTATCCTGTTTCAGGGGCTCACCGTACGCAAACTGCTGGAGTATTCGTTCGGCGTGCGGCTAGAAAAGCCAGTAAATGCCGACCATCACTAAGCAGAGGTCTTTTCCTTTTTTAGAGGTTTTTCGGCTTCGGCGGCAGCTGCCTTATTTGCTTCAGAAAGCAGCTCCTCGTCCTCGTTTTCTGAAAGGTAGTCGTTGATTTTCTTTCTAATGTCCTGAGGTGCCAGGTTGTAGAATACTCTTCCGTTCCTCACGACAGAAAGCTGACCTGTTTCCTCTGAAACCACCAGAATCAACGTGTCTGTCTGCTCCGACATTCCTATTGCCGCCCGATGCCTGAGCCCGAACTGAGCTGGCAAATTGTCTCTTTCGGTTACGGGCAAAATACACCTTGCGGCCACTATCTTCCCTTCGTAAACGATTACAGCGCCATCATGCAGTGGGCTATATTTGTTGAATATAGAGAGAAGCAGCCTTTTGGAGAGTATGGCGTCCATTCTGTCACCGGATTCTGCATAAAACTTGAGCTCGGTGTTCTTAGAAACCACCATTAGAGCGCCGGTATTTGATCCACCCAGGCTCTTCATCCCCTCTACCAAAGGAGTCACGTCAAATTTATTACTAGCAGATGAGCTGCGCCAAAAGACGCCAAACGATTTGAAGAAACTTTCCTTGTCAAATGCGGTGGTACGCCCGATAATCAGCAGAAACTTCCTGATTTCCTGCTGAAACAAGATAATGACTGCCAGCACACCCACTCCCATGAATTGACCAAGAATGATCGACAATAGCTCCATTTCGGCGGCCCTCACCACCAGGTAAACCAGGTAGAGAAACAAGAAGCCTAAAAAAACCCTGATGGCCACACTCCCCCTCATGAGCTTGTACACATGGTACAGGAGCACGCTCACAAAGCCTATGTCGATGACATCAACCCATCCAATTTCTAAAAACCCAATTTTGAACGCTAGTATCAAGTATATACCCTCCTGTATAATTCTATGGCCTCAATAGCCTCTTTTGTATCGTGTACCCTCAGAATATTCGCCCCATTCTCTAACGCAATCATATGCAAAGCTGTTGTGCCATTCAGCGCTTCTTCCGCATTTATTTCAAGTGTTTTATAAATCATCGACTTCCTCGATAACCCCACCATAACGGGAGCACCCAATGCTTTGAGAAACGACATCTTTCCTAGTAACTCAAAGCCGACAGAAGGCCCTTTTGCAAACCCAAAACCAGGGTCGATGATAATGTCCTTCACGCCATTCGAACGTAAATAGTTAAGCTTGCTACTAAAGTAGTCACAAACTTCCTGTAAAACATCCTCATAATCCGACATCTGCTTCATCGTCTGCGGTGTGCCCCTCATATGCATGAGAATGTAAGGAACATTCCGCTCCGCTACTAATGAAAACATTTCAGCGTCCAGTTCTCCTCCCGAAATATCATTAATCATTTGAGTACCTGCATCAAGAGCTGCTTTGGCAACTGACGCTCTGAAGGTATCCACTGATAGAATAGCTTGGGGAAACTGTCGGATGACAGTAGCAACTACATGGCCAACCCGCCGCTGCTCTTCTTCTTCACTAATATGATCAGCATCAGGGCGAGAGGAATAACCGCCTATATCAAGAAAAGTGGCCCCGTCGGTTAAATGCCTTTCGGCGAGAGCCAGGATATCACTGTCAGTCTTTAATCGCCCTCCATCATAAAACGAGTCGGGAGTGAAGTTAACAATGCCCATCACGCATGGATATTCCAGCGATATGATTTGTCCCCGAACTTCGATACTCCTTTTAGCATCAAAGGGTTTATGAATTGAAAGCAATTTCGTTATTTTTAGCGCCCTGTTGAGACAATTAAGATATACTCCTTTGGAAGAAAAAACTGTTGGCGAATATACTCAAGTAATAAAGGCTTGTAAAGAATTATTTGAAAAGAAGACCCGTGATTATGGCACCGCCTGGCGCATTTTGCGGCTTTCTTCCCTCACCGATCAAATATTCATCAAAGCGCAAAGAATCCGCTCTATTCAGGAAAAGGGGACGCAGAAGGTGGAAGATAATATCAGTGGAGAGTTTATTGGTATCATCAACTATTGCATCATTGCTATGATTCAAATGGAGCTGGCTGAAAACCCGGCGCTCGAACTGCCGTATGAAGCGTTGGAACCCCACTATGATAAAATTGCCCGGGAGACAATGGAATTGCTCCTCAATAAAAATCATGACTATGGTGAGGCCTGGCGGGAAATGAGGGTGAGCTCGATGACCGACATTATTTTAATGAAGTTATTGAGAGTAAAACAAATAGAAGACAACAAAGGAAAAACACTGGTGTCAGAAGGCATAAAAGCCAACTATCAGGACATGATCAATTACTCAGTGTTTTGTTTGATAAAACTAAACTATCTCAGCAAATGAAGTGGCTATTACAAATATCAAGATTTTTCGTCGGTGGTCTCTTTATTTTTTCTGGTGCCATCAAAATCAACGACCCTGTAGGCACTGCCATCAAACTTGAGGAGTACTTCGAGGTTTTCGCTTCCGACATTGCCTCATTCTTCGAAATATTCGTTCCGCTTGCTTTACCATTGGCGGTGTTTCTTTGCGTGTTGGAAGTGGTACTGGGAATCGCCGTCCTTCTTAACTACCGGGTAAAAATCACTTATTGGCTGCTGCTTGTCATCATCGTGTTCTTTACATTTCTCACCTTCTACTCAGCTTATTTTGACAAAGTGACTGACTGTGGCTGCTTTGGCGACGCTATCAAACTTACTCCGTGGGAGTCATTCATAAAAGATATCATACTCACCATTTTCATAGCTTTCTTATTCCTCAAAAGAGACCTCGTAGCCAGCGAGTCTGAGGAAAGTCGCACCAAAGATATTATCATTGGAGGCGCAACAGCTCTATCGCTTTTCATTGGCATATACGCCATCCGTCACCTTCCTTTCATCGATTTCAGAGCATACAAAGTAGGCAACAACCTGCCCGAGCTTATGGAGCCGTCAGGCGAACTGAAGTATGAATACGTGATGGAAAAGGATGGCAAAGAGCATCGAATGGAGCAGTACCCCACCGATAAGTCGTACACCTTCAAGGAAATGGTCATCCTTAACCCCGAAGTGCAACCGAAAATCACAGACTATGCAGTGTGGAACGATGATGGCGACTTTACGCAGGAAACATTCACTGGGAATAAGCTATTTGTGATCACCTACAATGTGGAAAAGGTCAATAAAGAACACTTTTCCGAGATCAATACACTTATCAGTCAGCTCAGTGGACAAGTAGACACCTGGGCACTGACAGCCTCAGATCCCACAAGCTTCGAAGCCTTTAGGCACGAAGTGCAACTGGCAGTTCCTTACTACTATTCCGATGCCACGGTTCTAAAAACCATCATCAGGTCTAATCCGGGGCTTCTACTGGTAAAAGATGGAGTGGTGAAAGGTAAGTGGCATTTCAACGATGTGCCAACTGCATATGAAGTCCAAAGTCTTCTTCGCTAAATGTTGGCTGGCGGAAAACCGATTTTCTTAATTGGCCTGCCGGGGTCTGGGAAAACCACTGTCGGAAAACTTTTGAGCACTCAACTCGGCATTTCATTCATCGACCTCGATGACATAATAGTTCAAAGGGAGGGCAGGGCCATCACCGAAGTGTTTGAAAAAGAAGGCGAAGACTATTTCAGAAAAGTGGAGGCTGCTTGCCTTGCCACTCTTATTGAATCAAAGGATATTAAGGTAGTAGCCACCGGCGGGGGCACTCCCTGTTTTTTCGATAATCTCGAAAAAATGAAAAGACATGGAATCACTTGCTATCTGGAAACACCCTGGAATGAACTCGCAGCCAGGGTAGCTCCAGAAGAAAGCACAAGGCCTTTGTTCAAAGGATTGGCAGGGTCTGAAATAGAAAACCAGCTCCAGGAGCGCTTTTCATGGCGACTTCCGTTCTATCAAAAAGCCCAAATCATCATCTCAACCGAGAACAAATTAGCGTCAGACATAGCAAAAGAGCTCTTAGCCCGGCTTTAGAATGTAAAACCAAAGGTAATCAGACCTGAGGTCGTTCTGTTTTTGATGCTAACCTCCGGGCTTACATTGTTAGCCAATATGTATGGTGAGTAATTCTGATTCGAAAAAGTATTGATAATGCCAAGGTCAACGTAGAAGTTACTTAATCTGATACCAGCGCCAGCCGTAACTGACTGTTTGTTCCCGGTAGAAGAATCAGAACTGGCGTAAGGGTTGCCATAAAGCACATAACCGGCTCTCAGCCTGAATATATCCAACCTTGCTTCAGCTCCGACTCGGTAGTTCAGAGTCGACTTATAAAGATTCTCTATCGTTCTATTGTCAGCATTAGCCGAAAAATCGGTTGATCTCAACCTTGCAGTAGAATAGTTTACCAACTCCACATCAGCAGAAACGAAACCCTTCTTTCCCGCAAATACCGACACTCCCGCCGATAGTCGACCTGGTGTAGTCATTTGATAGCTCGACTCGAGAAGGTCTCCATCGGAGGTCAAAACATTCAGAACGGTATCTTCCGGCTCATAATAGAAATTATTGTAGTTGGTAGTGAGAGCGTATGTACTCACTTCGTTCAAATCATAGATTGTCGGGGTAGTATACGAAACCCCAACCCTGACCAAGTCCAGTGGTCGGTAGATGAAACCAAAAGTCGCATTCACACCGGTTCCTGTTATCTCAAGGCTTTCGTCAGCCGAAATGCTGTTGATTGTCGGGTCATCGGCATCGTTAGCGAAATCGTAGAAGCTATTCTCCGTGTAACGTTTAGTATTCTTATACCTCAACCCTACAATACCTAAACCAGCTCCAAAGTAAAGTTTGTCGTCGTAGTTACCACCATAAGAAAAGCTCCACTGGCTTTGGCCACCTACAGTTTTAACCGTTTCGCTCTGACGAGGATATCCCAGCACAAACGAATCATAAGTTCCGTCCTGATCTGCTACAGGGTTGATCAGATAATTGTAGTAAGCAAGGCTTAACAACCCTCTGTTGTCGATGCTGTTTACAGGTATTCCGTTCGATTGCTCAAGAAAATAGTCAATTATCGAGCTATTGTCGTTGTAGCCCTCATATGTGAATTCATTATAAAAATCATTCACCCGCTGATAGTTAATAGCAAACGTTCCTCCTTTGAATTTATCCTGAACAACATCCCCTTTCGAGAAATTAAAGGCCACACCTAGCGTACTCAAATTAAATTTATTGAGGTAGCCGCTATTTTTTTCGTCAGCAAACGTGGCATCCGAAGTATTAAAATTTAATGAGGGTGTAACAGCAAACACAGACCTGTTAAAATACCCAAGACCAGCCGGGTTACTTGCGGCAGTGGTAATGTCTCCCCCAAGCGATGTGTTGGCTCCCCCCAATCCCTGCATCCTGGCCGAACCGGTTGTCGATGAAATACTGCTGAACCTTAGTGCATCAGTATAATAACCAAACGACCCACTTTCAACCTGCGCACTTAGTTTTCCAACAGAGCATACCATTAGCATGCCTACGACGGTAAGCTTAGTCAACTTCTTCATTTTAGTCTGGTATTTATGAATAAAACTTAATTACCACGGCCACTTCTTGATCCCCCCGAAGAGGATCCTGATGACCTGCTTCCTCCGGAGCTGCTTCCGGAAGATCGGCTAGGTGCCGAAAATCCACCGCTGCTACCAGAACTTCTGCTAGGAGCAGAAAAGGTGTTAGACCCACCACTACTTCTGCTGGGAGCCGGAGCAGACCAGCCAGAGTTGCTTCTGCTACCACTACTCGAGCCGCTGCTTCTGTTATAAGAAGGGCTTGAATAAGAGTTATTGCTTCGCCCGCTATTAGAAGGTGCGGAATAGGATGGACTGGAATAGCCACTGCTATTGGATCTTGTTCTGTACGAATTGTTGTTAGGAATTACCTGCCTGTTCATCTGCCCAGATGACGATCTGGAGTTACTAGGCGCCACTCCCCTGAATTCGTTGGTCGAACTATTGTTCGTCCTTCCAGAAGATGCTGGGTTCAAACTTCTTGAGCTATTGGAGTTAGTAGTCGTTCCTGTAGTAGAAGAACCTCTGCTCGTGTTAGCATTTTGAGAAGTCCTGTCAGCTGCCGTATAAGAACTCCTTGATCTTACACCCGACTCATATGTGGTTCTGCCTGAGTTCCTATTGGTCACAGCAGAAGTGTTCCTGTCGCTAGTGCCTACTCCTGAGGTGTAGCCAGCTCTGGATCTTTGAAAATATTCGTTTTGAGTGCCTGAGTAGTCTCTTGAGCTTGTCGAACTTGAAACAGTTCTTCCTCTCGATGCCGTGGAACCGCTTCTGTCAGTCGACCCAGTCACATTTTGCACATTGGCATTTCTGTATCTGCTAGACCCGGCCGTGTTTGCATAACTGCCACCACCAACGGCACTTCTATTCACTCTCCCACCCCTCACTACATTTTTCGCATATACGCCTTTGCCGCCGCCTGAATAGTAGCCATCGTAGAACCCATGATAGTAGCCGTTTCCATATCCGAAGTAACTATAAGGTCTGTTCCAACCCCAGCCACCGTACCTACCCCAGCCGCCACCGTAATAGCCTCCCCATGTATATCCCCATGGGTCATAAAATCCACCAGGGTAGCCAAAACCATACCCCATTCCACCCCAGCCCCAGTTATAGCCTATTGAAAAGCCGATATAGGGGTTCCAGTAAGGACTATTCCATGCGCTGAAGTAATAATTATTGTATGGCATCCAGGAATTCCAATTGTTACCGTAACCACCCGTGTAGATATTAACTGTGCTGGCTCCCGATGTAGTATAGCCATTAGAGTTATAACCATCCACATAGTAGTCTTCGCTGCTATAGTTCTGATTCTCCTGATTGTCGAGCGCAGCCTGCTCATCAAGCTGAGCCTGCACATTTTCCTGCGAAGCACTCTTATACTTAGCTATATACTCAGGATTGACTGTCTTTGCGGAATAAGTTGGGTTGTACGTATTGTTGCTGTACGACTCATAAGTTGCCTGAGACTCAGTCACAGGTTGCCCTTCCTCGTTGGTAGCATATTTGATTTTAACCCTGTCATTTTTCGAAAAGTAGAGATCGTCCACTTCCTTGGATGACTGAGACATTGCCGCAAAAGGCACCAATGCAATCAATGCCCCTAAGCTTAGAGCTGTCTTTAACGCTGCGAACTTCGTGTACCTTTTCATAGCTTTATATTTTTTGACTCCCTATAATTTAATGACAACAAAACAACGTAAAGAGTTTCCCTTCCCGTTTCCTTTCATTCACGTATATTTGCCGTCAATGGTATTTACAATTTAAGCAATATCTGTACCAAAAATTAATTTTTCGATGAGTAAAGGATTACCTAAAAGGAGCGAGGACTATTCACTGTGGTATAACGAACTGGTAAAAAGGGCCGATTTGGCCGAAAATTCACCTGTTCGGGGATGTATGGTAATTAAACCCTATGGCTACGCTATCTGGGAAAAAATGCAGCAGGAGCTTGATCGCATGTTCAAGGAAACGGGCCATTCCAATGCCTACTTCCCACTTTTCATACCAAAATCCTATTTAAGTAAAGAGGCTGCACACGTAGAAGGGTTCGCAAAAGAGTGCGCCGTGGTTACTCATTACCGACTTAAGAACGATGAAAACGGGGGTGGTATTATTGTAGACCCAGAAGCTAAGTTGGAAGAAGAATTAATTGTGAGGCCGACATCCGAAACAGTTATATGGAGCACGTACAAAAATTGGATTCAATCATACAGAGATCTTCCTTTACTCATTAATCAATGGGCTAATGTGGTTCGCTGGGAAATGCGCACAAGGCTATTTCTTCGCACAGCCGAATTTCTCTGGCAAGAAGGCCACACTGCCCATGCCAGCAAAACAGAAGCTGTAGAAGAAACAGTGCGTATGCTCGATGTATATGCAGAGTTTGCGGAAACGTTCATGGCACTGCCCGTAATAAAGGGCGTGAAAACCGAAAACGAAAGATTTGCCGGAGCTGAAGACACCTATTGCATTGAAGCGCTCATGCAAGATGGAAAAGCGCTTCAGGCAGGCACTTCTCATTTTCTTGGGCAGAACTTTGCCAAAGCATTCGATGTCAAGTTTCAGTCGAAGGAAGGTGGCCTTGAGTATGTCTGGGGTACCAGTTGGGGCGTCAGCACCAGGCTAATGGGAGCTCTCATCATGGCTCACTCCGACGACAACGGCTTGGTACTTCCGCCCAATCTTGCTCCGAACAAAGTCGTAGTCGTTCCTATTTATCGCTCGGATGAAGAGAAGGAACAGATCAATGAGGTAACTAAGGAAATGATCAGTAAACTTCGCAAAGCGGGTATTTCCGTAAAATATGACGATCGAGATACGCATAAGCCTGGATGGAAATTTGCTGAGTACGAGCTAAAAGGCGTACCGGTTCGCATCGCTATCGGCCCCAAAGACCTTGAAAACGGAACTGTTGAGGTAGCAAGAAGAGACACCCTGGAGAAGTCGGTCATTCCGTTAAATGAGGAATTTACCACGACGATAAGTCAGCTGCTTGAAGACATGCAGGCTAATATCTATAAGAAGGCACATGACTTCAGAGCCGGCATGATTACGAAAGTAGAATCCTACGAGGAGTTTAAAAGTGTGCTTGACAAAAAGGGTGGATTTGTACTAGCGCACTGGGATGGCACCCCCGAGACCGAAGAAAAAGTGAAGGACGAAACAAAAGCCACTATTAGATGTATTCCTCTTGATGGAGAAGAAGAAGCCGGTAAATGCATGGTAACAGGTAAGCCGTCTAAGCAAAGAGTAATTTTCGCCAGAGCTTACTAAGCGAACATTTCTCAAGGTAAGCTCGAAGTTAATTTCTAAATTTCAGGAACTTAAACAATTATGGCAGAGTGGTTCATTGTTATCGGGCTTTTGGTTTTCGGGCTGGCACTCATAGTCATCGAGGTGGTGTTTATTCCGGGAACCACCATTGTTGGGGTACTTGGATGTATCTTTGGTATTGCTGCTCTCTATCTCAGCTTCGAGTATTTCGGAAACACCATTGGCGCAATTATCTCTATTGTCTCACTGATTGCGGGGATATCAGTGGTAGTTGTTAGCCTAAAGAGTGGCGTTTGGGAAAAATTTTCCCTCAAATCGACCATGGAGGGGAAGGTAAACGGCGAAATTGTAGTAACAGCAAAAGTTGGCGATATTGGCAAAGCCATTTCAACTCTAAAGCCTATAGGCAACGGTCTATTTGATGAGAAAATAATGGAAGTTCGAAGCAGTGGAGACTATATCCCGGCCGATGCCAAAATACAGATTTCGAAAATTGTCGATAGTAAAATATTCGTTGAATCAATCTTAAATTAATCAATAATGGGTAATCTTTCTTTTCTATTTTTAGTCTTCGCCGCCATTATAGGATTCTTCATTTTCCTATACTTCGTGCCTGTGAACCTTTGGATCACAGCAATCTTTTCCGGCGTAAAGGTTGGGCTACTTGAACTTGTTTTTATGCGCATCAGAAAGGTGCCTCCAAGTGTTGTGGTAAACTCATTAATTACAGCCACAAAAGCGGGTATCGCTATTTCGGATGAACACACTGGGGAAAAACGCCAATTGAAAACCTCGGATCTTGAAACGCACTACCTGGCTGGCGGTAATGTGCCCCAGGTAATCAGGGCACTTATTTCAGCTGACAAGGCTAACATCAACTTGTCATTCAAGCAGGCAACTGCTATTGACCTTGCAGGTAGAGATGTGTTTGAGGCAGTTCAAATCTCGGTTAATCCGAAAGTAATCAACACACCTTCTGTAGCTGCGGTAGCTGCAGACGGCATCCAACTGGTAGCGAAAGCCAGAGTTACCGTCCGTGCCAATATTCAGCAACTTGTTGGTGGCGCTGGTGAAGACACCATTCTTGCGAGGGTTGGGGAAGGCATTGTAACATCAATTGGTTCTGCCGCTACACATAAAGCTGTTTTAGAAAACCCAGATAAAATCTCGAAACTGGTATTGGCCCGTGGCCTTGATGCTGGAACAGCTTTCGAAATTCTTTCCATTGACATTGCCGACGTAGACGTTGGAGCTAACATCGGCGCAAAACTCCAAACTGACCAGGCATCAGCCGACTTGAAAGTGGCTGAAGCTAAGGCTGAAGAGAGAAGAGCCATGGCGGTGGCCCTGGAGCAGGAAATGAAAGCAAAAGCTCAGGAAGCCCGGGCCAAGGTTATCGAAGCTGAAGCTGAAGTACCTAAAGCAATGGCAGAAGCCTTCCGTTCAGGTAACATGGGCATCATGGACTACTACAAAATGCAAAATGTAAAGGCTGATACTGAGATGAGAGAATCTATTTCGGGCTCAGGTTCATCAAAGTCTAAGTCTAAGAATAAGGAATAACGCATATTTGATAAGATTACGCCTCAATACTGTTTGTATTGAGGCTTCTTTTTGTCCCCAACTGTAGGCTTGCTTCGCCCTTTCCGCATATTACCTTCCCTAAAAGATTAGGCTGTGCCTTCCAGCGCACTCTGCCTAAGCAGGATTAATAACCTTTCCAGAGAACTAGCCAAAATACGTCAACCAACTAGCTTTCGCTGTGGACTTGCAAGACGCATTGGGGGGAACTCTGGCTTGAAATCTTCAACCCCGTAGCCGAAAACATCTAAATCTGGTACTCAAAACCTCTTTGAGCGATCAAGCACAGTGGTACCAATGTCGCAGCCCGATTTGCCATCACAAACCCTTTCAATACAAAGATCAAAGCCTTTAGAAGTCAGTTTAGGGGCGTGAGAAACGTCAGCTTCTTTCTATACAGACTCCTAAAAATCTATGCTTAGTACAATTGCTCCCCAGATTTTGGATCAAGCAATATTTCCGGGGGTTGTTTTTTTTGCAAGAGTATCTTGTCATTACATAAAGAAGCAAAAGGTCCAAGCGAGACGCATTGAACCAGTTTTGCTTCTTTAATGCTTATCGTTCGCCAAATGGTACAACGTGATTTAAGTGTCTTGCTCCCCAGATTTTCAGCATGATTCTAAATCATTTTAAACACAAAAAAGCCTCTAAGATAGCTCTTAGAGGCTTTGACAACCTTGCGGGTTGTTTGATAAAATCAGGCAACGACCTACTCTCCCACCTTGCACAGCAGTACCATCGGCGCAGACAGGCTTAACTTCTCTGTTCGGAATGGGAAGAGGTGGACCCCGTCGCTATAGTCACCTAA
>NZ_LR701590.1 GCF_902498805.1 Imperialibacter sp. EC-SDR9 | reverse complement strand
TGTCAGATAGAACCATGTGCTTTGCTTGTATATCTTTGAATGTCAGATACTTAAATATAAACAAGCGCACTGGTTTTATCTATTTTTCCTCCCCAATATTTCAACGTTTTATTAATCGAACTCAGGTTAGTAATAAATCCAGTTGTTGTGGGGGATCTACTATTTCTTTACCATCCTCCTAACGTTGGATCTTCCTTCGCCATCAACCAGATAAAGAAGATAAACACCAGGCATCAAATCAGGAGTAGCAAGCTCTGTTTTGTCAGTGACAGCTCTTTCAAACATTAGCTGTCCGTTAAGATTGCGCAGGCGGATGACACTTAGGTTTTTGCCTTCAATATTGATCGTTTCCACAAATGGGTTAGGATAAACCAACACCAGGCTCAGTTCATCGGCCACGCCAGTCTCTACCACCTCAGCTAATTCAAATACGGCTTCTGCACTGCCCTGGTAATTGGCGTCATTAATCGTTGCCAATACAGTGTAACTTCCAGCTGCCACCGGCATTATCGTTTCGCCGTTGAAGCTAAACACCACCCCCAAACCTGCTGGGTCGGTTGTGGCTAAAGGCGTCTTCGGCGAGCCGTCAGCCTCCTGCTCCAGGTTTGACAGTGTGATGGTCGCAATAGCCTTGTTGACCGTAAAGCTTTGGCTGAGGTCAGGAGCTACATTGAAGCTTTCATTTCCACTCTGACTCGCAGTAATAGTCACACTTCCGGCACCTATGATCGTCACTGTGCTTCCACTAATGGTAGCCGGACCGGTTATAGTGTAGCTTACAGGCAATGCTGAACTGGAAGTGGCCGTCAGGTCAAAGGCAGCATCGCCAAAGGTTTTATCAGCAATCGCTTCGAAACTAATCGCCTGATCCTCTTTCACAGGGTCAACAGGAGTATCATCGGTTACTGTGAAAGTCCTCGGCAATGCTGTCGCTGCCATGTAATTCACATTCCCGGCCTGACTGGCAGTTACCGTGATATCTCCTGCCCCTGTGAAAGTCAATGTTGTTCCTTCTAAAGTAGCTGGCCCGCTTACTTCATAGCTAACGGTTAGGCCAGAGCTGGCACTTGCTGCAAGTGGGATGGCGCCAGTGCTCAACACCTGTGCTGCTATCGGCTCGAAGGTGATAGTCTGTACGGCCTTATCAACGACAAGGTCCTGCTGCACATCAACTGCTGCATTGTGATTCGTATCGCCTGCCTGAGAAGCAGTAATGGTGGCGGTGCCAGCACCTACAATGGTCACTGTAGCGTCGCTGATAGTCGCCACAGATTCATTTGAGCTGGTAAAAGTCACCGGTAAGGCTGCATCGCTACTGGCCACCAGGTCAAATCGAGCAGCACCAAATGTTTTGGAAGGCAATGCATCGAAAGTAATTGTCTGGTCTGCTTTTTCTGCAGCTGGAGCAGTTACTTCAAAACTCACGCTTGTTTCGGGTGCAGCATTGAACATATCATTTCCTGCCTGGTTGGCGGTTACCATTACCGTTCCGGCTGTACCGTCAAGGGTAATTGTAGTACCATTGAGACTTGCTGGCCCTGAGATACCGAGTGCTACTGCCAAACCTGAGCTCGCACTTGCTGATACTTCAAAAGCTGCATCGGTGGTTAGTTTGTCTGCAATATTAGCTAGGGTAATGATTTGGTTTGTCTTGGCTGGGTCAGTAACAGTAAAGTTCCAATAGCCCGGGTTGCTGAATCCTCCGAATTGATTGTCGTCAAAATCTTCGATGGTATTTGCGCTAAGCGTCACGTAATAGCTACCGGGAAGCCAATCTGGCCCTGGAAAAGTAACCGTGACTACATTGTCATTGATTACAACTCTGCTTTCTGATGCTTCAACGTTAGTATTAACAAAATCAGCTCCGTTTTCGGTGTAAATTTTAAACTGTCCAACAACATTTCCGTATCGTACGGGTTTGTCAAAAGTCATGGATAGCACTCGAGTTTCAGGGTCAAACACCGCATTGTCGGTTGGGGTAAGGCTTACAAGGGCGGGCGGAATGTCATTCACATCGGCCACTGTAATAATAAAGGTCTTCTGGAGTGATTTCCCACCACTATCCAAGGTGCGAACACGAATGGAGTAACTGTTTTTAGTCTCGAAATCAAAGGCACTATTCGCTCTAAGACTTGCTCCATTGATATTGAAACTACCATTGTCATCGCCTCCAGCACCCCCGATGAGTGTATAAGTAAATGTCTCTCCGTTGTCAGGGTCGGAGGTGCTGAAAGTTCCAATAGTGGCATTGATTGCATTGTTTTCTGCAATGGTAGTATTGCTGAGTGTAAAGTCTGTAGGTGTTTCAGGTAAATTGTTCACCGTAATTGTAAAAGATTTTTCAAACGTCAATCCTCCATTATCCGTTGTTCTTAGTCGAATAGAATAGCTAGATTTTGTTTCAAAATCGGTGACAATTACTACTTTCAATAAATTTCCAGTTACTCTGAAACTACCATTATCAGTGCTCCCTTCACCGCTGACAAGGGAGTAAGAAAATGTATTTCCTTCATCGGGATCAGTTGTAGAGATTGCTGCAACATTTGCATCCACACCGTTGCTTTCATTGATAGTTAAAGTATTAAGTGTGATATCAGTTGGTGCAGAGTTAGCGGCTGGTGCTGTAGTGAAGTTCCATGAAGTAAGTGGGAGAAATGAACCGTTGTAATTTCCACTCAAATCGGAAACACTGTTTCTAATATAAATTGAGTAATTTGTATTGGGCAATAGATCATTATTAAAATTAACAGTAAGCGTATTGCCAGATACTGTTAGCTGCGGATCACCTTCAGCAATATCCAAAAATTCACTGTTATTTTTATACAAAATTATAGCCTGCGCTAAACCTGTACCAATTGCAATAGGCTCATCAAAGGTGGCTACAAAATTTGCATTGACAGGCACATTGGTAGCATCATCAGCAGGCGAAAGAGAAACTATTTGGGGTGGAGTGGTGTCATCTGCTGATGCCGTGGTAAAAGTCCATTCATCTTTATTAGACAATCCTTCAAATTCGATACAACCGCAATCGTAATTTTCAATATATCCTGATCCAGCGAGTACAGCATAGAGTTTCGTTCCTTCCGGCAGACCACTGGATGGAGTAAGTACAATATTTTCATCCACATAAGCTTTGGAAGTTATGGCCATTGCCTCTATTACCGCATCTGTCTCATAATTTCTTAATTCCAAACTGACATCAGGAGACACGTACAGGTCTATATTAAAATCCAAAGTGAAGCTGCTGTTCACTGAGACATTGGTGGCACCGTTTGCCGGGGATAAAGAAGAAATGGCAGGTTCAACCGGTGCAGCCCCGGTAGTAAATACCCAATCATTTTTATCATCTAATCCAGAAAAGGAAAGTCCGGTATCATCGGAAGTGATTGTTCCAACAGGCTCAACCAATATGTAAACTTTGGTGCCATAAGGCAAAAACGAAATAGGTACTTCTATTGATCCACCAACATACGATTGATTGGCTATGTCAATGGATTCAATTATTTCATCCGTGTCATAATTTTTTATTAGTAAGACTGCACCACTCCCAGTACTGACATCTTCATCAAAATCAAATGCCAGGTCATTGTTACTCAGGTCAATTTCTATATCAATCGCTCCATTTTCAGGAGCTTGATATTGGATAGATGGTTCAATATCAGGACTATTCACAGTTAAAACTCGGCCAACGCCAGCAGTTGATCTGTATTCTAAATCACCTAGATGTGAAGCGGTAATGGTGGTAGTACCTGCTGCTACTATGGTTACCAAACCGCTGGCATTAATGGTGGCCACGGCTGTATTCGAGCTTTGAAATATTGGCGTTAATCCGGAAGTAGATGTAGCCGTCACATTGTAAGGCGCATCGCCTACCACTTTAGGAGCGAGTGCACCAAAGGTGATGGTCTGCGCAGCCTTATTCACAGTGAAAGAGGCTGTTTCTGATGCCGATGAAAAGGTAGCGTTGCCAGACTGATAAGCTTCGATCTCTATTAACCCTCCACCCGTAATGTGCAGCGTACTGCCATCTACATACGCCTGACCAGCATTTATAGAATAAATTAATGAAAGACCAGAACTAGCCGTAGCGGCCAAAGGAATAGTTTGCGCTGGACTGTAAGTCACATTGTTCATAGTAGGAAATGTGATGGTCTGTGGTAACTTGGTAATGGCATTAAAGTTCGGGTCGCTTGGTGCTATTTGCACTGTAAATGTGCGCACAACAGTAAGGAATCCCTGATCTCTTGAGCGTACCCGGATTTTAAATGTGTTTTGTGTAGTATAGTCAAAAACCATGGCCGAACGCAGGTTGTTGCCACTAATGGTAAACTTCGCATTATCATCATCGCCTTCGCCTCCTACCAGTTGATAGACATGCGTATCAGTAAGGGCATCTGTGGTGGTGAATTGCCCCATAATAGTAGGTACAGGCTGGCCGTCTGTGGCAAACTGTCCGCTAAACTGGATGTTGGTAGGTGCTTCATTGTCACCATCCAAAATGTTGATTGTAAATATTTTCGAATAGCGAAGGCCACCTGCATCCTGTACTGTAATATCTACATTGTAACTGTTTTGATCTTCGTAGTCAAAAAGAATTCCAGTGTTCAATCCAAAATCCTGTTGAAACTGCGTAATCGTGAATTTACCGTCTGGGCTTATCTTGGTGCCCGTATCTGTAAAGTAGTAATCGAAAGTTTCCTGCAATGTAGGGTCGGTGGCAGTCAGTGCCCCAATGTTGGTATAAAGCGGCTCATTTTCGTACACTGAATTTTGACTCAATGTTATATTGGTAGGGCCTGTGGGTGCTGATAGCACATTGGCGGTTGTAAATTGCCAATCTGTGTCGGCTATTCTACCTGGATACAAGGCAATGGCATTATTAGGAACATACACATAGTACGAAGTGCTTGATTCCAATGCATCAATATTCACGATCAAAGTATTTTCGTTATATATCGAAACATTAGGATCCGTTGACAAATTAATTTGCTGCACCAGTGTATTTGAAGGTTTTTTATAGATGTAAATTGAGTTGTCGGTTACCGTGATCGGCTGATGAAATTCCATCTTAAGTCTGCGTACTAAATTGCCCGGAAATTGTGGTGGTAAGGCCGAGCTTACTGGAGCCGTAGCGACCAATTGTGGTGCCTCAGTTACAGCATCAATCACATCAACAGTAATCTCCATTACAAGTTCAGCTACTGCTACCTCGAGGGTGTAGCTCGATTTGGTTTCGTAATCGAACGAAATCTTAGTTTTTAGTTTATCCCCCACTACATAGAACAAATTATTGTCAGGATAGGCGGGATTATTGGTGATACTGAATTGAGGATAACCTACTCCCTTTACTGAAAATGTACCTACTTCCCTTTGTGGAGGATGGTTCTCGTAAGGTAATCCAACTGCAAACTCAAAATCATACGCTATGTTGTTATTAACGGTAAATTGTTCACTTAAATAATGGACATCCAAACCTGCACCTCGGGTATCTACAAATGCATCCCTATCTATTTGCACTCGATACCTATCATAATCATCACTTAAAAAGCCTCCATCACTTATTAGCTTATCTGGTCTGATGGCCACTGTAGATTTAGAGAGACCAGAACCTGGGGTGTTGAGAATAGGGACAATACTAACTCTCGGGTCGAACGAACTGTAAACAAGTGATCGTGAAGGATCTTCTTCATTGATGAATCTGATCATCCCATTGCCTCTGATTACAGGCTCCGAGAATTCAAAATAGTAATAATTTATATCTTCATCATTGATAAGGCCTGTTGCATTATGGTCTCTCACTATAGGCCTAATATTATCTACAGCAGTGACATAGTAGTAGCTTTCAGAAGCTGGCCATACTACATTGTTCTGGTTTTTGAACATCCCAGCTGATATGGTTACTTTCAATCTTATGCCGTGAGGCCAATCGTAGGGTCCATGCGCAGAACCTGGAGGAAAGTTATGGATTGAACTACTAATTTTAATCCGAGTTTTTCCACCACTTAGGGGAGTCAACGTTGCACTACCATATGAGTAGGTAAAAGAACCCGATTCGTTGGCAATGGTAATCAAAAGGTCCCGGGCTGCAACATCGGTTTCCACAAATTGCATAGTGTACCCAAAGGTCATGTCCAAATAGACTTCGTTATAACCAGATGCGGGTGATCCCGTTACCCAAGTGAGAGGTTCATATTGCGCCCAACTTATGAGCGCACTCAATATGAATAATAAAGAAAACAGTAATTTTTTCATGGTTTCAGCGATTTGTGAAACCAAATTTTCTCTTATTAACTCCCTTCCTCCTCACCCACCACGGGTGAAACACCTACTAGCCGGGTGGCTAGTTTTTACAAGTAATTGAAAATGAGGTGATTAAAAATGACTATTTTATTGCTATAAACTTGAGGGCAGCCTGGCGGTCGTTTACACCCAGCTTTTCGTAGATCTTGCTTAGATGGAACTTAACGGTGTGAACCGATAAAAAGACCGTCTCTGCAATCTCTTTGTTATTCATATCTGACACGGCCAGCCGCAGTATTTCAAACTCCCTCTCAGTTAACGGCGAGGTCAGCTTATCATTTACAACTTCCATGGACAATTCCCCCTGGCTATCTCCCGGGGCCAGCAATAAATTAAGCTGATTACGCAGGTTGGTAATCTCTTCGTTGAGCAGTTTCCGCTTCAGCTGCGTGTTCCACACAAACACAAAAGCGCCACCCACCACTAATACTACCGCCGCCAGAGCCAGGTAAAGCTGGCTGCGGGTTTTGTCGAGCTCAAGCCCCGCAATTTCGTTTTCTCTGGCCAGTAGAATGATTTCCTTTTGCTTTTCTTCAGTTTCGTATTTTTCTCTTAGCTCGTCGATACTTTTCTGCCGATCGGCATTAGTGAGAGAATCATTCAGGCTCATATATAGCTGGTAGTATTGCAGTGCCTTTCTGTAATCGCCCGCCCCCTGATAGCTTTGCGCCACAACCTGCCGGGTATCCCTTATGAGTCTCGGTTCCTCAGCATAAGTCAGTGCTTCAAGGCTATACTGCACCGCCCTGCTAAAATTACCCAACTCCAGGTAAGTGTCAGCAAGGGAAAGCACGTCGTTGGCCAATCCCAGCGTATCTTGCAGTTGCCTGTCGATGGCAATTGCCTCCTGGTGATAAAAGATAGCAGAGTCGTTTCGTTTAAGCTTTAGCTGAATGCCTGCCAGAGAATTGTAAGTGGTGGCAAGGCCTTTGATGTTATTGTATTTTTTCTTCAGCCGAAGGCTCATTCTGAAGTAGTTGATGGCCATGTCCACATTGCCAAGCCGGTAGTAGAGCCTGCCCAGGTTGTGGTAGCTGGTGCCTAGCAGGGCCTCGTCGCCCAGCTGCTGCTTCAGGTCAATCGACTTGAGCATGTAATCGATGGCTCCTTCAGTATCGTCCATGTAGCTCACCAGGTTCGATAAGTTATTGTACAAAAAAGCCTGGCCTCGCAGGTCATTCAGTGCCTGCAACATAGGGAGGGCCTTAAAGAAGTTTTCTAGTGCCAGCGAGTCGTTTGATTCGTAGTAGTACAGCGTACCCAGTTCAAAGTATGACTTTGCCAACTGGGCGCTGTCGTTAACAGTGAGAAATATCCGACTGGCCTCCTTCAACAAGAGTTCTGCCGAATCGGTTTCTCCAGTGTACAACAGCAGCTGTGCCAAAGTAATATTGGTTTTGCCGACAAGCAGTTGGTCATCTTCTGAAAGTGTTTTGGCTTTGCGAGCCAAAGTCAGGGCCAGGGCCGGTTCGCTGGTTCGGAGCTGGTAGGCTGCTTCATTGAGGTAGGTGACTTTTTCTGCGGCAGATTCCAGTCGCTTCAGTTTCGCTGCTATCGTATCCGGGTAGTTTGCCTCCTGAGCAAACAACATTAAAGTCGCAAGGCAAATGACACTGGCAGTACTTACGAGCGTCAAGAGTCTTCTTTTGTACATGCGAATTGGCAGCTAGGTAAATGGTAGTTTGTGAGTCTGATAAAAATAGGGAAAAGTTGGGGAAATGCTACAACATATTTGAGTGGGGCAAAGACCCTTGTAAACGGGGAATTTCGGCAAAGTGTCAATACCTACCCGAGTCTTTTCAGGCTCCCTGTCCTCACGTAGACTTCTGAGTCTCTCCATTGAATCTTGATCCAGATTTGGCCTTTGTCGAGCACTTTTACTTTGCAAAGTGTGTATGCAGTTACTCTTTTCTAACCTTGACCCTCTTCACGATCTCGCCTTTGTCGTTTTCAACAACAAGAAGGTAAATGCCGGCCGGCTGATGCCGCAAGTTGAGGATAGTCACGATAGAATCGAGTGCCTTCTCCAGCCTTTTCCTCCCGAGCATATCAAAAAGATAAATATTTCCATCCATGTGCGCCTTAACTTCAACCGTAAGCTTTTCTGACACCGGATTGGGGAAGACACTTATTTGCCACCCGTCGAGTTCGACCCCGGTTTCAATTACTGTAAGAGAAAGAATACCCTCAGCACTTCCCTGGTAGTCCTGTTCCTCAATGGTCGCAGTCACCAGGTAGCTTCCCGCTTCTGACGGTGCATCCAGGGAGCCATTATAGGCAACCTCTACACTGAGTCCCTCTGGGCTGGTGGATACTTGCACCTCCTTCGGGCTACCGTCGGCTTCTTGCGCCAGTCCAGACAGTGTAATTTCAGCTGTGGCCTTAGCCACTGTAAACGTCTGGCTCGTAGGGCTAGCAGGATTGAATGCCTCATTTCCATCCTGGTTTGCTACAATGGTAACAGTACCGGCACCGGTGATAGTAACAACCGAACCACTGACTGTCGCCGGACCTTCGTTCACTGATAAGGTAACCGGCAAGCCTGAGCTAGCCGTAGCTGACAGCTCGAAGGGAGTATCTCCGAAAGTTTTGTTGTCAACAGCTTCAAAAGTGATCGCTTGATCTTCCTTTACTGGCTCTATAACCGTGTCATCTGTCACCTCAAAGCTTCTCGATATCGGTTCTGAAGGCAGGTAATTGGCATTACCCTCCTGACTTGCCGAGACGGTCACCTCTCCAGAACCAGTAAAAGTGAGAGTGCTGCCCTCCAACGTGGCAGATCCGATTACTTCAAGTGCAACGATCAGGCCTGAGCTGGCTTCAACTTCAAGGGCTATACTACCGGTACTTAGCAGCTGGTCTGCTATTTCTTCGAAAGTGATGGATTGAGACGCCCTGGCAATTGTCAGTGTCTGCTCAACTTCTGCCGCTTCATAGTTGGCGTTGCCTATCTGCCTGGCCGTGACAACTGTTTCGCCTGCTCCGACGATGGACACCAGCGAACCCTCAATTGTCGCCACCGTCTCATCTGAACTGGTGTAGACTATATCAAGGCCTGAATTGGTGCTTGCCGACAGCTCAAATGGTTCATCTCCAAAAGTCTTGCCCGCCAATTCTGCGAAAGCAATCTCCTGCGGCGACCTGGCAACATTAAACAAGTGTTCCACAGTATTGGCGGCTTCATAATTCTCATCGCCCGCCTGAGAGGCCGTTAAAGTAGCTGTGCCTGCACCAATAATCTTAACTTTTGCTCCCTCCACTAGTACTACGGATTCATCCGAGCTTTGAAAAATAACTTCTAACCCCGACGTGGACGAAGCCACAAGGCCAACATCCCCATCTCCATAAACAGCAGCCTCTGGCGCAACAAAGGTGATAGTTTGCGAAGCTTTACTAACTGTTACCGACTGAACTACTTCGGCTTCGCTGTACCAGTCACTTCCTGCCTTATGGGCGGTAATGGTCACTTCTCCCGCTCCAACAATTGTCGCCATATTACCTTCGACGGAGACTACACTTTCGTCGGAACTGGAAAATGTAATCTCCCCCTCAACGGTTGACTCTGCAGAAAGCTCAAATGCAGTGTCCCCGAAAACCTTATCAGCGATTTGCCCAAATGTTAAATCCTGATCCAGCTTTTCAATGGTGAGGGTTCCAGCCACATATTTAAATGAATAGTTGTCGGCCGCCCCACCCGACACTTCAATCGGATATTCCCCTGGTACATCTCCCTGAACTGCTGTAGCATTGATGACTACTTCGCTCGTCAACACCTCCTCGTTTTCGTCAAAAGCAAAATTGACAATGGTGTAGTTAAGTGGTGGGATGGGGGAGTCGTATGGGATACTAATATCATCGCCGGTTACAGTCAGCTTTCGCTTTTTTATCGTCAGGTCACCGGTTTGGAAGGTCAGGTCGTAGTTGCTATTGCTAACGACACCGGATGGTACAACTACACCCAAGTAAGTACCTCTTTCCGTTTCATTTATTGCTTCAAACTGGATTTCTCCCCATAGGGTTTGATTGCCGTTCGCATCGCCATTCTCATCGTCATCGTACGCAAACCCATCATAGGACACCGTTAACAACTCGTTAGGGTCATCTCCATACTCAACGGTGAGATCGTTGCCTATTATAAGAAGGTACGTCGGAATAACAGTTAAATCAGCACTCTGGGTATGAATTTGATAGTTGCTGGACGTGAAACCATAAGGTGTGATTTGGTTTTGGTAAAGGCCAACACCGGGACGATACAATTCAACAAATCTTAAAGTCCCCTTGAGATCAGTTTCATCTTCTTCATACACAAAACCATCAAACTCCACAGAAAAACTTTCGCTGGGAGATACACCATACTCAAGCTCCAAATCCTGAGCAATGATTTCCAGAGGTGCTTTTTCTACTACTAGCTTTCTACGCTCCTCAGTATAGGCATCGACTCCATCACTCTCCCGGACTGCAATCAGGAACACTTCGCCGGCCCCCTTTATAGTCGCTGTATTTTCAACAACTGCTGCAACTTTCGAATCGGAGCTCGCAAACACAATTAGATCCCCCTCTTCGTCACCCTCAGCACTTAGTTCAAACGGCTCATCACCGTAGGTCTTTGCTTCAGGGGCATCGAATATGATAGCCTGGGCGGCCTTTTCTTCAAACTTGGCCAAAAATATATCGCCGGTATTATTGATTGTGGCAAGCTCAGACTGCTTCAATGTCGGGTCAAAGTCAACAGTATGCGAGAACTGCCCAGTGACCCAAACTTCGCCATTTGCACCAACGGCAATGTCGTTGCCTACATCGTCAAGAACGCCGCCGATAGATCTGGCGTAGATCAAGCTTCCACTTGGATTGTATTTTGAAAGAAATATATCTAAACCTCCGTTTGACGAAAGTTCAAATTTGCCTTCTTTCGGGTCGAAATCGGGCAAGCTGTTAAATCGTCCTGTAATCAAAATGTTGTCATCGGAATCAGTTTTTGCCGATGAGCAATAGGTAAGCCCAACCCCGTAGGCTCCTCCAATTTTTTCAGCAAAAATCAGATTGCCATTCGTGTTGTATTTTGCAAGAAATACGTCATTCACGCCCGAAACAGAGATGTAACTGACTCCATCTCCCAAGTCAAAATCAGTCGTTCCTGAATAATCTCCTACAAGCAGAATATTGTCTTTACTGTCTATCAATACACTCGATGTATTCGTATATCTATTCCCTCCCAAAGGTTTAGCAAAGATCAGACTTCCGTCGGCGTTATACTTTGCGATAAAGGAATTAGTTGGGCCAATCGGTACCAACTGGAAGGTGCCAACTCCCGGATCAAAATCAGAAGTACCCAAATAATACCCAGTCATTATAATATCACCGTTACTGTCAACATTGACAGAAGTCGCCCCCTGCGAATTACTTCCCCCCATACTTAAGGCAAATACTATATCTCCTGTAGTGGAGTATTTTGCCAGGAAAATATCATAACTACCTGCCGACGTCAGAAGACGCTCTCCTGGGCCTGGGTCAAAGTCAACTGTGCCCTGAAATCGACCAGTGATCAGGGCACTTCCATCACTGCCGATTACAAGTCCTTCTACGTATTCGTAATTAGTTCCTGCAATAGTTTTTACAAAAATCAATTCTCCCGCATTGTCATATTTTGCTAAAAAAATGTCGTTTTGAGAGTTCCCTGAAACAATGTTCACCCCAGCCCCCAGGTCAAAATCTGTGTCTCCAATAAAGGTACCGGTTACCCATATATTTCCTTCACCATCAAGCGCCAAGTCTTCTCCGAACGAAAAAGAATTATTGGATCCGTTTCCTTTCGCAAAAATCAAATTTCCAAACTTATCGTACTTGGCCAAAAACAAGGAAGACCCAAACTCATTGACCAGCTCAGCAACTCCTTCCCCCGGGTCAAAATCTGTCAGACCCCCAAAGTATCCTGTTACGTATACATTGCCTTCTTCGTCGATTTCGATATCATTGCCTGAATCCATTGTAGATATTGCTGGTATGTTGCCCAACTGTGCAGCCCATTTGAACCCGCCATCTAGAGAGTACTTCCCAATGAAGGAATTGAAAGAGCTTTTGTCAATTTCGAGATTGAATACTCCATTCTCCGGATCCATATCAATAGTCACCGCAAAGTACCCGGCCACAATCAAGTTTCCATCTTGATCAACAGCAGAGGCATTGCTATCAATAATAAACTCTCCATTAAGTTTTTTAGCAAAAATAAAGTTAAGATCCGAATCATACTTTGCAAAGTAGATGTCGGCGGCTTCCCCATCCCACTCCAAAGCAACACTTCCAAAATTAAGATCTGCGGGAAATTCACCCGATATGTAAATGTTGCCCTGCGAATCAGCATTAATTCTATCCACTGATTCTACTTCACCACCTCCTATTTTTTCCGCCGCCAAAAATTCACCAGATAGATTAAACTTGGCAATGAAAATGTCGGCCCACCCAGAAGACGAAAGGGTTTTTATTCCATCATTTGGGTTGAAATCAACACTTCCTCTGAAGGTACCGGTTATCCATAAGTTGCTTTGTCCATCGATCGTAATTGAACTGCAAAAGTCGGTGCTACTGCCTCCTATCCTTTTAGAAAAAATCAGCTCACCAGTTGAATTGAATTTTGAAAAGAAAATATCCTGATCTCCAGCCGAAGTGAGATTTAGTGTTTCTATCCCTGGATCAAAGTCAATCGTTCCTGTAAAAGAGCCCGCTATAAGTACATTATCAAAATCATCGACCGCCATTGAGGAGGGAGAATCATATCCTGATGCGCCGAACTTGACCCCATACAATAGTTCGCCTAAAGGCGAGTATTTAACCAAAAAGATATCACTATTGCCTGACGAAAAAAGTGTCTTCCTTCCAGATTTGTGGTTAACTCCCATGTTCGATGTGAAGTTGCCCGTCAAAATCGCATTCCCAAGCCCGTCAACTTTCAAATCCACGTCTGTTGATGAACCATCTCCATCAAAAGCATAAGCGAAAAGAAGTTCAGCGCTGTCACTAAACTTAGCAACGAACAACTGGTTATTGGCCGTTAAGTTATATACCCCCTCACCAGGATCGACATCAGCCGTTCCTGTTATTTTCCCTGAAATCCAAAACTCTCCATCATTTGTGACTGCTATATTATTGCCATATAGTGAGTTCAGCCCACTTATTGATTTTGCGAAAAGGAGACTTCCTTCCTCTGTGTACTTAGCGATAAATATGTCACGGTTGCTTAAGGAGGTGAGGAAGAATGTGCCTGGCCCCGGGTCGAAATCAGCTGACTCACTAAAGTATCCAACGACATAAATGTTTCCATCAGTGTCGACATCAACGTCCCAAGCCTTTACCTCACCCCCAGAGAGTTGCAAATCGGCGGCATTGAAGGCAAACTGAAATTCCGGCTCAGTCTTCTTCACCAGCAGCGTACGCTCGACGGGTTCGGCTGCTGCAAAGGTATCGTCCCCTTCCTGCGTAGCTGTGATGATAGCTTCTCCCGGGCCAACTATTGTAACGGTATTGCCGTCAATGGTTGCCACCTCTTCATTGCTGCTGGCAAAGAGCACAGGATTTCCAGAGCCTCCGCCAGTAGCTGAAAGCTCAAAAGGCTTGTCTCCAAACTTCTTCACCGGAAGTTCCCCAAAAGTAATTTGCTGACACACGGCCCCATTTGCAACCCTCCACAAATCATTTAGTCGGCCATGCTGAGTCTTGGAATCCATCCCGATTCCGCCAAACAACCATATGTCGCCGCATGGCGCTGTAATTGGTGTTGCGAACCTCCTGGCACCTGGAACAAAATCGGAAGATGCTTCCCCAATGCTTCCAAAAACACCTCCCTGGTCTACAGTATTACTGCCGTCCATCCAAACCCAGCCTTCGCCATCCCAAAGCCATAGGTCATTCAGTTCAGCATTGGCTTCTTCACTACCAAAACCTGACCCTCCATAAATCCAGACATTACCAACTCTATCTTTCCATCCGGCCATCAAAGTTCTTGCTCCTGGCACATTAGAAGCTGCTGGTGCTCCCAAAATACCATAATTGCCCGGTTGATTTGGCACGCTACTTCCTGCCACCCATGTCCAACTTTCACCATCCCATTTCCAAAGATCGTTGTAGACACGTTCCTCTGAACCTACCAAAGAACTGCCTCCAAACATCCAAAAGGCACCTTCTTCATCCACCCACGAAAAAGCCCCATATCTTGCAGGGGGTATGTTGCCAGCATCACCGACCCCTTTTAATCCATAATTTCCGGTTTGGTTAACCTCAGCGCTTCCATTAATCAAAACCCAGTCGTGACCATCCCACCTCCATAGGTCATTGAAATAAGTGAATCCAACGCCTTGTATGAACCCTCGACCTCCGAAAAGATAAACTTCCTCACTGTTTTTTAAAGCAACAGTTGCATTGCTTCTTGCTCCAGGGTTATTTGACTCCAATTTTTCACCAATCGAACCGTATGATCCAGCATCATTTTGAAGATTAGAACCTTTTACCCAAGTCCACTGGTCACCATCCCATTTCCAAAGATCATTTTTAAGCGAGAAAGAGCCAGATTCGCCTCCAAACAACCATAGGGTATTAGATTCATCAACCCAAGTAGCTGAACTTGATCTTGCTGAAGGATAGTTGCCCTCTGCTCGAACGCTCATAGTTCCATACTGCCCCGGATTGCCTTTTGTGTCGCTTCCATACATCCAGATCCAGTTGACTCCGTCCCACCTCCACATGTCATTCAAAGGACCCTGCCCTCCGTTTTTGTCAGTGCCATACCCTCCAAATATCCAAATTGCGCCAATTGGATCCATCCAACCTGAAGAAGCAGAACGACCCGAAGGGGAAGCGCCTGGGGTCGCAGCACCTTTGATGCCAAAATTTCCACTTTTTACTAAGGTAGGGAATCCTCCTCGCCAGGTCCATTCGCTGTCTTCCCAGGACCAAAAATCATTCAACCAGTGTGTTTCACTAGTGTCAGAATAGCCGTTCCCTCCGTATACGAAAAGTCGTCCGGTCTCATCAAACCACATGGAGGCTAATGCTCGTGCGCCTGGCGCCCCTGTAGCTGTTGGTTCGCCTTTTTGAATATAATTTCCTGGCAGATTTCGCAGTTTCTCGCCACCCTGCCAGGCCCAGCCATTTTCATCCCACCTCCAAATATCGCGGAGGTATCCTGAGCTCCCTACTTCATCCCTGCCGGTTCCCCCAAAGATCAAAATGCCTCCATCTACATCGATACCCAGTGCTGATCCATACCTACCACCTGGCGAATTAGATATTGAGGGCTCAAAAATAGTTCCATAGGTGCTTGGGGTATCGCCAGCCTTAGACCCTGATTTCCAAACCCAGTTTGAGCCATCCCACATCCAAAGATCGTTGAGTTGCCCAAAATCAGCCTCACCGTACCCCAGGCCGCCAAATACCCATACATTGCCGTCCGAGTCCATTCTTCCCGATGTGTAAGCTCTCGCTCCAGGATAGTTTTCGGCATTTGTAACATCAACCTCACCATAAACACCAACTTGCCCAATTTCATCACTTCCACCTATCCACGCCCAGTCGTTCCCGTCCCATTTCCAAAGATCATTTAGGTACCCCTCGTCGCCGTTTGCATCCCGTCCAAATCCTCCAAACAACCATAGCGTACCATCTGAATCAATCCAAACAATTGAGTTTACTCTTGCGCCAGGGTAGTGAGAATCCTCCCCGGAATATAACCCAGATTGATCCAGGTAATTACTTCCACTTAGCCATGTCCAATTACTTCCGTCCCATTTCCACAAGTCATTGAAGAAACCATTCGACGATGTTTCATCTCTTCCTTGCCCACCAAAAAGCCATACATTGCCAATTTCATCGGCCCAAATCATTGCTTCATACCTACCCGGAGGTAAATTTGCCTCGGAAGTTATCCCTATTTCCCCGAAGTGCGGCGGTGATTTAAGGTCTTTTGAACCCCCAAGCCAAGTCCAGTTTAAGCCGTCCCAAACCCACAAATCATTGAGATAACCAAGTGATGCCTTATAGTCGTGCCCAGAACCTCCAAAAACGTAAGTGAGTCCATTTTCCGTAGCAAATGTAGCTGCACTTTGTCTGTTTCCAGGGTAATTTAGCGGCGAAGCCTCGCCTTTTATTCCAAACCTTGGAGCATAGTAACTGAACGATTCTTTCTCCCCGGCCATCCAGGCCCAGGAAATTTCCTGAGAAAAGAGGCCTTCAAAAGAGGTAAAAAAAAGAAGGGCAATGAAGGAAATAGACTTTCTGCTCATATCAGATCAAATATGGGCTAAAAATAACATAGTAAACAGGTATTACAAACTACAAATTGCCGGAGTCAGAATTTGTTCGAAGTCACGAAACAACTTCTTTAGAAAAAATAACGTTGACAAAAGGACACAATCTACCCCAACCGCTTCAAACTCCCACTCCTCACATATACTTCGGCATCGTGCCAGAGGATTTTGGTCCAGATTTGGCCAGCATCAGTTGCTTTGCTTACTGCAACGAGAAACGTTTACTCCTTCCACACCTTCACTCTCTTCAGCACCTCGCCCTTTTCGTTTTCAACAATAAGGAAGTAGATGCCAGTTGGCTGATACGTGAGGTCTATCATGTTTTTATCTCCGACAAAGGAGCCTCGAAATGATTCTCGGCCCAGCAGGTCAATTAGTCTGACGACCTTGTTGGCTGCCTGATTTCTATTTGTTAAGCCAGCCATTTCAATTGTGAGATAGTTAACAACCGGAATTGGGTAGGTTTTTACATCAAAACCCAAGCCTCCCTCTTTCACTGCCAAAGCTTCAGACAGTACGAAAGTCTCGCTGGCGCTTCCCTGATAGTTGGTATCCTTTATTTCAACTACTACCTCGTAGCTCCCAGGTTCCACAGGCTCGTCCGATCCACCATCGAACGTAACTACATAGTCAACGAAAGGAGGGTCAACGACTACAGTTGGGGTTTTGGGAGTGCCGTCAACGCTCTGTTGCAAATTGCTCAGGGCAATGGTTGCTGTAGCCTTGCCCACCATGAAAGATTGAGTTACTTCAGGGGCTGGAGCGTATTCGTCGTCTCCCACTTGATTAGCTGCAATAGTTACGCTGCCAGCCCCTGTCAATGTAACAACAAAACCGTCAATTGTTGCCGGGCCGTTTTCGATTATAAAAACAATATCTAGGCCTGATGAAGCTGTTGCCTCTATTTCAAATGGATCATCTCTAAAGGTCTTGTCTTCGATTGGAGAAAACAAAATGGTTTGCTCCGCTCTCTGATTAGTATCATCAATCACTTCGAACCCCATCGTGACATCTTCGGCGGGTAGATAGTTTATGTTCCCTCCTTGAGTAGCCGTAACTTCAACCTGACCAGGAGCAGTTAAAGTCAACACTTTGCCTAAAAGTGTTGCAGGGCCAGTTACGCTGTAGGACGTACCCAATCCCGACGAACTTGTCGCTGAAAGTGTTAAGGCACCATTGGATATACCTACGGTAGGGCCAATTTCTGGAAAGGTTATTACCTGGGATGCCTTATTGATGACAAGCAGTTGTGTGGCTGTCGCTAGGTTATAATTACCATCACCTGGCTGAAGCGCAGTAATAGTAGCTTCGCCTGCAGATTTTATACTTAGTATTCCATTTTCAATCTGTGCCACAGCCGTGTTCGAACTTGAAAATGAAACGGTCAATCCTGAGGAAGAGACCGCCGAGAGGGAAAAAGCCTCATCGCCAAATATCTTTTGGGTAAGCTCGGCGAACTCTACGGACTGACTGGCTTTGTTGACTATCAACTGCCTTTCGACTGAGGCATCTTTATAATTATCGCCGCCTTCCTGGTACGCCGTAATGGTGGTTGTTCCCGCACCTGCTATCGTCAATAAATTGCCTTCCACTGTCGCCACTTCAGTGTTGCCACTCGAAAAGGCCACCGGGTTTCCCGATGCCCCACCGATGGCTACCAACTCAAGCACACCATCGCCAAATGCCTTTTCAGGAAGTGGATCAAATGTCAGTGTTTGCGATGGTTTTTCAACGGTAAGAGTACCCTTGACATGTGAAATATTGTAATTGACTGCCTCCCCGCCACTGGTAACTATATCATAAATGCCTACATTCGGCGTCTCACCGGCATCAGTTGAAATGGAGATTACACCGGTGACAACTTCACTCGTTTCACCGTTAACAAACCCGCTTATTGAGTATGTCAAATTCGGCAAAGGATCACCATAGGTAATCGTTTTGTTGGCCGCCTTAACTACCATGGGAGCAGGGTTAACTGTGAAGCTTCTTTGGACGGGCACAGCCGGATTGAAGTAGTAATCACCTACTTGACTCGCTTCTATGATAACTTCTCCCAGCCCGTTTAGAGTAAGTAACGAACCGTCCAAAACGGCAGGGCCTGAGATAACTTCAACCAATACATCCAAGTCCGAGTCGCTGGTAGGCACTATATCGAATTGGCTTCCATAGGTTTTGTTGCTAATTGCGTCGAAAGTTATAGTCTGATCAAACGGCTCCACATTGGAATCGAAGGTAATCGTCCAGTCAAACCCGTCTATACTGTTGCTATCATCCCACAGCATCCATATTTCTTCTCCTCTGGCAAGACTGGTAACAGTTATCTCACTTTGAGAGGTGCCTCCAAAATCGTCGTTGGAAGCAAAACTGCCAAGCCCGCAGGATTGATAAAGCCTCAGGTAGGTGTCGGTTGTTGTGGTGCCCACTGAGGAGATAGTGAGGTCGCCTTCTGCGGGCACGGTGAATTTGAACCAAATCGGGGCTGAATCGGTAGTATTAGTTCCTACTCCCGCATCTAGCGGATCGGTACAAAAGTCGCCCGTTTCGTAGGGTACAAATTCCAAATTCCAATCGAAATTAGAGGCCTGATACCATTGAATAAATATCTGATCCCCTTCGTTAAACCCTGGCACCAGCAGATCTCCGTTACCATACCCGCCTCCATAATAGGATAGGCTTTGGCAGGTACCAGTAAAAACATTTACTGACCCCCAGACCTCCCTTGATATCTTTAGCTTACCGGATGAAGGGGCTATATAATTGTACCAGAAATAGGTTAAGTTTGATTCTGGCAAGTGATTTGTCCCGATTATCGCAGTCTCTGGTAGGTCACAGCTATCCCCGGCCGCATCGTCTTCAACAGCAAGTGTCCAATTAAACCCGTCTTCATAACCAAGAGACCATCGAAGCAAAATCTGCGTACCCTCTTCTAGAGATGGAACTGATATTTTCCCATAGTAATAATTGCCCTTATAGGTCAGATCCTCACAAGAGTTAGCGTACACAGCAATGTCAGCGTAGGCATTTGATTCAATAGTCAGTTTACCATCCCTGGGCATGGTAAAACTATACCATTTGTAAAATGAATAAGTATTTGCAATCGAATTGATCCCTTCCTGGGCTTCGACCGCCAACGAACAAATATCCCCGTCAGTTAGCGATTTATAACTTAGTGTCCAGTCAAAATCTCCACCAGAATTGTAATTCCACCTTATTAATACCTCTTCACCAACTTCAACATTTTCCACATCAACATTTCCATATCCATATCCCAAAATATTTTGGTTGTTACAATTGTTTGAGAAAACGTTTACATAGTCATCACTTTCAGAGCGAATTGACAACATCCCCTCCTCCTCAACAGTGAAGGTATACCAGTAGTAGGACGAAATTTCAGGCATAGAATTTATGCCAATTTGAGCTGTGGCAGGCAAGGCGCATTTGTCTCCCAATTGCGGTTCCTCGACAGAGATATCCCAAGAAAAACCCCCAGGATTAGCTGACCACCTGATAAACATTTCATCACCTTCAGAAACCTCAGGAACAGTCAAGTCCTCATATCCCGAGGCCAGCCAATAGTAACTTTCACAGTCACCCGACAAAACATCTACATACTTATGTACACTGGAACTAATTACCAACTTTCCATCTCTAGGAGCCTGATATTTATACCAAAAGTATTGGTTGCTTGTGGCAGGAAGTTCATTTGTACCGTCTACGGCTACCTTGGCAATTTCACAATAGTCACCTTCCTCATAACCTTCCAAAACGAGAGACCAGCCGAATGTGTTGGGGCCATACCATCTTATTAATACCTCGTCACCGGACTCAAGCCCAGTGACGGATGTGCCCTTTTGACCACCGGTCTCGTAGTACAAATTTTCACAAACTCCCGTATAAATCGAACAACTCGAATATTGATCAAGACTGACGATTGAAAGTTTTTGATCATTCGGCATCACAAAGCGATACCACTGATCAACGTATCCCCCTGTTGTGAATGCGTTTGAACCCTCAGTTGCATCAATTGGCACTTCGCAAATGTCCCCAGGTTCAAAGTCATCCAAGCTTATGCTCCAGTCGAAATCGCCTCCATTGTTAGTGTTCCATTGGATGAAAAGCTGTGTTCCAGCCTCAAAGACTGGCTTGGACAAATCGCCATATCCGGATGCAAAGCCATAAAGTTGTTCGCAATTATTATACTGAACATTAACCCATTGGTCTGTTTCAGACATTATTGTCAATCTCCCTGTTCTTGGAGTTGTATAGGTGTACCAATAATAATCTAAGGTGGTTTCAGGTAGGTGATTAGTCCCTTCAACCGCCGTCTCGGCCAAAGAACAATTGTCTCCTGGTGAAAGATCACTTACAGTTAAATCCCAGTCAAAGTTATCGTAGCTATAGGTGTCCCAAACGATCCAAACTTTTTCACCTGAAACTAAACCAGTTGCAGTAGCTTGTCCATATCCATTGATTTCATAGTTGAGCAGGTTACAGTTACCAGAATAGACAAAAAGCTGAGCGTTAGCTTCGGAAGTAATTTCCAGCTTACCTTCGGCTGGCATAGTGAACTCATACCAATATTCATATTGCTCCGTTGATGGTAAACTATTCGTTCCTTCAACTGCCAATGACGTAGAATTGCAGCCATCACCAGGCTCCAATGGTGATTCCTCAATTACCAGTTCAGTCGCAGAGCTAAATTGTGTATGAACAGCGATATACACCTCAGTTCCCAATTCAACATCAGTTAATACTGAACCCCGATAATGGCTATCAATTAACTCTAAATTGCCGCAAATCCCCGAATATGTATTGATTGTCCTCCAAGGGGAAGTGTCAAGTACAATTTTCCCTTCAGTTGCTTTAGTGTACTTAAACCAGTAAATATTCGGTGCTCCTTGAGGAATAGAATTGACTCCGTTAGAAGCTTCTTTTGCAAAATCACATACATCCCCATCTGCCAGATCCAAAACGTTAAAAGTCCAATTGAAATCCCCTCCCTCCTCGACCCTAAACCTAACTATCACATTTTCATTGGCTTCAAACGAAACTGAGGCCCCAGAGGAAGAAGAAGCATCCCAGTATAAATATTCGTCAGTACAGTTACCATGTAAAATTTCAAAATAAACCGCTTCAGCTGTTTCAACCACTACCCTTCCATCCGCTGGCATTAGGTAGCTAAACCAATATTGACCATTGGTAGAGGGCAAGTAGTTCTCCCCAACAACTATTGGCTTAGATAAAGAACAATTATCACCTTCTCCAAGCTCAACTATATCAATACTCCATTCAAAGTCGCCGCTGCCGCTACCGAGGTTCCAGTAAATAAAAACCTCCTGACCTTCAGTGGCGTTAGCAAAACTTGCATTTCCAATACCTGATCCAGCATAGTATCTATTGTCGCAAGTATTGTAGCTGAGATTTACCCAAAGGTCGGTTGAAGAAGAAACTATCAGCTTACCATCTGCTGGAACAGTGTAGGTATACCAATAGCCATCTTGTCCGGTTGCAGGAACAGTGTTGATTCCAGTACTAGCCACCACTGCCTGCTCACAGCTTGAAGCGTCCTGAGAAAACACATTTTGAGAACAAAAAAGAAAGAACAAGACAAACAAGGCCAGATTCTGTCGGGTGGAGGGGTTCTTCATAAGCTGCGCTGACTTTAAAACGAACAACCTCTAATAATTAGCTGGAGATTGATCGTATAAATATGTGAATTTTAGCCCAAAATCAACAAGATGAAGCGGTGAAAAAATCTTCGAATTATAGTCCCATTATTTACCTTTCAGCCAATACATTTGACTAGTAACAACTTAACTTTGCTAGGAAAATGCATCTTTTCAACATGAATGGAGTAGCAGTGAGCATGTAAAATCAAATGGCCTGGTGACAATAAAAGAACTGAAGCGAAAAATGAGCAAAATCCAGATGTAAGTTATCTCGATCTACCCCAACCGCTTCAAGCTCCCACTCCGCACATACACTTCGGCATCGTGCCAGAGGATCTTGGTCCAGATTTGGCCCGCATTGAGGACTTTCACTTTGTGGCCCTGGGAAACAATTTCCAGCATAGGAGCACCTGCAGAAGGGCCTTTCATGAGGTAAGTGGCTGGTTCCACAATAATGGCCTCCGGTTTTGAGAATGGGTAATTGACAACAACAATGAGGAACAACCCGAATATCAACTGCCAGGTCATGAGGCCTGTTGAAAAGCCTTTCTTTTTTAGGAAACGGTAAACTTGCAAAAGCAGCAGCACAAAAATCACGGACATCACCGCCGTGAGAATGAGATCGTAGTACAACGAGTACCACGACATAAAAAAATCAGCGTCGGTTACATCATAGCCCTGCAGACCCTGCTTTTCGGCTATTTCATTAATTTTTTTGAGGACAAGATTATTGTGAGTGAGGTCATAGTACTTCGTCAGATAAAAAAGTGCCTCAGGATACTCATCGAGTCCTTCCTTGATAAAGGCCATCTTCATCAGCATTTGTGGAGAGGCCATGCCCGCCTCAAACACTAGTTGATATTCGTCGAATGATTCAGTGTACTTCTTTAGTTCAAACAATGAATCTGCTTTCACCAAATCAGTGCTAACTGATTGAGCAGAAGAATATTCTGGGGTCAGAAACGTGCTTACGAAAAAACAGAAGAAAATTTTTATATGCCAGCTTTGCAAATTATTCATAGAGTACTACCTTTGCAACCTCATTTACGGGCGCAATTAAGGAAAGGCAGCCAAATAAAGCAAAATTCCTCCTTATTTGATGGTTAATAAATGTTAAAAGATTCCGTAGCTCAGCTGGTAGAGCAATACACTTTTAATGTATGGGTCCTGGGTTCGAGCCCCAGCGGGATCACTCAAAAAGCTCAAGATTAATTTCTTGGGCTTTTTTATTTTCTATCTCATCAAGTGGCTGTCGGCTTAACGGAGAATGAAGAAAGTCTGAAGATGGCCCAGAATCGTCGGAGCTAGCAACCCTGGGAGATATTTTTCCCTTTTAGCTGTTTCATAAAAGGTCAACTGCCCACCTTCTAAGTCACAAACATGTCCAGCAGACGGCGGAAGCTGAATTTCTACCAGCAAACTCAATTGTAAATTCTGTCCAGGTTATTAGATGCTAAGATGCTCAATTAGAGGTCACCACTTGCTTGTAAGAGAACTCAACCTCATCTTCCGGAGTGAGTTTATCTACAGTGACCCAATGCCAGCGGGCGTATCCCACCTGGCAAAGTCCATAGCTTTTTACATTTATATCAAGCCGAAATTGATGTTCGGCATTCTGGATGAATCTACGAAATTCAACGTGGCCTCCCGGCCAGCATCCGCCTACCATGATCTTATAGCCAAGCAGCGTTTGGCTTTCAAAATCTACAGGGGCTCCCATGGTTGCACCGGTTTGTTGGCTGACCGCCTCCCATTCGGAAGTTGTATTGATGACGTAGCCAGTATAAAACGGATCTTTAACTTGCGAAATGTTAATATCAGCAGTTGACACACCGTCGCCGTTTCTCGGGTCTTTAGCCAGTTGATCTTTCAAAAGCGCCACTTCAACCAAATCAATGGTTGAGACACTAAGATTGGTGTCGGCTACCGTTTTGTCAGAAATGGTTACCAGCAATTCCAGGCCCTCCTGTTTCAGGCTATCCGGGAAGCCATTGCAGACATAGGGCATCCAGGCACCCAGATATTGCCGCATGCGAGTGGTGTCTACAATACCTGGCTTGTAACTGAAACCGCCGCCGTCGGGGATTAATGACACTAAAGCATATAGATCTCGCTTCAGCTCTCCCGAATGTAAACATTGCTCGGCTACGACGTTAACCGAGTCTTGATCCTGCTCACCACTTTCAGTATTGTCATCTTTTTCACCGCAAGCGAAAAAAAAGGATGCAGCTATTAAGAGCCCTATCGCTTTGTTTATCAGATTCACATATCATCGGTTAATTAAGATTTTACTTTGTTCGAATAATCCATTGCCAGAAACTTCCAACACATAAATACCCAGTGGTATATGTTTAACAACTAACTCAACAAAATTCCTATCATGGCTGACAATTGTCGGAACAAATACCTCTCCAGATAATCCAATCAGACGAATTGAAGTAATTACCAAGCTTTGGTAGAACCACACACTTATGCCAGTGCTTTACCCAAATTCATTACAAATTTTTCAACTTATTAATTACCAATAGGTAACAAAATAAGGTTTTAATCCCAGCAGGATCACTCAAAAGTCTAATCAGAAATGATTGGCTTTTTTTTAAAATACCCAATCAACGATAATGGAAGCTGGTTTGAGAACATAGCGTTTGATCCGCCAGCGGGTGGACAAAGAATAAAGCTTTGTGAGAGATAATACGCTCAACATTGCTACGTCGGATTGCAATTCCTTTGTGTTCAAGTCTCCCGGAAAATCATACTCCAAAACATCTATAGAAAGCCCCCTTTGCGTCGGGGGTCAACTTCTCCGCAAACTATTTTGGCTCATTACTCTGCGCAATTCCACACCTCTCTTTCTGGCCGCCTAAGTTGTCCTTTTATGACGCCTTCTTGACCTAGGCGAATAACATCAGGAGCCTGACCTTTGTCTTGTCGAAGGACATCACAAAAAGACAATGTTATGAAAAGACAAAAACTAACAACTCTTACACTGGGCGCCCTGGTCGGTGCGCTTGTGCTATTTCTGGCGTCGTGCAGCGAGGAAGAATTTAACCCGAGCCTGACAAGGGAATTCTCCATCCAGTCTACCTTCAATGGTGCCACTTATAAGATAAAAGTTGGACTTCCATTGGACTATAATTCGTCAGGGATAAAGCATTCTTCAATCTATGTTCTGGATGGCGAAGAGAATTTTGACTTCGTTGCCAATCATTGCGAAGAAATATCCGATCGTTATTCAGTAACGAATGTAGTGGTGGTCAGCATAGGTTATGGCAATGACAGAGAGCTGGACTATACACCTACGAAAATCAGCCCGACAACAGGAGGCGGCGGGGATTTCTTATACTTTCTTGAAAATGAACTAGTTCCGAGAATTGAGCAGGAGTTCAGTGTAGATACTACCCGAAACAGCCGGGCGATTTTGGGCCACTCGTATGGCGGTTTGTTTGGTGCCTGTGCTCTGGCCGTTAACAATCAGTTGTTTGGTAATTACATTCTGCTAAGTCCGTCTATCTGGTTTGATAATGAAGTTTCTCTGCTATTGGAAAAAGAATACAGAGAAAAGAACAGGGATAAACCACAGCTGGTATTTCTTGGCATCGGCGAGTCGGAGAATCTGGGCAGAATGCAAGCTCCATTTGAAGCATTCTATCAAACCCTTCGAGACAACTATTCGAGTATCAGTCTATCAAAAAATACGGAGGATGACCTGGATCATATGGGTTCAAAAAACCCCAACGTCATTAAAGGTCTCACCTACTATTTCAAAAACAGATAATCCAAATACTAATGATAACGAGTATAAAAATATGAAAACAAGTAAATATTTACCTCTATTGATCTTGGTATTAGCACCCACATATGGGTTTGCACAACGTGAGCCGGCAGCCTCACCGAAAGATCATCCAACAAGAGCGCTGACCATCGAACCGGGTATAGGCATTCACACCAATTTTGGAACAGACCTTCTGCTTGCCGGCCTGATTCAATGGAACCCTTATAAGCGGCTGAGCCTTGCCTCACACACTTCCTTTAATATTAACAACCTTCTTCAGCGAGATTTCAACTATATAAAAACCGATTATAACTACTCTTTCAATCAAAAGTTTGGCGCAGGCACAACCTTCTACTCCAGGAAAAGCACTCATACACTACTAGTGATGATTGGCGCCAAGTATACTGCCTTCAAAGAAACGGTATATAATCCCGCTGTTGATAAAGTAAGTGCCTCCATAAGCGCATTAAGCCCAGACTACGGATTAATGTATAGTCATAAGCGAGGATTAAAAAAATACTTTTTTACCGGACGCCTATATGTCCCCCTTTATCCCTGGCCTGTCAAAGGGTCCGACATCAACTTTGTGGACGGCAACATAAATAACATCGCCCTCGAGGTGGGGGTCGGAATGAAGGTCAAATAACCGAACAATAAAAACACAAATTCTACATGGCACTATTCACGTTTTGGCATGGTGATGACTACCCAGCACCGAAAAGGAAAAACCATATTTCAGTCAAAAGAGAGCTTGATGTGCTCACCCTGGCAAGGTTAATGAATCTAACAGAACAAGATATTCTGAAAAGGTTTCGGGAAGGCAATGAGGCCTGGGTGCTGAGGTTAAAAGGTATGCCAGTTTCGTTTGGGTGGTTGGGTCGCCAAAAAGCCCGGATCGGAGAACTATCCAAAGAAATTGATATTCCCAAGGGTAATGCTTATCTGTGGAATTTCAGAACACTGGAGCCTTATCGGGGCAGGGGTTACTATGTTCAACTGCTGGGCACGATTTTACAGGCTGAAGAAAAAGTCAGTGAAAGAATATGGATTATTTCGGCCCCCGAAAATCAAAGCTCTTTCAATGGAATAGTAAAGGCTGGATTTAGACCAGTGGGTGATATCATGTTCAATTATAAAAATGATGTAGTTCTCCTGGCAAGTTCGGTGAATGAAAGGACTGTTGCTGCTGCGGAAACTCTTCAACTACCAATTACAACCGATATAACCCGACCCTGCTGGAGGTGCGCCAGCAACACAATGCAGAAACAGGCGTCGTGCGATTGTTACGAAAACAGTCAGCTCTGTCAATGCCGCAATCAAAACACTATAACCGCCACAAAGCTGAGCACCGTGTGAGTTTGATGGTAAAGAATGCCACTTCGTTTTCCTAATTCCAAGCAGAGAATTAAAACAAATCATGAAATAGCCATAAGGAGAGCCATACCCAACGGAATGAATAAAGTCGGCAAACAGGCGACCATCACTTCCGAAAGGTCTTTGGCTATTCCATCTGGCCTTTGAAAAACAAATTTTATACAGATGAAAACTATTGCCTTTATTATCCCGCCTACGGTTGAGCTACTTGATTTGGCCGGCCCCGTTCAGGTATTTACCGAAGCCAGGTTTTACCAATTTAAAATCAACATTGAGTTTTACGTTTTTCAGAGCAACCCGGTCAGCACATGCGGGCTGGGTTTTGGAACCATCGCCAGCTTTTCGGATGCTGAGTTAAAGGATGGCGATTATGTTTTTGTACCAGGAATGGATCAAAATTATGTCCGAAGCCCGGCATTTCGAAAAGAAAAAAAATTCTTTGATTGGCTAAAAGACTGTGCCGACAGAAAAGTAAACATCTGTTCAGTTTGCAATGGTGCGTTTGCATTGGGCGAGGCTGGTCTCCTAAATGGCCTGGAATGCACTACGCATTGGCGAAGGGTAGACGAGTTGCAACAGCGCTTTCCCCAGACCAAAGTTTTGACGGATGTCTTGTATTCCAAGAACGCTGGCGTGAGCACGAGTGGCGGGATCACCGCAGGGATTGACCTGGCTTTATCCATTCTTAAGGATTTGGCCGGAGCTCCTTTTACTCAAAAGGTAGCAAGAGGACTTGTCCATTATCTGAGAAATAACGATCACAAAAAGGAAGTCATTTACCTGGACTTCAGAAACCACCTGAATATCAAAATTCACGACGTGCAAAACTACCTCGTCGACAACCTTTCAGGAGCGACATCTATTTCGAACCTGGCACTAGTTGCCGAAATGAGTCCGGAAAACCTGAAACGGGTGTTCAAGGAAACAACCGGAATTTCTGTTAGCGGGTATTTGACCCAGGTACGTCTAGAGACGGCCAAAACTCTTCTTAAGAATCCCGAAAACAGTCTGGCTTACGTGGCCTCCAGGTGTGGTTTAAAAACGGCCAGTCAGCTACAAAGAATTTTGAAATAGAAACAGAGTCAATTCCATTCTTTCTCATAACACAATAAAGAAAATGAAAGCAGCAGTCTACACTCAGTATGGTTTTCCGGAAGTTCTCCAAATCAAGGAAGTGGCTAAGCCGGTACCAAAGGACAATGAAATTCTTTTGCGAATTAAAGCTACGGCCGTTAATTCAGGTGATGTGCGGTTGCGAAAAGCAGACCCATTTGCAGTCAGGCTATTTTTTGGCCTTCTAAAGCCTAAGACAAATATACTTGGCAGTGTTTTTTCCGGAGAAGTCGAACTTGTCGGCAAACAGGTAAAACTTTTCAAGGCTGGCGATCAGGTTTTTGGACATGCCGATATGAGTTTTGGTGCTTACGCAGAATATATCGTTCTCCCGGAAGGCGGATCACTGGCGTTAAAACCAGCTGCTGTTTTGCACAGCGAAGCAGCAGCCATTCCTTTTGGAGGAGTCACAGCCCTACATTTTATCAAGAAGGCAATGATAAAGGCAGATCAAAAAGTTTTGATAGTTGGGGCCTCGGGAGCGGTTGGAAGTGCTGCCGTTCAGCTGGCGAAGTCGTACGGGGCAATTGTAACAGGTGTATGCAGCACTTCGAATACTGGCTTGGTAAAATCTATGGGTGCCGATAAAGTGATTGACTATACAGTCGAGGATTTTACGCAAAACGGTGAAGTCTACGATCTAATTTTTGATACGGTCAAAGCGATATCAGTTTCCCGCTCTTTAAAGTCGCTCACTAGCAACGGAAAAATGATTTTGAGTGCGGCGGGTATGCCGGAAATGCTTCAGGGGCTGTGGACATCTCTAACAAGCAAAAAGAGTGTAATGACGGGTGTAATTAATCATACCGCAGCAGATATTGTTTTTCTAAAGGAGCTTACTGATGCAGGCAAATTCAAGCCAGTAATTGACAGAGCTTACCCGTTGGAGGGAATTGCTGAAGCACACGCCTATGTTGAAAAAGGGCACAAAAAAGGAAATGTCGTTATCAACATCCAATAACCAAGATATGACAAGCTTTCTTATTGGCCTTGGCACTACATTGGCGATAATTGCTTTCGCTGAGATATTCCGAAAGATTGACTTCAACCTCTTCGCTTCATTGAGCCTGGCGGTAATACCATTTATTTATATAGGATTTTCAATCGCTCCACACGCTCTTTTACTTACAATTCCAGGGGCATCGTTCTTTCTGATGTTTGCGTATTGGGGTTACAAAAAGAATTACATGCTCACGGTTATAGGCCTTGCACTACACGGGCTTTGGGATGTTCTCTTTCCCCATGTAAGCGAAGTAGCACCAGACGGCTATGATATCTTCTGTACAACAATTGATGTTTTGCTGGCCTTGTACTTCTACGTAAAGCTGAATCCAAAAAGAATAACCTTTTAGAAGCTTAGATTCCAGGAACGTAATTAACTAAACAAGTTTTTCAGTTCCGAAGATTGATGTTATCCAAAAAAAAACGTTCGGGCCCATGAAGACTACATGCTGAAGCTTTCCGGTTATTCATTAAGGCAGGCAGCATGGGGAGGCAACGACTCACCCGGAAGGTTTCTGGTAAGAACATATTTTCTGGCAGGTACCTATCCAGTGAATTTGAGTCCGGAAATTATCGGTAACTTGTTTAGGTAAAAAAAACAGGTATGCTGAAAGTAGCCTTTATCGTTCCTCCCTTTGTTGAGCTATTGGATCTTGCAGGGCCTGCGCAGGTTTTTATAGAAGCCAAATCGCATGGACTTGATGCAGAGATTGAATTTTACAGTTATCATGACGGTATTATATCAACCTCTGGTGTTGCGTTTGGAGCAATAAAAAGTTATGAGCTGGCCAATTTGCAGCCAGGCGACTTCGTGTTTGTGGCTGGCACGGACCATGACTATTTACGAAGTGCACAGTTTGGTGCTGAGAAAAACTTTTTTAAGTGGATAAGCCAATGTGCCGACAGCCAGGTAAATACTTGCTCTATTTGTACGGGCGCCTTTTTTTTAGGTGAAGCCGGGCTATTGGACAACAGAGAATGCACCACCCACTGGAGGCGAACAGAGGAACTGAAGGCTCGTTTCCCGAAAGCGAACGTGCTGGCGGATTCCCTGTATGTAAAGAGCGATAATATTTATACCAGTGCAGGCATCAGTGCAGGCATCGACCTTGCGCTTGCAATTTTGGAAGCCCTGAAAGGACCTCATTTCGTTCATAAGGTGGCACGAGGCTTAGTGGTGTATCACAGGCGTGATCAGTCGCACTCACAAAAAAGCATTTATTTGGATTTTCGAAATCACATTAACCCAAAAATTCATGAGGTTCAGGATTTTCTTATCAACAACATCGGAGATGAAAACTCGATAGACGCATTGGCAGAAATGATAGCCATGAGCCCCAGAAACCTGACTCGGGTTTTTAAAGAGTCTACGGGGTTAACTGTTGTCGAATATCTAACTGAGCTTCGAAGAGAGAGGGCAAAAACGCTTCTCAATAATCCTGATTACACTATTGATTTTATTGCATCTCAATGTGGCTTTAAGTCTGCGAGGCAATTGCAGAGAATTTTGAGGTGACTTCCTTGGTTACGTCACTTTCATTACTTTTTAGGATTCTCATCGAAATGAGAAATTGACTAGTAAAGCAGGGTGTCTCAAATCACATCAAGGCTGCTGGGGCGATGTAGCTCTTATCCTGGCGAGAGCACGGAAAAAGCCTAAGGTAGCAGTCCTAGCCTTTTCTGTTTTTAGCCCATCTGTACTCCCACTACCATACCGTTATTGTAAAACATACTTGTGTATCCAGGCAAGATGTATCAAATTGTAGCTAACCACACACCAATACACTTGTGTGGCCTGTTATACCTGCTTAAACATAAAATACATTTTCCTTGAGAAAGTTTTGCGATTCAACGCCTTCGGCCCGTTTGTTCTCTTTTGTTATTTCGTCATTTTTCCTCATAGCATGTTCCGACACTAACAAGCCGATCACTGATGATTCATCGGCTAAAACGCCTGAAGAACAGCTAGGCACTTTCCAGTTGGAGCCTGGTCTGAAGATTCAACTGGTAGCCAGCGAGCCAATGATTCAGGAGCCTGTCTTTGCTGTGTTCGATGAAGACGGCAGGTTGTGGGTGGTCGAAATGCGGGGCTACATGACTGACATTGAGGGCCATGAGGAAAATGACAAACTTGGAAGGATTTCGATTCTTGAAGACACCGATGGAGACGGCGCCATGGACAAAAGCACTGTCTATCTCGACAGCCTGGCGCTGCCCAGGGCAATAGGCTTAACCAAGGGAGGAGCGCTTGTTGCTGAAAACAACGCACTTTGGGCCACAAAAGACCTGAATGGCGACCTTAAAGCAGATTCAAAAATCTTACTTGATTCAACCTATGCTTCCAATGGCATGCCTGAGCACTCAGACAACGGCCTGCTTCTCAATACCGACAACTGGTATTACAACGTGAAGTCGAGATTGCGCTACCGGTTGGTAAATGAAGAATGGGTAAGAGACAGCACCGAATTTCGTGGCCAGTGGGGAGTAAGTCACGATGACAAGGGTCGGCTTTTTTATAATTACAACTGGTCGCAACTGCATGCTGATCTTGTACCTCCCAATTATCTAGGCCGTAACAAAAACCACAAACCATCTACCGGTATCGACCACGGACTTACCATCGACAGAAGAGTGTATCCGATTCGATCCACACCTGCCGTCAACAGGGGGTATATTCCCGGCACGCTGGACGACAGTGAAAAGCTGATAGAGTTTACTGCAGCCTGTTCTCCGATGGTTTTGCGGAGCACCGTTTTTTCTAAGGAATATTACGGCAATGCTTTTGTGTGCGAGCCGGCCGGTAATCTTATTAAAAGAAATGTTGTGAGCGAAAGTGGTATAATGTTGAGCGCTACTGACCCACATCCCGGCACTGAGTTTCTTGCCTCTACTGACGAAAGATTCAGGCCAGTGCATATCGCCCCAGGCCCGGACGGAGGAATGTATATCGTGGACATGTACCACGGCATCATCCAGGACGGAAAGTATGCCACACCCTATTTGAAAGAAAAAACATTGGAGCGTCAACTGGAGCAGCCTATTCATATGGGAAGAATATGGCGGGTGGTGCCCGACGATTGGCAGCCGTCAGCCAGCCAAAGGCTATCTCAAACACCTTCAGATCAACTAGTCAAACTTCTTTCTCATCCTGATGGCTGGCAAAGAGACATGGCCCAGCGTCTTTTGGTTGAGCGAAACAACTCGGATGTCGCTCCGGCGCTTAAGGCCGTTGCCACAGGCAATGTCAACGACCTCGCAAGATTCCACGCTCTTTGGACAATGGAAGGACTTCACCAAAGCGACACTGACCTTCTAATCAGTCTTATGTCGGATAAAAGTTCGCTGATTCAGGCAACAGCGTTAAGAATTCTGGAGCCCATAGCCTCAGCAAATATTGCCATTCAGAAAAAGGTGGAGGCTGCACTGATAAACAGCCATGAGACCGCTAACATTGAACAAGTGCTGCAAATCGCTCTAAGCGCCGATGCATTGTCACCCAACATTTCGCAACAAATTCTGGAGGGCATTGTCTCCCGCCACTCCGATTCACCATTGATTCGTGATGCTGTGATGAGCAGCCTTGAAAACGAAGAATTCAGCTTCCTACAGAGGCTTTGGAAATCTCCCGCTTGGAAAAACCCTTCTCAACCGAAGGAGATTTTTCTTGAAATGCTTACCACCTCAATTGTAAACAAAAGAGATTCAAAGGAGCTCGGTGCACTTCTGGCGATGCTGAATGTGACCGAAGCAGCATTTGGCTGGAAGGAAAAAACAGTACTGACAGGCTTGGCAATTCAGCAAAGCAGTGCCAGCAAAAAAGGCCCCATAAAGCTGGCTTCCGCCCCCATCATTCTCACTAAGCCTCAGACTGTCATCGAAGCGTCAAAGCTTGCCTCACTAAATGCCATGTTTGAGTGGCCGGGACATAAAGTGGAAGCCATAGCACAAGCTGTAGGAAACACGTTAAATGATCAGGAACGAGAAGCATTTGCTCTTGGTCGGCAAAATTACCTTACCACCTGCGCCGGCTGCCATGGCACCGACGGCGCTGGAATAAGCCGTTTTGCACCTCCTTTGGCTGGCTCCGAATGGGTGACGGGTAGTGACAAGCGCCTGGCATTGATTATATTACATGGAATTGAGGGGCCAATCGAGGTAGCTGGAAAAACATACAACACGCCTGAGATACTTCCTGTGATGCCCGCACATTCGACCCTGGACGACAGAAGCATTGCCACTATTTTGACCTATATTAGAAATGAGTGGGGCAATAGCGCCAGTGCCATCAGTGGCCGCTTTGTGGGAGGAACGAGAGTGACTTCACAAGGTCGTGTAGTGCCATGGACAGCTGCTGAGCTAAATGCCCATATAGAAACGCTCGAACAGGAAGAGGCAAAAACAAAAGCTCAATAAACCTACTGACACTTACACCCTACTACCATGAAAGCTTATGAAAAAGTTCTAGATCAAAAATCTGCTGGAGAGCCCTCCAGAAGGGAATTTCTCCAAAAAGCCGGCGTTGGCGCTCTGGCATTAAGCATGCCCTTTCCTGCCATGCCGGACTTTCTAAAAGATGTTCCCATGGGCGTCGTAGTTCATTCCTACGCATCCCGGTGGAACTCTAAAACAGACAGCAAGAAGTATCCACCCATGACTGACGCTATTCAGCTCATGGAGCACTGTGCCAGCATAGGAGCCGGTGGCGTGCAAACAGTGGTCCGTGGTTGGACATCCGACTTTGCTAAAAAGGCCAGAGACAGAAGAGAAAAGCTTGGGCTCTACCTGGAAGGATCAATTGGACTGCCCAAGAAAGCAGAGGATGTAGCTGACTTTGAAAAAGAGGTGATCGCTTCAAAAGAAGCTGGAGTGAGTATTTTAAGAACTGTGTGCCTGGGCACAAGGAGGTACGAAAGTCTCCACTCGCAAAGTGACTTTGACGAATACGCAAAAAATTCTCTTGCCTGGGTAAGGTTAGCCGAACCGATAGTTCGTAAGCATAAAATGAAACTGGCCATAGAAAACCATAAGGACTGGATGGCTCCGGAGCTGGTTGACTTTATCAAAACCATTGGAAGCGAATGGGTAGGTGTAACCGTCGACTTTGGCAATAGCATAGCGCTGATGGAAGACCCGATGAGTGTTGTAGAAACACTGGCACCTTACGCATTCTCCACCCACGTGAAAGACATGGGTGTGATGGAATACGAAAAAGGATTTCTGCTTTCTGAAGTGCCGCTCGGTACAGGCATTTGCGATCTGAAGAAAATGGTGGACGTTTGCAAAAAGCATAATCCCAACATCAGGTTCAACCTGGAAATGATCACCAGAGACCCGTTGGAAATCCCATGCTTGACTGACGACTACTGGAATGTTTTTGAAGGAGTTTCAGGCAAGTACCTGGCGAATACTTTGAGCATGGTGAAAGAAAAGACTTCCAAAACGCCTTTACCAACCGTGGCTGGACTCACGGCCGAACAGAGGCTTGCATTTGAAGAAGAAAATAACCTGGCCTGCCTGAAATACAGCGCCAGCAATTTGAATATTAGATAGGTACATGGTTCTCGTTTGCAACGAGAACTTATGAGGCTTGCGCTTGAAGCGCATTACATAAAATATTAATCCTCACTCAATGCCTCCTGAAAGAGGCCCTGAGGCAAGTGTTTTTTGATCATTATTAAAACTTGACAAATCTCTGATGACTACAGAAAAACTACCCGGTATTAAACTATTCGATCTTACAGGCAGAACCGCTATCATCACAGGAGGCTCCAAGGGCCTGGGGCTGGCCATGGCTGAAGGCCTGGCCTCGGCCGGTGCCAATATCATGCTGGTGAACCGTACCGAAAAAGATGGAGAAGAAGCCGCCAAAACAATCAGCAGCTCCTACGGTGTCAAAGCCATTTCATTTGCTGCCGACGTGACCAACCAGGCGCAAACTGAAGCCATGGCTAAGGCAGCTATGGACACTTTCGGTCGTATCGATATATTGATCAATAGCGCAGGCATCAATATCCGTGGCCCCATCGACGAGCTTTCACTGGCCGACTTCAACAAAGTGATGGAGGTAAATGTAAACGGCACCTGGCTTTGCAACAGAGCGGTGACTCCCTACATGAAAAAGGCGAAAAGAGGCAGCATCATCAACATGGCAAGTACACTTGGCCTGGTGGGGGTTCCCAACCGCACGCCCTATGCTTCAAGTAAAGGAGCCATTGTACAAATGACTCGTGCCCTGGCACTTGAGTTTGCTCCGTTCAATATTACCGTCAATGCCATTTGCCCAGGGCCTTTCCTCACAGAAATGAACGCCCCTATTGCAGGCACCGAAGACGGCAAAAAATTCATTATTGGTGCCACAGCACTTGAACGCTGGGGCGAGTTGAAAGAAATCCAGGGAGCAGCCATTTTCCTCGCCAGCGATGCTGCTACTTATATGGTAGGCTCATTGATTGCTGTTGATGGTGGATGGACGGCGAGGTAGTTTAGATTTTAACCCTCCAAGGGTTTGAAACCACTTGGAGGGTCAAGAGTTTTAGATGAACAACGTAATTAAATAAATCATCATAATAGCCGTGAAGGACATGATGAAGGTGCCCAGGCTATGTGACTGATTACCTTGTTTGATCGTCATGCCCGAGAGCTGCGTCATTGCCCAGAAGAAGCTGTCGTTGGCATGAGAGATAGCGATGGCACCGGCACCAGTTGCAAGCACTGCAAACACCCGCATCGTTTCTGTATCAAGACCAAGCGTGCCCAATAACGGCGCAATGATGGAAGCGGTTGTAATCATGGCCACAGTAGAAGAGCCCTGAGCAGTCTTTAACGAAAAGGCAATAAGGAACGGTAGGAAAATCCCCCAGCTAGCCCCACTTAACCCTGTGCTTACCAGGTCAGCAATGCCAGAATTTTGAAGCATCTTTCCAAACACGCCGCCTGCACCTGTTATCAATATTACCGGCGCAGCAATTTTCAATGCCTCACCTATCCAGCCAGTAGAAGACAGCACCTGCTTATCAAACTTCTCCGGCAGAGCAAAAGAAAGGAAAGCTCCTAACAGAAGTGCAATCACAGGGCTTCCAATGAATAAGATAACTGTGATAACTGCCCCTTCACCCAACGGTTGGGTAGGGTACTTCGCTATTGAAGCAAGCACAATCAACAGTAGTGGAATAACAATCGGCAGAAAAGACTTGATAGCCGACGGGTGTTTACCAATTTTCTCCTCGGTTTCGCTGGCTGCAAAAACCGGTTCCAATGGAATCTTCATAACGAATTTCTTCACAAAGAAGTAGCTCGGAATCAAAGTGGTGATACTAATAATCAGTCCCCAAAAAATGACCATTCCCAAATCGGCGTCTAGAATGCCGGCTGTAGCAATTGGCCCAGGTGTGGGCGGCACCAACGAGTGGCTGGCAGTTGCACCTAACGTAAGGGCGACAGTTGTGGCTGCGTAAGGCACCTTCCCTTTGAAGGAGAGCGACTTACTTATCGGGTTCATCATGATGAAGGTACTATCGCCAAAAACCGGTATCGACAGGATATAACCACAAATCATCATGGCCAGCATGACTGACTTTTCTCCAATCCACGAAAGTATTTTTTGAGCAATCACCAGGGCCCCTCCCGTTTTTTCCAGAAAGGTGCCTATCATTACACCCAACAGGATCAGCAGACCGATGCTACCCAGCACTCCTCCAAAACCATCGGTGATGGATTTCAGGATGAGGTCGGGCGACATACCAGAAAGTAGACCGTAGCCAATGGCACCAACAAAAAGTGCAAGAAAGGGGTGGATGTCAAACTTTGTGATGGCAATCAGTATGAAAGCCAGCGCCACCAGAATAATCAGTAGTGTAAGCATGTGTAGGTATAGGGTATGTGTTTTGTTAACAACAAAATCTCAAAATACCCTTTCCCACCGTACTACGCAAGCCGCCCCTCAAATCACAAGCCTTTCTTCTGTGTTAGCTTACTTATGAACAAGTAAAGAAAACCACAAAGCAACCATGCAGGAAGTGTCAAGAAGCTAAGAAACACTCCTTTTTGAACAGATATAAAATAGAACAAGCCGACACTAAATACCCATGCAACAAATACTGCAATGTTGAACCCAATACCCGATTTCTCAGCATAGAATGTTTGTATGCCCCAATTTTTAGCAAAGAAGTGTTCAAACACGATGATAGCTCCCACCGGCGCCAGTATAAACCCGTAAACTGCCACAAAGTCCAGCAGCTTCATGGCAAACGCCGGAAACAGACCGGCAATTGTTGCCAGTGCGCCTGCCAGGATAGTCACCCAGAAGGTTGACACCTTCGGCATGATTGCCTGGAATGCCAGCCCGGCTCTGTAGATGGTGGGGTTAGCTGTCGTCCAGCCTGCAAGAATGACCACGATGACGCCAAAAATCCCAAGTGCATTGTAGGCCAAGGGCCCGGGCGCTACCGACGGCGCCTCGCCACTAGCCAAAATGGCCTGTGTTTCAGGCGCTCTCAAATACACCGCATAAAGCAAGCAAGCCGCAATCCACGCCATATAGTGACCAACATACATTCCTGCCGCAGTAGTCCAGCCTGAACTTGCCTTTTTCGCAAATCTAAAGACCGTCAGATCTGACATGCCAATGTGCACAGCAGCGTTACAAAACCACGACCAGATGGCTACATGCCAGAACGTATACTTGATTTGGCCGGGAAACGGCTCAGTGCCTTCTCCCCAAATATTCCAGAAGTCGGAAAAAGAACTCACACCAAGCTGATTGGCAGCTACAATGCCAGCTGCTACAAAACCGAGCACAATCACCGGCGACATCCAGTTAGCCGCTTTGGAAACCGTGTTGTAGCCCTTGGCAGCAATCAATGAAATAACGATCCCTAACCCCACCACGATCAATACCCAGGTAATTCCGTTCGGCGTCGTGTCAGTAAGCTTAGGCATGTCCATATCGAAAGGAATACCGACGGCAGTAGCGGACACCGTAATCATTGAACCGGCCAGGAAGCAGAACAAGATGCCATTGGCCAGATTGTAGACAATGACCAATTTTCTTCCACTTATTTTTTCCAGGTGAAAATAAAGCGTGGTGCGGTACTTCACTGCCAGCTCAGCAGTAAGGTATCGCCAGCTCAACACCGCCATGAAGTTGCCAAGTAGTAAGCCAATGAGCAAATCAAAAGCGCTGACCCCCGCTGTAAGAAACAAGGGCCCGATGACAAACTCTGTGCCTGCGGCATGCTCCCCCGCATACATCCCAAGGAAACTTGTCCATCCCTTCTGTGCCGACGCTGGCACGGGCTCCCTTTCGTATTCCTCAGAAACTATAGCTTCTTTTGATTGATTCGTCATAATGTAGGTAGGTGTGTTCTAAATCTTTGAAGCTAGAAGATAGAGAATTTGCAAGCATCCTGCACTATCCTGACGGGCGGGCGGCAACTATTTACTTTTAATGCACTAAAAACATTTCTGCCAGACAAAATGTAATATCGTCGAAACTCAATTAGTCGTCCAGAAAATGTCACCATTTGTAAAAAAACCGTTTTGCGGAATGCAAAAACGCCACTTTTACGATCCTATCTTTTATCTTGGGAAGTTTTTATACATAATTTCGGTTTATTGTGTTAATGAAACATATTAAGCTTAGTTCAATCGTCTCATACCCATAAAAATTACGTTCGATGAAACACCCTTTGTCTATCATAAAAAGCCTTTTCCTGGTGGCTTTTTTAACGCTGACTTTCCTTTCTTGCTCAAAAAAATCAGGGCCTGCTAAAGTTTTAGTCTTCAGTAAAACCGCCGGTTGGCACCACACTTCTATCCCTTTTGGCATTGCAGCTATCCAAAAGCTGGGGGTTGAAAATGGTTTTGAGGTGGACACCACCACCAATGCAGATTACTTCAACGAGGACTCGCTGAAGAACTACTCAGCAGTTGTTTTCCTCAGCACCACTGGCGACGTGCTCAATCACTACCAGCAGGCTGACTTCGAAAGATACATCCAGGCAGGTGGAGGCTACATGGGCATTCATGCCGCCGCTGATACCGAATACGATTGGCCCTGGTACGGCAAGCTGGTGGGCGGTTACTTCCTCGATCACCCCGGCATCAACGACAAAAGCCCAAATGTGCAGGAGGGTGTACTCAACATCGTCGACAAGTCACACCCAAGTACGAGCTTCTTGCCTGAAAAGTGGACAAAAACCGACGAGTTCTATAGCTATAAAAACCTCAATCCTAACACTAACGTGCTAATGACCATCGACGAGGATAGCTACGAAGGCGGGGCCAAAATAGGCAATCACCCAATGGCCTGGTACCACGACTACGACGGAGGCCGTGCCTACTACACAGCCCTGGGCCATACAGATGAGTCCTACACAGAAGAACTTTACCTCAAGCATATTCTGGCAGGGATTCAGTATGCCATTGGCGACAACAGCGAACTTGACTATTCAAAGGCAACCAGTCTGAGAGCCCCCGAGGAAAATAGATTCACAAAAACAATGCTCGCCGAAGGAGTATTTTACGAGCCGACTGAAATGACAATCCTGCCCAACTTTGACATTCTTATTGCTCAGAGAAGGGGTGAAATCCTGCTTTACAAAAACGGCACTGGAGAAATTAGTGAAGCTGCCAAGCTTGACGTTTACCATCAGAGTGGCGTGAAGGGAGTGAATGCTGAAGAAGGCGTGTTGGGCATTCAGAAAGATCCCAACTTTGCTACAAACAATAATGTGTTCATTTTCTACAGTCCGAAGGACACTTCGGTCAACAGGCTGTCTCGTTTCAAATTTGTCGACGATAAAATTGACGTGGCTTCTGAAAAAGTAGTCTTGCAGTTCTACTCTCAAAGAGGAATTTGCTGCCACACCGGCGGCTCAATTGCCTTTGATAAAGATGGCCTTCTTTATGTTTCGGCTGGTGACAACTCTACACCATTTAATGAACCAGGCGGTAAATATGTAAACAATGGCTTTGGCCCACTCGACGACCGACCAGGGCATGAGCAGTATGACGCAAGGAGAAGCTCAGGCAATGCCAATGACCTGCGTGGAAAAATCATGCGTATTCGAGTGAAGGAAGATGGCTCTTATGAAATACCTGAAGGCAACTTGTACCCTGTGGGCACTGAAGGTACCCGGCCGGAAATTTACGTGCAAGGAAACCGCAACCCCTATAGGATTTCAATTGATCAGAAAACTGGCTTCCTGTATTGGGGTGAAGTAGGGCCGGACGCTGCCAACGACAGCATGGAAGTGCGGGGCACACGTGGTTACGACGAGCTAAACCAGGCACGCAAGGCCGGGAACTTCGGCTGGCCCATGTTTGTAGGCAAGAACTATCCTTACCGTCAGTACAACTACGCCACCGGAGAGTCCGGAGAGCTGTTCGATGCTGAACATCCGGTAAATGATTCAAGAAACAACACTGGTATCAAAGAGCTTCCTGCTGTAGCGCCAGCATTTATCTGGTATCCATATGCTGCCTCCAAAGAATTCCCGCAGGTGGCCACCGGTGGAAGAAACGCAATGGCTGGGCCCGTCTATTATACTGACATGTTCCCTGCCGCTACGAGATACCCTGATTACTACAACGGCAAACTTTTCATCTACGACTGGATCCGTGGTTGGATCAAGGCTGTGACCATGTACCCTAATGGCGACTATGAGAAAATGGAGCCCTTCATGGAGCATACCAAATTCAACTCATTGATTGATATGGAAGTGGGCCCTGACGGAAAGTTCTATTTGCTTGAGTATGGAAATGGCTGGTTCGCTAAAAATGACGATGCTGCACTTTCAAGGGTTGACTTTAATGGCGGCAACAGAGCGCCCTCGGTAGAGCAAATAGCTGTTGATAAAAGCTCCGGCACACTGCCACTGGAAGTGACAGTCACTGCAAAGGCCAGCGACCCTGAAAGAGACAAGCTTACCTACACATGGGATTTTGGCAACGGAGAAACGCAGCAGACAACCGTTCCTGAAGTTACCTATACCTACTCAAAAATTGGCGACTATACCATTACAGTAGAAGCAAGTGATCCGGCTAAATTGACCGCTAAAAGCAGTTCGATCTCAGTTTATGCTGGCAATGCTGCGCCTGATGTAACAATTAGTGTAAAAGGCAACAAGTCATTCTATTTCCCAGGAAAAAATGTGGAGTATGCCGTAACAGTAAGTGACAGCGACGATTCGTCAGAACCAGATATGGCAAGCCTGTTTGTGTCAGCCGACTACATTGAAAGCACTGACCAGGCAGAAGCTACGCAGGGCCATCAGGTAATTTCCGAGAACATGATCGGAAAGAATATGATGAACTCTCTGGATTGTAAGGCTTGTCACAAAGAGGTTGAAAAATCGATTGGACCCGCATACATCGATGTAGCCAAAAAATACAAAGGCAATCCTGACGCACTTAATATGCTAGCCCAAAAGGTGATCGCCGGAGGAACTGGCGTATGGGGTGATGTGGCAATGGCAGCCCACCCCGGCCTTAAGGAAAGTGATGCAAAAACAATTATTAGCTGGGTGCTTTCATTGGCTGATGATACCGAGGCTGGCAAGTCGCTTGCTGCAAGTGGATCGCTGAAACCCACACTGGACAAAAAACCAATGGACAATGGTTCACTGATCATTAGGGCTAGCTATACTGACAAGGGTGGTGCCAATATCAAACCTCTGGTTGGTTCATCCACTTTGAGACTGAAGAGCAGCAAGTTGGATTTGACAAAGGCGAGCAACCTCGATGGCTACACTACAATGTCATTCAGCGGCATGAACCTTCTGCTTTTGCCAAACGCAACCGGATCTTTCAGCCTTAGTAACATTGATTTGACCGACGTTAGTGGGGCTGATTTCATGACTGGCAGCCAGCAGCCGATGGCCAAAGGCTATACGTTCGAAGTACATCTTGATGCGGTTGATGGCAAAAAAATTGGCGAAGCATCGTCGACATCAGGAACGTCATCTGCTGCTGGAATGAACGCCAGCATGTTCACCATCAACTTCGAACCGGTGACAGACGGAAAACTTCATACGCTGTTTATTGTGAGCAAGCCAAACGACGGAGAGGAAGTAACAGGTGCAGTGGCAGGCATAACATTAACCTCCAAATAGTTATTAGTCATTGTCACTACTCATAAAAAAAAGTCCCACTCCATGTGGGACTTTTTTTTATGCTCAAGGTATAAAAGTTGACTACGGCCCGTGACTTGCCGATTTGATTAATATTATCTACCTTTCACTGTACGTACACCAACTAGGGCGATTGATCTTTAAGAAAATCTAATTAGTTGGCGAGTACAACTGGTAATTTTTATAAACGGACTGGCTGGAATATTTATTCGTTTTTGTTCACCAAAATCTCACAGTCACTAACCCTCTGATTCTTTTCTGACAAGTTACAAGAAGAAGCTGCAACAAAAAGCTTCAACTTGTTAACGCATGAGCAAATTTCTGCACAGGAAGAATTCGGAACAGTGGCATCGTGGTCAGGTGTAAAATAATAACTGAATGTTCCGCTATAAGATACTATTGACCTTGGCATTCCTGGTAGAATGCCTGATTGCACATGCTCAGTTTGGCCAAATCGAACTGCACGGAAACGATGCTGTGTTCGACCCAAACGGTGATGGCTATGTCTCCGGCACTACTGCTGGCTTCGATGTTAATGCCGGGTACACGCCTGATCAGTTTGAGTTTGCCATGTTTGGTTTGCCCAAAGTTGGAGATGGTGACGTGATTGGTGATGCGGCGGGCCCTTCATGTAGCAACACCGATTTGACTCCAGATTCACATGGCTACTCGGCGTACGCAATTCTCAAGGACGGCAACCTTATTTTTCGGTTTAGGGTAGCAAACAATAAGCAAAATGTTCCGGGTTATTCCGTGCTGATCGATACAGACGGGCTACTCGGCCCCTCCGATCCTGATTATGTGGAGGGATCAAGAAACCCTGGCTTTGAAATTGACATTACCTTAATAAGGGGGCCTTCCGCAGTCTCCCATGGCGTGAGGGTATACGATATTGATGGAGGAAACAACAATTGCTCGGCTGTGTTGTCTTACCCAATAGGCACCTATCACCAAAGGGCCATCGGCGATATTGTTAGCTGCAATCAATATTCTTATTTCTACGATTTTTACGTCCCTTTCGCTGACCTGACTACTCAGTTTGGCATTACCACTGCCACAGAAATCAGGTTTATTGCTCTAACAAACAACAACGCTACCTGCGCCATGAGTGGCAACATTTCGGATATCGGCGGAGTGAATGACGAAGACTATGCGTCGCTATTTGATGCCATGACAGCATTGTCAGAGAACCAATGCCCTACCAACCTTGGCAATCTTTCCGAAGGTGGAGGAGGCTTTTTGGAAGGAGTAACGGAAAAGCCTGCTTTTGATACCCCAATCAGGGAAGGAGATGACTTTATCACAGGCACCGCCGAGCCAACCGCCACAGTAACCATCAAGCTCTATCAGGATGCTTCTGCCAGCACTCCTCTTGACACCAAGACTGCCATTGCTGATGCCGAAGGACTATGGTCTATCACATTTGACGATCCGTTGGTGGGGGGGATGCTACTTTCTGCCGTCGCCCAGCTGCCAGGCACTTGTGGCTCCAATACCAACAACACCGATCCTGACAATGAAGTAGTGTTGGTAGAAGTGGTGGTTGTACCCAACTACCCTCCTGTTTTGACGGCCAGCCTCACTGATGCCAGTTTCACAGAAGGAGATGCAGCCCTTATCATCGATCCGGCCATAGCGGTATCGTATCCTCCTGAAGCCGACTACCCCGTCGGAACCACCGTCATGGTTGACGCTCAGGTAACTATCAGCGGTAATTACGTGAGTGGAGAAGATGTTCTTCAGTTTACAAACCTCCCCGAAATTACCGGGGTTTTCGATGGGGGCAGCGGTGTTTTAACGCTTACCTCATCCGAAAAGGTAACGCTTGAGAATTATGCGGCAGCCTTACGAAGCATTAAATACTTTAACGGTAGTCAAAATCCTTCCTCGGCTACAAGAACCATTCAATTCGTGATCGACGATGGTTATCCTGGTGGTGTGAGCAACACAGTTCAAGTTAACATTGCACTGGTGCCGGTAAATGATGCCCCGGTCACAGGAGGCAACAATCCAAATACCGTCACCTATCCATCCGGGGGTGGGACTATCCAGGCAAATCAATCCGTCACAGTTTCTGATGTTGACAATACCACGTTTGAGAAAGCAGAAATAAGGATCATTAACGTATTGGACGGCGCTTTCGAAGAGCTCCAGTTCACCGACATCAATGGCATCATCAACGCAACCAGTTTCTCCGGCGGAATTTTGACAATTGAGGGGACCACCTCAATAACAGCCTATCAAACCGCACTCCGGGAGGTTGTCTACGTCAACACAGCTCCTGTAGTAACCCAAGTCGCCCGACAGCTATCCTTCAGGGTCTTCGACGGCCTTGCATGGAGCAATACCTATTCGAACAGCTACATCAATTTCGATGGGTACAACAACCCGCCGGTAGTTTTGGACGAAGACGGCAACTTTGTAACTGAGCTTTTTTTTGAATTTGACGAAGACTCAGCGATAGAGATTTGCCTGGACATACAGGATCCTGAGTCCGATTTAGTTGTAATCAATTCTAATACTCTTCCTGTCGATGGCCTGGGCGTAGTGACTAATCACCCATCAAATTCCCTTTGCCTGATTTACACCCCAAATGACGATGTAAGTGGTACCGATCAATTTACAGTAAATGTATGTGACCAGCCGACCCCGGGTATTGATGGTCAATGCATTGATATTACAATTCACATTACGATCAATCCTGTCAACGACCCGCCGGTGGTTGTGGAGAAAAGTGTAGATGTAAATGAAAAGGAAACCACGAGTATTTCATTCAACGTAACCGACCTGGAGTCTGATCCTCTCACTTTCACTTCCGCCACTTCCGCCAATGCCACAAGCACTATTACAGGCAATTTTTCTTTTGATTATACCCCAAACAGCGGCTTCCTTGGCAATGATGAGGTAACTGTGAAAGTGAGCGATTCGGGGGATGCAACTTTGTTTGACGAAGGCATTGTCACCATCAACGTGTTAGATGTGCCTGAAGAGCCCGTCATCCTCGGTGATGATGGAGTCGCTGGAGAAGACCTTAGCGTTACAACAAACAAAAATCAATATGTGGACTTTTGCTTCACTGCCAAAGATCCCGATGCTGGTGATATCATTTCGTTTGCCAGTGCTTCCCAGCTCACAACTGACGCTTCAACGGTTGAATACCTCTCTGGCTTTTCAGGGTCGCCTTCAGCAAACAGGACATTTTGCTTCAGGTTCACCCCCGAAACCGGCTTTGTTGGTCAATCAGAATGGACTTTGACAATCTGTGACGATAGCGATCCAGTCACTCCAAAGTGTGGTGAGATCAAAGTCATTGTCACTGTGGATCCATTCAATTATCCACCGGAGATCTTGATCAATGGCAGTACTGACCTTACCGTAGAAGTGCCGGAAAAAACAACCTCCTCTATTTGCGTAGAGGTTGATGACCCGGAAGGTGACGATCACTATGTGACCAGTGGGTTGTCGGTGGGAAGCATCGGCACAATCGACCTTGGGACGGCACAAAGCTTGTGTTTCGATTATACTCCACCCACCGATTTCATTGGAGAAGACGAGGTAGAGGTAATAGTGTGCGACATACTCGATAATTCGGTTTGTACAACGGCTTACATTACAGTAATTGTGGTTGATGTCAATGAACCTCCTGTACCGGAGGTCAATTCCTTGCCTGTGGAGACACTAAACCTGACAACCCCGGAAGATGTACCTTTGCTGCTGTGCTTCGACGCTACCGACCCTGAAGGTGATAACATTTCTGTACAATCCGTGTCAAATACTTCAGGAGGAGGCACACTGGTGGCAGCCGAGGGTGAGGGTTTCTGCTTCACATTTTCACCAGCCGCCAATTTTTCCGGCACCTCAACATGGGACATCGAAATTTGCGACGATGCGTCTCCATCGCTTTGTGGCACACTTCAGGCAATTATAGAGGTAACACCGGTCAACGACCCGGCTGTGCTTGTAACCCAGGAATTTGAGGTTAACGAGAAAGTGACCACTCAAATATGCATTGAGGTAACCGATGTGGAAGGAAATACAAATTACCTGACTGGTGCAACCTCCACCGGCGCTATCGGAACTATTGCTAATGGGGCATTGGATGACTTGTGCTTCGACTATACGCCGCCTGAGGGCTTTATTGGTGAAGACGAAATTGAAGTAACCATCTGCGACGAATCGGATAACTCAGTTTGCCTGGTGGCCCCTGTAAAAATCACCGTTGTGGATGTCAACGAGCCGCCCGTTGAGCTGGTCAATGGCGTTCCGGCAGACACTTTGTTCATCAGCACTCCAAAAAACATACCCGTGGACTTCTGCTTTGAAGTAGTCGACCCGGAAGGCAACAATGTGGTGCTTCAAAGCATCACCAACAAAGAGGGCGAGGGTTCTCTCGTAGCTAATAACGCCGGTGCTTTCTGCTTCACTTTCTCTCCTGTGACCGACTTCATCGGTCGTTCGGTATGGGATGTCGTGATTTGCGATGACGGGGTGCCTTCTTTATGTGGCAGCCTTATAGCAATTATCGACGTTACCCCCGAAAACACCCCTCCAACTGTGGTAAGCAAAACAGTAGATGTGCCAGAAAATGTGACTACCCCAATTTGCATTGATGTAACTGATGAAGAAGGCAATACGCATGTATTTACTTCAGGCAGTTCGGTAAGCTCAATCGGGTCAGTGAACAACAGAGTTGCGAATGATCTTTGTTTCGACTACACCCCGCCTCAGGACTTTATCGGCGAAGATGTTGTGGAAGTCACTATTTGTGACACTGGCGATGCTTCGATTTGTGGCACTGGGCTGATTACAATAAATGTTATAGAAATTAACAATCCTCCTGTGGGTTTGGTTAATGGCGCTCCTGCCGACACGTTAAGGGTGTCCACATTAGAGGACACAGCAGTCAACTTTTGTTTCGAGGCTGTGGATCCGGACGGTGATCAGATTTCCCTCAATCGGCTCGACAACATCAGCGGCGGTGGTGCGCTGACCAGGTCTGGCGCTGCTCTGTTCTGTTTTGACTACTTGCCCTCAGCAGACTATAATGGCACAGCCTATTGGGACGTAGAAATGTGTGACGACGGAAACCCGGTTCTGTGCACAAAGCTAGTCATTGAAATAACAATTGCGCCAGTAAACGACGTCCCCCTGGCCAACAGAGACACGCTAAGGGTACTGCGAAATCAAGACTTCTCTATCAACATTCTGGAGAACGATATTGACGTAGAGGGTGATGATATTCTCCTGAGCACAACTCCTGTAGTAGAGCCGGGCAACGGAAGCCTGACTATGTTCCAGGATGGTTCAGTATCATATCGATCAAACTCAACATTTATGGGTATTGATTCGCTTGTTTATCAAATCAGTGATACGGCCGAGCCAAACAACTTTAGCCAGGGTGTAGCAGTGTTTATCGTTGAAGATCTCCCGTTCACTGTGTATGAAGCTGTTTCTCCCAACGGAGACGGTATTAACGACTATTGGCGGATTGAGGGGATTGATTTCTACATCAACAATCAGGTCAGGATATTCGACCGATTCAACAACATAGTTTTCGAAACAACCAGTTACGACAATAACGAACGGGTCTGGACGGGACAATCGAACAAAGGGCTTGGAGGTGGCAAGCTCGCCGACGGCACCTATTTCTACGTGATCTCCCTTGGCCAATCCGGTAAAACTTACAGTGGATTTGTAGTTCTGAAGAATAATTGATTGAGAAAAGTCATCTATATACTCGGTTCCCTGCTGTGGTCATTTGGATCACTGCAAGCGCAGCAGGCGGCCTCCTATGCACAATATATGTTCAATGGATTGGCCATTAACCCTGCTTATGCAGGCAGCCATGAAGTGCTTAGCGCCACGGTTATTTCCCGGTTTCAAAATGTTGGACTGGAAGGCGCCCCCAATACCCAGACCTTTTCAGGGCACGCCCCACTGTTTAACAAAAATGTCGCCTTGGGGGCTCTTTTTATTCACGACAAATTTGGCGTAATCAGTCAAACGGGCGCACACCTTGCTTACGCTTACAGGATAAAGTTCGGCGACAGAAAATACCTGTCTATGGGCGCCCAGGCTGGGCTAATTTCCTACCGAGCCAATTACAGCCAGCTAAATCAGTTCCAATCATCTGATCCGGTATTTCAAGAAGACATCAGACAAATGCGCCCCAATTTTGGCCTAGGAGCATTTTTTACAGATGAGAAGTATTATATAGGCCTCTCAATGCCACACCTTGTCAACAACGTTTTTGACAGGGGCACCAACTTAAAAACTGTGTACCAAAACTTCCCTATCATACTAACAGGAGGTTATATGCTAACGCTTACCAACCAGATAAAATTTAAGCCCAACTTGCTGTTTAAAATGTTAGACCAAAGACCTATTGAGCTTGATGTAAATGCCAATTTTTTATTCGACGAAATTCTCTGGGCAGGATTATCTTACAAAGTTGGAAGCGCATTGGATCTCATCGTGCAGGTGCAGGTGACTGACCAGCTGAGTGTCGGGTATTCTTATGCCATCACCACTAGTCCAATCAGGTCAGTGGAGCTGGGGTCTCATGAAATGCTGCTCAATTATCGATTTAAATACAGAAAATATGGCGTAATCACGCCACGATACTTCTAACATGAAGCACCTAGCCATCACCATCGTTTTGATGAGCTGCCTGACGCAATTAATGGCACAGGGCGCTAACATCTCTTCACTGTTTAAAAGCAACATGTCGAAGGCTGATGAAGCCTTTCACTACCTGGACTACCGAACAGCGCAATATTACTATTTGAAGGAGCTTGACAAAGCACCTGACAATAAGCAGGCTCAGCTAAGAGTGGCGGAATGCTACCTGAAGCTGGACGATTCGTCATCTGCCGAATCATGGCTGGCAGCACTCGTTGACAGTGTGGGCACCGAGCCGAAAGTGAAACTATTATATGCCGAAGTATTGAGAAAGAATGGAAACTATTCGGAAGCAAAAAAATGGTATCAGCGAATACTGGACAATCACGGAAATATGATGGGAAGTGCGCTTAAGCTAGCCTTTCTCAAGAATATTGACTACTACCAAAGGAACCCAGAATTGTATGAAATAAACAGTCTGGTAATTAATTCACCCCAGTCTGAGTTCTCACCACAACTCAAAGGAAACCAGCTGATCTTCGTCTCCTCCAGAAAACAAGAGACAATGATCCAATACCAGCCCTCCACCGCCCACAACGACGACGAGGTGATGCTCAAATACTTCGAAGTACCGCTCGACTCTATCGAAATATCAGAAAGCGTCCACCCCCTGGCATACGGAGACCTGCTGAAATCAAAGTTTCATGATGGCCCCTTGTGGTTTTACAGTGAGAAAAAAAAGGTCGTTTTTACAAGAAATAACCCTAAAAATACCTCCGTAAAAAACGGTGCCAGGCTCATCAATCTTGAAATCTTTTTTGCCGACTGCAATGCGGACGGCACCTGGGCCAACGTCCAGGCATTTCCCTTCAATAGCGAAAACTACTCAGTAGGCCATCCTACCCTGAATGCCAATGGTACGAGCATCTACTTCGCCTCCAACATGCCGGGTGGATTTGGAAAGTCAGACATCTATGTCTCACATTTGAGAGATGGGAAATGGTCGGCTCCTGAAAACCTGGGACCGGAAGTCAACACTGCAGAAGAAGAGTTTTACCCCTACCTCCACAACGATTCCACACTTTTCTTCGCATCAACAGGCCTCGGAGGATTTGGAGGTCTCGACGTTTATATCAGTTACAGACAACATGGCTCGTTTACCAACGCCGTAAACATGGGGGCACCACTCAATTCCGCCCACGATGACTTCTCGATTCTGATTGATGACAGCGGTAGAAAGGGATATATTGCCTCCAACCGTCCGGAGGGCCTTGGCCTCGACGATCTTTATGCCTTTACATCCAACTACTACTTTGTTACTGGCAGTGTGTACGAACACATGGACAGTGCTAAAACAGTTTTGGGTGCCAGCATCTCAGTTTTTAATGCCGAAGACAACCAAACGACCAATATTACTTCCGATGAGAACGGCGAGTTCAAAATTGATTTGCTTTACGACAAAAACTACACGTTCACAGTGAAAAAGGATGGATATTCTCAACTGGAACCGCTTGTATACTCAACATACAGCAAAGGAATTGGCTACGACAGCATCAAACTGAAACTCTGGAAGCACGAACTGTTTGTAAAGGGAAAAATTTACAGCAACGAGTCACAGTCGGTCATTGAAGGTGCTCTGGTGACAATAACGAACACTGCCACAGGCACCCAGCAATCAGTACAAACGGGTACTGACGGAGTGTATGCATTTTTGGTTTATCCGAACGAAAAATATAGGATAGATGCTACCAATGAAGGCTTCCTTCCCGAAGGGTATAATCTGAACACAGATAATATCTACTATGGCGAGCTCCTCAATGACCTGGTGCTCGAAGAAGTTTTTGTTGATAAAGCCACAGTATTCTTCGACGTTGACAAATACCGATTCAGCACTGAAGCTTACCCAGAGCTTGCTGACATACTGAAAACGCTCAAGCGATTTCCTAAATCAACACTTAACGTGACTGCCCACGCAGACTCCCGGGGAACGGTAGAATACAACCAAAAGCTGTCTGATCGAAGGGTTGCCACCATACTCAACTATTTTGCTGCAAATGGGATCAATAAATTCCGAATGAAGGGCAAGGGGTTTGGTGAGTCTCTTTTGCTGAACACTTGTTCTGATGGCGTGGATTGCGGCGAAGACGACCATTCGAAAAACAGACGAGCAGAGATCAAAGTACAAACGACGGCTCCTCCTAATGAAGTGCAATAAAAACGCTACCAGCACTCACACTCTGGCCCACAGTCCGTGTTTTCTTTGGCCCCTTCAGGTCGTCCATTCGCTATCTCGCTCTCGGTAGCTTTTCGCACATCTTCAACCACCACTTCGAAAAAATAGGACACCAATGAGTTGCCCAACTCTGTGGAGAAGTTGAGGTTAGCTACGTCACCTGGCACCATTCCCGACAAGTTGGCTTCGAGTTCTGGCAGGATTTCTCCTGAACCATAAAGAAATTCAACTGGCCTCCCGCTCATTCTGTCCTCCAACAGCACCCCCTGATCATCCTTCATTGTGTAGCGCAGGGAAATAATATGTTCTTTCTGAACAGTCAACATCCTTACTAAACCAAGGCCGCCTCCTTGCCGGAAACAATTACTTTATCTACCGAAATCTCACCATGAGCCACATCCAAAGATGGCTGACCACCCTTTAAGCTTACAGTGCCAAAGCCCTTCTCTGTTGAAAGGAAGCTGGTAAAATCACCGACCCTTGAATCTACATAAAGTGTTTTGTCGACAGCATCATAGCGTACCCCCGTCAGCCCTTGTAGCATGCCGTAACTCGACAGCGCCCTGGCGTACCAGCTACCACATTCGTACTCATTGAAGGGGTTTCGCACCCGGCCATCATATCTGTCACGGCACGTGCGGACAACCTCCAGTCCCTCCTCCACAGCGCCCATTTCCATCAGGTGGGCAGCCACCTGGTATTCGATACCTGTCCACACTTCATCGCTGTAAACGAAAGGCAAAGAAAGCTTACCTCCTTTCGGCCAGGAACACAAGAGCAGGCCTCCATCGTCACCAAGAGCAAAAGTGGGTCGTTGAGGATTGGCATGGTCGCTGAGATTGTCCTTCAGGTTGTACTTATGCACCGCCAGCAAATGGCTCTTTAGCTTTGCAGCGTCAATCGGGTCTTCCAGCCCACACACTCTGGCAATCCACGCACCCAGTACACCATCCGAAAGGCAGCCATTTCCATATTGATACTTCGGCCCCTCCTCTTCCAGCAGTTGTCTGGCCTCATCAGAGTATTGGCCTCCCATACTGATCGCCGAAGCTTCAATAGGGTTGGGAGCCTTAAGCCCATCAACCTTTATTTTTTGAATGAAATATTCCCCATCGTACAGCTCACTTTCCATAAAGGCCTTCCCCTGACTGGCCAGTTGTTCATACTTTCCAACATCTTCGCCCAGGAACTTACCCATTGCCACCAGCGCATTGAGCGCTCCCACATAAAAGCTCATGTGCATGCCATCCGGCCCCCAGAATTCAATATCGTAGGTGTTGTGGTGTGGCTCTTCCAGTACCCCCTTTTCCGATGGATCCCACGTACGAATACAAAAGTCCATACTGGACTTCACCAGTGGGAACATTTTGCCAACCCACGCATTGTCTCCGCTAATGCGCCATTCTCTATATACTTTCATAATGCCTCCAAGCTGGCCATCAGCTGCCGCATGGAAATTATGATCATTTAGCCTGATAGGTGATGTTGCCCGAAAATTCTGATGACCCTGAGCATTTTGATTTTCAAAGAATTCTGTGTGCCTGAGGCTTCTTTCCAGCGCTGGAAAAAGATGTGGTATGGCCTGTGCGTAGTTCCACACATGGGTGCAAGAACCGTGGCAGCAGCCCCACGAATCGCCACAACCTTCGAAATTCCAGAGACGGCCATCGAATTGCCTTTGCACTGTTGGCGATTTGAGAATGGACAAGTTTGCTGCCACAGCCTCAACCACCTCTGGCGGCAATGTGCTGGCATAAAAAGCCTTTGTGAACAAATCTGATTTTCTGTACAGGTCATCGTAGTTATCCATCCAATAGCTGCTCACCTCATTTACACTTGAGAACCTGCTACTGTACCAGGGCTTGAAAAACTTCGCATCAAAATTCTTATCGTATTTATCCAGCTCATCAGGTGAATCAGCGCATCCATCTTCGGGCAAACAGTCTTCCGCACGAATGCCCATTTTCCCAAACGACTGATCGCTGTCAGGGCTGTACCATGCCATCATTACCTTGATCGTCTTTTCCTGCCCTGCTGCGAGGGAAAAAGGAACATATAACGAAGCACCTGGAGCACCCGATTCTACGGGCGCCACGGCTTTCACTTCGGCATTTTTTATGGTGTTCCAGGTAATTGTCAACGGATCCCACCATCCTCCACGGAACCAGCAATGATCAACAACTGTCGCAGCGTCGTTTGTGAAAATCGCAAAATCACATTTTTTGGAAGGCTCCTCCTTTGTACCAGCTTCCGACAGTACAAACCCATAGGTCATGGGCTTCACTGCGTTAGTACCATTGTCTACCTTAAGGAAATTCTTTGAGTTAAACGAGAATACAGCTTCTACCGAACTAGCGCCTGTGTTCTTTAATTTGTATTCAATGGCGCCAATTGGCAGGCTGGAGTTATCATCATCGCCGGGAATAAAGGGACTCCAGCCGGTTATCTGAACATTCAGCGGCAGGTCGTCATCTTCAAGTTCGATCAAGGCAAATGGAAACCGGGTTTCAAAAGTAGCTTTCTTGAAATGCGGCAAACCGGTAATGGCTCCACCAAGTCCATTGCCAGCATCTCTCAGCCCAAACTTTTTCCAGTCAGGAACCGGGCCTTCCAGCACTTTGGCTCCTTTGTCCATTCCTTTAATAGAAATGGCGGCAAACATGCCCGGCTCATTGAATATATCAGGCTTGTTTCTCACCGACACATGCGAAATGGCACCTGCACCTTCCAGACAAAACATGCCAGCGCCCATGCCGCCAATCGGCATGGCTATTCGGCTCAAATAATCGTCGCTGTACTTCCCATTGTAGGCCCTGGTCGATCGTTCGCCAAGGGGCTTGTTGTTTTCGGCTATCCCTTTCCTCTCGTTGGGAGCACACGACATTTCGGCTGAGAGCAGGCCTGCGCCTACGCCCCCCATTCCGAGGTTCTTTAAAAATCGACGACGATCGGCTTTAGTTTTCATAGTAGGTATAGGTAGGTCAGTTAAAAATTCTCCTTTTCAACACTAAAATTAACACATTTGAAAAAACAGATCACATGATCCAGCGCTTAATATTCACTGTGCCAGCCAATTAGAAAGATTGTTCAACTTTTTAAATTACCCTGATTGACTACATGCACCGGATTTCCCTTCAGTGCCGCCTGAATATTTTCCACGGTAGTAGCCATCATTCTCTTCCTGGCTTCGAAACTCAACCATGCATTGTGAGGGGTAATCAGACAATTTCCCAGGCCGATAAGTGGGTTGTCTTTTTGCGGCGGCTCCTTGCTAAGCACATCCAGGGCAGCCCCGGCAATGACACCCTTCTGCAAAGCGTTGGCAAGAGCTTCTTCGTCGATCAGCTGCCCCCTGCTAGTATTAATGAGAAAGGCTTTTGGCTTCATGGTGGCAATCAATTGCTCATTGATGAATTTTTCGTTTTCGCTGGTAAGCGGGCAATGGATTGATACGAAATCACTTTCTTTAAAAAGCTCCTCAACCGTTCGGGATTTCCAGCCAACCTGTTTGGGACTTCTGTTATGGTAAATGACTTTCATCCCAAACGCTTCTGCCATTCTCGCTACCTGCTCGCCAATTCTTCCCAAACCCACAATGCCTATCGTTTTGTCCAAAAGCTCAATCAATGGGCCGCTCGTAAAACACCAATCTTTAGCCTCCGACCAATCACCTTTGCTTACCCTCTGAGAGTTTTGTCCCACCCGATTTGTAAGCTCAAGAATCAGTGCGAAAGTATGCTGGGCCACTGAATGCGTCCCGTAAATGGGGACATTGCAAACGGGCACACCCGCATTTCCCGCCGCTGCCACATCCACAATATTGTAGCCCGTGGCGGTGACGGCAATCAGCTTCAAATGTGGACAAGCTTTTATGGTTTCGGCTGTGACTGGGGTTTTGTTGGTGACAATCACGTGGGCCTCCTTGCATCGCTCAATCATTTCCAGCGGCGACGTTCGATCATAGTATTTCACTTCACCCAGCTGATGAAGTGCGTCCCAGCTAAGGTCTCCGGGATTAAGGGTATATCCATCGGTAATGACTATCTGCATAACTTTTTCTTCTATTGACGGAGATTTATTAGCTCCGGCATTCCTTTATGTGTACCAAAAATGATTACTGTGCCTAAAAAGAAAAAGATCACTCGGCACTGGGAGCTATCTGCTGTGATGTTCTCAGGTAGCCCACCAAATCGATGACCTCTTTATCGGTCAGCGTCTTGAACAATCCCGGGGGCATCATCGAATTAGCCGATTCTTCCCTTGACTGAATGTCGGACTTATTGATCACCACCGCATCCTGTCCTACAACTCTAAGGGTTAGTTGCCGCTCATTTTCCGCATTCACGTTGCCTGAGTAGGTGCGCCCGTCTCTGGTGGTGATGACCACCATTTTGTAGTCATCCTGAATTTCGCCGCTAGGATCAAGGACGTTGCTCAGCAGGTAGTCGAGGTTGGCCCGATTGGAGCCAGTCAGCTCGGGCCCAATGCTGCCACCTTCGCCATACATTTTGTGGCAGGCACCGCAAGTACGCTGAAAAATCATTTTACCATTGACGACATTGGCGCTTGCAATAGCCTGATCAGTCAGCAGCGCTGTGTACTTCTTGTAATCGGCGGCTATGTCCGATCCCAATTCGTCGATAGGCCCCCAAACTTCAACAAACCCACTCCCAACCACCCGCCTTAGCTGACGAGCCACATAGGCTGGTACATCAGGCTTGGGAATTTTTTCGCTTTTTATAGCCTGAGTGAGCGACCATCCATATTCAGGCCTGGAGGCCAGCGTTTGCACAGCTTCCAGTTTCTCCTGCCTGTTGAAGCTTGCGTACTTATCGATGAGCAGCTGGCCCAATGAGTTGTCGTCAAAGGCAGCTACGGCCCTGATCACATCGATCCGCAAAGCCTCCTCATTCAATAAAGTTGGGATTTCCCGAACAAGCTCTTCCCGCTGCTGATCGGCGAGAGAATTCAACGCTTTCAATCGTTGGTCAATAGGTGTGTTTTTGTTCTTCAGCGTGGCCAGGTATTGTTTGGCTGCCTCGGTGTCTCCGTAGAACTGCGCTACCTCCAATGCCAGTTGCTTCACCTTCACATCCCGGGAGCTCTGCAGGTTGTCATACACTTTCTGCCAACTGGCCGGTGCACTCAAATCGGTGCGTCCCTCCAATCCATTGCGCATGCCTTCCAGCATGCTCAGCGTTGTTTCAGGCTTCTTCCCGATGGCTGCGATAAGTTTCTCTGTGGCGTCCGCATCCACCACCCGTCTGGCAATGTATTCTGCGAGCATTGGGATTTTGCTTTTTGCTGCAAGCTGGAGTGCCCTGTCAGGATTTTCAGCCACGAGGGGCTCCGTGCCAAACCAGATCATTTTTGGCAGGTTATGGTCTTCCACGTCTTCAGCGTGACTCATCAAAGCTTCGGCAACCGCCCATTTTTGTTCCGGCTGAATGCGCTGAAGCGCCGAGGCAAGGTAAAGCCTCACCACAGCCGATTTATCTTTCTCTCCCATGGCCACAAATTTCTCCACAGCCTGCACCGGAGCCTTGTCTTCGCTTAGCAATTGAACAGCCCAGCCACGCACGTATTCATCCTTATCACCCAACGCTTCTATGAGCTGAGCTTCGGTAAAGCCCCTGGTCACGTGCAAGGCCCACATGGCATTTAGCCTAAAATCTGTGCTGGTGTTGTTCTGGTATATCTTTCGAAGCTGGTCATGCACCTCCTTTGCCAGAGGCGCTTTTGCTGCTCTTCCCTGAAGAATAAGCCTGGCTCTTCTGGCATGCCATGAGCTCTTGTTCGTTTGAAGCGCTACAAGCTGATCATCGGTCATTTTGCTCAGGTCACTGTATCGTCCTTCCCAGTTTTCTGCCAGCGACTGCTTCGGTGCGATCCTGAAAATGCGGCCAGTTTCTTCATTGAGCACCTCCTTGCCGCAAATATCTGCGTCGTGCCAGTCGAGCACGTACAGCGCTCCTTCCGGCCCCAGCTCCATGCTGAACCCTACCCACTGCGCATTGTTGGCCATCAAAAACTCTTCACCATGGTGGCCAACGAAGCCAGAGCCTTTGGGCTCCAACACATCCGACAACACGGCATGCTCATGGATATTGGCCATGAACAGGCGGCCTTGCTGCTCCGCAGGAAAAGCGTCAGACTGGTAGATTCTCAAGCCGCCATGGGCAGAACGATGCCGGTGGTCGGCAATCGTTTTTATGTCATTATACACGTAAGGATTGAAGTGCTGCCCGCCCTGGCGATGATAAATACCTCCGGGAATTACGTGCCAGAGGTGTGGTATAACGCAAGCGCTGATAAACAGCTGCCCTTTTGCGTCAAAGTCTATGCCCCACGGATTGCTGAACCCATGTGATACTACTTCGAATTCATCTTTGGTAGGATGGTAGCGCCAAACGCCTCCGTTGATATCGGTGCCTTTTCCTTCAAATATGTCTTCAGGAAAAGGATCATTGTGACCATATATCCGGCCTTTTCCTTTCGCCAGTTTCACTTTGGAAGGTGTGGCAAACCCCTGCAAACCGTAAAGCCAGCCATCAGGCCCCCAGTGAAAGCTATTCAGTGTTTCGTGTCTGTCACGGATGCCCCAGCCTGTCAGCCGAACTTCGATGTCATCCATTTCGGCTTTATCATCATGGTTTTTGTCAGGCACAAAAAGCAGGTTAGGTGGTGCGCCAACAAACACACCATCGAAACCAACGGCTATCGCCGAAGGAAAAGCAATACCCTCAAGAAACACTTTGCGGCTATCGGCGACACCATCATGGTCGGTGTCTTCCAGGATAAGTATCCGGCTGTTTCCCGCTTTTGAGAAACCATATCCCCTCGACTCATAGTCTTTGTTTTCTGCAATCCACAGCCTTCCCTTGTCATCCCAGCAAAAAGCCATCGGCTGCGACATCATAGGCTCGGCCGCCCACACGTTTACGTCGTAGCCATCTTTGACTGTCATGGCCTCCACTGCCTCTTCGGGCTTCAGAAATTTGGCATTTCTTCCCTCTTCCTGGGCTATGCCCCAAAGTACTGCTGTGGAGTACATATTATGATCGCCCACGTAGTCTTGCCATGTTTCGGTCATTTCCACATCATTGAGTTCGCCTGTGTAGACCACAATCTCATGTTTGATAGTCTCTGTTTCTCCTTTGGCAATTGTCCAGTCGCCCATGCGGGCACGGGCCGGGCCAATGCCTAGCTGGCCATCCACTCTCCACGTCTGTGGAAAGCCCTTGTTTTCCTTGTGATCGAGAATGGCGATGTGCGCCAGGTCATCACGACCAGCTACCTGCATGCCGGCGTCCACCCAGTATGCCCGCTGACCTTCGGCTTTTTCATTCTTCTGACGGGCGGCATTCACCACTTCCCCTTTGATACCTTCTACCCATGGCATCCGAAGGAATAGTCCGCCGTAGTCATACTCGCCAATAGTGACGTCTGTTTTGCCAAGCCCGTTCCATTCGAGGTCAAGCAAGAACTTGCCTCCCGTCTCCCTCATCGACCAGTTTTGAGTTTCTGTCAGCACGGGATTGCCCTGCTCATCAAGCAGGTCATAAACCGTTTGCCATTTCACCACCTTGCCTTCGGCTTCAATCACTTCTGCCGACACTTTCCGCCAGTAGTCACCTTCGGGATGATGGAAGTAGTCCCGGTCATTTACCCTGGTAAAGCCCCAGTAGAGGCCCGTTTGATGTTTGTGGTGCCCCGGGCTGTATTCCGTGAGCTGACCCTTGCCGTCTGGGGCTACAATGGGATGCAAGTAAGGGCGGAAATCGGGTCTTACATTTTGCGTAACAATAGGCTCGTTTTCGCCCGCCCGGAATATGGAAATGGTATTGGCTTGATTGTCCTGCACCACTTTTAGAATGGTGGAATCAGCAGTGGAAACAGTTGTTTCCTGATCTCCTTTGGTCTGTGGCTTACAGCCCTCGATCAGCAGCATTCCAAGCAACAGAGCCGTCAATATTGGCAAATAGGGAGCAAATGAGCCAGTAGACGAGGCCCTGTAGTTTTGTAAATTCATCGCAGGTATGCTATATAGTTTAGGTAAAGTCAATTTAGTGATTTCTACGATCAATCATAACAGGCATGGTGAGCAGCGGCAGAACACGTGCTGCCGGCGAATGATTGAACAACAAAAATCACCTCAATGAAAAGTTTCGCAATTTCTTCTTCGTATCTTTTCAATTATGCAGTCGCTCGCTCCAAAAAATGCACAACCTTTTGTTCCCGACGACGGAGAACAGAATAAGTCCACGGCTATCTACGAAGAATTTACCCTTAACGACCGGTCTGCCTGGCAGCCATTGAAAGTGCTGAGTGAAGACGATTGGAATTTTTGGGTGCGCAACGGCTACATTGTAATCAAACAGGCCGTGCCAAAAGCGCAAGTCGAGCGGCTGGCCAAACTGATCTGGGAGTTTGAAGAAAAAGACCCTGACAATCCAAACACATGGTACGCCCCGCCAAGGGCACTGATGGAAATGAAAGAGCTACACCATAGCGGCATGGTGGAAATCTTTAATCACCAGTACCTGTGGGACAACCGGCAAACTCCAAGAGTGCACGATGCTTTTGCAGACATTTGGGGAACAGAAAAGCTTTGGGTCACCATCGACAGAGCCAACCTTAACCTGCCTTTGCGACCTGGCCACGACTTCAAAGGATTTATGCACTGGGACTACGACCCCGAAACCAAGCCTCAAAATGTGCAGGGTGTGCTGGCCCTTAGTGACCAAACCGACGAAAACATTGGGGGCTTTCAGTGCGTGCCGGAGCTTTTCCGTACTTACGAGACCTGGAAGCTTACACAGCCAAAAGACAGAGATCGGTTCAAACCCGATATATCAGGATTTGAGGTTGTAAAGGTGAAGCTTGAGCCTGGCGATCTGCTCATTTTCAACAGCCTGCTCGCTCATGGCATCCGTCCCAATAGGAGTGTCAACAAAGTACGAATGGCACAGTACCTCTCTATGATGCCAGCGAGGGGACACGATGAAAAGCTCAGACAATGGCGCATAGAATCATGGCAAAAACGCAAGACACCAGAAGGATATGCCTTCCCGGGAGACCCGAGAAAATGGGAGGAGAAGCACTATGAAACGGCCAAGCTTACCGAGCTGGGGGAGAGGTTGCTGGGGTTGAGGAAGTGGAGTTGAAGTAGTAGGAAAAATCTACTTACTCACGAACCTGAACAGAAAAGACAAGGCCAGTCGAAATTGACGAAATAATATTTATCATTAGGATCTGCAACCACGGAAACTTTGGCAAGTGCTTGTGCTAAGATTCATCCTCCAGCTTGCCGACTCTTTTGGAGAGCTTGAATATCTCTTGCATCAGTGCCTCTTGTCGTGAGTTGGTTTGATTAAAATCACGTCGGAGCTGAACCATCTCTTCCTTGAATTCTTTCTCCATTTTGTCAGTCCTGGAGATGTACTCCATCAAAAGCTCGATAATTCTTTCTTCGTTTTTCATATCGAAAAATATTATACCCAAGTTAAAAAATTAACTCGACTAATAGCTACACCGACTTCCGCTCAATAAACCGAAAGTCGTTCTTCACCTCCATCGGGCTATTTTCCAGCATGGCCTTCGCAGCCAGCTTCCCCATTTTGCGGAAATCGGTCGTAATTACAGAAATGCCGTCGCTAAGCACTTCTTTAAGCGGGGTGTCATTGTACGAAATGATGCCAACATCTTTGGCCAGCTCCATTCCATTGGCCCGCTGAAGCTTGATCAGGTTCACCAGATCACTTTCTTCAATGACCACATAAGCCGTATTCCTTTCAATCACGTGTTCAGAACCTATTTCGCTGATAATCTCATGGGGCACATTGCTGAACCCACAAAATCTTCTGAAACCTGTGACAATGTCTTTGGTATAGGGATACGTTTCGTTTTTGGGAAACACAAGGATAAGCTTTTTGTAGCGGCTCAGCTTTTCTTTGGCTTCTGACAGGGCATTATAAATATCCATTTTGAAGTCCTGATAAACGCAGCCACTAAAGTGATTTACTCCTTCTATGCGGTTATCCAGAATGATTATTTTCTCCCTGGGTATTTTGGATAGCAAGGAATTCAGCTTTTCCACATTCAGGTCGGCAAAATGAGGCATTAGCACAAAATAGCTGTAGCCAGTAAGGTGCTCGGTAAGTATCTTCTCGAAAAGTTCGAAATCGCAGTGATAAACAAAAAAATCGATGTGCGCTTTTTCTCCCAACTCCTGTGCAATGGAGTTGTATATCTCCTTCTTATAAGTACTCAACTTATTGAAGAGCATGAGCACCTTGAGTTGCGATTTAGGTGCCGAGTTGCTGATATAGTATCCCTTGCCCTTCACAGCTGCTATCACGCCAAGCTCCTTCAGCTCATTGTATGCCTTCTCCACTGTATCCCTGGCAAGAAGGTAATCGTAGCTCACCTGATTGATGGATGGCAGCTTCTGTCCATACTTGATTTTTCCAGCTTCAATGCTGGAAATAACGCTGCCTACGATCTGCTTGTATTTAGGCACACTCGATTTCTCTCTGATATCCAGCAACAGCTCTTCCAACACACTAATAGGGTTTATTCACCAACAACCAATGTTACAAATATATTAAACACAAAAAAACAGCGCATACAGTATAGTGCATGACAGTGATGAGACAACAGATACTGATTTTTGATGTATAACGTCTCGAAACGAGATGTCATGCCGGGCTTGTCGAAACGTTCTCTTTGCGACGGTCCGTTCTTAACTTAACAATGACGACAAAACTTTTAATACAATAACACCATGAGTGCACCCGCAAAAACATTCAAACACGTCAACTACCTATGGGACGACGCAAAAGCGGCCCAGCTAAAAGGCGATGAAGTTGCCCTCCTCCTGTATCGCTCCAACATTCTAGGTGCCGACCTGCGCATCACCAACTACGGCGGCGGCAACACCAGCTGCAAAACCATGGAGAAGGATCCGCTAACAGGTAAAGAAGTAGAAGTGATGTGGATCAAAGGATCCGGCGGAGACATAGGCACACTTACTCGCAGCGGGTTGGCCGGGCTTTACAATGACAAGCTTCGGTCGCTGGAAAACGTATACCGCGGCCTTGAGTTCGAAGACGAAATGGTGGCGCTTTTCAACCACTGCATCTACGACCTCGACTCCAAAGCACCGTCGATCGATACACCACTACATGGCTTCCTGCCTTTCAAACATATAGATCACCTGCACCCCGATGCAGCCATAGCCATCGCAGCATCGAAGGACGGAGAGCAAATAACCAAAGACCTTTTCAAAGGCCAGATTTCGTGGGTGCCATGGCAGCGCCCTGGTTTTGATCTGGGCCTTCAATTGAAACAGTCGCTGGCAGATAATCCTGGCATAAGAGGCATCATGTTGGGCGGCCACGGCCTGTTCACCTGGGGCGACACAGCCTATGACTGCTACATCAACAGTCTTGAGGTAATTGACATAGCGAGCGAGTACCTGGAGCAGAACTACGGCAAAAAAAGACCAGTTTTTGGTGGGCAAATACTGGAGTCCCTTTCTCCTGAAAAAAGAAAAGACCAGGCAGCGCAACTAGCCCCGGTGTTAAGGGGCCTTGCGTCAAGCTACGACCGCATGGTTGGCCATTTCACTGATGACGAAAAGGTGCTGCAGTTTGCCAATAGCAAAGACCTTGAGCGCCTGGCACCACTTGGCACCAGCTGTCCTGACCACTTCCTGCGAACCAAGATCAGGCCTTTGGTGCTCGACTTACCAAAAGACGCAGACCTGAGTGACAAAGCGGCCATCAAAAAGCAATTGGAACCCTATTTCCAGGCGTACAGAGAAATGTATGCGAAATACTACAATGATCACAAGCGCAGCAACAGCCCCGCCATGCGTGATCCAAATCCTGTGGTCATCATCTGGCCGGGTGTAGGCATGTTCTCTTTTGCAAAAAACAAACAGACAACCAGAGTGGCGTCAGAATTCTACATCAACGCTATCAACGTGATGCGTGGGGCAGAAGCCATTTCTGAATACGTAGCCCTGCCTTTGCAGGAGGCCTTTGATATTGAGTACTGGCTATTGGAAGAAGCCAAGCTGCAACGCATGCCAAAGGAGCAACCCATGTCCCGCAAAGTGGCGCTCATTACCGGAAGTGCTGGCGGTATTGGGAAGGCCATTGCCGATAAGTTGGCAGCCGAAGGCGCCTGCGTAATCATCACAGATATCGATGAAGACAGAGCCGCCGCAGCCAATAAAACTTACAAAAGGGACGTGTCGACCTACGCAAAAATGGACGTCACAAATCCAGAAAGTATCAAAGTGGCGTTCAAAAAAGCGTGCTTGGAATTTGGAGGCGTTGATGTTATTGTGAACTCAGCTGGATTGGCGATCAGCAAGTCAATAACTGATACATCGGAGCAAGACTACGACCTGCTGATGGATGTGCTTACCAAGGGACAGTTTTTGGTATCTCAAGCGGGTGTCGATATTCTGCGTGCACAAGGACTAGGCGGCGACATAGTGAATATTGTCAGTAAGAATGCATTGGTTTCCGGGCCAAACAACGTGGTGTATGGCTCCGCCAAAGCTGCACAGGCACACATGAGCAGGCTACTGGCAGCAGAGCTTGGGCCAGAAAAAATCAGGGTAAACGTTGTGAACCCGGATGCTGTAATTGAAGGCAGCAAAATATGGGAAGGCAAGTGGGCCGAAGGTCGTGCCAAAGCCTACGGTGTAACCGTCGAAGAATTGCCTGCTTTCTACGCTAAGCGTACTTTGCTGAATGAGATCATCGGCACAGTCGACATTGCCAATGCAGTATTCGCATTTACCGGAGGCTTGCTTAGCAAAAGTACCGGCAATATATTGAACGTTGACGGCGGCGTCGCCGCTGCTTTCGTAAGGTAGAAAGTCAAACCCTCCAAGGGTTGTAACCTCTTGGAGGGTTATCTTGCCTCACAAATCAAACAACCTGCCCGGCTTGAAGGCAAACACCCGGATTCATTTCCGGCTCACATTACCTCTTAAATTATATGATCACAAAGGACAACATCCTACAGCATAACGCCGAACAAAAGGCGAAACATCAAAAACGCTTCACTCCATTAGCCGATACCCTGACAGACCAGGGCATCGGCGTCGAATCGGTTTTGAAAAAGCTAGATGCCTTCCAAATTGCCGTCCCGAGCTGGGCACTTGGCACGGGAGGCACTCGTTTTGCCCGCTTCCCGGAAGGAGGAGAGCCTCGCTCTCTGGAAGAAAAAATTGACGACGTGGGCTTACTGCACATGCTCAATGCTTCCAGTAACGCCATCAGCCTCCATATCCCGTGGGACATCCCGAAAGATGCGACAGCCATCAAGCAACTCGCTTCTTCTCACGGGCTCCTGTTTGACGCTGTCAACTCAAACACCTTTCAGGATCAGCCCGACGCCAAAGTGTCGTACAAATTTGGATCGCTGTGCCATGTCGACAAAAATGTGAGGGACGAAGCCATCGCACACAACAAAGAGGTGATCGATCACGGCGTTGCGCTGGGTTCCAAAGCACTCACGGTTTGGCTGGCAGACGGCTCGTCGTTTCCGGGCCAACTGAATTTCAGAGAAGCACTGCAACGCACACAGGATTCCTTGCAACAAATCTACGACCACCTGCCTGCCGACTGGAAAGTGCTCGTTGAATATAAGCCTTACGAGCCCTATTTCTATTCGATGGTGATACCCGATTGGGGCACCTCGCATTTACTGGCAAGCTCCTTAGGCGAAAAAGCTTTGAGCCTTGTCGATCTCGGGCACCATCTGCCCAATACCAATATCGAGCAGATTGTAGCCATTCTCATGATGCAGAAAAAACTTGGTGGCTTCCATTTCAACGACTCTAAATACGGAGACGACGATTTAACCGTGGCCAGCATCAAGCCCTACCAATTCTTTCTTATCTTCAACGAACTGGTAGACGGTATGCAAAATACAAAGAACCCCGAACTGTCGTGGATGATTGACGCCAGCCACAACCTCAAGGATCCTATCGAAGATTTGATTCAGGCTATTGAAGCTATCAAAATTGCTTACGCCCAGGCGCTCATTGTTGACAGAGCAGTATTGAAAAAAGCTCAGGCTGCCAACGACGTATCGGCGGCGCAGGAAGTGCTTCAAAATGCCTTCCGTACCGATGTACGGGCCCTGGTGGCAGAGTCCCGCATGCGCATGGGGGGCGCTTGCGATCCATTGCATTCGTTCAGAGAAAATCAAATACGAAAGCAGCTTATCGCAAAACGGGGATTGAAAACAGTAGCAACAGGCCTCTGATATGGGAAAGCCAGTCACACTGATATTTGATATTGGAAAAACGAACAAGAAGCTCTTCCTTTTTGACGAGGACCTCTCCGAAATCTCGCATGAGTATATCAGGTTTGATGAGATTCCTGACGAAGATGGCTTTTTGTCGGAAGATCTCACATCCCTTGTTAAATGGGTGAAGGAGAGTGCCAACAAAGTTCTTCAAGACCCCACATACGACGTCAAGGCAATCAACTTCTCAACCTATGGTGCTTCCATGGTACACCTCGATGAACAAGGAGAGCTGGTTACTCCCTTTATCAACTATCTGAAGCCATTTCCTGAGGAATTATCAAAAGACTTCTTCAGCAAATATGGCCCGGAGGAAAGATTTTCAGTGTCTACTGCTAGCCCGTCCATGGGCATGCTTAATTCTGGCCTACAGCTATACTACCTGAAATATGCCAAGCCAGAAGCGTTCAAAAAGCTCCACAGGAGCCTCCATTTCCCTCAGTACCTCAGCTACTTGTTTACAGGCGAAGCCACCACAGACTTCACCAGCTTAGGCTGCCACACAGGACTTTGGGATTTTGGGCAAAACAAATATGCCGACTGGCTGGAGAAAGAAGGACTGGTTCAGTTTCTCACTCCCATCGAGGAATCTACAAAAACTACCCATATCGACATCAACGGCAAGCCGATCCATGTGGGTATAGGCGTGCACGACAGCTCTTCTGCCCTCGTGCCCTACATTCAGGCCAACGACGAACCGTTCGTGCTCATATCAACGGGCACCTGGAGCATTTGCATGAACATCTTCAACGACAAGGTGCTGACGGCCGCTGAGCTAAGTGCCGATTGCTTGAATTTTTTTAGCGCAAAGGGTATTTCAGTTAAGGCTTCCCGGTTATTTCTGGGAAAACATCTTAGCAATCAGGCCAAACTGCTCAGCGAATTTTTCAACATCGACTATCAGACTTACAAGTCTGTTGCCTGGAAAAAAGATTTCAAGTCAAAGAGGAAATCAAGCAAAGGACTGTTGTTCGATCATAGTGTACTGCACCCGGAGCGATTCGGCTTTGCAAACAACCCGAACCAGGATCTTTCTGTTTTCGGGAGCTATGAAGACGCCTATTTTCATCTTATCGATGAACTAACGGATTTGCAGATTGCCTCTCTCAAGCTGGCCATTGGAGACACCGATATCAAAAGAATATTTATTGATGGTGGCTTTAGTTCCAATGAAGTGTTTGTGAAAATGCTGGCCAACAAACTGCCCGCTTATAAAATTTATTCCACTTCTTTTGCCCTGGGCACTGCTCTCGGCGCTGCTTTATTGGTAAATTACCGAACGATCACCAAAGAATTTCTTAGCAAGAACTATAACGTTAAAAAGCATTCTCCCTCGAGTTAGTCCATGAAAATTGCGCTTTTCATTCCCTGTTACGTCGACCAATTCTACCCTCAGGTTGGCATTGCCACTTTGGAGCTACTGGAAAAGCTGGGCTGCGAGGTGGATTACCCAAAGAACCAAACCTGCTGCGGTCAGCCAATGGCGAACTCAGGCTATGAGTCAAAAAATGAAAAGATTGACGAGCTGTTCATCGATAACTTTGCAGGATACGATTACGTCGTTTGCCCCTCAGGTAGCTGCACCCTCCACGTGAAAGACCACCTGCATTCAGCTAGCAGGGAAACTGAAGCTGGCTCGATTAGAAACAATGTGTACGAGTTGGTAGAATTCCTGCACGACATTCTGAAAGTTGATAAAATTGAAACCGCCTTTCCCCACAAAGTGGGACTTCATGCCTCATGCCATGGGCTGAGAGGCTTAAGAATTGCGGCAGCTCCGGAGCTAAATATTCCGCCATTTAATAAGACGGCCGCCCTCCTTCAGAAAGTAAAAGGACTTGACTTGGTTGACCTTCACATGCCTGGAGAGTGCTGTGGCTTCGGCGGCACGTTCGCTGTTGGGGAAGAAGCGCTTTCGGTAAAAATGGGCAAGGACAGAATCAAAGACCATACAGATCACGAAGCTGAGTTCATCGTGGGCAACGACATGTCGTGCCTGATGCATCTGGAAGGCATTATCGGTAGAAACAACATGAAAGTGAAGGTGATGCACGTAGCGGAGATATTAAACGGAGTATCAGCATGAGCCATAGCACCAACACCGTAACTTTCCTCAAAGACAATAAAAAAGTCGATTGGCACAACGAAACGCTTTGGTGGGTGCGGAGCAAGCGTGATGTCTCCAGCAAGCAAATCCCGGAATGGGAGCAGCTGCGGGAGCTAGCATCGGGCATCAAAGACAGCGTACTTTCCAATCTTGCCGGCTACCTGGAAGAGTTCGAAAAAAATGCCATAGCCAATGGTATCAACGTGCATTGGGCCGCCGACGCCAAAGAGCACAACGAAATTGTCACCTCGATTCTTCAGAAGCACAACGCTCAAAAGCTGGTAAAAAGCAAATCGATTCTCACAGAAGAGTGTCACCTCAACGAGCATCTGGAAGCGCATGGATTTGAAGTAGTCGACACTGACTTGGGGGAGCGGATCATCCAGTTTGTGCGGCAGCCCCCCAGCCATATTGTGATGCCAGCCATCCACCTGAAAAAAGAAGACATCTCAGAAATATTCCACGAGCACCTACAGACGGAAAAAGGCAACAACGATCCACAATACCTGACGGAAGCCGCCCGGCAGCACCTCCGCAACAAATTCATAGAAGCGGACATCGCTCTGACTGGCGTCAACTTCGGCATTGCAGAAACGGGCGGCTTCGTCGTTTGCACCAACGAAGGCAATGCCGACATGGGGGTGCATTTGGCTCCCGTTCATATTGCCTGCATGGGCATCGAAAAGCTGATCCCGAAGCTGGAGCATCTCGGTGTTTACACCCGACTGTTGGCACGAAGTGCCACAGGCCAGCCCATCACCAACTACACCAGCCATTTCCACAGGCCAAGATCAGGCCAGGAGATGCATATCATTCTGGTAGACAATGGGCGCACGGAGCAGCTCAGTCGGGAGAAGTTCCGCAACAGCCTGAAGTGCATACGCTGCGGTGCCTGCATGAATACCTGCCCGATTTACCGCCGCAGTGGTGGCTACAGTTACGACGCAACAGTGCCCGGCCCTATCGGTTCCATCTTATCGCCAGGAGTGGATTTAAAGAAACATCAATCGCTTCCTTTTGCCTCTACGCTGTGTGGGTCCTGCAGCGACGTGTGTCCCGTGAAAATCAATATCCACGAGCAGCTTTACGAGTGGAGGCAGGTAGTGGCCGATGAAAAGCTGGACGGAGCCGGGAAAAGAATTTCGATGACACTGGCTGCCAAAGTGCTCGCTTCGCCGTCGCTCTACAACATGTTGGGAAAGCTGGCAAGAAAGTCGCTATCGCTATTGCCAAAGTCTCTGATCAACAACCCGCTCAATGCGTGGGGCAAGCAAAGAGATTTGCCGGCACCACCCAAGGCCAGTTTCAAAGAGTGGTATGCCAAAAACCGGAAATCATGAGCAGCAGAGAAAAGATGCTTGGCAACATCCGCAAGCTGGGACTTGAGCCAAAGCCGCTGCCTGAAATTCCAGCATTTGAGGTAAGTAAAGACCTTGAGGCTACTTTTACCACTTCACTGGAAGCCAACCACGTGACTGTTATTTCATGCAGAAGCGAAGAAGAAGTCAAAGCAGCAGTTGCAGAACAGACCAGGGCCTATCAACAGGTGATAACGACACTGCCTGACCTTTATTCCTCCGGAATAGATCTGGCTACCGTCAAAAAGCCATCGGATCTGCGATACGTTGAAGCTGGCATTATCAAAGGCGCTTTTGGCACAGCAGAAAACGGAGCCATTTGGGTGCCGGAAAGCCTCGCTGGGATACGAGCCTTACCTTTTATTGTGGTGCACCTAATTGTGGTTGTCGAGCGCAAAACGCTGGTCGGCAATATGCACCATGCCTACAAAAAGATTGAAGAAATTCCCGGCTTCGGCGTCTTTATCGCCGGCCCTTCTAAAACGGCAGACATCGAGCAATCGTTGGTTATCGGCGCCCACGGGCCGAAGAAGATGACGGTGATTTTGTGTTAAAAATAGTGCGCTTGCATCATCAATGTGTTGCCACCAGATATCGCTGTGGGGACCAACTTGCTCCGAACCACAGCCGTCGTGCCCAAAACTTGTTGGTGGCACGACTCATAAATCGCCTAAGTTAGACTCTATCCCCCTCTGTGACTACGGTCACTGCAAAGCTTTCCCTTCCTTGCGATATTTGAGAAAGGAAACTCAAAATCACATACTTATGAAAAAGCTAATGATATTGGTGGCGATACTTGCCGCAATGGCATCGTGCCAAAACTCAAATGATGGCGCAGATGAAGTTATCGTTGCGCCTCTTACTGAGCAAGAAAAAGCAGACATACTATTTCTGAGGGAGGAAGAGAAACTAGCAAGGGATGTGTACCTGCTTTCTTATGATTTGTACGGGCACATCATTTTTAACAACATCTCCAACAGCGAACAGACACACATGAGCAGTGTTTACACCTTGATCGTGAAGCACAATCTCACCGACCCAACAGCAGGCAAGCAACAAGGGGAGTTTCAAAATCAAGCTCTTCAAAACTTATACGACAGCCTGGCCTCGCAATCATCCGTTTCATTACTGGAGGCTTTAAGAGTCGGGGCTGGTATTGAAGATTTGGACATTAATGATCTTGATGGCAATATTAGCCACACTACAAAAGCTGACCTCCTTCAGGTGTACTCCAGTTTACAATGCGGCTCGAGAAACCATCTGAGGAACTTTGTCCAGCAACTAGAAGGCATTAATGGCACATACGAGCCTCAATTCATCAGCCTGGATGAATACAACACGATTGTAGACACTCAGAATGAAAGATGTGGATTAGTGTACTGATTTAGATTTGTCTCCACCAGCTATCGCTGTGACCACCACATAACTCCGACCGACAGCCGTCGTGCCCACAACTTGTTGGTGGCTCGACTTAATGGTGTAGCACCAAGGCTATCAGAAAGGTTGCCGCTATCCTCACAAAAAGAAGCTTTTCGCTTTTGAGGGATCGATTACCATTTTCGATTGCTCGATAAAAGCTTCTCTACTTTTAGGAATATCGAGTAGCTGATACGCCATTTCCTTATTACACAATGTCCCATTTCTGAAACCAGCATAGTCCCGGTATGATCCAAACTCCCAGTCTTCCATTTTGGTCACAAGCTGAGCTCTCAAAGGATTCTGGTGAATGTAGTGAAAGCAGGTAAAAGCGTAATCATCTACTTCCAGGGGCTTGGCCTTGCTATTTTGCTGAAAAAGGGAACCAGTTCTCCCTGTCCGAAAATTAATTTTCCTGGTGTACGAACTAAGCATCATTCTCAAATCCTGCTTATACCTTGAAATATCCATGGCCTCTTTGGAGTGAACCATCAGGTGAAAATGATTAGGCATCAGACAATAGGCCAGAATATCGAAGTGAGGGTTCAAATGCTTTCGTATTTTCCCCAGGAAAGTGATGTAATCTCCCTTCTGATAAAATATAGTTTGGGAATTGTTGCCTCTGTTGTAAATATGGAAGAGCCTATCTGGTTCCATATGATCTGTTTAGCTTCATACTTGGTGGTGCCGCCAACAAGTTGTGGGCACCACTGCACTCCAAATTTACGACTGTTGTGTCTTCAGCAATGACTGTAAACATGGCTTAATAATCTACCGCTCACTCCTAAACGGTCTTGCCACCAGCTAGCGCTGTGGGCACGACACTCCTGTCCAGAAGCACCTACTCCACCATCGCCTCAGCCTCTATCTCCACCAAATATTCTCTTCCAACCAAATTGGCCTGTACTAGTGTGTTGGCTGGCTGAATGTCTTTGAAGCGTTTGCCGTGAACTCTGGCCACAGCTTCCCAGTCATCAATATTTCTAACAAAGATTCTGGTCCTCACCACCTCTTCCATCGTTGCTCCCAGCGACTGCAAAGCACCTTCTATTTTATCCAATGCGAAGGTGGCTTGCGCTGCAGGGGCATTTCCACCTATAGCCTTGGCCCCATGTGTAGCGGTCGTGCCTGAAATCAAGATTCTATTTCCTTTTTTCACAGCACGGCTAAACCCTGCAAGGTCTTCCCATTCGGTGCCGCTCAATGCTTTTATTCTTCCATCACTGCCTTCAGTTGTTGGATAGGGCACAGGGATCGCCTCAACATGATGGCTAAGATCCCCTGACGCTGTTAAAAACGGCGGCTTCCGGTACTCATCACCACAATCGCCTGGAATAGGGCTAAACCCTGCGATCACATTTTCAATAGCTTTCTTGCTGTCAGCGTCTAACCGGAAGTCAAACAACCTGAGGTTGTCCATTACGTGCTCACTTTCTCCCAGTCTGGCACCCACAATCACTCCACCCACGGCAGGTTGCTCCAGCATATACCGGGTGGCCACATTGGCCATCGACACGTGGTATTTCTCAGAAAGCTTCGAAAGCACCTGCAGCAAATCCTGCAGTTTCTTCCAACCTCCGGCCACATCCACAAAGCGCTTGTATTTCATTTGTGACCAGGTCAAACTTGCCTCCTGCTTCGGCTCAGGTTTACCCAGCCATTTCTCGGTCAGGAAGCCGCCAGCCAATGTGCCAAATGCCAGAATTTTCACTCCGTGCTTTTCACACACCACAGCCATGTCTCCTTTTGCTCTTTGATCAAGCAAAGAATAAGACACCTGGTTCGATACCACTTTGATCCCACTTTCCAGCACCATATTCAAATGGGCTGCATCGAAGTTGGTTAGGCCAATTTGCTTCAAAAGCCCTTCTTCTCTCAGCTCTTCCAGCCAATAAAGACAATCGAGCCAGATCGGGTCAGCGTAGTTCCAGGCATGAAACTGCATCAGGTCAAGCTGCTCCATATTCATGCGCACAAGCGCAGTGGCCACAGCCTCTCTCACGTCTTTTTTTGTCACCTGACCAGGACTGGGCACCCACTTTGTCAGCAAGTTCACCGGCCGGTAGTCGGCGTATTTCTTTTTGTAGATCCCCGCAATTATTTCGGCTGAGCCGTAGTGATCCGCCATATCGAAGGTGACCAGTCCGGCATCGCCGTATGCTTTCATCGACTTTGCAGCAGCTTCAAGATCCAGTGTTTTGCCGTCTCTTTCCATGTCAGCCACCTGCCATAACCCCGTCAGCACTCTCGATATCTTCAGGTCAGGTGCCAGTTCACAATATTCCACTCTATTACTCATAGCTAATCTTATTCAGGAGGTAGTTGCGAAAACCTCTCAGTCAGGTTGATCCCCTGTTTGGTGAGTTTTCTTTTTTCACGAAAATAAATCATTGTAGCGACAATCATCACCACTATCCATATAAAGGTAGAATGGAAATACCATGCTCCGGGATTGCTTGCCAGGTCTTTGACGATATGTACAATAAGCAGGCTGCCCAGCAAACCAGCGCCTGCCACAGCAATAAAAACCTGCTTCCATCGCTCCTTCACCACCACAATACCTTTTGCCAGCGTTGGGTTTCTTTTCTGCAAAGAATAAACAGAGATCACCATCAAAAGGAAATTAACGAGCATGGAGGTCACCATGATATCTATCCCTAAAAAGAAATCGCTCGCCAGGTGACAGCCCAATATGCCAATCGAAGCCATAGCTCCACTGACGATAATGGCCGTCGCAGGAGTTTTCCGCACGGGGTGCACCCGTGCGACACTCTTAGGAAATATTCCGTCCTCAGCCCAGGCAAACATCAGTCTGGAAACCGACAGGATCATGGCAGGCAAGTCGTTGATCAGTGCAATGGCAGCACCAGCCAAAATAAGCACACCCCAAACCGGAGGCAGCACATAGCTTAGCAGGCCAGGTGCCGAAATGTCCTTTTGCATGGATTCTGCTGCGATGAAATCCCACGGCACACTATGATAGACAGCCCATGTAAATAAAAAGTAAAATGCCCCCACAGTCAGAATGGCAATCGCAATCGCAATGGGCAGCGATTTGCCTGGATTCTTCGCCTCTCCTCCTGCCTGCGCTATTGAGTCGAACCCGATAAAGCTGGAAAACAACAAGGCCGAGGCCGTCACAAATACCTTCCAATCAAAAACGTGGCTTGCAGCCACAGCAATTTGTCTGCCTTCTTTTACCTGAATGGCAGACACAAAGTCGGCCTGGTCGTGAGAAAAGCCTACCACAATCACGATGGCACCAAGGCCAAACATCATAAACATCAGCGGAATCAGTGTACGCTCATAAAGTTTAATGCCCTGAATATTAACAAGAACAAAAATCCAAAGGAAGGCGAATGAAATAGCAAGGCGAACAAACCCCAACTCCAAAATTTCTCCTATTTCTGCCCATCCAAGACCAAAAGCAACATCCCTCAGGAAAGGAACAACCACGTAGGACACAACGCCAATGGCAACAGACAATCCAAACCATTGAGAAAAGCTTGCCACAAAGCCCAGGTAGGGGTTCAGCGATCTGCTGACATGAACATAGCTACCACCCGCCCTTGGCATAGCCGAACTGAGTATGGCATAGGCCATGGCTGCAAGAATGGCGGGCACAGCGGCCACCAAAAAAGCCGGAAGCACATAAGGCCCGATTCCAGGCACATTTCGCTGTATCATGAAAGGCACTACGTTGATGCCAGCCCCCATCATCGAGCAAATGCCAGTAGCTGCAAGGCCCAGAATGCCCATTTGCCTTGTCAGCCCTGTTTTCACTCCACCATCTTTTTTTGCCATCTCACTTTATTCAAATAGGCTGTCACTTGAGTGATATAGTTAAACCTTTTGACGGTCACCACAAAATGATTTTTGATGACGCACCTTCGATATTCCCATTTCAGCGAAAAATCTTTTTCAGAAAGGAAATTTCTCTGCAACGGTTTGTTAAGAACTTTGCAATCGATTTCTCCGGAAAACACAACCTCTAATGGCCTGATTGCGTTGCAATGAAACGAATCTTTTATTAAGAAAAAGGGTTAAATTTGTATAAATCATTGAGAGATTGGCACACTACTTGGTGTCTGGACAGAATATGATTGACTTGAAAGTTGACACAACAATGAATACGATAGACAAAAAGAACATAGCGCTTGTTGCGCACGACTATAAAAAGAAAGACCTGATTGAGTGGGCACTATATAACAAAAGTGTATTAGCTGGTCATTCTCTTTTCGCCACCGAGGCTACCGGGAACCTTGTAGAAAAAGAGCTTAACTTACCTGTAACCAAGGTGAAAAGTGGCTCTATGGGTGGTAATCAACAAATAGCCACCAAAATTTCCGAAGGAGAAATAGATATTCTCATCTTTTTCTGGGATCCTTTGACACAGTTGCCAAGCGACCCTGAAGTGAAGGCGTTGCTGCGAATAGGCATGGCCTGGAATATTCCCGTTGGCTGCAACAGAGCAACAGCGGACTTCCTTGTTTCATCTCCACTGCTAAATTCCTCATATCAAAAACAACAGCCCGACTATAAAGCGCAGGGAAAGGAAAACCTTTCCGAGTCTTTCTTCTCTGACACTGACGAGAATTACGGTCTGCTATTGACCATTTAGTAGCTTACATCACCGAAACTTAATCAAACACCCGATCCGTAAAATGAAATGGATTTGGGATAGGTTTGCTATTTTAGCACACATTTAATCAAATTTGCACCATGTTATTATTAGGTATAGATATAGGAACTTCTTCCGTCAAAATTTCTGTAGTGGACGCCCAAACGCAAAAATGCGTTGCTTCCACACATTATCCGGAAACGGAGGCAACGATTTTGTCGCCAGAGCCAGGTTGGGCGGAACAATCCCCCAACATGTGGTGGGAATACACGCAGCAGGCTATTACCAAACTCAATGCTACCAAAAAATATAACCCCAAAGACATTGGGGCTATTGGCATTGCCTATCAAATGCACGGCCTCGTGATTGTGGATAAAGACCAAAAGGTGCTGCGTGACTCGATTATCTGGTGCGATAGCCGGGCGGTAGAAATCGGCGACAAAGCCTTCAAAGCAATAGGCAAAAGTGTGGCCCTTTCTTCGCTACTTAACTCTCCAGGTAATTTCACGGCTTCCAAACTCGCCTGGGTGAAAGAAAACGAGCCATTCTTGTACGACAAAACCTACAAGCTTATGCTACCCGGCGACTTTATTGCCATGAAGTTTACGGGCGAAATTACCACGTCAGTTTCTTCTCTTTCTGAAGGAATTTTCTGGGACTTTCAAAAGGATCAGCTCTCTGATCCGGTGTTCAACTACTTCGGTTTTTCAAAAAGCATGGTGCCCGACATCAAGCCAGTCTTCTCAGAACACGGCACAGTGAGTTATGCTGTTGCCGAACCGTTAGGTTTGAAAGCTGGCATTCCTGTGACCTACAAGGCGGGAGACCAGCCCAACAATGCTCTGTCACTCAATGTATTTGAGCCAGGCGAAGTGGCCGCCACTGCTGGCACCTCCGGTGTCATTTATGGCGTAACTGACCAGGTGAGCTACGACCCCCAGTCGAGGGTAAACACATTTGCTCATGTGAACTATGCCAACAACAAAAAGCGACTGGGTGTACTGCTTTGCATCAACGGCACCGGCATTATGAACCGCTGGATAAAATCTGTGGCGGGTCAGCACCTCACCTATGAGCAAATGAATGAAGAAGCAGCCAAAGCAAAGCCTGGAAGCAGAGGCCTCTATGTGATGCCTTTTGGCAACGGCGTGGAACGAATGCTTGAAAACAAACTAATAGGTGCCCACATCCACACCATTGACCTCAACACTCATGGCCCGCACGAATTGTTCAGAGCGGCTCAGGAAGGCATTGCCTTCTCGTTCCGCTACGGCCTCGACATTATGAGAGACAATGGCATGAGTCCTAAAGTGATCAGGGCTAGCTATGCCAATATGTTCCTGAGCGATGTCTTTACCGAAGCATTTGTGAACGTAACAGGCGTGCCTGTAGAGCTCTATGAGGGTGACGGAAGTGTTGGTGCTGCAGTAGGCGCCGGCCTGGGTGCTGGCGTTTACGCCGACCAGAAGGATGCCTTCAAGAACATGAAAAGGCTTCGGGTCGTAGAACCTTCAAAAAATATCGACTACGAGCCCCATTATGAAAAGTGGCTTGGGATTCTGAAAAGCCATCTTGGTTAATAGAAATGGGCTGCTATCGTGATAAAATAGCAGCCCATTTTCGTCTTTTGGCCTGTTAGTTTTCGTATTCGTAAACAGTTTTTGAGGTATAAGTAGCAGTCGGATTCTGGTAGCCAACATACTTCACCTCTTTCTCCGTAGGGTAGCCGTTGTGATAAGTGTAGGTGTACTGGCCAGGTACATATATTGGGAAGCTCCCGGCATAACTTTGAGTCTCGCCATTCACGTTGTTCTTGCTTGACTGACGAAGAAAATAGTCCGTGATTCCCAGCAAATAGTGTGGATTGATAAAGGAGTCGTAGTGCTTCTGGCTGGAGCTAGTTCCCGCTGTACTACCCACACCTGAGTATTCCGAAACAATGTTTCCTTTATCAAATTCGTAGTGATAGGTGAAAAAATTCCCATTGTCAAAACTGTACCGTATGCCAGTAAATGCATCTGTCTGCGAGTTATATAACCAGACAGCTTCCTGCCCTCCGTTTAATCCTGTTTGCACAATTTTTGAAACCCGACCATCACTTCTATAATGGTATAGCTGCGTATCAAGCAGCGTATTGTCCATCGTCCTTTTTACGTTATCCAGCCTACCGTTCTTATACTCGTACCAGGTGATTAACTGGAGAACCCACTCATTGGTATCGTCATTGAAGTGGTAAAAATCTCTCCTTGATAGCTTGCCTTCCTCATTGTAAATGTAATCCACATGGCTTTCCAGTTTTGAGCCCCCGGCCAGCAGCGTAAACTCAGTCTCACTCTTCAGCCTCTTAATGGCCTTTTGTGCCTCCAGTTTCACTGCATGATTTTCGAAAAGCTCCTCTCTTGTCAGCTCTCTCTCGTAAATGTCGCCCCAGTGTGTCCAGCTAATGTAATAATAGTCGAATCTTGTCGGAATACTGATATTTTCCACACCGTCAATATCTCTACCAACAGACCATGAATTACCTTCGTCGTCGGTGGCAGTAATTAATACCGACGGCTTGATATTGTCATAAATAAACCCGCCAACATTGATAGAAGCACTAAAAGAAACAAGGGTCACTTCGTCGCTCTTGCCGCCAAACACCTCGACAGCGTAACCAAAATCAGCGGCATCCTCCACTACAAACACCTGACCCACTTCCGTGTTGGTCACAATTGTACCCCCCGCTTTTCCATCAACCACCAATGGCAAAGCCATTTGTAGCTCCTCCCCCTTCAGCGATCCTTCGTGCGGAGTTGCCAGCACCACTTTATCCTCTGCATTGAAAACTACAAAGCTGGAAAGCCGGTACGTGGCCGAAGGCATTTCAAATTCCTCAGTGAAATAACTCCCTGCCTTGAGGGAAAGTGTTACTTTCTTATTGCTCACCACCTCTACCTGATTGTTGTCCGTCATGGCAATTACAGCATATGCTGGTTGCCTTTCGGAAGCGTTGAAAAGTGGAGGCGGGTTAAAAGAAAGCTTTATTGATGCTTTTTGACTTCCTGGGTTTTCATTTTCACCTGGAAGTGCATCGTCGTCGCCAGAACAGGCAGCAAACATACCCAGCAGGGCAGTGGCTGCAAAAAAGTTAAGAAATTTGACCTTCATGTTTATTTGAAAATTAAAAATATTGCTACTCGCTTTAAAAAATTCACCCGGTAGAAGTTTCGGTCAGTAGATGTGGATGGTAAAGCTGAAGAGTAGACGGAAATCGAAATCGAAAGGTTGGAGATGCCAAAAACAATTTTTCATCATGACGCAATTGACGCTACCATTCCCAGCGGAATAACAATTGGGAAAAGTTATAAAATGGAAAATATTTCGCCTTCATCTCATTATTCTGCTAACTTAACGCCCTGTTTTTTAAACCCCTAAAAACACTTAAAACATGGCAATAACTCTTGGAGAAAAAGAATTTTTTAAAGGCATAGGTCAAATTAAATTTGAAGGACAGGGCTCCGACAACCCTATGGCCTATCGCTGGTATGACGAAAATAAAGTAGTAGCAGGCAAAACTATGAAGGAGCACTTGCGGTTTGCAGTAGCCTACTGGCACTCCTTTGTTGGCAGTGGTGCCGATCCTTTCGGAGCACCTACGCATATTTTCCCCTGGGACGTGAAAGGCGATGCAGTAGAAAGAGCAAAAGACAAGATGGATGCTGCTTTCGAATTCATGACAAAATTGGGCCTTCCGTACTATTGCTTCCACGACGTTGACGTGGTTGACTATGGCAACAACGTGGTTGAAAATGAAAAAAGGCTTCAGGCCCTTGCTGAGTATGCCAAGAAAAAACAGGCGGCCAGCGGCGTAAAATTACTCTGGGGCACAGCTAATCTTTTCTCTCATGTCCGGTATATGAATGGCGCTTCTACCAACCCGGATTTCCATGTGCTGTCACACGGTGCAGCGCAGGTAAAAGCCGCTTTGGATGCGACAATCTATCTTGGAGGCGAAAATTACGTGTTCTGGGGAGGTCGTGAAGGCTACATGTCGCTACTGAACACTGATATGAAAAGAGAGCAGGATCACCTGGCGATGTTCCTTCACAAAGCAAAAGACTATGCCCGCAAGCAAGGCTTCAAAGGCACCTTCTTTATTGAACCCAAGCCATGCGAGCCAACCAAGCACCAGTACGACTACGATTCGGCAACTGTTATTGGATTCCTTCGTCAGCACGATTTGCTTAACGACTTCAAACTGAATATCGAGGTAAATCACGCCACACTGGCGGGCCACACCTTCACCCACGAGCTTCAGGTGGCCACCGACGCTGGTTTACTTGGCTCTATTGATGCCAACAGAGGCGATTACCAGAACGGCTGGGATACTGATCAGTTCCCTAACGATATCACCGAGGTTACCGAAGCTATGATGATCATTTTGCAAAACGGTGGCTTTGGTGGTGGAGGTATCAACTTCGATGCGAAAATCAGAAGAAACTCTACTGACATGGAGGACTTGTTCTATGCCCATATTGGTGGCGTCGACATCTTTGCCCGTGCACTGGTAGCTGCCGACAATATTTTGCAGAAGTCGGAATACAAGAAGATTCGCAAAGACCGTTATGCCTCATTCGATAGCGGAAAAGGCAAAGAATTTGAGCAGGGTAAGCTCTCTTTGGAAGATCTTCGCAACTATGCTGCCGAAAACGGAGAGCCAGCCATGACCAGTGGTCGTCAGGAATATATCGAGAACCTGATCAACAGGTACATCTAGACCAAAACCAGCCAGAGTATCAAAAGTGATGCTCTGGCTTTACCTCACCAATATGAAACCTACTATACTACTTTGCTTATTGGCCCTGGGCCTAAACGCTTGCACAATGCCTACTAAAGAAAAAACTGAGGAGACTACAACCACCGCCGGTATATCTGCTGCCGATTGGGGTGAAGTAAACGGAAAAAAGGTTCAGCTATTCACGCTAACCAACGATGCCGGTTCCGAAGTGAAAATCACCAACTATGGCGGAGTCGTTACTAAGTGGAATTTCCCCGACAAAAACGGAAAGGTTTCTTCTATTGTATTAGGCTTCGATAGTTTGAAAACATACCTGGCCGGCCATCCGTTTTTTGGTGCAATAGCAGGCCGCTATGCGAACAGAATAGCCAAAGGCCAGTTCACCATTGATGGCGAAACCTACACGCTGGTCAAAAATAACGGAGAGAACCACCTTCACGGTGGTACCAAAGGTTTTGACAAGCAAGTTTGGACTGCCAATGCAGTTGATGGAGATGAGCCTTCGCTGGAGCTGAGCTATTTGAGCGTTGATGGAGAAGAAGGATATCCTGGTAATTTGAATGTGAAAGTTGTTTACACATTGACTGCCAACAATGAACTAAAGATCGATTACACTGCCACTACGGACAAGGCTACGGTGCTCAACCTCACTAACCACAGCTATTTCAACCTAACTGGAACGCCTGCTAACACCATACTTGATCATACCATGAGGATCAAAGCAGAAAAATATACGCCTGTTGATGCCGGGCTTATTCCAACTGGTGAGCTGGCACCCGTGGCCGGGACGCCTTTCGACTTTGGCCCGCCTATGAAAATTGGCTCCAGAATAGCAGATACGGGTGGCGATCCTTATGGCTATGATCACAACTTCGTAATTGACGGAGAGCCGGGAAAATTAAGACCTGGAGCGATTGCCACTGATTCAATATCTGGCAGAAGACTTGACATGGCCACCACTCAGCCAGGTGTTCAGTTTTACACAGGCAACTTCCTGAACGGCAACGTAAAAAGTGACGATGGGATACCTTACAGCAGGAATACTGGCTTTTGTCTGGAAACGCAGCATTTCCCTGACTCACCCAACAAGCCTGATTTTCCAAGCGCCCTGCTGAAACCAGGGGAAACATACCACGAAACAACCGTGTACAAAATAAGCCTGATGGAGTAGTGACCACATTGGTACAGAAACAAAAAGCACTGTCCTTAGGGCAGTGCTTTTTTTCTATCAAACTTCTCTAAACCCGCCCGAACTTTCTGGTCAGCCCCACTCATTCAACTCGAATGACACCTCTTCTGTAGCTATGATCTTCATTGATTTCATAGCTTCCGGGTGCAATGGGTTGATCAACAGGTTGTGCTCCGAAGGGTAGCTGGACAATGGAATGCGGCAAGAGGGCACCTTCAAAAAGGGTGACATCATACGCTGCGCCCAATTGGTGCCAAAAGCCTGAGTAGAGGTCGGGTAAGGGCGACGACCCCAGTCAGGTGGTAAGTCCTCCGACATCAGATGAGGAGCGTCTGCATTTATCTGAATGGTGATCAATACCCACGATCCGTTCGCCACTACTGGCCCCTTGATGGCCAGCAGTTCCATAAACGTGATGGCGCTGACATTGCTGGCATATATAATGGGGGTGCCGGGGAAGTTCCATCTGCCACCTGCTCTTCCATAGCCCAGTGGAGTTGAGGCAAATATTTTATTGATAAGTCGAAAGTATTTCACCTACAAAGCGTTACCCCACAACATCGCTTCCATGGCATTGTCAACCAGCTCTATCCCATAGGGGCTTTTGATCAACTCAATAGGTTTTTGATTGCCCAAGGCTTGGTTGATGGTTTGAAGCCATTCTTTCAACTGCTTCTCGGAACCAAAAACTTTCACCCCCTTGGCGATGATGTGGTCAATATCATACATGGCCTTTGATCTCATTTTACCTATCGTTTTATCGCCTTTATCCCACCTAAACAGTGTGCTCGGATCAACTTCCAGCACACCCGACAGCTCCTGCTGACTATAGCCAAGGTATTGCACCATTGGCTTAATGCGTTCATAAACAAGCTCCGGCTCTTTGGCCATCAAAGGCGGATCATCATTCTGAGCATATGGCTTTAGAAAATGGTAGGCTTGCACGTCGACGTTAATCGATTCCGTTTCACCACTCGAGGTTTTTATCCGCCATGAGCTTGCCTCTGATTTTTCGCCTTCTTTGGTCATCACTTATTTTGATTTCAATCGTCTGCCATTTTAACATACTGCATTTGCAATACTAATATACGCTTTTTGCAATAATTTAGTTACGAAGATTTTACTTTTTTAAAGAGACGGTCAGGTTAAATAACTTTTCTATACTCTTTCCTATACTCCAGCGGAGCCATTCCAGTGATCTCTCTGAACTGACGATTGAAGTTGGAAAGCGTTTTGTAGCCACATTCAAATCCAACGGCCGCCACCGAAAGTTCACCATCCACAAGCATGTGACAGGCCTGCCCCACTCTTACCTCACTTACAAATGAGGAGAAGGTCTTATTCGCTCTCGTTTTAAAATACCGACTAAAGGCGACAGGGCTTAGATTAGCCAGGGAAGCAGCCTCCTCTAGCGTAATCTTCTGTCTGAAGTTGTCAATGACGTAGTGATGAACAAGGTTCATCCGGTCTCCGTCAGACGCTTTCAATTGAAAGCTGGCCGGGCCTGACGACACATACCTGTATTCCTTCGAATGTGCAAGTGCACTAAGTATCTTCAAAAACTGAATAACACTTTCGATCCCCTCCGAGTCCACCATTTTGAGCATCCACTCTTTTACCTGACTCCGTGTATGTCCATAATATTCCAGCCCTCGCCTGGCTTTTTCGAAGAGATACTTCAAACCAGCAAGTTCCTCTTTTTCCAGCATTTGGTGCCCAAGAAAATTCTCATCGAAATAGATAACGATTCCCCTGGTAGAGAGCTGGCTGTCTTTAGCAAAGTAAGATTCGTGGCACCGCCAAAGGTGTGGCAGATTGGGCCCTGAAAGCAACAAGTCTCCTTCCTTGAAGGGCTTGATCGTATCGCCGACAAATCTGGTTCCATGGCCCTTGAGTACCACAAAGAGTTGATACTCCGGGTGAAAATGCCAGTTAGGGTCGAAATACGCATCCTGTAGATCTTTGATAACAAATACCCTGGAATCTGGAATGGCCGATTTTTGAATGGGTACTCTCATAGTTCAGTTGCGATGTGTCGTGGTTTCAGCGCCACAATTTTCTCATAAAAAAGAATAAATGACACACAAGTAAGTTAAAATAAAGTCAGAACAGGTCAAAAAAGTGAGAGCATTAATGAATTCTATTTTGCAATATTGATAGTCAAAAATGAATTGCGTTGTCAGATTGATAGATCACGTACATTTTGAATACGCCTCATTATTGAATAAAGAAAAATCACCTCAAGCGTAATCAGCATTCAAAAACAATCAAGTAATGAAATACACAATACCTACTTTAACCTCTGCCAGAGCAGCCATTGGGCTTCTCAGTTTGGTAATAATCTTGTTCTTTACCTCCTGTAGCAATGACAACGGGCCGAGAAGGTTGGAAATCCTTTTTCTGGGACATGCAAGTGAGCACCATCCTTCAGAGAAATATGCCCCTATCCTTGCTCAGGCAGTGGCACAAAAGGGCATTAACATTTCCTACACGAACGATCCTAACGATTTGAATGCCACCAACCTGGCCAAATTTGATGGGCTTATCCTTTATGCCAACCATGATTCAATTACTTCCTCACAGGAAAAAGCTTTGCTGGATTTTGTTGAAGGCGGTAAAGGCTTCATCCCCATCCATTGTGCCACCTGGTGTTTCCGTAATTCGCCAAAAGTGGTCAATCTGATGGGGGGGCAGTTCAAAACACATGAAACAGGCACCTTCACAGCCGATATCCTGATGCCGGAGCATCCCGTAATGCAAAGTCTCTCTCCATTTGAAACCTGGGATGAAACCTACGTGCATGATAAGCTCGCCAGCGACAACACCGTGCTGATGGAACGAGTCGAAGGCGATCATCACGAGCCTTGGACATGGGTAAGAAACCAGGGCAAAGGCCGAGTGTTCTACACCGCATACGGGCATGACGAACGCACCTGGAACAACCCTGGCTTCCAGGATCTTGTGATAAATGGGATTTTTTGGGCTGTCGGCGACGAGGCAGCACAGAAAGCCAAACAATATAAAATAGCCAGGCTCAGCTATTCAGACGCCGTAATACCCAACTACGAAAAGAGAGACCCGGCACCGAGGCTTCAAGCACCATTGTCTCCCGATTCGTCAATGACTCATATCCAAATACCTCCCGGGTTCGAGCTGTCGCTTTTCGCATCGGAGCCAGATATCATCAACCCAATTGCCATGGCCTGGGACGAAAAAGGCCGTCTTTGGGTGGTAGAAACTGTGGACTACCCCAACACCGTGCGTGACGAAGATGGCGTTGGTGACGACAGAATCAAAATTCTGGAAGACACGAATGGTGATGGCAAAGCCGACAAGTTCACAGTGTTCGCCGACAAGCTTAACATACCAACCAGTATTGTATTCGTGAATGGGGGTATCCTGATTTCGCAGGCGCCATTGTTCTTGTTTTTGAAAGACACTGATGGGGATGACAAGGCTGACGTGAGAGAAGAGGTAATGGGAGGCTGGGGAGTATCGGATACTCATGCCGGACCATCCAACTTAAGGTACGGATTCAACAACAAAATTTGGGGCACCGTAGGCTATTCTGGCTTTGAAGGTAAGATTGGTGGTGAAGATTTTGAGTATGACCAGGCAGTCTTCAACCTCAGCCGTGACTTCAAACAAATGTCACACCACACCCGCACAACCAACAACACATGGGGGCTGGGCTTCACCGAAAACAACGACATTTTTGTTTCGACCGCCAACAATACCCACACGGCATATGTCAATGTGCCCTATGCCTTCACCAAAAAAGTGAAAAACTTCTCCAACGACTTCGCCACCAAGCTGGATGGCCATTACGCCATGCATCCCGTCACCAAAAACTACAGACAGGTTGACGTGTTTGGCGGATTCACAGCTGCTGCCGGGCACAACTTTTATACTGCTCGTCGTTTCCCTAAGGAATACTGGAACCGAATCGCTTTCATTGCAGAGCCAACTGGCAAACTGCTACACAAGGGAATATTTGAAGTAGACGGCGCAGGCTTCAAGGAAAGCGATGGCTGGAACATGATGGCAGCCTCCGATGAGTACATGTCACCTGTTCATGCGGAAGTGGGCCCTGATGGTGACCTTTGGGTACTTGACTGGTACAACTTCATCATTCAGCATAACCCTACCCCGAGTGGTTTCGAGAATGGAAAGGGAAATGCACATGTGAACCCACTCCGTGATCGCACCCATGGCCGGATTTACAAGATTTCCTACAAAGGTGCTCCAGAGGCCGAAAAGATCACTCTCGACCGCAAAGAACCTGCTTCGCTGATCAACGGCTTGAAAAGCAGCAATATGTTTTGGAGGCTCACAGCACAACGCCTTATTGTTGAAGAAGGTGACCAAAACATCCTTCCTCAACTTTATGAATTGATTAGCTCCTCCAAAGAAGATGAGATAGGCGTAAATGCTCCTGCTATTCACGCCATTTGGGCGATTGAAGGCCTTGGCGCATTGAATGGAACAAATGAGGAAGCCACCCGCATAGTGACCAATGCTTTACGCAATGCAAATCCAGGCGTAAGGAAAGCTGCCATTCAGGCCTTACCAAAAAACGCTGCCACCCAGGAATCGTATTTCAATGCAGGATCATTCTCTGACCCCAACCTGAATACAAGATTGGCGGCATTTATTGAGGCATCTTATATGGCACCGTCTAACGAGTTGGGCAAGATGTTCTTTCATGCTAGCTTAAATCAAGATAATGTGACGGATCAGTGGCTGTCCAAGGCAGTTAGGGCCGGATCGCTAGCCCACAAAAACGGTTTCATTGCGACCTACCTCCAAAACACCGCCGAGCTGGCACCTGATGGCCTTACAGAAGAGATTTACTCTAGTACCAGCTTCACACTTTTGAACCTTGGAGGCACCAAGTATGTAGCGGCAGCTGACTTCCCTTCAGTGGTAGGCAAAGAGATTTACCTTAGCGGCAATATCTGGAAAGGCAATACCATACTCAACGGGATGCTTATCCAGCACGGAGACAAGACCAACGGTTACGGAGTCTTTGCCGACAACGATGACTTCGTTGTTGTGGTTAACCAGAATGGAAAAACATATACCGGAAAAGGTACAGCCGATATGCCGGTGAGCTTTAAATGGGAATTCCAGTTAACCAAGGCGGGCGCAACCTTTATCGTAAACAACGTCCCGGCGGTTTCTGTGAAAACCGGAGGATTGTTTGACAAGGAGCTAAAACAGGGGCTGCGCATTGACAAGGAAACAGATGGTATGACTGGGGTGAAAAGTGGCACCATCGAACGCTTCACCCGGGGCATTTACAACCTGGTGGCAGAAGTGGGCGGTGACAATAACCTCTCGGCTTCTCTTGACGCCGACAAGGTGATTGTGCTTAAGACAATTCCAAACAAAATGGAATATGATCTCAAAACGCTTGAAGTAGAGGCAGGCCAAACGGTAGCAATCATCTTTGAAAACGTCGACTTCATGCAACATAACCTGCTCATTGTGAAACCAGGCACACTGGAAACCGTGGGAGCCGCTGCAGACAAAATGGCTGCTGATGCCAACGGCGCTGAAAAGAGCTACATTCCTGATGTTCCGGAGCTGCTATACTCAACCAGGCTGGTAAATCCGGGAGAAAAAGTAGTATTGACGTTCACTGCACCATCGGAGCCAGGCGACTATCCGTACCTGTGTACTTTCCCGGGCCACTGGAGGATCATGAATGGCATTTTGAAAGTAACAAATGGCAAATCAGCCGATTAAATTGAAAATATCAAACTCACGTTAAGGCACTTGCTTCAGACGTGAGTCTTGATTTCCTTTATCCATTACCAAACTTACCTACCGGTCTCAGAACGTTCCACCCCGGCATTTGCCGGGGTGGAACCTGAGGCTTCTAAAAGAATTAAAGGCTAATGAATGTACAATTTGCAGCAAGCACCTGGCTTTGGACGAGTCCTTTCAGTTCCGATTCTGTTTCGCTCTTTTCGAAAATCCGAAAAATAGGTTTTGATGCGGTAGAAATAGCCGTGGAAGATCCTGCGTTGATTGATACCGGCATATTGAACCGTGCCCTTAAGGACAATGACATCAAGCCCATCATTTGTGGAGCGTTTGGGCCAACAAGGGACTTAACCAACGAAGATCCTGCTATTCACAAAAACTGTTTCAATTACATTGAACAGTGTTTCGATATCTGTGAAGCCGTAGGAGCCAGGTTCGTAGCCGGGCCCATGTATTCAGCAGTTGGGAAAGCACGACTTGTGCCTCCTGAACAAAGAAAAAAAGAGTGGAATCTGGCGGTTACTAACCTGAGAAAAGTGTGCGAAAGTGCTCAGAAACGAGGATTGTCAATAGCATTGGAGGCACTGAATCGTTTCGAAACCGACCTCATCAACAATTCGGAGGACCTGATGAAGCTGATCAACGACATCAATCACCCGGCGGCAAGGGTATTGATTGATAGCTTCCACATGACCATAGAAGAAAAAAACCTGGCCGATGCAGTGAAAACGGTCGGTAATAAGCTCATTCACGTGCAGGTTTCAGAAAATCACAGAGGCATTCCAGGCACTGGTATGACCAATTGGAATGATTTGAAAGCGGGACTTGAAGCTGTCGGCTACAACGGTGTGATTTCGATAGAAAGCTTCACCCCCAATGTGCAGGAACTGGCGGGTGCCGTTTGCATTTGGAAGCCGTTTGCTCCTACACAAGACATTTTTGCGGAAGAAGGTCTAAAATTCTTAAAGCAATGGGCTGGTTAGATAGAAGCATTAAGCTCCTGTTTTCGGTCATTGCGAAGGCATCGAACAAACAGCCATTACGCACGAAATCATTGTATGCCTGTGGCAATCTGTCTGAATTCCAGCCTGAGGCAAGTGGACTATGAAATTTAATTGAGAATAAAACATAAAATACCATTACATCATGGCAAATAAACCCACCAACATCGCAATCATAGGACTCGGCTTCGGAGCCGAATTCATTCCCATTTATCAAAAGTTGCCAGGTGCCAACATGTATGCCATCTGCCAGCGCAACAAAGAAAAGCTGAACGAAATCGGCGATGCGTTCGGTATCGAAAAACGCTACACCGACTACGAAGAGCTACTCAAAGACCCAAATGTGGATGCTGTCCATATCAACACACCCATTCCTGACCATGCAAAGCAATCCATAGCAGCTCTAAAAGCTGGCAAGCACGTGGCCTGCACCGTGCCTATGGCCACCACTGTGGACGAATGCCGCCAGATTGTTGAGCTTGTAAACGAAACCGGCCTTACGTATATGATGATGGAAACGGTGATCTACAGCCGGGAATTTCTGTTTGTGAAAGAAATGTACGAGAAAGGTGAAATGGGTCGCATCCAGTTCCTTCGTGCTTCACACCAACAGGAAATGGCTGGCTGGCCTGGCTACTGGGAAGGCTTACCTCCCATGTACTACGCCACCCACTGCGTGGGCCCTGTGCTTGCGCTCACCAAAGGCGAGGCTGAGCAGGTGTCGTGCCTGGGCTCAGGTCGCATCGACGAGAAGCTGATACCTGTTTACAACTCTCCGTTTGCCATCGAAACCTGTCATATCAAGTTCAAAGACTCAGACCTGGCAGCTGAAATCACCCGTTCTCTCTTCAACACTGCCCGCCAGTATCGTGAGAGCTTCGACGTGTATGGCTCCAAAAAGTCATTCGAATGGACGTTGATCGAACACGAACCAAGTGTGATCCATACCGGTGAGTCTCCAGAAAAAGTCACCATTCCAGACTATGCGCATCTGCTGCCTAAGGAAATACAGGCGTTTACCACGGCCGGCGTCTACGACTCCGGCGACAACCAGCACCTATCCTTTATTCAGGGCTCCGGTCACGGAGGTTCACACCCCCACCTGGTCAACGAATTCGTCAGTGCATTGCAGGAAAAGAGAGAACCCTATCCAAATGCACAGCAATCGGCCAATATAACTTGTGTGGGTATTCTGGCCCACGAGTCAGCTTTGAATGGCGGACAGGCTATCAAAATGCCGGAATTCACTTTGTCGAAGTGATTGTTTAAAAAAGGGAAGGCCCTAATGGAGTTAATTCTTCGTTAGGGCCTTTAATTGCTACTAGTAGACGTAGGTTTTGCTTTCTTCAATCCGTCTTAAGGGTTCTCTTCTCCATATCAGTCTCAGAAATCTTCTCCACAAATATTCTTCTGAAACGTCCGGCAACGTACGTCGTACCCAGCACCACCAAATGATTTTCATCATCAACAGTTAATGAAGACAGGGTAAACGGATTGGCGTAACCAATGTAGGTAAGGCCGGCAAAGTTGCCCGAGTTCTTCTCGTACATGTACAGGGCTATTTGTCTGCTCTTGGTTTCCGCTGCATAAATAATATACTCAACTTCGTTCAGCGTGTAGTCTTTCAGCACAACTGGGGTATGCGGTCTCCATTCAGCTGCGTTGCTGGTGTACAAATCAACGCTCGAAGAAAGGCCTCCCGTGCTCAGCGTAACGGATGGATAAATGTAGTTGTCATCAAACTGGTAGCCCGAAATGGCAAATGTGCTTCCGTTTATTGGGAGCACGCTTCTGATACCGGCATCGGTAAACTGCCCCTGCACTACGCCAGCTGGGTCGCCCGAGAAATTGGAGAAAACCAGTGACATGCTGTAATTAAAAAAACCGTTGAAATAAACGAGTGAACCGGATACCTCGCCACAGAAAAAGGGCAACAATTTATCATCCGGTTGTGTATAATGATTAATAATGGCTTCTTCCACATCACTGCCGGGGCCAATAGTATAGGCTGCGGTTGAGCCAACACTTCCCGTTCTGTCTACTTTTGAAATTACCGATAGCTTATCATCAGGATTATAGCTCAACAGCAAAAACTGATTATCGGATGTTAATGAGCCCGCCAGCGGGTAAAGCAAACCATTCAATGGTGTAGCAGTAATGTTTCCGAAACCCGGAGTAAACGAAACCAGACTGGCCTGAAGGCTTACCGGATCCATGGCAAAGAAATAGAAGAAAGTATCGATCTTCATCAGGTCGGAAGTGGGAGCAATGGTGCTTTCTGAAAATTCGTAGCTGCTCTCAAACTCCCCTTCTTTGTCAACCTGCACCAGCTGAATGCCTGGAAACTGAGTTCGATCCAGCGTTGTGGTTGCAAGGATCACATAGCTTTCCGTGCCCTCTTCCACGTCAAGAGGCCTGTAGTCAACATTATAATTGCTATGATCGTAAATCCGGGTAAAAGAAGTAACCGGAGCCTCATCATCCTTTTTGCAACCAAGCAATACCAGCAGGGTAATTAAGTAGTATAGTTTCTTCATAATCAAAGGGCCTGGAATTGTTTGTCGATGAAGCGGAGCGGGAATACAAAGCTCACGCTGCCTACAATATGACTTAAATGGACGTCATCATTCTGGTCGCCCAATGAGGACAATTCATTTTGGCTGGTACCCTCCCGAGTCACGCTATTAAGTGATTGGTTGTAGGTGATTTCGATAACTGTGCGAATGTTCCAGTAGTCAAAACTGGCACCTCCGCCAGCCACCCAGCCGTAGTAGTTTTGAAAAGCGTCTTTAACCCCCAGATTCAGCGTACCGCCATCGATGGTTTGCGGTGCCCCGAAAGAATAGTCTGTCTGAGTAATTTTTACCTGGCGCTCAGCACCTACAAGGAACGAGTAGAAACCTCCTCCAAGCACGAAAGGCCGCAGCTTTCCGTCTTGAATAAGGTCATATTTAACAAAAATCGGCACATTGATCACATCGACTCTTTGCTCCGACTCATAGATGGTGGCGAATCTTTCTGACTCCTGCTCTCCATTCCATTCAAGACTATTCGTATACCGGTACCTGCTCCTTTGATACATAGGATGAAGTCCAACAGAAAAGCCCCGGTGATAAAAAGTCATCTCGATACCTGCCTGCCCGCCCGGTAGTACGTAGCTATCATAAGTCTTCGTCAGCCTGTCCGACGGGTAGTCGATCGGGCTGAAACCAGAAAGCTGCGACTGCGCCATGGGATTGGCAAAGTTGGTTCCAAACTTAACACCCAGCCAGAACTGTGTATCAAGAAACCCATACTTGGGTTTGTTAGGCTTCGGCTTTTTCACAGGTTGTGCCTCGGCTACTGTCATAACAAACAGTAGCAGCCCCGGCAACAACAGCCGCCTAATTGATAATGAGTCTCTTTGCATCATTCAATTTTTCAGAATTAACTTTTATAAGATACACCCCTGGCGACAGCTTGGGCAATTGCACTTTAATGTCCTGAGACCCCGGCACCAAACGCTGCGTGAAAGCAAGCACAGTGGCACCAGTTTCATCAATTAATTTGAAAGCTGCCTCCTGCACATCGTTCACTTTTACTTTTAGATTCACTACATCAGATGCCGGATTGGGATAAACGCTCTCAATTTTAAAGTTAACAGAAAGATTCTGTTGAGTGCCAAGAATCACGTCTTTGATAAGATCCATCGGCTCGTAATTTCCACCTGCTTCCTTTGGCCCTTCTATCAGGTCCTCAAAAAAGATATCATTTGCTACAACACTCTTGTCAACACCCATCCATTCATGTAGGATATTAGCATAAATCTGCCTGAAGTCGTGCTGCATTTCTACATTGCTCTTCGTCAGATCAGGGTTTGTACCATAAACACCCGGTTTCACCCCGCTACCAAACATCATTACCGGCCCGCCTGTACCATGGTCGGTTCCGTAACTGCCATTTGAGCCAATTCTTCTGCCAAACTCTGAAAGTGTCACTGTCAGTACCTTATCCTCAATGCCCCGGGAAAGCAGGTCTCGCTGAAAGGCCCTGATGGCTGAGGTAATATGGTAGAGCAAGGCTCCGTGTACTCCCATCGTCGAGTCATAGTCCTCCACCTGATTAGCATGGCTGTCGAAGCCACCAATTTTCACGAGAAACACCTTTGTTTTCAGCCCACCGCCAAGCAACCTGGCTATGAGCTGAAATTGCCCACTCAACGGATTTCTCTTGCTGCCGCCAGGTGCATTGAAGGGATACCTTTCCGGGTAAGTAACGCTTGTTGCTGACGCACTCTCGTAAATCTGTAGCAGTCGTTTAATATAGGTTTCTGATTTATCCTCAAGGCTGAGTATCCAGTCCATTTCCTTTCCGTAAGGCGACGTTCTCAGGAACTCAGGAGGTATGCCTCTTGGGTCTATTCCCTGATCCTCAAATCCTGAAAGCTGATCTACAAGGTTTGCTAATCCGGTAGGGCTTCCCCCCAGTCCTATCGACGTCGGAATGTTGCCGTCCTGATGAAAAAGCAAGGATACATCGTTGCCCATTTCAAGCGCCAGGGGGTCTGGCATTGCTGCATTCGGAAAATCCTCCGGATACTTCTGCGGGGCATAAAGGCTGGTGAGATAACGTCCTGCCCAACCTGAATTAAAGTAGTCGTCGGATGTGCCACCCATCATCCAGATGTCAGTGCCCCTGAAGTGAGACCCGTTATTATTCTTGTAGGACACCCCCTGAAACATGGCAGCCTTCCCAACATCGTACATATACTTAAAGTCCAGCATGTCTGGATGGAGCCCCACCTGATCGGGGGACAGCAGCGTGCTATCGAGAGGAATCAGCGTACGGTTGCCAACCTTGTTAGGAATAGCAATATTGGCTCGTCTGCTATAGTATTGATCGTATTGCTCTATGGGTATAAAAGTGTTGAGCCCGTCGTTACCGCCGTTCATTTGCAAAATAATCAACACCCTGTCGTTGTCGCTCTGCGCTGCCAGCCTTTGAAGAGGTTCATAGGAAGCAAGCAATTTGATAGGTACACCCTGAAATGCGATGGGCATTCCGGCTGCAAAACCTAGTTTCCTGATAAAATTTCTCCTCCTCATAATTACATCAATTGATACTCCGGTGACTGCAACATAGCATTCAACAGATTGGTAAGCTGGTTTGAAATCACTTCCGTATCTACTCCATTTTGCCACCTGAACGTCCAGGAGGCTTCGGGGTCGGGGTCGATCTGCGGGCTAAAAAGAAAAGCATTCATAAAGAAATTGAGGCGTTCCACTGTTATTTCATTGGTTGCGTTGGCATCAAATGTTAGGTTTTCTGACATCGGCAGAAAGTACCCAGCCAGTGCAATGACCAAAGCCCTGGCATTGGCCGCCGTAGTATTTGGTATATGGGTCTGCACAAATTCAAGTGCGTTGACTTCACCAAGCTCCATGGGCGTTTCCATGGTAAGGTGTTGCCTGATAAAGTTGTACCTATTGGTCAGGTAGTTCGTAGTAATCCAGGCCCGGTTGAACAAAGGAAATTGGTGATACGCAGAGTAGCCAGCCACTTCGAACGGCTCGTAATAGTCCATTCCCTGCACATCCACACTACCTAACAGAGATCCGGTGAATGAGTAAAACCCTTCAAGGTCAGTGGCATAGTCAGGAGCTTGCACACCAAATGAACGCATGAAGCCCACAACCATATCTAGAGGTGACTTGATGATCCCACCAAAGCTGTCATCGTCAACACCATCGCCGGCTTCATAAAACTCCCTGCTTGTCAAAAGTGTCTCCAGCGTAGGCTGCAGTTTGAAGTCATTGGCTGTGAAAACATCAGCAATGTCCTGAATTACACTGCTCTGAATCCCGGCGTTTATTTCGTGGTAAATAAAGAACCGATAAATCTTCCGGGCGATATTTCTCGCCGTCTCCGGCTGGGCATAGATCATTTCAATCAGCTGATCTACTTCGTCGATCATGCTTTCCTCGTTGGGTTGCCCGTTTGGCTGAAGGGTTATGTCGGGCTGAATAGTGGCTCCCCCCATCCTGGCACTAAAAGTCTTAATACCGTTGTCATGGCTACCGCCGCCGCCTTTTATTACACCTCTAGGTAAATTTGTGTCCACATCGACAGTTAAAAAGCTGTCGTCTGTGTTAAAGCCAGAGAGCACTCTTGCCGCCTGCTGCACATCTTCCTCGGTGTAGTTAATGTAGTCACCCTGAAATTCCGCTTCAGGCAATGTTCCCTCCAGGCCTCGCCCAATAGAGTACAGCTCCATCAATTCCCTGGCATAGTTCTCATTAGGGCTACCCTTTACGTTCAGTCTGCCATCCAGAAACACCAGCATGGCATTATCAAGGCAAATCTTTTTGGTAAGTCCTTTGAAACTTTTAACCAATATCCGATCAGGAATAACCAACTCCGGGTCGCCCGGCACCAGTCTATCTTCTTTGTCGAAAGCGTAAAATCTAAAGAGTGCATTCTGGAAATAAAGTGCCCGGCTGCTATTCACCACCGATTTCTTTGTGGTAAAATGAGTGTGCATAAAAACCACCAATCGTTCCCTGAAAGCATAAGCCAGTGATTGCTCATTGGATATGCCTGCGCTAAGCATTTGGCCTATATGCCATCTTAAAAAGTACTGTTCAAGCTCGAACCCTTCGCTATTGGCATCGGTAGTGCCTGACACCACCCACTCCTGCCCTGTCAAAGGGTCTACGGGTAAAGGAGGCTCTGGAATATTAGTCATAAATAACCTGCCAATCGCTTCTTGTGCAGTAAGACTGGCAAATTCATCCACCTGCGTCAGTGTAGCACCAAAACAGGCCCTTCTCAGTAGGTGTGCAGCCCTTTTCTTGCCCAGCGTTCCCGATAACGGTGTTAGCGCCATATACTATATTGTAAACTGGTTGTTGGAGTAAAACTCAAATTAGTTATAATTCTTATTAGATAAAGCATACTTGAGAAAATTAAACAAAGACATAACATTGACTATTCGTTGTTTCACATGCTCAAGGGTGTTGCATCAGAGCCAGTCTGGCTCCAACTTTTGATCGAAAAGTGCTTTCCAATACACATTTTAAGCATTTAATTTTACTTTCGCTCACTACTTATAATTAAAAAGTGCATTTTAACAGTTACACTCTACTTAAACCTACTTATGAACAGTTTTGAAACGCTAGACTGGATAGTCATTGTCGGCTATTTTGTGGTAATCGGTGGCCTCGCCGCCTGGGTCATTTCCCGAAAACAAAAAACTACAGAAGACTACTTCCTTGCAGGCCGCAACATCGGTTGGTTTGTGGTTGGCGCCTCCATTTTTGCCTCCAACATAGGTTCGGAGCATGTGGTCGGTTTGGCCGGCACCGGAGCAGGCGACAAAATACCTATGCTTATTTATGAACTGCATGCATGGATTGTGCTCATGCTTGGCTGGGTATTTCTTCCATTTTATATCCGCAGTGGTGTTTTTACCATGCCCGAGTTTCTTGAAAAAAGATTCAGCCCGGGAACTCGCTGGTTCCTGAGCGTCTTTTCGCTGGTTGCCTATGTGCTTACCAAAGTCTCGGTAACGGTGTATGCAGGCGGAATTGTGATTGCCTCACTGCTGCAAATCGACTTCTGGTTTGGTGCATTGATGACCGTAATCTTAACCGGCATTTACACAGTGCTGGGAGGCATGAAGGCAGTTGTGTATACTGAAGCACTGCAAACCGTGGTGCTTGTTATAGGCGCTGGAACACTTACATTCATCGGCCTCGACGCAGTTGGCGGATGGGACGGCATGCGGTCAGCATTGGAGCCAGGCTACCTCAATATGTGGCGCCCACCAAGCGATCCTGATTTTCCGTGGCCAAGCCTGGTTTTCTCCAGCACCATTGTCGGCATTTGGTACTGGTGCACCGACCAGTACATTGTGCAAAGAGTGCTGTCAGCCAAAAATATCAAAGAAGGACGTCGGGGCACTATATTTGGTGGGCTATTGAAGCTGCTTCCCGTGTTCCTGTTTCTTATTCCGGGCGTGGTTGCATTGGCCTTGAAAAACCGTGGCGAGCTTTCGTGGGACACACCTGACCAGGCCTTTGCCACGTTGTTGATGGCCAAGATGCCGGTAGGCCTCAAAGGACTTGTGGCAGCAGGCTTGCTGGCCGCCCTGATGAGTTCACTTGCCTCAGTGTTTAATTCGTGTTCTACACTTTTCACGGTTGATATTTACAAAAAGCTAAAGCCCGAAACCCCAGACGACAAGCTGCTGAAAGTAGGCCGGATAGCCACTGGCATCGTCGTTGTGCTGGGCATTCTTTGGATCCCTATCATGCAGAATATTTCGGGTGTATTGTATGAATACCTACAGTCGGTACAGTCATACATTGCGCCACCAATTGCAGCTGTATTCTTATTAGGCATCTTCCACAAAAGAATCAATTCGAGGGGCGCATTAACTACACTTATCGTTGGTATGGCCGTGGTTTTTATCAGACTCTCACTGGAGTTGGCAAGCGATTCGCTTAATCCTGACAGCTTCTTGTATGCCTTCGGAAATGTGAACTTCCTTACGTTTTCATCGTGGTTCTTTTTGTTCTCCATTTTGGTTTGTCTGGTCGTCAGCATGACTTCTGCCGCACCATCGGCCGAACAAATAAAAGGGCTTACATTTAGCACTTTGAGCGCTGAACAAAAAACCGAAAACAGAGCTAGTTACAATGCCTGGGACATTGTTTTCTCGCTGGTAGTGCTGGCCATTGTGGTCTATATCATGACCAGCTTTACGGGATAATTAGCCATCGACCCTATTTTATGAACTTATACAGGAAAAGCGCTTCGAAAGAGGTGCTTTTCTTAGTATGTTAGAGAGGCAGATCAGTTAGCTGCCATTTTTATTACACCTACCTAATTTATGTCGAGCAAACAAAACTACACCCTGGGGTTTGTCTTAGTGACTTCCCTGTTCTTTTTGTGGGGCTTCCCCAACGACCTTACCAACCCAATGGTTGAGGTGTTTAAAAATGTGCTAAACATTTCCAATGTAAAAGCCTCCTATGTCCAACTCGCATTCTACGGAGGCTACGGCACTATGGCCATACCGGCAGCACTGTTCATTAGAAAGTACAGCTACAAATCGAGCATTATTCTCGGCCTCTTTCTTTTCATGCTGGGGTCGCTGCTCATGTATCCGTCGGCACTGCTTGTGAGCTACAACTTGTTTTTAGTATCATTCTACATCCTCACGTTTGGTCTGGCATTCCTTGAAACTACAGCCAACCCAATGATCCTGGAGCTTGGACCAGCTGAGACAGCCACACAGCGATTGAACCTGTCACAGGCTTTCAACCCCATAGGCGCACTTACGGGGCAGGTGATAGCACGGATTTATGTCGTCGACAGGCTTGACACAAAGATTGGCGCCGATGCCCCCACTGAATTGCTCTCTTTAGAACAGAAGCAGCAAATTATTGAGCACGACCTTTCCATTGTCAGCACCCCCTACATCATTCTGGGGTTTGTGGTGCTCGCTATTATGATTCTGTTTATGGTGGTGAAAATTGACGACCCCGCCAGGCATGTGGACAAACTCGATTTAAGAACAACCTTCAAAAAGCTGTTCTCAAACAAAGACTATTACGAAGGCGTTTTAGCACAATTTTTCTATGTCGCCTGCCAAATCATGGTATGGACATTTATTTATCAGTACGTGACTAATTTGAACGAGTCACGACCAGTGGGTGATCAGCTAAATGCAACGGTTTATGTGGTAGCTTCCACCATCTTGTTTCTGACTGCTCGCTGGATCTGCACATTTCTCTTTCGCTATATCAACTCGGCCAGACTGATGCTCATTTTTGCTATGCTTGGGTCTGTGCTTTGTATTGGCGCCATACTTATTAACGGCATGGTAGGCTTGTATTGCCTGGTAGGCGTTTCCTTTGCCATGTCGCTGATGTTTCCTACAATCTACGGCATAGCCCTTCGTGGCATGGGAGATGAAGCCAAGCTCGGCTCAGCCGGACTGATACTGGCCATAGTTGGCGGTGCTTTGATGCCTCCGCTTCAGGGCAGCATTATCGATTGGGGAGGAACAGGACTGAATGACCTGCAACTGTTCGGGCACATTCCGGAAGTCAACTTTTCCTTCATTTTACCATTATTCTGCCTCCTTTTAGTGGCCGTCTATTGCCTGAGAGTAATGAAAAGAAACAAAGCGCTTTCTTAAACAATGGAATTGCAAACCTTTTACCTAACGCTAGACCTAAAAAACGACCCTCAGCTTATTGCTGAATACGAAAAACATCATCAAAATGTATGGCCAGAAATTTTGGAGAGTATCAAAGAAAGCGGAATTGAGCAGATGGAAATATACCGCTCGGACAACCGGCTCTTTATGGTGATGAAAGTGACTGCTACTTTTAACTTTGACAGAAAGGCTGCAATGGACGCCAACAACCCAAAAGTACAAGAATGGGAAAGGTTGATGTGGAAATATCAGCAGGCGTTGCCCACAGCTAAACCAGGTGAAAAGTGGCTTTTTATGGATAAAATCTTTTCATTGACTGAACAATTGAATAAGAATGTACAATCTTAAAAATAGAACAGCCGTCATTACAGGAGGTGCTAGTGGTATTGGAAAAGCAACTGTCTTTGCCTTTGCAAGAGCCGGTGCTAACGTGCAAATCATTGACGTGAACCAAGCCAATGTCGACGCCACCCTCGCCGATCTAAAATCCAAAGGGCTTACTGCAACTGCTCACATCTGCGATATTAGTAAACAAACGGAAGTAAGGAAGCTTTTTACTACCATTGGCGACATCCATATCCTGGTGAATAATGCCGGCATTGCCCACATTGGCAGAGCCGACACAACCAGCGAAGATGACTTCCAACGGGTGATGGATGTGAATGTAAAAGGCGTCTACAATTGTATTCATGAGGCTATTCCGATCATGAAAAAGCTCGGTGGTGGTGTCATTCTCAATATGGCGAGCGTAGCAGCTCAAATGGGCATCGCTGATCGCTTCGCCTATTCCACCAGCAAAGGAGCAATCTATGCGATGACATTGTCGGTTGCCAAAGACTACCTGGCCGACAATATCCGATGCAATAGCGTTTCTCCCGGCAGAGTACATACACCTTTTGTGGATGGGTTTCTGGCCAAAAACTACCCAGGCAAAGAGCAGGAAATGTTCGACAAACTTTCAAAAACACAGCCGATAGGCAGAATGGGCACACCCGACGAAGTTGCTCACCTGGTCTTGTATTTGTGTTCCGATGAGGCTTCTTTTATCACCGGAACTGATTACCCAATTGACGGCGGATTTATAAAACTTAATACCTAGATACATGCAACTACTACGATTTGGCCCGGCGGGCAAAGAAAAACCAGGTGTAGCCATCGACGGCCAGCACTATGACGTATCACCCCTCGGTGAGGACTATGACGAAAAATTCTTCGGAACCGGTGGACTGGAAAGGCTAAAAGGCTTTGTTGACAGAAATAAGTCCTCTCTTGACAAAGTGCCGGCAGGTGCCCGGATCGGTAGCCCCATTGCCCGGCCTTCAAAAATTGTCTGCATAGGCCTCAACTATGCAGACCACGCCAAAGAATCAGGTGCCAAAATTCCCGAGGAGCCCATCCTTTTCATGAAGTCTACAACATCGCTTGTCGGACCAAATGACGACGTAATGATTCCGAAAAACTCGGTAAAAACTGATTGGGAGGTGGAACTGGCAGTCATCATAGGAGCGAAGGCAAGCTACGTGTCAGAAGCAGATGCCATGAAACACGTGGCTGGCTATTGTTTGCACAACGACGTGTCGGAACGTGAGTTCCAACTGGAGCGTGGCGGCACCTGGGACAAAGGCAAGGGCTGCGACACATTTGCCCCCCTCGGGCCCTATGTGGTCACTCCCGATGAAATAAAAGACATCAACAATGTGCGTCTTTGGCTTTCCGTCAACGGCAAAATGATGCAAGACGGCTCGACCTCGGAGCTGATCTTCAAAGTACCCTTCCTGATTTCCTACCTGAGTCAATTCATGACCTTGCTCCCTGGCGATGTAATCTCAACGGGAACACCCAAAGGTGTAGGGCTGGGCTTCAACCCCCCAGTATTCCTGAAACCGGGAGACGTGATGGAACTGGGCATCGACGGCATGGGCGTGTCGAAGCAGAAGGTAGTTGCATGGAGGGCCTGACTGCCTGCAACGATGCCAAAAATTGACGCTCATCAGCACTTTTGGAAGTACGATCCGGCCCGGTATGGCTGGATCGGCGACTCCATGAAGGTGATACAGCGGGATTTTATGCCCGATGACCTGAAGCCGGTGCTTCATGCGCACGGCATTGATGGCTGTGTCCTCGTACAAGTCGATCAAAACCAGCAGGAAAATGAATTTCAGCTGGCGAATGCACAAGCCAACGACTTTATAAAGGGCGTAGTCGGCTGGGTGGATTTACAAGCCGAAAACATAGAGCAGCAGCTCGCCTCGCTTAGCAAACATAAAAAATTGAAAGGCTTTCGTCACATCCTCCAGGGAGAGGCCGACGACGCTTTTATGTTGCGGCCGGCCTTTCGAAATGGGATCGGGAAGCTCAGTAAGTTTGGCTTTACGTACGACATCCTCATTTTCCCAAAGCACCTGAAAAACGCCTGTGAGTTAGTCAAAGAGTTTCCTGATCAGTCCTTTGTGTTGGATCATCTTGCCAAGCCGTACATCAAGGCGGGCAAGATTGAGGAATGGAAAAAGGACATTGGTGCACTGGCTCAGTTCGACAACGTTATGTGCAAGGTATCTGGCATGGTCACGGAAGCTGATTGGAAAAACTGGCAGAAGGCTGACTTTCGCCCTTATCTTGACGCCGCAGTTGAGGGCTTTGGCATGGATCGCCTCATGTTCGGCTCCGACTGGCCTGTTTGTCTTTGTGCTGCCGACTACACGCAGGTGGTTGACATCGTCGACGATTATTTTTCCAGCTTTTCAAAGAGTGAACAAGCAGCTTTTTGGGGAGGGAATGCTGCGAGATTTTATGATTTGGAGTGAGTAAAGCATTATGAATCTACACCTAAAAGACAAAGTAATTATCGTCACCGGCGGCGGAAGAGGCATAGGTGAAGCCATTTCCAAAACCCTGGCGGAAGAAGGTGCCATTCCTGTCATTATAAGTCTTGATGAGCAAGACAACCTGAAGGTGGTGGCGGACATAGAGAAGTCAGGAGGGAAAGCCTACCAGCGCTCGACGCAATTGACCAGCCCGGAAGAATGCGAGAAAGCCGTGCAATTTGCTTTTGAAAAAGCTGGACGGATTGACGGCGTAGTGAATAATGCTGGCGTTAACGACAGTGTGAACCTGGAGCACGGCTCTTACGAGAAGTTTATGGAAAGCCTCCATAAAAATGTGGTGCACTACTACATGATTGCACATTATGCACTACCCTACCTCAAGGCCGACAAAGGTGCCATCGTGAATATTGTGTCAAAAACCGCCGAAACCGGCCAGGGCGGAACCTCTGCCTACGCAGCGGCCAATGGTGGGCGTAATGCCCTCACCAGAGAATGGGCCGTGGAGTTGCTGAAATACGGCATAAGGGTAAACGGCGTGGTGGTATCCGAGTGCTGGACGCCCATGTACGAATGGTTTGCGGCCCAGCAGCCCAACCCAAAAGAGTACCTGAAAAAAGTAACAGACCGGATTCCGCTGGAAAACCGAATGACAACACCGGAAGAAATCGCCAACACAGTTGCGTTTTTGCTTTCTGACAGATCGAGCCACACCACCGGACAACTCATTCATGTAGATGGCGGCTATGTTCACCTGGACAGAGCAATTTAATTCGTAAGGATCTGCAATCAGGTAAGGGACAACGCCATCTATCTCGTCATCTACTCGACAACCCTATGGACTCTTCTAAACTGAAATAGACGATCACTAAATGAAATCCCTTATTTGCACTACACCCGGCCAATTCGATTATCAGGATATTCCAGAACCGTCCTTTTCCAAGGGCAACACCATCCTGAAAATCAAAAGGATAGGCATCTGCGGCACCGACCTTCACGCTTACGAAGGCACACAGCCCTACTTCAATTACCCTAGAATCCTGGGGCACGAACTAGCAGCTGAGATAGCCGAAACAGATGCTCCCGGCTTCTCAAAGGGCGAGCAAGTTACCTTCATCCCCTACTTCAACTGCGGCACATGCATCGCCTGCACTTCTGGCAGACCCAACTGCTGCGAAACCCTCAAAGTAAGCGGTGTGCACATAGACGGTGGTATGGTGGAGTACCTTTCGGTTCCATCTTATTCTTTGGTTCATGGCAACGATCATACCTTAGAAGAGCTATCCCTGGTGGAACCACTGGCCATTGGCGCTCACGCTGTCAGACGAGCACAAATTCAAAAAGGTGAATTTGCACTCGTGATTGGTGCTGGCCCAATCGGTCTGGGCATCATGGAGTTCGCACGAATCGCTGGTGCCAAGGTCATTGCCATGGATATCAACGACCAGCGGCTGGCGTTTTGCAAGGAAAAAAGCATAGTGGCACTTACGGTTAATCCTTCAGAAGGAAACCCTGTCGAAACCATAGAGGACATCACCGCAGGCAGCATGCCAACAGTCATTTTCGATGCCACCGGTAGCCTGTTTGCCATCAACAAGGCTTTTAGCTACATGGCACACAGTGCTCGTTACATTCTGGTTGGCCTGCAAAAAGGAGACATCAGCTTCAGCCACCCCGAGTTTCACAAACGGGAAGGCACCCTGATGAGCAGCCGCAATGCCACCCGTGAAGACTTTGAACATGTGCTGGCCTGCATGAAAAGCAAACTCATCGACCCGGGTACCTATATCACACACCGGGTCGCCTTTGATAAAGTAAAGAAAACTTTCGACTCCTGGCTCGACCCAAAAACAGGCGTCATCAAAGCGGTGGTAGAGATATAAAACCCGTTTTTCAGCTTTCTCTAAAATTATGTAACTAGGGGCCGTTTCGACCTCCCAACCGATTTCAATGAAACTTACCAAACAAACCCTTCAAGAAATTGAATTCCCGAAAGGAACCGCTGTGCCTCCCTCCAACGTCTTTAACCTCCCGGAAAAAGTGCTGCAGTTCGGCACGGGCATTCTGCTCCGTGGGCTGATCGACTATTTCATAGACAAGGCAAATAGGCAAGGAGAGTTTAATGGCAGAGTTGTCGTGATTAAGTCTACTGATAAAGGTGGCGCCGACGAGTTTCAGGAACAGGATGGCCTTTTCACCCATGTTGTCAGGGGTATTGATGAAGGAAAAACCATTGACCAAACGATCATCAACAGCAGCATCAGCCGGGTGCTTTCCGCCAAAAGCGAGTGGGAACATATCATGAAGTGTGCGATCAATCCCGACATAGAGGTCATTGTTTCCAACACCACCGAAGTGGGAATTGCTTTACTTGACGGGGATAAAATCACGGCCAAGCCTCCAACATCATTTCCCGGTAAGCTGCTGGCCATATTACAGGCTCGCTACACTGCCGGCCTACCAGGATTTGTCATCGTGCCTACAGAACTGATTGTCGACAACGGACAAAAGCTGAAAGACATCGTGCTTACTTTGGCAAAACAAAACCAGCTGAACACAGCTTTCATCAAGTGGATTTCAGAAGCCAACCACTTCTGCAGCTCTCTGGTAGATAGAATTGTCCCTGGAAAGCTTCCCGATACTGACCGCAATTTCGACTACGCTGATGACCTGGCCATTCTTTCTGAACCCTATAGTTTGTGGGCCATCGAAGCGTCTGATCCAAAAGTAAACGAGGTGCTTTCTTTTGCCAAAGCAGACAAAGGCGTTGTGATCGCACCCGATATTACAAAGTACCGGGAACTGAAGCTGCGACTACTCAACGGAACGCACACCCTTTCAAGTGGCATAGGAGTGCTCGCTGGCATCGAAACGGTGAAAGAAGGCATGAAAGACAATGCACTGTCTGGCTTCATTGAAACCCTCATGATGCAGGAATTGGCCCCGGCCATTAGCGGCCCATCGCTTTCGGTAGACGAGGCCAGAGACTACGGACAAACTGTTCTTGACCGCTTCCGCAATCCATTTATCCAACACAAATGGCTGAGCATCACCTTGCAGTATTCTTCCAAAATGAAGATGCGAGACCTACCGATTCTGTTAAAGCACTACGAGCAAAAGAGCGACGTGCCCTCACTTTTCGCCCTCGGCTTTGCGGCTTTCATTCGTTTTATGAAGTCAGAAGCGAAAGGGTCTGAACACTATGGAAACGCCAATGGAAAAGAATATATGATCCAGGATGACAAAGCTGGCTACCTGAGCGACCTTTGGAAAAAGTACGGCGATGAGAAAATAGCCAATGCCGTACTCAGGGACGAAAGCCTTTGGGGCGCCGATCTAACCAGGCTACCCGGCTTCGAAAAAGACGTAACCGAAAAACTCTCCCTTATTTCTTCCGGCGGAATGAGGGCTGCACTGCAAACTGTTTTGTAAATTTCTGCCATGAACGCTAAAGTCCTTAAAGTACACCCATCCGACAACGTTATCGTTGCCCTCACCGACCTTGCCCAGGGCGACACAGTGAGCCTGGATGGGGCCAGCTACACCCTCAAAGAGCCGATTGCCGCCAAGCATAAGTTCACCATGAATGACATGGCTCAGGGCGATAAAATCAAAATGTACGGCCTGGTGGTAGGCACTGCTAAAAATCCCATTGCAAAGGGCATGAGAATCTCCGTTGAGAACACCACGCATGCAGTGGGCGACCTTCATGCCAGAGAGAAAAAGACCAACTGGACAGCTCCGGATGTCAGCAAGTGGAAAAGCAAAACGTTCATGGGCTATCACCGGTCGGATGGATCTGTTGGTACTGCCAACTACTGGGTAGTGGTGCCGATGGTTTTTTGTGAAAACAAAAACGTTGACTCGTTGAAAGAGGCACTTCTGGAAGAACTGGGGTTCTCCAGCCCCAAGAAATACAAGCAGTTTACAAAACGGCTAATCTCCATGTACCAGTCGGGGCAAAGTGTTTCTGATATACAGGAAGTGGCTTTTGACGAAACCACCATTGGTGTTAGCAACAACCCACTTTTCCCCAATGTAGACGGCATCCGCTTCCTCACCCACTCCATGGGCTGTGGCGGCACCCGGCAGGATGCGCAGGCACTTTGTGGTTTGTTGGCTGGCTACATCACCAACCCCAATGTTGCTGGTGCAACGGTGCTAAGCCTTGGTTGTCAAAATGCACAAGCGAGCATTTTGAAAGAAGAAATTGACAAGCGCTCCCCTAAGTTCAACAAGCCTTTTCAGGTGTTTGAACAGCAGAAAATGGGCCGTGAAGCAGACCTTATCGGTGAGGCTGTGAAACAGATCTTTACAGGACTGATCATCGCCAACCAGTCGCATAGAGAGCCCGCACCGTTAAGCAAACTTTGCGTAGGGCTGGAATGTGGCGGTTCTGACGGATTCTCGGGCATCTCGGCCAATCCGTCTATCGGCTATACTTCCGATCTCATATCAGCCCTGGGTGGCTCCGTCATCCTTTCGGAGTTTCCTGAGCTTTGCGGAGTAGAACAAGAACTTTGCGACCGCTGTGTCGATGAAGCCACAGCCAATCGGTTCGTCGACCTGATGACTCGCTACAACCAACGAGCCCACGAGGCAGGGTCCGGCTTCGACATGAACCCTTCGCCTGGTAATATTAAAGACGGCTTGATCACAGACGCCATCAAATCGGCGGGAGCAGCTAAAAAAGGTGGCACTTCGCCGGTGATGGATGTGCTCGACTACCCTGAAAAGGTTCGCAAGCAAGGCCTTACACTACTTTGCACGCCTGGCAACGATGTGGAGTCAACAACGGGCATGGTTGGCTCCGGCGCAACAATCTGCCTCTTCACAACCGGCCTGGGTACGCCCACAGGCAATCCGATAGCGCCTGTTATCAAGCTATCGAGTAATACCAAGCTGTATGAAAAAATGCCTGACATCATCGATATCAATACAGGCCCCATTATCGAAGGCAGGGAAACCATCGAACAGACTGGGGAGCGTATCCTGGAATACCTGATCAGCGTGGCAAGTGGCGAAGAAAAATGTGCAGCTGATCGAAATGGGCAGGAAGATTTTATTCCCTGGAAGAGGGGTGTTTCCCTTTAATTTCGTCTAATAACCAAATGGCCATATCGGGCATTAGAATAAAGAAAATGTTTTAACTTTCATCCGAATTAATTCACTCCTACAATGAAAAAAGTAGTAACATTTGGCGAGATCATGTTGAGGTTGTCACCTCCGGGTTTTCTTAGATTTTCACAAGCCAACTCCTTCGACGTGGTTTATGGAGGCGGCGAATCAAACGTGGCCGTTTCACTGGCTAACTATGGTGTACCTGTTGATTTTGTCACCAGGCTCCCCAAAAACGATCTTGGTGAATGTGCGTTGATGGAGATGCGCAAACGAGGTGTGAACACGCAAAACATTATTTTCGGCGGAGATCGTCTGGGGATTTACTTCCTGGAAACTGGCGCAGTAACTCGTGGCAGCAAAGTAGTATACGACAGAGCCCACTCCTCAATGGCCGAAATGAAGCCAGGCATGATCGATTGGAAGAAAGTGTTTGAAGGAGCTGGGTGGTTCCATTGGACAGGCATTACTCCCGCCATCTCTCAGGGGTCGGCAGATGCTTGCCTGGAAGCCGTGAAAGTTGCCAGCGATATGGGCATCACAATTTCTACTGACCTCAACTATAGAGCTAAACTTTGGAAATATGGTGTGCCTTCCGAACCCATCATGACTGAGCTTACTTCCTATTGCGATATTATCCTCGGTAATGAAGAGGACGCCGAAATGCACTTTGGCATCAAGCCAGAAGGACTGAATGTGACCACGCAAGGACATGAAGTAACAGCGCAAGCCTTTCTTTCGGTGTGTAAGCAAATGATGGTGAAGTTCCCAAAGGCTAAGAAAGTAATTACTACGTTGAGAGGTTCTATCTCTGCATCACACAATTCTTGGGCTGGGGTATTGTACGACGGCAAAAAGATGTTCGAATCGAAGCAATATCAGATCACTCACATTGTTGATCGTGTCGGCGGTGGCGATTCCTTCATGGGCGGTTTGATTTACGGGTTGCTGCAGTATCCTGACAATGATCAGCATGCACTTGATTTCGCAGTTGCCGCTTCGTGTCTGAAGCATACCATCGTTGGTGATGCCAACCTGGCAACCAAAAGCGAGGTGGAAAAACTCATGGGAGGCGACGCTTCCGGAAGAGTAGCCCGTTAGTGAATGTGCCGTTTCGGCGGCACAATTTTATTTCTTTGTTTTACGAGTCAACATCAAAAAAGAGACATGTCCAATAGACCAGACGCCATAGCTGCTATTAAGGCCCAAAGAATGCTTCCATTGTTTTATCATTCCGACAAAGAAGTGAGCATCAGAGCCATTGAAGCCCTTTATAAAGCCGGAATTCGTACGATAGAATTCACCAATAGGGGAGCGGAGGCTTTCGGTGTTTTCGAATACCTGAAAAAGCAATCGTCTAAGGATTTTCCCGGGCTACTCCTCGGCATAGGAACCATCAAAGATGTGGGAGCGGCTCGTAGTTTTATCGGCATTGGTGCCGACTACATCATCTGCCCGGCTATGAACCCCGATGTGGCAGAAGTGACACACAAGGCTGGTTTGCAATGGATCCCAGGCTGTATGACACCCACTGAAATTGCCGGTGCCGAGCTAAATGGCGCTAAGTTGGTAAAACTGTTTCCAGGCAACCTCCTGGGTCCTGAGTTTGTATCTGCGGTCAAAGCAGTTTTCTCCGATCTTCTTTTTATGCCAACAGGGGGTGTAGAGGCCGAAGAAAGCAACCTGAAAGGCTGGTTCAAGTCAGGCGTTTGCGCCGTAGGCATGGGCAGCAAGCTGGTGAGCAAAGACCTGCTCGATGCAAAAGACTACGCCGGACTGGAAAAGAAAACGAAGGAAGCTATTGAGCTGATTAAGAAGATCTAAAGTTTCGTCCCTGAAAACAGGAACTACATGAAATACGTCGGAAGTGTCCTTAGCCTTATTTTGTTATTGGCCATTTCTTTCGCCTGTCAGCAACAAAATACGTCAGAGCCCGCCAAGGGCTCTGGTGTTTTCCTTAACCAAATTGGGTTTTACGTTGGCGCTCCTAAAATCGCCATCATTAGAGGTGCAACGGCGGAGAAATTCACTGTGGTTGACCTGAACTCAAACAAGGCAGTTTTTGAAGGACAGCTAGGTGAGTCTAACCAATCCTCATTTGGCAATTACACCACTCGTGCCGCCGATTTCACCATACTCGACAGGCCGGGTAGCTATGTCATTCAGGCGGCCGGCCTGGCCGACTCCTATCCTTTTGAAATAGAGCCGAACGTGCTGAATGAAGTTAGCAAGGCTTCCATAAAAGGCTTTTACTATCAGCGCATGTCAGTTGGCCTGCCGGAAATTTATGCTGGTAAATGGGCCAGGGCGGCTGGCCATCCCGACACTGCCGTTTTTGTACACCCCTCTGCGGCAACATCCGAAAGGCCCGCCGGTTTCAAACTGTCGGCCCCCAAAGGGTGGTACGATGCCGGCGACTATAATAAGTACATTGTCAATAGCGGCATTACAATGGGTACTTTACTGTCCGCTTATGAAGACTTCCCTGCCTATTACAGCGAGCTTGATCTGAATATTCCTGAAAGCAACAATGATATTCCGGATCTTATTGATGAAACACTCCGGAATCTTCGCTGGATGCTGCGGATGCAAGACACCGACGGTGGAGTTTACCACAAACTGACCACAGCCAAATTTGAGGGTATGGTGATGCCTGAAAACGCTTCCAACAAAAGATGGGTTGTGCAAAAAAGCACCACGGCCACGCTGGATTTCGCTGCCGTAATGGCTCAGGGAGGCAGAGTTTTTGCAAACTTCGAATCTCAGCTGCCAGGGCTTGCCGACAGCTGTCTGACCGCCTCCAAAAAGGCGTGGAAGTGGGCACAGCAAAATCCGGAAGTGCTTTACAATCAAAATGAAATCAACATGGCCTATGACCCCGATATAACAACCGGAGCTTACGGCGACAAATCAGTAAGTGACGAGTTCATTTGGGCGGCTTGTGAGCTTTATATTTCGACAGGTGACGAGGCCTACTATTCCGCCATCAACCTATTTCCTGATGATAATCTGTCTTTACCTTCTTGGGGAAATGTGAGACTAATGGGATACTATTCGCTCGCCCGCTTTATCAATAAACTTCCGCACACCAGCTTTTCGGAAATAACTCCTTTAAGGGCTCAGTTGATAAATTTTGCAGATGGGTTATTAAATGGGTCAGCTGCCTGGCAAACGGTAATGGGTGGTTCGGAAAAAGATTTTGTTTGGGGTAGCAGTGCCGTAGCTGCGAACCAGGGTGTGGCTTTGCTTCAAACCTACCGATTGACCAACGACAAAAAGTACCTGGAAGGAGCCCTTAGTAACATGGACTATCTGCTTGGCAGAAACGCAACCGGGTATTCCTTTGTAACGGGCCATGGCGACAAGACCCCAATGCATCCTCACCACCGACCGTCAGTCGCCGATGGGATAGACGAGCCTGTTCCCGGCCTGCTTTCCGGCGGTCCCAACCCCGGACAACAGGATGGCTGTGAAGGCTACTCTTCAAATATTCCAGACGAGTCGTTTGTCGATGCTGATTGTTCTTATGCATCCAACGAAATCGCCATCAACTGGAACGCTCCTTTGGTTTACCTCCTGGGGGCCATGGAAGTTCTTTACAATAACTAATCAACCGTACCACCCACTCAGTTTTGCTCCCGCTTCAGGCAGAGTTATAATCGATCTCCGCCTATAAACTCCTCACCCCGTGTTAAGTCAATGATCTCGGGCTGTTCGTTCAGCTCAATCTGCTTTTCCATCAGTCTGGCTTTCAACTCTTCAACTACGTCCCCATATTTTGGATCATCAATGAGGTTGTTCATCTCCTGAGGATCTTGCTGTAAATCATACAGCTCCCAGGTGTCTACATCATGGTAAAAATGAATAAGCTTGTACCTGTAGTTTCTGATGCCATAGTGTCTTTTTACTTTGTGCCAGCCATGAGGATACTCATAATAATGATAGTATACCGACTCCCGCCATTCGGGTCTTTCACCCCTTGTCTCAAACAAAGGTCGCATTGACAGGCCCTGCATTTCTTTTGGTATCTCTACACCAGCGTAGTCAAGAAAAGTCGGTGCAAAATCAATATTCATCACCAACTCCTCAATAGACATTCCCGACCTGATCCCCTTCGGATATTTGATAAGCATAGGCGTTCTGAACGATTCCTCGTACATAAACCGCTTGTCGTACATACCATGCTCCCCCAAATAAAACCCTTGATCCGACGTGTACACAACAATGGTGTTCTCCGCCAGTCCTTCCGCCTCAAGGTAGTCCAGCACTCTCCCAACATTTTCGTCCACAGACACAATGCACTTCAGGTAGTCTTTGATGTACCTCTGGTATTTCCAGTTCCATAGCTCTTTTCCGGAAAGATTAGCCGACTTGAAAGCCAACCCAACAGAGTCGTAGTAAGCATCCCAGGGCATTCTCTGCTCTTCAGTCATTCGATTCAACATCGCTGCATAGGAGGATTCCGGGTCAGAAGGGCCAACAGCACCACCCGTACCGGTTTCTTCTTCATAATAGTCTGGCGTCAATTTAAGGTCGTTGGAGAGCCACATATTGGTGATTTGCTGATCTTGCTCAGCCAGGGCTTGCCTGCCTTTGTAGTCATCATACAGCGTCGCAGGAATAGGCAAATCTTCCTCAAAAAGCCTCAAATGTTTGATGTTTGGCTGCCAGTTTCTATGAGGGGCCTTGTGTTGAAGCAACATGACAAAAGGCTTTGACTTATCTCTGCTTTGCAGAACCGAGAGCCCCTCATCAGTAATCACATCTGTGGTATAGCCATTCACGACAGTGGTGTCAGTTTGTGAAACCAGTCTCGGGTTATAATACTCCCCCTGGTCGATAAGTATCTTCCAAAAATCAAATCCCTGTGGCTTCGACTTCAAATGCCATTTCCCTATCAGATAGGTTTGGTAGCCAGCTGTTTTAAGCAGCTTCGGAAATATCATCTGACTGCCATCAAACTCATCCCGGTTGTCTCTCAAGCCATTCAGGTGGCTGTATTTCCCTGTAAGTATGGCCGCACGACTGGGAGCGCAAATGGAATTTGTAACAAAGGCGTTTCGCATCAGCGCACCTTCTTGAGCGATTCGGTCAATATTCGGAGTTGTTATTAATTCTTGATTGTAGGCACTAATAGCTTTCATAGCATGATCATCGGACATGATGAAAAGAATATTGGGCTTTGGCACTTCCTCCTTGCTTTCCTTCGTACTGCTTTCATTTTGAGAGCAACCAAAGGCTAATACAGACAAGAGAGGCAGTAGAAATCGTTTCATAATTTTTGAGCTTCCTTTAATGGAAGCTCAAAATACGAATGATCTTAAAAAGATGCTGCATCAGCAGAAAAAGGCAACTGCTTTCTCATTCATTCCTCAGCGATCTTACAGGGTTGGCCGTGGCTACCTTCATCGTTTGGAAACTAACTGTAAGTACAGAAATCACCAATACGGCTAAACCAGCCAGTGCAAATACATCTATGCCGATTTCCGTTTGATAAGGAAAGTCGTTGATCCAGTTCTGCATGAGAAAATAAACAATCGGAGCAGATGCAACAATGGCAATTCCTATGATGATGAGATAGTCTTTTAGTAATAAAAAGAAGATACCCACCACTTTCGAACCCAGCACTTTTCTGATAGCAATTTCTTTAGTGCGCTGCTGGGCAGTGAAAGTGGCCAGGCCAAGCAGGCCAAGGCAGCCTATCAGCACAGCCAAAACAGCAAAAGTGGTAAAAAGCTTGCCAAACTTTCGCTCATTTTCATACTGTGCATTGAAGTAGTCATCAAGAAAAAAATAGTCAAAGGGATTGCCTGGAAATGCCTTTTTCCATGCCTCTTGCACCTCCTTGATTGCACCCTGCAAGTCATTCGTTACCAGCCGCACAGAATAAAACTCCCCGCTATATAATGTGCAGTAGAAAATACTTGGCTCCAGAGCGTTCTTGAATGACTTTTGATGATAGTCGTTCACCACACCTACTATCTTGGGTGCCCAACGAAACCCTGGTATGTCAACAAACTTCCCTACGGCATCGGCCGGAGAGCTGAAGCCAAGCAGTGACACTGCTGACTCAGTAATAATAACCGAAGTGTCTTGATCTGCCGTGAATTCCCTTGAAAAGTACCTGCCTGCTATCAGAGAGGGTTCAAAGACATCCTGATAATCATAATCCATACTATTGAAACGCAGTGGCACAACGTTGTCGTCCGACGTTCCATATTTTTTCACTCCCACTATGTAATCTCTCTGCTTCCCCGGAACCGTCGCAGTCGTGCTTACAGCATTCAACGCCGGGCTTTGCTTTATCTCATTCCTAAACACGTCTATGGATGAATTGAATGCTTGCCTGTCTCTTGGAGCTATCCCCGGCCTCTCAACAACAAGTACCTGATCAATATTGACTCCAATATCCTGACTCGTCATGTACTTGAGCTGATTAAACACGATTAGAGTACCAGCAATGAGTGAAACAGAGGCAACAAATTGGAGTAAAACAAGTCCTTTCCTAAGCATGACTCCACGCTGGCTGGTTGCCATCTTTCCTCTTAAAACTTCAACCGGAGCAAACGACGACAAAACAAAGGCAGGGTAAAAGCCGGAAAGAATAGTGCCAACGAGCCAGATAACTGCCATCATCAAAACAAACCAGCCCACCACAAAATAAGAGGCTGTAAGTGACAAGCCGGACACATTGTTATAAATACCCAGGCAAGCCAGCGAAATGATTAACGCCAGAACGATTGCAATCAGATTCACCATGGCCGACTCAACCATAAACTGAGCAATAAGCTGATTTTTATAGGCCCCCATTACCTTTCTGATGCCTACTTCTCTGGCTCTTTCCATCGCCCGTGCCGTTGCCAGATTGACGTAATTAATCCATGCAATTATGATGACGAAAACGCCAATTAAGCCGAGAAATAAAACAATATCCGCATCGCCGTTCGTCTCGGGCTCGTCCGCTAAATTGCTATGGAGGTGAATATCTTGCAGTACCTGGAGACTTAGTTTATCTTCTACTGCTATAGTCTGATCCTTCGGCTTATACTTATCAATAACAGCAGGAAATTTTGCCTCAAATGCATCCAGGTCGGTTCCAGGCCTTAGCTTTACAAAAGTGTACATATCCTTCCTACCCCAACTGGTATTATATCGCCCGGGAGCATATTCTCCTCTTGCATATAATGTTTTATAGGAAAAAAGCACATCAAACTTTAGATGGGTATTTGGAGGAAGGTCTCTGAAAACGCCAGTCACCTCACAAAGCTCATTGTTGAAATCATCATCCTGCATCCGGATCAACTTCCCGATAGGGTTATCGTTCCCAAAATACTTTTTCGCCTGTGTTTCAGAAATCACGGCCTTAAAGGGCTCAGCCAATGCCGTGGCAGCGTCGCCTGACACCATCTCATATCCCATCAGCGACAGAAATGAGGAGTCAGCATAAAGAAACCTACGTTGCTTGAAAGCCACCGGCTCGCCTGTCTCTGGCGTATAGGTGATAATGACATTGTTCTTATAGCCCAAATTGTAGAGACGGGCGTAATTTGTCACTTCAGAAAATTCATGAAGAAACGCAGGCCCGGCACCAGGGTAGTTCTCGGCACTAGAAATTATCTGTTCACCGTTCCTGAACACGTCAAGCTTGACCCTGTAAATATTATCGGCTTCTGGAATAAAATTTTCGTAGCTCCGTTGAAAGTGGACGTACTGAGCTATTAACATGAAAACCGCCACACCAATTGAAAGGCCAATGATGTTGAGTGCTGAAAAGAAACGGTTTTTCAGCAGGCTTCTAAACGAAGCCATAATGAGATTTTTAACCATGATTGATTAGTCCTAATAAACAAAAAATAAAAAGCCTGTTGATGAATCAACAGAAGAGTTTTTGCCCAATGCATTGTTAATTTAGTAAAGACTTCATTTCAGGCCAATGGTTACTAGAAATATTAATCTGCTACAGGTCAGTGATTTATGTTGAAGATGCCTGGAACCAATCAAGGTAATTTCATGTATATACATCAAAAGCCGTTTAAAGACCACCAATCAATTCCGTTGCCATGAAAAGCTTGAATGACCTAAGGAAGTTTAGCGGAGCACTGAAGGCTTCAGAAAAGATGCCAGTAGTTTTCGTTGGGCATGGCAGCCCAATGAATGCCATTGAAGAAAATGCGTACACAAAAGGGTGGCACTCGCTTGGTTATGAGCTACCGAAGCCAGCTGCTATCCTTTGTATTTCAGCACACTGGGAAACAAAGGGTACTTTTGTAACGGCAATGGAACAACCAAAAACAATTCACGACTTTGGAGGATTTCCGAGGGAATTATTTGCCGTTCAATACGCAGCACCTGGCAGCCCCGAACTCGCAGAGGAAACAAAAAAACTTGTTGAAAAAACCGACATTTTATTTGACCATGATCACTGGGGATTAGATCACGGCTGCTGGAGCGTGGTCAAAAATATGTACCCGGATGCTGATATCCCCATTATCCAGATGAGCATAGACCACTTCAAGTCACCGCAGTGGCACTACGACTTGGCCAAAGAACTGTCGACCCTGAGAAAAAAGGGCGTCCTTATTTTGGGTAGTGGTAACATGGTACATAACCTGCGCCTTGTCAACTGGAATGACATGTTTGCCAAATATGACTGGACGGAGTCAATCAATGCTCAATTCAAGAGCCTCATATCTGATAGAAACCATGCCCCGTTAATCAACTATCAATCTCTGGGGAAAGAAGCCCAACTAGCTATTCCCACACCAGAGCACTATTTACCAATGCTCTACATATTAGGCTTACAGGAGCAAAAAGATGAGATTTCATTTTTCAATGATGATTCGTGGGGTCCTATCAGCATGACTTCATTTAAGATCTCTGGCTAATGCCTTATATAATCAAATAGAGGAAAAAAAGAAGCACCAGGAATATCGCCGTCCATTTAACCACCGGTGAGTACTGGTCAAACTTGTGTCCGCAGATAGGACATACTTTACTGCTCCTATCAACATCCATGGCACACGATGAACATTCTTTCTTTTTCCTGAGTTCCGCACTGGGACACCCAAATTAGGGAAAGTCGAAAAGCTGCGCTAATTGTTTTTGTTCGTCCTTTATAAGGATTGTTTTCTTGACAGGACTTTTGGAAGAAGGTGTAATGACTTGGATTTCAAAAACTGATTTGGCAACCTCAATGGCCTTTTCAGGACTTAGTGAAG
>NZ_LR701625.1 GCF_902498805.1 Imperialibacter sp. EC-SDR9 | reverse complement strand
CTAACTACCCCCATAGCACCCAGGAGCCCCGTTCAACGCTGTTTTAGAGCCAATTTGTCTTTACCGACCCAGCATTAAACCGATTGGTTTATCTTTGGACAAACTGGCTCTAAAACACTATATTGTTACCCACAATAAATGCGATTCGCAATTGCTATATCCTTGCTTTTCATGTCCGGTATCACCAGTGGGCAATCAAGCGAATTTTTTAAGGTTTGGATAAGTTCTGCGATGTACACGGTCGACAAAACTCCTGTGCTGGATTTGAATAATATCCGTGAAAATAGCGAAGAAGACACCCAAGTGACAGAGGGAGAAATTGACACCAGCTATTTCCCCCTTCAAGACATAATCGAACTGAACACGGACGGAACAGCTACCTACAAAATACTAGGGAAATCAGAGCAACGCCTGACATGGTCGAAAATATCTGATAGAGAGATTTTGATTGACTTTGAAGGCAAGGTAGTTGCACGATTAGACAGCACTAACTACCTGTCATTGGTTCTAACCGAACAAGACACTATTTCAACCAAGTTTCTTTTCCGACCGCTTAGGACACCTCGTCAAACAATTAGCGAGAGTGACCTGGCGACATTGCTGATTGACAATAGCTGGAAGCTTGTTAATCCAGCCGACACTAACGATTCATCCGAATTAGCTTTCGAACCAGACTCAATGACAGCATCTGTCCGTCAAAAGGGGTCAGACATCTATCTAGCAAGTGCAAAATGGATGATAGATTCATATGCAGATCATAGGTTCATTTTCGTAAGCGGCGGTTTTTACCCTGACTATTTTCATTTGTTGAATATTAGCCAAGGCGATCAAATCGACGTTTGGGTAGACAGATATGCCTCTAATGGGTATATGTTCGATACCGGGCCACCCAAAAGACAAGAATATCATCTGATTGCAGCGCCTGGGTTATCCAAATTTCAATATGACTCCATTAGTACCCTTCTTCAGGGCACCTGGACATCGCCAATTCTGCAATTCAACATCGACGATGACTACCTGGAGCCTCAAGTACGGGACACACATCTCTCTTACACATTCCGAAACAACGGAACGGTTACGTCCAGCATGATAGCGACGGCGATTCATCAACCAACCTCTGCTCAAATTACCAGGACAGAAGAGCAAAGCTGGAGGCTCTCCAAAAGCGGCAAACTACTCATTTTAGACGACGGGAAAAGCCAGAATATGATTGTAGCTATAAGTTTCCTGAACCCCGACACAATCCAAGTGACCAAGGATATGAAGTCTTTCGAAGGCTATAATGCCGGACAAATGACTTTCAGGTTAAGCCGGCAGAAGTAAAAATGTGGGTAACACAGCGGTAAAAATGAATGTGGGCTTCATCGGTTGCCATTGGTAAGTTGGCTTGGAATGTCCGCCACAAGGGTTAATTTTAAATCGCCGTGGCTAAGATGTAGCGGAAGCGGAGCTGCATAAAACTCCCACACTCATTTTACCGAGGCGTTATAGCTAATGACTTCCTAGATGGACCTAGAGCAAATATTCAAGACGTCAATTGCGGATAATCTGGATGCCGTGCTGCGTGATCTCGGGTACGTCATTAGCTGTGAACAAAAGGGGTTAGTGGAATATCGGAGCAGAAGCAATATCCTATTATTTGTTTTTGAGTGGAATCAAGGACATGGGCTCTACTGCACTCTACGATTTGACTCTGACTTAATCGACTTTCCATTACAAACCGTCGTAGACAGGCTGACAACGACTCATAACCACGAATCTCCATGGGCTAACCATGACATCAGCAGCATTATTCCCAAATGGACAGCAAAGTTGGCAACAGAACTGCGTGAGTTCGGTATTTCAGAATTAACCTATGAGTCCCCTGTTGTTCAACAACTAAAGCTGGAGGCGATCGATCGTACTCTAGACTACAACCGAAACATCGATCTAGAAGCAACTAAGAAAAGAGCGGACTATGCTTGGCAGGCAAATGACTACAAGCATTTTATCGAGGTTTTGAAAGGTAAGTCTAACGACTTTCCCGAATCCTATACCAAAAAGCTGGTCATAGCTCGTAACCGAATTGATAAAACCAGCGACAATAGTTAGACAAGTTGAACCAAACTTAAAAGACGTATTATAACATGCTACTTTTTGGCCTCGTCGTTTTGGCAACGGGAATTGTTGGGCTTCTCATATCTCTTACATTCGCATCAATTGCAGTATTCAAAAAGGGTGCGAAGAATTGGAGACGTTCTGGAATCGCCTTTCTAACGACTCTAGCAGTGACTTTGTGCTTGATTCTTGTGCAAGAATTAGTCATTTACCCTCCAAATCCCAAGCTTGAACGGCTTATACTATCTGCATATCGAGAGGCACCAATCGGCGGAATTTGGCTTGGGATCTATGATGATAACACTTGGCAACTTGGTTATTCATCCAAGGAGATAACTTCAGAGGGGACCTACCGATTCTCCGGTGACACATTGCTACTTGTAGCCGACAACGGAGCCAAAGTAATTGGTGACTTTGATCAAACTGCTTTCATCATCAAGGCAAACCAATTGGTCGAACTTAATAATTCAGGCATTCGATCGCTGGAAATACTCCAGAACAGACTAAACGAAAAAAAGCTATAACACAGCGGTAAAAATGAATGTGGGCATCACCGGTTGTCAATGGTCAGATGGCTTGGATTCTCCGCCACATATTTTAATTTTATCATCGGCGTGGCTAAGATGTAGTGGAAGCGGAGCTGCATAAAACTCCCACACTCATTTTACCGAGTCGTTGGGGCACATGCGCTACGTACTATGACAAGAGCTTTAACCATACTTCCAATTTTCGTTGTTACCCTGGCTTTCGGGCAGACTGAACCAGAGCTAGTCGGGGAGTACAAACGAACAGAGCGGATGG
>NZ_LR701624.1 GCF_902498805.1 Imperialibacter sp. EC-SDR9 | reverse complement strand
CTAACTACCCCCATAGCACCCAGGAGCCCCGTTCAACGCTGTTTTAGAGCCAATTTGTCTTTACCGACCCAGCATTAAACCGATTGGTTTATCTTTGGACAAACTGGCTCTAAAACACTATATTGTTATGTGCCGACTCAGACGCTCTGCTTTACTTTGCTCCTGATCAAATCAATCGATTATGTCTAAAAAAGCAGGGACGAAGCTCCTAATAGTAACACTTTTGGTAACGCTGACCTATGGGTTTTCGCAGGCCCAGGACGACTACCGGTCGAGCCAGCAGATAACAACACAATTACAATCGCTTTCACGGCAGTATTCCTCACTTGCAAAGCTGCAATCTATTGGGAAGAGCGACGGAGGCAAAGACATTTGGGTGCTGACACTCGGCTCAGGAGACATCGACAATCACCCGGCCATTGTAGTAGCCGGTGGGGTTGACGGGCGATATATTGTAAGCACAGAGCTGGCACTCAAGTTTGCCGAACAGCTGCTGGCTTCGTCGCAGACTGATTCGGTGAAGAATCTCCTGGCCACAACTACTTTCTACGTGCTGCCCAATGTAAACCCGGAAGCAACGGACCAGTTTTTTGCCTCACTCAAGTATGCCAGAACTGGCAACGGCCGTGCGACGGACGACGATCGTGACGGCCAAAATGGCGAGGACGGTTATGAGGATCTCAACGGAGACGGACTGGTTACAATGATTCGGGTGGAAGATGCTACTGGCGAATGGAAGAAAAGTGAAGCCGACGACCGCATCATGGTGAAGGCAGCTGACGGCGAATCAGGTGGCTATCTCTATCTCACAGAGGGCACCGACAACGATAAAGACGGCGCATTCAACGAAGACGGTGCTGGTGGCATCAACTTCAACAATTCACTCACCTGGGACTTCCCCTATTTTCAGCCTGGCGCCGGTGACTTCCCTGTGGCCGACAAGGAAAACCGTGCGGTGCTCGATTTCCTTTTTGAGCGCTGGAATGTGTTTGCGCTGGTTACTTTTGGTTCGTCCGATAACCTGAATGCACCTATAAAATATAATGCAGGCGAGGCGTCGAAAAGAGTGCTTAAAGGTGTGCTGAAGTCGGACGCTGACGCTAATGCATTGGTATCGAAAAACTATGCGGATATTGTTGGTAAAAAAGAAGGAGCTCAGCCGGTAGTGCTGGGAGGTGGCTTTATGGAGTGGGGTTACTTTCACTATGCCCGCTATTCGTTCGGTACGCCAGCCTGGAGTTGGCCTGAGTTCAAAATGCCGGAGGATAGTGCTGCCAAAGCAAAATACAAGCCCAACAAAGACAAAAACAAAGAAGTGGATTACCTGCGGTGGGCTGAAGCCAATAGCCACGATTTGTTTGTGGAGTGGAAGCCGGTAAACCATCCGGACTTTCCCGGCAAAAAAGTGGAGGTAGGCAGCTGGAAGCCCTTTGCTCCCTACAATCCGCCTTTCAGTTTGGTGGCGGACATCTCCGACAAACAGAATAAGTTTATTCTGAAGTTGGCCTCTATGAAGCCGCAGGTGAAAATAGAAAACCTAGCTGTGGAGTCAGTAGGTAAGGGGATGACACGTATTACGGCTGACATTTTCAACGCAGGCACCCTGGCCACTATGACAGAATTAGCGCAAAAGACACGCTGGGTACGAATGACCAAGGTGGAAATGGCATTGACGGGAAGTCAGCAGATCGTTTCCGGTGACAAAGTGAGGCTTATTTCCTCTATTGATGGGGGAGACAAAGTGACGATGTCGTGGCTTGTGAAGGGCTCAGGCAGTGTGAAGCTTTCTGCCGGCTCGGCGCAGACTGGCATCGATACCAAAACCATCACCCTTAAATAAGAACAGTCATGAAGAGAATTATATATACTTTCATCATTCTTTTGGCGGGGTTGAGTGTTTCAGCCCAAACGCCCGATCAGATATTTAAAGCAGCCGGTAGCCCGCCAAACCCAAAGGTGCAGGTCAGCTGGAACAGGTACTACACCTCCGAAGGGCTGTGGGCCATCGCCAAAAAGTTGTCGGAGGCACATCCTAACCTTGTGAAGGTGGAAACTATCGGCAAAACCTATGAGGGGCGTGACATGATTGCCCTGACCATCACAGATTTTTCCAAAGGCAATGTGGATCGCAAGCCAGGCATGTATGTGGATGGAAACATCCATTCCAATGAAATCCAGGGTGGTGAATTTGCCATGTATACAGCCTGGTACCTGGCAGAAAGCTGGTATTACAATGATTTCATCAAGGATCTGCTGGCTGACAAGGTTTTCTATATAGTGCCCACTATCAACCCTGATGCCAGGAACGACTATATGAAAGGCGTTAACACAGCCAATACTCCACGCTCAGGCATGATGCCGATCGATGATGACAGAGACGGCCTGGTAGACGAAGATGGCTACGACGACCTGAATGGAGACGGTGAAGTAACCATGATGCGCCGCAAAAACCCTAATGGTCGATACATCATTGATCCCACTGACCCTCGGCAAATGATTGAAGTAGAAGCAGGAGAGCCCGGTGAATACGAAATACTGGGCTACGAAGGCAAAGACAACGATGGAGATGGCGAGGTAAATGAAGACAGGGTAGGCGGCTACTATGACCCCAACCGTGACTGGGGCTGGAACTGGCAGCCGGAGTACATCCAGAGAGGGGCGCACAAGTATCCGTTTTCTGTACCGGAAAACAGGAACGTGATGGAGTTTGTGATGAAACACCCTAATATTGGCGGCGCCCAAAGTTTTCACAACTCCGGTGGCATGATCCTGAGAGGGCCTGGCGCTGAGGAAGACAGAGGAACTTACAATGCTACCGACGACAAAGTGTACGACGCCATTGGCGAGCTGGGAGAAAGTATCATGCCGGGCTATACTTACATGGTGGTTTGGAAAGACCTGTACACAGCTTTTGGCGGTGAGCTCGACTGGTTCCATGGCTGCCGTGGCATTTTCACTTTCACCAATGAGCTGTACCATCCTTACTTTATGTTTGGCAAAGACTACAAAGGAGGGAGAAGAGGAGACGAAGTGCAGAAGGACATGTACAAGTTTGAGAAGAACTTGCTGATGACTGATGCCTTTGTGGATTGGAAGGAATTTGACCATCCCGAGCTTGGCAAGATTGAGATAGGGGGCTTTAGAAAGAATTTTGGTAGAGACAACCCGGGCTTCCTGCTGGAAAACGACGCCCACCGGAACATGGCGTTCCTGATCTTCCATGCTTACCACACGCCCAAGTTGGTGATAGAAAAAGTAGAAGAAAAAGACCTTGGCGGCGGACTGAAGCAGGTAACTGCTACCATTGCCAACAAAAGGCTGATTCCTACGCACTCAAGCCATGACACGAAGAACAAAATCATTCGCCCCGATTACATTTCTCTTGATGGGGCTAATGTAGTGGCTGGCATGGTCGTGACCGATGTAGATATGAATAAGACCACCGAGCAGAAGGTAGCTCCTGCCAAAATTGCTGTAGAAAACATACCGGGTATGGAAGCAGTAACCGTTCGCTGGATAGTGAGCGGCAATGGCAAGTACACGGTGAAAGTGGATAGCGAAAAGGGTGGGGTGGTGACTAAATAATTGATCGTTAAAACTTTGCACTATGAAGGCCGCTTACAGCGGCCTTCTTGAGTTTGGCTATTTTCGGCAATAAAAAAGTGCGGCCTGGGTTCTTTCAGGTCTAATTCTACGGCTTTGCATCATAGCCTGAAGATTAACGAAGTGGGTAAAATTGATATTTAGGCTTTGAGCAT
>NZ_LR701623.1 GCF_902498805.1 Imperialibacter sp. EC-SDR9 | reverse complement strand
GCTCAGACGGAGCCGCATTTTAAAAAAAAAATATAATCAAATATGAGACCTCTGCCAAGGCCGCAAGGTCTTGCTGACTCTAATATCCAACAACAACCCCAGCTTTTTTTAAATGCGTTTGCCCTGCAGGCGTGGCGCTATCAAATGCAATGTCATTTCGGTTCTGGCTGCTTTCGAGGTCAGCGCCAACATAGTCGACGGTTACTTTGCTGCTATCAAATCTACCCAACGCAGTTTCAATATCCCAATAGTAGTCCTCGGCAACGCCGACCAAAAGCCGATCCGGAAAAGGCGCTTGTGAAAAAGCACCAACTTCCACACCTATGAGAGGGTTTTCACCAAAAACATTCTCCAGATAAACAGGTAAATAGAGTGCGTCATTTCCCACTGGAAAAAATTTATACCCAAGCCCCCGGTGATAAAATTTTCCCTCTGAGTAAGAGTTGTCGCTGCCACCAAGCACCTCTGCTCCATCTTCAATGACCAAATAGCTTCCGGGGTTAGCGTCCACATAACCATTAACAAAGTTGATCATTCCGACGACCCGCACAGTGTCTCCGGTAAATAGCGTTGTACCAGTTGAATTCACCACAATACTGTGCACATCGGTGGGTGTACTTGAGAATGTTTGATCAGAAGTTCCGTCCAATTCAATCTCCCCGTCAATCCCATTATAGGTACCCGTGTTGTTCCAATCGCCAGAAACTCTGATGAGGCCTACATTTTCCAAATTACCTGTATTGTTGATGAGGCCGTTGGAGTCCAATACCGGTGGTGTTGAGGCATTATTACTGATATTCAACCTGTTTTCGTTGTTGACAGCACCATCGACAACAAGCAGTCCCTCATCATATACCTGACCTTTATTAGTCAGGTCACCACCAATTTTGAGGCTGGCCGAGCTTCCAACTTTCAACTGAACGCCCGATGGGGTATAGAGCCCCTGAGCTGCCACCGAAGTGGCGGCCAGTAAACTGAGCAATATGGTAGCAAGTACCTTATTCATTGGTTTTGGTCGCTGACTTGATACCCATCTGCTCTTTAATAAGGTCGATGTCACTCTTCATGGAAGAGTTTTCCATTTGCAACTGTGCCATGAGCTTCATTTGCATTTCGGAAAGCTTCATTTGTTTGTCAAGTGCCGCTTTCATCTCTTCCTTAGTTGTTTTCTCATCACTGAGGTCGGCCATTAACTTCTCAATCAGTTTCTGCTGCTCTTTAATGGCTTCGATGAGGACGGGGACTAGTGCCTGGTAATTAACTGTCTTGTATCCATTTGGCAGGGTGTTGACCAATTCCGGATAAATTTTTTCTACCTCCTGTGCGATAAGTCCTATTTGTCTCCCCTCAGAAAATTTGTTATCAGGGAATTCATCCTTTTTCCAATAGTATGTGACCCCCTCAAGCTGACTAATATTTTTGGTAGCATTTTCGATGGGTGTAACTTCTTTCTTGTACCTGGCATCAGAGAATGTCAATGCGCCAGAAGCATAAATGTTGGCGTTAGTAATAATATCACCATTTACACCCAGACCAACCGTAGAAAAGACATTTGCAGAGCTCGCAGATGTTGTACCCATTTTATTCGGGTTACTAGAATTTGAGGTCGCCGCCGTTAAGAAAGCTGTATTTCCAATAGTAGCTCTTCCTGATACACCAAACTCCGCCGCAGTCACGACTACACCGGCAGTTCCTGCATTAATATTTACAGCGGTGGCACCGGTTCCGTTACCTAATGTTATTGTTCTGGCAGCAGCTCCTGTACCAATATTGATTGGCTGTGCTACAGCATTATCCCCAATATTGATAGCGCCAGCTGCTGCATTGATAGCAACCGTGCTAGTGGCAGCATCAATAGTTACGCCGGTGGCACCGTTAATATCGGCAATTGAAGTGGCGGTCATCACAAGATCTCCGCTAGTGGATGATAAGGTATTGCCGTTAAGGTCCAAATTATCCACCGTGATTTGACCATTAGCTGTCAAGCTACCTGTGCCCAAACTAATATTATTACTTCCATCTGTAATCAAAGCTTTTGTAGCCTCAGCTGTGCCTGGAGTGGCCACATCTACGTAGTTCAGCTCGGTAGCCGTTGCCGTTACTCCATCAAGTATATTTAGTTCGGCTCCCGTTGAAGTAATTGGGGTGCCATTTAGTGTCAGCGAAACAGCACCCAGGTCATTCACACCAGTAATTGAGGTATTGCCTGCAGCATTACCAGCCGATAATACTTGCGTAAGAGTGGGCGTAGCCACGCCGTCTAACGTAGCGTCAAGTTCATCAAGTGCTGCCTGGACGGTTGTTGCAGCTAACCCAGAAGTAGTATTGTCGAAAGCGAGCTTTGTACCGTCAATTGCTGCACCAGCCTTGATATCGGCATTCTCAATATTGGTGATAGTATTAGCGTCGGCATCTATCGACTTATTACTCAAAGTCTCAGTCCCGTCAAGGGTAGCCAAAGTACCAGTGGTCGGAAGAGTAACATTCGTCGCTGCAGTCGAGGTAAGCGTAGTTGAAAATGCTCCAGCCGTCACCAAATCACCTCCAAGTGTGATTGTGTTACTGTTCGCAACCCCAGTCCCACCATTAGCGGCAGTCACAACTCCTGTAACATTGGATGCTGTGCCACTCACGTTACCCGTTACATTGCCTGTCAAGTCCGCTGTGATAGTCCCGGCTGCAAAATTACCACTGGCATCTCTTCTTACTATTTCACTAGCAGTGTTGGAAGACGTTGCCGAGTTGGCCAATGCCTCACCGGTAGCTATGTTAGCCGCAGTTGATCCCCCTACCGTGTTCACCGTCAAAGATCCTGTGTTGTCAATAGATGCATCACCACCCAAAGCAACTCCGGTAGCAACATTCGAAGCATTACCTACAAATATGTTCGCTGATGTTAATGTATTGCTGGTACTAAGAGCTCCATCTACATAGGCGGTCGTAGCTACCGCCGTGCTATTGTCGGAAGCAGCTTGTGTCGTAGCCACTGTATTTGACGATAAGGTCTTATTACTCAAAGTCTCAGTCCCGTCAAGGGTAGCCAAAGTACCAGTGGTCGGAAGAGTAACATTCGTCGCTGCAGTCGAGGTCAGTGTAGTCGAAAATGCTCCTGCCGTCACCAAATCACCACCAAGGGTGATTGTGTTACTATTAGCAACGCCTGTACCTCCATTTGCGGCAGCCACAACTCCAGTGACATTGGATGCTGTACCACTCACGTTACCTGAAACGTCGCCCGTCAAATCGGCTGTGATAGTCCCTGCAGCAAAATTACCACTGGCATCTCTTCTTACTATTTCACTAGCAGTGTTGGAAGACGTTGCCGAGTTGGCCAATGCCTCACCGGTAGCTATGTTAGCAGCAGTTGATCCCCCTACCGTGTTCACCGTCAAAGATCCTGTGTTGTCAATAGATGCATCACCTCCCAAAGCAACCCCTGTTGCAACATTCGAAGCATTACCTACAAATATGTTCGCTGATGTTAATGTATTGCTGGTACTAAGAGCGCCATCTACATAGGCGGTCGTAGCTACCGCCGTGCTATTGTCGGAAGCAGCTTGTGTCGTAGCCACTGTATTTGACGATAAGGTCTTATTACTCAAAGTCTCAGTCCCGTCAAGTGTAGCCAAAGTACCAGTGGTCGGAAGAGTAACGTTCGTCGCTGCAGTCGAGGTAAGCGTAGTTGAAAATGCTCCAGCCGTCACCAAATCACCTCCAAGTGTGATTGTGTTACTGTTCGCAACCCCAGTCCCACCATTAGCGGCAGTCACAACTCCTGTAACATTGGATGCTGTGCCACTCACGTTACCCGTTACATTGCCTGTCAAGTCCGCTGTGATAGTCCCGGCTGCAAAATTACCACTGGCATCTCTTCTTACTATTTCACTAGCTGTGTTGGAAGACGTTGCCGAGTTGGCCAATGCCTCACCTGTAGCTATGTTGGCCGCAGTTGATCCCCCAACCGTATTCACTGTCAAAGACCCTGTATTATCAATAGATGCATCACCACCCAAAGCAACCCCTGTTGCAACATTCGAAGCATTACCTACAAATATGTTCGCTGATGTTAATGTATTGCTGGTACTAAGAGCGCCATCTACATAGGCGGTCGTAGCTACCGCTGTGCTATTGTCGG
>NZ_LR701629.1 GCF_902498805.1 Imperialibacter sp. EC-SDR9 | reverse complement strand
TGCACCTGGCTAGTATTGACCCTTCTGTGAAGAGCCCTTTTGACTTACCATAATCATGGATAAGGCAAACAAAAGACAACCTCTGGAGATGGCAGCCATTTTCAGAGAATATGGGGGTAATTTTATAGCAAGAGGTAAACTGTCCATAGATCAGCTCAAAGCCTACAACGCTATCTGCTCCTGCCGAACTTCGGCAATGGGGGGCCATGTAGACAGTTGTGATAAATGTGGGCATTGCCAGGTGTCTTATAACTCCTGCCGAAATCGTCACTGCAACAAATGCCAATACACAAAGCAATTGGTATGGGTCGATAAGTTGAGAAGCGCCTTGCCAGTATGCAGGTATTTTCATGTGGTCTTCACTATTCCATCGCAGCTCCAAAAGACCTTCTACATCAACCAGCGAGAGTGCTACAAACTATTGTTTCAAGCTTCAGCAGAGACGTTGTTGAAAGTAGGTCGCAATCCCAAGTTCCTGGGAGCTGAAACCGGAGCTGTGTCTGTGTTGCATACCTGGGGTCAGGCGCTCACCTACCACCCACACATACACATGTTGGTGCCTGCCGGAGGCTTGTCCGAGGATGGAGTTGAGTGGGTCAATGCAGGTAAAAAGTTCTTTCTGCCTGTCAAAGTGTTGTCTTCTATATTCAGAGGCGTACTGTGGGACAAGCTCAAAAGTAAGATTGAGTCAGGTCACATCAAGTTGGCCGACAACTTTTCAGACACCACCACGCTCAAAGCAGCTCTTTATGCTAAAAACTGGCATGTATATATTAAAAAACCATTGGCTGGTCCTGAGTCGGTCGTTCAGTACCTGGGTAAATACACCCACAGGGTGGCTATCAGCAACAGCCGACTGGTGTCAGCCAGCGATGGTAAAGTCACCTTCCGGTGGAAGAACTACCGCCAGCGGCTTGCCAATCAGTTACTCAGTTTAGATGTCCAGGAGTTTATCGGCAGATTCATGAGGCATATTCTTCCTTCTGGCTTTTACAAGATCAGGTACTATGGATTGCTTGCTCCAGCAAATAGACCTAAAAAGCAACAATGCATGAGCCTGATAGGAAAAGATCGGCCGGTCTCCTTACTACAAGGTCTAAAAGCTAAGCAGGTTCTGGCAATAGTCACGGGAAAGAATCCTGACATATGCCCTAAATGCCTGCTAGGCCAGTTGATCCCAAAAACTATCCTTGATCCGGTGTAATGACTTATAGAATAAATCGATCTTTGATGTATTGGCTGTTCTTTTTCTGGCCAACCTGCGAGTGGCAGGGAAATCTCCGTCCAAACCTCATTCACAAACCTTGGGTAGCAGTGCTTACCACCACTTCGGTGGTGCCAACAGTGGTTAGTTTTTCAGCCCAACAAGCGGCAAGGCGGCAGCGGTAACCTAACTACCCCCATAGCACCCAGGAGCCCCGTTCAACGCTGTTTTAGAGCCAATTTGTCTTTACCGACCCAGCATTAAACCGATTGGTTTATCTTTGGACAAACTGGCTCTAAAACACTATATTGTT
>NZ_LR701585.1 GCF_902498805.1 Imperialibacter sp. EC-SDR9 | reverse complement strand
TAGAAACTGTAAACGATGAACTCAAGAACATCTGTCAAGTCGAACATTCCAGACATAGGTCTTTCGAAAACTTCATCACCAACCTTATTTCAGGATTGATTGCCTACTCCTTCTTCCCCAAAAAGCCCGCAATCAAATATCAACCCGTCAAAACAAGCCAATTAGCCGCTTTTTAAAATCGAACTCAGGTTATGAGGAATTTTACCCCAACCATAACCACGATCTCACGCAGCATACAGAGGAGTTTATCTATCAATTGCTCAAAAGTGAATGGAATGAATTTGCAAGCCACACCCTATGCAAGGAATTGCGTCAAAGTGGACAGGAGAAGGTTTCGGAAGAAACGTTTGTCGAGAAAATAAAACTATTTCAGGCCGCCTGGAAAAACTTTGAAGTAACGAAGGAAGAAATCACAGAAGTTGATTTTAGCCTAAAGAAGAAAAAAGCCAGGGTTGTCGTCGACCTGGCTTATTCCGCATTTACTCCAAATGGCGAAAAAGTTTCTTTTGCCGGAAATGCATTGCTTGGCTTCAGGCACCAGTATGGTTACTGGTATATCAATCAAGCGCACATTCCCGGTTTTTCTGATTAACCTTACTCACTCCTCAGCGACCTGGCAGGATTGGTGAGCGCCGCCCTGCGGGCCTGATCCGAAACAATTGCCAAAGCAAAGCCAAGAGCTACAATACCAACCAACGGAAATATCCACCAGTCTATATTAGTGTGTATAGTATAACGCTCCAGGTATTTGCTTAGCAGGTACCAGGCCATTGGGGCAGACACGGCAAAAGCGATAAGCACAAGCTTGGTAAAGTCTTTGGAAATTAGTGCTACCAAACTGAACACTGAAGCGCCAAGCACTTTCCTTACCCCAATCTCCTTGATCCTCTGCTCCGCCGTGAATGAGGCAAGCCCAAACAGTCCCAACCCTGTAATGAAAATGGTAAGAAAGGAAAAGATAGTTGCCAGCCTTTGAGTCATATTGATGGTAGTGAATTTCTTCTGGAATTCCACATCGACAAAAGTGTACTCAAATGGGTAGGCGGGGTTGTGTTTGTTAAAGATGTCGCCTACCACCGCCAGCGACCCTTGCAAGTCATCCGTAGCTTTTAGCCTCACCGTAATGGCATCCGTCCAATTGGGATCCAAAATCATGAACATAGGTTTGACAGGATCGTAAGGTGAGCCCATCATCACATTGTCCACCACGCCGATCAACTTCCTTTTGCCACCCCAAAGATCCAGCGGTGTGCCCAGTGGATCTTCAAGTCCCATCAAATCAAGAGCCGCCTTGTTGATCACGATTGAAGCAGTATCTGTTGTAAATTCCTTAGAAAAATCCCTCCCCATCAGCATTTCAATGCCCATGGTCTTGGCATAGTCGTACTCGCAGGCAATCGTTGTAAAAATCACCCGTTGCGTTTCGGGCTTGCCAGGCCAGCCCAAAAAGTTATTGGAATTAATATCTGTAATGGCGCTATTAGAGCGTGTCACCGACTCTACGTAGCCGGACTGCTCCAGCTCCTCCTTGAAGATGTAGTAGTTTTTCGCTATCTCTTCATTGTTCTGAATGGTGATCAGGTTCTCCTGCTTGTAGCCCAGCTCCCGGTTCTTAGCCAGCTCAATCTGCTTGAATATCACCACTGTGCTGATCATCAGCATAATGGCAAAAGCAAATTGTATGATAACAAGTACCTTTCTTGGTGTTGCACCACTCTTACCCACAGAAAAAGACCCCTTCAGGGTGCGGACCGGGTTAAATGAAGAGAGGTAAAATGCCGGGTAGCTGCCTGAAAGTATACCTGTTACAAACACCACAACGATTGAGTAGATCCAGAACTGAGATGAAGTGAAGTCAATCACCAGTTCCTTTTCTACCAGGTTGTTGTAAGCTGGCAGCACCAAAAGAGAGATGATCACAGCGATAAAAAACGAGAGCATTGACAGAAAGAGTGACTCTCCCAGGAATTGCGCAATCAACTGCCCCTTTCTCGAGCCAAGGCTCTTTCTGATACCCACTTCCCTGGCCCGGCGTTCGGAGCGGGCGGTGGAAAGGTTCATGAAATTGATACAGGCAATAACAAGAATAAAAATAGCGATTGCTGTAAAGAGCCTCACGTAGTCGCTCATCCCACCAGTGATCTTTCCGTTTTCAAATGAGGAGTACAATCTCCACTTCAAAAGCGGGTGAAGAAACAGCTTGGTTATCAGTTCAGTCTCTCCATGCTCATAAAGCATATTTTCGATGCCTGCCACTACCTCTTCACGCTTGGTGGCATCCACTAATTCCACGTATACCTGAAACGAGTAGTTACCCCAGTTGGTCTTGTTTTCAACCACCCAGGGATTGATAGCTTCCCTGTGCTTCCAGGTCATCAGGTATTCCAACTCAAAGGAAGAGTTATTGGGTATGTCTTTGAGAATGCCGGTTACTTTCAATGAACTCTTATCGTCCACCCGAATGACCTGGCCCATTGGGTCTGCATCGCCGAAAAGTGACTTAGCCAAAGACGTTGTAATGACAATTGAAGACGGGTCGTCCAGCACAGTTGCAGCATCCCCTACCAGCAGGGGAAACTCAAACATTTCCAAAAACTCCTCCCCGACATAGTAGCCTTGCTGCATCATTCGCTTTTCTCCGACCTTAAGCAGGTGGTTGCCGCCCCAGTCGGCCACGGTGGTGTTGGCGATGCCACTGTGAGCATCCTTCAATGCTTCATAAGTCGGCAGTGGCACCGACCGCCACGAGTTGATTTTACCATCAAACTCAGCGTTTCCCCAAACCTGATACAGCCTGTCAGCCTTGGGGTGAAAGGAGTCGAACGAGGTTTCGTCGGCTACCCACAGCAAGATGAGCAGGCTGCACGTGAAACCTACCGAAAGCCCTGAAATATTAATAATCGAATAGAGACGGTTTTTGCCAAGGCTTCGAATGGCAACGATGAGGAAATTCTTAAGCATAAGATTGAGTTTTTGACCAGTACATTCCAGTGACAAAGCAAAAAGAAAAGGGTTGCAAGAGATAGCAACTTTCGTCGCTCGCCCTCTCTTCGGGCTGGAGAGAGTACTTAGGTGGGAGGAAAAGGTTACAAGCCAATTTCCCAAATAAAAGGTTGGGGTGCGATCTTTTTGTTCTATGATCGGGATATCTGTATTTTAATTTATCAATCGAATCAAATAGCCCATGCCCCACACCTACAACAAAGTATATATCCAAACTGTTTTTGCTGTAAAATTTCGGCAAGCACTTGTTCAAAAAGAATGGAGAGCTGACCTGATGGCAGTCATAGGAAACCTCATCAACGAGACGGGATGCAAGAACATAATTGTGAATGGAGTGGACGACCATGTGCACTGCTTTTTCCACTTAAAACCCTCACTTGCCATTTCTGATGTAATGAAGTCTGCCAAGGCCAAGTCATCGAAATGGATCAATGACAACAAGCTCACCCCGCAACGCTTCGAATGGCAAGGCGGCTTCGGTGCGTTTTCATACAATCAATCACAGGTGAACAATGTCTTCAACTACATCAAAAACCAGGAAGCCCATCACAACAAGCAGAGCTTCATTGAAGAATACATTGAATTTCTGGAACGATTCGAGGTTGATTATGAGAGGGAGTATTTGTTTAAGGAACCGATTTGACAGCTTGGAATAAATTCCAAGCAAGGTAGAAAACCGTGCCGATGGCACTGGCCAATTGGGGCACTATACTCAAAGCACGGTAGGTACGAGCCATTTCCCAAACCCTGGATTTACCCTGGGTTCAAAGCTGCTCAGAAAACTGTACTAATGTTACTACAACCTGGCAGGTCAATCCTCAAAGTACCGTAGGTACGACCGATCTCCGTAACCTTGGATTTATCTCAGGTTACTTCCTCCCTACTCCTCCCTCCCCTTCACCACCAAAAACCAATCGTTTTCCAGTGGCAGGTAACCATAGTCGTAGCAGTAATAGTAGATATTGCCTTTGCGGTTGGTGTAATTGTGTGTCATGTAACGAAACTGGAAGCCACCCTGTGTTAACTTGTCTCTGTGGGCCTTGGCCATCACCTCGCCCTCGGGCACGATAGCTTCTAGAAGGTTCCTGTTCTTCTTCAAAGCATTGTTGATATTCCGAACAAGGTTATTACTTGCCGACTTCGTTTGGTTATTATAAGTGTTGCGACAATAGTCATCACAAAACTTTTTATCGATTCTTCCTTGTAGTGGCTTCCCACAAGCCAGGCAAGTCTTTTCATTAGCTATTTCACTCATTTTCAATCCGTTTACCCTCAAATATAGGTGAAAATTACCCGAAAACAAACGTTTGTAAACGTTTACAAACGACTACTATCGAATGTAAACGACTAGAAACCGGCTTTCGTTTTTGGCTCCCTGCACCTTTGTATCGTCGGTTCGGCAAAAGCAACTAAGCCAACGCTCTCCGACTGAGATAAAAATTTTTAACCAAAACAATTACAGTTATGTACGCTTTAAAAAACAAAGTGCAGTTGATCGGAAACATGGGTGCCAAAGCAGAAGTGCGCACCACAGACAGTGGAAAGAAAATGGCAAGGTTTAGCCTGGCAACGAACGAGAGCTACCGCAATGCAAAAGGTGAAAAGGTTGAAGAAACACAATGGCACCAGCTGGTAGCCTGGGGCAAGCTGGCAGAAATCACAGAGAAGTATACGGACAAAGGATCGGAAATGGTTGTAGAAGGCAAGCTGGTGCATCGCAGCTACGAAGACAAAGAAGGCAACAAGAAGTACATTACCGAAATACAGGTAAATGAATTACTTCTTCTTGGCGACAGAAGCTCGTCGAAGTAATGCTATCAACTTTAAATGCTGGCCGGTCAACTGATCGGCCAGTTTCTTTTTACAACTTTCTTAACTTCACGATCTCCATGAAGAATTCAGATACATCCAATCAGCTCTTTCAATTGGCAGCTTCGTTTGTCAACCACACCAGCAGGCATTTATTCCTAACAGGAAAGGCTGGAACAGGAAAGACCACTTTTCTAAAACACATTGTAGAAACTACAGGGAAAAACTATGTAGTAGTAGCCCCCACAGGGGTGGCAGCCATCAACGCAGGCGGTGTGACCATGCATTCCTTCTTTCAGCTTCCATTCGGACCATTCCTTCCTATCAAGCGCAGCTGGACGGGGCAAGAAACCGATGGTGCTCACGACAAGCTGTCGCTGTTTCAGAAAATGAAAATGCACAGCAACAAGCGCAAGTTGATGCAAGAACTCCAGTTGCTGATCATCGACGAGGTATCGATGGTGCGGGCCGACATGCTTGATGCCATCGACCAGATTTTGCGGCACTTTCGCCGACGCTTTCACGAACCATTTGGCGGCGTGCAGGTGCTTTTGATAGGCGACCTGTATCAGCTACCACCCGTAGTGCAAGACCATGAGTGGACACTGCTCGAAGAACACTACAAAAGCCCTTTCTTCTTTGATGCACATGTGATGTCAGAAGCATCTGTATTGCGCATTGAATTGCAGAAAATTTACCGCCAAACGGAGAAAGATTTCATTGGGTTGCTCAATGGTATCAGAACCAACACTGTCACCGGAGAACAGTTGGCCTTACTCAACAGGCGTTTTCTTCCCGACTTTAGAATTCCTGAAGGAGAAAACTACATCACCCTCACCTCCCACAACCATAAAGCGCATGCCATCAATGAAGAAGAACTCTTAAAATTACCCGGCAAGACTTACAATTTCAAAGCGTCAGTAGAAGGTGAATTCAGCGACAGGGCCTACCCTGCCGACGAGGTACTGCAATTGAAAGTCGGTGCGCAGGTGATGTTCATCAGAAACGACAAGGGAGAAGAAAGGCAGTACTATAATGGTAAAATAGGCATCGTCAAAAGCATTGACGACGACAAGATCATCGTCTCTACACCAGAGGACAATTCGACAATTCGGCTGATCCAGGAAGAGTGGCAGAACATGCACTACTCTTACAACACCGAAAAGAACAGCATCGACGAAAAGATAATGGGCCGGTTCAAGCAGTACCCAGTCAGGTTGGCCTGGGCCATTACCATTCACAAGAGCCAGGGCCTGACCTTTGACAAAGCGATTATCGATGCTGGTCAGTCGTTCGCTTCCGGCCAGGTGTATGTGGCCCTCAGTCGATTAACCAATATGGAAGGCTTGGTTTTGCGCTCAGCCATTCCAGCACAAAGCATCCTCAGCGACGACAAAGTCAATGAGTTTGTTGCTCAGTCCGAAAGCGAAGAGTCGCTTTCGCCTCTACTGAAGATCGAACAAAAGGCGTTCATTGAGAATAAATTGACGACCACCTTTCAATGGCAGCCAGTTTGCCAGGAGGTGACTGATTTTTACAAAGGCTTCGACGGTCGGCAAGTGCCTAACAAAGAAGAAGCGGTGGAGCTATTCAGTAAAATGGTTCAAACCACGCTGGGTCACAAAAATGTGGCGGATAAGTTCCTGGCCCAACTTCAGGGCTTGTTACCCCACGCCGAGCAAGACAGGTACGCTGAGCTCCACGAACGCATGTCGGCTGCACAGGCTTATTTCGATAAGCGAATGGCAGAAGAAGTCTTCCAGCCCCTGAAAGCGCATATCGCTTCGATGATGAAAAAGCAGCGTATAAAAAAGTACTTGAAAGAATTACATGCACTTCAGGTACAGTTGCTCGCCAGGCAACAATTGATTGAACAGGCCCTGCTGCTAACCAAAGGGCTAAGCGAGGGAATCGACAGCAGCCAGGTTTTGCAGCAAGCAGACAAACATAGTCGGGAAGTGGTTGAGAAGCTTCCTCCTCCTCCCCGGCTGCCGAAAGCCAAGGCAGGCGACAGTAAGCAAACATCAATGGACTTGTTCAAAAAGGGCAAGTCCATTGCTGATATAGCAGAAGAAAGAGGATTGGCATTCGGCACCATCGAAGCCCACCTTATCGACTTTGTTAAAACTGGGGAGCTTTCCATTTTTGATCTGGTGCCCGTAGAAAAAGTGGAGAAAATACTCCCGTTGGTGCAAAAGTCTGAGAACTTCAGCGCCACTCCCATCAAGGTTCAGCTAGGCGATGACTACAGCTACAACGACATTCGAGCTGTTTTCAATCATTTCATCTGGAATCAAAGTCAGAATTGAGAAAAATTTGGTATCTTATATTCAGCGAAAAGAATCATGAAGAGTATAAACATTAAGATAGCCGACGAACTCTATGAGAAGAGTTTAGCTTATGCTGAAAAACATGGAACAACATTAAATGAAGTGGTTGTTCAGTTTCTAAAAAAGGTGGTGACAGGGGACAACCACTCTCTTAGTCAAAAACTTAAAACCCTTCAATCTCAAATTGGGGTTCAGACGAGAAATTCAAGTTTTACTCGTGATGAGCTATATGAAAGATAACAGAAAAAAACCTAGCCCAAAACCTTCCAGCCCAGTCTGCTTCATAGACAGTCCCGAACTCCGGGAGGAATACAAGGCTTTTCCCAAGCCTGAAAAACAAGAACCAAATCAAACCAAAACCAAAGGCAAAAAGGACAAATAGCCCTTAAATGCTTTCTCCGGCGACCATACTCCAAATAATTCTTGTGATCCATTGTTCGTTATGTACCTTGCAACTCCTACAAACTCAATAGCTATGAAGAAAATTATCAGTATTTTACTCATCGCAGGTGGTATATACCTGGGATATGAAGGTGTAACCCAGCTCCAGAATTCATCCGCATCGTTGAAAGTGGGCAAGTTGGAGCTTTCTGCTAAAAATGAAACTAGCGCAACTACCGCCTACATCTATCTTGGTTTCGGAGTGCTTCTCGTTGTTGGGGGAGTTTATGTCCTGAGAAAATCATAAAAAAAATGTCAGGTCACATGACCTGACATCCATACCTTAATTGCGGTCAAAAGCGTATGTTTAGCTTTTGATTTCAGCGGTTCCTGAGCCAGTACTCACCTTAATTCTCACATCAGAAGATCCCATCTTCTTTGTTTTCTTCACTGTGGTATTGCGGCCATTTCCTATTTCCTCAGTGCTGTCAAAATCAAATGGAGCATCAATGTCGCCATTGTTTTTGTTGGCCTCCATTACTATCACACCCTCAATCTTGTTGCCTTCAAAGTCAAGCGTTGAGTCGCCTGAGCCACTGTTAACCGATATATCATAAGCTGGCGTGGCAGCTAAAGACACCTCAACGTCGCCAGAGCCTGAATTGAATGAGCTTCTTCCCGATAGTTTTAGTTTTTCGACACTCACATTTCCACTTCCCACATTGGCGCTCACTTCAGCGTCGACGGAGTACAAGTCGATATTGCCAGAACCTGCATTGAAGCTTAGCTCACCTTTAGACTCTCTGGCTCGGATGTTGCCAGACCCGGTATTCACTCTGATTTTTCCATTCGAGTTTTCAATTCTGGTGTTTCCAGAGCCCGAATTAGTGCTTAGGTCAGCCATCAGCCCACTAATTTGCACATCGCCGCTACCAGTATTGAAGCTGATGTTAACTTCATCCGGCACCTTAATTGTCCATTTTGAGTCTCCGCTCCAGCTTCTCCGGTTCTTCATCTTCTCCTCATTGATCACAAGCGTAGACCCTTTTTGCTCTATAGTAGGCTCATAGTCGTCTATATCATGCTCCAATGCCACATATACTTTACCATCCGAAGATTTCTCAAAAAAGGCATCGCCGGACGAAATGCTCATAGTTACTTTATTAATACCACTGAACGTTCTGTCTACCTTCTGCTGTGCTGTCGCCATTCCCGCCACCATAAACAGTAAGGCTACAGTTAATCCTGGTTTGTTGAGTAATTTCATAGTTTTTGACTTAGAGTAATTAACCTATTTATAAAAAAAGACATAGGTCGACTAAAAAGGTTGCACATCAAACTGTCATCACTTATTTACTCATTTCGCAAAGAGGCGGTCGGGTTGCGGCGAGCAGCCTGCAAAGACTTGTAGCCAACGGTAAGCAACGCTATCAGGGCAACCACAAGTCCGGTTATTGCAAATGTCGATATCGAAAGCCCTTCTGCATAAGCGAAGCTGCTTAGCCATTTGTCCATCAGCCAATAGGCCAGTGGGCTGCCCAGTGCGAAACCAATCAGCACCAGCAACAGAAACTCTTTCGAGATCAGGTAAACCAGCTGCTGGTTGGAGGCGCCCAGCACTTTCCTGATGCCAAACTCCTTCAGCCGCAGTGAGGTTGCGAAACTGGCCAGGCCAAGCAGGCCGAGGCAAGCAATAAAAATTGCCAACCCCGCCGCCAGCGCAAAGACGGTTCCTCTCTTCACATCATCCCTATAATACCTCTCCCACTGTTGATCAAGAAAATTGTACTCGATGGAGCCCTCAGGAGCAAACTTATCATGCACGGCACTCGCATGTTCCAGTACATTAGATGGGTCACCTTTGGTGTTGAGTACGAAGTAGTCGATGGACATTATCACATTGTTCCAAGGGCCAATCACCATCGGGCCAATCTCCTGATAAAGAGACTCGAAATTGAAGTTTTCCACAATCCCTACTACCTGAAAAGTAATGGATTCTTCCCCGTCATGAAACTGAATCCTCTCACCAACGATGCCTTCGCCCCCGAGCATTGCAGCTGCTTTTTCGTTGAGCAGAACATGGAGAGAATCTAACTGGTCGTTACCTGAAAAATTGCTCCCCACCTTTAATTTGATATCAAATGTTTCAAGTGCATCAGGGTCAAAACCCATAAAACGCATCAGTTGGGGGTCTTCGCCTGCCGTCTTTGTCACAGAAACAGCAGGGAGTGATTTCCACTCACCGGGCACCCGGCTTACTGCCGCCACATTCAGAACATCAGGATGGGAAGCAAACTCGCTCTTCATGGCTCTGAAGCTTCTCCGGACATTTCCTGAGTTAATATCGATCACCATTTTTCGTTCTTTGTCGAATCCCATATCCCGGTTTTGTACATAGTCCATTTGATTGTACACCACAGCGGTAGCAATAATCAGAACAATGGACAAAGAGAATTGGAAGACCACCAATACTTTTCGGGATATCAAATTACCGACCTTTTGAAAGTGCCCGCCCAGCACCTGGCCCGGTTGATACGCTGAAATAATGAAAGCAGGTACCAAGCCGGAAAAGATGCCCGTTATAGTGCTCACACTAAAGATTACGACGAGGATGAAAGGCTGCTGAAGATAAGGGATCTCGATAGTTCTTTCAGTAAGGCTATTGAACCATGGAAGCGCCAGTTCGATAAGCCCTAATGCGGCAATTAATGCCACAGTTGAAACCAACATCGACTCCATTAAAAATTGGCTTATCAGCTGCCCCTTCGATGCACCAACCACTTTGCGAATACCCACCTCCTTACGCCTGAAAATAGCTCTTGAGGTGGCCAGGTTGATGTAATTGATGACAGCGATAACGAGCACAAAAACTGCTATGAGCCCGAAAATGATGATGTATTGCTGATTACCCTTGGCATGCTGGGTGGGAGTGTCAATGTCTACAGACCTGAGGTGCACATCCGTAAATGGCTGCAACTCAAAATCCCTTGTCTTCCACTGCTCTCCCAGGTTGTCTTTCAGAAACGTTTCCTTCTTTTGCATGACAGAGGCAACCGCCGAAGGGTCGTTCAGCACCAGAAAAGTGCCGCAATTTCGAGGCTCCCAGCTGGCGAAATATCTTTGATAATTTTCGCTCCACATTTTTATGTCGGCGAGATAAAAGAACTCAGGTTGAAAGCTTGAATTTTTTGGCACATCCTCTATCACAGCCACCACCTTACAGGAGCCAAATCGGTCAGAGTCAATCATTTTGCCAATAGGGTCCTCAGCACCAAAATACTTTTTGGCTGCCGAATGAGTCAAGATCAGGTCCACGCCATTGTTACCAACGTCCTGGGCGATACTTCCTGCTGTGAATCGATGGTCGAACACCTCAAAATATGACTTCTCAACTACATAATAATTTCGCTCCAGAAATTTCTTCTCGCCGATTGTGTGCATAGCACCGCCAAAAATAAACACCCTGGTGATGTCCTCTACCTCGGGAAACTCAGCTTTCAGCGCCCCGCCCATGGCCCAGTTTGTAAAGATAGTTTTCACTTCTCCCGCTTCGGGAGTAGTCCCACTTTCTACAATTCTATAAATCTTATCAGCTTTCGAATGATACAAGTTGAAGCTTTGCTCATATCTGATATAGAACATGAGGATCAAAAACACGCCAAGTCCTACCGACAAGCCAAGGACATTGATCAGTGTGTAGCCTCTGTGTCGCAGGCTGTTGCGGAGTGCCGATTTCAAGAAGTTCGTCAACATAGTGATAGGTGTTTTACTTTTGTTGGCGCTTTTGCAATCATCGTTCCATAAATTAATTAATTGATAATCAAATTATTACGGCTGTTTTACCTCTAGCCACAAAGCTGACTTGCCCGCCAGCGGACGGTAACGGTCACTGCCAAACATCTCAAACATCAACCAGCTTGGAGCTCTTTTCTACTTGGCAAGAACACAGCTATGATGCCCAACAGGGGGAGGAAAGAACAAATGGCAAAGACATACTCAATGCTCGTCCGATCAGCTAGCTCTCCGAGCAAAGCCGAGCCAACGCCAGCCGTGCCAAACGCTAAACCGAAGAACAAGCCAGCAATCATGCCCACTTTGCCAGGCACCAACTCCTGGGCATAAACGAGGATGGCCGAGAAAGCTGACGACAATATGAGGCCAATAACTACGCTTAATACCCCCGTCCAGAACAGGCTGGCGTAAGGCAGCATCAGCGTAAAGGGAGCAGCACCAAGTATCGAAAACCAAATCACGTACTTGCGACCAAACCTGTCTCCCATTGGGCCACCCAAAAATGTGCCAGCGGCCACGGCAAACAGGAACATAAACAAGTATAGCTGCGACGCCTTTACTGACACATCAAATTTTTCAATCAGGTAAAAAGTAAAGTAGCTGCTCATGCTGGTCATATAGATGTACTTAGAAAAAATCAGCAATAGCAAAATAGTCAGCGACCAGACTACCTTCTTCACTGGCAGTGCAAATATCTTTTCCGGCTCGGCAACGGCCCGTTTAGCTTTCCTGCTCTTAACAACCAACTGAAACTTGTACCATTTGCCTACATTGGCCAATATAATCATCGCCAGCAAGGCCAGCAGAGAAAACCATATGATGTGAAATTGCCCAAGTGGTACGATGATCAGCGCTGCTAACAACGGCCCAAAAGAGCTTCCTGCATTGCCGCCTACCTGAAAAAGTGATTGGGCCATTCCATGACGTCCGCCGGAGGCCATATGAGCCATACGGGAGGCCTCGGGGTGAAAAACCGACGAACCAAGGCCAATAAAAGCTGCCGCCACAAGAATCATGGAAAAACTTCCCGCCATCGACATCCCCAGAAGCCCTAGTAGCGTGAAGCCCATTCCTATGGCCAGCGAGAACGGCTGCGGTCGCTTATCGGTAAATGCCCCAACAACAGGCTGTAGCAGGGAGGCCGTAAGCTGGAACGTAAGTGTAATCAAGCCAATCTGGCCGAAAGTGAGTTGATAGTTCTCCTTCACCATAGGGTAAATGGAGGGGATCAGCGACTGCATAGTGTCGTTCAGCAGGTGTGAAATACTAAGGGCCACCAGAATAGAAAATGTGGCTTTGTTGGTGGTTTCGTTGGCCATGGTGGCCGCAACTGCTCCGTTATTCATCAATCTTCTTCTATTATGTCACGCAAAACTCTTACTGCCGACCATATGCATTGCAAATTAACGCAGTTGTCAGAAATAAAATTCTCAAAAGTATTGAAATGAATAATGGCACTCCGGTGTGTACGATAACCTGAGTGCACATGAAAGGAACCTTTACCCAAATACGGCCCGATTGCCAGTGGGTTGTTCTAAGAAAAGCTGCCGGAAAGAAACGCAGCAGGATTCAACCTAACGTCACTAAATCTATTACTATGAATCGCTATTTGCTTCTGTTTGCACTGATTGTCGGTTGTAAATCACAGCCCGAAAAGCCGTGGGAATACCTTGGCCAGACAAAGCCAGGCACCACTCCTGAAATGTTTGCCCCTGCGAATGTCTCAACTGGCAACAATGAAAGAGATTTTGCGATTTCCCCCGATGGAACTGAAATCTACTATTCTCTGGTGGGCGTCCAAAAGAGCGTGATAGTGATGCGCAAGTATAGTGGAGAGCAATGGGAAGCCCCTGCGATTGCTTCATTTTCTGGCGATAGCTATGATATTGAACCTGCCTTTTCACCCGATGGATCGAAGCTTTATTTTGCTTCAAGGCGGTCGCTAACAAATGGTGGGCCCGACAAAGACTTTGATATTTGGTACGTAGAAAAACAAAAGGATGGCAGCTGGTCGGAAGCTAAAAATATGGGAACGCCTGTGAACTCCGAAGGCCATGAGTATTATCCATCCTTAGCTAAAAGCGGCACCCTTTATTTCACACTGAGGCTGGAAGAAGGCGGCATGGGCGGAGAAGACATCGTTTTTTCCAAATTTGAAAACGGCAGGTTCATGGCACCTGAACCATTGGACTCTGCGGTCAATTCATCCACCGACGAATACAATGCCTTCGTTGACCCGGACGAACGATTTATCATTTTCGGCTCCTGGCAAAGGGCAGCCAGCCAGGGAGGTGGCGACTTATACATCAGCAGAAAAGATGCCACAGGCAAGTGGCTGCCAGCCGTTAATATGGGAGCGACCATCAACAGCCCACGACTCGACTATTGTCCTTTCGTTTCGCCAGACGGACAGTGGCTTTTTTTTACTAGCGAGATTGTCAAGTCTTCCGATCAGATCGAAGGTTCTCTAAGTTACGAAGGATTTGTCAGGCAACTCAACTCTCCGGGCAATGGAAGAGGAGACATTTATTGGATAAGGATGCCGGTAGTCGAAAAGTAGCGTTCGAAGATTGCTACCGATTGGCGAAAAAAAACAACGGCGAAAAAATTCCGCCGTTGTACTCTACCAACCGAATCGCTTGATTTTCCTGCAAGCTTCTATTAAATACTTCTGATGATTGTGCTATAAGATGTAGAACGCCCTGGGCTGCATCGACTCTGGAATATGCTTTTCACGTAACATTTGTTTCAAGTCACGCTCAATATTTCTCGAAATTGCCAGCACTGGGGTATCAGTCGGCTTATTCTCAAAAGGATCCTGAAGATGGATAGCCATTTTCTCGATGAGGAAAAAGCATGCTGCAATGACTACAAGAATCGGCACCATAAAAAAGCCAAACAGATCGAGCATAGCGAAGGGCAATAGTAAAATGAAGAAATGCAAAGCGAGATGTATATACAAGCTGTAAGTAGAAGGAAAAACAGTGTTCTTTATGCGTTCACATTTTCCCATAGAGTCACACAGCCTGGTAAGAGTTTTATCGATTTCAACCTGCTGAAAATCGTTCAACCACCCTTTCTGATAGGCGTTTCGTAAATCAATAGACTGGAGAAGGGTAAGCCCTACATGCACATTGTCGTAGCTCGCCAGAGACTCAAGCTCATCATCACTTACATGGCCTTCCACAAATGGGAAGGGATTGTCTTTCCTCAACCCCTTACCCAATGCGTAGCACCAAGCCACTTGCCTATGAATAAACCTCTCCTGAAATCTCCGGGATGAGTCCGGATCAATGTCTTCATTTACCAACGACAACACCTGCCTGGCAAGTGTCCGGCTGTCGTTTACAATAGCTCCCCAGATTATCCTGGCCTCCCACCACCTGTCGTAGGCCTGATTGGATCGAAAAGCAAGTAGCAACGAGATGATAGTTCCCAACACCGTTGGAACCGTCATCGGTATGGAAATTTCTGAAATATGATAATTCTGGTAAACTATTTCGATGGCGATGCCATAACCCATAACAACCAAAATCTCATACTTGATTTTCCCAACGATGTATTTAACAGGAATACTTCCCTTTAGTAACATATGCTTCGTTTAACGGTTGAGATCTAAGCCAACTAAATCCGGGCAAATGGAGTTGAAAGGGATTGGAAAATAGCCGAAGAATCGATATCCACCGACTTACACTCCGATTGCCTGATCAAAGTCCTCATGTCGACGCTATTGGCGGACAAGTCTCCAAAACTTTGCTCAGAAGAATAAACAATCAATGACACGTCGTAATAGTCTAGATAACTTGAAAAAAGCATTGGGGTGGTACCGTAAAAAAAATCAACTATTACGTTCTTTACCTTGTAGGAAAATACATCTTTCAAGTCTTCAAGCTCCTTCAAAAATTCAGGGGAAACGTATTTTCTGTTTTCATTTCTATAACTCCCAAAAAGCAAGTCCTGTTCGCTATCTGGCATATTAAAAGCGTGAACAAACAGTAAGCGGATATCGCATTCGAAAGCTTGAACGGCCTCTTGAGCCACTTTAATCGTATTGGAAGTAAAATCTGCAGGAACAAGAATAGTTTTCATATCGCATTTTATTTTTTTAAAACTGCGATTGAAGAATTAAGATGTGCTAAGATTCAGATTACAATCTGCTAAGAACACTATTAGAATGTGATTAGAGTGCTGCTTCCATTAAATGGGGGAAATAGGCTATGACAGTGGTGCCCTGCCCTTCTTTGCTTTTTACATTTACATGGCCTTTGTGCATCCTTATAATGTTGTTGGCGAGCGGAAGACCTACACCATGTCCCTGATATTTATGTGTATTTGATGCCCTGAAAAACGGCACAAATACCTGTGGTAAGTCATGCTCGGGAATCCCAATACCCTGATCACTCACCTGAACATATATCCGCCTGTCGTCCGTAGTCACCCTAATTCTCACCTTGTTATTATCAGAATACTTACATGCGTTCATAACGATATTGCTCAGCGCAACCCTCAGCAAGGTACCATTACCTTCCAAACACAATTTGCTATTGTCGGCAGGTAGACCCCCAAAGTCTACCTCTACTTTATTATTAAAATGAATTTTGTTAATCGTATTCTTCACCGAAAGAATGATTTCGTCAAGCCGAACTTCACCCCAATGTTGTTTTACGCCGTCAAAGCCCGTTTGAGCAATAGCCAGCATCCCATCTATCAACTCCTTAAGTTTTTCTGCTTCATAGGTAATGACCTCAAGAGACTGCCTCATGCTATCAGAAAGCTCGCCCTCATCCTGACCAAGTTCCGCTTCTCCAGCAATGATGGTCAGCGGTGTTTTGAATTCGTGCGAAGCGTTACTGATAAAATTGTTTTGCATCTCGAATGTCATTTGCAGACGAATAAGCATGTCGTTAAATGTATGCGTAAGGTCTGCTACAACATCATCACTTTTGGTGTCCTCAAGGCGTTCATTTAAATTGTAAACACTGATTCCCTTCACCTTATCAATAATCTCCCTTACTGGTTTAAATATTTGATTTGAGAAAACTCTACCCAAAGAATAGGTAACGATGATACTTCCGAAGAAGCCGAACAGTAATAGTTTTTTCAGGTAAGCAAGTTCTTCCATTCCAAGCGTGTCCACCGCTTCGGAAACCACCACAATGTCTTTCCCCCCCTCATTGATGAGCTCTCCAACGTAAAAGACGTTATTAGAAAAATGACGCACTCTGCCTTCTCGTAAAAGCTCCTGGTAAAAAAGGTCGTCCAACGGCAGGTTTGGCTTTTGTGCCAGTTTCATCCCCGAACCATCGTCTGCAAACTCAATAATGTAGTGATCTTCGTCGGGCAGGTTTTTAAGATGTCTTTCCTTGACTGTATGATAGATTGCGGCATTGCTCTCATCATCTTCCAGGTAGGCGTGTCCAATGATGGCCGCCCTTACTTCCAGTCGGTGAAAAAACATCTCGAAGGTGCTCCTCTCCGAAAAAATATAAATGAAGATGCTCAGTAAAAGAATTATCGCTCCGGTAATACCCGTAACTATCAGTGATATCTTATTATGAATGCTCATTCTTCGCTCCTCATGACATAACCCATTCCGAACACCGTATGGATGATCTTATTGTCACTATTTGCATCAATTTTTTTTCGTAAATAGTTGATATATACGTCGACTACATTGGTGCCCAAATTGAAATTAATATCCCACACGTTTTCAAGAATTTCCATTCGGGACAGTACCCTGTTCCTATTAGCGAGAAGGAATTCGAGTAGCCGAAATTCGGTGGCCGTCAAGGATATTTTTTTTCCTGCCCGGGTCACTATTTTTGTAGCCCTGTCCAGCTCAATGTCAGAAAATATCAACTTGTCTCCTTCGTCAGGCCGAGCACCAGGTCGGCGTGTTAGCGTCCGCACACGGGCATTCAGTTCGGCAAGTTTAAAGGGTTTAGTCATGTAGTCGTCGGCTCCTCCATCAAGTCCAGCCACAATATTTTCGGTGGTACTGAGTGCCGTAAGCATCAACAGTGGCGTATGCGAATTCTTTTTTCTGAAATTTTTACAAACTTCCATGCCACTCAAAACAGGTATCATCAAATCCAATATAATCAAGTCAAAATCATTATTCAACGCCATTTGGAGACCGGTTTTACCATCCATAGCTACGCTCGTGTTATAGCCGGAGGAAGAAAAGCTTCTCTGAATAAGCGAAATCACACTTGGCTCGTCTTCTATTAATAGAATATTCATTTGATGGTATAATCAATACAGGAACTTCAAACAAGATATAAAAACTGTCAAATAGCTAAAAAAGTTTGAACAACCTTCGCCCTCAACAATTTCACTGGCAACTCAAGACACTGTTAAAAAAAAGAAAGCGCTGGGAAACCCGGCGCTTTTCAATCAGGAACCTAACCTAATCAACCTATATTATCTTTCTCGGGTCAATCCAGCTTCACCTGCATGCGACCCAGCTTAGTACCTTTGTTATACACCTCGATCTTGTAAATTCCGGTGGTCAATTTTTCTTTGGGTGTAAAAACCATCTCTACCCTTTGAACCATCTCAAACTGGCCCGGATAAACTCCGAGGCTTGCGACAGGGTTGCCATCTCCCTGCAAGAGGTGATGTGAAACAGTGCCATCAGCTTTGGAATAAACTTTTGAACCAGGAGACACTACTTTGAACTCCAGGCCACCAAGAGCACTCTGGGGCACGTCGAACACGAAGTTAATTTTCTTGGCTTTCTTAGCTCTTACCGTTAATTTTTCATTCTTTTTGGTGACGAGCACAAGGTTATCCTCGGTCAAAGCGGTAAGGAGACCCATGTTTTCAGTAAGGACTTTGTTGTCCATTTCCAACTGAGCAATCATGGCATTAGCATTGGCGTTCTCTTTTCTCAGGTTGCCGTTTTCATCCCGAAGCTTGTTAATTTCTCCGTTAAGGCTGGCAATCTGCGAATCAAGGCCTGACTTCAAAGCTTTCAACTCAGCTATTTGCCTGTTCAGTTCGGCTATGGAACCATTGCTCCGTTTAATCTGGCTTAGCTGCGCTTCCTTCTGAGCCAGGTTATCGTTCGCCTGAGCCAGGAGATGATCAAGATTGGCGTTTTTGCCTGTTAGAGAGGCTATCTCTTTTTTAAACTTATCAATCTCTTTTTGAAGTTGAAGTTTCTCTGAAAGCAATGCTTCAGATTTAAGCTTCTCCTCGTTTAGACTGGCGACCGCCTCCTTGTTCAGGGTGATATAGTGGGCGCCAATAAAAAGGCTTACAAACAAAAGTCCCGCTATTACATAAGCTGTGACTTTAATTCTCGATGTTGATGATGACTCGCTCATACTTTTGATGTTTATGATGCAATTGTACGGCGGTCATCTAAAGGCCCTATTAGTGCGAGATTAAAATGGTATTAAATTTTTTTCTTGACCCGAAACGTTAGGGTAAAAGTACTGCCCTTGCCCTTTTTTGACATAAGTGTCAACGTTCCCTCGTGCAGTTTCACTATTCTTTGCACCAGCGACAGTCCAATGCCGTGGCCTTTGATGTTTTGGGCATTGCTTCCCCTGTGAAAGGGCTCGAAAATCAACTCCTGTTCTTCTTCGTCTATGCCGATGCCAAAATCCCGGAAAGTCAACACCAGTTGTCCTATGTCTGGTTCAACGTTTACCTGCACCTCATGAGGGTCAGAGTATTTGCACCCATTGTCCATCAGGTTGAGCAAAGCAGTCTTTATCAATTGTTCATTGCCTACGACGGTCATCTGATCGTCCTCCAAATCCTCGTTGAACGATATTGAGACCTTGTATGATGGATTTCTTTTCTGGAGCTCACCAGCGCTTTGCCAGAGAACCTCGTCCACCCTTATAGAACCAAAGGAGCTTTCAACACTCTCAGAGCTCGCCTGTGCCAGCAGCAGCAGCCTGTTAGATAGATAATTCAGGTTTTTGATATCGTCAAGAACAGAATTTACAGTGCGTTTGTAATCTTCGGCAGTTCTATCGCTTAGTAAGGTTACTTCAAGCTGGCCTGTGATGGCCGTTAGAGGAGTCCGCAACTCATGCGAGGCATTCGCAATGAAGTTCTTCTGAAGTTTGAAGGCCTCTTCCAGCCTGTCGAGCATTTCATTGAATGTACCAGCCAGGTGAGCCAGTTCATCCGTTTGGTTTCCCTCGTCCACCCGGCTGCTCAGGTTACTGACACCAATAGCATCGACCTGAGCAATTACCCGGGAAATGGGACTTAGGGTACGTTGGGCAAAAATCCGTCCTGATATGAAAGTAAAGAGTAAGCCTGCTCCAAAAACAATGAAAAGCACATTCCGCAGGTTGTCCAGTTTTCGGTAACCAAAAATATCGGTGGCCGAAGCAACCACTACCACTCTATCGTACTGATCAGTAAAAAGTACGCCGAGCACCTCCTGGTTTCCGAACACAAACCTTACCTCTCCTTCCAGCCTTATCCGGTTAAGCAGTGGCTCATTTACGGCTACCGTTTGCTCTCCCTCAGAGCTATAAAGTACCTGGTTTTGGTAGTCGAAAATAGTTATTTCTTCATTTGGCAGACTTACAGGATTGTTCTCTTCAATCTTCCGCAGCAACTCGGCATCCACCTCCTCCACTTCAATAAGCAGTTTGGCCACATTTCTGGCTTTGTTCTCTATCCTTTCATAAAACTCTTGCTTGCGATACTGAGCCGATAAGTAATAGATCGCCAGGGAAGAAGCGCCCATGATCAGCGCCACTATCAACAAAAAAAGGAAGGTGAGCTTGTCCCTGATTTGCATTAGGCTTTTTCAAAAATATACCCCATCCCTATCCGGGTATGGATGAGCTTGTCCTCAAAGTCCCTGTCTATCTTTTTCCTCAGGATATTGATATATACTTCCACCACATTGGTGCCAGTGTCAAAATCAATGTCCCACACTTTCTCCGAAATATCGATCTTCGACACTACTCTGCCTTTATTCCTCATCAGATACTCTAGCAACCCAAACTCCTTCGCCGTCAGGTCTATTTGTTTATTTCCCCGGTGAGCCACTTTTTTATCAAGATCAAGGGTCAAGTCGGCTACTGTCAGCACATGGGAGACTACTTCCTCTCTCTGACTTCTGCGGGTAAGTGCTTTGAGCCGCAGCAGCAATTCCTTGAATTCAAAGGGCTTGACCAGGTAGTCGTCGGCACCAGCCTCAAAACCATTGACTTTGTCTTCAGTGGTACCCAGCGCAGTGAGCATGATTACCGGCAGTGAAGGTTTATTGTTCTTTATCGCCCGACAAAGTTCTACCCCACTGATAAAGGGGACTATCACATCCAGTACAGCGACGTCGTAAGCTCCTTTTAGAAATAAGGTTAGCCCCATTTGCCCGTCAGTAGCCAGGTCAACTACATAGCCCTGCTCCTCAAGCCCCTGCTTGATAAATGATGCCACCTTTGCTTCGTCTTCTACCAGTAGTATGTTCACACTATTCGTCTTTTGTTCGGTATTGCACCTTAGTGAATCTAAAGTACACGTACTAACGCCATTATTCCACAAAAACTCATGATAATACAGAGATATGAAAAAGGATTAAGCCTCAAATTAAAACGATATTAAAAACAACATTTTTTGGTGAAGCTCGTATTTACATGTACATACATATAAACTAATCTTGAGTTGATGTAACAGAGGATTTTTCTATAACTTCAGCTCGGAAAGGAGAACAGAAAATGAAAACCGTTTTGCATCAGGCAAACACCAGAGGCCACGCCAACCACGGTTGGTTAGACTCTTATCATACGTTCAGTTTTGCCCAATACTACAACGCTGAAAGGGTACATTTTGGCGTGCTGAGGGTATTGAATGATGATACAGTAAGCGGCAGCATGGGCTTTGGCACTCACCCTCACGACAATATGGAAATCATCTCCATTCCATTGTCAGGAGACCTTGAGCATCAGGACAGCATGGGCAACAAACAGGTGATAAGGCAGGGAGACGTGCAGGTATTGAGTGCGGGCACTGGCATCTACCATAGTGAAAAGAACTTCCACAAAGACAAAGAGGTGAAATTCCTTCAGATATGGATGTTCCCCAACAAAAAGGATGTGACACCCCGCTATGACCAGATCACCCTTGACGCCGATAAAAACCATAATGCATGGCAGCAGGTGTTGTCGCCCAATGCGGATGATGAGGGTGTGTGGGTACACCAAAATGCCTGGTTTAGCATGACAAAGCTGGACGCCGGTAAGTCGCTCGACTATCAGGTGAAAGGAAAAGGCAACGGCCTGTACTACTTCATTCTGGAAGGCGAAGTTGAAGTAGACGGGCAAAAACTAGGCAGAAGAGATGGCTTCGGAGTTTGGGAAACCAGTCACAGCAAGTTAACCGCTTCCTCCAATGCCGAAGTGTTGCTCATGGAAGTGCCAATGAACTAAATCACCGAAGGCTGACAGGTTATTCTGTCAGCCTTTTTAATATCTTAGAACCATGCTAGAAGTAAAACAACGGGAAGAAGACTCAAAAGGATCATTCTACATAGAATCGGAAGGTCGCAAAATGGCCGAGATGACCTACAGCAAAGCTGGCACAGATCGTATCATTATTGACCACACCGAAGTGGGCAGCGAATTGCGTGGCCAGGGTGCAGGTAGGCTGATGGTAGAAAGCGCCGTAGCTTATGCCAGAGCAAAGAAGATAAGCATTATTCCTCTTTGTCCTTTTGCCAGGTCCGTATTTGATAAGAACCCTGAATTAAGAGACGTGTTATGAACCTGGACGCTTATAAGACTATCAATAACCCCGACAAAAAAAGGTTTGAGTTAGAGATTGACGGTGTTCTGTCTGTGATAGAATACACGTTCAAGAAATCAACCAATCAAATGTTCCTTGTTCATACCGAGGTAAATCCATCATTGAGAGGAAAAGGAGTGGCCAGTAAGATTGTAAAAGAAGCACTGGACATGATCAGGAAGGAGGGCCAGGAGCTGGTACCACTTTGTCCGTTCGTGGTGGCATTTTTGAAAAAGCATCACGAGTATCATGACTTGATGAATGAAACAAACAAAGCAAGATTCAAATAACACCCATGGCAGAAGCAACAGTAACCCCAAACGACGCAAATTTTCAGGTGAGTGCAAAAATTCGCCAACACGAAGTAATGCTCGATGAACCCGAAGACAAAGGAGGGGGAGATACCGCCCCTACACCCTCAGAGTTTGTTTGTGCCAGCCTTGCTGCCTGCACCACTATCACGTTGCAGATGTATATTCAGCACAAAGGGTGGGAGGCGTCTGTTGAATCGGTGAACGTAGTGTATGAAACGGTTGATGGCGTGGGCACCTTCAGGAGAAAGGTAGTGCTGGCTGGCTACACCCAAGAACAGCTACCAAGACTTACATCTGTGGCCAATAGCTGCCCGATTCATAAAATGCTCTCAAAAGCTAACCCAATAGACACAGAAATTAACTAAACTGATATGGCCGACGACATAAAAGAGTACAGTAACGGAGAGGTAACCATCATTTGGCAGGCTGAAAAGTGCCAGCACTCGGAAAAATGCTGGAGAGGTTTGCCCGGTGTGTTTAATTACAAGGAGCGTCCCTGGATCAAACCTGAAGGCGGAACAAGTGAAGAAATTATTGAGCAGGTGAAAAAATGTCCTTCGGGCGCCCTTACCTACAGAATGACGGGCAAATAGACTGGGTTGGTGCTGTAACTTCATCCCGAAAATTGACCTGTTAAATCAATTATTTATATTTAGTCTAAATAAACTTTAATTTCTCAAGGGACTTGCTGTTATTTGCAGACTGAGGATAAAATGCCTGATGTCTGCACCTAACATAATCGTAGCTGATACACATGAATTGTCCGTCGCCGGCTTGTTATACTTGGTGCATCAAGCTTTTGAAACCGTACAGGTAGAAACGGCCAAGAGCCGCGTTGCATTGAGCAACGTCCTGAAAAATTTTCCATCCGGCATCCTTATAGTCAATCCATATGGGGTGAAAGACCTGGATCCAGCGAGTCTCTTAAAAGTGCTTACCGACAACCCTCAAGTATACCCTCTCCTACTTGTTTCCCGCATCGATCAGGAAGACTTAAAGCCGCTGATCAAATTGGGCTCCATTGGCATCATTACCAAAAACTGCAGTCAGCGGGAGGTCTTGGCCGCCCTGGAAGCTGCGATTCATCAGGAAAAATTCGTTTGCAACAAAGTGATGGAGGCTTTTCTGGCCGTAAACGAAGCCGCCGACAACTCACAATCAGAAAGACAGCTTTCCGAAAGAGAAATCGGGGTTATCCGACTAATAGCAAAAGGCATGTCGACAGAGGAAATTGGGGAGGAGCTGCACCTCAGCCCTCATACCATTCACGCCCATCGAAAAAATATCTTGAAGAAAATGAACGTGAAGACTCCTGTGGAGCTCGTGGTGAAGGCCATCCGGGAGAAGCTTATTTCTGTTTAATTTCCTCAATCAGTCAAAACAAACCTTACTCGCCACACCTGGGTGAGCTATAAGAAAATTTTTATAGCTCACTAATTACCCATATATTGGGCTATAAATAGAAAAATATAGCTCATGACTTGGAACTGGCAACACAAAGAGTGGCCCCAATTCAAATACAAAGTTGACCTTTACAAAGGCTATGAACAAGACTTCCTGCATAGAGCGGGAATTATGTTTGGAAGCATGAAGCATGTCAGCGTGGCTGACCAAGATGTTTTGAAGGTTGATTTAATGAGCAATGAAGCCTTTAAAACATCAGAAATTGAGGGTGAGTTTTTGAATAGAGAATCTCTACAGTCTTCTATTCGACGACAATTTGGCCTCAAAACTGATACTCAACGGAGAATTACTCCCGCCGAAGAGGGAATAGCTGAGCTAATGATCGACTTATATAAAACATATAATGCTCCCTTAGATGAGCGTCAACTCTTTTCCTGGCATGAAATGTTGACCTCTGGGAGAAGAGATCTATTGGATATTGGCAGATATAGAACGCATGAAGACCCAATGCAAGTGGTATCAGGAGCACTCAGCAGCCCCAAGGTGCACTATGAGGCCCCGCCCTCTTCAAGAGTGAAAAAAGAAATGGACACCTTCATCGCATGGTTCAATGCAACAAACAAGCCCGCTTCTGACCCCCTCTCGCCACTTGTACGGGCAGGGGTAGCCCACCTATACTTTGAAAGCATTCACCCCTTTGAGGATGGAAACGGGAGAATAGGAAGGGCCATATCAGAAAAAGCGCTTTCTCAGGCGCTTGGAAAACCTACACTCATTGCCATTTCTCATGTTATCGAAAGCAACAAAAAGGAATACTATGAAGCTCTCCAAAACAATAGCACTAGTTTAGCTATCGATCAATGGCTGGAATATTTTTGCCATCTGGTTATACAAGCGCAGGGTCACACGCAAAGCACAATTGATTTCCTGATTGAAAAGGGTAAATTTTTCCATCGGTTTTCAAATGCATTAAACCCACGTCAGGCCAAAGTAATAGAGCGAATATTTAAAGAAGGTATAAACGGATTTAAAGGCGGCCTTAGTGCTGAAAATTATATTCGTATTACTCAAACCACCGCCTCTACCGCTACCAGGGACTTGCAAAACCTCGTCGAGCAGGGGGCACTAAAAAGAACAGGGGCACGAAAAGGAACAAGGTATTATCTAAACATCGACCACGAAAGCACGGCAGTCTATTAGCTTATTGACGTCCTTTTTTTTAGCAATTCGAATTCCTTCGACTAACCGGCGTCGCCACTAAGTATTTCTAAAAAAGTCATCCTCAGATAACCGACTCGCTTGCAGTGACATGCGATTTCATGTTTTATAACGAAAGCACCAATAGCTTAAACTAGCTATCACTAATCCCCACTACAAGCACTTCATGTACTTAGAGAAGTAGTTATTTAAGCTCAATCAAGCGATTGACAGCCCAATCTCCCCGGCCTACATTTGCCATTATTTAAAACGATTCTAAATAAATGAAATATATCAATCAAATAGGCATTTCGGCAGCATTCCTACTCGTATTCAGCCAATGCGGCCCCGCAAATACAACATCGAAGAGCACAGAAAACTCAGCTCCCGAAAAAGAATCACTGAAAATAGTCAGTATTGGAGGGACTTTGTCTGAGGTCGTTTGTGCACTGGGAAGTTGTGATCAGATTATTGCAGCTGACAAAACAAGCACCCGGCCTAAAAGCCTGCAAGACCTTCCTTCGGTAGGCTATCGCACTGGCATCAAAGCCGAAGGCGTCGTGTCGCTCGATGCTGATATTGTTCTGGCTGAGGAAGACCATATCAATGCCGAGGTTGTTACCCAGTTGCAAGCGACAGCTTTGCCAGTTCATACGTTCAAACATGAACTTAACGTAGCTTCCACCAAAAAGATAATAACTGACATAGGCAAAATTATCAATAAGGAGCAGGAGGCAAAGCAGCTGGTTCTCACACTGGAGCAAGATCTCAATCTATTGGATTCAATGATTGGCAAAACCAGCACGAAACCGAGAGTACTATTTGTATATGCACGTGGGCTTGGCTCATTGAGTATCTGCGGCAAAAACACATTTGCCGAGGAGCTCATCAAAATGGCCGGAGCGCAGTTTGCTGTTGACGAAGTATTCGACTACAAACCACTAACACCAGAGGCCCTGGTAGCAGCCAATCCTGACTACATCTTGTTTTTTGACAGTGGCCTCGAAAGCCTGGGCGGCGTGGAAGGCGCATTGCAAATACAGGGCCTGATGCAAACTACCGCCGGAGAAAAAAAGCAGGTCCTTGCCATGGACGGGCTTTGGCTTTCAGGCTTTGGGCCGGGGGTGGGCAAAGCAGCTATTCAGCTAGCGACCAGCATTCACCCTGAGCTGGCAGCACACAACGTGGCCCAAAGCAACTAACCTATGCAAGTGGCTACCCTACCGGCAATGAAAGCTAAAAGCAATCTCACTACCAATACTGCGATACTAGGCAGTCTGGTGGCCTTGCTTGTGTGTACTATGTTCATTTCGCTTCGTGTGGGTGCCCTTGGCATCAGCGTTGGCCAAATTGTTAACATTCTCCTTCACAACCTGGGACTCGATGTGGCAGATGTCAGCTCAAGAGACTCGGCAGTATTGCTGTCGATTCGCCTTCCCAGGCTGGTACTTGGCGTGGCAGTTGGTGGCGCACTGGGTATTTCCGGTGCTGCATTGCAAGGGTTGTTCAGAAATCCGCTTGTGGAGCCCGGTATTATAGGTATTTCCAACGGAGCCGCTTTGATGGCTGTCGTTGTGCTGGTTTTTGGTCCAACGTTCGCCGCATTTCTAACTCCCGATCTTACAACATGGCTACTTCCAGTGGCAGCCTTTTCAGGTAGCCTTGCCGCCACTTATATCGCCTATCAATTCAGCAAAGGTGCGCACCAAACCGACGTCACCATTCTCATTCTTGCAGGTGTAGCCATCACTGCTCTTTGTGCAGCCCTTATGGGCATCGTCATCTTCCACTCTAACGAAACGGCGTTGCGTTCCTTCACTTTCTGGAGCATGGGCGATTTGAGTGGTGCCTCATGGGATAAGATTGGCTTCGCCATCTGGCTTATCGTGCTGCCTGCTGTGGCCCTTATCGGGCAGTGCCAGTCACTCAACGCTATCGCTTTGGGAGAATCCGAAGCCCGTCACCTTGGAGTGGAAGTAGAAAAAATCAAACATCGGATCATTTTACTCAGTGCACTGGCAGTAGGCGCATCGGTTGCCATGGCCGGAGCCATCGGGTTCATCGGGTTGGTTGTGCCGCACATTCTGCGCATGGCATTTGGCCCCGATCATAAGCTGATACTTCCGGCTTCAGCCATTGGCGGCGCCATTTTGCTTACAGTCGCTGATATGATCGCCAGAACAATTGTTGCTCCTACAGAGCTCCCCATCGGCATTATTACAGCTCTAATGGGCACCCCATTTTTTATCTGGATGCTTGCATCAGCCAGAAAAAAAAGAATTCAGATCTAACCCTACGCTCATGTATCAGGCAAAAAATATAAGCTACTCCATCGACAGAATGAAAATACTCAACCAGGTATCGGTTGCCGTTTTTCCCGGAAAATTTACAGCCATCGTTGGTCCTAATGGCGCAGGCAAGTCAACGCTTTTAAAGGCATTGTGCCGTGACATTATTCCCAACGAAGGAGAAATAACCATCAACAATCAAGCAATATCCACCTATACTTCAAAGGAGTTGGCATTGACAAGAGCAGTACTGCCACAAAAAACCCACCTAAGCCTTGCTTTTACCGCTGAAGAGGTGGTAATGCTGGGAAGAACACCGCACAGCACAAGCAACCAACAAAACAAAGCCATTGCTCATGAGGTAATGCGGGAAGCCGATGTTTACCATCTAAAAGCCAGGGTTTATCAAACACTATCAGGCGGCGAGCAGCAAAGAGTGAACCTGGCCAGGGTACTTGCTCAATTGCACGACCAGCAGGAGCACCCGACTTACCTGCTGTTAGATGAACCGACCTCGAGCCTCGACATAGCACAGCAGCATGGATTGCTCGACATAGTTCGGCAAAGGTGCGTGGAACGTGGATATGGAGTAGCCGCTGTTGTGCACGACCTCAACCTTGCCGCTCAGTATGCCGATTACTTCCTGTTCATGAAAAATGGTGAAGAAGTCGGGCAGGGCCCGAGCCAACTTATGCTCCGAAAGGAAATGATCGAACATACATTTTCGTACCCAGTCGAGCTGATTTACGGTGAGAATAGCGACATACCTATGATATACACAAAGGGCTCCACCCCTTTTGAAAATACATCCCTTTTGAACGAAACTATAAATAGCAGATAATGGAAAACTTAACGATTGATAAAACTGATGTTCAGGCACTAAAAAAAGCCTGGAGTGACATTCAAGCCACACAACCCGGGGTAAGAATCAGAAATGCTGCTCAGGAGCTGGGAGTTAGTGAAGCAGAACTTTTGGCCACAGAGGTGGGCCCTGCCTGTGTAAGACTGGAACCCACCCCTGAACGAAGCTGGTCTGATTTTTTGAAGCGACTACCAGAGCTTGGCTACGTGATGTCGTTAACCAGAAACGACGCATGTGTGCTGGAGCACAAGGGTAAATTCCAGAAAGTGGAAACTTTTGGCGAAGGTGAAAGAGCTATGGCAACGGTGATTGGCCCTATAGAAACCCGTGTTTTCTTTAGCGCCTGGCACGTGGGGTTTGCCCACCAAATGACCAAAGGTGACAGAACACTCACCAGTTTGCAGATTTTCGATAAGGCCGGAGAGGCGATCACCAAAATCTACCTACAGGAAAAAAGCAACAATGACGCCTTTCTGAAAATTGTTGAAGACTACCGGTCCGACAACCAGGAGCTGGGGCAAACGGTAGAGCCTTACAGCCAACCCACCTTTGGTGACTCCGTCGACAAACCCGCCTTTCTCAAAGAATGGAGTGAATTAAAAGACACACACGACTTCTTTGGCATGCTGAAAAGGCACAATGTGCATCGCTACAAGGCGCTTGAGTTAGCTAATGGCACTTTCACTTACCCCATAAGCACCGACAACCTGCAGCAGGTGCTCGAAACTGCCGCAAGCACCCAACTTCCTATCATGATTTTTGCGGGCAACCGGGGCAACCTGCAAATACAGCAAGGAAAGGTAAAAACGATCCGCCTTCTCGAAAGCCAGGAAAAATGGCTCAATGTCCTCGACCCGGAGTTCAACATGCACCTGAAGCTGGAGGCCAGCCAAACTGCCTGGGTAGTACGCAAACCTACATCAGAAGGCAATGTCACCAGCATAGAAGTGTTTGACGCTGAGAAAAATATGATTGCTCAGTTTTTTGGCCTTAGAAAGCCAGGCATTCCCGAATTGGAGGCATGGAAACAACTAGTCGACTCACTACCAAAGCTATAGAGATGCGAATAGTTTTTCTCTTCACCTGTCTTTTGGTTCTTCATTCTGGCCTCGTGGCGCAGGATAGCCTGAAAAGCTATGTGATGGACGACATTGTTATCACAGGCCAGTTTGAACCGCAATCGGCCAGCAAATCGGTGTATCAGGTGAGAACCATTGCTATGGAAAGAATCCAATCACAAGGAGCTAATCGTTTGCAGGATGTGCTGCAGACAGAACTCAATATGAGGTTTTCTCAGGACATGGCGCTTGGTGAATCGAGTATGACGCTGCAAGGACTTGGCGGCCAGAATATCAAAGTGTTGATAGATGGCATGCCTTTAATCACGAGGGAGGGCACCTCCAATTCTGGTGCCCTTAATCAGGTAGATGTCAACAACATCGAGAAAATAGAGATAGTGGAAGGGCCCATGTCGGTAGTGTATGGTGCTGATGCGCTGGCAGGAGTCATCAATATTATTACCAAAAAGCCGGAGAACGACAAGCTTTCACTGGATGCCAGGATACAGGAAGAGTCCGCCGGATCGGAATACGGATTCGACAAGGGTGTTCACAATCAAAGCATGGGGGCTGGCTATACGCTGGGCAAAGTGTATACCCAGGCAAGGCTAAGCCACAACCAGTTTTATGGCTGGCAGGGAAATGCTACGGGCCGGGACAAACAATGGCACCCAAAAAACCAATGGCTGAGCAGCGGGCTCATCGGCTTCAGAAATGATAAATCAAACATTTTCTACAAGCTCGACTATCTGGACGAGTCTATCCAAAACCCGGGCGTTTTCAATGGTGGCGAGGCACTTGATCAGGAGTATATCACCAAAAGGTTCAACCACCAGCTACAGGGCCAAACTAGGTTATTTGACAAAATGAGCTACAACGGCGCTGTTTCTCTTATCAATTTTAGCAGACGCACGCTCACGACCACAGTGGATCAGGAAACTGGCGACGTAAGGCTGGCTCTTGGCGCAGGTTTGCAAGACTTGTCTTCTTACGACGGCATTAGTCTCAGGGGCACATTCCAATACCAGCTTTCATCTCAGTGGTCGTTTCAACCGGGCTACGATATTAATTTGGAACAGGGAGAAGGTGGCCGCATCAGTGCCGACGCTCCTTGGCTGAACGACTATGCTTTCTTCTTTTCCACTGAATACACCCCAACTGACAGAATAAGCATCAGGCCTGGCTTTCGGGTCATTCAAAACTCGGTGTACCAGGCACCGCCGGCAGTTCCTTCCATCAACACTAAGTTTCAGTTGACCGACAATTTGGTACTAAGGGCTGCCTACGCAAGAGGCTTCAGGGCGCCATCGTTGAGAGAACTGTATTTCAACTTCTACGACGCCAGCCATTCCATCGAAGGAAACCCCGACCTGGAGGCCGAACTATCTAACAGTGTGAATGGTGGACTTAGCTGGAAGGTGATGAGCACAACGAAATCGAGAGTTGACATGACACTCAATGGCTTCTATAACACAGTCGATAACATGATTAGCTACGGACAGAAACCCAGCAACGGTCTGATAACTACCTATATCAATGTTGATAAGTTTAAAACGAAGGGACTTATGTGGAACACCACCTATACGGACAAGGCCCTTGAAGTAAAAGTGGGGGTTTCCTATACCGGGCGATACAACCAACTAAAAGAAGACGATAGCGAGCTTCCCGAATTCACATGGACGCCTGAAGCGAACCTGGTAACCACCTATCAACTGGAGCCTGTCGGGCTGACCTTCAATCTATTCTATAAGTATACCGGCTCGTTGCCTAACTATGAAGTTGGCACCAACGACGCCGGTAACGAAACCATTCAGCTAGCCAAAATTGATGGGTACCACATGATGGACTTTACTGCCAGAAAGCAATTGTTCGGCTACCTGAATGCCACTCTGGGTGTAAGAAACCTCCTCAACGTGACGAATGTAAACAACACATCCACCGACACGGGCGGAACCCACAGCACGGGAGGTGCGAGGCCAGTTGGTTATGGAAGATCTTACTTTTTGGGGCTGAATTTTAGCCTGAACAAGTAAACAAGAGTAAAAAAATTTAGAAATCTATTTATAATAAGTCTAATTAAAATTAAAGATGAAGAATACAATTACACATTGGATAGCGGCTAAATATTTCGCTCTATCAATATGCTCGGCAGCCATTTTAACAGCTTGTGGCGACGATGAGCCAGCCCTTCCTGACAATCTTGTTAACTTCCCATCAGCTCAGCAAAGCATTACTGAAGATGAAAGCGAGCTTGACGTGGTTCTCTCATTTTCACGAGCGCTGGATGTGGCAACCGCTGACATCACGGTGGAGCTTTCTGGAGAAAACATTGCCTACGGAACGGAATTCACCACCACGCCCGCAGCGAGCAACGACGTCATCGCCCTTACAGTTGCCGAAGGTGCCGGGCAGGCGTCCTTCACAGTTTCTAAGGTTGATGGAGCACTTTTCGACGGAGATGAGGTGATCACGTTTACCCTCTCCACTTCCAGCAATGGGCTTTTGCCTGGCACCACCGCCACCATGACGCTCAGCTTTGCGGAGATACTGGCAGCACAAGGCCAGATAGACATTGAAGGAGGAGGTGCTACCTACCCCAACAAGGTATTTATCGACTTGAGCGCAAACCGCCAAACAGCCGTGAACCGTGACAGTTGGGATCTCGGCTTCTACTCTGGATCCGATTTCAAAGTCATTCTCAACTCGTCGGTTACCATGTTTGCCCAGGCACTGGAAAAGACTGATCTGGCTGAAGTAACTGCTACCGACACAGTTGGGTTTGCGGCAGCCATGAGCATAAATGCCTTTTCGACCGCCGCTTTTGGCTGGATCGATGATCCAAGCGGCGACTTGAGCAAAACTGCCATTGCTGAAGTTTCGGCTACAGCAGATGAAAATGTTGTGTACATCATTAACCGGGGAGAAGCACCGGCCGCTACTGTAGGTGCTCCGGGCGAATCAAGAGGATGGAAAAAAATTAAGATAACCCAAACAGCAGATGGATACCTGCTTCAGTATGCCGACATTTCCGCTACCACTTTTGAAGAAATCGAAATAGACAAAGTAGAAGCACAGCAATTCGTCTACGCACACTTTGAGGATGGTGTTGTGGATGTAGAACCGGCCAAAGACAAGTGGGACATTGCCTGGACTGGCTTCATGAATTCCACCAATTTTGGAAGTGGCCTTATCCCTTACTATTTCCAGGACATAGTATTGCAAAATACAGCCGGAGTGGAAACAGCCATGGTACTGACAGCAACTAAAAGTTACGAAAGCTTTAGCAGCAGCGACATAGCCAGCCTGGAATTCAGCGAAAGTCAGGCGACGATTGGTTCAACCTGGAGAGTAACCGGCGGGCCTGGTGGAAGTCAACCGGGTGTACATGAGGACAGATTTTACATCATTAAAGACGCAAGTGGCAACTACTACAAGCTGAAATTTACTGCACTAATGCAGGGGGGCGAGCGTGGAAAACCGCAGATTGCCTACGAATTGCTTGATTGAAGCATCCTGGCTGCTAAGAGTTTACTGAATAACAAAGTAGTTTAAATAGGATGTAGTAGTAGGCAAGGCCGTTCCGAAAGGGGCGGCTTTCCTTTTTTACACCATTAGGTATCACACACAAGTTAATCAACACGAAATCCAAGGGCTTTCTGCCTTCACACTACAGGAAAGAAATACTGCTTTTGCATGTAAAAATCTATAACTTGGATAACTATATATAAGTAGGTTCAGAGTGTTCAAAATATATGGAAATAAGGAATGCATCCGCTACCCTGTTCGCATATCAGATGATAAGTTGCTCAATATCAAAAACGAAGTCTTTTAAAAAAAAATGATGAAAATTTTAATTTCCGACGAGCTCCTGACGGGAGTCGTCACCAATCAGTTCGAGTTAGAAATATCCACTGAAGCAATCACAGCTGAGGAGTTGATTCAAACAAGAGTACTAGCTGAAGTACAAAACTACAACAATAAACTACCAGAATACTTTAGCGGATTGATAGAGCCTAGTGAATCTGAAAAAACTCTGAATGGGTATAAACTTAAAAAAAGGCAGGTGATCGACCCAGAAAAACAAGTTTACGTTGCATTAGATGCATTTCAAAAAAATGGATTCTTCATGCTAGTTGATGATCGGCAAATAGATGAGCTTGATCAAAAACTATCACTTACTGAGACTTCGAAAATATCTTTCATAAAACTAACTCCACTGATTGGCGGATAAAACAATTTAAATGGGAATTCTTGATAAGATCAAAAATCTGATTGGTGCCGATGAATATCAGATTCAATTCGCTAGCATTTTAGAAAAATCAATTGCAGAGCAAAGCGCTATCTCAAACAATTTTTTTACAATTTCGCTATCACAAATATCCACTTACACGGAAATCGTAAAGCCGTGGAATGACTCTCAAAAGGCCTCATTTATCCTTTTTCTTTGCCGAGTAAAAAAAGAGCACCAAAACACCTGGCGTTCTTCTCTGGATCTTAGTTACAAAAAAAGCATGATGGCCTCTGAATATTTGAAGGTTTTTTTTAGATCCAAAATGGAATTGTCAGACGACCAATTGGTATCCATTTATCGAGCGTTTAAAGAAAATAGATCGAAAAACGGATATCCAGGGATGTTTGAGTGGCCTCTTTCGGGCCTTTTCAAACAGATAGAGTCAAATCATCAGGACAAAGCAATTCCCCCGACCATCATTGACCTGCTTGAAAGCATAATTAATCTAGAGAACGAAAAAAACTCTTACCACTACAAAGATCATATTAAGCTTGTCGAAAGAATAAAAGCCTTCCTACACAACTCCGAAAATCACAATAGTGAGGTCAAGCCGACATATTTTATCGGCAAAGACGCTTTCACCAATTTTGCCAACCAAATAATTGGCAATCAACAAGACCAAGAAAAAATTGTTTGGTATAAATTAATGGCCCTTGCCCAGAGGGCTACCGGGAGTAAACCTAGTAAAAGATATCTTGATGAATCTAAACATCTAATCGATGAATTGGGGCATGATAAATTCAAAAAAATCACACATCATTGGTTTAACTACATTATAACATTAAAAGAATCAGTTCAGACACATACCCATAGGTACAACGGCCAAGAATACAACTACCACACCAGTGAATTTTTAGATTCAATTAATTCAGATTCAATAAAAGGGTTTGTATGGATGTCATCTTGGTTTTATGACAGTAAAACTATCCATACTATTAGCAAACTAGCCGAACGAAGCTTCAAAAAGATCCCAGGAAAAGGGCCTGCAGCGGTCGCTGTGGGTAACGCTTGCCTGTTTGCTCTGTTTTCTTCCAAAGGTTTGGACGGAATTGCTCAGTTGTCAAAACTCAAGATTAAGATTAAGCAAAATTCGACCTTGACACTAATCGAAAAATACATTGATGAAGCCGCTAAGAAATTAGCACTATCCTCAAGCGAAATCGAAGATATAGCGGTAGATGACTTCAAATTAACAGACTACAAACTCCATCAAAATTTTGAAGAATATACCGCTACACTAGAACTGACTGGTATCGGAAAATCAACACTAAGGTGGGTGAAAAAAGACAACACTGAACAAAAGTCGGTTCCTAAGATGGTAAAAGACAAGTTTTCCGACAAACTAAAAAAGCTCAAAGCCAAACAAAAACTAATCGACGAAACCACTTCAGTCCAAAAAGAACGCTTTGACAGAATGCTTCGATCTAATCGAAAGATGACAATTGAGTATTTTGTAGAGAAATACGTTAACCATGGCCTCATATCCTTCATTATCAACAAAGTCATCTTTAGTTTTTCGAACGATAGCGAATCACAATCTGCAATCTATGTAAACAAGCAGTGGGTTAGGCTAGACAAGAAGATTCTCTATACTGAAAACTATACCTTTGTAACGCTTTGGCATCCTGTAAATAGCACCACTGACGAAGTGAAAGAATGGCGAAAATTCCTCATGGATAGCCAAATCCAGCAACCTTTCAAGCAAGCCTACAGAGAGATCTATTTATTAACCGAAGCCGAAGTCAATACACGCACTTATAGTAATCGTATGGCTTCTCACATCTTAAAACAACATCAATATGTCACCCTTGCCAAAGGTAGAAACTGGAAAGCAAAATTAATTGGGGCGTGGGACGGCGGTGACCAAGATACGGCTCAACTATATTTACCAGAATTCAACTTAAAGGTGGAATACTGGATACACGCACTCAACGTTGACAATGAATACAATGAAACTGGCATTTGGAATTACGTAACGACGGATCAAGTTAGATTTGTTAATGCCGAGACAAATCAACTACTAGAACTTATCAACGTCCCTCCTATAGCTTTTTCAGAGGCCATGAGAGATGTTGATTTGTTTGTGGGTGTAGCAAGTGTGGGCAATGATCCTACTTGGTCAGACTCAGGAGGGTTGACCACATACAGAGATTACTGGCAGTCCTATTCGTTTGGAAACCTGTCCGAAATTGCTAAAAACAGGAAAGAAATATTAACAGAACTTATTCCAAGACTAAAAATCGCTCCGGTCACTAGCATTGATGACAAATTTGTGGTTGTAAAAGGAAGATTAAGAACATATAAAATCCATATCGGGAGCACTAATATTTTGATGGAACCCAACAACCAATATCTATGCATAGTGGCTGATCGAAGTAAAACAAATAAAACGGAACACCTATTTCTACCTTTTGACGGCGATAATGGATTATCAGTGATTATATCCAAAGCGATACTACTGGCGGATGATGACAAAATAACAGACACTACAATAACTTCTCAAATCAATCGCAGGTGAAACGTTATCAACACCAACTAATACTCTCTGAGATCGGAAAAAAGGGCCAGAATGAGGTTTCAAAAGCCTCCGTTTTGATCGTTGGGGCCGGAGGCTTGGGGTCAATTGCTGCCGGGTATTTGACAGCAATGGGTGTTAGTAATTTGGGAATTTGCGATTTCGACGTTGTAGAAGAGTCTAACCTACATAGACAATTTTTTTATACACCACAGGACGTCGGTCTGAACAAAGCGAATTTGCTAGCTCAAAAACTACAAATTCAGAATCCACATATCAATATAAAATCTTTTACCGACAAAGTTGACGAATCAAATGTTGAAAGCTTGTTTTCTGATTATCAAATAGTATGCGACTGTTCTGATAATGTAGCAACCCGACTATTGGTAAATGACAACTGCTCAACACAGCGTTTACCGTTAGTTCACGGAGCGGTTTCAGAATGGCAAGGCTATATTTCTGTATTCCATTATAAGCAGCAATACACCTATGCGGATTTATTTGCACGCCACGATTTACTAAACCATCAATCTTGCTCAATTAATGGCATCAGCAGTCCGATATGTGGCATTGTAGGGAGTTACATGGCCAATGAGGTCATAAAGGTTATATTGAAATCTGAATTCGTTATGGAAGGTAAGATACTATATATCAATGGATTAAATAATTTAACGAGATACCTCAGATTAAAAAAAACAAACATCATCTAAAATGTTTTCTCGAAAAGTGAGAGCTAAAATACAGCTGCTCTACATCTGCAATAAAATCTTCCAGGCTATCTCCACGTACCCGTCATGCAGATATTGTTGTGCGAGAAGATGCGTTAGTTTCCCTACTGCAACATCTTTGCATCGGAGGTAAACACCCCTTTCACAATTCCAATATTTGCCAGTATTCTTAATTACTGGCATTTTTTTGATTTCAAAAATTCACCAGAATTTCATACTTTTGGTAAAAATTGGATTTGAAATGCCAAAGATCATAGAGAATAGGTTGATAGAAGAATTTAAGAACCAAGAGTATTTTACCCGAGAAGACCTATTTGAATTCTATCGCTATTTTGAACCGAACCTGAAAGAGGGAACCTTCGGGTGGAGAATCTATGACCTCAAAGACAAAAACATCATTAGACCACTCAAGAGAGGTCTCTATGTTATTTCATACAAACCCAAATACAAACCAGAAATCTCTTCTGAGCTTATTAAGCTAGCAAAGCGAGTCACTGATAAATTTGAGGACGCCAAACACTGTATTTGGGAAACGGAATGGCTCAATGAATTTTCACAACACCAGGCCAGCAGAAGAATCATCCTGATTGAAATAGAAAAAGACTTCACCGAGTCCTTGTATTACGAATTAAAGGAGTCGTCAAGAAACGAGCTTTACCTCAACCCTGATGACAAAACCATCGATTTTTATATCGCTGAAAGCGACTATCCGGTGATTATTAAAAAATTGATCACACGTTCTCCTATTGCAAGAAGAACAGAGAAAAGAGTAAATTTTTATACTCCATTACTTGAGAAGATCCTGGTAGATCTCTTTGCAGAAGAAAGACTTTTTTATTACCTGCAAGGTTCTGAATTGATGCACATCTACGAAAATGCCATTAGCAACTATGCCATCAATTTCACCAAACTCTTCAGCTACGCAAAACGAAGGGAAAAGGAACAAGACATCAAGCAGTTCATGACGAACCACATGTACTACTTAGTAAAAGACATTATCGAATGATTAAGGAACATTGCTTTACAGATGAGTGGCTAGAGGGCTTTAAGAAACAAAAAAACCACAGACGAATTGACAAAATCATTTTGGAAAAGATGATTTATGCTTTGCATTTGCTAGAACGTTTGAAGAGTAATGGACTTAATTTCGTTTTCAAGGGTGGTACCAGTTTGGTGCTTTTATTGGAAGAGGGTAACCGATTCTCTATTGATATCGACATTATCAGCAAAACTGACCGAAAGGAACTGGAGCGCATTTTGCAAAAGGTTGTTGATTCTTCCAATTTCACTAATGTTGAACTGGACGAACATCGGAGCTACAAGCCCAGAGTACCCAAAGCACATTACAAGTTTAAATTTGATTCTGGCAGGCAAGGTTCCGGTACCATTCTGTTAGATGTTCTCATCGAGGATTCAATCTATCCGGAAGTGATCGAAAAACCTGTAATTACCAAATGGATTGAAACTGATATGGAGACTATGGTCACCATGCCAACCATTGATTCAATCACAGGAGATAAATTGACAGCATTTGCCCCAAATACCATCGGAATCCCTTATTTCAAGGGTGCAGACAACCAGCCGTTCTCCATGGAAATATGTAAGCAGTTGTTCGATTTGGGTAAACTCTTCGAGAATATACAAAGTATGGAAATAGTGGCTGCTAGTTTTCAGAAATTTGCCGAGCATGAAATCGCTTATCGGGAAAAAGGAAATCCTGAAACTAAACTCACTCCGAAAATTGTTTTGCGAGACACAATTGATACCTGCATGATCCTCGCAAAGAGAGATCGTGGCAATGATGATGAAAAAGCAAAATTCAAAGAATTGCAAAAAGGAATCATCGCTTTTGGTACCGGTTTTTTAATGGCTGGTACCTTTAGAATCGATGATGCGGTACCTGCATCTGCTCGAATTGCTTACTTGACAGCAAAAATCATTGTGAATGATCTTTCACCGATTACCTATTATAAAGGTCAAGACATTAAAGACTTAATCATAGAGGATCAAGATTGGAACTTCTTGATGCGACTGAAAAAACAACCAGATAAATCGGCATTCTATTATTGGTACCAGGCGGTACAACTTTTAACAGCCGAAAAAGCACTATAATCAGTCAATCGAACCAGCAGGGGAAAAACTATCAACCAGGCGTTTCCACTAAAAGTCTGAGAAGTTCTGATGGGTCACCAAAAGGCTCCTATATCTGCAACAAAATCTTCCAGGCGATCTCCACGTACCCATCATGCAGATATTGCTGGGCAAGAAGATGCAGCGCCTCTTCGAAACCAGTGGGATCGTTTTCGTATTCCTCTACAAGCAGTTGCACTTTCTCGTGCTTATGGTACTCTCTTACCTCTGCATCGCTGGGCAGGTGCTCCACATTACCCAGCATACCTAGGTCATTGCCTGTGAGCACACTGCTGAGTCTGATGCGCTCTGGCAGCTGATCCACGCCCATTCCCTTTTTCTCCAGCGGTTTTGGCACTTCAAACAAAGCCTCCCCGTGCGCTCTGCAATACCAGTTACCTCCCATGCGGGCAACTGTATCCACCTTTTCCGTATCCACTCTCCCCTGCTCATCCAGTATTTCCTTTTTGAAATGCATGAGCAACACCTCACAAATCACAAGATTGCCAGCACCGCCCTGGTCTCCGAGCGGAATGATTTGCTTCACCTTACATTCAAAAGCTGCCGGCGACTCCCCTACCCTCGGCGGTTTCACTTTTTCTGAAGGAACTTCCGTAAACCCAGCCTTGATAAACTCATTGACACCTTTCTCATATTCCGTGCTCGACAACGACATTTGCTGCACCATGGCATAGTTCACAATGTTGATCACCACTTCGCCATGTTCGTGTACATTGTCCAGTGTATGCTTGGTCGAGTTGTCACGCACCCTTCTTGAAGGAGAAAAAATAAGAATGGGTGGGTTGGAGCTGAACATGTTAAAAAAACTGAAAGGGCTGAGATTGACCTTTCCATCTTTATCAACTGTGCTGGCAAATGCTATAGGCCTCGGGGCTACCACTCCCTGCATGAGCCCATGCAAAGCCGTCACACTTATATCCTTCGGGTCAATGGTGATTAGCTGATCCATGTTATTTGATTTTCTTGTAAACAGCTTCGGCTATTAAGTTTGCTCCGGCGGCATTGGGATGCACACCATCGGGAAACATTTCAGGGTGACTTGACAGCGCCTTATAGAGGTCAATCGTTTTCAATTTGGCCTCTTTTGCCGTTTGCTCCACTCTGGGAATTACGCCTCCTTTTACCACTTCCTCGGTAATGTCAAAAGCGTCTTTGTAAACCGGCACCGGCAGGCAAATGTAGACTTTTGGCTGGCTGGGCAACGAAGCAAACGACTGGATAAACTCCAGGTACTCGTCAATAAAGTCTCCCTTGTATTTCCAGTTTTGTGGCTTGCTGTCGTTCGTGCCCAGCTTGATGACAACGATATCAGGCTGCCAGGCCAACACCTCTTTGTATTTCGGTTCGTTCCAATAGGGAAAGTCGCCCTGTTTCAAAAGCGTTCTGCCACTGATGCCATAATTCCTAACCTCATAGCCATTGCCAAGCAGCTGCCCAAGTACCTGCGGGTATCGTTTGTCTTCCTCCGCAATGCCATGACCTTCGGTGATACTGTCGCCAACACAAGCCACTTTGATTGGTTGGGCCTTAACCATAAAAAAACCTGCAAGCATAAGTGTAAGAAGAATGGATTTCATAGGATAGCGTGTTTAAGTAGCTGGTAAAATTTCCGCCTTTACTTCACCAAAACCAATTCTTACCCCATCTTTTTCTGCAAAACCACGCATGGTAACTGTGTCGCCGTCCTGGAGAAAGCTTCTTGTGCTGCCGTCGGGCATTGGAATGGGCTTCGTTCCTTTCCAGGCCAGCTCCAGCATAGAGCCGTAACTATCGGGCGTTGGGCCGCTGATGGTGCCGGAAGCATACATATCTCCCACCCCAATATTGCAACCATTGATCGTGTGGTGGGCCAGCTGCTGGCGGATGTTCCAGTACATGTGCCTAAAGTTGGATCGGCACACGACTTTCTCAGCACTTCCCTTTGGCTGAATTCCCACTTCGAGGTTAATATCAAAGTTGTTGAGTCCTTCGGCCTTCAGGTAAGGCAAAACTTCCGGTTCCTGCTTTGGGCCCGCCACTCTGAATGGCTCCAGTGCATCGAGGGTCACCACCCACGGCGACACAGAAGAAGCAAAATTTTTGGCGAGGAAAGGCCCCAGCGGCACATACTCCCAGGCCTGCATATCCCTGGCCGACCAATCATTGAAAAGCACAAAGCCAAAGATGTAGTCCTCGGCCTCGGCGGTGGATATGCTGTCGCCCAAATGATTCTCCCGGCAGGTGATGAATGCCATTTCTAATTCGAAGTCGAGGCGACCGCTCGGGCCAAACACCGGCTGGTCTTTGTCGCCATCTTTTCTTTGGCCCTTGGGTCTGCGAACAGGATCCCCACTGACAATGATAGACGACGCTCTTCCATGATAGCCAACCGGCAAGTGTTTCCAATTGGGTAGCAAAGCATTGGCCGGATCCCGAAACATGGTACCCACATTGGTAGCGTGCTCTTTGCTGGAATAGAAGTCGGTGTAGTCCCGCACCAGCACCGGCATTAGCATTTTCGCCTCTTGCATTGGCACAAGCAAATCTTGCCGCAGGTCTTCCTCATCCTGGAGGTCTTCATTTTCGATATTGAGTAGTTCGGCTATTCTGTTTCGCAGGGCGCTTGTCTTTTCCTTTCCGTAGGCCATTAGTTCATTCAGGTATGGCTGAGCAAACACCGACTCTGGTATATGAAGCTCATCCAAAAACCCTTCATGGGCGAGCATTTTGAGGTCAAGCACGTGGTCACCGATGGCTACGCCCACTCTGGGCAAGGTGTCTGCTGTTTGAAAAATGCCGAAGGGAAGGTTTTGAATGGGGAAGTCAGACCCCGGCCTGACTTCTACCCATGATTTTAATGAGGGATCGTTTGCTGTTATAATCATCTTTGGGTCTTGTTCTTTCAACTACAGCAAAGTTAAAAGAATGATCAAGGAATCTTAATCAGTAAAGCCCTTGAGCAACCAATATCGCTTCGAGAATTCCGTTGGGCAATTCGAATCCAGCGAAAAAGATTCCGACGCCAAATACTTTATTCTTGTCGTTGACTACGCTAAGCGCAAGTGGCAAGCCACAAACCGACACCATGCTGTAGAAAAACGAGAAGAGCAGCAGAAGAATAAGTGTCAGGTAGGAGTTTTCCACAAAGTAGATAGCGAAAATGATAGCGAAAATTGCAACTACGCTTACAAGCAATGATATGTAAAGTGGCCTTTTTTCAACAATTCGGCTGATCGGCAGCGAGAAAACAGCAGACAGAAAGAGGACGACCGAGATGATCACACTGCTGTTTATATCGAAGACGTGACCAATTTTTGGCTCCAACCAACCAGGAAACATATTGAACAGAATGGTGGTAGAAATACCAAAAGCAAGGCCCACAATGAATGCGTATGTGTAATCTGATTTCTTTTTATCCTCTTTCTTAATATCGGTCACAATACCGTCGAGGCTTTTGCCCATGCTCTTTTTCATCAACAAACCTGAGCCTGCTGTGATAACACCACCAACAACGAAGGTCAGGGGAGCACCCAGAAAATCAACCAGATCAACGATTACTGGTTCAAGGGCATACAGTGCGCCATACACAATAGTGATAATGGCCATCGCCCGTGGCAATTTATTTGCAGGAGCAAACAGGTCAATGGTTGAAATGGCGGGACTTGTGAAAATACTCATGGAGGCCAGCCAAAACACTATAAGAATAGGTAGTATCCACTTGAAAGTTTCTCCCGGATCCATAATAAGCGTAAACGCTACAGACATAAACACCATGGCTGCGGCACTAATGCCAGCACTGATGATCGGAAGTCTGTTACCCTTTGATTTCCTGAACCTGTCGCCCAAAAGTCCGGCAATAGGCGGTGTCACCACCATGATGATACCCTGGGCTATAAAAAGAAAGAGCGTTAGGTCTGTGAAGTTATACTTATGAAGGAGTATCGGCTGGTAGTTATAGTAAGCAATCCAGCCGATAATAACCGATGCATAAAGGGCTACAAGGCTCCATAGTTGCTTCCATTGAATTTCGCCAGAGGTTGAAGGTACTGTTGCAGTTAATTCCATTTTGCTTTTTAAGGGTTACTTTTTCTAAGGTTACTAATGTTCAGAGAAACATTATGCAGCTACTTACGTGAAGAAACCTCCAATTGGATTTCTTGTTTGAAAGATTTTTATGAACAAAGTAAAAGCATCCTTCTAAACGGCTCAACTCTCCAAATTATCAAGATCATCCTGATCTTTAGGGCGATTACTTGCTTTCTTAGCCACTTTTAAATCGTCGATATGAATAACTCTAACTTCTATTTGATCTACTTTTCTTACAAACGATTTACTGAACGCTTCGGCAAAATGAAGGCCTTTCACTTCAACTAACAAATCAATACTCACCGGAGGCCTGCCAAAAGAGAAAACGTTGTATTCAGGATTATAGAGAAAATTCTCTTTGGTCATATCAAAGACGCTCATTCCGAATTCCTTAAAGGAATTTTCAATCTTGCTGTAGTTTTCCTCTGTTCGATTCACCCATATATCCAGATCACCAGTCGTTCTTGGGTATCCATGCAGTATCACCGAGTATCCGCCGATAAGAATATATTCTACCCCCTGGCTATTAAGACTACTTATAAAGTCTCTAAAATCTTCATTAAAAATGCTTCCCATTATTGCCTATGCTTCCTCATGCTAAACACACTCCTGTCCATTTTAGGGGGTGTGTCGAGCGGGTAGTTCCAGGCAACGCTATTAAGGTATGTGGCGGCTCGCAACCTCTCTTCCATACTCTGGCTCTTCCAATGCTCTCGGTTCTTGTCAGAAAGTTCCTTATGACTTCCTGCGGAAAATGCAGTCCGGTCAAGCTTATACATATGAGTAGTTTTTGTCTAAGGTAAGAGATAATCGCTTTGCTTCAAATATTGGAATCCAGCGCCACCTGCCAGCCATTCTCCTGACTTTTCGTCCACACCAACACATACTTCCCGTTGTAACTGCCCGAGCATTGGCCAATTTCGAAAGCAAGGTCGCCACTCACCACTTGCACAATCAGCGGCGTTAGACTGAGCTCATAGCTGGAATTGCTCATGTACCAGTACTCCTTCGTGATTGCATCGGTGCCGGTTACCATGGGCTTGTGGTTATAATACATGGCATCAGGAGTATACATCTCTTCCACCAGCTTTTTTGGTTCATGCAGGTTGCACAGTCTGATCCATTCTGCCCTGGCTGTATCGAGTGTTGCTGCTTCGGGCGCATTTGGATCGGCTTTGGCCAGCACCTCGAGCTCCCTCAGCTGCTTGCCGCTCTTTTGGTTCCAAATAATCAGCTGCACATACTCTTGTTCATCGGCCTGAAAGCCCACCACCTCATAATCCACCCAAGGGGAGGCTGATGTGATGCCGAGCGAAAAAGGTGTTTTGACGTTCTTCCATCGCTTTGCTTTATAAAATTCGGATATATCATCAACCGATACCTCACGGAGGCCTTCATGCTCAGGGTAAATGACTACAGCCTGATCTGCGTACAACTTCTCCGTGTAGCCCGACGGGCTTGCTACGGTGTTTGCCCACATCGCCAATTCCAGCTGTCGATCCACCTGAGCAGAAGCCGCCAGGTAAGTAGCTGTGAGAATCATTACCAAGTCTGTCTTTTTATTAATCATTGTCGATCCAATATAAGTATGTTGAATTCTCTAATTTCGGTAAACAACGAAAGTTTAACAAAGCATGGACGCTCCTCCCTCATTCATGCAGATTTTGATTACTTTTGCCCCTCGAATTTCAACAAAAGAAGACACAGACACTTTATGGCACTGGCTACCAAATACGACCCAACTCAGGTAGAGGATAAATGGTACAAGCACTGGATGGAACAAGGCTTTTTTAAAGCCACACCCAATCCGAACAAGAAACCTTACACCATCGTCATCCCTCCACCAAACGTCACAGGCGTATTACACATGGGCCATATGCTCAACAATACTATCCAGGACATCCTCATCCGCAAGGCCAGAATGCAGGGCTTTGAGGCTTGCTGGGTACCTGGCACCGACCATGCTTCTATTGCCACAGAAGCCAAGGTGGTAGCCATGCTACGTGAAAAAGGCATCAAAAAATCTGAGATCGGCCGGGACGAGTTCATGAAATATGCCTGGGAGTGGAAGGAGAAATACGGCGGCATCATTCTGGAGCAGCTCAAAAAGCTGGGTGCCAGCTGCGACTGGGATCGCACCGCTTTCACCATGGACCCCGACTACTACAAGGCGGTGATCCGGGTATTCGTTGACCTGCACAAAAAGGGCTATATCTACCGTGGCTTGCGCATGATCAACTGGGACTGCGAAGCCAAAACTGCCCTTTCCAACGAAGAAGTTATTTATAAGGAAGATGGCGAGAAGTCGCTGCTTTACTCTGTAAAATATGCCATCAAAGGTAGCCCCGACGAGTTTGTGGTGATTGCCACGCAGCGCCCGGAAACCATCATGGGTGACACTGCCATTGCTGTTAACCCAACAGATGAACGTTACAGGCATTTGATCGGCAAGCATGCCCTTGTGCCTTTCATTAACCGTGAAATCCCAATCATTGCCGACGACTACGTTGACAAGGAGTTCGGTACCGGCTGCCTGAAAGTAACACCTGCCCACGACCCCAATGACTACGAGATTGGACAGCGCCACAACCTGCAGGTAATCGACACCATCGACCTCGACGGCACATTGAACGAAAAGTGCGGCGTGCCTGCCTATGTAGGGAGAGACCGCTTTGTCGTGCGTAAAATGGTCGTAAAAGACCTCGACGCTGCTGGCATCCTTGTTGGGTCAGAGGAGTTCGTTACCAGAATAGGTCGCTCTGAGAGAACCAACACCGTGGTGGAACCCAAGCTTTCGCTACAGTGGTTCATCAAAATGAAAGACATTTCTGCCCGAGCCTACAAAGCGGTGATGGACGATGAGGTGAAGCTGCACCCCAACAAGTTTAAGAATACCTATGCGTATTGGATGGAGAATGTACGTGACTGGTGTATCAGTCGGCAGCTTTGGTGGGGTCACCGCATTCCCGCTTACTACTACGGCGAAGGCGAAAACGACTTTGTAGTAGCCGAAACCATTGAAGAAGCTTTGGAAATGGCCAGAAAGGCAAGTGGCAATGCTGCACTGAAGGCAGAAGACCTGAAGCAAGACTCCGATGTGCTGGACACCTGGGCGTCGAGCTGGCTTTGGCCAACGGAAACTTTTGGTGGGTTTGCCGACGAAAGCTTCGATAAAGCAACCGGCAAAATCGACTTATCAAAAACCAAAGACCTTGGCTACTTCTACCCTACCGACACGCTGGTAACCGCTCCGGAAATCCTTTTCTTCTGGGTGGCCAGAATGATCATTGCAGGCTATGAGTATACTGATCAACGTCCGTTTAAAGATGTCTACCTCACCGGTATTGTGCGTGACAAGCAGCGTCGCAAGATGTCGAAGTCGCTGGGCAACTCACCAGACCCATTGGATCTCATCCGTGACTTTGGTGCCGACGGTGTCCGCACCGGCATGCTTTTCAGCTCTCCGGCAGGCAACGACCTGCTGTTTGACGAGAAGCTGGTAGAGCAAGGCCGTAACTTCTCCAACAAGATTTGGAACGCCTACCGCCTGGTAAGCGGCTGGGAAATAGATGAAAGTCTTTCGGGCAAAGACAACGAAATGGCCATTCGCTGGTTTGAGAGCCGGTTTAACCAGTCGCTGGCTGAGCTGGAAGACCATTTCGAAAAATTCCGCATGAGCGATGCGCTCATGACTGTGTACAAGCTCATTTGGGACGACTACTGTAGCTGGTACCTCGAAATGATCAAGCCGGCCTACCAGGCGCCGATAGACCGAGCGACCTACGACGCTACTATCAGGCTGTTTGAAGACTTGATGAAAGTGTTGCATCCGTTCATGCCCTTCCTCACAGAAGAGCTTTGGCATGCGATGAAGGAGAGAGGCGACAAAGACTGCATCATCGTTGCTGAGTGGCCGGAGAAAAAGTTGTTTGACGCTGAACTGCTGGAGCAAGCCAGCTGGGCATTTGAAGCCGTGGGCCAGTGTAGGAATACCAGAAACTCGAAAGGCTTGTCACCTAAAGAAGCTTTTGACTTACTGATCAATACCGGTAGAAAGGACATTTATGAATCCTTTATGCCCATCATGCAAAAGCTGGGCAACCTAAGCTCCGTGACTTTCACTTCTGACAAAGTGGACAACGCCACGCAGTTTGTGATCAAAGGCGACGAGTTCTATATCCCTATGAGCGAGAAGATTGATGTAGAAGCCGAGCGCAAGAAAATGGAAGAAGAACTGGCCTATACCAAAGGGTTCCTGGCATCAGTAATGAAAAAGCTAAGCAATGAGCGCTTTGTGGCCGGTGCGCCAGAGCAGGTAGTGGCTATGGAAAAGCAGAAGATGGCAGATGCCGAAGGGAAGATAAAAAGTTTGGAGGAGGCGCTTAAGGGATTGTAAATTTGAGATGGCTGATTTGAGATGAAGCGTCGAGGCTTTAGATGATAATGGAAACCGGGTGGCGACACTCGGTTTTTTTTGTACCTTTTACTCATGAAACTCTTCATGATTTCGATTTTTCTTTGGATAGGAACTGCCGCTTGTGCACAATCAGATGGCACGTCCAATCGACGAGTGGTGGACTACAGAAGTCATATCACCTACTACAAAGTAATAGGAAAACCCAATCAGCCCATATCCGGCTTGTATTACCCTGATGATGAGTTTAAAAAGGGAGTGATCCTCATTGGTGATGACCTTGTATCGGACACATTGATGATGAGATGCCATAAGCTCAACGACGCTATAGAAATAAAGAGTAAGGGTGAAGTGTTTGATATCCGCCCCACCAGCGGAGCGAGTGAAGTGCATATAGGAAAGCTGGTATTCGTTTCCGAAGCATTTGAGTTCAAAGGAGTGGCCAGATTTGGCTTTTTTGAATCCCTGAAATCAGGTCGCAGCGAATTATTAACAAAGGAAATCTACAAACCCGACCCAGACGTTTTGCAGGATGCGGCAAGCTCAAACCAGAGGATGCCATTTTATGTGCCAGTTGGGAGCAGCTACCTGAGTCCAGTAAGCAACACTCCGGCAGGGGCCGGATTTCTTCAAGAAGATTTTGAACGACGCTTTTATTACACCTCTGAAAATACCGGACTGAGTGAAATCAAAAAACTCAAGAAGTTTATCCATACGCTTCCCAGTCACCGTAGTGAGCTTCTTCAATACTCTAAAAAGAAAAGGCTTCAAAATAACCGGGAAGGTCTGGTTGCCCTCTTCAACTATTACGATTCGCTGACTAAATATTAACCAACTATCCGATTAACAAACAACTGTTGTCACTATCCGGTCTGTCGTCAAAAAATCTACTTCTTAAACTTTTTCTCTCCTTTTTCCCTTAGTATTGTTCGACACAAAATATAAACGAATGAAAATCGGCAAAGAAAAAGTGGTTTCCATCCACTACACCCTGAAAGACAACGAAGGCACCACGCTTGACTCAAGCGTTGGCGATCAGCCCTTACTATACATTCATGGCATTGGGAACCTGATTCCTGGCATGGAAGAAGGCCTGGATGGAAAAGTAAAGGGAGACAAAGTAGAAATTAAAGTGAGCCCTGAGAAAGGCTATGGCGTTCGTGACGATCGAATGATTCAGAAGATGCCACGCTCAGCATTCGGCGACCAAAAAGTGGAAGTGGGCATGCAGTTCAATGCAGGCACTAAAAACGGGCAGCAAGTGGTGACCGTTACCAAAGTAGAAATGGACGGCATTACCATCGACGGCAACCACGCCCTGGCAGGTGTTGATCTCAACTTTTCGGTAGAGGTGCTCGACGTGCGTGATGCGAGCAAAGACGAACTTGCCCACGGCCACGTGCATGGCCCGGGTGGACACCATCATTGACGAACAATATCATTATTAAGTAACGTCACCTCGATCTGACGCAGGAGGGAGAGGTCTCCCTGGCCCGACTCTGCTCTCCTTAAGGGAGACCCCGTTTTACGTCGGTTCTCCTTCGGGATTCGAGGTGACGGTTCTTATTGAAATTGCAGTTATCTATGCGCTACCTCCTTCCATTTAAAATCCTTATTTTTGCGCTCTCTTAAACCATCACCATGAGCGTAACATCCGAACTTGAAGCAAGAAGCCAATCACAGTGTGAGCTTTGCAAAGCCACCGAAAGCCTGTCTGCTTTTCTTGTATCACCAGGCGAGAATGAAACCATCGATAACAGCATTCTGGTGTGTGGTAAATGCGACGCCCAACTCAACGAAAATGAAACGGCCGACCCCAATCACTGGCGCTGCCTAAACGGCACCATCTGGAGCGAAGTATCAGCCGTAAAAGTACAAGCCTACCGACTGCTTCATGGTCTGCGGGCTGAAGGCTGGCCCCAAGACCTGCTCGACATGATGTACATGGAGGAATCTGAGCTGAAATGGGCGCAAGCCACCTTGTTACAAGACGGTGAAGTGGCTATCGTACATAAAGACAGTAATGGGGTAACCTTGGCTAATGGCGATACTGTTGTACTCATCAAAGACCTGGATGTGAAAGGTGGCGGCTTTACAGCCAAGCGTGGTGCAGCGGTCCGAAACATTTCACTCGTTGCCGACAATGCAGAGCAAATTGAAGGCAAAGTGAACGGTCAGCAGCTAGTGCTGCTCACAAAGTTCTTAAAGAAATCTTAGCTGTTGCTAAAATGTGGATTTGCCCCTTATGCAACCATAGCTTCTCCCGAGAAAATCAATATCATTCCTGCAACGACCGCACGCTGGAGAGTTTTCTGGAACGGCGAAAGCCTGAAATAGCAGAGCTGTTTTATTACTTCATAGACCAATACAAGCAGATAGGTGACTTTGAGGTGCATCCAGCTAAAACGCAGATTGGGTTTGGAGCTAAAATCCGATTTGGCTACATCCCCAGAGTGGGCAAAGAGTTTATTGACGTAGCCCTCACCCTGCCCAGAAAATACGAAGACAACCTTTGCTTCCATCGCATTGGCGAGGTGCCGGGAATCGAGATTTATCAGCACTACCTGCGGCTGATGCACAAAGATGACATCAATGATGAAGTGAAAAAGTATATGAAACTAGCGCTGGACTATGGTAATAAGGAGTTTAACGATTGGTAAACAATCAACACCCTGATTTATCGCAGCATTTTCAAACCTTCTCAGAATCACTACGTAAAAGCTTTCATCTCAATTTTTTATCATGATCGGGCAAATTCAAATATCACCTCCTGACAGGTGAACATCACCAGCCGTCTCTTCCGAAGATGGTAGAGTCATTCTCTTTTTTTACCTTCGAAAACTCATGTTGAAAGTTTTATACTTCCTCGCTATCACCTCTATCCCATTGTTTGCTTCGGCACAAAAACCGGGGAATCCCTACCCCGATGACGTCAAGAACCCAAGCCTGACCGGTGGACATATCGATTCTGCTGTAACGTCCTTCAAGCAAGGCAAATGGCAGCAGGTAGTCGCCATGTTCGATTCCATTGTCTCCAACAACTACTTTACTAACAACCAGCTCTACTATGCAGTGAGCAAAAGCCTGGAAAGTCTTTCCCGGGAAACGCCAGAACCCACAAAAAAGGATTCGCTGATGCAAGCCTCAAAAAAGGTGTACGAGGCGAGTTTGGGCGAATGGGGCGAACAAGTAATGGAAGGTGGTGTGGATCTGAAAGTGTATTCTATAGTTGACAAAAACCCGGAGCCTGTAGGTGGCATGAAAAATTACACTACCTACCTGGAGCAAAACATGAACTACCCGCCCGACGCACTTCAGCAGAAGAAAGAAGGAAAGGTATTCCTGCAGTTTGTGGTCAACAAAGACGGGAGCGTTGATGGGATCAAGGTGCAACGTGGATTGTGCAAGACCTGCAACGAGGAGGCAATCAGGCTTATCAAAGAGGGCCCTAAATGGACTCCTGGCAAGCAAAACGGACAACCAGTGTTTGTAAGAATGGTGTTGCCAGTTTCCTTCAACATCAGAGACTACTACCGGGCACTAAAGGTAAAGAACACCAATTAGAATTAAGCCGCCTGTGAGTTCTCTCTTTCAGAAGCATTAAGTAGATTTATCTATTCAATCTAACTAAGCTGATCGCTATGCCAGGGATATCCAAATCCACTTTTCAATTCCTTAAAGAACTCAAGGAGAACAATAACCGGGAGTGGTTCACAGAAAATAAGAAAAGGTATGAAGCCGCAAAAGCCGAATTTGAAGTTTTCATCGATGCCCTTATTGCAAAAATTGTCGAGTTTGACCCCGCCATCGGCCACCACAAAGCCAAAGACTGTGTCTTCCGCATTTACCGGGATGTGCGCTTTTCCAAAGACAAGTCGCCCTACAAAACGCACTTTGGTGCCCATGTGACGGCTGCTGCTAAAAGGTCTGAGATCCATACCAGGGCTGGTTATTATATCCATTTGGAACCAGGCGGTTCAATGCTTGCCGGTGGTGCCTACCTGCCGGAGAAAGACTGGCTGAAGAGCATCAGGCAGGAGATAGATTATAACGGAGCTGAGCTGCATAAAATACTTGACAGCAAAGACTTCAAAGCCACTTTTGGTCAGATTGAAGGCGAAAGTCTGAAAACGACACCCAAGGGCTATGATGCTGACCACCCGGAAATAGCACTTTTGAGGCAAAAGAGCTTTTTGGCTACCCATAAGCCGGGCGACGGCCAGGTTGTTGCGGGCGATTTTTTGGATCATGCTGCACAAGTCTTCAGAGTATTGCAGCCCTTTGACGAGTTTCTTAATAAAAGTAAGGAATAGATAATATGGTGTGTGAAGGTTAAATTTACCTTCCTTCGCATGCATGCTATTCACTACGAGAAAATGCCAAACTTAGGATACTCCGAAATTGTTCTACTGATCGCCATTGGGCAAATGACGATGCTTGCCTTTGGCGCTCTGAGAAAGAGAGTTATCCCCTACGCCCAATGGCTCACTTACGCCTGGGTTTGGGTAACAGCCCTAAGTTTAATCTTCTATTACCTCCCGGAATTTAACACGTACCTGGTTTTGCCAGCTCCATTTCTTTTCAGGGGCTTGCTACTGAGCTTTTTTGAAAAGCCAATTACCAAGGCGTACTTCCTGCAACTGCTGCCTCCAGTATTGATAGGCATTATCGTTTACTTTGTTCCTTCAGTCGCCGGGCCAGTGGCTGCTATCTATTTGACGTGGGAATCTTACGCTCTTATTAAAACCTATTTATTTTATTCCAGACTCAAAGGCATCGACACACCTGGCTCCGGCAGCAAGAAGGTAATCTGGCTGAAGTTCTTCTTCCTGATGATGGCCGCCATGATTATATCGGTAGTTCTATGGGAAATCTGGCCGGCGGTATCCCCACAAATACTGTTCATCATCTGCGCTTTTGCGCTCTCCACTCAATCGGCCTGGTACTTTTCAGGCCCGGATGCCCATGAGCCTCTGAAAAGCGAACAAAAATACGTCAGCTCGTCTCTCGATCAGCCTGAGAAATACAGGATCATGAATGCACTGGATCACCAGCTGACGGAAAAGAAATATGCCCTGGAGCCCAATGCCTCCTTAGCCGGACTGGCCAAAAAAGTGTTTGCATCGCCGCACCAGCTCTCGCAGGTAATTAACGAAACCAAGGGTATGAGTTTCTTTGACCTGATGGCGTACCACAGGGTGTTGGAAGCTAAAAAGCTGTTTCGTAAAGAGGATAACAAAGCGCTGAAAATTGAGGAGATAGGTGAGATGGTCGGCTACATGTCGAAGTCTTCCTTCAACACCGTTTTCAAGAAATTTACCGGCCTCACTCCTTCGCAATACAGAGACCGGGACGTTCGACATGATGATCTCGAACGCCGACATGAGGTCGACATACCTCAAAACCACGTTACACAGGGTACTTTTGGTTCACTACAAATCACAGGTATCATGCTCAACAACTTCATCAAAGTTTACTTTAGAAACCTGGCAAGAAAGAAGGTCTTTACCTTCATCAACATGTCAGGACTGGTCATAGGAATGGCCAGCGCCATGCTCATTTTCATTTACATCCAGCATGAACTGTCGTACGACAGATTTCATCAAAGGGCCGAGGACATATACCGGATCGCTTTCATGTCGAGCAATCCGCAAACCCGCACGCCTCACCCCATGGCACAGGAGATGGTGAAAGAGTTTCCTGAAGTGGAAGCGGCAGTTTCCCTAACCCCTCTTTATGGGCCGGGACTAACCAAGCAGTCGATGTATATCCGAAACCCCGAGAAAGACGTCATGTTTCGGGAGCCTGATGGCTATGCTGCCGACAGCACTTTCTTCAGGGTTTTTGACTTTAAACTATTGGTGGGCAACCCTGATGCTGCACTGAAAGAAATAGGCGGCATGATCATCTCGTCTTCGATGGCCAAAAAGTACTTTGGCGACGAGAATCCCCTCGGAAAAGTGCTTGAAGTAGATGCCGAAGGCCACCCAGTTATGATCACAGGTATCATGGAAGATGCGCCGGTTACTTCACACTTTCACCCTAATTTCATCATCTCCTATGTCACTTTGAAATACATGGATCCAACGGACTCCTGGTTTCAATGGGACGACTACGGCCATTTCAACTATTTAAAGCTGCAGCCTGGAGCTGATGCCCTGGCACTGCAACAGAAAATCCCAGAGTGGATGCATCGCAATGGTCATATCAGCGACCAGTGGTACGCTGGCTTTGAAAGTGGTGAAGTTAGGTTCGACCTGCAGCCCATCACTGACATCCATCTCAAGTCGCATATCCGCTGGGAACTGGAAGCCAATGGCAATGTTGTTTACGTTTACATCCTTTTTGCAGCCATTGCCTTTATCCTGGCTATCGCTTCTATTAATTTTATCAACCTCTCCACGGCCAGGGCTTTCGAAAGGACCAAAGAGGTAGGCGTGCGAAGAACACTCGGAGCCAATAGAACGGGTATCTCCTGGCAGTTTCTATCCGAAGGCATTTTCACCTGTTTACTATCCTTAGGCTTGGCCTATTTGCTGGCCTTGCTGGCTTTCGACGGCTTCAAAAATCTAACCGGAAAGCCATTCGTTTACAGTGATCTGTTCACCACGCTCAATACACTTCTTGGCCTTTTAGTAGTGGTTGTTGTCGGATCTATCGCTGGCCTGTATCCGGCCCTCACGGTATCCCGAATCAAAGCCGGCGAAATATTAAAAGGTAAATTTGTGACCGGTACCAAAAGCAGTTGGGTAAGGAAGACGCTGGTAGTGATTCAATTTTCTGTCTCGGCCATTCTCATTTTTGGCAGCACCATTCTGGTGTCGCAGGTAAAATACATGGAGGAGGTGCCCCTGGGTTATGACGATCAGCAGGTGCTCGTGGTAGAACTCAAAAGCAGAAATGTGGTGGAAAGCCTGGAGGCTATGAAAAATGAAATCAGCAAGGTACCCGGCGTCATCGACATGGGAGCGGTATCCAACCTTCCGGGCACCCAATTCAATCAAAATGGCATCTTTCAAATTGGCGCACCCGACATCAATGTGGATGTGTCAGAAATGGGGATGGATTTCGATGCTAAAGCTCCACTTGGCCTGGAACTGGTATCAGGAAGGTGGTTTGATAAGTCGAACGGCATGGACTCCCTTGGCAGGTCTTACATATTGAATGAAACTGCAGCAAAAGGCCTTGGTCTGGCCGACCCTCTGGGTAGCCGACTCCTTTGGGATGACGAGGATGCTGTGCTTGACGGTATCGTGGTTGGCATCGTAAAAGACTTTCATTTTCAGTCGCTGCATGTGCCCATTCAGCCCCTGTTGATCACTATCGATTACGACGAACTTAACTTTCTGCTTGTAAAACTAAATGGCGGAAATATCCAGCAGGCTGTTGCCGAGATTGGCAAGATTTACACAGGCTTTGACCAAAAATTTGGCTATGAAGCGTATTTTATGGATCAGAAGAACCAGCAACTCTACACGGCAGAAAAACAGGCACTCAGGGTATTTAATCTCTTTGCAGGCATTGCCTTGTTACTTGCCGCCATGGGACTTGTTGGTCTGGCCTATTTGATGATGGTGCAGCGCACCAAGGAAATGGGCGTAAGAAAGATCCTCGGAGCTTCTGTTGGCAACCTACTTTGGCAGGAAAATTTCAGCTTCCTGAAGCTGATTGCCATTGCCTTCGTACTCGGTTTGCCAGTTGCCTATTTCACCATGAACGAATGGCTGGCGGGTTTCGCCTACAGAGTGCCCATCGGCCTACTTCCCTATGCCATCACCATCGCCATTATCCTTGCTATCGCCAGCTTGAGTGTGACGCTCGCCGTACTAAAAACGGTAACGGTGAATCCAAGTCATGCCTTGCGATACGAATAGTCAACTTATGCAGAAGAGTTTTCGTTGACATGATTTTTAGCCGACAAATCAATTTGTCGGCTACATTCATTTTTGCGTTTATGAAAAGTAAGACGGTGAAAGTATTGGCGATTTCAGGTAGTATCAACCCTGGCGCAACCGCAGGTAGGCTTCTACAAGCTATTGAAAGGCTCGCCGGCCCTGGCTTTCAATTCGCTATCTTCGAAAGCCTTGGCGGTATTCCACACTTTAACCCTCAACAGTCGGACACCATTACCGACAAGCATGTTCTTCATTGGAGAAATCTATGGAAGCAAGCCGACGCCGTCATCATCTGCACGCCGGAGTACGCCTTTGGAATGCCTGGTGTGCTAAAAGATGCCCTCGACTGGCTGGTAGGTAGTGGTGAAGTATATCACAAGCCATTGGCAGCTTTGAGCTACTCTCCATCTATGATGGGAGGCGAAAATGCGCTCTCCACGCTGCTCCTCACACTGAAAGCCCAAAATGCCGACTTTGACGACAGCACAACGTCCACCATTCCCGCCATCAGACAACGGTTTTCACTTGAAGGAGAAATTACGGACCCCACCCTTTCTACTCTCCTTACCAAAGTTCTTGAGTCGCTCGCTAACAAATGTGAGAAAAAAACTGATTCCCACTGACACAAGGTTGTCAGTGACCTGCGTTTTCTTACCCCCAATAACAACGAAGCGCAGCAATGACGAAGATTGACCTCTCCAAAACCGACAAAACATATTACACAGCCAAACAAAAGCCTGAGCTATTGAAACTGGCACCTAAGCAATACCTGGCTATTGCAGGCCAGGGCGATCCGTCATCAAAAGGTTTTGCTGAGTGCATAGAAGCTCTCTACTCGGTCGCCTACACCATTAAATTTGAGTGGAAAGCTGCGGAAAAAGACTTCGTGGTGCCAAAGCTGGAAGGGCAATGGTGGTTTGATGAAGACAAGTATGGCGGGGTATCGATGACGGATGCTCCCACAAAAATCCCCAGGTCAGAGTGGATGTTTCGTTTGCTCATAAGGATGCCAGAGTTTGTGGAAAAAGAGAATATTACCACTGCAGCATCCAATGTTGTTAGCAAAAAAGGGCTGACAATCGCCAGGCAGGTAACGCACTTTGAACTGAACGAAGGTAATGTTGTGCAAATCCTCCATGTTGGGCCGTTTGACAACGAGCCTGAGAGCCTGGGCAAACTACAGGGGTTTATTGAAGCCAATGGCTTAAAACGCAACGGTCTGCATCATGAAATCTATTTGTCGGACTTTAGGAGGACAGCCCCGGAAAAATTAAAGACAATTTTGCGGGAGCCAATAAAATAACCTTTTCAAAACTTTCTCGTTAAGCAGATCATTTATAAATTTGTATATCAATAATTGATATATCAATAATGAAAGATGATTTGTCGCAAGTTGTGCTCTTCATGCTTGACCAAACCAACAAGCTCGCCAAGCAATACTCCCAAAAGGAGCTGGATAAGAGAGGTGCAGGCATCACTGTCGACCAATGGGTATTGCTAAAAGTGATCGAAGCAGACCCTGGTCTTTCTCAGCGTGACCTTGCCGAAAAGTCTATTAAAGATCCGGCTTCCATCACCAGAATGCTCGATTTACTGGAAAAGAAAGGACTCATTCAAAGGGAAGCCATAGAGGGCAATAGAAGACAATACATGATTACTGTTTCCAAAGAAGGACAAAAATTCATCAATAAGCATATGGCTATGGTGCAAAGTCACCGGGCCAAAAGCCTGGAAGGGTTCTCTAAGAAAGAGGTAAATAAATTGAAAGATATGCTGCTGAGAATCCAGGGCAACATGATGTAAAAAAATTTCTACAAACAATTGATATATCAATAATTGATAGTAATGAAAATAATAATTACAACCATCGGTATCCTTTGTGGCGCTCTAGCAATGCTGTATAACCCCACCCCTTCTAGTCAAACCAACATCATTCGCAAAAACGGAATGGAAGTCATCTGGGCCCATCAGGACGATCGGGTGCAATTCGAACTGAAAGCCCCGACAACGGGCTGGGTAGCCATAGGCTTCAACGAGGCGGATCAGCTGAAAAACACCTACCTCATCATGGGCAGGGTGGCCAACAACTTGGCGACAGTGAAAGAACACTTTGTTGTCGAGCCGGGAGACTATCGACCTATTGAAACTTTCGGAGCTCCTGTATTGGTCGACTCTATTGAAGGCCTGGAAAGTGAAGATGGGACAGTCATCAGGTTCTCATTGCCTATAGAGGCAATTGACGCCTACCGCAAGGATTTAGAGCCTGGCAAAAGCTACTCCCTATTAATGGCCTTTAGCCTGGAAGATGACTTCCAGCATCATTCGGTCATGCGAACACAAACAACAATTCAATTATAAAGCTCAAACAATTTCTAATCATGAACACAAACATTTCAAACATTATGATGACCGTATTTGGTACTATGGTATTTAGTATTGCTCAGGGACAGGAAACTGGCGTGGAAGAGGTAAAAAAGACGATCATGCAATTCGCCACAGGCGCCGACTATCAGGATTCGATTATCCTTGAAGAAGTGCTGGACGCCAACTTCACGGTGGTAATGAACCGCCTCTTTGGCTCAGAAGGGGTGGCCATCATGCCCCGGGAAGTGTACCTCGCCAAAATCAAAAACAAAGAATTTGGTGGCGACAAAAGAGAGGTAACTATTTCTAATGTGACTATCAATGGAAATACTGCCAATGCGCTAGTAAGCTTTAAAGGCAGTAAAATGACTTTTGTTTCTACCCTGCTCCTGGTTTTGACCAGGGAAGATAAATGGAAGCTGGTAGCTGACCTGCCAAATGTGATCTAAACACTGTGAGGCTGTCTCTACCACTGGCTTATAGTCAATGCCTTGAGGCAGCCTCCAATTTATGCCCCAGCAGATACGGTAATGTGTTCCTTCCTTGTTTTAAACTTGCGCTGAAAGAAAATGATCGCAGGTGTAAAAATCACGGTCGGGATAAGCCAAAGCAGCCATTGATACTGCGAACCTCCCATGATACGGTCACCGTTTTGCACGGCGAAAGCTGTAATGGCTGCAATATAACTGCCACCAATGGCACTGATATGCTGGCGCAACCACCACAGTTTATAGGTCTCTTCCTTCGGCTTTAGTAAAAAAGCCAAATCTCTGTAGGCAGCAAAAGCAGTGAGAAAACCGAAAATGTAACTGAGGATAGCCAAAGATGCTCCAAAACCAGCGATACTTCCCACATAGAATCCGTAGCCCACGAGCCCAACGCCAAAAGCCATAGTAAGTCCCGAAGCACCCAGGTCAACCCAGGTGTGCTCTCCCAGCTTCTTTCGTTTGGTCACCCTATAGCCAGTGAAGGTGGCGTAAAAGCTCACTACCCCTACTACCATGAGAAAAGCACTGAACCGGTAGAAAGCTATGATAAGTATGGCAGAAACAAATATCCAGGCCATGCCCAGCACATACGCTATCCCCAGCTTTTTGTGGAGTTTGCCGCCCTTCTTGCTAATGAAGTTGAGCAGGCCGGTGAGTAGTACCAATGCACCAGCAGAGGCGTGAGAAATGAGTATCGCTTTTTCCATATCGTTTCCTTTTGATCAAAGAAACGCCGCAAAAAGCGACTATACCATAAAGAAATGCTGAACCGTCGATTTACAATGACGAGTTGTGCGGGATACTGGATGTAGCAATTAAATAGTTGTTTGTTCAAGCAACTCCCTGAGAGCGCTCATCGACTTGGTCATTTGATAGTGAACGATGGGATCTGTGATAAGCCGTGGTACGGCGCTTGGCTTGGTGCTGACCTGATAGCTGATTTCGACTACGTCAAATCCCAAAGATCGGATCGTCCATTTTCCCTGCACTTGTTCCATCCTTTCGGCGCCTTTCTTCAAAGGAAGGACATCGTCCACACTTTCAATAGCCACCTCAATAATATTACCCTTCTCTACCAGAGAGTGGCGAAGCACGGCATCGTGGTCGTTCAGTGGCCAGGGTAGGTCGTATTCAATATATGTGACCCAGGTGTGTTTCTCGTTGTTGAGCACATCGTAAGCACCGGCGCCAATATTCCACTGCATCCCTTTGTCAGCGTTTCTCAGCATTTCTACAACCATCGCAGAGCTACTTTTGGCAGTAAAGACCGCTTTCACCTCCCTAACATCAACGCCATAACTGTTAACAATAGGTCTTTCATGAAGGGTAATGTTTTCCCGGGCGTACACCTGCCTGAACGCTACTTCTTTGGCAACATCAGTCTTGTCCGAAGCAATGGGCCATGCCGATGCAAAAAGGACAACAGCGGAAACTAATTTTAACATCTTAACGGATTGACAATAATAATACCACAATGACGAGCGGGCGCAAAAATAGTTGCTGTTCGTGAATAAAAAATTTATTTCTTAGGGGAGAGCACAAAAAAAGGCCTCAAGATACTTGAGGCCTTTCACTTAATCACTTTTGTGATCTATTTCTGAGACTCATACTTGCGTTTGAAGCGGTCGTACAGCATTTGCTGCTTGCCATCCAATATGATGCCTTTGCCCATAATAAAGGCACTGGTCACCTTGCTGGTGCGCATGTCGAGAATATCTCCTTCAGACACCACGATATTGGCATCCTTGCCATTCTCCAAGGTACCCGTAGTGCCATCGATGCCCAGTATCTGCGCAGTGTTAGAAGTAATCATCTTCAATGCCTCCTCTTTGCTGATACCGCCATAAGCTGCTACTGTTCCTGCTGTGAAAGGCAGGTTCCTTGAGCCATGAAGGGTTTCATACGTCAATCCTACTTTGATGCCTGCATTTGAAAGAATAGCCGGTAACTTATAGGCCAGGTCATAGTCCTCATCTTCTCTGCCTGGGATTCTGTGCACGTCGGTCAGCAACACTGGAATGTTGTTGTCTTTCAGAAAATCGATGCAGTTGCCTGCGTCGGTTCCGCCCACAAGAACAATGCTGGTGGCACCACTCGCCTTGGCAAACTGAATACCCTCCATGATCTCCACCCTCCTGTCGGCATGAACAAACAGCTTCTGCGCTCCGGTAAACAAGCCCTTCATCGCTTCCAGCCTTAGGTTGGTGACGGCAGGCTGTCCTTCGCTGTAGGCTTTTGCGTCAGCAAAAAACTTCTCCAGCTTGTCAATCGATGATTGGTAGTTGGGGTTCTTGCGAGGCTCCGTCTCTCCCATCCACCAGCGTGGGCTAAAGGTTTTCGTAGGCCAGTTCAGGTGAATAGCATCGTCGGCTTTGTACTGCGCATCTTCCCAGTTCCAGCCTTCCAACATCATGATAGAAGAAGTGCCCGTAACCAGGTCGCCCTGCGGGGTGCTCTGAGCAAGCAAAATGCCGTTGTAGCGTAACGTGGCAATCACTTCAGAATCTGTATTGTAAGCAACCAGGCTCCTTACATGTGGATTCAAGTCGCCAACTTCCTCACTATCGATAGACGCTCTTACGGCTGAAATATCCTCAAGGCCCAAGGTAGTATTAGGCAGTATCAAGCCCGGATACACATGCTTGCCTGCAATATTGATCACTTCGAATTTCGTCATGTCTAACCGCACAACGGTGGCATCGCCCACGTTGGTGATTTTTCCATTCTCAAAAGTCACGAATGAGTTTTCGATCACCTGGCCATTGCCAATGTGCGCCGTGCCATTCATTAGCAGAATAGGTTTTTCCTGCGGCCCCACCGGCTCAGGTACCTGAGCTTTGGCTTGTCCTGCTATCAACAAACAGGCTGCAACTATGTATTTTAATTTTTTCATCTCGTTTAGCTTTTAAAGTGGACGGTTAGTCTTCCTGCGAGGCTTTGATGATGTCTCCAAGGTATTCATCCTCGCAATCCCATCTGTGCTTGTACTGGCGGGACGGTTTCTGAGTAGCAGCGCCGGAAGCCTTCGCTGACTTCATTTTGGCAATAATCCTTGCTCTCTCATCCTGAACGGCGTCTCTCATTTGCGCATCCTTTTCTATATCGAAATACACAATACCATCTACCATAGTCTTCTCTGGCTTGGCATAAATTGAAAGCGGATGGTCGTTCCAAAGCACAAGGTCAGCATCTTTGCCTACCTTAATACTACCCATTCTGCTATCGAGATGAAGCAGTTTGGCAGGATTGATGGTCACCATTTTCATAGCTTCTATCTCGCCCATATCAGCATACTTGATCGACTTGGCAGCTTCCTGGTTCAGGCGGCGGGCCATTTCAGCATCGTCTGAGTTGATAGCTACCGTTACGCCGGCCATGGTCATCAAAGCAGCATTGTAAGGAATCGCCTCACGCACTTCGTACTTATACTGCCACCAGTCGGCGAAAGTACCGCCACCGGCACCATGCTCGGCCATTTTATCTGCCACTTTGTAGCCTTCCAAAATATGTGTGAACGTGTTGACACGGAAGTTGAAACGCTCAGCCACTTTCATCATCATATTGATCTCAGGCTGCACGTAGGAGTGGCAAGTCACAAAACGCTGTTTGTTCAATATCTCCGCCAGTGCATCCAGCTCGAGGTCTTTCCGTGGCTTCACCGCTGTTGCTTTCGCCTTGGCAGAAAGGCCGTTGTAGGCCTTCCACTCCTTGTCGTATTCCCCGGCTCTTGTAAACGCATCCGCCATTACCTGCTCCACACCCATACGGGTTTGAGGGAAACGGATATTGCTGGTAGGAGGTCGGTTCGACTGCTTTACGTTTTCACCCAAAGCAAACTTGATGTACTTATCAGCACCTTTGATCAGCAGGTCCTGAGGAGCTGCGCCCCAACGGAACTTGATCAATGCAGACTGGCCGCCAATAGGGTTGGCCGAGCCATGCAGCAGCTGAGCGGCTACTACACCACCAGCCAGCTGACGGTAGATATCAGAGTCCTCAGAGTCAATCGCATCTTCCTGGCGTACTTCTGAAGTAACAGCTTCAGAGCCTTCGTTCACGCCGCTAAGTGCAATATGCGTGTGTTCATCGATGATGCCCGGCGTCAGGTGTTTGCCTGCACCGTCGATAGTTACTGCGCCAGCCGGAGCGGATAGCCCCTTGCCTACCTGCGCTATCTTGCCGTTTTGTACCAACACATCAGTGCTTTCCAGCTTACCGGCATCTTCGCTGGTCCAAACTGTAGCGCCTTTGATCAGGTATGTTTTGGCTGTTGGAAGCTCTTCGTTACCGAAGGCTACAAAAGGATACATGATCTTACCAAGACCTGGTGCTTTGTCACTGTCTCCGTCCTCTTTCTTCTCTTTCTCCTCCAAAGCACTCTGGTAAGTAGCTGTCCACTTGATCCAGTCGCCGTTTTCAACCTGGCCGTCACCTTTAAAGTTTTTGCCGTTCAGCCAGCCTGCCAGGCGAATGTTGCCATCTTTCTTTTTGTCGGGCTGGAAGCTCAGGCTGATATTCTGTCCGTCAATAGTTGTTTTGGCGTCTACAGAAGTCGAGTCGTTCACTTTAACTTTAGCTTTCTGTGAACCTGCTTTGCCCGAAATTTCCATAGTGAAGCTGTTGCCACCATAATTCAGCTGATAGCTACCAGCATAGTCGGGTGCGTTCATGTCGGTCACTTCAAACTTATCACCCTGCACCCAGTTTTCGTAAATAGAAGTTTTCTCATCGAACAGGTTACCAGAAGTAATCAGGAAGTTGGCCAGCATGCCTTTTTTCAGACTGCCTACTTTGTCGGCTGCCTTCAAAAGTGATGCAGGAGTGTACGTAATCGCTTTCAGCGCTTCCTGCTCACTCAAGCCGTATTGAATGGCTTTTCTTACGTTAGGCAAAAAGTCGGCAGGGTCTTTCAAATCGCTGGCAGTAAACGCAAAGGTGATGCCGTTTTTCGCTACTGTAGCGGCGTTGGCAGGAGCAAGCTCCCAGTGCTTTAACTGAGAAAGCGACACATTCAATGCGTCGTAAGGGTCGTCCACGTCGTAGGCAGCCGGGTAGTTCACCGGAATGATAAGTGGCGCCTGGGTAGCTTTTACCTCGTTGATCCGCTGATACTCATCGCCCGAACCTTTGATGATGTACTGAACGCCGAACTCATCGCCCACTTTGTCGGCCAGCAGAAGTCTCAGCTTGTTGTCAGTTTCGAAAATTTGTGGAAGGCTTTGAAGCGCATTGAATGCCTCAAGGCTCACATTGGTTTGCACCTTGTTGAGGGGTGAGGTGTACCACTGAGCATCGTAGTGAGTTTGGCGAAGCAAAGCCACATAACCCATGATTGAGTTGGGATAATTCTGCGTGGAGCTACCTTTGTCAAATGCGTAGTTGGCAGCTGCTCTTTCTTTCACAATCACTTCGTTCACCGGGCCATCGCTGAGCGTCACCAGGGTGGCGCTTCCTCTCACAATGCCGTCGGGCCTGAAGGCCAGCACAGTGCCAAAGCCTTGCTTTCTCCACTTCTCGGCTGTTTTGGCATCGATGGTAAACTCGCTGGCTCCGTCGAAGTCGGCTTTGATAGCGTCGTTCCAGCCATAAGCTTCCTTGCGGTCGGAATCAAGCTGTGGAGGATCCATAAAGCTTCTCCTTCCTCGCTTCACCTCAGGCATACCATAACTGGTATAAGGGTCTACGATAGAAGGATAAATGAATTTTCCGCCAAGGTCAGTAACGATGGCGCCTTTGGGGATGGCAACACTCGCTCCGACTGCTTCTACGAAGCCGTCTTTCACAAGCAATGTTGCATTCGCTAATGTTGTTTGATAATCCACCACCACGGTGGCGTTCGTAAAAGCATAAATATTCAGCCGTTTATCCTGGGCACCATTCACAGGAAAGTTTTCCTGAGCCAGTGCCGGAGACAAGACCATACTTACGCCCATAAACAGGAGTATTAATCTCTTCATGTCCTCAATGTTTTTTGGTTTTCTAAGAGAGCGAAGATACAAGGATGAGGATCAAATTGCGGCTGGATTTATACAGGTGGCTATGTTGATAAAATGTCGGAATTATTAGTCTATTTATGAAATAGAGCCCTTCCGGAGAAAAGTCATGCCGCCGATATTTGCCTCACATAATATACCGTCGCCGTGATAGTTAAGTAGCCGTTTTGCTAATTTCACGGCTGATGGTATGTAAAAACTGCGGAACGGTGTTCCAGGGTAATTTTTGCCCGAATTGTGCACAAAGCGCCAAAGTGGATCGCTTTGATATGAAAACATTGTTGGGGGAGTCTTTCGAATCGTCGCTCGATATCGAAACCGGCCTGTTTGGCACCCTCAAAGAACTGGCGATACGTCCGGGACAAGCCATTAGGGGGTATATCGATGGCAAGCGGCTCAGTCTTTATGTGCCAGCCAAATTCTTGTTGTTGGTTGGCGCTGTTACCACCATTCTTTCTATCCGCTACGGCATCTTCAAAGTGGCTCAGGAAAACAACTTTTTTGAAGACTGGCATTGGTACAAAATGCATTTCGTTGGTTTCTGGGACTTCGCCAACGAGTATTCTACCCTCATCAACATTATTGCCATTCCTATCTATACCTTTTCCACCTGGCTTTTTTTCAAACCCATTGGCGACAACTTTTCCGAACATTTGGTAATGAATATATACGTAACGGCCCAGCAGCTCGCACTTATCGTTGTCATATTTCCATTGCTTCAGCTATTCCCGGATGCCAAGGCGGCCATCATAACCGTTTACACAGTAATGGTGCTTTCGTACAATATTTGGGTCTACACCACTTTCTTTCGAATGAAAAACTGGATGGGTGTTACGCTGTCGATCATGGCCACAGCCTATGCCCAGCTCTGCACCATCATCATGACACATTTGACTTTCCTGGCACTGGACATGTTGAACTTACTGCCCTATCTGGAGTTTGAATTGTAACAAGACAGGGGAAAAAATTGTATCTTTAGAATACAAGTTCAACTTAAAACACCCACCAGCGATGCTCTACGTAATGGTTCAATTTCGTGTAAAAGGAGGCCATGTGCAGGAAGCCGAAAGGCTGATACGTGGCTTTATCGACAATATCAGAAATAACGAGCCTGGCACGCTGGCCTATCAGTCCTTTCAGTTCAATCACGACATACAGGAGTTTGTGCACCTTATGTGCTTTACGGGTGAGGATGCTGACGAAAAGCACAAAGATTCCCCCTATATCAAGCAGTTTGTGGACACCCTCTACCCTATCTGCGAGAGCGAACCCAGGTTTCATCACCTGGGGTTGGTGGCGGAGAAGTAAGGCATATTGCGATAAAAAAGTGGGGCAGTTTGCTAAAATGAGTCGGGACTATTTATCTCAGGTAAGATATTTTTGAACTATTTTGAACATCAGGAGCTGGCGAATAAATTACTGCCTTTACTAGTTGAAGCTTTTGCGAAAGGGGGTAAACCTGCTACCTGCTTTGAACAGGAGTAAGCAAGGGCCTGACAATCTGTGGTCCGGCCTCTTCAATTACTTTTAGAGCCTCACCCGGCCATTTCTCCCCTTCAATTTCAATATTGTTCTCGAATACATTTCCCTCGGTCCTTACAACAATCTCGTCTCCTTTTAAATACCAGTTCTGTCGAAAAGTATTTCCATAGTTTGGTTTGTTCCATGATGAAAGTGCTCTGGGAGCAGATCCAATTACATTGCGCTCTATCGTGTAATAACAACTGCCTTTGTCTAGATATATAGCAGCCATTGGCCAATCCTCATTCCAATTGCCTCTGTTGATATGATGGATGTAGTTGTTGGAGAACTCGGTGCCAGGTGCTTTAGAAAGAGAATAGATGCCAGCGCCATCGTCGTGTAATTGCATCACATGGTGGATATCATTGTAACGCACTTTATTGTTTTTAAGATTTGTGGTTGCGTCAGTCCATCCCCATCCTATGCTTATCGCCGTATAGGGTAAATCAAAAATCTCATTGTGTTCAATCACAATACCGTTCACATAGGTCGCATTGATTCCAACGCCTCCTGTGTAGTCACGAGCTACTTTCGTGATATAATTATTATCGATCGAGTCTCCTTTGCATTCATGAGCGGTATCGGGGTTGGGATTCCAGACATCGGAATAAACCTGTATACCATTGCTAGCTATCTCTGTTATCAGGTTCCCTCTAACAACATTATTGTATGATGAATGAGAAAATTCTATCCCCATTCCACCAAAGAATCGTACAACATTCCCATCAAACCGAATATTATTCGATCGAACAATCCGGATACCACCTGGTATGAATCCTGCACTGTAGCCCCGGCGAGCCCCGGCCTGAATACCGATTCGTGCTTCATCCGGCATGGCCCAATTTGTGTGTTCGAATATCAAACCCTCAAATGATAGATGGCTTGCGCCATCAATATTGAGCAGTAAATTTTGAACAGGAGCAACTACCACGGCGTTTTTCATAGATTCACCCTCCAAAGGATGATAATACACCTCAGCCGATGATTCATCGAAAAACCACTCGCCCGGAACATCCAACAGGTCAATGGAATTTTCAAAATGAAATGGTTGTTTATCAGCCCACCCTGGGCAGCATCCTTTTTGCCAGGGTTCTGTACTCATTTCAGGTTCTCTAAAATAAACCCACGCATGATCACCTTTGATTTCGAACCGGTCAATTCGGTACCTAGCCTGGTTCCAATGGTGTTTAATTACCATTTCTATGTCTTGGATTCCAGCCCAAGTCTGTATTTCGGAGGCATTCACCCTCACTCTTCTACCCTCCGCCTCCCAGCCTTTGTACCAGTAGTAAGGCCCGAAATTTCTTTCGTCGACTCTATTCGGGCTTCTTGCCCGTGTAGCCCTGACACCATTGACGTAAAGCTGCCTAAACATTGGTCCTCCATAAAAAGCTTTATAGATGCCTCCACCCACTTCCAACCAATTGTCTATACGCACACCTCCACTAATACTTGAAGACTGGTCGCCAAATCTCTTGTAGCGCACATAAAACCCGTTCCTGCCGCCATGTCTCTCTGAAAAAGTCAGTGTGGTGTCCAATTCATACCTTCCTCCCAACAGGTATACAATTATGTCGCTTGCCATCGACGGACTAAAGTCCGCAACTTTCTGTTGCACAGCCACAAGGCTGCAAGGTCGTTTCAATGAGCATTTGTCACCTTTGCCATCAGGAGCAACATATAATAAAACCTGCGCCTTTGCATTAACAAAAAGAAAAAACAGAAGTAGCAAAGCAATATTTTTCATGGGTAATTACTGAAATTACTTAAGTGAAAAAAAAAATAAAAGGCGCCATGCCAAACGACCTGTTAAATTTAACAAAATTAATGCAAGGCACTCAAAGCATAAGTAGTTTACTGTAAATACAGGAAGCTTTGCTATTTTCTCACTTTCAAAAAAACCTATCCGATCGAGTAATTCAAACCTCTGAAACGTTCGACATTGATCACCTAAAACTTCCTGGTTAACCGATCAAATACGTTGATCAGGCCTGACCAATTTAGTACTTCCCACAAAAGAAGAATCCTATGGTTCACGTAATGGTTCAATTTCGTGTAAAAGAAGGCCATGTGCAGGAAGCCGAAAAGCTGATTCGCAACTTCATAGCTAGCATCAGAGATAACGAACCTGGAACGATAGCTTACCAATCTTTTCAGTTCAATCACGATATCCACGAGTTTGTGCACCTGATGTGCTTTACAGGCGAGGATGCCGACGAAAAGCATAAAGACTCCCCTTACATCAAACAGTTTGTGGACACCCTCTACCCTCTCTGCGAGAGTGAACCCAGGTTTCATCACCTGGGGTTGGTGGCGGAGAAGTAACCCACCGATATGCGGCTGACAAGGCAGTACCCTAACACTACCGACGAATTCCTTCTTTCTTTTATACGCTGCTTAAGCAGAAATTTTGGCTTCCTTCAGAATGGTTTCGTAGTGAGCTTTAAGCGCCTCATCAATCGAGTTGTAAAAGTCGGCCAGCTCCATTTCATCCAGGTCAATTATCACCTGATTGTTGTTGGTCAGCTGCACCTGAATCTTGTGAAGAACATTCCTCTCATCTTTCACAGGTATAATGTGCTGAACCTCGGCTATCTTAAATACTCCTTCTTTTCTATTGTTTTTATAGGCGATCTCCTCGTTGGTCAGCTTCAAAAAATCATTGTAGTTATTGATCCCTGAAATTAGCTTCCCGGCAACAGGTGCAATGACACAAATGGCCGCCCAGATAAAGAAACGAACCTGGTTTACTTCGTAGTTGACATAAATGAAAACAAAAATAGCAGGTATGCTGAAATAGATGAATAATTGTGTCAGCAACTTGTTTCGGTGGTTTCTGAAGACCACCTGCCCTTCGGTGGGTACTACTGTAATGGGGAACAAAAACTCTTCCCAAAGGATTAACACCATAATAACGACCGCAAGACCAACGAGGGCCATGCCTATATACCCGCTAGTGTCCTCCTTGAGTTCGCCGAAGGGAGCCTCAAAAAGCTGGGAGCCCAAAAAGGAAGACAAAGCGAAAATAAGCAAAAGAAGCCCTACGCTGAATTCTACCGGATAGGTTGGTCTGATGATTTTTCCCATAACACTGACGTCTAGCTATGATTATTTTTTTGCGATATTACCAAAAAAAAGACTCAGAGTCAGCTTTTGTTTGAGGCGCAAGAATAATTAACTCGAAGGAACAGACTGGGAGACAAAGAACCTGGCAACAGCAGTGATCCTGCCTATCTAAACCCTCAAAGAGCCACGGAATCCTCTGGCGCCATAGTAAGACTCAGCACCGTTGTGGTACAGGAAAACATGGTTGAAGCGGCGGTCGCAAAACAGGGCGCCGCCAAGCTTTCTGACATCAGGAGGTGTTTGCACCCAGCTTGAAGTTTTCAAGTCGAACTCGCCAAGGGTTTGCAGCATACGGTACTCTGCTTCTGTCAGCATTTTTATACCCATGTTGGCAGCCATATTGGTGGCACTGTCCGCTGGCTTATGTTCTTTCCTCGACTCCAGCGCCTCATGGTCGAAACAAAGGCTTCTCCGGCCTTTAGGGCTTTCAGCGGAGCAGTCATAAAAAATGTACTCTTTTGTGTTGTCATCAAAGCCAACAACATCGGGCTCACCACCTGTTGTTTCCATGTCGTCGAGCACCCATAACTTGCCCGGGTTGGCTTCCAACCTTGCCTTTACTTTAGCCCATTCCAGCCCTTTATGGCGATTTATATTCATCTCAAAGCGGGCCTTCAAGGTGTTAATCAACTCTTCGCTTTGCACGGGTGACAATTCCTTTTTTGACATCTCGCTAATCATTTAGTCCTTTTCCATCCAAAATATGTTGCATATACTTTTCGATTCTTGCCTCCCGGGTTTTGGATTGCTTTGGCTGAGAAAAATACAGCAGGTATCCTCTTTGCCGCCCAGGCGTCAGTGCCTCAAAAGCGGCTTTCAATGTCGGGGTTTCATCCAGTGTCTGGCGAAACTCATCGGACATATTGAACTCCGACGTTTTTTTAAGCTCAACCTGAGCACCAGATTTTTCTATTCGAATGGCGTCGAGAATGTAGTCTTTGATCATCGGCTCCATCTCTACTACTTGCTCAGCACTGGTGAATCTTAGCTGACGTGCCGCCTGCACATTGTCAGTTTGCTGAATGAGCAAGCCATGCTCGTCCTCCAGCAGCACTCCTTTATGGAAAAGCACGGCGCAGTATTTCTTAAAACCATGGATCAACGCCACATTGTTTCCCCGCAACGTGTAGCAAGGCTTTCCCCATTTCAACTCCTCCTCCAGTTCAGTGTCAAGAATAATCCTCCTCAATTGATAGAAGGCCTCCAGCCAGCGGGAAGTTTTGCTGAAAAAAGCATCGATACTGGGACTCATATGGCTCATAACGTTAAATTTAGGTCAGGCAGAGTAAAAAACACAATTCGAAGCATGGATAACTTTCGTATCACCGGCTACTCGGACAGCCGTTGCAAGTTTCCTGGAAGGCGGCCTGAAATACCAGGACACCGCCGTAAGCACCAGTAATAGTGAAGGGCCAAAGAGCTCCACAGGATCGCTGCCGGCCGCTATGTGAGAAAAGATGGCACCCACCATGTTGAAGAAAAAGCCAGCGTAGGCCCATTCCTTTAGTAGCGGGAATTTGGGAACAAGTACTGCCACCACTCCCAGGAGCTTCAGAGGGCCAAGTATAGTGAGGATGTAGCCAGGGTAGCCCAGTTGAGCCATTTTCTCTACTTCTTCCTGCATCTTAATGATCTGCACTATGCCAGTTGAAGTCATGCCCAGAGCCAGCCAGCCAGTGGCAATCCAGTAAATAATTTTTTGTGTCTTTGTCATGGTTAGTTTTTTTTGTTCGGGTGTAAGTTTTAATGTCATTTAGGGATTAGTTCTGGCTTAATATTTCCTGGATGCGGTTGTGAGCCATATTAATGCCTTGCGCAAAAGGCAACTGCAATATCTGGTCCCGGATGGCCACCGACCTGTAAACCACGTGCATGGTGAGTTTGCTGGTATCTGCATCCAGCTTTTCAAATTCAAGAAACTCCAGCTGAACCCCAAAAGGCGCATTGTCCATTTCAAAAGTCCTCGTTATCTTTTCATTGGGAACAAATTCATGTATTGTCCCATTGAAGCCATGCTTATTCCCTTTTGGGTCGGTGGTTTCAAATTGCCAGCTACCGTGCTTTTTGCTTTCAAGCTTCAGCACTTTCGTGCCCATCCATTGTTCCACAATGCCTGACTCTACATACGCTTTAAAGAGTAGCTCCAATGGCAAATCAAACTCTCTCGTGATGAGCAATTCCTGCTTACCATCTTCGGCCTGAATCTTTGTTTTTCGTTCCATAAAATCCTCTTTACCGGGTTTTGTGCTGCTTCATCACAGCTTCCAATTTATTGAATCTGTCGTCCCACATTTTGCGAAATGGTTCAATGAAATCGGCTACCTCTTTCATTTTTTTCGCATTGAGGTGATAGGAAATCTCCCTTCCGTTCTGCTCTTGTTCAAGCAATTCGCATTCAGTGAGAATCTGCAGGTGCTTTGACACCGTGGGCCTGGCAGTGTCGAAGTTGGAGGCAATGGCCCCTGCTGTCATCGACTGGGAAGCCACCAGAAGAAGAATGGCCCTCCTTGTGGGGTCGGCTATGGCCTGGAAAACGTCACGTCTTAAATTCATTATGTAGCTATTTGACTACAAATATATGTGTAGTTATTTAGCTACGCAATAATTTTATGGAATAATCAGCACTTTCCGACAGGGTCAGGGCATTTCGGGGGCTCGCAGGCAAGCTTACACTACCCGCAAAATCTTCTCCATCTTGCGGCCTTTTGCCAGCTCGTCGACCAGCTTATCCAGGTATCGGGTTTGTTGTGTCAATCGATTTTCGATCTCTTCCACCCGATAGCCGCAGATGACGCCGGTGATCAGGTGAGCATTGGGATGGAGCGAGGCACCCTCAAAAAATTGTTCGAATGTGGCCTTGTTTTCAATGAGCTCGTGAAGCTTCTTTTCATTGTAGCCGGTTAGCCATTGAATGACCTCGTGCAATTCAGCTTTGGTTCTACCCTTCTTTTCAACTTTCGTTACATAATGCGGATACACGGAAGCAAAGATCATTTTTGCAATACGCTCATCGTGGTGACTTGTGTCCTTCATATTCGTTCTATGTTCTAGCTAATTTCGATGCTGCCAGCTGGCACGCTCCTGTTAATAAGTTTGGGTAATCAAAAATACACAAAGTGGCGAGAACTAGGTTCGAAAGCATTTAGAAGCCACCGCCATGTCCTGATCTGCAAGCCCAAACAGTTTATTACTTTTTGGCCAGGGTCAAAACTACTTTTCCAATAGCGTAGTGGGTTCCAAATAGTTATTAAACGTGATTGTTATTGGAAGACGTTACCTTAAACAATACCGTGTCGATTGAGTCAGAGTGTGTTTTGCTTTTTATTTGAGCTACGCCACATTGAAACGTTAACAGCGAAACAGAGACCACAGAATAAATATGTCTTTTTACTGTATGCTCCATATTACTCTCTGATCGTTTTGTTCATTCAGTAGGGTTAAGTGAGGTTTAGGGGTGCTTCCATCAAAAATCAATTGCGATGAAAACAATAGTTTTTCTTTGTTCCAGAATGCCACCCAGTGAGGTGTCAATGGTTCAGTTTGTTGAAGAATAATTTGACGGTTTCCTTTTGCATCAATTAAATCAAAAGATCTTCTGCCCCAATAAGAAAGCAGTAATTCTCCATTAGAATAATCTGCGTCAAATAATTGATTTCGGTTCAATGGCGAATTTTGCACACTAGGATCAGTTAATTCATTCCATTGTTCAAGGATGCTTCCATTTTGTTGCACCAAATAGCAACCCTCATCATCCAAAAGAAGGATTTGGCTGTCCTCAACAGCCCGGATTCTTTTTATTGGAAGGTCAAATTCAAAATACTTTGTGGGCTGCTCTCCTTTTTTCGAGCTATATATTTCAGGGTATTTCCCGAAAACCATTTGATTGTCAGAAAGCATAAAAAATCCACCTTCTCCAATCCTGTAATCGTCTTTGAACCAATCCCAAATAACCTTTGGCTGCGAACCAATTGTTGATTTTAAAACCCTTATATGAAATTCATCGGATGCTTGCAAAAACCTCCTTTCTATAATGTAGATTTCATTTTGGTTATTGTAAAGCATAAAATCACTTGCTGCATACTCGGATTGAATAAACACTTTTGGTTGAGAACCTTTTGTCCAAATCATTACACAGGCATAATGGTTTAGGTCATTTATTGGGTTTATATATGACCATAGCACATTCTCACCAATAGTAATCATATTTCCTGTTGGGTGTGCAAATGCAAACGACGTGAGGAAAAACAGAACAGTTCCTAATATTGTGTTTTTGATGTTTAGTGTTTTCATTTTCCAAGTTAACGCCCAGCAGCAACTCTTGGGATAGGTAAGAGATACCTCTGCCCTCCGCAAATAGCCACGCCAATGAATAAAAATACATAATGTGTGCGGGGACTGCAATCCCTACTGCGATTTCCTTGCAGGTGAGGCCCCATAATATCTTGTGTTAGCGCACTATTTAACGGTGATTTTTTTGGACGCTACATAGGCATATTTATCAATCAGCATATTCGCCGCAAATAGCTCTAAAATGGGACAAGACTCTATTACCATTTTATCTTCGAATAACGGCCAGTTCACGTATAGGTCTTACACCCTTAGCAACCCAAGCTCTGCAAAAACTGGACTTTTCTGAAGAGGAGTTTGCGACGTAGCATACGAAGATGGGCTGTATTGCAAAGAATAAAGAGGCAAAAGGTGAAAGAACGGGACACAAACACCTTCCAACAATAATATTCGAAAAAGAAGCCGAAATGGCTGCATTTCGCACTTTAACTGTACGCCTCCCCAAACGTGAGACAAGTACCGTTGGGGTCGGCGATGGCAAACTCCTTTTGCCCCCAGGGTTTCGACTCCAAACGGCTGATGATTTTTACCGCCGAACTGCCCTGCCTGCACTTTTCAAAAAGACTTTCAATGTCGCTGTCCACACGCACATAAATCATAAAGTCGGACTTGGCCGGAACAATAGTGGGGAATGAAAAGAAATGCAACTCCACCCCGTCTTTGTCCATGATCAGGTAGTCGCCATAATCGGACCGCAGAGTAAAACCCAGCTGATTCACATAAAAATTGACAGTTTCCTGCTTGTTGATAAAAGGAAGCTTGGGAACAACGGAAGTGAGCATATCTTTTTTTAGGCAATTTATACACTTCCATGCATATGAGCACTTGATTGGAATCAAGAAACGAGGCGCACAAGCCGCCACGCAGTTTTACAAATGATCAGGAAGCGCTTTAAATTCCTTTTTCTTTGCCTCAAACCAGGCTTTCATTTTCTCCGGCGATTTCATTAGCTCGCCCATGGCCTGCATCGCTTCGAGATGGGCCGCATCCCCTTTTTGAAACATTTCAGTTCCGTGGGCTTTGCTTAGCTGGGCTATTTCGTCGAACGTGGCAGCATGGAAGGCTTTGTCGCAGGCCCCTCCCAACTGTCGGCAGGTCATCGTTTTCATAGTAGGGTAGTTTGTGTAAATGTTTGGGATAAACAGCCTTATTCAGCATTTCTACAGTCGACACCTACTTAAAGGTAGTCAATTTGCCGATTAATCCACGACCAACATCACCCCACTTACCACTATTCACATTTCACCTTTGCCTACTTTTAGTTAAATAGTACAAAAAAAGAGGATTCAAATGAACAACAGACAATTACTAATCACTTTATCGTTGACCCTTTTCCTGGCCTTGCCAGCATTGGCGCAGCGAAAAAAGGCTGCTCCCGCCGAAATAGTACCCAAAGCAACACTCGCCGCAGAGCGCTGGCAGGGCTACCAGCAAAGGCTGGCTCTTCAGCAAAATTCTCTGGTGAAAAACATTCCCTTCCGCAACGTGGGGCCCACAGTAATGAGCGGCCGGGTGGATGACATAGAAGTAGACCCCTCCGACCCTACCCACTTTTATGTGGCCTATGCCTCGGGTGGCTTATGGGAAACAAAAAACAACGGCATCAGCTTCACCCCTATGTTCCAAAATGAGATTGTAATGTCGATAGGCGACATAGCTGTCGACTGGGGCACCGGAACTATTTATGTTGGCTCAGGCGAAAACAACTCCAGCCGTTCTTCTTATTCTGGTTATGGCATATTCAAAAGCACCGACAATGGCAAAACCTGGATCCACCTGGGCCTCGAAGAAAGCCATCACATTGGCAGGATCGTCCTGCACCCCACTAACCCCAACACCTTCTGGGTGGCAGCCCTTGGTCACCTTTATTCCGACAATGCCGAGAGAGGCGTTTACAAAACCACCGACGGCGGAAAAACCTACACAAAAACCCTCTTCAGCAACGACAAGTCGGGCGCTATTGAGCTGGCAAAAGACCCCTCCAACGCCGACATCCTTTACGCAGCCCTTTGGCAAAAAGACCGCAAGGCATGGAACTTCGACGGCGCTGGTGAAGGCTCCGGTCTCTACAAAAGCACCGACGGTGGCAGCAACTGGACGAAAATCAATACCGAAGCCAGCGGCTTCCCTACTACGAAAGGTGTGGGGCGCATAGGCCTGGAGGTGTCGGTGTCCAATCCGTCGATCGTGTACGCCATGCTCGACAACCAGGACTTCCGGGATAAAAAAGAAAAGAAAGACGAAGAAGAAAAGGTGACCAAAGACCTGCTGAGGTCGATTTCGAAAGCTGACTTTCTGGCACTCAACAACAAGGACATCAATGCCTACCTGGATGCCAACCGATTTCCTCAGAAATACAATGCCCCCGATATTAAAAAAGACGTGGAAGCTGGCAAAGTAAAGCCGCTCGACCTGGTGGAATACACCGAAGACGCCAACTCGCTCCTGTTCGACACCGAAGTGAAAGGCGGGGAAATGTACCGCTCTAACGACGGTGGGAAAACATGGTTCAAAACACACGCAGGTTACATCGAAGACCTGGTGTACAGCTACGGTTACTACTTTGGGCAGGTGCGCATCGACGCCCGGGACCCCGACCATATTTACACCATGGGCGTGCCCATCGTTCGCTCGCTCGATGGCGGCAAAACCTGGGAGTCCATCGACAACGACAATGTACACAGCGACCACCACGCCCTGTGGGTAAACCCCAATCGCACTGGTCACCTCATCCTCGGCAACGACGGCGGCATCAACATTTCCTACGACGATGGCAAAACCTGGAACAAGTGCAACCCCATTCCGCTGGGTCAGTTTTATTCCGTGACCTACGATATGGCCAGCCCCTACAATGTGTACGGCGGCCTGCAGGACAACGGCGTGTGGATGGGGCCAAGCAACTACGAATACAGCAACGGGTGGCAGGCAGAAGGCCAGTATCCCTACAAATCCATTTTCGGCGGCGACGGCATGCAGGTACAGGTCGACTTCAGAGACAACCTGACCTACTACACCGGTCTGCAGTTTGGCAACTACGTGCGGGGCAATTCACAAACTGGCGACAGAAAGCGCATCACGCCTTCACATGAGCTGGGCGAGCGGCCCTACCGCTGGAACTGGGAAACGCCCATCTTCCTCAGCCGCCATAACCAGGACGTGCTCTACATGGGCTCCAACCGCTTCCACCGAAGCATGGACAAAGGCGACAACTTCGAAACATTATCAGGCGACCTGACAGCCGGTGGCAAAAAAGGCAACGTGAGCTATGGTACCCTGACGGTAATTGCTGAGTCCCCTACCCGCTTCGGCCTGCTCTACACCGGCAGCGACGACGGGCTGATTCACGTGAGCAAAGATGGCGGCTACAGCTGGACAAAGATTGTGAGCGGCCTGCCACAGAACTATTGGGTGAGCAATGTGGAGTCTTCCAAACACAAAGAAAGCCGGGTGTATGCCTCGCTCAACGGCTACCGATGGGATAATTTTGATGCCCTGGTTTATGTGTCGGAAGACTATGGTGCTACCTGGAAGAAGATTGGCTCCAACCTTCCCAAAGAGTCTGTAAACATCATCAGAGAAGATCCTGAAAACGAAAATGTGCTGTACGTGGGCACCGACCACGGCTTGTATGTATCGGTTGACAAAGGCAACAGCTTCATGGCTTTCGATGGTGGCCTGCCCAACGTAGCCGTGCACGACCTGGCCATTCACCCGAGGGAAAAAGAGCTGATCGTAGGCACGCACGGCCGCTCGATCTATATTGGCAATGTAGCCCACCTGCAAATGCTGACTGGCGAGGTGCTGGCCAAGGCATTGCACTTGTTCGACACCGACAAGGTAACCCACAGCGAACGCTGGGGCATGCCAGGCTACAGCCAATGGAGACCCGTGAATGAGCCCAGCCAAACATTGCCATTCTACGCTAAAGCAGGCGGTGATGTGGCACTCACCCTCACTTCCGACAAAGGCACCAAAGTATATGAGACTACAATAAAAGCCGACAAAGGGCTTAACTACTATGGGTATGACCTGACGGTGACTGACGCTCATGTTGATGCACTCAAAGCGGAGCTGGGCGAGGAAAAAGCCAAAGCGGTGAAAAAGGCCGACAATGGCAAAACCTACCTCGTGCCAGGCACTTACACCGTCACGATTAGCCAGGGCGGAGAAACTTCCACCACCAAGCTAAAAGTGGACGAGCCAAGAAAACGACCGGAGAGGAAGGGGTAGGACATCTGGAGATATTTCAAAAGGTGTTTTTATTATGAATGTCACATTGAGCCTGTCGAAATGCTTCATCGCTGCTAATAACTAAGACTTCGACAAGCTCAGTCTGACAGCTCTATTTCCTTTTGAAATATTTCCAGATGTGTTGTGTCGCTGTTTTCAGCACTAGCCTGAAGTAGAGTAGTGCCCATCTGGGAGGGTGGGGGAAAAATGGCCAGGATGGAATCGGCAGGGTGCGGGTTTTTGGCTCGTACCTAAAACAACTGTCATTGAGAGACCTAACATTTTTGGCAAACGGCACCAATTGAGATGACGTGATTCGAAATGTCAAAAGAATGTGTCAGATTGAGCTCCGTCGAAATTCACATTCTTTAAAAGACTCATTAACACGTCATTGGTAGAAAGATCCCCAATGCTGATTGTTTGTGAAATAGTAGCGTAACGTGGCAATCTGTCAATTAGGATACGGCTCCGTAGTCAACAGATTGCCGCAGCTACCCCAGAGATTTCACACATAATAGACATGCAGTGAGGCAGCTTCGCAATGACGGTAGAGTTGGGCTTAGCGCTTTCAAATTCGAAGCCACCACCACCTGACCGTCATTGCGATGGAGCCGAATAATGCCAAATCTATGGCAATTAACACCAAGCGACTGAAGCAATCTGTCAGTTTTGGAGTACCATCCTAACAAGCAGATTACTCTGTCACCCCTTTCTGCAAACAGAAAAACTCATATTTTTTCCATATTTTTAACCATGCCCAAAGAGTATCAATTCCCCGAAGAGCGCATCGAAGACTTCACCCTCCTGGATCCCGAAGTCTCCTATTCCTATGCCGACTACCTCCGTTGGGCCTTTGAGGAAAGGGTCGAAATCATCAAAGGAAAGATCTTCAAGATGTCGCCTGCTCCTCAAACCAGGCACCAGCTGATCAGCACCAACCTCATTTTGGAAATTGGAGCCAGCCTGAAAGGCAAACCTTGCAAGCTATTCCATGCGCCTTTCGACGTCCGCCTACCCAACCAACCGGGAGATGATGACAAAAAGATATTCACTGTGGTACAGCCCGATATTTGCATCGTATGTGACGCCAACAAACTCGATGAGAAGGGATGCGTGGGTGCCCCAGACCTAATTATTGAAATCCTTTCTCCCTCTACTGCCTCAAGAGACCTCAAGGACAAATTTGAGCTTTACGGCGAACACAAGGTTAACGAGTATTGGTTGGTTTTCCCTAACGACAACATCGTGGAGATTTTTCTTCTCAACGCAGAAGGCCATTACCTGTCTGCCGCCAGACTTTCCGGCAGCGATCACGTTCAATGCGGCATGCTTTCCGCAATCAACCTTACAGTGGGCGATATTTTCGAATAGATCAATAGTTGTGGTGTTGCCTGGATGTAATTCCATGAGGTAAAGCGCTGCCTATTTTCGCTCGCCGCCCCAACCCCTTCCAGCTTCCCTGTGTCCTATCGCTCAAACATTAAATTCATTATGAGTATCAGGCACTTTTTCATCTTACTTTTGAGCGGACTAGCACTTGCAGGCTGCGGAGTAACCGACGACGACATTCCCAAAAATGAAACCACCGTCTTCTTTCTCGTCACTGAATTTGGCGCAGAAAAGGGCGACTCCTACATCCTGCCACTTTCCAGCGCTGAAGACATTGCAAAGGCAAGGGCGATCGTAGCTGATAGAAACAACGAAGCGCTGGACAGGCTGGTTGTGGCTAAAGTGGCGGCAACCGATGGCACCGAAACCTACCTGAACAAAGACTTGCTCCGAAATGTCACGTGGTCGTGGAAAGTAACGGAATTTAGCGGCTTCGCTGGCTCCACTATTGAAATTCTCGACGGCGGCCCTCAAGACGTAGAAAATGACATGGATTGGTGGTTCGACAACACAGGCCAGGAAGAAGGCACTGGCAACATCGGTTTCTGGGGATACACTGTGCAGAGAGAAGTGTCGCCAGAGGAAATAAAAAAATAAAAGGAACGGCTCATGGCATGAAAAATGCCAGAGATTGCTCAAACACAAAATAAAGATGAACAACACAATCAAACTGACCGGCCTGGCGCTGGTGCTTTTATTCACGCAATGCGGCAACAACGGCGGTGGAGAGTCGATGAACTTCAGCAGCGAAATGGCTCCTGCCGCTGACCGTAAAATGGCTGCTACCGAAGAAGCCCAGCAGGGATATACAGGAGACACTCCCAACACTATCGAACGAAAACTCATCAGAGAAGGCCATATGCGCTTCAAAACTGAGAGCACCGGAAAGACCCGTGTTTTCCTCGACTCAATCGTTGCCTCCTATGGCGGGTACGTCTTTAATGAGAACATGTACAAAAATGAGGGCACAGTGGAGCAGAGTGTGGCCGTTCGGATACCCGACGAAAAGTTTGATGCTTTTATGGGGTCCATTTCGTCGTACGCTGGCAAGCTCGAAAGTAAAAATGTGAATTCCATCGATGTGACGGAGGAGTACATGGATGTTGAAACAAGGCTTAAAACAAAGAAGGAGCTGGAAGCCCGCTACCTCGATCTGCTGAAGCAGGCCAAAACTGTGACGGACATGGTGGCCATTGAAGCACAGCTGGGGCAGGTGCGTTCAGAAATTGAATCGATGCAGGGCCGGATGAACTACCTGCAAAGTCGGGTGAAGTTTGCTACACTCTGGATCAACTTTTACCAAACAGACGTAGAGGGCTTCGGCTTCTGGGACAAAATTGGCGGAGGCTGGGGCGCCGGTTGGACCAAGTTCCTGAGCTTTATGGTGTGGACGGTGGAGCTATGGCCTTTTGTGCTGATTATCCTCACAATCGTAATCATACTGCGGATAAGAAGAAGGCGCAGAAATATTTAAATCTACACGGGGGAGCTTTTGCTCCCCTTCTTTTATCTTGTCTTTGCTCATGGTCAAACACCTGCTTGCCCTGCTTTTTATGTTTTTCATTGCGTCAGAATGCCTTGCCCAGCAGCCATTTCTGTTGTTTCATAAAAGCAGGATAAGGGAAGCGAAGTATTACGCAGGAGAAGTGATCGCCTTTCGCATCAAAGACAACGATTTCAAGGTGACTGACCAGATCAAAGGCTTTAAAGACGGCCTGATACTCTTCGATGGTTATGAAGTTGACCCAAAGGACATCACCCACCTGTATATGGACGACAAAACCATTATCTGGTTTGCCCTGCGGTTCAAGCTGTCGAGGCTCTGCTCTATTGCCGGCGCTGCCTATCTGGGGCTCGATTTACTCAACAATTATGAAACCGACAGAAGCACCATCATCCTGGGCGGCTCCCTTATTGCTGCCGGTGTTTTAAGTCATGTCATCTTCAGAAGGGTCTTTAAAATCAAGGGGAAAATGAAGTTGGTGGTGATTGAATGACTTCTTTCATTATAACTAATTTTCCGGAAAAACAGAAACTCTTTGCTGTTACTTCATCGTTTTTACATCTGAAACGATAAATTCCTATCTTTACTAAATGACTCTGGTAATCGACAATGCTATCTTAGACAATACAGGCCTAAGCAGCGAGGAACTACAGCTGGAATTGGCTATTGCGCTGTACAAACACGGCAAGCTCTCAATTGGTCAGGCTTGTGAGCTTGTTTCATTAGATAAAATCGCTTTTCAAAGAGAACTCGCTTACAGAAACGAGTATCTCAACTATGATTTGAATGATCTTTCTGACGATTTGAAAACTATCAAATCTTTCAACTCCTAAAAACTTGGTAGTAGTAAGTGATAGTTCGGTTATTACTGGCCTGCTGGCTATTACAAACTACACCTTCTCCAAAACCTTTTTCACAACGTTCTTCTCACTCCTACAGTTTACTCAGAACTATCCACGCTCAGAAAATACAACTACCCTATAGAAGACATAAACACCTCCTGGATCAATGTAAAGGGAATAAAAGACTACAAGAAACTTCAATCGCTTAAGCTGGAACTCGACCTCGGTGAGGCCGAATCCATCGTGCTCGCCCTTGAAGAAAAGGCCGATTACCTACTGGTTGATGAAAAAAAGGGAAGAGATATCGCAAAAAAAGAAGGTCTCAATATAATTGGACTTTTGGGTATCCTTGTTCAGGCAAAAACTGTCGGCCTAATACCCCTCTTGAAGCCAGAAATAGAGATCCTCACCTCAAAAATTGAATTTAGATTGCACCAAAAACTTATCCAGGCAGCGCTTGACGCAGTTGGAGAGTAAACGAATACTTCCTGCCGCAATCCACCCTCCAATTTGCCGGTTTTCGCAAGCTTCCACTTTGAAGCTTTCACCTAAATTTGTATCATTCATTCACTTAAACACAAAAGTCATGAGCGATAACAAAACCCTTGCACCTATCACCATAGAAGCCGTTGTCAATGCTCCTATTGAAAAAGTTTGGACCTGCTGGAACGAGCCGGAGCACATCACCCAATGGTGCCATGCCTCCGACGACTGGCATGCGCCCTTTGCCGAAAACGACCCAACGACCGGAGGCAAATTCAAAACTACGATGGCCGCTAAAGACGGCAGCTTCAGCTTCGACTTCGGAGGAATATACGACGAGGTAAAAACGCATGAAAGCATAGCCTATACCATGGAAGATGGCCGCAAGGTCAATATTCTCTTCACAGCCGATGGTGACAAAACGAAAGTGGTTGAAATCTTTGACCCTGAAAAAGAAAATCCTATCGAAATGCAGAGAGGTGGCTGGCAGGCCATCCTTGACAACTTTAAGAAACACACTGAAAGTATCTAAACATGTCGTTAAACCGTCAGGATGGTCATAAGCCACGAAAAATTTGACTATCGCAACAAATGTCTGATCGAAAAGGTGGTCATTAAGGCCCCTTTTCGATTTGCTGTTGACTTCCACGAAGAAGCCTGTTTTATCCACTTTTCCGCTGGTGAAGCGAGGATCAATTCTCCCTCCGGTCAGCTACCTGTGGAGCCGGAAGACTCCGTGCTGCTGAAGTGCGGCAGCCACTTTGCTGATTTGCTTAAGCATGGTGCTTCCAACACATACGAGATTCTCGTCGTGCACCTTTATCCTGACATCCTCCGAAGCATTTACAAACATGAAATTCCGTCTTTTGTAAAGGCAGCCACATCGAGCTCACTTTTCCAAAAGTTAATTCCTGATCAGCTGATTGGGAAGTTTATTGAAAACCTTTACTTCTACTTCGACAATCCTGCTTTGGTCAGTGACGAGCTACTCGAACTCAAAGTAAAAGAGTTGGTGCTGCTGCTTATACAGACTAAAAATGCCGGCTCGGTGCTTCAGCTGTTTTCCGACCTTTTCACCCCCCGACAGGTCAACATCCGGGATGTGGTCAACAATCATCTTTTTTCTAACCTTTCGCTGGAAGACCTCGCCAGGCTTTCCAATATGAGTATATCCACTTTCCAGCGATCATTTCGGGCCAGCTTCCATCAAAGCCCAGCTAACTACATCCGCACCAAGCGGCTGGAGCGGGCAAAAGAGTTGCTAGGCGTAAGTACCTTAAGTGTGGGCGAAATAGCGTTCCAAACCGGCTTCAATGACGTTGCTCATTTTTCCAGGGCATTCAAAGCCGCCTTTCTGTTATCCCCATCCGGTTACCGCAATTCAGCGAAAACCTAAACTGCTCTCCCGACCGGAATAGTCAACTCATTGACCTATTTGTACAAAGCAAATACGTGCAGAGCCCGGACTTTTGCTGTGGATATGATAATTCACAGTAACCATGAAGAAAATAAACAAAGAAAAGTTTGGCCCCTGGGCTTTGATCACGGGAGCTTCAGCCGGTATTGGTGAAGAGTTTGCCAGGCAGCTTGCAGCCGAAGGGTTTGACCTGGTGCTGGTAGCGAGAAGAAAACAGCTGCTGGAGCAACTGGCACAAGAGCTAAAGCAAAAACACGGCATCAACTATGCAGTAATCGAGGCTGATCTTTCCACACCAGCCGGAGTAGAAAAAGTGTTTGAAAGCACAATCGAACTAAACATCGGTCTGCTGATATCAAACGCAGGCACCGGCAAACCCGGGAAATTTCTCAGCTTCGGTCTCGATCACCTCATGGCCACCATTCAACTGAATGCACTTTCCCACATTGCGTTGACCCATCACTTCGGACGAAAAATGGCGGCGGTAGGCAAAGGTGGTATCCTGCTCACCGGAGCCATGGGTGCCATTGATGGGCTTCCCTACATGGCCAATGAGTCGGGCACTAAGGCGATGGTGCAGGCCCTTGCCAAAGCCCTTAATACGGAATTGAAAGCAAATGGCATCCACATCACTGTGCTGGTGACCAGCCCCACCGAAACGCCGGTACTGCCGTTGCTTGGCTTCACAAAAGACAACCTACCCATGAAACCGCTGTCGGTGCAGCAGTGCGTAAGTGAGGCACTCGAGGGATTGAGGAAAAATCGGCTTTCGGTGTTGCCTGGCCTGAAGTACAGAGTGATGAACACCGTGGTGCCGGCATCATTTTCACGGGCAATGATGGCCAAAGTGTTTAAAAAGAACAACAATATCGACTAGCATGAAGACCATCAAAACCAGTTCCATTCTTCTCGGATCCATGAGTCTTGCCTTTGGCCTATTGAAGTTTACAGATCCCTTTCAAACGTGGTATGCCACTCAAATAGAAACTTCCGGAATGCCCTCTGTTGCCTATCCCATGGGCATTGCCGGTGAAATAATCACCGGATTGTTGTTGCTCATCCCATGGCTCCTGTCATTTTCTGCTGCCTCAAAAAAGGTATCGCTGCTAGTGGGCCATGTCTCACTAGGCATTATGATGATAGTGGCATGCTATGTTCATCTGCTTCCCAATGTACCTGCCGATGTGCTGCCACTGAAGATAAAGCCGCCATTTATTCCCTTAGCAGTTTTAGCCTACACTCTGTTGAATATGATTCAGATATACCGATCTAAGCCATTTAACAACTAAGGCTGCCACACTTTCAACTTTTTTGGTAGATTCCGACACCAAACGAATCTGCCATGTCAAACCAATCGAAACCAATAGTAGCCCTTTTGCTGGGCGTATTTTGCCTGCTGAGCTCTCAGCTGTCCGCACAAGTTTATCAGCCCGAAAAATTCGGTGATATGAAGTGGCGCATGATTGGGCCACACCGGGGTGGACGAACCGTCGGCGCTGTGGGCGTACCACAGCAGCCCAATGTGTTCTACATCGGCGTGAACAACGGAGGCGTGTGGAAAACCACCGACTACGGGCGCACCTGGGTGCCGATTTTCGACGACCAGCCTACCGGCTCTGTCGGTGACATTGCCGTTTCTCCTTCCAACCCCAATGTGCTGTACGTTGCTTCTGGTGAGGGTCTGCAACGCCCCGACCTTTCCGTGGGCAACGGCATGTATAAAACAACGGATGGCGGCAAGACGTGGAAACATCTTGGGCTGGAAGACGGCCAGCAGATCGGGCGGATTGATATCGATCCAAAAAATGAAAACAGGGTGTTTGCAGCAGTACTCGGTCACCCCTACGGCCCCAACGAGGTGCGTGGCGTATACCGTACGCTTGATGGCGGCACTACGTGGGACAGGGTGTTGTATATGGATGAAAACACCGGAGCCATTCAGGTGTTGATCGATCCACAAGACCCAAATACAGTGTACGCTTCGATGTGGCAGGCCCGCCAGGGCCCCTGGGAAAACGCAGCGTGGCAGGGACCGAACAGCGGGCTTTACAAGTCAACCGACGGCGGCAATAGCTGGAAAAAGCTGGACAAGGGCTTGCCTACTTATGAGCAAGGCTTGGGTCGCATTGGCATCTCAGTAGCACCAAGCGACAACAAAAGACTCTACGCCAGCGTAAATGCTCCTGAAGTAGGTGGCATTTTCCGCTCCGACGATGCCGGTGAGTCATGGTACCTCATCAACAACGACCCAAGACCGTGGGGCCGGGGCGACGACTTTGCAGAAATACAAGTAGACCCCACCAATGCCGATGTCCTTTATTCTGCCAATGTGGTCACCTGGAAATCGATGGACGGCGGCAAAACCTTTTCGGCCTTTCGTGGTGCTCCCGGTGGCGACGATTACCACCGCATCTGGATCAATCCGACCAACCCGGACATTATTTTGATTGCCGCTGACCAAGGGGCGATCATTACCGTTAATGGTGGCGAAACCTTCAGTAGCTGGTACAACCAGCCTACCGCTCAGTTTTACCACGTAAGCACCGACAACGACTTTCCCTACAATGTGTACGGTGGTCAGCAGGAAAGTGGCTCGGTGGGCATTGCCAGCCGTGGCAACGATGGCCAAATCACTTTCAGAGAATGGCATCCCGTGGGCGTAGAAGAATATGGCTATGTGGCAGCCGACCCGCTTGATCCTAATATCATTTATGGTGGCAGGGTAAGCAAATACAACAAGAAGACCGGTCAGGTGCAAAACGTATCGCCTGATCCTGTGCGTGATGGCGGCTATCGCTACATCCGTACCATGCCTATCCTGTTTGCACCCACCGACCCAAGAACACTGTACTCAGCGGCCAATGTGGTCTTCAAAACCCAAAACGGTGGCGACAGCTGGGAGGTCATTAGCCCCGACCTTACAAGGGCCACCTGGGACATTCCGGCGAGCGTGGGGATTTACACCGACGAAAGCATGAAAACCATGCCCCGCCGTGGTGTGATCTACACACTGGCGCCGTCACACGTTGATGGCGAGGTAATTTGGGCGGGCACCGACGATGGACTGATTCACGTGACCAAAGACGGTGGCAAAAGCTGGACGAACGTTACACCACCCCAGGTCACTTCATGGGAAAAGGTGTCGCTGATGGACGCCGGGCACTTCGACAAGGAGACAGCCTACGCCGCCATCAACAGCATTCGCAACGACGACATGAAGCCGCATATTTTCAAAACACATGACAGTGGCAAAACGTGGACGGAGATCGTGAAAGGCTTGCCCAACGACCCCATCAATGTGGTAAGGGAAGACCCTATCAGAAAGGGTTTACTATACGCTGGATCGGAAACGCAGGTGCATGTTTCGTTCGACGACGGAGCCAACTGGCAGCCATTGCGCCTCAATATGCCGGCCACCTCCATTCGTGACCTTGTCATCAAAGACGACGATGTGGTGGTGGGCACGCACGGGCGCTCGTTCTGGATACTGGACGATATCACCCCTTTGCGCCAGTTGACAACGACAGCTGTAACTCAACCGGTGCTATTCAAACCCCAGGATACCTACCGGGTGCGCTGGAACATGAACACCGACACACCGCTACCACAGGAGGAACCCGCTGGTCAAAACCCACCAGATGGGGCTGTCATTAATTACTATTTGCCAAGCAACGCTTCGGAAGTAACGCTGGAGATTTTTGACCTCAATGGCACGCTGGTAAAAAAATACAGCAGCAACGACAAGCCCTATGAGGTTCCTGTTGTCAACTTTCCACACTACTGGCTGAGACCTCAAAAAATCCTTTCCGGCAAAGCTGGTCTCAACCGCTTTGAATGGGATATGCACTACACACCACTTGAAATACCAGGTCGATTTTCCATCGCTGCTATTTATGAGAACTCGGCTCCTGAGCCTGACGGCCCTTTCGTGCTCCCCGATACTTACAACGTAAAACTAACAGTAGATGGCAAATCGTACAGCCAGCCCATCACCATCAAAATGGATCCCCGGGTGAAGACTTCCAGGGTGGATTTGCAAAAGCAGTTTTTCCTTTCGATGGCCTGTTACGAAACGAGGAAAAAGAGTCTCGCTCTTCTGGAAGAAATGGAAAAGGTGGGCAAAACCCTGACAGCTGGAAAGGGAAAAAGCAAAGCGCAGGCTGCTGCAGCAAGCCAAATGCAGCGGGAGGTAGCGTCCGCAGACAGAACACTCAGCCGGCTGATGTCAATTCTCCAGGAAACTGACATGACGCCTACCATCTCGACTGCGAAAGCAGTAAAACAGTATGTCGACCTGGTGGCTAAACAGGCAACCGACTGGGCGGCATTTAAGAAAGTGAACAAATTACGCTAAAGACAGAACAAAGGAAGTTTTTGACATAAAGAATGAAAAATTTTACTAAAAGTAAAACAAACTTTACTTTTAGCCGTATAGGGTTTACATATTCGATGAACTTTACTTTGATATGAAAATTCGGATCAAATTGAATCATTTTTACTAACCCCCTCCTATAGAAAATGGGGTTGGATACTATTGATTGGAGGTATTCCCCTGGTGCTGCTGGCCTTTACCGTGGTGGTGATGACCGGTGCTATGGATCGTTTTTCTGCATTCTGGTCTGGCTGGGGCCTGTTCTTCCTGCACGTTCCTCTTAGCATTGGGCTATTCTTTCTACTATTCGCAAGAGAAAAGGAAGAGGACGAACTGTTTTTAGCGCTCAGGTTCAAGGCCATGATGCACGGCATTCGCTTTACTTTTGTTGCCATGCTGTTTCTCCCCATGATGGCGTGGGTGTCAGCCATCTGGAGAGGCATGCCTTATCATTTTCCGGAGGTTGGGGGAAATCTGGCCGTCGTTACACTATTGCTTTTGTATTCCAATGCCACCTATGGTTACTTCAAATATCAACTAGCCAAAGATGAAGAATAGCATCAAGGTGGAAAGAGCGAAGAAGGATCTCACTCAGGAAGACCTGGCGCAATTGATTGGAGTTTCCAGACAGACCGTCAATTCGATTGAAAAGGGAAAATATGTGCCCTCCACGGTGGTTTCGTTGAAAATGTCGAAAGTTTTTGGAGCCCCCGTCAATGATTTCATGGAATTGGATGAAAATGATGTTTAGATTGAAGCACTACTAAAATTACCTGAACTACTGATATGAAAAACAATATCCTGCTACTGACTGTCATGCTGTTTTCTTCCCAGGCTTTCGCCCAGGACTGGTCCAACTTTACCAAATATCGTGAACAAAATGAGGCCCTGGCACCACCAGCCAAAGGGGAAAACAGGGTGGTATTTATGGGCAACTCGATTACGGAAGGCTGGAGCAGAGTAAATCCTGAATTCTTCGAAGGCAAACCCTATGTGAACCGGGGTATCAGCGGACAAACCACACCCCAAATGCTGGTGCGTTTCCGGGCCGATGTCATCGATTTGAAACCAGTGGTAGTGGTGATCCTTGCCGGCACCAACGACATTGCGGGCAACACCGGTCCCTCTACCCTTGAAATGATCGCCGACAATATCTACTCAATGGCGGAGTTAGCCCGGGCCAACGGCATCAAAGTGGTGCTTTCATCGGTGGTGCCAGCCTACGATTACCCCTGGAAGCCAGGCATGGAACCAGCGCCAAAAATCGTCGCCCTCAATAAAATGATCAAAGCCTATGCGGATAAAAATAAGATCGTGTATGTCGACTATTTTTCTGCCATGGCCGACGACAGGGACGGCTTGCCAAAAGAGATGGCAGAAGATGGCGTGCATCCTACGAAAGCAGGGTACAACGTGATGGAACCACTGGTCGAAGCGGCGATTGCCAAGGCTTTGAAAAGTAAATAGAACAGTTTTGAAGTATACTTATTGACTTCAGACGGCAGAAAGCTTTTGCCTTTCCGACGTCCGGGGCTGGCAAGTCCCATCGGGACGCCATATCGGTACAGCTGGCCTCTGGCGCAAGGCAAGTGCCGTAGGCACGACACAAAAAAAGGATGATGAACTGGAACAGCAAACTAATCAGCAATCTGAACTTCGGTGCCAACATCACTAACCTGGAGGCTAAGCTTAAGCTGGCGGCAATGGTGGCTGCCAAAGCTAAAAACGGCGAAGCCATAGGTTTTGGCTCCGGTTCCACCAGCTACCTCACCATCCTCGAAATAGGAAAACGAATGGCAACCGACGGCCTTCAGGTCAAAGCCATCCCTACTTCCCATGAGGTAGAACTAACCTGCACTAAACTGCATATTCCTACTGTTTCTTTCAACACCGCCCGGCCCGACTGGTACTTTGACGGGGCCGACGAAGTAGACCCTGCCAATAACCTCATCAAGGGGAGAGGTGGAGCCATGTTCAAAGAAAAGCTCATCATGACCGCTTCACCCAAAACTTTCATTCTTGCAGATCCCTCTAAATTGGTAAAAAGGCTTGGCGAGAAATTTCCCGTGCCGGTGGAAGTGATCCCCTCGGCGCTGAGTAGTGTCGAAAACAGCCTTTTGACATTGGGTGCAGCTAGCATACAATTAAGGATGAGTGGCGGCAAAGACGGCCCAGTGATTACTGAAAACGGAAATTTCATTTTGGACGTACACTTCAACGATATTGGAGAAGGGCTGGAAAAAGAGATCAAACTCATTAGAGGCGTGCTGGACAGCGGGCTTTTTATCGGCTATAACATCGAGGTAGTCTCTTCCTGACAGCAATAGTTAACCGTTGACCATCAAAGTGGTGGGTGTTTGAACAAAAAGCACCAATTTACACGCTCAATTTCCGAAACCGATCTTTTCTGACTCATGAATAAATCTCGTTTTCAAGCCATATCCGCATTTTGCGCATGCATGCTCATCGCAGCAACCTTTAAGCTGGCCGCCCAAAAAAGCATAGACGCTGCCATTGCCGAAGTGCTCCCTGCAACCCTCAAAAAACACCGGGAGTTCGTTAGCCTGCCCAATATAGCCTCCGACAAGGAAGGCATTATGAAAAACTACGAGTGGGTTAAAAAGGAATTGGAGCTGCAGAAGTTCACCGTGAAAATGCTGGAATCATCTACCCTGCCGCTGATGCTGGCAGAAAGGACAGTCAGCAAGAAGGCCAAAACCATCCTGTTTTATCTGCACATTGATGGCCAGCCTGTGAATGCCGCCAACTGGGACCAGCCCGATCCTTTTGTTCCGGTGTTGAAACAACAAGACAGGGAAGGCAACTGGTCGGCCATCGATTGGAAAAACCTGGATGGCGCCATCGACCCCAACTGGCGGATTTTTGGCAGAGCAGCAGCCGACGACAAGGCACCGATCATGATGATGCTTACCGCTGTTGAGTTGCTCGACAAGGCCAAAACCAAATTAGGCGTCAATGTCAAAATCATTCTGGATCCGCAGGAAGAAGCCGGCTCCGAAGCGTTTCTTTCCACTCTCGACCAATACAAGGCTGACTACGCCGCCGACTACATGATCATCATGGACGGGCCTGCTCATCCTACCAATGAGCCCACACTTACGTTTGGTTGTCGGGGCAACGCTACTTGCAGCATCACCACCTACGGTGCCAAGCTGCCTCAGCACAGCGGCCACTATGGCAACTATGTGCCCAACCCCATTTTCACCCTGTCGCATTTGCTCGCCAGTATGAAAGATGAAAATGGCAAAGTGCTGGTGGATGGCTATTACGACGGCATCGAAATGACGCCAGCCGTGAAAGCCCTCCTCAGCCAGGTGCCCGACGACAATGATGACATCCGAAAAGGATTGGTCATCCACGACGCTGAAAAAGTTGGCAATAACTACCAGGAAGCTCTTCAGTACCCTTCGCTGAATGTTCGCCACATCGATACATCTTGGAAAGGGCCAGGGCTCAAAACGATCATTCCCGAAGAAGTTACCGCCTATATCGACGTGCGCCTGGTGGCAGAAACAGATGGCGGTGAGCAGCTCGCTAAAATCAAAACGCATATTGAAAAGCAAGGCTTCCTTGTGCTGGACAGAGCACCGACAGACGAAGAAAGGCTCAACAACCAAAAAATAGCGACTTTCAAAGCTAACGGTTTTGTCAACGCTTTCAGAACGGGTATGGAGGCTCCAATTGGTCAAAAGCTTCGGACAGCCATTGCAAAAGAGTTCGGCGAACCTCCGGTGAGTATTCGCACCATGGGCGGCACCGTGCCTATCATTCCGGCGATTAACACCCTCGGTATCCCCGCCATTATTGTGCCCATGGTGAACATGGACAACAACCAGCACAACCCCAACGAGAACATCCGCATCGGCAACATCAGCCAGGGCATCAAAATGTGCATGACGATTTTAACAATGGAGCTAAATTAAAGAGGTTAGAGATTAAAGAGGTTACTCTGTGCAGAAGCGCAGAGAGTAACCTCTTTAATTCATTTATGCTCTACTGGTGATCATGGACAACAACCAACACAACCCCAACGAGAACATCCGCATCGGCAATATCAGTCAGGGCATCAAAATGTGCATGACGATTTTAACAATGGAGCTAAATTAAAGAGGTTAGAGATTAAAGAGGTTACTCTGTGCAGAAGCGCAGAGAGTAACCTCTTTAATTCATTCATGCTCTACTGGTGAACATGGACAACAACCAACACAACCCCAACGAGAACATCCGCATAGGCAACATCAGCCAGGGCATCAAAATGTGCATGACGATTTTAACAATGGAGCTTTAAAATTAAAGAGGTTAGTCTCTGCGCAAGCGCAGAGACTAACCTCTTTAATCTTCAGGAAAAAACACGTCGACTTGATCGTGCATGGTATACAGCCGAAACCCTGAACCATCCGGCACCAGTATGCCGCTGGATCGGTTCTCCCCCACAATGGGATTGCCCTCATATTTCGTCCAGTGTACCAGGTCTTTGGATGCCGCCACGTTCGTTGACCATTCATGCCAGTCTTCAAAGGCAGTGCCGTGGTAGTAAGCGTAGTACGTACCATCGTACTTAATGATTTGATTGACCGCCAAACCATATTTATCATATTCCTCCGGGCCCATTTCTATCACAGGTTCGTCCTGCACATTGGTCCAAACCTCAAGGTCTTTGGAAGTAGCCAGCCAAATACCCAAATCGTTTCGCTCATACAATAAATACCACACATCTTCCTCAAACCAGGCGGTAGGCGTGCCGTAAGGCCCCTCGCTAAGCGGCTCTCCATTCACCAGACGAATGTCCAGCGAGCCATGGTCCGTCCAACGAATACCATCCGGCGAAGAAAGACGATGGGCTATATCTCCACGGCCTTCAGCAAACATCTGGTACACACCGTCCACCTTTATCACCATCATGTCTTCTGTCCAACTCCCATCAAATACAGGATTGCCAGGATAGCGATTCCAATTGATTCCGTCAGCAGAAGTGGCATACCCCAGCGATAAGCTGCCGGCCTCTGACCGATAGCCTGTATACCACATTTTATAGATGGAATCCTCCTTCAGGATATACCCCCGCTCCCGGATATGCTCATCCCAGGTGGACTGACCAGTGCCGGTAAAAATCGGATTGTCAGGGTAATCACTGAAATCGACCAGTTCGGCTGGGAATTCTAGCGACTCCTCCTTTTGGGTGGCTTCTGTTGGTTGCCTATTTGAGCCGCCACAACTCAGCAAGAACGCACAGGCAATAGCTATTAATGGCTGATAAGTTTTCATCTTCTTCACTATTAACAAGGAATTTAACTTTTTATGAATGAATAAGAACAATTGATCCTGGAACTTCTTTTTCATACTTTTACATTAGATGCATATGCAACCAATATGAAAGCACCCAATTCCCTGGAAGAGAATCTACTGTTTCAAATCAGTGAAGTGGCGAAGCTGTTACATAAGAGGCTTACAATGGCTTTCGAAGAAAATGGATTCGATGTTACGCCTGAGCAGTTTTCAGTACTGGCTCTGCTGTGGTACAAAGAGGGTGTCAATCAGCAGGACATCGCCAACGAGTTGCGAAGAGACAAGACAACGATTGCCCGTATAATCAGCAATATGATCAATAGGAACCTGATCGTGAAAATACCAGACCAGCTCGACAAGCGAAACAACCTCATTTACCTGACAAAAAAAGGAAAGGAGTTGCAGACGGAAATGGTAGCCACTTCGGGCAAGGTCTATTTGCAAACCATGCAGCACCTGCCGGCAAAAGACGTTGCCGTGAGCCTGTCGGTATTAAAACAAATAACAAAAAACTTTGAATGATTTTTTCTATATATTATTAGTTGTATCGCCCACTATTTTATTTACCCCTATGAAAAGCTTTTTTAAAACCACAGCCATTTGGGTCGTCTTGTCAGTGCTGATGTTGGTGCTCTGGATCCTGGGTTTAATCATTGGTAATACCATCTTTCCAAGCGATCTGATGAACCCTTCAAACGGATCAGGAGATGATGGACTGCCAATCATGCTACTCATTTGCGGCCTTAATACAGCCGCTATCATGTACTTTATTCACAGCACACACCGGCGGGGCTGGCCGCTAGTGGCCACTCTCTCTCTCGTGGTTTTTGGCATCCAATATTTCATGTCACAGATCGAAACGCTTTGGTTCAACGACAGCCTCAAGATGGAACTGAACAGCATTTGGGCATTGGTGGCAGGAGGTGCAACCTCTTCCATGCTGTTTTCCGTTCTTGCAGTATGGGTAACAGGAACCTTCAAAAAAAGGGAACAACTAACTTCAAAAGGTGAGACAATGCCTTTTTCCAATACCTTAACAATGACAGCACTGATGGCAATAGTCATCTGGCCTTTGATCTACTTTCTGGCCGGCTATTTCATTGCCTGGCAGTTTGAAGAGGTTCGCATTTACTATTCAGGCAGCAGTGAAAAAGCCTCCTTCCTGTTCATGATGAAAGAGAATGTCGCTTCACATCTATATTCATTTCAGGTACTAAGAGGTGTTTTGTGGACATTAATTGCCCTCCTTGTATTTCGCTCAATCTCTGGCAGTTGGCTGCAAAAGGCAGTCGTACTTGGACTCATGCTTGCTGTGGTGGGGTGCAGTCAGCTGCTGCTGCCCAACCCTATCATGCCCGAACCTGTGAGGCTGGCCCATCTTCTGGAAACCTCTCTTTCAGGAGTAGTACTTGGCATGGTGATGGCCTGGTTCTTTGCCAGAACTTCGCCAAAGAAAGCTAGTGAACCATTGGCTTGACAAAACCATAAAACGAATCGACGTTTTAGGAATTAGCCCTAAATTGCTTCTCTTGCATCCCATCTTTGCAGTATGAACAACGAACTACTAAGGCATACAGTGGCTGCGATCAGGTATCGGCTGACAAAGGCCGTCGCCCGGACTTCGGATGGCTTTGGAGAGTACAAAGTCAGTGCTCACACACGAACTCCCAATGATATCATCAACCACATGACTGACTTGGCTTTGAAGGCAACAATGATGGTGGAAGAAGTCCATCTTAACAGCCCTGCACCAACGCAGCTCACTTTTGAAAAAGAGCTTGCCAGGTTCAATGAGAGTTTGACTACCCTTAGTAAATTATTAGAAGCAAAAGAGCTGGATGCCTCCCTGGTAAAAAAGTTACTGCAAGGCCCGGTTCTCGATATGGCCACACACGTAGGGCAAATAGCCATGCTCAATGGGCTCAACGGGAACAAGGTGCCTAAGGAAAATTACTTTGCTGCTGATATGAAAAACAGCCACCCGGAAGAGTAGAAAATAACCCCGCCACCGTTCATCCTTCATTATTTTCGCTGCTCCTTTCTGTATTTTAATTGAATAGCACTTGGTGTAATTTGACCTCAATTACTACTTGTTAAGGTTCATTAATTAATCGAAAACTGTATATGAAAATGACTTACAACCCAAAAATGCCCTGGCAGGGGTTTTTGCTGGCTTTGGTTGTCCTGATGGGCACCACCGACGCTTTTAGCCAGCGACGAGGAAGCAGCTCTGCTCCGGCGACTACCAAATTTGATGAATCACTGTATTCTGCGTTAGAGTGGCGCTCCATTGGGCCTTTCAGAGGGGGCAGAGCCGCAACAGTGACAGGAGTGCCCAACAAGCCTAATCTCTTTTACATGGGTGCAACCGGCGGTGGCGTTTGGAAAACAACTGACGGCGGACAGCGCTGGGAAAACATCTCCGACGGCTTCTTTGGCGGTTCCATTGGCGCAGTAGCCGTGAGCGAATACGACAACAACGTGATCTACGTCGGCGGCGGAGAAGGTACGGTAAGGGGCAACGTTTCTGACGGACAGTTTGGCATCATGAAATCTACCGATGCCGGCAAAACCTGGACAGACATGGGGCTGCCCAAAGCTTATCACATCCCAAGAATTCGGATTCACCCCAAAAACCCTGACCTGGTATATGCAGCTGTGCTGGGCGACATCTGGAAGTCTTCAGCTGACCGTGGCGTTTATCGTTCTAAAGACGGGGGCAAGAGTTGGGAAAAAGTACTTTTTGCCAATGCCGATGCTGGCGCTGTGGACATCTCTATGGATCCGGGAAATCCCAGGGTTCTTTTTGCTACTACATGGAGGTTCAATCGTTCACCTTACGGCTTCGATAGCGGCGGAGAGGGTTCTGCTCTTTGGAAATCAACTGACGGCGGTGATACCTGGAAAAACATCTCGACCAACAAAGGCTTGCCATCTGGCATATGGGGCATTGCTGGCGTATCAGTATCTCCGGTTAACTCCAACAGGGTGTTTGCCATCATAGAAAACGACAAGGGTGGTGTTTACCGTTCCGACGATGGTGGTGAAAACTGGAGTTTGATCAACAGCGACCGCAGCCTTCGTCAGCGTGCATGGTACTATACCAAAATATATGCTGACACCGAAAATGAGGACATCGTTTACGTAATGAATGTCAACTTTCACAAGTCAAAAGACGGCGGAAAGACTTACGAAGAGTACGAAACCCCACATGGTGATCATCACGATCTTTGGATAGCACCAGACGACCACAACAGAATTGCAGTGGCAGATGACGGCGGTGCGCAGGTAAGTTTCGACGCCGGCGACAACTGGTCAACCTACATGAACCAGCCTACTTCACAGTTTTATCGTGTGGTCACCGATAACAGCTTCCCTTATCGTATCTATGGTGCACAGCAAGACAACTCAACAGTAAGAATTCGCCACAGAGTAGACGGCGGCGCTATTACGGAAAGCGATTGGGAGGAAACAGCCGGTGGTGAAAGTGCACACATTGCACCTGATCCTGACAATAATGACATTGTGTACGGCGGTAGCTATGGCGGGTACCTTACAAGGGTTAATCACGCCTCGGCTGAAGAAAGAAACATCAACGTTTGGCCCGACAACCCTATGGGCCATGGTGCTGAAGGCATGAGGTTCCGTTTCCAATGGAACTTCCCGATCTTCTTTTCTCCCCACAATAGCGATAAGCTATACACTACCTCCAACCAGGTGCACGTGAGCTACAACGAAGGCCAAAGCTGGGAAACCATCAGCCCGGATCTTACCAGAGCTGAGCCAGAAAAGTTAGGCCCTGCGGGTGGCCCTATCACTAAAGATAATACAGCGGTAGAGTATTATGCGACTATTTTCACTGCCATTGAATCGCCTTTTGAAAAAGACCTTATCTGGACAGGTTCTGACGACGGGCTGGTACACGTGACCAAGGACGCAGGAAAAACATGGGAAAATGTAACCCCTCCCACAGCACCTAAATACGTGATGTGGAATAGCATCGACCCTGACCCTTTTACAAAAGGTGGGGCCTACCTCGCTGGTACGCAATACAAAATAGGTGATTTCAAACCATACCTCTTCAAAACAGAAGACTACGGCAAAACCTGGAAGCAAATCACCAGCGGCATCAACCCCTCACACTTCACCCGTGTGGTGAGGGCCGATCCAAAGCGCAAAGGCTTGCTGTATGCAGGTACAGAGTCAGGTATGTACATCTCATTTGACGACGGTGCCAGCTGGTCTACCTTCCAGCTCAACTTACCAACCGTACCTGTCACCGACCTGACCATCAAAAATGATAACCTGATTGCTGCCACACAGGGAAGAAGCTTCTGGTTGATCGACGATTTAACACCTTTGCATCAGCTCAACAGCACAGTGGCTGCTGCCGATGTGCACCTGTTCAAACCGATTGACAGCTACCGCATGGGCGGCTTTGCCTGGCGTGTACCTACCGGTGCTGGCAAGAATCACCACAATGGCGTACAGTTCTTCTTTTCATTAAAGAGCGAACCCGGTGAAAAGGACACTGTAACATTGGAAGTAATGGAAGCCGACGGCGACCTGATCAAGAAGTTCTCTACTGTATCGAAAGAGCGTGGCGAAAAACTGACTGTGAAGAAGGGTAGCAACACCTTTGTGTGGAATATGCAATATTCAGCTCCGGAAGGTTTCGATGGCCTGATCATGTGGGCAGCCCGTTTGAGCGGCCCAAAAGCAGTGCCCGGCACTTACAAGGCCAGACTGACAGCGAATGGAACAACCAGCGAAACCGAGTTCACCATTCTGAAAGATCCCCGGACAGAAGGCACAGTTGCTGACATCCAGGCTCAGTTCGACTTCATCCAGGGAGTAAACGCCAAAATGACTGAAACTCACCAGACGATTAAGGACATTCGTTCCGCCCGTGTGCAAATGAATGACCTGAAAGAAAGGCTGGGCAAAGAAGACGCTTACAAAGAGTTGGTTGAGTCTATCAACGAAATCAACAAAAAGATGACAGCGGTAGAAGAAGAGCTCTACCAGACCAAAAATCGCAGTGGCCAGGATCCCTTGAACTACCCCATCAGGCTGAACAACAAGCTGGGGCACCTGAGCTCTGTGGCCAACAGCAGCGACTACAAGCCAACTGACCAGACCATTGCTGTGAAAACAGAAATTGAATCGGCCATCAATGAGCAGCTGACCAAGTGGGAACAAATCAAAAACAGCGACATCCCTCAGCTGAATGAGAAAGCCAAGCAGAAGGGCGTAGAAGCCGTGATGCTGAAAAAAGGCGATGCTTCAAGCATGTAAATCATTAATTTGAATTGAAATAGTAAGAAAACCGGAAAGCTACACTCTCCGGTTTTTTTTGTGGCACATTCTATTTTTTTAAACAAATATTAATTATACTCGTATTTATATTTTATACAAATGACAATAATATGAGTTTACACTTGGGCGTACTTGAAGAGATCATACTTATCATACTACTATCAAAGGAAGAAACCTACGGCTTCGATATCGCTGTTGAGTATGAAAGTCAGTTTAACCAAACCATTTCCCTGCCAGCCATCCATGTAGTGTTGAAGCGACTCGAGAAGAAAGACTTGGTAAGCACCCGCATGGGCGAGCCTACACAGGAAAGGGGCGGTAAAAGGAAGCGCCTGTACAAAGCCACCAGCAAAGGATACGAAGCCGCCAGAACACTTCAGGAAAAAAGAACGGAGCTCTGGAAAGGCGTTCCTTCATTCAATGTGGCAGCCCAATGAAATCAAATAATACAACCCCACCCCGCTGGGCAGATCGCTTTCTCAAGTGGGCCTTAAAGTTCGATAGCTACGAAGAAGTAAGCGGTGACCTTCATGAGGCTTTTCTTTGGAGAGCAAGCAGCAAGGGGCCTGGCTACGCTAAATGGATGTACACCGCAGAAGTAATCAAGTCAATTAGATTTTACAACATAAAACCAATTGCCGCAATGAATCACTACCTCATTATGTACAAAAGCTACCTAAAAACAGGATGGAGATTCCTCATGAAGAACAAGTTCTACGGCACGCTGAATATCATGGGCCTTGCGCTAGGTATTTCATTTTGCTGGCTTGCGTATTTGTATGCCAACGATGAAATGAGCTACGATAAACATCTGGACGGCTACGAACGGCTCTACAGAATTGTGATGGACCTTAACCATGCTGATGTAGTTGACCACATTGGAGGCAGTTCAAATGCTATGTCTGTCTATTTTAGGGACAATGTTCCCGAGATTTCTGCCGTGGCGAGGCTAAAAACCGGATTCGGCTTGATACAAAAAGAAGAAGAGGTACTGAAAGAGTCTTTCTTATATACTGACAAAGCGCTGTTCGACCTGATTGACATGGAGTTTACCGATGGGAACCCCGGCACATTTGACCTACCGAGCGATATCATCATCTCTGAATCGATGGCCAGTAAACTCAACCTTAGCGGTGAGGCGGTTGGGAGTATTCTGTCACTCAATGAGTCAGGAGACGCTGAAGACTTTATCGTACGTGCCGTGTTCAAGGACATTCCTGAAAACACCTCTGTCCGTAGCCATATTATGGTGTCGTACACAAACTACGAATCTCACACCCCAGAGCGTCGACTTACCACCTGGATGGACATTAACATGAATACGTTGATTCAACTGCAGGAAAACACAGGTAAATCAGAGGTGGTGCGCAAGATGAACCTCATGCAAGCAGAAAAAGAAGAGGACCCAGAGCTTAACGATAATGTAAAGCTGGGGCTGCAGCCTATCACAGAAATTCACCTGGATACTGCCTACGGGCATTACAACGGAATAGCCCGTGGAGGAAATAAGACCCTGATCAAACTCTTTGCAGCCATTGGGATATTTTGCCTCATCATTTCCATGATCAACTATTCGAATTTCAATATTTCACTCTACATCGCCAGGTCAAGAGAAGTGGCATTGCGCAAAGTAATTGGCGCTAGAAACAATAGCATTTTTAGTCAGTTGATCACCGAGTCCTTTCTTTCTTCGCTATTTGCCGGGGTTTTTGGCGTTCTCCTTTTGGTTTTCATTTTACCCTACTTCTCTTCCTTTGTCAACAAAAGTTATGAACTGAGCTTCTTACTCAATGCGGAATTCCTCGTGGGTGCCACTATCATATTGTTAGGCACCGCCTTCGTGAGCGGAGTGTACCCGGCCTTTGTGTTGTCGAGGTTTTCTATCGTCAAGTCTCTCAAAGGAGAGCAGAAAATACGCAGCGGTAAATGGATTACCCAGACATTACTAGGCACACAGTTTGTCATTGCTACTGTGCTCATTGCAGGCATGTTGACTTTGAGAAATCAGATCAGCTTTCTTACTTCATTCGACACGAAACTGGACTACAATCAGGTGCTTTATATCGACGACTTCAACTCTGATGACGACCGGGTCAAAGCGTTCATGAACGACCTGGAGCAACTACCGGAAGTCTCCGGCGTGGCTTCAACCTCTGGCTATAATGGAACAAGGATCAAAATGGAAGAAGATGAAATTCGGGTCAGGCACCTGAGAGTGGATCATGACCTCATGCAGCTGCTCGATATAGATATTGTGAATGGAAGAAACTTTGATCCGGCAATAAGCTCTGATGCCACGCAAGCTATCCTGATCAATCAGGCTTTGGCGGAAAGATTGGGCATGGCTAACCCCATCGGGGAGGTTGTGCCTTTCGATTACGGCGACTTAAAGAACCCAAAGATTATTGGCGTGGTGGAAGACTACCACTTCGAGTCGGCAAAAAGCACCGTGGAGCCATTAGTGATTTATCAATCGCCACAATACCAGCTTCAAAATGTTTATATCAAGTTATCTGGGGGCACGCAATTCAACGCAGCTAAGTTTGAAGCCGTATGGAAAAAGCATTTTAGCCCATTCCCTTTGAACTATACTTTTCTCGAAGACGAATACATCAGAGCATATGCCGCCGAGCAGCGAATGATGCAGTTGGTCAGCATCGGCTGTTTCGTCTCCATTTTTCTTGCTGCCATGGGCCTGCTAGGCATCGTTGGCTTGCAGTTAAATCAGAAGTTGAAGGAAATAAGTATCAGGAAGGTGCTGGGCGCCAGACCGAATCAGTTGTACCAACTCTTTACTCAAAGGTTCCTGATTGTCATCGTGATAGGGCTGGCCCTTGGCCTGTTTGTCAGCCATCAGTTGATCAATGAATGGCTGAGCAGTTACCCCTATAGAGTGGATTTTGGAGCAGAAATTATTCTTATGACCATTGGAATTGCCCTTTTTATCGGACTGAGCACAGTATTAAGCCAGGTATTCAAGGCCGTCAGAGCTAATCCGGTGAGGTACCTAAAGGACGAATAGCCTATTCGCCTGCTGTCCAAAAAATAGCATTTCTGAACATGGTGGTATAGGCCTTGTTGTCAAATAAGAGAGGTGAATGCCCCATGAAAATATAGACGTTTCTTGCCTTCACATTCTCATTCGTCCATACCACAGGGTGGTCGCCCATCTTAATCTCGGAGTCAGGAACGAGGTTGACTCGTCTACCGAAGCCAACACTCTCACATTAGGTCTGGGGCTTTTATCGTAGGTGTACCATTCCTCTTTTTTAACGGGAAACTTTGCTGGCAATCCCTTCATCACCGGATGGCTATTTGCTTCAACAATTACGTCCGCTGAAGCGAAATCGGCAATGTAATTCTGATACCCGATGCCGCCCATGAAGCCTGAAAACCAGCCCCACATTGAGTAACCGTCAAACTCACCGAGTAAAGTAGCATGATGGAAGCCGATCCAGCCTCCCTTGCCCTCTTCAATATAGTTTGCAAAAGCTGCAGCGGCCTCCTCCTTCCAACCATAGGGTGGATAGTCCAGCTGCACAATGAGCTGGTAGTTGGCCAAAAAAGCTTCGTTGATTTTATCAGTAGAAGTAATGAAGTCCAGCACCAATGAGCTGTCGGTAGCCAGCTGCTTCAGCCAGGGAACGGCTGCGTTGGTGTACTCAAGATGGTGACCTCCGTTTTCGTAAAGAACTAAAACATGAATCCTTGTGCCTACTTGCGACTGCTGCGCATGTGTGCTTCCCAGGCTAAGAACAATGAGGTACAAGGGAAACCAATGCCTCCAGCATATTATACTTCCAATGCCTATACCTTCCATTATCCCTTTGAGTAAAAACGATCCATATTCTAGGCCAAGTTATTTATATTAGTTGAAACCTATTCTGCATCGAATGCGAATACTAATTAAACACTCGCTATGAACAATCCCGCCCCCCAACACCGCCGTGAATTCCTAAAAAAATCAAGCCTCGCCGCTGCCGGAGCAATGGTTGCAGCCAATGCGCCATTTGACCTCTTTGGTGCACCAAAATCGAAAAACAAGCTGCCCCAATGGAAAGGCTTCAACCTCCTCGACTTCTTCTCTCCCAACCCGGCCAATGGCCGTGAAGGCACGAAAGAGGAATACTTTAAATGGATGGCTGACTGGGGTTTCGACTTTGTGAGGCTTCCCATGGCTTATCCCTCCTACCTCAAATTCGACCGCAGCAGAAACATTACTCCGGAAGAGGTCAGGAATATCGACACCGAGGCAACCGATAAAATTGAAGAGTTGGTGTACCTGGCGCACAAATACAAACTACATGTGAGCCTTAACCTGCACCGGGCACCCGGCTACTGCGTAAACGCCGGTTTTCATGAGCCCTATAACTTATGGACAGACCAGCAGGCACTGGACGACTTTTGCTACCATTGGCAATTTTGGGCTACCCGGTTCAAGAACGTATCAAATAAAAAAATAAGCTTCGACTTGCTCAACGAGCCTGGCAACCGGGAAGATATGAACGACCAGCACTCCAAAAGAGGCCCGGTGCCGGGCGATGTCTACCGCAAAATGGCCATCGCTGCCTCAGAAGCCATCAAGGGTGTTAATAAAAAGCACGTGATCATTGCAGACGGGAACAATACAGGCAGCACGGTCATTCCAGAAATAGCCGACCTCGACATTGCACAAAGCTGTCGTGGCTACACACCTGGCATTGTGTCGCACTACAAAGCACCCTGGGCCATGAAAGACATTGATAACCTACCTGAGGTTAAATGGCCAGGCCAGGTGGGTGACCAATACCTGAGCCGTGAAATGCTTGAAAAGTTTTATGCCCCGTGGATTGCATTGAAGGAGCAAGGTGTGGGTGTGCACTGCGGTGAATGTGGCTGCTTCAATAAAACGCCTCACGATGTGTTCCTTGCCTGGTTCGGCGACGTGCTCGACATTCTGCACACCAACCAGATAGGCTTCGCCTTGTGGGAATTTAAGGGCAGCTTTGGCATTCTCAATTCGGGCAGAGAAGATGTTGATTATGAGGACTGGTACGGGTTAAAACTTGATAGAAAATTGCTTAACTTACTGACAAAGAACGTGTAAAAACGAATGAAAAGCCGCCTCCTATTTGCGCTGTTTATTGCCCAAAGCCTTTTTTGTTTTGGGCAATCCAACTTTAGCTTCGGGTTCATGGGAGGGCTGGGCTACAGTGGTTGGGGCAAAACGCTTCCCGACGAAAGCCCAAAGGCGTCTTACACCCCAACCAAAGCGAAAGCTTTAGGTATCTTCGCTAGTTACAAACTACCCTATCGGCTGAGGGCAACCACCGAAGCCACCTTTCTTCAATCTGGTAGTTTGTACAGAAATGAGGCATCAGTTTCCAGTCCATTTGTTGGCGCAACTTCAAGTCCTGCAGAAGTAACCTACAAGGTTTCGAGGATTTATGCCCCCGTTCGGATATCTTATGATATACTGAAGACCAGAGTAACCCCTTTTGTTAGCTGGGGATTCGGGCCCTCCTTTGTGCAACGGGCGTCGAGAAGCCACCGTGATGATCTGTCGCCAAACGAACAATCTGAAGATTTGAATCTGGAAGTATCCTACAACAACCAGCTGCGCCTAGCGTTCCCAATGTCTTCCAGCATAGGCATCAGGGTATTCGAAAGGCTCACTTTGGAGGCATCGCTCATCCTGGGGAAAAAGTTTTATTATAGATTCCAGGCAGACGAAACCGTTTGCTACGAAGGCTGTGCAAAACCTGAACTCAGCTACAATAACCGAATGATTCTGTTCGCTGCCGCCTACAACATCCTGCCCTAGGGTTCTGCACAGATTATCTTTTTGTGAAGTCGACACTGCTTTGGCACGTTTGCCCTATTTTTAAGTATTGATAAGCCAACCATACGATGACCAAACGCATTGCCCTTTTTTTACTGTTTGCTGCCCTTGCAGTTATTTCTGAAAGCTGCACCTCTGGCAAAAAGCAAGAGCCATATGTCTTACTCATCTCCTTCGATGGCTTTCGGCATGATTATGTCAACACATTCCAGCCTCCCCATTTCCTGGAGTTTATCGAGGAAGGAACAGCGGCCAAGGCCATGATTCCTTCTTTCCCCAGCAAAACCTTCCCTAACCACTACACCATCGTCACCGGCATGTATCCGGGCCATCATGGTCTGGTCGACAACACCTTTTATGATTCTACACAAAACGTGGTTTATACCATGGGCAAACGGGAGCTAGTCCAGGACGCTTTTTATTATGGAGGCCTTCCTCTCTGGCAACTGGCACAGCAGCAGGGGTTGAAGTCGGCTTCGTATTTTTGGGTAGGATCAGAAGCACCGGTAGCGGGATTTTATCCCGACTACTATGAGATATACGATGGTGATGTCCCTAACGAGGCCCGTATCAAAAAGGTGGTGGAATGGCTTCAATTGCCTGAATCTGAAAGACCCAGGTTCATTTCTTTGTATTTTTCGCTGGTGGATAGTGAAGGACATAGCTCGGGGCCTAATTCCGGGAAGCTGAAGGAGACCGTGCTTGAAGCCGATAGGTTACTGGGCCTGATCGATCAAAAAATAGCTGAATTGGATCTGCCCGTCAACATCATCGTCACGTCCGACCATGGAATGTACGAAATGACGGAAACGGCTGAAACGTTTATCTATCTCGACAGCCTTTTTGCCCCGGATGACAGTATCAAGTTCGCCAACAGCGGGCCTATAGTGCATGTGTATGAAGACGACAGCACCAGGCAAGAGCAGATTTTTCAGTCGCTGGCAGCCAAAGAGACTCACTTCAAAACCTACCGGCGAAAAGACACACCAAATCAATGGCACTATGACCAGCATCCCCGCATCGGCGATCTGCTGCTGGTAATGGAACCTGGCTACTACTTTAGAAACGGCTCGCCCGACACGACAAAAACGATGATGGACTCACCATGGGGTGTCCATGGATTTGATCCGTACGTAACGCCTGAGATGGGAGCGATCTTCTACGCCAAAGGGCCCAACATCCAAAAAGGACTACTAGTGCCTCCTTTTGAGAATGTGCATGTGTATCCATTGGTCGCAAAAATCCTCGGTTTGACAACTCCTTCGAACATTGACGGCGACCCGGACGTTTTGATGAAAGCTTTTGTTGAGTAACTCTGTCGAATATGGGCAACGCACGGGAAGATGGAATAGCAACGCTGCACGCCGCAAGCCAGCAGGCATGGAGAGAGTGGCTGGAAGTCAACCATGAGACAGAAAAAAGTGTGTGGTTGATTATCTACAAAAAGGAAAGTGGTACCCCCAGCGTCTACTACCCTGAGGCTGTCGATGAAGCATTGTGCTTCGGGTGGATCGATAGCAAACCCAACAAACGTGACGAGAAGAGTTACTTTCAGTTCTTTTCAAAAAGAAATCCGAAAAGCAAATGGAGCGGAGTAAATAAAAGAAAGGTGACTCGACTGCACAATGAAGGGAGAATGGCGCCTGCCGGGCTAAAGATGGTTGAACTTGCCAGGCAAACTGGCACCTGGGAAGCTCTCAACGACGTCGAGACCCTTTCAATTCCACATGACATGGAAGCGTTGCTGAAGAATACTCCCGCAGCGGCCACCAACTTCAGTAACTTTCCGCCCTCGACAAGAAGAGGCATCCTTGAATGGGTTTCCAATGCGAAAAAGCCTGAAACGAGACAAAAAAGGATTGAGGAAACTGTATCGCTTGCAGCACAGAACATTCGTGCCAATCAGTATAAGCCGAAAGGTTAGCTACCTGATCAAATGGATGCCGGCTTGTTCATACCTGGCGGCGAGTACTGGGGAAATCCCCCTATCTGACACCAGAGAATCAATAAGAGACATTCCGGCAAACTGTAAATAGGCGTCTTTTTCCAACTTTGAAGCATCGCAAAGCAGATAGGTTTGCTCCGCCCTATGGGCCATCGCCAGGGTGATGGACGCTTCTTTTTCGCTGGCTGCGCTGAGTCCGTTGGCAAGCGACACGCCATCCACCCCGACAAAAGCTTTGTCAGCCTTATAGCGGGCTATATGTTCCAGCGCCATGCTACCATGCACCGCTCTTCGCTGAATGTCAATTTCCCCTCCAATCAAATTGATGGTAAAGCCAGGATGGTTTAAAAGCTCCGAAACTATCGGTAGCGAATTAGTAATAATCGTCAACCTCTCCAGCTTTCTTAAGTGAGCACACATTTGGAAAACCGTGCTACCGCAATCCATAAAAATGACATCGTTAGGTTCTACGCACGAAGCCGCCAGCTTACCAATGTATCCCTTCGCTTCATTGTTCCTCGATTCTTTTTGATGAAAGCCCGTACTCTCTGGCAACATGGCCCCGCCATGGGTGCGCACAAGTAGCCCCTTTTCGGAGAGGACAACCAAGTCACGTCGTATGGTAATATCCGAAGTATCGAACAGAGTGGCCAGTTCCCTCACCGACGACTCCTCGCCTGCCTTTAATTGCTCAAGTATTCCTTTTTGCCTCGCCTTGCTGCTCATAGGATTCTTTTTTGTAAAGATAGAATAGAATTATTGAAAGTGATTGTTTTATGATTATTTTTGATCAAAAAATGATCAATCATGAACAATCCCAATATTAAAATTGAAAAGAAAGAGCTGCTATCCGGCAACTGGTACAAACTCTACAAGGTCGATTTCCAGATCAAAGGAAAGGCAGGCGAATGGCTTAGCCAGTCACGGGAATGCTACGACAGGGGCAATGGAGCCACTATCCTTCTTTACAATACCGAGAAAAAAACTGTAATCCTAACAAAGCAATTTCGGATGCCTACCTACGTAAATGGCAATGACACCGGCATGATGATAGAAGCCTGTGCCGGCTTGCTGGATGCCGATAGCCCTGAGGAGTGCATCAGACGGGAGACCGAAGAAGAAACTGGGTATAAGATCAGCAAGCCGGAAAAAATTTATGAGCTCTACATGAGCCCAGGCTCAGTAACAGAGATTCTGTACTTTTTCATTGCCGAGTACACCAAAGAACAAAAAGTGAGCGAAGGAGGAGGGGTTGACGAGCACGAGGACATTGATGTATTGGAAGTCCCTTTTGCCAGGGCATGGGAAATGGTAAAAACGGGAGAGATCAGAGATGCTAAAACGGTGATATTGCTCCAGCACATGAAATTGAAGGGTATTGTTTCATAGATTACTATGAGAACACACATCTGCTTCACGAGCAAAGAAAAATTGGGCAAGAGTACAATGAATCTATCTAATCATTGATGTCTCTCAATTCAGAAAGGTTTTCCATGAGCTTACTCAAGTGTTTTCCGTAGAGCTTGTTGATATACCATTTATTGAAAAAGTAGAGTGGAAAAGCAAATAGCAGGTTGAGGGCCAACCAGAGGCCAACTGCAAATGCCAGATAGCCAGGTGCTATTGAGCTCTCATAAGCCCCTTTTGCGATGATGAGTCCGCTAAGGATTGGAGCTATTGACATGCCGATCCACAGATAAACTTTTAAGTATTTCCCTAGTAGTGTTGCTTGAGTTTGTAGCGTGCTCGCAATGGTGTCCGTTTGGTGCCCCATCTTAAGCAATAACCCGTATTTCAATGCAAAATAAACAAGAGCCATCACCCCCGTTACAACAAAAATCCACCATGCAAATATTTCGAAGCTATTTTCTCGTGAAAAAAAAACGAAAATGGCCACCGGGTAAGTGAGCAAAAACAGCGTCAGATCCAAAAGCAGGCCTTTTTTTAGCTTAGATACGAAGGAACTGGATTTGCCAATCAATATTTTTTTTATGGCTTCCTCATCTGGTGAGTCACTCTCTTCTCTAGTTACTTTCCATAGCTCTTTCAAATCGTCTATATCTTTCATGGCATCTCCCCCATTATCTTTTTCAACCGATCCTTTATTCTGTGCATTTTCACCCTGAGGTTATTATCGTTTATACCCAAAACTTCCTCCATCTCCTCATAGCTGTGTTCTTCCAGATACATTGTGACCAACGCTTTCTCCACCTCACTTAAGCGGGCAATGGCCTGATACATTCTGGTGATGTCTTCGTCTACTTTCGTTTCTTCGGGCTGGTGGCTCCAATGGTTCTCCTTTCCCTCGATATCATCGGTAGGTACTCTTTTCTTGCGTTTACTGAGATGGCCAATGGCTGTATTCAAAGCCACCCTGTAGAGCCAGGTGCTGAATTTTGACCTATGCTGAAAGCTGCCGAAAGACTTCCACAGCTGTAGCATAATCTCCTGGAAGAGATCCTGCCGATCGTCAGGATCATCACAATATACCCGGCATATCTTAGTCACAATGCCGTGATGTTGTTTTGTCAGTTCAAGAAATTCGTCAGAGACCTTCAATGAGCTGTTTTTATTCGGTTAGTTGAAGCGATCTCTAATATGTTACAGTAAAGTCAGTTTTAATTCCCGGCAAGTATCTTTTTACAAACACTCACTAATTTTTACTGGCTTGTTACCGCAAGGCTCTCCATCTTTAGAGCCTGAATTGTTCCTTATGAAAATTACTTTCTACTTCGTACTTGGCTTCACTTTGCTCTCAGCTTGCCAACAATCTAAACCTGCGGAAACTGCCGGAGTCAAAATGTCCGGCAACCCATTGTGGGAAGGCTGGTACGCCGATCCGGAAGGTGTGGTGTTTGGCGATGAGTACTGGATTTACCCCACGTTCTCAGCGAAATATGAGGAACAGGTATTCCTCGATGCTTTCTCCTCCAAAGACCTGATCAGCTGGACAAAGCATGAGGGCATTATGGACACCACCATCGTGAAGTGGGCCAACCGGGCGATGTGGGCTCCCTCGGCCGTTGAAAAAGATGGGAAGTACTTCCTCTTTTTTGCTGCCAACGACATCCAAAACCAGGACGGCCCTTACTGGAAAGACAACCCCGATGCAGCCAAACAGCAGGGAGGTATCGGCATTGGCGTGGCTGACAGTCCGGCGGGGCCATTTGCCGACTACCTGGGCAAACCGCTCATCGATCAATTCTACAACGGCGCCCAACCCATTGATCAGTATGTATTCAAGGCGATGGATGACAAATACTACATCGTATATGGCGGCTGGCGCCATTGCAATATCGGGCAGCTAAATGACGACTTCACGGCTTTGGTGCCATTTGAAGATGGAGATCTTGTCAAGGAAATCACGCCAGAAGGTTACGTGGAAGGCCCTACCTTCGCCATTAGAAACGGAAAATACTACTTCATGTGGAGCGAAGGCAACTGGGGCGACGAAACCTACCGGGTGGCCTATGCTATTTCCGATTCTTTGTTTGGCCCACATAAAAGAATAGGCATCATCCTTTCCCAGGACCCTGAAGTAGCAACCGGCTCCGGTCATCATTCTGTGATCAATGTGCCCGACACCGACGAATGGTATATTGTGTATCACCGTCGTCCCATTCCCAACGAAGGCCGTGATCATCGGGTAACCTGCATCGACAAACTGGAGTTCAATGAAGATGGCACCATTAAGCCTGTAAAGATTACTTTTGAAGGTGTGGAAGCCAGACCACTTTAGATATTGCCAGTTTTGTATATTCGGATAATAAAAAGTCGCCCATGAGAACGCTCTTTGTCAGTACCATCGTTTTACTCTTTTGCTATTCCTGCGGCTGCAAGTCTGAGTGCACCAGTCCCCCGATGACTTTTAAACTAGAAATTGTGGATTTGGAAACCGGCGCTAATCTGATCGAAAATGGAACGATCAGCACCACCGACATCACATTAAAAGCCACGGATACCGGTCAAGAGGTGGATTTTTTGATTGCAGACAACCAAATAGTGTCCGATGAAATAGGCTGGAAAAGCGCAGACGGATCCACTGAGTTTGAACTAAAGCTTGGTGAAGCGGGAACAGTGATTTGCACGATTGTATACAAAGGTGTTTCTGAAAATTGCTGCAGCTTCTTTGAATTGCAGGGCACCAGCTTCAGTAAAGAGTATGAGATGGTTGATGAGTATAGTTACTTGATCAAACTTTAGAGGTCTGAAAGGATAAATCCAGCCAGGAACCAACTTACTATTTAGGTCATTTTCATTATCTTTAACTTAAACACCAGGAAATGACAGCAAGCACCAAAAGTCAATTGGTTGAGTGGATTACCCAACTTGACGATCAGGAGTTGATTGAAACGATCAGCGCAATCAAGGAATCGGTAGAAAAAGGAGACTGGCACAAAAGCCTGAACAACAAGCAAAAGGCCTCCATCAAACGGGGACAAGACGATCATAAGGAAGGAAGAGTCCTAAGTAGCGAAGATTTTTGGCAGAAGCATGGGTGATACCAGAACAGTAGTCTGGTCGATGGAATCCTCAAAAAGAATCGAGGAAATAAAAGACTTTATCAGGCTCAAATGGACAGAAAAGGAGGTTGGTATGTTCCTCCTTGATCTGAGAAAGTTTGAATCAATTGTGAAAAAATTCCCTTACGCCTACCCATCATCCCCTTCTGTCCCTGAAATTAGGCGTGCAGTGATTTCGAAGCATAATTCGGTAGTATATCAAATAGATGACAATACTGTAAGAGTTCTCACTGTTTTCGATAACCTAAAAGACAACGAGTAGCACGATGTCGCCAAAAGCAATTAAGTTTCTTTCTCGCCATTTCCTAAGCCCAGGCCCTGTCGCCCTTAGCGTAGGGCACACATCCCTCCCATCTTCCCGGTACTGCGATATATCGCAAGGCCTGCGTAGCCCCAGGCTCTGAGGAAAAATAACCCCAGTGGGTAAGCTGATGCATCATGGTAAAATAGTGAACAGGCTCGTCCTCCGCTTTGCCTTCATTGTACTTTTCCGCTTGCTCCAAAAGGGCAACAAGCAATAACTCCTTCTTCTCAGCACCAATGACCATAAAGTCATCCCCCTGCATTTGCTGGCTCGCCTTGTTCAGTTTAATCAGTCCTTCTGTAAATATCTTCTGTTCGTCTTCCGAGTAGCAATCAGTAACTATCACCTTCATAAACGCACCAATTCTAGCGGCCTTTGCCCCTGGAGAACCTTCTGTGGTTGGCAGTATGGTTTCCCCCACCTCGTCCAGCAATGCAAGGTCGTCGGCACTGAACAGCCCCTCCTTTGGAGCTTGTTGTTTGCATCCCGTTAAAAATGCCTGAGCACCTACCATGGTGCCTCCCATAAGCAGTGCCGTGGCTGATATCGCTTCTCTTCTGTTCATAGCTCTTCGTTTACAAATTCCCCTTCTTAAACTCCTCAGCAGCATAATTTGCCGCCCGGGCCGTCAATGCCATGTACAAAATCGACGGGCTCTGATTGCCTGTGCTGGTCATGCAGGCCCCGTCGGTCACAAACACGTTTTTGCACTGGTGCACCTGGTTCCATTTGTTCAAAATGGAATTGGAAGGATCAGTCCCCATCCGTGCGCCCCCCATCTCGTGGATGTCGAGGCCGGGCGCTTGCTTGCTGTCGTTTGTTTCTATGTTTTTAACGCCCGCTTTTTCCATCATCAGCCTTGCCTGGGTGAGGAAGTCATCGACCATTTTCTCATCATTGTCGTCGTACCCCACAGATGTTATCAGCAGGGGAATGCCCCACTGGTCTTTCTCTGTTTCGCTTAGCCTCACATGATTTTCCGCTTTGGGAATGGTCTCTCCCTGCATGTACATATACACATGCCAGCCGCCAGGTTCTGTCTGCGACAATTTATAGGCAGCTCCTATAGCTGGCTGCTTGAAATGCACGCCTCTCGCCCGCCAGGCACCTGAGAAAATGGTATACCCACCTACAAAGTCAGTGTCTTTTTTGCCAAGGTTTCGGAAGTTGGCAATAATCGGCTCTGTAGGGTTTCTTCCGTAATAGTATTTGTCTTCAAATCCATCGACCTTTCCTCCTGCCCAGCCACGGTAATTATGAAACCCTACATATCTGCCAAGCAGGTCGTTGTCGTTGCCCAGCCCATTCGGGAAACGATCCGACTTCGAGTTCAGCATAATCAGTGTGCTATTAAGCGCCGAGGCGTTCAGAAAAATGATCCTGGCTTTGAAGTCGGTTGTCTCTTTGGTGTTGGCGTCAATCACCCGCACACCGCTGGCCTTGCCCGTAGCTTCATCGTACAGCACGGAGTGCACCACAGAAAATGGCCTGATGGTCATATTGCCCGTTTTATCGGCCCAGGGCAAGGTGGATGATACAGAGCTGAAGTAGCCACCGAAAGGGCAACCCCGCATGCACAGGTTCCTCGCCTGGCACTTTCCTCTACCCTGTTGAATATGAACCTCCTGAGGCTCGGTGATGTGCGCCCAGCGGGCATGCACCATGTTCCGGTCGGGAAAATGCTCTTTGATTTTGTCGCTCATGTGCTGCTCCACACAGTTGAACTGGAAAGGAGGCAGAAATTCGCCGTCGGGCATGGCTTCAATGCCATCTCTGGTGCCACACACACCCATAAATTTCTCCACATGAGAATACCATGGTGCTACGTCATCGTAGCCTATCGGCCAGTTCATGCCATAGCCTTGTCGCTCAGGAGCAGTAAATTCATACTTGCTCCAGCGCTGGGTAGCCCGGCCCCAAATGATTGACTTGCCTCCCACCTGGTAGCCTCGGATCCAGTCGAACGGCTTTTCCTGCACATACGGATGGTCTTTGTCTTCAATAAAAAAATGCTTGGTATCCTCTCCAAAGCCCGCAGCTTTGGTGATGAGTGGGTTTTCGTCTTTGAACTTTTTGGTCAGAGCCCCTCTATGTGCCAACTCCCAGGGCCGGAGGTGGGCCGTGGGGTAATCTTTATTGTGCACCACATCGCGGCCCCTTTCCAGTACCAGGGTTTTCAGTCCTTTGTCACAGAGTTCTTTGGCAGCCCAGCCTCCGGAGATTCCCGAGCCGATCACAATCGCATCGAAAGTGTTGTCCATATCATCAAGATACCATTATCAAAAATTACCTATCAAGGTAGAAAATTTGGAAAGGACTTGACATAGAATATCGTATTTTTACCTGTCCGGCACCTACTGCTATCCGGCAATTCATTTTTGATCACTAGAGTCCGTAGCCATGTCCAAACGAGTAATATTCGATTTTGATATCAGCTTCACCAACGGTGGTGGCATACAAGGTCAGGAGTTTCGCCTTGACATCGGCGGCGAGTCGATCTCTGATCAGGATTTGGCTGACTACATCGTATGGGACATGCGCCTGCTGATGGTGGGCAAAGTGAAGATCATTAACAAACGCTACATCGCCGAAGAGCACAAGCGGTCTCCTATCTCGCTAGCGCAGGGAGAAGAGCTTATTGACCTCAGCCATACTGTTTTTGATGGCCTGGTAACCTACAAAGGTCTGCCTGCTCCTGTCATTTGCGACTACCTGACCAGAGAACAGTCAAAAGAGATTTACGACAAAGGTGCTACCGTACAAATTGGGCGCATCGACATGGTGGCCAACACCGGCACTTATATCGACTGCCCGTTTCATTTCTTTGAAGAAGGCATGGATCTGTCAGAAGTACCACTCACTGCGTTTACCGGATTGGACGGCATCACCATAGAAGCCAGGGGAGTGATGGAAATTGGCGTCGACTTTTTCAAAAACAAAGAGATCAGGAACAAGGCTGTGCTGGTGCACTCCGGATGGGCTACCAACTGGAACACGGAGGCCTATTTCACTGATCATCCGTACCTGACCAAAGAGGCGGCAGAATACCTCAGGGAGTGCAGCGTAAAACTGGTGGGCATTGATAGCCACAACATCGACGACACCAGAGGAAAAACCCGGCCGGTGCATTACACATTGCTGGGTGCCGACATCCTGATTGTGGAGCACATGTGCAACCTTGATATGCTTCCCGCCGCTGGCTACACTTTCCACGCTGTGCCTCCGAAAATCAAAGGGATGGGGACGTTCCCGGTGCGGGCTTATGCCAAGGTGGGCAGATAAATGTCATGGGGCTGCACCGCCACTATTTTTTCTGAGCTGAGAACTTTCACTGACATACTGTTGTCAGCAGCTGTGGATACTTTTGGCAGCTAAAGACAACATTCAAATAATGGCCACTCCCCTCAAATACCTTTACTCAGAGAAGTTCTCCAACGACTTCACGGAGATCATAAGCCAGGTATTCCCTTCATTCCCAAAGGCTAAGTTCTTCGGTCTGATCCATGACGCAGCGTGGGACGGCAAAGAACTCAAACAAAGGATGAAACACATCACCTGGGCCTTGCACCAGGTTCTACACGGCGACTTCAAAGAGTCAGCTGCCACTATTGAAAGCGTGGTTCAAACTCTACTGCGCCGTCATCCAAACTCCATGTCGTTTGAATACATGTTCCTTGCTGACTACATCGAAACCTATGGCATCGACGACTTCGACACTTCAACACGGCTAATGGAGTTGGTAACTCAATTCGCCAGCTGCGAGTTTGCTGTGAGACCTTTTATCGTCAAATACGGTGATCCAATGATGGGGCAGATGCACGACTGGAGCCTGCATGAAGATCATCGGGTGAGGCGGCTGGCCAGCGAAGGCTGTCGACCACGACTGCCATGGGCCATGGGGCTGCCCGAACTGAAGAAAAATCCATCCGCCATCCTGCCTATCCTCGAAAATCTTAAAAATGACCCTTCTGAATTTGTGCGACGCAGTGTAGCCAACAACCTGAACGACATAGCAAAAGACAATCCTGAACTTGTGATTTCCATTGCTCATCGATGGAAAGGTAAAACCAGGGAGACCGACGCTATTGTGAAGCATGGGTGCCGGACACTACTAAAGGAGGGCAATGTGGCGGTGCTGGAGCTGTTCGGAATTTCAAGTCAGCCAGTTGTTGAGCTAAAGTCTTTTGAAGTCCATACATCAGCCGTTAATGTAGGCCAGCACCTCGAATTCTCATTTTCTCTCAGAAACATAACCGAGCAAGACCAGGCGCTGCGACTGGAATATGCCATCCATTATCTGCTGCAAAACGGCCAGCACTCTAAAAAAGTATTCAAAATAAGCGAACGGAAAATCGCTGGCAATGGTCAGCTTGATATAGAGAAAAAGCACAGCTTCCGACCCATTACAACCCGAACATTCTACCCCGGAAAACACAAAGTCTCGCTTATCGTGAACGGGCAGGAAAAAGGAGTTGGCGAGTTTGAGCTAATTGCTTGATAGGATGCGCTGTACCGGCATCCTCATTTTATTCCACTCCGTCCGGGGTCGGTCAACGCCTCGAGCGAACGAAGGTGCCGGTACGGCGAGCAGCCTTAAGTAAGAGCCGTCAGACACCGGTTAGCTATCCGGCGCAACATCTGGTATTTTGTTTTTCCCCTATTTTTTACTTCAAAAATGATCTTTTTTGAAATTCATACAAGTCATCAGTAGTGATTGTTATATCGTAGCCCTTCTTCGTCAGACTAGCCCTTAAGGCTTTGTCACCCCTCCATATTTTCACTCCCATAAAGTCTGCAAGGCTACGTATGGTGTGTCTTTGGGATCAATACCACTCACAATTTCTTCTGCCGTTATCCAATGCTGAAATGGAATCTCAGACTCCGAAATAAGTTGTACATTCTTTATAGTGCTGGCATAAATCCTTTCAATCTCATCAAAGGGCTTGTTAGTAATTTTCTCAATCTTTGAAAAATATTTTTTCACCTCGTATATCATATACTCCGGCGCCACGAACTCAATATGATTCACAGAATTTAGAAGGAGATAGCCAATTTTGCTGCTGGTATTCAAAATGGCGCTAAACACAATGTTAGCATCAACAATAACTTTCACTTGATAAACCTACCCCTGTTTTTTGCCCACCAGGTGGCATTCAATTCTTCAGCAAGCTTATCTGCGTCATCCTGTTTACCCTTTACATCGGATGTCATTTCCAAATACTCGATGTATTCGAGCAATCGTTCCATTGCGAACTTGTCGATATTGGGAGATATCTTCAGTAAGATTTCATTTGGAGTTCTTTCAATAATCATATTACCTCCCTTTTCCGTAAAGATACCATATTTTACGAACACACTTTAACACATTCTTCTCCGAAATTACTAGCGATATGTGAGAGGTCATACCGAGCCGTTGCATTTCTCTAAAAAGCCAGGATGGGGCTGCACCGCCATCCTGTTTTTATTACGCCCTTTCAGGGCTTGGATATAGGTATCGGTACGACCAATAGCCACCCAGCAAGAGCCGTCAGACACCGGTTGATTCGCCTTAATCCGCCGGCTGACCGCACCAGCGGTAATCCCACCAGCGATACCGACGCCTGGTCTTCTTCCTCCCGTCTTCCTCGCCCGCCGAAGCCTTAGCGCAGGCGGGCCACTACTTACTCCTCTACTGCTTACCAACTACTTCTTATTTTCCACTATCTTTATACCTACCTAATTACCAAAATTTACCATTCTTATGAAAAGACTTATCCTGCCAGCAATGGCATTTGGCCTGATTTTCGGCTGCGAACAGACTCCCGAGAAGGTGGCTGTGAAAACCTATTCCATCGAACAGTTCTACAAAAACATCAATGTGAGCGGCGGCAGCTTCTCGCCAGATGAATCGAAGATGCTTGTTTCCACCAATGAAACAGGTATTTATAATGCCTACGAAATCCCGGTCGATGGCAAAGGCGAGAAAAAGCAGCTGACCAACTCCACGGTCGATTCTTACTTCGCCGTTTCCTATTTCCCGAACGATGAGAGGCTGATATTTACCGCCGATCAGGGTGGCAATGAGAACAACCACATTTACCTGCAAACACCCGACGGCACGCAGAAAGACCTGACGCCCTACGACAGTGCCAAGAGCTCGTTTTACGGCTGGAGCCAGGACAAGCAAAGCATGTTCATTGCCTCCAACAAGCGGGACGCCAAATTCATGGACGTGTATGAGCGCACCATAGCGTCTCTGGATAGCGAGACCGGATTTGGTGAGGTGATCTACCAAAACAACGACGGCAGAGATGTAGCAGCCATTTCGCCTGACAAGAACTACTTCGCACTGACTGAGTCCATCACCAGCGCCGACTCCAAAATGTATCTCTACAACAAGGCAACAGGCGAAACCACCGACATCAGTGAGCACGAAGGCGATGTGCAATACAACCCACAGTTCTTCAGCCTCGATAACAAAGAGCTATATTACCTGACGGACGAAGGTGCTGAGTTTGTCTACCTGGTAAAAAGGGATCTCGCTACAGGGGCCACCGAAAAAGTATACGAAGACAAATGGGATGTATGGTACGCCTATGAGTCGCAGAGCGGCAAGTACAGGGTGATTGGCGTGAATGAAGACGCCTCTACCAAAGTGCATATTTTTGACATGACAACCGGCAAGGAAGTGACTCTTCCGGCCATTGAAGGAGGCAGCATTGCCTCAGTGAACATTTCGGACGGCGAAAAGCTGGCCCGCCTGACAGTGAGCACGTCGGCCTCACCCAGCAACATTTACGTGTACAACTTCGAAACCAATGCGCTCACCAAGCTCACCGACACGCTCAACCCAGAAATGGCGGCCAGCGACCTGGTAGAAGGCAAGGTGGTGCGTTTCAAGTCGTTTGACGGCACGGAGATTCCAGGCATTTATTACCAGCCTAAGAATGCTGCTCCAGGCGAGAAAGTCCCAGCGCTCGTGTGGGTGCACGGCGGCCCGGGCGGACAAACCAGACTGAGCTACTTCGCTCTCATCCAGTACCTGGTGAACCATGGCTATGCCATATTGGCGGTGAACAACCGGGGCAGCAGTGGCTATGGCAAAACATTCTACCACATGGACGACCAAAACCATGGCGACAAAGACCTGAAAGACTGCGTGGCAGGCAAATCCTACCTTGCATCTACCGGGGTGATCGATATGGACAAAGTGGGCATTATTGGCGGCTCCTACGGCGGCTATATGGTGATGGCAGCGCTGACCTTTGCGCCTGAGGAGTTCAATGTGGGTGTGAACCTGTTTGGTGTCACCAACTGGCTGCGCACACTGAAGTCGATCCCTCCATATTGGGAAAGCTTCCGCAAGTCGCTGTACGATGAAATGGGCGACCCTTACACCGCCGACTCAGTGAGGTTGTATGAAATCTCTCCTCTCTTCCACACCGAAAATGTAACCAAGCCTCTCATGGTGCTGCAAGGCGCCAACGATGTGCGGGTGCTGCCGGTAGAATCCGACGAAATAGTGGCGGGAGTGAAGGCCAATGGTGTGCCCGTGGAATACGTGGTATTCGACGACGAAGGCCATGGCTTCCGCAAAAAGGAAAACGAGATCAAAGGCTACGGCCAGGTGCTGGTGTTTTTGGATAAGTATTTGAAAGGGGAAGGCGAGCCTGTGGCGGAGAAGTGATAGGTTATTACAACCCTCAGAGTCTCCAGTGAGTCTCTGAGGGTAAATTTTACCAAAATGAAAAACCGGTTAAAAGCTTTTTGGACACTACTCGGGCTATCTATTCTTCAGTTGCAGTCCTTTGCTCAAACACCGAATTTTTCAGGAACCTGGGTGTTGAATTTAGCAAAAAGCCAACTTGAACATAAGCCCGATGGGCTTACTAGCAGCGTGTTTGTGATAAAGCAGGAAGGTGATAAATTCAGGCTAACCAGATACCACATATTTGGTGACAAGAAGAAAAAAATAAGTTTTAAAATGACTGCAGATGGCAAGACAAGGCCAGTCAAAATATTATTTAAGGGTAAATTAGAGAACAAGGAAAATAGCTTACTAGCGACGATTTGGGGAAAGAATTTTTCAAATATCGTGAACTACAAAAATGGAGCAAACCAACATGAATTCATTGCCGACGAGGTATTCACAGGATTGCCACAGAACCACCATAACATCTGGGTTTTTGATAGAGAATTGCAGGATTAACAATTCTCTGCTCTTCGACATGTTCCGAAGGGCACCGCTGAGCGGGAGGGCCGAAGGACAGATAAAAAACGATTTTAATCCCGACTCAACCTCCGCCAGCATTACAATATTCCTTTGCACATGTACATCAGACGATAATTAAAGGAATCGCCTTCTCTTTTTCCTATTAATTATTGAAACACTCTCATATGGAGAGGCTCTGAGGGAATTTCATATCAGAACGACCTGGGGGATAACGACTAATCTATTATCTTCTCTACGCCAACATAGTACAAGTCGAAACCTCCTCTGCCCCCCGGTCTATCCGAAGAAAATACGAGCAAGTTATTGTCGAATCCTCTGCTATAGGAAAGAATAACGGGTCGGTATTCATCAAACGCTGTATTTATATTTTCGCCAAAATTGACGGGTTCTGACCAGGAACTTCCATCATACAATGAATAATAAAGATCATACCCACCAAATCCTCCGGCCCTGTTGGAAGTGAAAACCATCGTGTTTCCGTTAACAAAAGGGCATTTATCGTCACCGTCAGAACTGACCGTTAGTTTCTCAGGAGTTGCTTCGTTTGTCCCCTGAAGTGTGTATACTAAGTCAGAGGTAAAATCTACGTCCATGGCGTAGATGTTGAACTTTCCGTCACGATCGGAACAGAAAAGGATTTGGCTTGATCGTGAGGGATCAACTCCACTCTCTGCTTCAATATTGAAGCTTTCGCCAAAGAATGTTGGATAAAGCTCGTTGAATTCAGTTTTTAACCAGGGAACACTTTGGGGTTTCGAGATGGAATGCGAATCAACGTTTTCTACATCCAGGGGGTCATAGTAGACGAAATTTATGTCAAAATTTCCAGTGCAATCATTGGCGTACATCAATAGATAGACATAACCGGCAGTCCCGGAGGTTTGTCTTTCAAACTGCATTGAATACGGCCCAAACTCATCACAGGAAGTATTGATGGCTTCCAGCAGATAGGGAGAGTGGTTATAGCCTTCAGTTGTAACCCCAATTCCCAACTCATGCTTCTCGTAATCCCATTCAACAAACATATTTTCTCCAACAATGTCAAAATCGAGGCCAGAGTTTCTTGTGGACGAAAAGTGTAAAAGGCGCTCATTGTATACCACTGGCAAGTCGGAGTTATAATCATCAGATGTGCTGTTAACTTCTTTAAAGTTAACTACCTCATCGGGGAAATGGCCCTCACTGTACCGGGGAGGTTTCTCACACGAGAATAGCAGGCTAATGACAACTGTAGCTGGCAAAAAAGATTTCATAATTAATCTATCAAATTGTTACTCCGATCAAAAAAGACTCCCATGCCGCAAGGGTCTCCCTTGTGGCTATCGACAGTCTGGCGTCCGCCAGCTCCGGGCTGATGGTCGAATTCGCTCTCTATTTTTTATTCAGTTTATATATCCTTACCGCCTCAAGATACTTCTCTCCGTTTTCTCCATCCAGGCCACCAACTGAATAGTCTCCCAGGCTTAAGAAAAGTGTTTCACAATCGTCGCAGTCATTAAGCGCTAATACTAGGGCTTTGTCGATGAACAGGTGCAGAATACCATTAGGAAGCCCTGACTTCAACTCCTTCAATTCTTCTTTCAACTCATTTGTCGTAAATTTTGGGAATGAATAAGCGCCAGCATTGATCTGCTTGATAAAACGATCATCAATGAAGAAATAAGAGTTCTTCGTTACCGGGACAAGATCATACTTCCAGCTTTTCGAAACAGGCAAATTTGCGAGCTCTGTCATTGAGATTCTTCCGTCTTTCAGTTCCACTTTTTGGGGCAATATCGACGGCTCATTTAGCTTCTCGTGATTCAAACAGTCTTGCACAAGCATTTCCGTTCCATAAATCACTTTATTTTCTACCGAGTCGATGGCGCCACATATAGATAATACTCTTCCGGCTTCAGTATATCTTAATATCGGCTTACTGCTTGCTCCCCCATACCCATTACAACCACATTCAAGCTTTACATCTTGGATTTTCGAGCTGTGCATGTATCCGGAAAGACCATAATTAGTCCAGACCTTGTACCAACTTGCTCCAGACGCATCAAATTCAAATATTTCTCCGTCATTAATCTGCCCAATAACTCCTGCCTGGCCACTTGGCTCACTTCGCACGTTCGTATAACCATCAGGATCGTTAATTTGACCTAGTCTTGCTTGAGCAAACAGATGGATTGGTAACAAAAGAAAAAGTATGGATGTGTATTTCATTTATTTTAAAAGTCACCCTGACTGCCCTCTTCTGGATGTTCTACAGGCCATGAAATAAGATAGGGAATTAGTTTGGAGAATTCCTTATGCCGGATTAGAAATCCGGTTCTATCCTGGCTTCGGGTTTTTCGCTCAGCGATGCCCTGCGGAACATCCCTAAGAGCATTCCGGTTTAAGCATTACTCCCTAGCGTCTTCATCAACTCCCTGGCAGCTGCGCCACCAGCACGATTGGCACCAATAGTTGAAGCGGAAGGCCCGTAGCCCACCAAATGAATCCTGGGCTCCTTCGCTACCATGGTGGCCAGGCTTCCCGCCATCACAATGCCATCACCCTCTTCCCTTGGCAGCACCGCCTCCAGGTGAGACAGGGCACCTTTGAAACCTGTATTCCAAAGGATGACTTCGGCTTTTTCTTCTCTTCCGTCGGTCCATTTCACACCGATTGGGGTGATCTCGCTAAACATGGGGAAACGTTTGAGCACACCCCGCTTTTTCATATCGATTACTGTCGGGGACATGGGTAGTCCGGTAACCGATACTACCGACAAAGGAGGTAGCCCATTCCGTACACGCTCTTCCACCATGGCAACAGCACGGTGGCCGGCCTCATCATCAAACGGCCCTTCTTTAAACTCAGGCGGACGCCTCGTTACCCAGGTGGTGGTGGTCACTTTCGAAATCTGATCCAGCAACTGAATGGCAGATATACCCCCGCCCACCACCACATGCTTTCCCTGGAAATACTCAGCCGTCTTAAAGTCTTTGGTATGCAGCTGCTCGCCTTTAAAAAGGTCTGCACCGGGATACTCCGGAAGGTAGGGGTTTTGCCAGGTACCTGTAGCATTCACAAGGCCCAGCGCCGAGAACAGCGCTGTAGAGGTATCGATATGAAGCCGATCGTTATGCCAGTATACCTTCTCTACCTTAATGGGGCGATATACCTGCAGACCAAATTTTTTTTCGTACAACTCATAGTAATGTGGCACCGCCACACTCGCCTTCACTTCGGTGGCGTTGGTTGCAATAGTGTCTTCAAAGGGCATTCCCGGCAGGTCGTGAATCCTGTTCACTGTGCTCAGGGTGAGTGAGGGCCAGCGAAACTGCCAGGCACCGCCGGGGCTGGGTGCTTCATCCAACACCACAAAATCACGGCCGACTTCCAGCCCACGCCTTTTCAAATGATAAGCCGTAGAAAGTCCCGCCTGCCCTGCTCCTATTACCGCAATGTTGGTTTTGTAGCGAATCCTGTTGGCCATCCAAAACCCCTCATTATCGCCAGCCCAGGCCTGGTGCTACGTGTTCCAGAATAGAAGAAAGCACATGCACATTGTAATCCACCCCAAGGGTATTCGGTATCGTCAGTAGCACAGTATCTGCCTCCTGAATGGCCTCGTCTTTCGCCAGCTCTTTGATCAACTGGTCGGGTTCGGCCGCATAGCTCCGCCCGAAGATGGCCTTCCTGTTACTTTCGATAAAGCCTATTTTATCTGTTCTGTTCGCCTCTTGCCCGAAATAATACTTGTCCTGCTGATTGACCAGGGCAAAGATGGACCGGCTCACCGAAATCCTTGGTTCTCGTTGGTGACCAGCTTCCTTCCATGCTTTCCTGTACAACCTGATCTGCTCAGCCTGCTGTATGTGAAATGGCTTGCCGCTTTCATCAAACTTCAAGGTGGAACTTTGGAGGTTCATGCCCATTTTCCCCGCCCACGCTGCCGTGGCGTCAGAACCAGATCCCCACCAAATGCGGTCACGCAATCCTGCCGAAAACGGTTCTAACCTCAGTAGGCCCGGAGGATTCGGAAACATAGGATAGGGATTAGGCTGCGCAAAGCCCACTCCTTTCAATTGTTCGAAAAATTGCAACCCTTTCTGGCGTCCCATGTCTGCGTCGGTTTCTCCTTCAGCAGGTTCATAACCAAAGTGTCGCCAGCCCTCAATCACTTGTTCCGGGGAACCCCTGCTGATGCCCAACTGCAGCCTGCCACCAGCAATCAAATCAGCCGCCCCGGCGTCTTCCACCATATACAGCGGGTTTTCGTAACGCATATCAATGACCCCGGTGCCAATCTCAATGCGGTCGGTTTTAGCACCAATTGCCGCCAGCAAAGGAAAAGGAGACGCCAACTGCTTCGCAAAATGGTGTACACGAAAATAAGCGCCATCTATTCCAATTTCCTCTGCCGCTACAGCCAGATCAATGGACTGAAGCAGGGTATCAGCGGCTGTTTTGGTGCTATAGGCAGGGTGATTATCCCAGTGTCCAAACGATAAGAACCCTATTTTTTTCATACTCCACAATGGGTTTGATGTAATGGTGATAAAGATAGTAAACGCCCTATTGCTATAAGCATGGTGTCACTACCCTTTCCTGTTAATTATCGGACAACGTTTTACGTTGACGATTGGTGCCATGGTTCAAGGTAATGGTGCCTACCTTTTTATTCCTTTCACATTTTGGCTTTATTTCCATCAGTGCGTAAGTTGCTTTCGGCATTAAACAACAGCATGGATGACTAAAAAACGGATATTTTTTACCGGGGGATCAGGGAAGGCCGGGAAGCACGTGATACCCTACCTCCTCAACCAGGGGCACAGAGTGATGAATGTAGACCCGGTGCCTTTGAACTACCCAGGGGTGGACAACCTGAAGGCTGACATTACCGATTCCGGACAAATGTTTAATGCCATGAGTTCATATGCCGGACTGGATGAGTTGGAGGCAGGCAACGGCGTACCAAAATTTGATGCCGTAGTGCATTTTGCAGCCGTTCCCAGGATCTTAATCAACCCCGACAATGAAACGTTTCGGGTCAACACCATAGGCACTTACAATGTGATTGAAGCGGCTGTGAAGCTTGGCATCAAGAAGATCATTATTGCTTCATCGGAAACCACCTATGGTGTATGTTTTTCAGATGGCAAAACCGACCCTCATGTGCTGCCTTTGGAGGAGGACTATGACGTCGACCCCATGGATAGCTATGGATTGTCGAAGGTGGTCAATGAAAAAACAGCCCGCAGCTTCCAGCGACGTTCAGGGTTTGATATTTATGCCCTTCGTATTGGCAATGTGATTGAGCCCCAGGAATACGCCGAACTGTTTCCGGGATATTTCAAAAATCCTGAAGTGCGCCGCCGGAATGCTTTCTGTTATATTGACGCCCGTGACCTGGGGCAGATCGTGGATTTATGTTTGAAAAAAGACGGCCTTGGTTATCAGGTTTTCAATGCCGGCAACGATCACAACGGCGCTATTATCCCCAGCAAGGAACTGGCTGAACAGTTTTTCCCGGGTGTGCCCCTTACCCGTGAATTGGGCGAGCATGAGGCATTGTTTTCCAACCGAAAAATCCGTGAGGTACTGGGCTTCAAAGAGCAGCACAACTGGCGGAAGTATGTGAAAGGGTAATGATGGGAAGTTCGGTAAGCCCGCTATAGTTCTGATACCCTGCCGCAAGTTTGACAAGGAGCATGGAGCGGGACTGCACACCGCCTCCCTTGATCCCACTCCGTTCGGAGATTTTCAACAAACGCAGGGCCGTTTATTCCCTTCTCATCAGTTTTCGCTTTCCCACCCCATATTGTTGGAGTCCAGATCGGCGTTGATTCTTCTTACCACAGCGTCAATTTCATTGGCTTGTTCGATCATTTTATCCACCAGTTCATCTGCCTGCATATCGGAGCCCATTTTGTAAACGGCAGCAAGACCCAGCAACCTTGCCACAGGCCCACGCAAATGATGGGCATTGATGTGGCCATACCTGATAAGCATTTCGTTTTGAGACTTAATTCTTGCCGTACGCTCAGTCACAATTTGCTCTAAATTTTGATTCAATGAACTAAGCTCTGACTGTGTCGCATGAAGCTCTTTGTTTTGCGCAGCGATCTCATCCGCCCTTCTCTGGAGTTCTAAATTAGTGTTTCGCAAGTGATAATGTATCCCATCGTAGCTGCCTTTTAATACAGCCGTAGCAAACGTAATAACGAAGTATAGAATAGAAAATGTGATACAGGCAGTAACCTTTTCCGACACATGATAGACAAACACAGTATTGAGGAGAATGAATGCTATCCCGTGCATAACCCACATGGTTCTTCCCTTCAGCATCACTGAGATAACAAAACCGACAATCATAACCACGGCCAGTGTGACAGAAGCATGGGGGGCAATAAGCCGTTGATAAGCCACTACAGTTAGCGTTATAGAGGTTAAAAGAAGCACAGCTTGCGTAGGGTATTTATCCCTCAACTTATAGGCAGCAATGCAGGCCAAAAGAATGACTAGTGAAACCACGGTGGGCAGCATCTTCTCCGGACGGAAAACAATACTGGACAAGAGAATAAAAGAGACCCCAAGAATACTTATCCTCAAAAGGGTGTTGAGAAAAAACTTCTCAATATTCCTTACTATCATTTAGCTGGTTGCTCAAAAAAAAATCGGTTCGATTTCAATTTAACAAAAGTTTGCTGAGGTAAAGTGGTCATTCAAACTAATTGGCCAGCAACTAATGAATTCCTTAACGAAATGCCTTTTTATCTATTCTCAGTCCAAATCATGCTGTCGTTCCGCAGGTGTCAAGACAATGAATTTTTGCTATTCGCTCTCTTTCCTTTATGCATCCAAAAAACCTTGTTTGCGGACACAGATACTCTCTCTACATAAAACATCGATAGACTTAGCTGGTAAACACCCGCCCATAGATGAATTACAAAGTCAAAAAAAGTACAAACAGTCTTACTTTTTCCCGTCGGCAGACGGGAACCTTGACGGTGGTTGGAGAGTCATTGAAACGAATAATTTCATCGCTAACTAATTGCCCCACAAGGGCAGCAAAGCAAGGGCACAACGGAGTGATAAAAAGCAATAGTTCCCTGCAAGTAACAGGCAGACTCCTGACACAGCCCAGCCTGGTCTTGCAGCTCTGGTTTTAACGCCGGCCGACCGACTGTCGATTTACATTTCCAGTTCTTTTGACTCCAGATCAGCATTGATCTTCTTAACAACTGCGTCAACCTCACTGGCCTGCTCTATCATTTTCTCCACAAGCGTATCAATCTTACCGCCAGACTCAAGCTTGTAAATGGCAGCAAGCCCCAGCAGTCGTGCCACAGGCCCCCTTAAATGATGTGCATTGGTATGGCTATAGGAAATCAGCATGTCGTTTTGCGCCTTAATTTTTGCCGTGCGCTCCCCCACCATCTGCTCCAGGTTTTTATTCAAAATACTGAGATCGTGCTGGGTCTTTTGAAGCTCTTCATTTTGTTGTGCTATCTCCGCTGCCTTTTTCTTCATCTCATCATTGGTATGTCGAAGGTGCTGGTGTATTCTATCGTAGTTGGCCTTTAACACACCGCTGGCATAGGCGATAATCAGGTATAAAATTGAGTAGGTGATGGCAGCCGTAACCGGATCTGATACGTGATAAAGAAATACGGTATTTAGCATCAATAGCGCAATTCCATGCATGGCCCACATGGTTCGCCCCTTTAGCATCACCGAAAAAATAAAGCCAATAATAATCACAGTAGCCAGGGTAATAGAAGGGCTTATTTGCATGAGCCGTTGGTAGCAAACCACTGCCAAAGTAATGGACGTTAGAATTACTACCGCAGATGTTGGGTGCTTCTCCCGAATCCGGTGCGCCACCAGGCAAGCGAGCAAAATAACCAGCGTAGTAATGACACCTACAGTGTCTTCCGGAAAAAAGAAAAAGTTAGCAGCGAGAATCAAAGCCACGCCTACAACGCATGCTTTTAAGAGCGTATTGAGAAAAAAAGGTTCTATGTTTCGGCCTTCCATTATCGTACCTATGCAGCTATTAGTTTCTTGCCAATTTTACAAAAGATTATTGGGCCAAGCTACCATTTTGTGTAGTTACGGGCACACAACCGTCGGCGGATTGACTCGTGATTTTAGCTGCTCCAACTTCTCAGAAAACACATACAAGAACGGGTTTATACGTCCTGCACCACAAAAATGGCATTGTGGTTTAGGTCATAGAAGCCAAATTCGTGTGTACCCCAGGGGGTGTTCATTCGCAATTTCTCTTTCGTGATGATTCCCCGCTTCTCAAACTCCTCGAAATAGGGCCTGATATCGGCAACAAAAATCTTCATAACAGAGCCGCCGGTAATAGGATCGTCCTCATTGCCATGATGGAACTGCAAATGGAACTCCAGGTTTTCTCTTCTCAACCCGGCGTATCCTTTATCACCAAAACAGTAACTAAACCCGGCGTACTTGTCATACCACTCTATGTCACGTTGTATGTCGAGCGAGGGAAGAACCGGGATGATACCTAAAGGTGAGGGTGTGGCAGCCATGGCTTTGTTTTGGATGTTCTACGATTTAATATACGCATTGCAACTGGTCATTTCAAGTGATTGTCTCACCGGATCACGGTGCACCAGCCTGCTCGAAGCCAGGGAATCAATTCCATGCACTGTTGAGATTACGAGGTAACTACAAAAAGTCCTATCTTCCCGTATGAAACACGGTCAATCACTATCGCTACTATTACTATGCCTTTTGTTTGTTGCTACCATGTGCAACCCGCCTGTAGCAGACGAGACAGCCAAAGAAAGCATACCCAATTCAGAAACCATAGCTCCGGAAGGGTTTAAGGCGCTGTTCAATGGTGTTGATTTAGAAGGCTGGTATACTGTGAGTGACGGAAATGGCCCCGACAGTCTGGAGATATTCCGTGCTGAAAATGGAACGATCCACGCTTACCCCAGCCAAAAGGATGGTTCACGTCAGTCATTTGCCGGGTTAGTAACCAAAGAAGAATACAGCAGCTATATTCTAACGTTTGACTTCAAATGGGGCGAGAAAAAGTTTGAGCCCAGGACTGGTAATGTAAAAGACGCTGGTGTTCTGTTTCATATTTTTGACGAAACTGACTTTTGGCCTTATGGCGTAGAATGTCAGATACAAGAAGGAGACCTTGGGGATTTATGGATCATTGGGGCGAGAGCCTCAGCCAGGGTGGATGCCTCTGAGCACTATGCCACCAACGGCGAACTCAAGACAAAGGGCGAAATTGAAAACAAATACCATCGCTTCTCCAGGTCCTTTTCATGGGAAGTGTCGGGCTGGAACAAGGTAGAAGTTGAGGTAAATGGCGACCATGCCACTTTCACCATTAATGGGAAAGTGGTCAATGAGGCCATTGATATGAAATATTGGGATGCTGAAAAAAATAGCTGGGAGCCGCTCACCAAAGGAAAAATCCTATTGCAGGCAGAAGGTGCCGAGATTTTTTACAGAAATGTGTTTATCAAGCAGCTTTAACTGAAAAATCACCACGAAGCAGGTAACCAAATTGATTCGAAGAACCGCATCTATCCTGCCACACAACAAAAAAGCGGGTGCATCGTGCAGCCGCTTTTCTTAAATACAATAACCAGCATATTCTATTCAATGATAAGCTTACCCTTCATAACCACGTGAATAGAGCAATAATAGTCAGCACCTTCACTCACCACCATACTCCAGCTCGCACCTGCAGGCAGCTTTGAAGACGACCACTTCTCTTCGTTTAGCTCGGTAATGTCGTGCTCCGTAATGTCCTGATTGATCCATGCTATTGTATCTCCTTTGTTTACCTTCAACTCTGCTGGTGAAAATTCCATTTGCCGTATAACGACGGTATGATAAGTGTCGGTATTCCTCAAGGCTGAATCTGTCTGGGTAGGATCAATGCTTTCGCCGATACTTTCATGACCTACCGCAGTTGGTGGCGGCTCCTTCTTTTCATCCGAACAACTATTCAGGACAGCGAGAGTCAACAAAAGAATCATCGTGCTTTTCATTTCACATTGGATCATTTACCAGCAACCATTTTTTGAACCATTTCTGCATGTGCCAGGTGGGTTTTCAGCGCAGGCACCACATTTTCCAAAAGCTTCTTCAATTCCGTGTTTTCTGTTTCAGGTATTAAGAGTCCCTCAACTGCCGCAATCACCGCCTTGTGATACGCCACTTCATTATTGATATAAGCCTTGTTAAAATCCTTGCCGGATTTTGACCGGAGCTCTTTCTTGGTACTCTCGGCATCCGACAATAGCTGCTTACTCACAGCGTTGTCCATCGGCGTTACTCCTAGTTTGGTGGCCAAAGCAACGGCTTGCTCTATCACAGCCCTATGATCATTCGCCATTGTCTCTGCAAACTTTAGAACATCCTTGTCTTTGGACTTTTCCTTTGCAATTTCGGCATATCCGATATCTATCTGATTAGCGGTAACTGCGGTATGCGCTACCTCAGGGTCTGACAGCTTCGGATTTTGTGCGCCCACCTGTCCTGTGCTGATAAATATGCATGCCAGGGCAATGCACCAATTTTGAACCTTTTTCATATTGTTTTAATGTTTTAGTTAACACTCTATTAGAGCATGGTATGGCAAAAGGGTTACAAACTTTATCGACCTCTCTATCTTAAGGCAGAGAGGAATTCTAGCTTCATACCCGCCTCCTGAAACCTCCCGGAATACATGACAGTCCTAGTGCTACTCTTGGTGTCTTCTACTCCCCTCGAGGCAACACACAAATGGGCGGCCTCAATGCAAACTGCCACGTCTTGCGTCTGCAAAGCCTCCCTCAAGCCCTCGCTAATCTCTCTGGTCAATCGCTCCTGCACCTGCGGCCGTCTGGAGTAATACTGCGTAAGCCGGTTGATTTTGGATAATCCAATCACTTTGGCAGCTGGGATATAAGCGACATGAACCTTCCCAATAATGGGGACAAAGTGGTGCTCACAATAAGAATACAGCGTAATGTCCTTCTCTACAAGCATTTCATTGTAGCCGTACGTATTCTCAAACAAACTAATAGATGGCTTGTTAATGGGGTTAAGCCCACTAAATACCTCCTTGACATACATTTTCGCTACCCGAACCGGAGTGGCTTTCAGGCTGTCATCGTTGACATCAAGTCCCAGTGTTTCCATTATTGATTTAAAGTGTCGGGCGATAATGACTACCTTTTCATCATCTCCCAGCCGCTTTTCATCGTTCAGACAAGGAGACAAATGCTTTATCTCCAGCAACTCAATTCTTTCCATCGCTCGTAGACTCCACCTAATTAGGCCTTCATGAATTCCCTTTGTTTGCAGAGAGAGGAAGATTGGAAAGCTGGGCAAAAGTGAAAGCCCCTACCGCCATGACCAAATCCCTAACAGCCACGTCGAGGTATGCCGCACTTGCCAGTAGGCTTATTGCAATTAACACGAGCCACGCACAAACGATATAGGCTCCTTTTTTGGGGCTAACAAAAACGAGAATTCCCGCTGCTATTTCAACTATCCCAACCAAAATCATAAAGGTGCTCTCACTAAATGGCAGCATCCCTGCCAATATCGGATTCAAATACTCGTTCCAGCTTGCTAAAAGATTAGTGAACTTGTCTGCACCGGCTACTATAGGTACTATACCATAAGTGAATTTCAAATAGGTTCGAATGTCTGACAGTTTCTTAATGATGATATCCATAACATTGTCTTTTTTGATGTTTGCCTGATTAGAGCATTTTAGGTGTGAAGGGTTACAACTATTTTTTCTAAAAAAAACTTTGTAACGTTTCCCGATCTTTATACTCTATACTGGTGTTTGATTATGTGAGGCAAAAACACCCGACATGTTTACTGATGAAGAAATTATCCATCGCATTCTCGATGGTGAAGACTACTTGTACGAAGCTTTAATCCGAAAATACAATCAACGACTGTATCGCATCAGTCGATCCATTGTGCACGATGAAGACGAAGTGGAGGATATTATGCAAACCGCCTACCTCAATGCATACCTTAATCTGGCGGGATTCAAAGGCAAATCCACTTTCGCCACATGGTTGACGAAAATTTTGATCAACGAAAGCCTGTTGCATAAAAAGCGGCAATCAAAACGTAGTCAGGTTTCACTGGAGAAGCTGGATAGTAACTACAATTACGAAACACCTTTAAGCAGTCTTATGAACAGTGAATTGAAAGCTGTACTGGAAGAATCGATTGCCAAACTCCCGGAAAAATATCGATTGGTTTTTGTGATGAGAGAACTAGAAGATATGAGCACCAACGAGACTATGGACGCCCTGGACTTGACAGAATCCAATGTGAAGGTCAGGCTCAACCGAGCCAAGGAAATGCTGAGGGATGTTTTAAGCGGTCACTACAAATCGTCAGACGTCTATGATTTTCATCTTAGCCGATGTGATAAAATAGTGAATCGTGTAATGGCGGAAATCTCGAGTGCCATTGATATTCGAGACCATAAACGAGACTAGCACAGAAAGGCAGTAGAACAAGCAGGGAGTACAAATTGGTTATTTAGGAGTTTAGAAGAAGACTTGTCGGGTGCACTTTGCGCACGACAGTTCAGAAAGAGCTCTCACCTGATCCCCACATACCCCTCCGCCGCCTGGAACAGCTTTTTGGAGTCATAGCCGATGCCATTTTTGAAAACAGTATTGAGCGATCTGATGGCAGAAATATCCTTGCTGATGTCGTTGTCCATAATCAACAGGTCGGCAATCTTTCCTGCTTCTAATGTACCAATAGAAGCTGCCTGCTCCAGGTAAGCGGCGCCATGAAGCGTACATATTTTAATGGCTTCTGGGATAGAAAAGCCCATTTCCACAAATAGCTCAAGTAGCCTCATGTTGGCGTAACCAGCCACAATTCTCCCGTCGTAAGTAGGGTCGGTGCCTGCTACTAATAAGCCACCTGCATCGTAAAAAGCCTTCTCCCACACCTTGGCCTTGTTGAACGCCAGGTAATCGAGCGAGTCCCTGCCCTGCTTGCTAGCCCAGCGTTTGTACACCTTTTCTTTAGCGTTAGGAAACAAAGCGTCGATGCCTCCTCCCGGCACTACTTCCCGGCCTGTGTAGGGCTCAAACACATTGATGGTCGAAGTCAAAGCTACTTTCTTGTTAACCAGGTGCGTTATCAGATCGGTCACTTCCTTTGAATCAGCCGGAATAGTCAATAAGGCCTTGCGCATTTCAAAAGGATCGCAAATATCAACTTGCTTGCCTTTCACAAAGTCGCTGCAGGAGAAAAATCCATGCTCAAGGTTATCGATCCCAATATCAGCGGCTTCCCTGTAGGTAATGGAACAGATATGACCAGTGACTTTCATATTTCTTGCATGAGCCGCTCTAACAATCGCTTTAAGGTCTTCCCGGGTTATGAAATTGTATACCTTAATGGAGGTGATCCCCATGTCGGCATAATAGTTAACCGCCCTGGCTGCACCTTCCGGAGACTCGATGGCACCGAGTTCAAATATCCCCACTCCTGCTCTGTCAATGTGTGGACTGGTCACATCCATTTTCGGGCCTGGTACTTCTCCACGCCCAATGGCCTTCTTGATATTGAGGTCGGCCTGCGGCATGATGCTTCCGGCCGTTCTCATGCTGGTAACACCACCGGCAAGGTAAAGCCTTGGGAAAGAGTAGCTCATTTGGTCCACCCCATAATTGGCATCTGGCGTTGTTTTCGGGTAAAACAGGTGCTCATGCAGCATGACCATTCCAGGCATGGCACTTTTGCCCTCCATATCGATGGCCGTCGCCCCTTTTGGCACGGGCAGGTCAACGCCTACTTTTTCAATTTTGTCGCCCACTATTAGGATATCCTGATTGGCCTTTGCGGCACTACCGGTGCCATCCACCAGGGTGAGGTTTTGCAGCATGTAGGTGCCTCTCTCGTGGGTTACAAAGGCTTTTGTTTGGTCTGTTAACCCTTCCTGCGCCAATGCACTGAAAAAGGCACAAATGGCAAGGATTGTAGGAAATAGTTTTCTCATGGTCGGAAATTAGCTTGGTAAGCCTGCCATACTCACCTGCGGGAAATAGGGCAAGTCCGAAACTACAAAAAAAGCGAGTAAGTCGTATTTCGATATTTCCTATCTTCGTCAATATGAGCCGACTTATCGCCTGCTTTCTTTTTGTTGCTTCCCTCCAATTGAAGGCCGATGGTCAGGGCTCCTACGCTGTCCCCGATTCTGTTCAACGCATTGTCTTTCTGGGCAACAGCATTACCTATACCGGGCAGTATGTGTCCTACATAGAAGCATGCCTCGCCATGACCTACCCCAACAAGAAGTTCGAAGTGATCAACGTGGGACTACCCAGCGAAACCGTGTCAGGCCTCTCTGAACCCAACCATGCAGACGGTAAATTTCCCCGACCAGACCTCCGGGAGAGGCTGGCTCGTGTTCTTGAGCAAACCCAACCCGATCTGGTATTTGCCTCCTACGGCATGAACGATGGCATCTACCTACCCTTCGATGACGCTCGCTTCCAGGCTTATAAAGAAGGAATCAACTGGCTGCATGAAGAAGTATCAAAATCTGGCGTTGCCATCGTTCACCTCACACCACCAGTGTTCGATGAGCGAAAGGGTGCTGCTTATGCCAATGTGCTCGATATTTATTCCGACTGGCTGATTAGTAATAGATACACAAAGGGTTGGAACGTGGCTGATGTGCATGGGCCTATGAAAAAGCATCTGGAGGACAGGCGCATGACAGATTCTGATTTCAAATACGCTACAGACGGTGTGCATCCTGACAAAGCTGGCCACTGGATCATGGCACGTGCGATCCTGGCTTACCTTGGGCTCAACGCCATGTCCAAAGCTGACAGCATCGGGGAAGCCGTTTCCACCACCAACAACGGTGAAAAAATCCTGCAACTAATTGAGAACCGTCAGTTAATAATGAAAGATGCCTGGCTAACGGCCACCGGGCACACCAGACCCGGAATGAGTAAAGGAAAGCCACTGACCGATGCGCAATTGGAATATGGCATCATAGCTACCGAGATCGACAAATTACTCCGCTGAAAACAGAGTACTGTATCTTTCACCAGCCATCCGTCACCACTTTGCCCACTGCATCAAATATCCTCTTTAGAGTGTCGAAAATCAAAGTGCCAGTGTGACTTAAATCACTGCGCCCCACTTGGTGAATCACTAGCTTCACCTATCAATAAAAACAACAATAGATATGGAAACTACAATGAATGAAGAAGTGGTGGCTATGCCACGCATTGGCGATAAAGCACCAGAGTTCAAAGCAAAAACTACCCAGGGTGATATCAACTTTCCCGTTGATTACCACGGCAAGTGGGTCATCCTTTTCAGCCATCCGGCCGACTTTACACCAGTATGTACATCAGAGTTCATGACCTTTGCAACGCTGGAAGAGAAGTTTGCTAAAGCAAATACACAGTTGGTTGGATTGTCGATTGATGGATTATACAGTCATATTGCCTGGCTGCGCACGATCAAAGACAAAATCGAATTCAAGGGAATGAAGAATGTGGATGTCAAATTCCCGCTCATTGAGGACATCACGATGAACGTAGCCAAGAAATACGGCATGATTATGCCCAATGAAAGCAGTACGCAGGCAGTTCGGGCGGTGTTCTTTATCGACCCCAAGGGCATGATTAGGGCTATCATCTACTATCCACTCAGCCTTGGCCGCAACTTCGACGAGCTTTACCGTGTGATCGTTGCACTGCAAACAGCCGATGAGTTTGCTGTGGCTACACCAGCCGACTGGAAGCCAGGCGACGATGTGATCATTTCGCCCGCAGGCTCCTGTGGCGTAGCTAAAGACAGAATGGATGGCAATATCGAGGGGCTTGATTGTAAAGACTGGTTCTTCTGTACCAAAAAACTCGATAAAGACATGGTGCTAGACAAAGTGCTGAAAAGAGAAAAGGAACCTGTATTAGCGTAAGTAGGGACAACAAGTTAGTACGGTGGCTGCATTTCCCGGACAAAGCGCCGGGCGGTGCAGCCTTTCTTTTTCGGCCAGCTCAACAACGCCACAGCCATACTCAAGATAGAGGCGGTAAATGAGGCATGGAAGAGGCCCAAATTCACTACCGATCACCAGCGCTTTCTAAAGCACTCCCTTCGTGCTAGGCAGCTGATTCAGTGCATTGGCGTCTCTGCCGATAGCCATCTTGATGGCCCTCGCTAGCGCCTTAAAGGTTGCCTCTATCTTGTGGTGCTCGTTACCGCCTTCCGCCTTGATGTTGATATTACTCAGCGAAGTATCAGAAAACGACTTAAAGAAGTGATAAAACATTTCCGTTGGCATGTCGCCCACCATTTCACGCTTGTATTCAGCCTCCCACACCAGCCAGGGCCTTCCACCAAAGTCGATAGCCGCCTGCGCCAGGCAGTCGTCCATAGGCAGCATAAAGCCATAGCGGCTAATGCCTTTTTTGTCGCCAATAGCCTTGCGGAAAGCTTCCCCTAAAGCCAGCGCTGTGTCTTCAATCGTGTGGTGCTCGTCGATATGTAGGTCGCCTTTCACAGTTACTTCCAAATCACAACCAGAGTGACGGCCCAGCTGATCGAGCATGTGATCATAGAACCCCAGGCCGGTATTCATCTTCGTTTGGCCCGTGCCATCGAGGTTGAGTTTTATCAATATATCGGTCTCTTTCGTGGTTCGTTTTACTTCCACTATCCTTGGCGGCAGCTTGAGGAAACGATAAATTTCATCCCAATCCGAAGTACTTAAAGCTGCATCTGGGTTTGACTCTCCTATAAAAATAGCTTTTGCACCGAGGTTCTTCGCTAGTTCCACGTCGGTTTTACGGTCTCCTATCACATAGGAATTGGGCAGGTCGTAATCTTCGGTCAGGTATTGTGTAAGAAGTCCTGTGCGGGGCTTTCTGGTTGGGGCATTGTCCTTTTCGAAGGTTTTATCGATGTGGATAGCAGCGAAATTGACCCCTTCGCCTTCCAGCGTTTCCAACATCTTGTTCTGTGCTGGCCAAAAAGTATCTTCAGGAAAGCTATCTGTGCCTAATCCATCTTGATTGGTCACCATCACAAGCTCGTAGTCGAGTTCTTCCGCTATCTTCCTAAGGTTGGAAATAGCACCCGGAATAAACTTCAACTTCTCCAGAGAGTCTACCTGAAAGTCTTCAGGTGGCTCCACGATAATCGTTCCGTCTCTGTCTATGAACAATACCTTCTTCATTTTTTCAAATTAATTGACAAATGAGTCCTCCTTTACCAAAGCCATGGCTTTTAGTAAAGCTTCGTTTTCTGTTCTCGTTCCTACCGTTATGCGCAGACAGCCGTGGCAGTGCATCACATTGCTTCGGTCTCTCACAATCACCTTTTGATCGATAAGAAACTGGTAGGTTTCCTTTGGTTTCGGCACCCTGACGAGCATAAAGTTAGCGTCGCTGGGGTAGATATGCTGCACAATTGGTAAGGCTGCGAGCTGATCTTCCAGCCAATTCTTTTGTTCCAGAATATCGGCTACCATTTTTTCCTTGGCCAGCACATTGCCCAAAGCCTTTCTTACGATACTTTGTGTTGGTGCAGCTATATTATAAGGTGGCTTGATCCTGTTCAGGATGGTGATAATTTCCGGACTGGCAAAAGCCATGCCCAGTCGCACACCCGCCAGCCCCCAGGCTTTGCTCAAGGTTTGCAGCACCACCAGGTTAGGAAAACGATGCAGGTGGGGCAAAAAACCGGCGTCAGGAGCGAAATCAATATATGCCTCGTCTATCACGACAAGGTTTGGAAATTCGTGAAGCAAAGTGAAAAGGTCTTCCTTTCGGATCAGATTGCCTGTAGGGTTGTTGGGGCTGCAGAGGAACAGGATTTTCGTGTCCGAACCAGTGGCGCTTATGACTCCTTTTACATCGAGCTGGAAATTCTCATTCAATGGCACTTTCACAATTGCCACGTCATTGATGCCGGCGCTCACCTCGTACATGCCATAAGTGGGGGGCACTGTGATCACCTTGTCCTTCCCCGGATCGCAAAACGCCCTTATAAGCAAGTCGATAGGCTCGTCGCTGCCGTTGCCAAGGAAAATAGACTCGGCACCAATATTCTTAATTTTGGCAACCGCTTGTTTCACCTCCTGTTGGTAGGGGTCAGGATAGCGGTTGTAAGCTTCCTTTACCCCAGCAGAACCGTAGGGATTTTCGTTGGCATCCAAAAAAACGCCCTCTTTACCAGTGTATTCATCCCTGGCGGAAGAATAGGACTTCAGGTTAACCAGGTGCTTACGAAGTAGCGAGTTCGGATCAAAGCTCATTGGTACCTTCTTTAATTTTCTGCAATCGAAGTGTTACCGCCATTTTGTGCGCATCGAGCTTTTCAGCTGAGGCCATCGCTTCAATGCTGGGGCCAAGCTGCTGCAATCCTTCTGGAGTAATTTTCTGGAATGTGACCTTTTTCACAAAGCTATCAACAGAAACACCCGCCATCGCCCTGGCCCAACCATTGGTGGGCAGCGTGTGATTTGTGCCCGACGCATAGTCTCCTGCCGACTCAGGTGTATAGTTGCCTATGAATACTGATCCGGCATTCTCAACCATTTCAGCATACTTGTCTGCATCTTTCAACGCAAGAATCAGGTGCTCAGGGCCATACATATTAATATAGTCCATGGCAGTAGCTTTGTCTTCAAAATAGATGGTTCTGCTATTCTCCAAAGCTTTTGCTGCCATTGCCTTCCGGGGCAAAGTAGCCAGCTGACGTTCCACCTCCTGTGCCACGCTGTCCACCATGCGCTTGCTGGATGTGACCAGTATCACCTGACTGTCGGCACCATGCTCAGCCTGCGACAGCAAATCGGCCGCCACAAACGACGGATCTGCATGCTTGTCGGCAAACACCAACACCTCCGAAGGGCCAGCTGGCATGTCGATTGCCACCGTGTCACGGCTCACCATTTGCTTAGCCGCCGTCACGTACTGGTTGCCGGGCCCAAATATTTTATCAACCTTCGGCACCGACTCCGTGCCGAACGCCATAGCGGCAATGGCCTGAGCTCCGCCAATCTTCAGTATCTTCTTTATACCTAGTAAGTGAGCCACGTACAACACTGTGGCATTCACCTGCCCCATGCTGTCAGTGGGCGAAGCAATAATGATCTCTTTACAGCCAGCAATTTTTGCCGGAATACCAAGCATCAGGGCAGTAGAAAAGAGGGGTGCTGTGCCTCCGGGCACATACAGTCCAACCCTGTTTACGGGTATGCTCTTGCGCCGACATACCACACCCGGCATAGTCTCCACTGTTATGGGAGATTCCTTTTGCGCCAGATGGAATTTCTCAATATTTTCCCTGGCAACATGAATGGCTGCCTTCAGTTCATCCCCTACCTGATCAGCCGAGGCCAATAGCTCCTCCTCTGTTACAAAGAGGTCGTCCAGTTCAACATGATCATACTCAAGTGCAAACTTTCTCAAGGCCATGTCGCCGTTGCGCTTCACCTTTTCCAATATGGGCTTCACCACCTTCTCCAGCCTTGCCGGATCCTGAGCTGGCCTGCTTGTCAGCTCAAGCCATTGCTTCCGGGGTGGTTCGTATATTAGTTGCATGGTCCTCGATTTGTCTACAATATCATTTTTTCTATCGGCACCACAAGAATGCCTTCAGCTCCTGCTTCTTTCAATTTCTCAATTATTTCCCAAAACCTGTCTTCATTGATCACAGAATGAATAGAACTCCACCCTTCCGTAGCCAGGGGCAGTACCGTTGGGCTCCTCATCCCAGGCAGAAGGTTTGCGATTTCCTCAATTTTATGATTGGGAGCATTGAGCAAAATGTACTTATTATTAGATCCATTCTGCACTGATCGAATCCTGAAAAGGAGCTGATCAAGGAGCTTTTTCTTTTCAGCACCGAGTCCTTTGTGGCCGACAAGCACTGCCTCGGATGTGAAGATGGTCTCTACTTCTTTCAGTCCGTTACTTAAGAGTGTGCTACCGGAGCTTACAATATCACACACAGCATCGGCCAGCCCAATGCTTGGCGCAATTTCCACCGAACCGCTAATTTCGTGAATGTCTGAACTGATACCGTTTTTCTTCAAATAGCTCCCCAAAATCTTTGGGTAGGAAGTGGCAATACTTTTGCCTTCCAGCATTTTTATGCCTCCATATTCCTCATTTCTGGGAATAGCCAAAGAAAGTCTGCACTTGGAAAAACCGAGCTTTACTACTATATCAAGGTCTTTTTCCTTTTCTTCTACCACATTCAGCCCAACAATACCGATGTCTGCTACGCCGTCGGCTACATAGCCTGGAATATCATCATCTCTGAGCAGCAGAAACTCCATCGGGAAATTATGGGAAGAGGCCTTAAGCTTACCTACACCATTATTAAAGTGTATTCCACACTCTTTGATCAAACGGAACGAATCTTCGCTTAAGCGACCTGATTTTTGAACTGCAATACGTAGCATGAAAAGCTTAATTAGAGAAATGAGTAAGTAAAATGAATACGGGCCAATGTTGAAGTAAAATGCTCTTCCTTAATGGGAATGACGAGACACATGATCGTGGTTCACGTGCAGATGATCGAATATATGGGAGTGTCTCAGGTACTTCATTTTACAAGGCCAAATTTAGGTTCCACTAACATCAATTAAAACCCAAAAAGACAAAATTGTTCAAGTTTTTTTCTCCTCTTCCTTTTACATCAAAGAATGGCTAAATATTGATACTATATAATAAGGTGTAGGCAACACCTGAAGAAGGCTTCATCCGGGCATTTCAGAAAAGGATTCGCCTCAAAACGAGGAAAAAATAATTTCAACCTTCTATCTTTAGCCCCTCACTTTACTCACAACCAAAATGGATTCACAACGTCGCTCATTTTTAAAAAAGGGAACAGGTCTGCTTGGCCTGCTCGGCTTAGGTACATATTCATTTGCAAAAACAAAAACTATGAAAGATTCATCTGTTAACTTCTATCACGTTGTTTATTTCTGGCTCAAGGATCCCAGCGAAGCCAATAAGAAAACTTTTCTTTCCCACGTGAAGGAATACACAGGCAGCATTGATGTGATTAAGGAAAGGTTTATCGGAACGCCTGCCGACACCAACAGACCCGTCATCGACAATACCTATACCTTCTCTATCGTTTTAGCTTTCGATAGCAAGAAAGATCAGGATGCCTACCAGGAGCACCCTGTCCATCTGGCCTTCGTTGAAAAAGCGCAACATATGTGGAGCAAGGTGCAGGTCTATGATTCAGTGAAAGTTTAAACTACTGTCCAAAAAATAGCAACCGGCCAGAGAGACATTGTCTATCCGGCTGGTTGTTCCTCGGATTTAAACGTCTTCGTATTTGTTGAATTTGCCATCAATTCCTTCTTTTTGCTGGAAAAAATGCAATAAGATTCTCTCAAGTTTCAAATTCCTACATAGTTTTTCTACTACCTACGCCCTCATTCCTGCGACTTTTCTAGTCACTATATCATTAAATATCAACTAGTTAAGCACATACCTAAAGAAACAGGCCGTCTTTGTTTTGTTCGTTAACGGCTGAAGAGTTCTCTTAATCTTACATCCGCTAGTAATCCCCGGCACTTACCTCATTTGATCCTCGAAGATGCCGTTACTTTGTAATGTGCTAAGAGTACATTGCTCGAGAGTACTAAATTTTAACTACTTCTTAATATCACCTTTATGGAAAGAATACACATACAAGCAACAGAATTTACACCCCACATTACTTTTGACCCCAGCAATGGCCTCATTGAATTGAAGGGGAATTCTACACCTCACAACTCGTTGAAGTTCTACCACAAAATGATTGTTAACCTCGAAGAATATGCAATAAGAGGAACCAAAGATCTCACTGCCAATGTCGCCTTTCGGTATTTCAACACCAGCTCTTCCAAATGTCTATACGACATGTTCAAACAACTTGACAAAATAAAGAAAAAAGGTCGTCAGGTAACTATCAACTGGTACTATAGCCCAAGCGATGAAGACATGTATGAAGTAGGCAAGGACTTCTCGGAATTAATGAACCTAAATTTCAACTTTATAGAACTGGCTGCTTAACGGTAACTCAATAATATTTCAACCTAACAGACTCTCACCCCCAATGACTGAAGCATTAAGTCTTTTTCACACCGAAGAAAAATCTCTCAACGAATTCAAAGAGATGGTGAAAAGCGATGCTATCTCTAAAAGGAGTCTGGTAAGGTTCATCGATAACTATGACGATTTAATCACACAAAGCAAAGTAATCACAAGGGTTAGCGACAGGCTTCAGTCGAAGCTTAACAAGGCAAACGAGCAAATCGCTGCACAAAACGCAACCATCAGTGACAATAATAAGTTGCTCCATAATACTATAGAGCAACTGGTGAAAGCCAAAGTCAGTAAAAAAGCCTCTACCATCATACTTACAGCCGCCGTTGTGCTTTTCGTGGCTGAAGAAGTGCTTCTCGAAGAGGCAATCAATAGCTACGTTGATATTCCATACATCGGCTTGATTGTAAAACTTTGCATTGCACTTACCCTAAAGGCCTTCGAATCAACTATCGAGAAATTTTTTATGCGGAGAGAGCATTCAAAAATTGTTGAAGAAGGTTTGTGGGAAGAGTTGGAGGTTAGCAGCCCACACTCTCCCGGGCTCATCACATCAGAAGCCGTTCCCCGATAGTTTTCTAAAATCACCCGGGCCGTTTCTTGGCCAGAATTAAACCTTGTACAATAACATCGAAAAAAAACAAGGCAGAAACGTGGGTGTAATCGACATAAATCATTGATTATAAGTACATTAATAAAAAAAAGGTTAATGAAATCACTCGCAAAAGATTATCCACCTCTCCATTTCATTCACTAACATGGAAATTTTATCAAAAAAATAACATTCACTCTGCTCACCCCTATAACCGTATGTTTTTTCAACTATCTGATGTTTATATCAACCTTAAGCCAATAAATATTACATCAGTTTCCAGCATCTTCGAAAAAAACTCTCTTAAGTGAAATAAATATATTACACTGATTAACAGTCATTTAAGTTACTTTTATTAATTAAACACTTCCATTTAAACAGGATTTTACTTCTCATACAATAGATATCTTACATAAGAAAGTATTGGCCAGAAATCGAAGGCAATCAAGCTTCTAAAAGAAATAACTTAATTAAAGATTATTAGGAGTAAGGGATGAGATGTAGAACCACCCTTCTTTTTATATACTTTAGTTGAGATTATAACAGTAACAAACCTGAGAGATTATGGAAAAAGTTTACATTCAAGCTACGGACTATACGCCGTTCGTCTATTTCGACCCTTCGACGGGGCTGATAGAATTAAAGGGGAATTCAAATCCCGCCAACTCAAATAGTTTCTATCAAAAATTTATTGTTGAGCTGGACGAGTACGTTACCCACGAAAGCGGGGGACTCACCGCAAATCTGTCTTTTCATTACTTTAACACGAGTTCTTCCAAGTGCATTTTTAATATGCTAAAAAAGCTCCACAAAATGCAGGAAGCAGGGCGATGTGTTACCATCAACTGGTACTATCTGGAAGAGGATGAAGAAATGAGAGAAGTAGGTGAGGACTTTTCAGACATACTTCACATGAATTTCAACTTTATTACTATCGCAGCCTAACGGTTTAGTTGCTGTGGTTTTCCTGACCACACAAATCACTAACCGTTATATATAACAAAGGCAGCTAGTTGTTATTCGAAACTTTCAAAGACAGGTTACATACTTTGTTGACTACACTGTATACCTAATACCCATCTCCTAACTAATTTTAAAAGGTATGAATGACTTGTGGGGACTATACGACGAAGAAGACAAAGCGCTTCATGCGTTTAAGACCAAAGCGCAGCAGAACAATATTTCAAGAAAGGATCTTGCCCAATTTATAGATAGCTATCAGGATCTACTTATTCAGAGCAAGGTTATTACAAAGGTTAGTGACAAGCTTCAGTCTAAGCTGAACAAAGCTAACGAGCGAATCATAGAACAGAATGAGGAAATAGTTGAGAAAAACTCGCTTCTTGAAAGCACTATTGGTCAGCTAGTGAAGGCTCAGGTTGGAAAAAAAGCTTCCACTATCATATTTACTGCGGCCGTGATAATGTTCCTTTCTGAAGAGGTGTTCCTGGGTGAAGCAATCGCCGTGATCGTGCATATCCAGTACTTAGACCTTGTAGTTAAGGGCTGTATCGCTTTTGGTCTTAAGTTTTTAGAGGGTGGCCTGGAAACATTCTTCCTGAAGAAAGAGCAAATAAAGATCGTGAAGGGAAACAATGGGAATGTTCCGGAACTTGAAAACAAATTCAAGCTACCCACTATTAAACTATCACCATCTATTGGAAAGCTTTTGTTTTCGAAATAGAGGCCGTTTGATGATATGGAAGAAGGTTAATAGATAATGTTTTCATAAACTCCTTCGACGCAGGTTTTGCAGGCCATAGACTCCAGCAAAACAGTGGGCTTGAGCATGGACTTGCCCAGAAGCATTCTGGCGCATTCTTGTATCCCTTCGATAATAGATGGGTGTGGGTGGATAAGTTCTGCGAGCTCCTCCACTCCTTTGTCCATAGAAATGAGGAGAGCCACAGCCTGAATGGCACTTGAGGCATGCTCTCCTACCACACGCATGCCCAGGATTTTCATTTTATCGTCGTTTGTTACCATCAGTTTGATGAAACCCTGGGTGTTACGCATAGCCGTCGCTCGTGAAATATTGCTATAACGTAAGCTGGTGACTTTGTAGTTGATTCCCTTTTGTTTGGCCTGAATCTCGTTGAATCCAACTCCAGCAACTTCGGGTGCCAAAAACATAATTGTCGAGATGTTTTCGTAGATGAGTTTATGCAAAGGCTTCCCGTAGATTCTCTCGATGGCATACCTGCCCTCCAATTCCCCAACATTAACCAGGGCAATATCCGCTGTTATGTCCCCCACTGCATAGATATTATCAACGCTAGTCTGGGTAAGGTTGTCAATTATACCCCTGCCATCAATTTCAACCCCGATTTCTTGCAGCCCAAGGCTTTCATAGTTTGGCACTCTACCTACGGACACCAGGGCCTTTTCCACCTGATACTTCTTTTTTTCGCCATCATCGTACTCTAGCTCATACTCGACCTCCCCGTTTACGATTTTCATATCAATGAGTTTGGAATTGCGATGCACCAACACGTGTTTTTCCTCAAGGTTGTTTTCAATCACATCGACCACGTCGCCGTCCTCAAACGGCAATATTCTTTCTCCCTTGTCAATTAAGTTAACCTGCGTTTTTCCAAAATTGGAAAAGATGGTTGCAAACTCGCAACCAATAACACCCGCACCTACTATCACCATACTTTTTGGCCACTCTGTCCAGTTATGAATGCCGTCACTGGTGACAACAATTTTTTCGTCTATCGGCAGGTTGGGGAGTTTTCTTGGCCGACTTCCCGTAGCCAAAATGATATTGTCAGCTTCTACAACATCTACGCCGTTCTCACCTGAAATCTGCACTTTGTGTTTACTCAGCAGCTTCGCCTCACCTCTTCTGAATGTCAGTAAATCCTGCCCATTACTATTCATCGAAGCCATGTGAAACTCCAGAAGATCTTTTCTTTCACTGGTGGCCTTCAGTACTTCTGTTTTAACTTTCTGAAATGCAAGATCAGGCACCTTAAAATTAAAGGCCTTGCCATGTTTTCGCAGCGTATAATAGTCTCTGGATATCTCCCACCAGGTTTTACTGGAGAGAGCGCCATCGTGCACTCCTGCACCACCTACCTGATTTCTTTCAATGAGAATTACCTTCTTTTTAAAATCCAGGGCACGCATGGCAGCGGCATAACCAGAAGGCCCCGCTCCAATAACGCAAACATCAAACTTGTTCATTACCAGGTCATTAAGGTTGAAAAAATGTTGTCTACACAGCTGGCAAATGTATTCCTGCCATCATACATCGGGCACTTCCCCCTCCGTATTTTTCGATGGTTGGAATGTCTATGGCAATTAAGTTAGCATAATTTTCCAGAATAATCTTTTGCGATTGTGTGAGAGCGGCAAATGCGGTGATGGACATGACAAGCGCAGGCTTACTTCTCCCGGTAGTTACTTCCAGCATATTGCCAGCAAAATGCTCCATTTGATCAAAAGAAACGTCAACAATCTCGTGGTTCGTTGCAGACAGACTTGCAAGAAATGCTTTCTTTTCCTCACCCTCAGGAATGCTCTCAAGACAAGCCACGCAATAGGATGTGCCGAGACACATCATCACATTGGTGTGATAGATAGGCATACCGCTTCTGTCGACGGCATCGAAAACCACAGCGCTGAAACCAAGCCTGACGGCATGGGCTCTCACCAGGGCTTCGTCAGTTCTAATGGATCTGGAGGCGTACATAATCCGATGAGGGTAGTCGATGATCAAACTCCCGGTACCCTCCAGGTATAGCTCTCTTTCTTCAGTTCCTGAGAGGTCAGTGATTTTGTGGATGGCAAACATGGATTTCACAGTTTCAATCACTTCGGGTCTTCTCTCGGTTCTCCTGGCTTTGGACTGCATGGGATAAAGAAACACGTCGCCTGACTCATGAAAAGACACCCAGTTGTTGGGGAAAACCGCATCACGTCGCTCTTCCAAAAATTCATCCTGAGCCACAATTACTTCGACGCCAGCGTTTCTGAGAGTATCCACGGCAACGTCAAACTCTGCAATGGCCTGGGAGCGAATCCTGTCCAATTCTCCTATTTGAGCTCCGCTTTGGAAGGAATTACTTCCGGCTGTTTCGGGATTGGGACCGAAGTTGGCCGGTCTCACCATGAGGACTGCTGGTGCAGCGTTGCTTTGCAATTTCATTTCTTTGGGCATTTGCCCAATTTCGCACTTACAAAGCTAATTTTCCAGCAGGAGGGCCTATTTGTTATGCCTTTGTTTCAGAATGTCAACCACGTCATCCAGCCTGTTTCCCTTGGCTTCGAGCAGGATCATCAGGTGAAAAAGTAAGTCTGCCGATTCATTAAGAAAAAGCTCCTCGTTGTCATCCTTGGCCTCAATCACTACTTCAACAGCCTCCTCACCCACCTTTTGAGCTACTTTATTAATTCCTTTCTCAAAAAGAGACGAAGTATATGACTTATCAGAGGGGTTATTGTGCCTGTCTTGAATGATGGATGTGAGGCTATTAAGAAAAGCTATACCGTCTGCATTCACCTCATTGAAGCAGGTATCGGCACCAGTATGGCAGGCGGGGCCAACAGGGTTCACCTTGACGAGCAGGGTATCTTTGTCACAATCGGCAATAATGTCTTTTACAAAAAAGAAGTTGCCCGACGTTTCCCCCTTGGTCCACAGTCTGTTCTTTGTCCTGCTAAAAAATGTGACTTTTCCTTCCGACTTGGTCTTGGAGAGCGCCTCCTCATTCATAAAGCCCAGCATCAGTACTTTGCTTGTTGCTTCATCTTGTATAATTGCCGGAATCAATCCGTCACCCTTACTAAAATCCAATCCTTCCATTATCCTCTCACTTTATAATCGCATGGGTATATTCTGGTCACGAAGGTACTCCTTTAATTCCTTAATAGGCACCTCCTGAAAGTGGAAAATGCTGGCCGCCAATGCAGCATCGGCTTTTCCTTTGGTAAATACGTCCAGGAAATGCTCCTGTGTCCCCCCACCGCCAGACGCAATGACAGGCACACCCACTGTTTCCGAAACCTTTGCTGTAAGCTCATCGGCAAAGCCAGCTTTAGTACCATCATGATCCATAGAAGTAAGCAAAATTTCGCCGGCGCCTCTATTCTCGGCTTCTTTTGCCCAGCTAATTGTTTCCAAAGCCGTAGGAGTGCGGCCGCCATGTGTGTGTACCACATGCACACCGTCGACAAACCGGGAATCTATCGCCACCACGATGCATTGATTGCCAAATTCCCGACTCAACTCGTCAATCAGCCCGGGCCGCTTCACAGCCGAGGAATTGATCGACACCTTGTCTGCTCCGGCGTTCAGCAGTGCAGAAACGTCAGCGATAGAGCTGATGCCACCGCCCACGGTAAATGGAATATTGATCTCCCTGGCCACATGCCGAACCAGTTCCACCAGGGTTTTACGCCTTTCTACTGTGGCCGTAATATCAAGAAATACCAGCTCATCGGCCATTTCGGCTGCATAGCGGGCACCCAGCTCTACCGGGTCACCGGCATCTCGCAGGTCTACAAAATTGACGCCTTTAACGGTGCGACCGTCTTTGATATCGAGGCAAGGGATGATACGTTTTGTTAACACAGAGATTGCTGATTTGAGATTGCTAATTTGAGATTACCGGCGGTCTTTGAACTTCTGGCCTTCGATCTCGGAACGGTTTAAATAACTAATAAAGCCAGCGATGCTGGCACTAAGCTTTTCATACTCTTCTATTTTCGCCTGATAAGTAGCTTCGTTTATATATGTCTGATCGAACGCCCGATGCAACTGTGACCGTACTTCTCCGGCAGAGCCCTTAGCAAAATCCAGAAAGTTCACAACCTCTAACCGGCCCGACCGTTCGAAACCTTCTGCAATATTATCCATCACAGAGCCCGCCGCAGCCCTAATTTGATCACGAAACCTGAAGTCAGTAGCGAATGGTGGCTCACAGGTTAGCTTGTAGACTTCAAAAGAAAACCGTCTGGCTTCTTTCCAAATTTCCAAATCCTCAAACCTTTTGATCGTCGCCATAATTTCAATTTTTAAATAATCTTTGCGGCCTTTCCGCCAAGCAAATCAAAATCTCAAATCAAAAACCTTAAATCAGCAATATTGACCCTTCCTTCATAAATCGCCTTCCCTACAATCGCTCCTTTGCAGCCAATTTCTTTGAGCTTTTCAAGATCTTCCATAGAGCTTACGCCACCACTGGCCACAAAATAAATGTCAGGAAACTGTTCCACCAGGGTTTTGTACAGGTCAACCGACGGCCCTTCCAATAGACCATCCTTGCTCACATCGGTGCAGAATATATTGGTAACGCCCTTTTGAACATACTTCTCCATGAAATCATACACCCAGATGTCTGTCGTTTCTAACCAGCCCCCTATGGCAATCTTTTCGTCTTTCACATCGGCCCCAAGAAAGAATCGGTCAGCTCCGTACTGCTCCAGCCAGTCGGAGAATATCTCCTCGTTCTTCACCGCCATACTGCCAACGGTAGCCAGCTTTGCGCCGCATTCAAAAACAATATCAACGTCCTCAGCACTTTTAATCCCACCGCCAAAGTCGATCACCATGGAGGTCTTGCTGGCCAACGCCTCCAGTACTTTCCAGTTTTTTACCGACCCTGCTTTAGCTCCGTCGAGATCCACCAAATGAAGCCGGGTCAGGCCCGCATCTTCGAACTGCATAGCCACTTCCAGCGGGCGTTCATTGTATATTTTCTTTTGGTCATAGTCGCCCTGGGTCAGGCGCACACACTTTCCATCAATGATGTCGATTGCTGGTATAATATCCATTCCTACAGTTCAATAAAGTTCTTTAGTATTCTTGCCCCATCCACACCACTCTTTTCTGGGTGAGCTTGCACGGCGTAAAAATTCCCCTTTTGCAGTGCTGCACTAAAAGGTACCATATAGTCCGACCGGGCAATGGTGCTGCTTCCCATTTCAGCATAGTAGCTATGCACAAAGTACAGATACGCATCATTGGTGAGCCCGTTCATTAGCGGGCCTTTGAGCGAGTGAATCTTATTCCACCCCATATGAGGCACCTTTTCATTGGGTGGAAACTTCTTTACCTCCAGGTCAAACACACCCAGGCAAGCCGTGTTATTCTCTTCGGAATGCCTGCACATCAGCTGAAGTCCCAGACAGATACCCAAAAAAGGCTGCTTGAGCCCGGGGATGATTTTATCCAACCCGTTTTCTTTCACCGAAGCCATGGCTGTACTGGCCTCTCCCACACCGGGGAAGATGACCTTGTCAGCACTTTTGAGCACTTCAGGGTCATTGCTCAGCACTGGTTCAATGCCCAACCTATTGAGCGCAAAAGTCACCGACTGCACGTTTCCTGCGTTGTATTTTATAATCGCTACTTTCATTCTCTCCAATCGATAATGCTATTCTCGTTTCTGCCGCTTTTTGGACAGGCAATAGAAAACCCCGGCAAATTTATGTGAATTACCTAAAGTTCCGGGGTTAAAGTGAAATCAATGGACGTGCTGCGCCTTATCAACCTCCTCAGCAATCACCTGTTTGATCTCAGGAATCGCTTTGTAGAGCTGCTCATAGGAGTTGATAATGAAGTACTTGTCTTGAAATTTATCCTTCCAGTAAGGCGTTGCCATAATTTGCCTGACATTGAATTCATAGTGAGCAGGTTTATCGCTTAGCGAAAATTTGGTTTCTCCAGCTGAGCTTAAAATACCTGCACCATAAATCCTCAATTCGCCATTCTCTCTGATCAGTCCAAATTCAACCGTAAACCAGTAGATCCGGGAAAGCAATTCTATGGCGTAGTCGTTGCCGCAGTATTTCAGCCCAATTTTGCTCAACTCTTCCAGAAAGTTGACAAAGTTCTGGTTGGTGAGCATGGGTACGTGGGCAAATACGTCGTGAAACATGTCGGGTTCCTCCAGATAGTCGAGTTCTTTCATTTTCCGCAGCCAGGTAGTAGCTGGAAAATACTTGTTCGACATCAGCTCAAAAAAGGTATAGTCTGGCACAAGCCCCGGCACCACCGCCAGCTTCCAGCCAGTAATCCTGTGCAGGATCTCATTAGTGTCTTCAAAATGTGGAATGTTGCTGGCTACAAAATTTGTTTGCTCAAGTCCTTTCAGGTGTGCCTTCGACGCTGCATTAGGAAGATTAACGATCTGACGGTCGTACAACAATTGCCAGACCTTGAAGTCCTCATCGTCGTAATTCTCATAAATCTGTCTCATAAACGTATAATTTTCACTTGTTGGGTTAATGCAATTACTCTAATAACGAAAAAAGACCTGAATCATGCGATTGAGGCCTTTTTTCTAATAGCTATATAAATATCGTCTATTACTGCCTAAATCGCTCAGGAGCCACATGATAGTAATAGATATGATAAGTATTTCCGTTCATTTTCTGCTATAAAGTTACAAAAATCAACAGTTAGTAAATAGTGTTTCGTTTGAATTCTCAATGAATATTCAAATGCTTCTTTATTGTTTCAATATCCGACGAATGCTTTTCAATCTCCTCCCTCAGCACCTGACATCAGTAATCTTGCTATCAATAGCATCAAGCTTGTCAATCACCTTTCCTGCAAAAACATTAAAACTCTTCTTCACATCAGAAACGTCATTTTTCATGCCAGAAAGGTCATTTTTCATGTAGTCTAAAGTAACATGAATATCTCCAAGCGCATTAACAATAGCGTTTTCAGTGTTCTTGTCCATTCGTTATTGGTTTCAATTCGTAACAGTATTACCAATATAATGATTCATAGCGAATACACCGTAGTTACTCTTAATAACATATAGCGCCAGCCCCTAGTTCAGCTTCACCCACTTAGCGCCAGCGTCGCCTGATTCAATCACGGCATCGATAAACTTCATGCCACGAACACCATCTTCAACGGTCGGGAAATCAAGATTTATAGGATCTGGCTTTTTGCCATCGATTCTTGCCTGCACAGTTTTGGCAAAGTTCTTATAGATATTACCAAACGCTTCCAGGTACCCTTCGGGGTGGCCTGCCGGTGTACGTGTGTTCGCCTGGGCAACAGCGCCCATATATGCACGGTCACCACCTACCCGGTACACTTGAGTGGGTTTGTCGAGCCATTTTACCAGCATGGTGTTAGGCTCCATCTGGTGCCACTCCAAGCCCCCTTTTTCACCATACACACGAATATTGAGAGCATTTTCTTCTCCAGCAGCAATTTGGCTACAGTGAAGAACACCTTTGGCCCCATTGTCGAAACGCAGCAATACATTGGCGTCGTCGTCTAGCAAACGACCCGACACCATGCGGCTTACATCGGCGCAAAGCTCTGTGATTTTAAGTCCGGTGATGGTTTCTGCGAGGTTCTCAGCATGGGTACCTATGTCGCCCACAGCCCCAGCCTTACCCGAGCGCTTAGGGTCTGTTCTCCAGCTGGCTTGCTGGTTACCTGACTGCTCCAGCGGAGTTGACAGCCAGCCCTGTGGGTATTCTACCACTACTTTCCTGATCTTTCCGAAAACACCCTCCTTAATCATCTCACGGGCTTGCTTCACCATCGGATAGCCCGTGTAGGTATGTGTAACGGCAAATGTGAGACCGGTCTTTTTCACCAAAGCCTCTAATTGCAGTGCTTCGTCCAGGCTGAACGACAGCGGCTTCTCACAAACTACATGGTAACCGTTTTCAAGTGCCAGCTTGGCAGGCTCAAAGTGAACAAAGTTGGGCGTAACGATTGTAACAAAATCCATGCGCTTGTCAGCCGGAAGTTTAGCTTCCTTCTCGAACATCTCATGGTAAGTTCTGTAGCAACGGTCTTCAGGCAGGTAAAAGTCTTTACCTGAAGCGACAGATATTTCAGGATCAATATGGAAAGCTCCGCATACTAATTCAACCTGTCCATCGAGGCCAGCTGCGTGACGGTGAATAGCGCCAATAAACGCACCACGACCACCACCTACCATGCCCATTCTTATTTTTCTGCTCATTATCTATGATAGTTTTAGGGTGAAACAATCGAATGGCCACCACCAGTGTCCGGCTTCTCCCGGTAGGTGGCCCGCCAATTTCACCTCAATAAATTCATTTTTCGGCTAAAAATGAAGTTTTATTCAACTCCCTGAACGAATTTAATTTGAATGGCCCTGAGAGCGAAAAGCGTCAACAGGTCTTCAAGCTGTCTTAAGCGCTATCTGTTTTGCAATTATTACCCTTATAAATTATCAACTTTCTAAAAATTAAGGAATACTTCATAAGAGGCGATAATATTTTTGACTATTACCTGCGCTTTTGTTTATCTTTCCTATGCTTATCTGAGCATCTACATTATTCGACACCCCTTTTATTTTGAGTTCCCATCAGAGGAACATTTCAGGATTACCAGAGGCATGCTCAGGCTTCTTTTGATAATTAAACCAATATTCAAACCTGTAATAATAAGAGGATGGAAAAGACAACCAATCTTAATCGTAGATCGTGGCTGAAGTATAGCGCTTTGGCTGCCGGTGGCGTGGTAACCAGCGCTGCATTTCCCGCATTTGCCAACAGCAACCCAGCGCTTGGCATGAAACCTTATCAAGGCAAGTACAGCCTCATGGAAAATTACCATGTGATGATGGCTGACAGAGCTGATATGAAAGCCAGGCTGCTTGCTAATGAGAACCCATGGGGGCCTTCAAAGAAAGCTGTTGCCGCTATTGCAGCAAGTGCTTCAATGGGCAACCGCTATGTTTACAACAGTTCAGCCAAGATGGTCGACTTCCTTGCTGAGAAGGAAGGGGTATCTAAAGAGTCCATCCTTTTGTCGCCTGGCTCTACCGATATCCTCGAGAAAGTAGCTTTTTCATTGTTCCTGGACGGGGGCAACATTGTTTCTGCCGACCCCAGTTACATGTCAATGATCAGAACCACTCAATCGATTGGTGGTACGTGGAAGAACATTCCATTAAAGGCAGACTATTCGCACGACCTGGACGCCATGGCAGCTGCGATTGACGATGAAACAAAGCTTGTATACATCTGCAATCCGAACAACCCAACCGGCACCATGACGCCGGTAAGCGAGATCAAGGCGTTCTGTAAAAAGGTCTCTTCAAAGGTGCCTGTGTTTATCGATGAGGCTTATATGGAGCTACTTGATAACCCTGAGGCCAACACCGCAGTGAGTCTTGTTCAGGAAGGCTACGACGTGATCATTTGCCGTACGTTCTCCAAAATACATGGCATGGCCGGCCTGAGACTTGGCTATATGGCCGCCAATGAAGCGAGGGTGAAAGCCATCAAGAGCATGGTTCGCACCGAAATGGGCATCAGCGTGACCTCACTTGAAGGTGGCATGGCGAGCCTGAAGGACGTTGAGTTCCAGGAATTCACCAGAAAGCACAATAAGGAGAACAGGGAATATGTATTCGCTGAGCTAAAAAAGGCCGGTATGAATCCAATTCCCTCGTTCACTAGCTTTATCCTATTCCCTATTCAGGTACCTACCAAGGAGTTCCTCACCCAGTTTATGGACAGAGGCGTGGGCATCAGAGGGTTTGAGATCGACGGGAAGCCTTATGCCAGGGTAAGCATGGGCACCATGGACGAAGTGAAACTGTTCACTAAAAGTCTTTACGAGATTGTCAGTTAACTGACTATGTGTTAGCTGCCCGGGCTGAGTTTCCCGCATTCAACCAGGTACCCACAGCGATGGCCCGGGGCAGCGCCCACACATCGACAATACCCCCTTTTCAATCGACCACCGTTCGTTTTTTATAAGCACAAAGTATTTCTGTTTTAGTTCATGAATTCAGCCATTACTAAAACCATTTCATTCCTTCTCCTTATTGCCATCGGGTATTTTCTTCAGAAAAAAATCCAGGGCAGGGAGCGGAAGGATGGCATCAAGACGCTCATACTCAGCCTGGCGCTACCTGCCACCATTTTCATTGCTTTACTGAAAATTGAGTTTTCGTGGGGAATGATCATTGTTCCTGTGCTGGCACTTGGCTTCAACCTGCTCATGTATTTGTTGGTAAGCAAGCTCCCCCTGCCGTCGCTGTTTAACTTAAAAGAAGAGCAGTATCGCACACTCATCATGCTACTTCCCTCACTGGCACCGGGCCTTTCACTATTTCCATTCATTATGGAGTACCACGGCGAGGAGCCACTGGCACTGGCTGCGCTGGCCGACGTGGGCAATAAAGTGTTTGTGCTGATAATTTTATACAGCATTGCCATGAAATGGTATTTCGACCGCAATGAGATTGGCAACCGAAACACTTCTGAAAAACTCAAAAGTCTTTTCAAATCGATGTTGGAAGAGCCTGTAAATATGGTGATGCTGGCTGCAATTGTGATGCTGGCTTTTGGGCTACATTTCGACTCCCTGCCTGGCTTTCTGAGAGACTCAGTTGACAAAATGAGCTTGATGATGACACCTCTTATACTTCTTTTCATCGGCATCTCTATCAAGTTTACCTGGCAACAAGTAAAAGCTATTTTCTCATTTTTATTCTTCCGGTCTGCCATCGCTTTTGTCATCAGCGGCTTGCTGCTGGTGTTACTGCCGGTAACCGACGTGCCTACCATGATTCTGATCGTGGTGTTTCCTCAGAGTGCCTGCAGCTTCTGGCCATTTGCCCACATGTCGGCAGTTAATACATTGGAAAGTGCACAGGAAAACCCGATTCGCCCCCGCACATTTGACCTCGACTTTGGCATGAACGCCTTGGCCTGTTCTTTGCCCTTTTCCGTGGCGCTCATTCTTGGCGTCTATGTGTTTGAAGACTTCTTTGTGCAACCAGCCAATGTCTTTCTTTCATCCGGTATTTTTATTGCCTTAGCCGCTTTGCCGCTTTTGTTTTCCGCTCGCTGGTTCAAAACCTATGCAAGCCGACTGGCAGAAGAACGAAGCTAGCATTTCATTTGGTCACTGAATAAAAAGGTGTTAGAGGCCTAGGGCCTTTGCCTGCTACCCGGCGGCTCGTCGTCAAGTACACTTACTGCCAACAATTTGTAACTTTGGCTATGGACGGGACTACTTCTAAAGTAACTCCATCCCGAAAGAGAACACCTCCATGCCAGATAAGAAAAAGAAACTTTCCAATGCAGCGGATCAGGTTGGCCAAAGGGTAGAAAAACCCAAATTACACCCACGCAACAAGCATCGGCAGCGCTATGACTTCAAGCAGCTTAGTCAGAGCACGCCACACCTGGCCCCATTTGTAAGGTTGAATGACTACGGCGACGAATCAATTGACTTCTTCAACCCAGAAGCAGTCAAAGCACTGAACAAAGCGCTTTTAAAACACTACTATAGTATAAAGGACTGGGACATCCCAAAAGGTTATTTGTGTCCACCCATTCCAGGGAGAGCCGATTACATCCATCACATGGCAGACTTATTGACCAGCTCTCATCCACCATCGAAACAGGAAAAGCCTCCAACCGGCAGCGAAATTAAATGTCTGGATATCGGTGTGGGGGCCAATTGCGTTTACCCCATCATAGGGCATGCGGAGTATGGCTGGTCGTTTGTAGGTGCCGATATCGACCCTGTGGCTATTACATCTGCCAGCAAAATAATTGAAGCCAATCCCCAATTAAAAGGGAAGGTTGAGTTGAGGTTACAATCAAATGCCAAAAACATTTTTGTCGGCATCATCCAAAAGGATGAACACTTCGATCTGACGATTTGCAACCCACCCTTTCATGCTTCTTTTGCTGAAGCCCAATCTGGAACCATGCGAAAGTTGAGAAATCTAAAGCAAAAGAAAATTACCAAACCCATTTTGAACTTTGGGGGGCAAAATACTGAATTGTGGTACGATGGAGGCGAAGAGAGTTTTGTCCGGCAGATGATTCTTCAAAGCAAACAGTTTGGCACTTCCTGTTTTTGGTTTTCAACATTGATTTCAAAACAGGCCAACCTTAAAAGCACCTACCAGGCACTTAAAGAGGTGAGTGCGTTGGATACTAAAACAATTCCAATGGGCCAGGGAAATAAAACCAGTCGCATTGTTTCATGGACATTTCTAACTCCGGAAAGCCGAAGGAAATGGGCAAAAATGGGATAGTGAATACACTCGCATTTCCACCATTGCATTCCCTCCAGTGCTTTTTCCTTCTCACACACAGTGCTACCCGCCGCCAAACTTTTCACACACGAGCGCCAGTGCCTTCTCATCGCCCACATTGCCGGGGAACACAACGTAAATCAGCCCGGGAAACTTGCTTTCCCCTTGCAGCTTCCACACCGGCACTCCTGGAATAACCGGGCCCAATACTGTTGCCTTTTTAACTGAAAGCCCTTTGGACGCCAGGTCGCTGGAAGTAATGCCACCTTTGGCAACCATAAACTTCGGACGGACAGAAATCCCTTGCACAATGGCGACAAGGAAGCCGGACACCAGGGAGTTGATTTTGAGACTGCTTTCGGCATCAGAGCCCTTTTCCAATGTGCGGCTCGTGTGAATCACCGCATCGTCGCCAGCTGCGAGCCAGGCATCCACCTGGGCACTGGTAGCTTTTGCCTTGCCTCTTACATCTTGTGATTGAAGGAGAGCGCTTACATCTACTTCCAGGGTTTGGCGTTGCCCTTTGCTAAGTAGCCAGGCCAGTTGGGCAGTAGTTTTGGGCACATGTGAGCCTACCACCACAAGCGACCCATGGGAAGAAGCAGTGTCCTCTTTTTGCGGGACATAAAGCTTACCTGATACCATACCCGCCCTGATGGGCACAAAGGTGGCGGATGTACGGTACAAAAACTTCTTACCTGACTTTTCGGCCATTACCAACCCCAGCACCCCTACTTCCAGGTCACGGTAGCTGGCGGCGTTCATGACGCATACTGATCCATCAGCGCAAGCCTCCAGTTTCTCTGCTACTAATTTCGGGCCGCCTGCCCGCAAGTCTTCGATGGACACTGAGTTGACATCCGACGCTTTGATCCGTCCCCTGGTCTTTTCCTCCACCCATAGCTTCAGGTTGGCGTGCTGGTAGCCAAACGACGCATCTTTCGCAAAGGGCGTATCAGACACAGGCACCAGCTCCTCATTTTCAACGATGTAATGCACATCGTCCATCGTGTACCTTTCCCCCTCTATAAAAGCCGGCACCAGCACGGTGACAGCCCCCGCAAGGCCGAGCACACCGGCCACGGCGTCTACCTCTGCTGGAAAATGCCCCCTCAAGGTGGAGTCACTCCTGCTCACCACCACCACTTGTCGTTGGCTTTCTTTTGCCGCCTCCTTGAGGTTTCGCCCAATTTCCAGCGCAAGGTCAACAGCCTCTGGCTCGGACAGGCTCCGGGAATTGGTGAGGATATAGAGAATAGACGGTTTTAGTCTGAGCTCAGCAGCTATCAGGGCTATCTCCCACGAGGTAAGCACGGTTACGTCGTAGCACGTCTGTGTGCCAGTCGGGTCATCATCAAGCACCACAATGGTTTTTTCACTTTCCAAAAACTCCTTTTGAATGGCTGGCAGCAGATCTTCGGGATAATCAGGTGGCAACTGATTTAGTTTTTGATTCACGTTTTCGTACATCGCAAGCATCTCATCAACCACTCAAATAAGCTTCGTAGGTGGTGGGGTAATAAATTTATTATTTATCTTTTTAAGTCGAACCGATCGACTCGTTTATCAAGCCCTTAATCTATGCAAATAATCATTACCGGAGGAGCGGGTTTCCTTGGCCAGCGTCTGGCAAATGCTCTACTCAGCAGCCACCTTGTTTTTGATGAGTTATTGCTGGTGGACATAGTAATGCCTCCTCACTCTGAAAATGACAGCCGGGTCCGGTGCCTGCAAATTGATCTTTCTGAAGAGGGAGCTGCCAAATCACTTGTCTCCGCCGAAACAGGTATTGTTTTTCACCTGGCGGCAGTTGTTAGCAGCCATGCCGAAAAAGACTTTGACCTGGGCTGGAAAATCAATATGGACATTACCCGCCAGTTGCTGGAAGTCTGTCGTCATCAAAAACCAGGCATCAGGTTTATTTTTTCGAGCTCCATTGCTGTGTTCGGTGGCGACCTGCCCGCTACCGTGTTGGATACCACAGCGCTTACTCCCCGCTCTTCCTACGGTGCTCAGAAAGCCATTGGGGAGCTGCTGGTTAACGACTACTCCCGGAAAGGATTGGTTGATGGCCGGGTATTGCGGTTGCCCACCATTTGTGTGCGACCGGGGAAACCCAACCTGGCAGCCTCTTCTTTTGTCAGTAGCATTATTCGTGAGCCGATTAATGGAGAAGACGCCATTTGCCCGGTGTCGACCGACCTGGCGCTTTGGCTCTCAAGCCCCGAAACTGTTATCCAAAATCTTATCCATGCCACCACGCTAAAAGCGGAAGCTTTCGGTGGCTGGCGTACAGTGAACCTGCCGGGTGTCAGTGTAACGGTGCAACAAATGCTCGACTCCCTGGAGCGCATGTCAGGAAAAGCCACACTAGCCAGGGTGCAGTTCAAACCTGACCCAGCCATCAACGCCATTGTAAGTAGCTGGCCTGCCGCCATCGACAATACCAGAGGACTGGCACTTGGCTTCACGGTCGACGGGCAGTTCGATGCCTTCATCACGCAGTTCATTGCCTCCAGCAAACCGTCAGCGGGATGAGCGACTTCTCCATTCCCATCATTGGTCTGGCGGTAGCCGTCTTCGTCTTGATTTTGCTGGTGCTTCGCACCAAAGTGCACCCACTCATTGCTATGATTACAGCCGCTTGTGTGGCAGGCATAACAGGAGGCTTGTCGGTGAATGAAACCCTCAACGCTATTACCAAAGGTTTTGGAGCTACACTGGGCACTATTGGCATCGTAATCGGGCTGGGGGTGATGATGGGGCGCATCCTGGAAGTATCAGGTGCTGCCGAACAAATCGCTTATTCCTTTATCAAATGGCTGGGCCACCGCAGGGAAGAATGGGCATTGGCTCTCACCGGCTATCTGGTGAGCATTCCCATCTTCGTCGATTCCGCTTTTGTCATTCTCTACCCTATCGCCAAGGCGCTGGCACGAAAAGGCAGCCGATCACTCCTTACCCTCGGAGTCTCACTCGCAGGCGGCCTTATCGTGACCCATACCATGGTGCCTCCCACGCCGGGACCTCTGGGCGTTGCCGGACTTTTTGGTGTCGACATCGGCGCCATGATGCTGCTCGGCATTGTGCTGGCCCTGCCATGCACCCTGGCGATTGTGTGGTATGCGCAGTGGCTGGGGGGAAAATACCCCGACTTTGTAGCCCCAGCAGTACAAGAAGACCTGAAGGCCATCCATGCTGACTACTTAAAAGAAAAAGAGGCCAAGGCTCTTCCAAGCCTGACCAAGTCGCTGCTTCCCATTCTTGTGCCCATCGGATTGATCTTTGTCAAAGCCGTGGTCAACCTGTTCCCGTCTCTCGCAGCCACCGACAGCCTCACTCTATCTTGGGTTTTGCAGGTCGTTGCTTTTGCTGGTTCACCTGTCATTGCTTTGTGCATTAGCACGCTGATCGCCGTTTACACCCTGGTGCCCCACCTCAACCGGCACGAGACATCCGAACGACTGGAGGAAGGTCTCAAGTCGGCGGGCATTATCCTGATGGTCACTGGTGCGGGTGGAGCACTTGGCTTCGTAGTGCGAGAAAGTGGTTCCGGTGCCAAGCTGGCCGCACTGATGGCCAACCTCCCGTTCTCTCCCATCATGATTCCCTTCTTTGTGGCCACCACTGTGAGGCTGATACAAGGATCGGGTACCGTGGCTATGATTACGGCGGCTTCCATCACAGCGCCTATCCTGATCAATATCGCCGATGTTAATATGCTGTTCGCAGCACAGGCTGCCGTCATGGGCTCGCTATTCTTCAGCTATTTCAACGACAGCTTTTTTTGGGTGGTGAACCGCATGATGGGCATTGCCGACGTGAAGCTGCAGCTCATGACCTGGTCGGTGCCCACTACCATTGCCTGGGCCATTGGTGGGGTATTAATTGCGCTGACTAATTTAATCTTTGGTTCCAATGGCTCCCTGCTCGATCCGCTGATTCCGCTAGCGGGGTTGGGCGTGATGTGGATGGTGATAAGGAGAAAGGGAGACTTCAAAAAATAGCGGAATCACCTGGCTAAAACAGCTTCATTGAAGGTGTGGGAAGATACGGAGTACAGTCGTTCCACACAATCGCTGGCAATGGACAAAACGTTGCTTAGCATGCCTCAGCGGCGATGCAACCGATCCACTTAAAGACAGGCATTGCAAGTAGATTTTTGTATCTTTAACACGTGGAAAAACAGACGAAATATCATCTGGACATTGAGATTGACAAGCTAACAAATAGCATTGTTAACACTATTTCTGGAGATAGTTTCCCGACTGATGTTCATCCCATAACCAAGGCTGACTTGAAAAATGCCACCAAGAAAAATGGGTGGCTTTTCAAGTGGACAAGTGAATTCAAGCTTGCTGATAGACAAGTTTTCAAATTGACGATTCGCAATAATCCTGGCATCATTCAGGGACTCATAAGCATCAGCGACTACGGCGACCATTATTATCTCCATCTCATTGAAAGTGCTCCCTTCAACTTAGGAAAACGTAAACTATACGAAGGCGTTCCCGGCAACCTATTTGCATTCACTTGTAAAACCTCCTGGGACAAGGGCTATCAGGGTTTCATTTCTTTTACTTCCAAAACAAAATTGGTCACCCACTATGAGAAAATTTTAGGAGCGACTCATATCGGTGGGCAAAAAATGGTAATCTTCCCGCAGGAAGCAATTAGATTAATTAGAAAATATTATCCACATTGACAGATAAATAATATGGGACATATTAAAGAACCAGAAGGAGTTGACTTTATAGTTGATCCAACACCGTTGACAACTGAGGAGAGAAAAAGAATAAGTGAGATAATCGCTCATTATAAGGCGACTGGGAAGAAACCGTCATTTCAAAAGTCCAAAACAAATTCACGCAGACAGAAAAAAAATCTACCTCTAATCAAGTAGCCGACTCCACCACCTGCCTGATTAGGTTCTAATACTCCTCGGCCCGCCTAATCCGCTCGTTCAGTATCTCTGCCAATCATAACCTAAAGGATGTTTTTGTGAAAAATTCCTCCTATTTTCAAACATGGAGGAAAATGCGTGGTCTTGGATATTTCAGTTATTGGGTCGCCTGCACCCGGTAGCAGTGCACTTTCCTATTGGATTATTGATTGTAGCCCTTTTTCTGGAGGCACTCACCCTGAACGGCAAACGACCTGGCCTGAGGGAGGGCATCAACTGGATGGTGTACCTGGGGACCTTCTCAGCAGTATTGGCCGCTGGCCTCGGGTGGTTCCTTCGCACTTTCGATGACTACTCGGGCGACCTGGTGCAGCTACACCAGAATCTGGGCATCGCCACAGCCATACTATCTGTCATCACCGCCCTACTCCTGCAGAAAACAATAACAGGAAAGCTGTCCAATTACATGGCCTACAGAGCACTGCTGGTGTTATCGGTTATCACGCTTACGATTGCAGGTCACCTGGGTGCGAGCCTTACGCACGGCGAAGATTTTCTGTCGAGTGCGCTGCCAGGAAACTCAGACCCTTATGATGATAGCAGAGGCGTGGCATTATTGGCTCAATTGAATCAACTGGACTCCTTGTCGGAAACAGAGCTGGACGATCTCAATTTGGAAGTAAGGGCCATTTTTGCGCATAACTGCTACCAATGCCACAGCGAAAACAAGCAAAAAGGGGAGCTGGTATTAGAAAACAAAAGAGGCGTTTTCCAGGGTGGGAAATCCGGAAAAGTGATTGTGGCGGGCCGCCCTAAAGACAGCGAGCTATACAGAAGAATTACGCTGTCGTCCAACGACGATGATGTAATGCCCAAAAAGGGGAAGGTGCTGCAAAAAAATGAAATTGCCCTGATCAAATTATGGATTGAAAAGGGAGCCCATTGGTCGGACCGGGCGCTGAAAGTGTTTCCAGAAGCGGCCCTCGCCTTGTCAAAGCCGGTGCTTCCTGCTTCCTCAGAACAAGTCCACCCCGTTGACAAGCTGTTGGATGTCTACTTTGAAAGAAACGGCATCGCCTGGCCACAGTTGGTAGACGACAAAACCTTCATCCGACGAGCTTATCTGGATATTGTAGGGCTGCTGCCAGAACCTGATGCCATCATTCAGTTCGTCGACAATCAGGATACGAACAAACGTACGCAACTGGTCGACCGCCTGCTGGCAGATAATAGCAACTACACACAGCACTGGTTGAGTTTTTGGAACGATTTGTTGAGGAATGATTACTCGGGCACCGGATTTATTACTGGTGGCAGAAAGCAGGTTACTGACTGGCTGTACAAATCGCTGCTGGAAAACAAGCCTTACAATGCCATGGTGAAGGAATTGATCAACCCCACCCCCGCCTCCGAAGGGTTTATCAAAGGTATAGAATGGCGGGGCGTGGTAAACGCCAGTCAGCGCACCGAAATGCAGGCCGCCCAGAATATTGGCCAGTCACTGCTGGGGGTGAATGTGAAGTGTGCCTCTTGCCACAATAGCTTTGTAAGCAACCTCACGCTGGACCAGGCTTATGGCTTTGCGTCCATATTCGCTGATTCGGTGATGGAACTCAACAGGTGTGACATACCCACGGGAAAAATGGCCCAGGTCAGTTTCCTGTATCCGGAATTGGGGTCGGTGGAGGCCGACAGCCTAAAAGAGCGCCTACTGAAACTTTCGGAGGTCATTGTGAAGCCGGAGAATGGCAGGCTTTACCGAACCATTACCAACAGAATATGGCAGAGGCTGATGGGGCGGGGTTTCATCGAACCCCTGGATGAGATGGACAAAACCCCATGGGATGCTGACTTGCTCGACTGGCTGGCAGCGGACTTTATTGATTCGGGGTATGACCTAAAGCAATTGATGCGCACCATCATGACATCTAAAGCCTACCAGCTACCCACGGTGAGCTATGAAAAGCTAGAACAGGTGAAATCAGCTCGCTACGTATTCAACGGTCCAATTGTCAGGCGAATGAGTGCCGAGCAATTTTCTGACGCAGTAAGCCAGGTCATCGCCCCGGTTTATTATGCAGCCGCTTACAACCCTTCCGGCGATCAGCTATCTTCGAACAGGGTTTGGCACAGGGAAAGGAAATTTGACAGGGACGTACTGCCTGAACCCGGCACGAGATATTTCCGCCACAAGTTTACACTGACTGACCAGGAAGTCATCAACGCTCAGGCCCTGATTTCAGTTGATCATTCTTATTCGTTTTACCTGAATGAGAGCAAGGTGGCTGAAGGTACCGACTGGAGAAAAGTAAATAAGCTGGACGTAGCGAAGCTCCTGAAAAGCGGAGAAAACATCATCGCCATTGAGGGCTCAAATGAAGGGCCAATTGCCAACCCTGCCGGGATACTATTTGCCATGAAGGTTCGTCAAAAAGACAGTCTCGAAACCACCATACAATCAGCCGGGAGCGGGGGTTGGAAAAGCACCGACGTAAGCCCTGGCAAAGAATGGCTGAGTATTGCGTTTGATGACTCGGGATGGGACAATGTCAGAAACTACGGCTCTGTGCAATGGGACCAGCTATTGGCTTTCACATTCGAAGACAATGTATCGGCTTATGCCCGTGCCAGTCTGGTCAGGCAGCATCCTTTCTTGAAAGCGCTTGGGCGGCCAAGCAGGGAAAATGTAGCCACCTCCAGAGATGATCAGGCTACTTTGCTGCAATCGCTGGAACTCACCAATGGTGCCTATTTTAACCAGGTACTGGAAGAAGGTGCCAGCAGCTGGTTGCGGGAATATGGCAGCAATGGGCCAAAAATTGTTGACGCTTTTTATTTAAAATCGCTTGGCCGGAAACCCTCGAACAAGGAAAAAGACATTATGCTGAGTGCTTTGGGAGACACACCGGACAAAGAAGGTTTGCAGGACGTGTTTTGGGCCACCTTACTTTTGCCTGAATTTCAGTTTATCTATTAGACCAAAAACTAATGAACGATCAAATAGCCAATTCACGCAGGGAGTTTATGAAAAAAATGGGGGCTGCCAGCCTGGCCGCTGCGGCTGTCAGTATTCCCACTGCTAGCTTTTTAAGTGCATGCAGCACTACCCCGGCAATTCGTTCTTCGGCAGACACCGTCATATTGCTTTGGATGGCCGGAGGCATGGCGCATACCGAAACCTTCGACCCCAAGGCTTACACACCCTACACAAAGGGCGTCGAGAGCAAAAGAATTTTAAGTTCGTTTCCAAAGGTTCCGACTGCTGTGGACGGCTTGTATTTTTCAGAAGGACTTGTGTCCATTGGCAGTGTGATGGACAAAGGCGCTATTATTCGGTCTTACAAATCGGCTGACCTGGGGCACATCCTTCATACCCGGCATCAGTACCACTGGCATACTTGCTATGAGCCTCCACAGTCGGTGCAAGCGCCGCATATTGGTGCCTGGATCGCCAAAGAGCTGGGGCCGGTCAACCCGGTCATCCCTCCTTTTATTGCCATGGGCCAGCGTTTTACTGTGGGAGAAGGTGAAGAATTAAAAGCTTTTCACACGGCAGGATTCCTGGGCAGTGAATATGGCCCGTTTTTAATTCCTGACCCATCAAGTGGGCTGGAGAGCGTTCGTCCTCCGCAGGGCATGTCTGTTAAAAGGTTTGAAGCAAGAAATCAGCTTTACAAAGAATTGGCTAACAAAAGCGAAGTGATGGAACGAGGCAGCGATTACCAGCGGGAGTCGTTGATGAGGTCGATGGAGCAATCGTACAGGCTGTTGAATTCGCCGGAGTCGCAGGTATTTGACTTGACACAGGAGCCAAAGGAGAAGTACGACATCTACAACACCGGCCGGTTTGGCCTTGGCTGCCTGACCGCCAAAAGGCTGGCCATGAACGGTGCCCGGTTTGTGAGCGTATCCACAGAATATGAGCCCTTCCTTGGGTGGGACACGCATGAGAACGGGCATACCCGTGTGGTGAAAATGAAGGAACTGATCGATGGCCCTGTTGCGCAGCTTGTTAAAGATTTGGATGAATCGGGGCATTTGGACAGGACGCTGATTGTGCTGGCTAGCGAATTCAGCAGAGATGCTTTGCTGGAAGGGCGGCCCGGCGAAAAAGTACAAGATCAGGTCGATCAACCAGACGTGATTGAAGACGAGAAATTCTATGGCATGCACCGGCATTTCACCGATGGCAGCTCCATACTCATGTGGGGAGGGGGCATCAAAAAAGGATTGGTTTACGGCAAAACTGCCGATGAAAGACCCTGCTCGTCGATTGAAAATACGGTCGTGATTGACCAAATACACCAAACCATCTACCATGCTTTGGGCATTCACCCGGAAACGAACTACACGATTGAAGGTCGGCCTTTCTACACCACCCCCGACGGGCAGGGAAAACCTTTGTTGGAGTTGCTTGCGTAGGGTGACTTTGGCTGGTTTGGATGCAGCAAACCTTTTGGTTAATTGCCCGGGACGGCTTATAGCTTCGATTGCTTGTGCACTCCTAAATACAAAATTTCTATCTTGGTTCCACTGAAATCTCTCTTATGAAATCGTTGACATTATCCCTTTGCTTCTTCATTGGCTTTGTGACTGCGGCTCTCGCTCAAGCACCCAAGTTCACCCGTCAGGACACCCTCCGTGGCTCCATCACCCTGGAAAGAGCATGGTGGGATTTGGTGCATTATGATCTCGGGGTAAAGGCCGATCCTGAAGCGAAGACTTTCTCGGGTCAGAACACGGTAACCTACAAAGTGCTTACGGAGGCCAAAACCATGCAGATCGACTTGCAACATCCAATGAAGATCACTGAGGTGATGCAAGACGGCAAGGCATTAAAATTCCTCCAAAATGGCAATGCCTGGTTCATTACGCTAAAGAAAAAGCAGGTGCCGGGGGCTGTGAATAGCCTGACAATCAGTTATGGTGGAAGGCCTCAAGTGAGCAAGCTCCCGCCCTGGGAAGGCGGTGTTACCTGGGCGAAGGACAGCAACGGCAACGACTTCATCGTCACTACCTGCCAGGGCGATGGTGCCAGCCTGTGGTGGCCATGCAAAGACCACATGTACGACGAAACCGACAGCATGACCATCAGCGTAACCGTGCCTGAGCACCTCATGGACGTCTCCAACGGCCGACTGCGAAAAACTACTGACAACAATGATGGCACCAAAACCTTCGAGTGGTTTGTGTCCAACCCGATCAACAACTACGGCGTGAATGTGAACGTGGGTGACTACGTGCATTTTGGAGAGGTGTACCAGGGAGAAAAAGGCCCGCTGGACTGCGACTACTACGTGCTGCGTGACAACCTGAAGAAAGCAAAAACCCATTTCGAAGAAGTGCCGAAAATGCTGGCCGCTTTCGAATACTGGTTTGGGCCCTACCCTTTTTACCAAGACAGCTACAAGCTGGTGGAAGTGCCCTACTACGGCATGGAACACCAGAGCAGCGTAACCTATGGCAACTTCTACAAAAACGGCTACCACACCACCGACGTAAGCGGCACTGGCTGGGGCTTTAACTTCGATTTCATCATTGTGCATGAGTCGGGACACGAGTGGTTTGCCAATAACATCACGTACAAAGACATCGCTGACATGTGGGTGCACGAAGGCTTTACTGCCTACTCAGAGAACCTTTTTGTAGACTACTATTATGGCAAAGATGCCAGCGCAGAATACGTGATTGGCACACGCAAGAACATCCGCAACGACAGACCTATCATTGGCTACTATGAGGTGAATAAATCAGGCTCAGGCGACATGTACTCGAAAGGAGCGAACATGCTACACACTTTGCGCCAGCTGGTGAACGACGACGAAAAATGGCGCATGATGTTGCGGGGGTTGAATGAAGAATTCTACCACCAAACTGTTACCACCGGGCAAATTGAAGCCTTCCTGGCTGAAAAGTCAGGGATGGATCTGAAGCCTTTCTTTGACCAATACCTGAGAGATACCAGAATCCCTGTGTTGGAGTACAAAGCCGACGGCAAAACGCTCCACTATCGTTGGACTAACTGTGTGGAAGGTTTTGACATGCCAGTGGAGGTGAGCATCGACGGCAAAACACAAAGGTTGATTCCTGAGAGCACTTGGAAGACCGTAGAGTTAGGTCAGCCCATGCATAAACTCATGGTAGACAGTGACTATTACGTGGATGCCAGCAAGATTGAATAGGCTTAGCTTGCTCAGGAAAATGACGCAATCGCCCTCTTGAATTGTCGTTTTACTACAGCGAGAAGTTTGTTGGCAGTAGCGATCTTTGATAGGTAAAATACACTTCAATAAATCCGTTATGAAACATCTTCAATTTCTCCAGAACATCAAGGCGCCTGCTGCAAAAGTTTACAGACTGATGCTGGGCCTTGATAATATCAAAACCTACCAGGACTGGACCAGCGCTTTCAACCCCGACCCAGATGGGGCACCAGGCTCTTACGAGGGAAGCTGGGACAAAGGCAGTAAAATACTTTTCGTAGGGCTTGATCAGGACGGCAAGCGGGGCGGCATGGTGTCCAAAATACTGGAAAACAAACCCGCTGAGTTCGTATCTGTCAGTCATTACGGCATGGTGGATGGCGACCAGGAAATCACCTCCGGCGCCCTGGTTGAAATGTGGGCTGGCGCTATGGAAAACTACACCTTCAAAGAACATAATGGGGTGACTATCGTAACGGTGGACCTGGACACGGCGGATGCGTTTGCCGAAATGTTCAGCGAAATGTGGCCAAAGGCTTTAAGCAGGTTGAAGGAGATTTGCGAGAGCTGAGAACTTGTGAAACAAGGCAACAAAAACATTTAGCTGCGGCACCACATCATCAGTCTAAATCGTAAATTACCAATGTCGCCACATGCCTGGAAGCGGCCTTCGTTTCGGGTAATGTGTGGCTGTTTTTTACTCACGACATTGGATGGAGAAAATTCCAGTTAGACAAATTCGCACCACCGACCCTCAGGCCCTTGGCCTGTGCAGCATCCGGAGGCTGGAGGATATTCTCCAGGGAAAAGAATTACTCCATGCGCTACACCGGCATACGTTCTTTTTTGTACTAGCGGTGTCAGAGGGAAAAGGAGTTCACGAGATTGACTTTGTTCCTTTCGACGTTTTGCCGGGGTCTGTTTTCTTTTTGCGTCCCGGGCAGGTGCACAGGTTGCAGTTGGCGGCAGGCTCCAGAGGCTACCTCATGGAATTCGATCAGGAGTTTTACGCTTCCAAAAACCAACCGGCAGCCCAGCGCCTGAGAAAGGCCAGCAGCAAAAATTATTGTCTGCCCGAGCAAGACCGGTTCGAAAAGCTGAAGGGTATCTTGTCGCAGATATTTGAAGAAAATAAAACGAGGTACGACGGGTACCACGACGTGATGAAGGCCAGCCTGGAAATTTTCTGTATTGAGTATGGCCGACAAAGTGTACATCCGGGCATTGTCACAAACAACAACGGTCTGTATACCCAGGAAAGGTTCGAGGAGCTGCTGGCGTTGCTTGAAGCCCATATCAGTCAGGTCAAGCAAGCATCGCAGTATGCCGACCTGCTCAATCTCTCACCCTACCAGTTGAACGCTATCACCAAAGCATCGGTGGGCAAAACTGTCGCTCAAATGATCGATGAACAGATTATACTCGAAGCAAAACGTTACCTGCTCGCCACGCCCAATCAGGTGAAAGACATCGCCTGGGACCTGGGATACGAGGACGTTTCCTATTTCATTCGGTTCTTTAAAAAACATACAGGCCACTCTCCAGACGCTTTTCGCAAGAACTTCCGATAAGTCCCATCCAACTTCATTTCCGTCCTATCCCTACCCCTTTTGTTCATTCTACTTTTGTGAAGTAATATTCAAACAGTAACAAATGAACAAAAAAACACGCCTGATGGCCTCGCTGAAAATATGGCTGGTCATCTATCCTTCTATCACCCTCTTTCTGGCCCTGTTTGGTGAAAACCTTGCCGTACTGCCCCTCTATCAAAGAACCTTCATCCTGACCATTTCTCTGGTTCCCTGGATGATGTTCGTAGGCGTTCCTTTACTCGACCGGCTGATCGCTCAATTTTCAGGCAAGGCAAATGCAAAATAAAGCAAACGGCAACAACATGGAGACTGCAATAAAGTACGATGTGATCATCGTTGGTGGGAGCTATGCCGGTCTGGCTGCTGGCCTCGCTCTGGGCAGAGCGCTGAGAAAGGTGCTGATCATCGACAGCGGAAAGCCTTGCAACCGGCAAACGCCACACTCGCACAATTTCCTTACGCAAGACGGCACAGCTCCGGCAGAAATTGCTTCAATAGCCAAACAGCAGGTGTCGGCTTACGCCACGGTAAGCTTTCTGAACGACCGGGTGGTAAGCGCCAAAAAACTGGACAGTGGATTTGAGGTTTTTGTGCAATCCGGCGAGTCCTTTACAGCCAGGAAATTAGTTTTTGCGACAGGCATAAAAGACGTTATGCCTGAGATTCCGGGTTTCAAGGAGAGCTGGGGCAAAAGCGTGCTCCACTGCCCCTATTGCCACGGATACGAAGTGCGAGGCCAGAAAACCGGGATACTCGCCAACGGCGATAGTGGCTATGAATTCTGCATGCTCATTGCCAATTGGACAAGCGACCTGACGCTCTATACCAACGGCAACAGCACGCTAACACATGAGCAAACTACCAGTCTGCGCAATCATAAGATCAACATCGTAGAAGATCAAATCCTCAAGCTAGACCAAACAAACGGCTACCTCAGTAGCATCCAGTTCAAGACCGGCAAGGCAGAGCTGGTCACTGCCCTCTATGCCAGGCTCCCTTTTCAGCAGCACTGCTACATTCCACAACAACTGGGCTGTGAGATCACCGAAGAAGGCTACATCAGGGTAGACGCTGCACAAAAAACCTCGGTGTCAGGTGTATATGCTTGCGGCGACAACGTCACCCGCATGCGCACTGTTGCCAATGCGGTTTCGATGGGCACAACAACGGGGCTGATGATGAACAAGGAGCTGATAGAAGAAGAATTTTAATCAAACAAAAAAAAACGAATCATGAAGATTATCATTGTAGGTGCGTCAGGCACCATGGGAAGCTTTTTGTCAAAAGCTTTTGAAAAAGAACACGAAATCGTTCGGGCCGATCGCCACGGAATGGATGTGAAGGTAGACATTACCTCGCCCGAGTCCATCGAAAACATGTACAAAACAACCGGCGCATTTGACGCACTGATTTGCACCGCCGGGCCTACCTATGTGGGGCCGTGGAAGAACCTCACCGACAAGGAGTTTCGCCAGGGAGTAGAGGGTAAAATGATGGGGCAGATCAACCTGGTGTTGATTGGGCAGCGCTACATCAAGCCCAAAGGTTCTTTTACTTTGATCACCGGGGCATTGACGCATGAGCCCCAGCGGAACTTTGCCAATGCATCGGCGGCCAATGGGGCAGTCGAGGGATTTGTTCGGGCGGCAGCCATTGAACTGGAAAATGGCATCAGGATCAATGCCGTAAGCCCAACGGTGATTGAAAACTCACCACAGTACTTCCCTTTTTTTCCAGGAGAAATACCAACAACGATGAGGCAGTTGGAATACGGCTTCCGCAGGAGTGTGTTCGGTGCTGGTACCGGTCAGGTGATCAAAACCCATTAGTCAACAAAGCTGTGACAACGAGACCATCCTGTCGGGTGGTCTTTTTTTTATGCTATTAAGTACATAGCTACGGCCTCCAACCCGGGCAAGCTGAGCTATAGCGTCGATGGACAGCACTTTGACTCGGCGGCGACATCTTGCTTCCCTACCTGCTCAAGACGGTCCAATGGCAGGAAGCGACGGATGGCACAGTGATGCTTATGTCGTTGTACAACCACCGCTACCTGTTTGTAGACCCAAAGGCAGGCAGCCTCTGCTCAGCCGATGCGCCCGGTGCCATACCTACTCACCAGGGCGGGGCCTGCTTTTGGTGGGAATGGGTGGAGTAATATTTGCGAAAAACACACTTTCAGTAGGAACATTTTGGCGTATATTCACAGATTACATAAGGGGTATAACACGCATAGTGCGTGTTACTCGACTTTGGCCTTTTACTAGATAAGCAATAAATAAGCTCAATATTTTGATTTTGAGTTTATTTTTTGTGATTTTTATATCTAGTTATATGACTAGATATTTAGATATGGGGTTTCCAACAAAGAT
>NZ_LR701628.1 GCF_902498805.1 Imperialibacter sp. EC-SDR9 | reverse complement strand
CAATAGCGTCCTAAACGATATGAAGTTAGGATAAATAAGTTGTCATAGAGAGTTCTATGGTGAATTTGGGTTCCAATTGGGGAACAAGCCCCCCTGGTCAACTATTTTGGGTTTGTATAGGGGTAGATTAAATGGCTTATCTAGCCACAGATGTAGGTCGATTTTGACAAAAAGATTCAATCGAATAAAGGCCACCAGATTAGAAAGTTGCCAACCATATTTGGCCAACTCTTTCAGGAATTTCAGCAGCAGTATAGTGATAAGGGCTGTCCATATCTGGATCATAACCGCATTTTGGCTGGTGCCAATAAATGATTTGATATGAAGTAGCTGTTTGATCTCTCTGAAGAATATTTCAATCTGCCATCTGCTCTTATAAAGCTCCGATATAGTGTTTGCTGTCCAAGATATCTGGTTTGTGATCAGCTCAATGGTTTGTTGGTTTTCTTCATCCCAAATAGCAACCCTGCGCAGGCGCTCTGGGTATTTCTTTTGTGATTGAGGGCCGGTAAGTTGAATGAGTTCATCTTTGAGTATGTGGTGATGCCTGGTTTCTGGTAAAGGGTTCTCTTTAATAGATTTGAATTGAAGGTTATCCTTATGACGGATTACGAAAAACACCTTGTTGCTGTCCCAAACATGGAGGAGAGAAAAATCATTGTAGTACCTGTCGGCTACAATGACACTTCCAGCCAACAGAGGGATATCGTAAGTTCCTTTATTATCTGCTGTTTTGCCATCTGTGATATTGACATAGGCCGGAAGGTTGCCATCATAATCCAGCAAGGTGTGCATCTTCACTGCTCCCTTGTTGGTTTTGTATCTGGCCCAATCAAATAGAGTCAGACAAAGGCTAATGGTTGTGGAGTCTAACAGCAATATCTTTGACTTGATCCTGAATTTTGTCTGCTTAAACCCAGCCAGATGTGACAGGTGACCTTGCAAGTGATAGTAAAAGTCTCGGAACAGTGTCGAGTCTCTGTGTTTGTTTTGGTAGCTCACCGATGATTTAGAAGGAGCTTTATCAACACCAAGGTGGTTAAGGTTACCAGTAGCCGAACGTAACCCGTTGCTAATATCTCTCACTGACTGACTTTTTGAAAACTGGCAGAATAACATTGACACCAAATGAGTCCAGCTATTATATCCCTTCTGGTGCTTATCAGTCTGCTTGTCTGATACCAGCTTCCGGAAGGCATTCTTGTCAATTTTTGAGATGATCTGCGAGAATAAGTTTAGATTTACCATGGGAGGTGTAGTCTTTTGTTGTGCAACTCAAAGCTAACTTTGAGATACTTAATTCACACCTCCCTACTCTATTCGTTTAGGACGCTATTG
>NZ_LR701584.1 GCF_902498805.1 Imperialibacter sp. EC-SDR9 | reverse complement strand
TAGAAACTGTAAACGATGAACTCAAGAACATCTGTCAAGTCGAACATTCCAGACATAGGTCTTTCGAAAACTTCATCACCAACCTTATTTCAGGATTGATTGCCTACTCCTTCTTCCCCAAAAAGCCCGCAATCAAATATCAACCCGTCAAAACAAGCCAATTAGCCGCTTTTTAAAATCGAACTCAGGTTCATAAATAAAGTCATTATGGATCGTAGTGAATTCAAAAGGGAGCTCGAACGGCACAAAAAACAAATAGATGCCAGCATCAAGCTTTTGCAACAGGGCTTTGAAGATTTGAATAAGCGCAACTACGAGTTTTACGAGTTCATCGAGTCTAACTACTACGATTTGGAAGAAAGACTCTCCGCTCTTGAAAGAAAGGTAAATAAAATTTCCTGACGTAAAATTTTATCGTTAGTAACAGCTTTTGATTGAATACAGGCCTTGAATTTACTCAAGGCTTTTTCTTTGTCAAGGCAAGGGTCTGGCTTGAGCAGCTTTGAACAGTATTGTGACGCTCTTGCAGGAACTTGAACAGCGCTTGAATGGCGAAAGGGATATCGTCACTACTACTTGCATCGCAAAAAGAAAAAATCAAAGCGATGAAAAAATTACTCTTTACCCTATCTCTTTCTCTACTCTTACGAGCAAGTGCCGCATTGGCTCAGACATTGTATGTTAAACCCGATACCGGCAGTGATGCAGCGGACGGCTCGGAGTCTGCTCCCTATGCCTCACTGGAAAAGGCGGTGGCCATAGCCAATGAGCTTACAGGTAGTGGCCCGATTACCATTAAGCTTTTTCCGGGTTTGTACTCTCTCAAGGACAAGGTAGCCATCCATCCCTTGCGAATATTGAGCGACACTGTTCGTCTTACATTGGAGGCAGTAACCATGCCCGACGATCCAGACTGGGCGCCAGCAAAAATGCCGGTTATTCAATCCATTTCCAGCAATAACTCCAGCACTCAGTTTGTACATTCCACAGGTCTGCTGGTGGCAACAAGCCATGTCACCATTTGTGGCTTGAAGTTTCTGGGAAGCGCCCACCCAGATGTGACTTACTATTACCCCATTTCAAAAGAGGATGAGTCTTTAGGTGATATGGAAGTGTCACAATGTTATTTTGTATCTGAAGTGCACAGCTCGCAGATTCAGGGCGCTATTTGGGCCCAGGGGCCAAAGACCCAGATCGACCATTGTGTGTTCTACAACTGCCGCAATGCCATTCTGCTTTTCCGTTCGGTTGAAGACTTCTCAGTGACAAATAGTATCATTTACGGGGCCAATGAAAGTGCAGTATGGATGGGGCCTGTTGCGAATTTTACTTTTAAAAACAATGTAATTGCAGGCGGCAATTATGTGTGGGTTCGGCCCGGTGACTCCAGCCCCGCTTATAAGTTCACCGATTGTGTTATGGTAGATAACCAACACTATATGGGCTACTACGGCAGCAATGGGCTGGTAGAAACAACCAACAATAAAAATTTCGTGGAAACCAATGTGGTGAAAAAGGGGAAGGTGGAACTTGTTATCCGGAAGGAGCCAGCCTATCCAATCAACTACCTGCACATTACACCTGGGTCTGTTGGATATGAACTGAATGCCGGGATTTTCAAATCGCCCAAACAGCCCAACCCAGTCAAGAAAAAAGGAATGTAATGGTCAGTACTTCAAAATATCGTTGAGAGTTTTAACTGATTCCTGAACAGTAGATTGATCAATCTCTCCGAGTTTTTCAATAAGTCGGTCTTTTGAAATCGATCTGATGTGAAAGATCAGCATTTCTGAGATCGACTTTAATCCATTTTTGTCATCGGGTACTAATATCGGGTTTCCTTTATAGCTTTTGATTTTTGAGGTGAGGGGAATCACAAGAGCGATTGGAAGATGAGTATTTAGTAGATTACCGCTTATTATTACCACCGGACGGTAGCCTGCCTGTTCACTCCCTTTCACCGGATCCAGATTGGCATTCCAGATTTCACCTTGTCTCATTTCTCCAGTTCTCTTAAGTAGTCAGCCATTCCTTCTTCGGCAATAGAGAGTATCTCGTTGTCTGTTGCTGCCTGTTTGTACGACTTGATGTATTCTGCTTTTTCAAGATGTTCGAGGTACAACCTAAGTGCATTCTCAATCAGTCTGTTCTTCGGCTGTGACAGCGCTTTGGCCTTTTCTGCAAGTATTTTTAATAGTTCATCTGGAAGTGTACTGGTGAATGTTGCCATCTTAGCTATCTTTTATATTTCTATTATACAAATATAAAACATAAATACAAACAAGGAAATGACCAGCCATTCAATATTTTACATACAAACAATGAATATATTAAAATAATTTTACATACATTTAATGAATAAATGAAATATTGACAGATGAAGGGTACCAACTTAGGAGAATTTGAAGAACTCGTTTTGCTCACGATAGCGGCCCTGATGGAGGAGGCCTACAGCGTGGCGGTTTGCGACGAACTTACCAAACACACTGGTAGGGAGGTGAAGCTGGGAGTGGTGCACGCTGTCCTCAACAGACTGGAGGAGAAAGGCTACGTGAAAAGCGGACTGGGCGAAGCAACCAATGTGCGGGGAGGTAGAAGAAAACGCTTCTACACAATTACCAGTGGCGGCAAGGCTACTTTGCTTAAAGCCAGGGAGCAGCGTGATCAGCTTTGGAGCATGATCCCAGACGTAGTATTTAAAGGGATTTAATGAAAAATATTCTGCCTCCCCGCTGGGCCTCAAAGCTGCTGGAATGGTACTGCAAGCCTTCGCTTTACGAAGACCTCCAGGGTGATCTGTTTGAGTACTTCGAGCGCAATTTGCACAAACGGGGGACGGGTTATGCAAAGCTTATTTATATAATAGACGTGCTGAAGTTTTTCAGGCTGTATACGGTTCGCCGCCGACAGCTTTTTGTAACATCAAATCGACTCATTATGATACAGAGTTACTTGAAAATAGCGCTGCGGTCGATGTCACGAAGCAAGTCCTATACTTCCATCAATATCGCAGGTTTGGCGCTCGGGCTCACATCCGCTTTGTTCATCGTCTTTTATGTGTCGCATGAGGTGAGTTATGATCGTTTTCATGCTGATAGTGAGAGAATATTCAGAGTAAGCTCGGAGTCAGTGAGTGAAGCCGGTATTTCTACTCTTGAGGCAACTACCCCTCCTGGTCTGGCTCTTCTGTTGAAAGAGAGTCTCCCGGAAATACAGCAAATGGTGAGGCTAATGCCTTCCACAGGTGGCCGGAACCTGGTTCAGGTCGATGGAAAGAGCTTTTACGAGCTGGGCATGTGCCGGGCTGATAGCAGCTTGTTTGACGTGCTAAATTTCAACTTTATCCATGGCAGCGCAGTGACTGCTTTGCACGACCCACATTCGGCAGTCCTCACCGAATCATCAGCCAACAGGTACTTTGGCACTACAGATTGTATGGGGAAAACTCTCCAGCTTGAAGACAACTGGATGATGGGCATCAAGACGCTGACAGTTTCGGCTGTGGTGGAAGACTTGCCGTCCAATTCGCATTTGCAGTTTACTATGTTCCGGCCGATCAGAGGAACCATGTGGAGTGATTTTGCTGACGATGAGGCTAACAACTGGAGAAACAGAAGCTTCTACACCTATGTAAAGTTGCACAAGGAAGTGTCAGCCGAAGCATTCGAAGCCAAAATAGGATCCGTGGTCAAAAGTCACAGAAAGGAGCTAAAAGGACATTTTTTTACGCAATCCATAAGCGACATTCATTTGTATTCGTCGCTGCAGAGCGAAATGGCCGGAAACAGTAGCTACCGGGTTATTTTTCTTCTGGGGGCACTAGCATTTGTCATCATGATAGTTGCTTGTATCAACTACGTAAATATGGCTACAGCCAGAGCACTGGGAAGGGCCAAAGAAGTTGGCATAAGGAAAGTGAACGGGGCTTCCAAAAGTGAATTAGTCTACCAATTCATTTTCGAATCGGTGTTGCTGGCTTGCATTTCATTTGTACTTGCAATCGTTTTTGTGTGGCTGCTGATGCCCTCGTTCAATGCCCTGGTTGACAAAAACTTTGAGATAACCAACGTAATGACTATTGAAGGGTGGCTTCTCATTTTCGCTGGAGTGATTTTTATAGGAGCATTGGCTGGCATGTATCCTGCATTCTTTTTGAGTGCGTTTAAGCCTGTCAGCGCACTGAAAGGCACAGTTGCTTCGAACAGCAAAAGCAGTGTTGGTTTGCGGCAGTCTCTTGTTGCCATTCAGTTCGTGGTCTCTATCGGGCTGGTAATCGCCACAGCTGTTACTCATGCCCAAATCACCTACATAAGGAATAAGGATCTTGGCATTTCGGAAAGCCAGGTAATTGTATTGCCAGAATGCATTGACGAAGCCAGAAGAAAGAACCTGAAACATCTTCTCCTTCAGCAGCCTTTTGTGGAGGAGGCTGGAAGCTCCTCTGGAAAGCTTGCCGGAAATTTTTGGAGTGGCCGCACTACTTCTGCATCTACCGGACAGGAAATAGGGCATAAGCTCGCCTATATAGATGATAGCTATTTCAAAGCTGCTGGTATTGAAGTTGTCGAACGCTGGGAGCATCCTTCGCTACCTGACTCGGTAAGTCCGGTGATCATCAACGAAACGGCCGCCAGATTACTTGGACTTCAGCAACCAATAGGCGAAACGTTGATTTTGCCTGGCAGCCATACGCTTGACCGTATTGTAGGTGTGGTAAAGGACTTCCATTTTAGTTCGCTTCATGAAGCCATAGAGCCCATCATTTTCATGGAGAAAGAGGAATTTCTCCGCAACACGTACGTGCGAATTGCCCCTGACAGCCAGCCCGAAGAAGCTGTTGCCGGTGTCAGAGCAGCCTGGGAAGAGGCCTTCCCGGAGCGGTTATTTGAGTACTACTTTCTTGACCAGCAGTACGACCAGCTGTACAAGGCCGACGAGAGGTTTGGTAAAATGGTGAGTTTGATGACCTTCATAGCCATTTTCATCGCTTTGCTGGGGCTCCTGGGACTCACTTCCTATGCCGTGAGAACACGAACCAAAGAAATTGGTATCAGAAAGGTGCTGGGTGCTTCACCAGTTTCTATTCTGACACTCATAGCCAGAAGCATTCTTGCAGTGGTGACGCTGTCTGAAATTGTCGCTTTGCCACTCAGTGCAGTTTTTATGAGTAAATGGCTCGATAGCTTTGCTTATCGCATAGCCTTGCTTTCGAACCTATGGATATTCATCGCCGCAGGAGCAGGAGTGCTCTGTCTGGCGATGCTGGCTGTGATGATTCAGACGCTGGCAGTTGCACTTAGAAACCCTGTTGAAAGCCTAAGAACAGAATGATAAGCAAGACCAAATCGACAAACCGTGCTCAGCCACCCCGTTGGGCCTCCAGACTGCTCGAATGGTACTGCAAACCTTCTCTTTACGAAGACCTGCAGGGTGATTTGGTGGAATACTTCGAACGAAATGTGGAGAAAAAGGGAGCGGTCAGGGCGAAGCTCATTTACGTGATGGATGTGCTTAAGTTTTTTAGGTCGTACACAGTTCAAAAACCTCAAATATTCAAAAGGATGAAGCAGCTTTATATGTTCGGTAACTACTTTAAAACTTCGGTGCGGAGCATGGCCCGCAACAAATTGTTCACCACCATCAATGTGGTGGGCCTTGCTGTGAGCATGTCGGTTGGCTTACTTCTTATCTCGCTTTTGTACGAAATTGGCCAGGTCGACAGCTTTCATACCAATAAGAGCCGTATTTACAGAATCATTTCGAAAAGACAGACAAGCAACGGGGGGGCGAGAGACTTTGCTACGGCGTCGATGGTTGCCGCAGAAAGGGTGCGAGGCGAGGTGCCGGGTGTGGAGAAAGTGGTAGTGCTGAATGGCGGCCTGAGAGGAGATGTCGGTGTCGACGACCGTATGGTTACCGTTGCAGGCTTTTGGGCGTCTGAGCAATTTTTTGAAGTTTTCTCTTTTGAACTGAAGCGTGGCAATCCACTAACAGCGCTCTATGCACCCAATGCAGTGGTGCTGACTGAGAGCAGTGCCAAAAAGCTATTTGGAAGTGCTGACCCAGTCGGCAAAACCATTTCCTTTGAAAGTACTGGTCGATCCGCCAGCGCTGGCGACAATGTTGAGTATACAGTCACCGGGGTGATGCAGGATATCCCGCACAATTCTCATTTGCAGTTTGACCTGCTGGTTTCCTACAGCACCTACCAGAAATCCGGCTCTGATGCTGTCAGCCGGGACTGGGCAGACATGATGTCCGACAACGTTTATGTACTACTCGACCAAAGCAATGCCAGGACAGTGCTGGACAGCAACCTCGAAAGAATAAGCAAAGAAGAAAACGAAGCATCTGAAGATGCAGGTACCACCGTTACTGCGGCAGCGCAAGCCTTCACCGACATCGTGCCTGGCCCGGCACTTATCAACTGGCGGGGCCCTTCACTCGACGTAAAAGTAGTATGGATACTGTCGAGTCTTGCTTTTGTGATCCTTTTATCTGCTTGTTTTAACTATACGAACCTCTCTATTGCCAGGTCGCTCAGGAGGTCAAAGGAAGTTGGTATCAGGAAAGTGGTGGGGGCACAGCCCGGGCACATTTTCAGCCAGTTTGTTTTGGAGGCTGTACTGGTTTCGATGCTATCGCTACTCATTTCTCTCCCTCTGTATTGGGTGATAAGAGGCGAGTTTTTGCAGCTTGAGGAGTTTGCAGGAGGATTACTCAAACTCAATATTTCGCTACCGGCATTCGGGTGGTTTCTGTTTTTTTCAGTCGTGGTAGGCCTTGTTGCTGGCTTTCTTCCTGCTCTTGCCTTTTCCAAAATGCGATCGCTGCAGCTTAGCGGCAGACTAATGAGTCGTCCGGTGAAAGGGCTTGGTCTTCGCAGAACCCTCATCGTTTTACAATACGCTTTTTCGTTGGCGTTTATCACTGCTGCCGGTATTGCTTATAAGCAGTTTCACTATTCGGTCAATTTTGACTTGGGGTATGATACAAAAAACGTATTGAACATAGATCTGCAGCAAAATAATCCAGAAGTAGTCATTGAAAAACTTAGGCAAGTCAAAGAAGTCGAGGACATCGCTCAATCATTTTCGGTACTGAGCACTGGCTATTACTGGTACACCCGAGCCAGGTACCTCACCGATTCCGCCTACTTCAATTTCAATTCAATAGATGAAAATTATATACCTCTGCTTGATCATAAGCTATTGGCTGGAAACAACTTTCACCACATGGCAGCAGACGTAAAATCAGCCGGAGTTATTGTCAATGAAAAGTTTATCGAACGATTGGGTATTGGAAGTCCCGAAGAGGCAATAGGTAAGATCGTGTATTTCAATGGTGTAAAAGAGTCAGTTTTAGGTGTTGTGGAAGACTTTCACTACGGCATGTTGGACAGCCCTGTGGAGCCCTTTGTGTTTCGTTATACACCGCAAAACTACAAAGTAGTGCATGTGAAGTTGAGAGACGGAGTGTTGCTGGCCGCAATGGACGAAATTTCAAGAACGTGGAATGAGCTTGACCAAGGTCACCCATTAAAGGCAGAATTTTATGACCAGCATATAGAAGCAGCCTATCAGGAATACCTCACCATGGTAAAAGTAGTTGGGTTTCTGGCCTTTATTTCACTTTCCATTGCTTCACTGGGGCTGTTGGGAATGGTGGTTTTTACAACCGAATCCAGACTCAAGGAAATCAGTATCCGCAAGGTGCTGGGTGCTACGGAAGGCAGCCTGTTCTATTTGCTGAGCCGGGGGTTTGTCATGCTGCTGATTTTAGCCAGCTTGTTGGCAGTGCCTGCCACCACCTGGGTTTTTGAGCACGTTGTCCTGTCTGAAACCATCTACAAGGCTCCTGTAGGGCCTTTGGAGCTTCTTTCAGGCGTATTTCTCGTCCTGTTGATAGCTCTGTTGGCAATAGCCACACAAACGACAAAGGCCGCCCGAACCAACCCAGTAAAAATTTTAAGGAGTGAGTAAGAAGCAGAGCATATCGCCGCCGCCTGAGCCACCCCGCTGGGCTACCTGCCTGCTGGAGTGGTATTGCAAGCCTTCCCTTTTTGAAGACTTGCAAGGTGACTTGTTGGAGTACATCGAAAGGAATGTGGAGAGCAAAGGGATGGTTCGGGCTAAGCTCATTTATATAGTTGATGTGTTGAAATTTTTCAGGCTTTACACAGTTCAAAAACCTCAAACATTAAAAAGGATGAATCAGTTTTACATTTTTGGCAACTACGTCAAAACGTCGGTGCGAAGCATGGCCCGCAACAGGTTGTTTACCACTATCAATGTGGCGGGACTGGCAGTCAGCATGTCTGTCGGATTGTTAATCATTGCGTTCGTATCGGATCTGTTTTCTTATGATAATTTCCACGAAAACAAAGATCGAACCTACAGGCTTATAGCTAAAGACCAACGCTCGAACGGGTCTGTGATGGAGCTGGCTACGACATCTGTTAAGGCGGGTGTTAATATCCGGGAGGAAGTGCCTGAGATAGAAAATCTCACCATCATGAGGAGGGGCTTTGACAGAGACGTGCAGGTAGCGGACAAGGTGATCCAGGTGGGCGGCTTTTGGGCCGACGAGTCATTTATGGATGTGTTTTCATTCAAGCTTTTGAAAGGGAATCCGGGCACTGCGCTGAAGGAGGTAAATTCCCTTGTTCTCACTGAAACGACCGCAAGAAAACTATTTGATGATACGGACGTCGTGGGGCGAATCGTGAAACTTGACACCGCCAGTTATCAGGTGACAGGGGTGTTGGAAGACATCCCGAAGCTTTCGCATATCAGGTTTGAGGCACTGGCTTCATTTGCTACGGTGGCTGCCGAAGAGCCGGACATGGATGGCGGCTTCTACAATTGGGAGAACATCTACATGAGCCATACATACATGACCGTCAAAGAAGGAAGCGATTTGGCGGCGATACAAGAAAAGCTTGATAAGATAAGCGAGACTGAGAATGCGGCGCTGGAAGGTAAAACAATCGATCTTTTCCTCCAGCCAATCGATGAAATCGCTGTGGGGCATCACTACACCAACGAAACAGGATCAACCATGAATATCATAGCGCTTTGGATACTGATCGGACTTGGTGCTGTGGTAATTATCTCCGCTTGTTTTAATTACACCAATTTGTCTATTGCGAGAGCCCTCCGCCGATCGAAGGAAGTAGGTATCCGGAAGGTGGTGGGAGCCTCGAAAGGCCAGGTTGTGGCCCAATTCCTGACCGAATCGGTTTTGATTTCGCTACTGGCTTTAGTGATTTCGTTCGGCATTTTTCTGGTGCTCAAAAGGCAGTTTCTTTCTCTTCATAGCTTTCTGTCGAATTTGGTGTCGCTCGATCTCTCTTTTAATGTCGTTCTTGCATTTGCGGCATTTGCTATCGTTACGGGAATTGTGGCTGGCTTGCTACCAGCCATTTTCTTTGCAAAAATCCGGTCACTGGCCGTATTGAAGGGAGCCTCTGCCATCCTTTCGTCGAAGAGGCTTGGTTTGCGAAGAGGCCTTATTGTGGTTCAGTATGTCTTTTCACTCATTTTTATTACCACCACGCTTATCGGGTATGTCCAATACAAGGGAATGCTATCGTACGACCTTGGGTTTTCAACAAGCAATATCGTCAACATCAGGTTGCAAAATAATAAGCCTGAAATAGTGGAGGCCCGCATGGCGGCGCTGCCGGAAGTCGAGCAAATATCGAAATCCGCTATGGTCACCTCGCTTGGTTCGACCTGGGGCACTCAGGCCAAATACCAGGAAGATTCCGGTTTTGTGTGGCAAAACGGAATCAACGAGCAATACCTGCCATTGCATCGGCACACGCTGCTGGCAGGGAGAAACTTTGAAGCGAAGGCCCAAAGTGCTGCGGAAACGGAGGTCATTGTTAATGAAAAGCTGTTGGCTCGCTTTAACATCGCTCAGGATAACGTAGCCGAAGCGGTGGGTGAAGTGCTGACCATCGAAGGCAAGAGGCTGACCATTATTGGAGTCGTCAAGGATTTTCACTACGAGACGCTGGAGGATCCTATTGAGCCGACAGTGCTGCGGTATGAATCCCAACCAGGTGGATATTTGAATGTTAAGGTGAACACAACCGACCTGTCGGCGACAATAGCTTCGCTGGAATTGGCCTGGGATGAAATAGATCCGGTTCACCCAATGGATGCGAAGTTTTACGATGAACAGATTGAACAAGCCTACAGCCAGTTTTCAGTGATGCTCAAGGTGATTGGGTTCCTGGCGTTTCTGGCAGTTTGCATCGCTTCGATGGGCTTGTTTGGCATGGTTGTATTCGCTACTGAAACCCGCCTGAAGGAAATAAGCATTCGAAAAGTGCTGGGAGCTGGCGAAGGCAGCCTTATTTACCTGCTCGGGCGTGGTTTTTTGTGGCTTCTTGGCATTGCAACGGCTATTGCCCTGCCTGTCACCTATTTGTTTTTTGACCAGGTAGTGCTGGCCCAATTTGCTTTTCATGCCCCTATCGGGTTCACCGAACTTTTTGGTGGAGTGGCTGTCGTGCTGGTGATAGCCTTTCTTATGATAGTTAGCCAGACGATGAAGGCTGCCGGCACTAATCCCGCCCAAATTCTCCGGAATGAGTAAACGTTCCCACATATCACCCCGTATCGACAGACCGCCCCGCTGGGCCACCCGGTTCCTGGAATGGTACTGCAAGCCTTCGCTTTACGAGGATCTGCAGGGAGACCTGCTGGAGTACTTCGGGCGGAATGTAGCTGCGAAAGGGCTGACCTACGCCAGGCTCATTTACATCATCGACGTGCTCAAATTCTTCAGACTATACACAGTGCAAAAACCTCAAATATTTAAAGGAATGAATCAGTTTATCTTACTATCTAATTACTTCAAAACCTCGGTCCGTAGCATGGCCAGGAATAAGCTTTTCAGCACCATCAATGTGGTGGGACTGGCCATCAGTATGTCAGTCGGGCTGCTCATGATTGCCTTTCTTACCGACATTTATTCATTCGACACCTTCCACGAAAAGTACGATCGCATTTACCGGGTGGGTAACACTTACCAGCGGTTGGAGGAGGACGAAAGCAAATTCGCCTCTACCTCTATCCAAGCGGCCAGCCGGATCAAAAGTGATATTCCGGGCATTGAAGAAATGGTGCTGATAACCAGAAACTTCCGTGGAGATGCCGCCTACAATAACAAAATAATTGCCATTGAGGGGCTTTATGCAGAGCCATCCTTCTTTTCTGTGTTTTCATTTAAGCTAAAACAAGGTGATGCAGCCACCGTGCTTAAAGAACCCTATTCAGTAGTACTGGATGAGACCACGGCAAAAAAGCTTTTCGATGACAAAGACCCGGTTGGAGAGCTGATCAAGCTCAACGACAAGGATAGCTACACTGTTACCGGAGTGATGGAGGATATGCCTGGAAATTCACATTTGAGGGCCCCGGTAGTGGCGTCTTACTCCACCTACGAAATTAAAGAAAAGGAAAATGAAGAGTCCACCAGGCTCACCCGCTGGAACAACATGTGGTCTAATTACATCTACCTCGTGGTACGGCCAGACCAGGATATCGAAGCACTTCAGGCAAGCCTCAATCAGATAAGTGCGGAAGAAAATGAAGTAGATGAGCATACTACTATTAATATGTGGTTGCAACCCATGTCGGCAATCGTGCCTGGCGAGGACCTGAGCAATCAAATAGGGCCGTCTTTTGAATTGAAGATGGTTTGGATTATCACTGTTTTAGCTTTTGTGGTACTCGTTTCGGCTTGTTTTAATTATACCAACTTGTCCATCGCTCGCTCTTTAAGGAGATCCAAAGAAGTGGGTATTCGCAAAGTGATAGGTGCTTCCGGAGGGGATGTCTTTGGGCAGTTCATCCTGGAGGCAGTCGTTATTTCCGGACTGTCGCTGGTCTTTGCTTTTATTCTGTACTACACAGCTATTCGGCCCCGCTTTTTAGGCCTTAGTGAAGAGATAAGTGAAATGATCACTCTTATCCCTTCCCCACTGACTTTCCTTTACTTTCTGCTGCTGGCAGTTGTAACGGGAGTTTTAGCAGGATTCTTTCCAGCGCTGTTTTTTTCCCGAATCAGCGTGCATAAGGTGCTGAAAAATGTTTCATCTCTGAAGCTGTTTGGCAACGTCACTTTCCGTAAGGTGCTTATCGTTTTTCAGTACACGTTGTCTCTTGCTTTTATTATCGGTGCTACCATGGCCTACAAGCAATACGATTTCGCCGTCAACTTTGACCTTGGGTATAAAACGGATAACATCCTCAATATAGATCTGTTAGGTAATGACGTCGAAAAAGTGAAAACCGCATTATCTGAAATTCCAGAAATCACGGACATGTCGGCATCAACGCTTGTTACAAGTGTTGGAAGTTATTGGGGAACGACAGCGAAGTACAAAGACCCTCTGGATTCTACCAATATAAACTACAATGGTATTGACGAAAACTACATCCCAATTCATGGTTTGGAGCTTATAGCAGGGCGCAACTTCATCTCGCAGTCTGATAGTTCCGCCGAAAGTCAGATCATCGTGAATGAAAAGCTTCTTAAACGGTTCAATATTGGTGAGCCGCTGGATGCTATTGGGGAGACGTTAAAGGTAGATGACAAGGATGTGAAGATAGTTGGCGTGGTAAAGGACTTTCACTATGGTAAAATAGATTCTCCAATCAAAGAATTTGCCTATCGCTACAAAGCAGATCAATACTATGTGATCAATGCGCTGATTTCATCGTCCGACATTCCCGGCACAATGGAGAAAATAGAAAGTAAATGGGATGAGCTGGACGCCATCCATCCTTTTGAGGCGGAGTTTTACGACGACAGGATTCAGAAATCGTATGAGGAGTACCTTGTAATGGTAAAGATCATTGGCTTTTTGGCTTTTCTTGCTATCTCCATCGCTTCGCTGGGTTTGCTGGGAATGGTGGTGTTCACAACGGAAACAAGGTTGAAAGAGATTAGCATAAGAAAAGTGCTTGGTGCATCTGAACAGGCGCTGGTGTTCCTGCTTGGCAGAGGATTTATCTTCCTTTTGCTTATTTCTGCCGCTATTGCGGTGCCTGCTACCTGGTATTTCTTCAATCAGATAGTATTTAACGACCTTGCCTACAAAGCGACCTTTGGCTTCCTGGAGTTGTTTGGAGGTGTTCTGGTTGTTTTTGGCATTGCTGCGCTGGCCGTGGGCTCTCAAACTGTGAGAGCTGCCCGAACGAACCCGGCTGAGACTTTGAGGAACGAGTAGAACCTATTTGATTAAAACTTTATACAAGGGGGAGCAAAAATCCCCCTGTTTACGGTAGAGGGTCAGGCAACTCTAAGCTGTTACCAAGCGTAAGTAAGGTCATATTCCAACCGTATTTTATGGCCGTGATCGATTTGCTTGATATAGCTGCTTTCCAGTTAGCCTAATTTTTATTGTATGTGGTCAAACACTATGACAACCATTCCTACCAAGATCTGCATTGTTGAAGATAACTTTGTTATCAAAGAAGGCTACAAGATACTGATCGACAGTATTTCTAAATACCACGTCGTGAACACCTATACTTCTTGCGAAGAGGCTCTGGATAATATCGAAAGCGACGCACCGGATGTAGTATTGATGGACTTGGAGCTGCCGGGTATGAGTGGCATTGAGGGCATTGGGCGCATCAAGAAGAAGCTCCCGAAGGCCAATATCATAGTGGTGTCGCTGCATACCGATAAAGAATCAGTTTTTCAATCGTTCAATGCAGGCGCTGCCGGGTTCATGGCTAAGGCTGTTAGCTACAGCGATCTCCTTGACGGTATTGATGAAGTGCTACAGGGAGGCGCCCCTCTTTCCAAAGAAATATCACGTATGGTTATTGAATCTTTCCAACGGAACACAGACTCACCGCTTTCCCGAAGGGAAACTGAAGTGCTGGAAAAACTGGCCGAGGGCAAGAGCTATTCCCAAATTGCCGATGAATTATTCGTTCACAGGGAAACCATCAAGACCCATATCAAGAACATTTACATCAAGCTGGGAGTAAAATCGAAGGCCAACGCCATTGAGATAGGCCGACACAACAAGTACATCTAAGTTTCAACCTGAATATACAATAAGAAAAAAGCCTCTATAGAGGCTTTTTTCTTTTCCAGCTTGCTCTATTCCCCCTGCAAAGGAATTTTCCTTTGTACACATGCTTTCTCAAGCGGACTTTCATTATAGTATTTTCAATGAAACATGCTTTCTGTTGGAATTATTGAACGCTCCATATTTTAAAATCCCACAAATAGGGGGAATTAATCACGCAACACTTCGCTGACATTTGAGCTTGGATACTTCCGCTAAGGTAGCGGACTCTTTCCGGCAGCGAAAACCAAGGACAGCGAGGTGACATGCATAACCTGTATGTATCGAATGGCTTAATAGCCACAATCATTTTTAACTACAATCCAATTATTTTCTTATGAGAAAAATTCTACTGATTACATTTTTGTTTACTGCGACAGCATTAACCCATGTTTGGGCGCAGGACCGAACCGTATCCGGTAAGGTAGTCTCAGCCGAAGACGGCACAGAGCTACCCGGTGTGAACGTGGTGCTGAAAGGCACGGCAACTGGTACCGTCACTGATATTGACGGTAATTACAAAATCACCGTTCCTTCATCGGGAGGGACATTGGTTTTTTCATTTATTGGTCTTTTGTCCCAGGAAACTGAAATCGGCTCCCGTTCCGTTATCGACGCAACGATGGAGTCCGACGTGAAACAACTCTCTGAAGTTGTTGTGACAGCAGTTGGCATTGAGCGGGAGAAGAAAGCACTTGGTTATGCTGTAACAGAGCTGAAGAGCGACCAGATTGCTCAAAAATCTGAGCCCGATGCTTTGAGAGCCTTGCAGGGTAAAATACCCGGCGTCAACATCATTGGCGCAGGTGGTGCGGCAGGCCAGGGTTCAAACATCACCATCAGGGGAGCCTCTTCCCTCTTGGGAAACAACCAGCCACTATGGGTAGTGGATGGTGTGCCTTTTGACAACACCACCTATGCCACTGGCTCATTTACCAGCCAAACCACTACGTCCAACCGTTCTTTTGACCTTGACCCCAACACCATCGAGTCGATGACAGTGTTGAAAGGTGCTGCAGCTGCGGCTCTCTATGGCTCAAGGGCTGCGAATGGTGTGATTGTGGTAACAACTAAAGCTGGTAAGAAAGGAACCCGTAAGGGAATGGAAATCAGTGTAAACACTTCTTATTCCACTGAGAAAGTATCCAATTTGCCTGATTATCAAACCCAGTATACGCAGGGAAACAACTTCCTTTACGTTGATGGTAACTTCGGCACATGGGGTGCCCCATTCGATTTGAATTCGCCTGCATGGCAGGTAAAGGAGAATGCCGACCTGATCAAAAGTATAGATCCAGCCACAGGGCGTCCCTGGGTAGCTCACCCATACGACCGCTATAACAACCCTAACAATACGCCTTACTTTCCTGAGTTTGGCAGCGATTCAGTGCTTCTTGGCGCTTACAATACCCCTAAGGATTTTTTCCAGACCGGCGGAGTGCTTGAAACTGCCGTGAATATCTCAGGAGGCAATGACAAAGCCAATTTTGTGGCCGGTCTTTCCAGAATGAACAACCAGGGAATTGTCATCAACAACGAAGTGACCAGAACCAGCATGAACTTTGGTGGCAACACCACACTGGACAATGGCATTTTCATTGGCGGTAGCATGACTTATGTGAATACTGACCTTACCTCGCCTCCGTCAACAGGTTTGTTCTCAGGCGGGCCATCTGTCACACAGCGTCTGCTTTTCACACCACCAAACGTCAATGTAAAAGGGCTGCCTTATCAGGATGCCAATGGCAATCAGGCATTCTATCGCCCTGACAACGACAACCCTTACTTTCTGGCCTACCATGCGCCACATACCAGCGATGTGGACAGGTACTTCGGAAATTTCAATATCGGCTACGACGTTTTCGAGTGGTTGAACGTGACATATAAAGTTGGATTTAACGGCTTTACCGATCGCAAACTGGAAGTGCTTCCAAGAACAAATACCGCATTCCCTACAGGTAGAATCATCAAAGACGACCTGAGAAGGATGGAGCTGGATGGTAACTTACTTATCACGGTTTCAAGAGACTTGTCTGAGAATATTGGGTTGAAGGCCATCGTTGGTCACAACGCAAACTTGAGAACGGTGGATCGCCAGGCATTTCAGGGCGTGGGTATTATCGTTGATGGCATCAACGACCTTGACAACACCCAGAGCGTAACGCCTTTTGGAGGAAATAAATCTGAACGAGCCTACCAGGCTTTCCTTGCTGACCTTTCCTTCTCATACAAGGACTACCTTTTCCTTAACCTAACAGGTCGGAATGATTTGACCTCGGCGCTGCCTAAAGACAAGAGAAGCTATTTCTACGGAGGCGCAAGCTCATCCTTCATTTTCACTGATGCCTTGAATATTTCTAACGATATCCTGAATAGCGGAAAAATAAGGGTAGGCGTTGCCAAAGTGGGTAGTGACCCGTCGCCATATCTCACACAGTCAGTGTTGTTCAATACCAACCCGTCCGGGCCAGGTTTTGGTAACAATATTGCCTTTGTTGATTTTCCTTTCATTGGAACCAACGGACAAACTGTTTCCGGCGGTTTGGGCAATGGGCTGTTAACGCCTGAATTTACTACTGAATATGAAATCGGTACCGATCTGAGGTTGTTCAAAAACAAGGTCGGAATAGACTTTACCTATTATAACCGAAACACTACTGACCAGATTGTGGCCATTACTGTGCCGTCGACTTCTGGCTTTAACAGTGCCGTGTCCAATATCGGTAAAGTGAGCAACAAGGGAATCGAAGTTGGCCTGGATCTCACGCCAGTATCGCTGGCCAACGGCTTCAACTGGAATATTTTTGCTTCGTTTACCCGCAACCGTAACGTGGTTGAAGAGCTGACAGAAGGCCTGGATGAAGTGTTTATCAATGGCTTCGGTAATAGCGTAAGGGTTGTTCATGCTGTAGGTTTGCCATATGGTCAGATCAAAGGCTCTGTAGCTGCCAGATCTGAAGACGGTCAATTGTTAGTTGATCCTGCCACAGGAAAGCTCATTCAATCATCTGAGGAGCAAATCATCGGAGACCCTAACCCTAATTATATTTTGGGTGTTACTAACAGCTTCAGTTTTAAAGGAATAACACTGAACGTACTCTTCGATTATCGTGATGGTGGCGACATGTGGTCGGGAACCTACAATCAGGTATACGGCCGAGGCCTAACAACTGGTACGGTGCCAGAAGGCCCAAGAGGCCGTGAGGTAACGGTTGTAATTCCCGGTGTTGTAGGCGATCCAAGCACGCAAAGTGCGAAGCTCGATGACAACGGAAATACTATTCCTAATACAACGTCACTTACTGTCAACGACTGGTACTTTATCAACACATTCGGGAGCTCAGGGCCAGAAGAGTTCTCTGTGTTTGACGCAAGCACTATACGTTTAAGGGAAATTTCTCTTGGCTATTCTTTGCCAAAGACTCTCCTGAACAAGACACCTTTTGGTTCTGCTAACATCTCGTTGTCAGGTAGAAATCTATGGTTCAAAGCCCTCAATTTCCCAGATGACCTCAATTTTGATCCAGAAACAAACTCCCTGGGAACGGGTAATGTGGAGGGATTGAGTGCATTTCAGAGCGGTAACGCCCAGGGCATCGACCTGGGAATTATCCCAACGACAAGGAGATATGGTGTTAACCTAAGATTCACTTTTTAATTGAAGAGAATATGAAGATTTTAAGAAATAGACTTTCAAAGGCAGGGATAGTGATGCTGACGATATTTAGTATGTCGTGTGGATCAGATTTCCTGGATATAAACACTGACCCGAACAACCCGTCAGAAGCGTCATTGAACCTGCTATTGCCAGCAGCACAGCTGTCGGCTGGTTTTTGGACGACCAGGAACGTGCAGGAAAATGCATCTGCATTTATTCAGCACTACACAAGGTTGAACCAGAGCACCTACAATATCACCGGTGCTAACTTCTCCAACGATTTTAATTCGATGTTTGATCAGGCGCTTAAAGACTTGCAAACAATTGTCAAGCAGGGAGAAGAAGCAGGATTCAAAGGTTACTCTGGTATTGCCAAAGTAATGAAGGCCTACCTGTACATGGTGTTGGTGGATACCTGGGGCGACGTGCCTTATACAGAAGCACTACAGGGTGAGGACGTATTGTTTCCGCATTACGAAGACGACGCAGCTGTTTACGACCACATCATTGATTTGGTAGATGTTGCAAAGGCTGACCTGAAGGAAGCCATTGATAACAGCGAGTCACCAGTTTCAAGCGATTTGATTTACGGTGGAAATTACAGCAAGTGGGTGAAGGCAGCGAATACGCTTAAACTCCGTTTACTGCTCAACATCCGTCTAGTCGATGCCGCTAGATCGAAGGCAGGCATTGAAACGCTGATAACGGAGAACAATTTTATATCGAGCAATGCTGACGATTTTCAGTTTACGTTTGGGTCTTCCGTGTCTCCAATGAACCAGCACCCCATTTATCAGCAGGAGTACATCCCCGGCAGCAAAACGCAATACATGAACAACTACTTCATGTACAATTTGATTGCCAAGAATGATCCCCGTTTGCCATTCTACATTTTCAGACAGGGAGAAGATGATGACCTGGACTTCCAGACGCAGCCTTGTTCCCAAAGGAGCGATTGTGTGTATGGGTGGCTTGGCGGGCAAGAGCCTTCAAATGGCCTGCCTGCATTGGGCGCTGCGGCCAACGGTTATATTGGCAGAGACCATGGAGATCCGTCAGGTATCCCTGGTGATAACACAATCAGGGCAACTTTTGGCGTATATCCGATAGGCGGCTCTTACGATGTAGGCCCTGGTGGCGGGGAGCGCAGGTTTGACAGAGGGCACGGCACCGGTGCTGGTATTATGCCCTGGCTGACTAATTTCCATGTATCATTTATGCTGGCTGAAGCGGCCATTACGCTGGGGACACCAGGCGATCCTTTGGCACTTACGGTAAAGGGCATCGAGGACTCTTTCAGCAAAGTGGAGGCTTTTGGCCTGGCAATTGATCCTAACAATGCGACAGCAATGGATCAGGCGGATGTTGACGACTATCTGGATGATATTTCAGCAGCTTATGCGGCTGCCGGAAATAATAACCAAAGGCTGAACATTGTAATGACTGAGAAATTCTATGCCAGCTATGGCAATGGATTTGAGTCTTACACCGACTATCGTCGTACAGGAATGCCAAACAATCAGCCGGCCTCTCTTGCTCCCAGTGGTCCATTCCCTTTGAGGCTTCCCTATCCTCCGGGAGAGCTTTCGTCTAATCCGAATGCTCCTAATCCGGTGCCTTTGGTGAGTGAACCAATTTTCTGGGATGCTAACTAACTTTAAAAGCGAACGAACATGAAGAAAATAAGCATATTAACTGTAGTATTTGCCTGGCTCATCCTATTGAACGGCTGCCAGGACGAGGACTGGAATCCGGCGCCGGATATCAACGATAATATTGGAGCGGTGACGAAGATTTCGGTGAATCCCGATAAAAACTTCTTCAATGCCCTGAACCCTTTGGCTTCTGAAGAAGTGGAGTTTACCATTGATGTGGACGGGTTTGACGTGACAGAGGTGTCGAGTGTTGATATCATGCTAACATTTACTGAGAAAGATGGTACCTACAATGAGCTGGAGGATGTGTACGTTGATAAAGTGTACGATGCAGTGAAGGTTGGCGAGGTTACTACCTTTCCATCTACCTTTGCCCTTACAGCAGCCTCTGCGGCGGAGTCTCTTGGTGTGGATTTGAGCTTCTTTAAAGTTGGCGATGGCTTCAATCTAACTTTCCCAATACACTCTGCTGATGGAAGAACTTTCACAGTAGCGCTGAATAGCGATTTGTGTCAACAGCCTGCTCAGCCATCCTTCGGGGGTTGTAACGTGCGCTGGTCGATTGCCTGCGCTTCCGATCTTGGCGGAACGTTTGACTTTTCTACAACTGTGATCGCAGCTGGTCCTGGTGGGGCGGCTGGCAACTGTAGCAATCCCGTTACAGGCACTGGCGCACTCACGGCCCTTGGTGGCGGCAGGTACGCCGTATCTGATGCTACGTTTGGTCAGTATGACTGCGCCTGGGACGATACGCCTGCAGTAGGAGTGAGGTTGGTGGATGTGTGTAACAAGATTAGCCTTACTGGCTCCGATCAATACGGTCTTATTTACACTTTCGTTATTAAAAACAACGATGGCACAAGCCTGACGATTGACTGGTCTAACGATTATGGAGACGCCGGTACCACTGTCCTGACACGAACAGACAGCAAAACCTGGCCATCGGAACTTTCCAATTGATGGTGTTATTGATGGAGAATAAAAAAGGGGCGGAGGCCCCTTTTTTTATTCTCTCTTTACAAATTCAAAGTCCACAGCTTGCCCATCCCCGGATATCTGAACCTCCAGCCTGTCTCCCTCTAGCTTGTAGGCGATCTTCTTTGGAAAATCGTGGGTTGGATTCTCACAAACAAAGCCCTGATCGCTAAGTTGGATGAACTGAAATAGCACAGGTGCCTTATTCTCTGGCACGTCGGCTATGTAATAAATACCCCCATTTTCAACCACAATGCTCAGTTTTTCCAAAAACGTAGTGTCTTCTCCCTGCAGAGAAACTCCGAACCCTATCCACTTTGTTTTGCTGTCCCTTTCCCACCTTTCATGAGCACTTTTTCCTGGCTTTACATTTGTGCGGTCCCAGGTGCCTTCCAGCCATGAGAGCTTTTTAAAATTTTTGGCAGAAGCGGCGTTTGCCGATTGTGCATATGACAACGAGGCTGTCGATAGGAGCAGAGTAATGGTCAGGATTGACTTCATAGTTTTTTATTCAACATTAGCTAAGCGAAAGCATTTTGTATTGTAAAAACCCGACATCTATTTGTGAAGGAAGAAATTGGCCATGTTTTCTTCGTTGAAAAGGTAGCCTGTGGGTTCTTCCCCGGTAAATGCTTTGAAATTCCTGATAAAATGAGACTGGTCGAAATGGCCGGAATCTAGCGCCAATTGCACCCATGCCGGATCTTGGTTTTGCATCAGGTCAAATATTTTATTGAACCTGATGATTCGGGAGTAGTACTTAGGTGATAACCCTACATGTTGCTGAAAAAGCCTTTCTAACTGCCTTTCGCTAATGCCAACTCCCACTGCCAGCTCGCCGACCTGCCTGGTTCCCCCGCTTTCGAAGACGACTTGCAATGCCTGTTCGGCCCTGGAAGTATCGTTTTTATACTCCGTGCTCACTGAACTGAACCAACTGTCTATTCTTTCGAAAACCTGTGAGCTTTCAGGACTCTGAGAAACGATTGATTCAAGCTCCAAAAATTTGCCATTCGCCACTTCGTGGAAATTCACCACTTTGTCTGTAAGAGCATGCATTGAAAGGCCAAACAATTTGGCCAAAGTGGTGGGCATCAGCTTGATTCCAATCATGCCATAAGCGCCGGTGTTTCTAAGAAAGAAGTGTTTTTTTATTTGTCCGGCGAGAAGGTGCAATGCCTGGGGTTGCCATGTTTTGCAGAGGCAGATTTCGAAGTGCGAGCCATAGTGTAAGATAATCTCCGGGTACCCATCGGGGATGATTTTTTGGGTAGTAATGGTTTTGTCACCTTCGCTGTCTACCCGCCAATAGTTCTTCACTACTTGCCGCAAATGTGGCGCCGGATCTCGCTTCTCGTATATCATGAATCAATAAAGCTACCTGGTTTTAAATATAACGGAGTGGCAGCTTTATTAAACCATCGTTGTTGACTTATGACTGCCGGAAGCAATTAAAAATCGATCACAGCAAACTCTTCAATTTTCTTCCGCTTTCTGGGAGCCAGCTCTCGCTGCCGCAGGGCTTCAGGCAGGCTCTCATGGCTGTCCCGATAGCCAACAGCAATCATTACTACTGGCTGAAGGTTTTCACGGAGGTTGAATGATTCTCTGGCCACGGCCCTGTCAAATCCGCCTATTTGATGGAGCGAAAGCCCGAGATGAGTAGCTTCAACACTTAAATTGCCGACTGCCAAACCCAGGTCATACAGCGCAGAATGATTTGGGGCGCCATTGCTGTAAGTAGTGCGTGCCATCACCAGCAGTAACACGGGGGCATCTGGTGCCCAGGGCTGATTACCCGGAGCAAGTGTCTTCGCTAGTGTGTCATGGCTTTTTGTGCCTTTTTGTGCAGCCAGTACCTCCCAGGGTTGTTCGTTCATGGCAGAGGGGGCCCAGCGCATGGCTTCAAGAAGTTGGTTGACGGCATCACGGCTCACCTTTTTTTGTGAGAAGGATCTTGGGCTCCACCTTTCTTTAATAAGCGGATGTATATCGAAGTCGGTGGGGGTTTCCTTTTGTAGTAATGTGGATGTCATGGAGGTATCAATACTTAATGTATATACATATAAATACGATAGTCTCCATGAAAGTTCCACAATGCTCAAAAATAGCCGGTAGGGTAAGGAATCTCTGCAATCACAACCTTCTGTGAGATTGCCATTGCACTTACAGTCACCTGGTTCACGGCAAGTCTTCGTTTTCTACAAGCTTTTTTAACTTGTAGACAGTCAATGGCTTAGATATAAAGTCAGTTACAAATGACAGTTCTTTAATCTTCTCAATTTCATCTCTCAGAATCGTGGAGCTTACCACATATAAGCAGGTATGGTGAGTTTGATGAAGGTTTAATCGTTGATAGTCAGAAAGGAATTGCCAGCCGTTATACTGCGGCATATTCAAATCCAGCATAATATGCGTTGGATAGCTCTGTGCGTTCGGATCCAGGGAGGATAGATAGGCTAACCCTTCAACTGCACTTTCAAAACTTCTGATTTTGAAATCGCCGGAAATCTCTTCAATCATTTTTTTACAAATGAAATTATTGATCGGGTCATCATCAATAACTATTAGCTCCTTCATATCCGTAAACTCCATTATCATAGAAGTAATGCTGTTTTACTTTCAGTAAATATAAAAAAAATAACATTAAATAAAACATTGCATGAAATCGTAAAGAAGCTTTATTGACGTATTTGAAAAAAATAGGTTAACTAATTCAATTGTAAACCAATCAAATAACTGTAAAAAATAACTTTAGAGTAGAATTCACCAGAGGGCCACCTTTATTTGTACTTTAAAATCATTTTTTAAAGAGCCATTTATCTCTTGCAAACCGGACCCCGTACTTTTGGTATTCATGTAGGAAAATTTCGCCCATCGCCCCCATATGGTAACTTTATCACCGATTTTGTACTGAGCGAGCAGGTAAGTTCTGATGCCTTTGCCCGTGTATGCAGGAATAGAAAAGGCATAAAGCACATCTTTTTCATACACATATTGCCGATTGCTATAGTCGTCGGTGTCGAACAAGGCTACACGTGAGCTGAACCTCCATTTTGGTAGCGTAAGATTCAAATCCTGGATGATCGCAAATCCTGTGCTCACCACTTCTTCTTTTTCGTACCTGCTTAGCTGTAGCCGGGATTTGAAGCTTAGCAGGTGGCCCGTGTCATGATCCAGATTGAGGATTATGTTTCCTTTTTTGGTTTCAACCGGCACCTGTAAATTATTCGCAAGTATTTCGCCATTTTCGCCTTTGGTCTGTTGTCTTAGTTGTACATAAAATTTCGTCAACTTGCTGAAACTGTAAGTGGCCATGGCAAGGAATTCGTTCCCATCCGAAGGAGCGTCGGTATTGTAGCGCAGCCAGGGAAAGCTAAACTTGTCATAATAGGCAGTGAACAATAGCTTTGATGCAGCTCGCCATTTGATGCCCCAATAGATGCCTTTTTCATTCACATTTCTTGAGGCCTCTCCAAAGGATCTTGCATAAAAGCTGTGGAAGTCCTGCTGGTAGTTTCTCGCTACCATGCTGGCACCAAGACTATTGGTGATGCTCACCATAAGGCCGCCAATAGCCCCCCAACCTCCTGAACTGGACCTGGCTGCTTCGCCGAAAAACTGTGTGTTTTGCCAGAGCTTGGAGAAATACAGGCTGCTGATATGGTTAGCTCGGCCTGAAAACTCAAACTGGTTGTACAGTGCAGGCGTTTTTTGAATAGGTGTACTGAATTGGGTGTACAAAGTGTTGAGACCAAATTGAAAAGTGCCGCTTTTGTATTGCAGGTTGCCTCCCACGTCATGCTCCACCACCTGACCTTTGCCATTTATTTCCGATTCGGTTCGGTGGAAGCCTGTGTTGAGAATGGAAGAGATGTAGGCTTCAGGGCCGTCGGTGATGGTGTCTGTTCGCACGGTGCCGTCTTGTCGGAGTCGGGAGGCAATACCGGTAAACTCCCATTTACCGAATGAATAGGTAGCGGCAGCCCCTCGGAAAAAACCAGTTTCCAGAACGGAGGTGTAGGGGAGTAACCCAGTAGAGTTTCTTTTGACTGTCAGTAGGGTTTCTCCACCTTTGCCAGCGGCAAATCCTGCTCCAAACACCAGTCCCTGTCCCATTTGAAGTTGGTAGTCACCAATATTGATGGCCTTGAAATTGCCCTGGTTTTTCAATTGCCCATGAAAAGAATAGAAATCGGCACCGTAGGCATGTCTCGATCGATTCCAGGCCAACTCCTCGCCTGCATCTTTCTCCACTGTGAAACCAAAACTAAAATCGTTGGGATGACTTACCCGAAAGCGGGCGTAGTGCTTGTAGGGGCTTCCGGCATACCTGCTACTCAGATCACCATTGGTGGCGGTATCCGCCTGGGTGTAGCCCCTGGCTGTTTCAAGAGTCCGCTCCGTTCGCAGCAGCAGGTAGTTGTTCTTTTCATTTACCACACGCTGAAAAAGTGACTTCCCTTGTTTGCTGCCTGCTCCCGAAACGGTAACGAAGGGCCTGATGTTTCTGATGGTCGCCAGATCAAAATTAGGTACTGCCTGTAGCTCATAAAGGGAAAGAAGTGGCCCGTTGAGCTTCCGGTAGTTGAGCAGGCTTTCTATTTGAATAGGGCTTAAAATGTAAAAAGATGAGAGCTCTTCGAAACTGGCAAGATTGATGTCAATCGGACTGGTGTAAAGCTGAAACAAGGACTCGTACAAGTCATCATAGTTGACGTCTTCGTCCTGTATGGCAAAGAGCTCTTGTACAAAGGCATATAGATCGATGTCCTCGGCCGGTGGTTCAGGCGGCGACTGCTGTGCATGTAGCTGTAAGCAACACAAGAGGCAAAAGGCAATGCCTGTCAGGCTATTTTTTAGGGGCGAAAGCATAAATCACTGACATTTGGTGCAGTTCTCCCAATCTTGCATCATTCCTGAAGGCGTAGTCTATTTGAAATTTGCCCGGCTTAAACCCAAGGCCGAAGCAGGAAATAAAGGGGCCGGTGCTGAAGCCGGTTCTCAGCGCAAGCTGTGGAATGATGAAGTATTCCATCCCTGCTCTTGCTATCGGCTTGTAGTTAATGTCTTTGGATACTTCCATATTGACCATGAACGCTGTAATGGGTCGGTACGAAACTCCAAGCTTCATCACAGTCGGCACCCTTTCACCAGTGCCGGGCACCAGCTTTGATTGGGTGAGGTTGTAAATATGTGCGCCCAGGTGCCAGTGCTTGTTGATTGCCGCTATGCCACCCAGGTCAACTACCAATACACCCCTGGTGCCAATGGTTGGGATGTTGTACTGCACATAGCTAACACCTCCACCAAGGCTCACAAACCCAATTTTATTGGCCACTTTTAAACTTACCAACTGTTCTGTGTAGAGTTTGCCACCGAACCGATAAAAGCCTACGCCGGTGGTGAACTTTCCGAAAGGAATGGAAGCACCTGCGCCCATCACTTGAAAATCTTCTATTCGATAGCGATTTTCATAACTTGCAAAAACGCCTGGTGAGTTTGCCTGAGCCAGCCCGGCGGGATTGTTGAAAAGACTGAACTGATCGGTGAGTGTAGAAGAGGTGGTTCCCAGGGCGGCGCTTCGGGCACCCAGGGAGTAGTCACCGGCCTGACCAGCTGCCCTAAGTGCGAGAAAAACAATACATACAGAGAGTAAAAGCTTTTGAACCATCGTATTAATCTAGCTAAAGCTCTCTCTTTTGCAAAATTATGTGGAGGTTAAAACAAGATTGGCGTGCCTAAATCATTGAAGTTAAATGTTCTAATAGGGCTCATTACTTTTAATTTATCGCTTTTTGCGCAGCCTGTAGTAGAGAAATACCCTACTGGGAGTATTAAAAGTGAGGGGATATTAGACGAGCATCGTAAGCAAGGAGAGTGGGTGTTTTACTACCCGTCGGGAACGAAGAGCGCCACTATCAATTACAGCCTTGGCCAGCTCGATGGCCTGGCGATGTACTATTATCCCGATGAAACTATCATGGCTAAAGAGACCTGGGAAGATGGACTGCTCACTGATTCAGCCTTCTATTATCATGAAAACGGGCAGCTTGAGAAGAAGGGAGTCTATGAAAAGGGTTTGTACAAGGGGCAATGGGTTTTTATGAACGACCAAGGTGTTCTGATTCGCAAAGGCACTTATGAAAATGGGCTGCCGAACAGGAGTTGGACGTCTTATTATGATGATGGTACTATTTGGCAGGAAGGAGCTTATACCGAGGGCTTGGAAAGCGGTTTATGGAGATTTTATAGAAAAGATGGCTCTTTGGAGTATGAGGGTCATTACGAAAATGGCATACGTGTTGGGGAGTGGTTTTTGGTCAATAAAAGAGGGAAGAGAAAGCTTGTGGTTTTTGAAGAAACTGAGGAGAGTAATTGAAGGTTTGGCTATGAAAGCTTATTACAGTTCTGCCTTGAAGTTGAGGAAGAAATGAAAGTCTCCCTGGCTGTTATAGGAGTATTCCGTTCGTACAACAAAGTCGTAGAAAGAAACGAGGTCAAGTCCAGTGCCGACGCCATAAAGCAGCTTGTTGCTCAGGCGGGTGTTGAGTTCATAGTTCGGGTAGTTTTGCACGTAGCCCAGGTCAAAAAACACCTTTGCGTATAGAGCAAGCGGCAGCTTCTGAAACTGAGGAATCAGCATGATTCTGCTAATGTCTTTCGTAGTCTTAAAAATCTCCTTCTTGAAAGTGTTTTTACTCAGCACATACCTCGGCCCTTCTACCACGTTGAGCTCAAAGCCCCGCACATAGTTTCTGCCGAAGCCCAGACTTTGGTTCACTGAGTAGGGCTGGCTTGAGGGGCCTGAGACTAGGCCGGTAAGGCCTGTGGCAAAGTAGAACCCTTTACCCATATCCCAGAATTTAGCATAGAGCAATTTTCCGCTCCAAAGGTTAACATCTGACTTATTGCTGAGACCGTCCTTTTCACCTATGAAGGATATATAGTAGCCCTTTAATGGATAATTTCGGAAATCTCTCCTGTCTCTTAAAAATTGATATTTGAGATGAACGAACTGTTGTTGCCCCTTATTGATGCCAAAGTAGTTTGGGTTTAGCTGCCGTATTGTGTCGGCTGCCTGTAGCTTTTGATATCCAACAGTGAAGTAGTGAAAGTTGTAGAAGGCATTTCTGTAACTATACTGGAGGTAGGTATTGAACCGGTTTTGTATCAAGTCTTCCGACCGGATAAAAGTGGGAATGTGGTTATCGGTTTGGTAGGCTACGTTCTTGGACTCGTTGTAGGAGGCGCCGGTTGTAAAACCATGACGCTGCCGTTTGTCGAAATAGGGGATGCTGTAGGTGATGTCAAATTGCCTCGTAAATCCGAACTGAGCTATTAACCGCAGCCGGTCATTCATGCCCCGCAGGTTGTACTGGTCAACCCTTACGCCATAGTTGACCCGGCTAAGATCCCGCTCCCGATTTGTCCACCAGTCATTAAAATTACGGTCGGCTAGCTGAAAGATAGGGGCAGGGAAGAAGTACCAGCGTTCTTCCACTTTCACCAGCACGCTCCCTATCCCGGGGGCGGTTTCAAGCAGGGTCACATCCACGGTGTTAAACAGCCGGGTGTTAAAAATTTTTTGTTTGTCGAGCTCCAGGGTGGTGGCCAGGGTCGTTGAATCGTAGATGCCATTCTCCTCGATGCTCAGCTCCCGGGTAATGATCGACTTGCGGGTTCTTTTGTGGCCGATAATATATATTTTCTCAACCTTGATAAAACGTTGTCGCACTGTGTCCGCAGCCGACGTTTTATTCTTTTTGCCTGAATCCTGGGCAGCCGAAGGCAGGCAACTGAAAAGTGTCAGCGCAAAAAAGCAGGCAATTGCAAATGCATTGATTTTTAGCTGCATTACCGGTTCATCCTTTCCTATATTCCTTTTCTGTGGCAGCTTCATTTCACGGACAGACCCAAATTTTCCTTTATTTGTTGTACTTCAGTTTCTTTAGTTGGGAAAATTAAATAAAGAAACCTCAAACTTAGTTACTCTGCCAAACAAGTCCTCATTAATGCCGATATTTAAGGTGAAAAGGAAGTGTTTCAGCCTGGGGGATATTTTGGCCGGACTGATTGTTGTAAAGGAAATTTAAGACATGGGAGGCAGGACGTTTTTTCGAAAGCTGGGTATCTGGTTGGCTGTTTTGCCTATCAAGTTTTATCAGTATAGCATTTCGCCACTGTTTCCATCGTCCTGCCGCTATGCGCCTACTTGCAGTGAGTATGCCAAGGAGGCCATTACCAAACATGGCCCCTTCAAAGGTGGTTGGCTGGCCGCCCGGCGAATCGGAAGGTGCCACCCCTGGGGAGGAAGTGGCTACGACCCGGTGCCATAGACGAACTTTGTGGCTAAGGATTTGTGAGAACCAAACTAGCCCTGGCACCCAATGTCAGAATGTCGTTCGATATTTTCACTTTACCCCTGACGAATGCTTCTCTATATCCAACAGGTATTGTGATCGATATTTTTTTCGCAGACAAGTTGTGATAAACCAACGCATGCATTTCCCCCAGCCTTCTGCTAAACGCCAGTAAATTGCCTCCGGCAAGTGGCAGACTTTCAATGGCCCCCAATGAAAAAAGGGCTGTTTTCTTGAGTGCAATAAGCTGTTTGTAAAGACTGTGCATAGTGTTGCTGTCAGTCATTTGTTGTGTCGCATGAACAACTGTTTCGTCAGTAGAGTATCGGGGCGTTATCCAGCGGGTTCGGTATGAGTCTCTTTCGGTTTCGTCCCACAACATTGGCTCCCTTATGTGTTCGTCCGGCTTTATGCCCAGCATGCCCAGCTCCTCCCCGTAGTATATGAATGGAATGCCCGGAAGTGTGAATAGGATGCAAGCAGCCAGCTTTATCTTGTCCATCTTGCCGCCCAGAACGGACGCTGTCCTGTTCTGGTCGTGATTGCTAAGGAAGCTTGCTTCCAGAAAATGTTCGTTATGCGCTTTAAACCACGGTGCAGACTCATTTATGATGTCCACCAGTCGCTGGCTTTCACTTATTTTGTAGGAGTTGCCGACTACCGCTGCTGCTTTCTGTTGCCGCTTGTCTACCGATTCGAGGATGCTTTGGGCCAGGTCAAAGTTGAACAGCGATGAAAACCCTGCTGCGTAGGGTGAGGCACTTCTGGCATCGGACCATACCTCCCCAATAAGATGGACGTCGGGCTTCACCAACTGCATTTGTGCTCTGAACGCTTTCCAAAAGGCATGTGTATCGGCCGCTCTGTCGTCTGGGAAGATGTGCTTGGCTGCGTCCATTCTGAAACCGTCAACGCCAACTTCCGACAGCCAGAATTTGCCAATGGCATATACCTCGTTCCTTACCGCTGGGTTGTCATGATTCAGGTCTGGCATGTCACTATTGAAAAACCCATAGTAGTATTGCGCTGTTGAGTCTTTTGTGCTGATTGGGTGCCATTGCCGGATATTGTCCGAATCTGCTGAGGTTTCCTTCTTCTCTATTTGCTCCACGACATTCTCTTTGTCTGACCAGATGTAATAGTCACGGTACTTTGCGTGGATGCCCGTGCGGGCATTCAAGAACCATGGGTGCTGAGAGGAGGTGTGGTTGATGACAAAATCGATGATTACGTTGATGCCACGACGATGGGCTTCGTAAACGAAGTTTTTGAAGTGGTCCACTGTGCCGTAATCGGGATGAACCGAATAGTAGTCGGTCACATCATACTTATGGTAGCTGGGCGAAGGGCAAATGGGCATGAGCCAGACAGCAGTGATGCCAAGCTCTTGCAAGTAGTCCAGTTTGGTAGTCAACCCATTGATGTCGCCAATGCCATCACCATTGGAGTCAGCAAAGGACTGAACAAAAATCTCGTAGAAGATTGCTCCTGTGTAGGACATATTTGACTGTACGACTATTTATTCAACTCTCGATCCAGATAAGCCTTGTAAATATCTTCAGTGGAAATGGTTTTATCGACGTTCAACTTTTTCAGCCCATTAGCCACTTTCTTATCACCCGTCCAAAGGAATGCGTTTAGGTTGAAGCTCAAGGCCAGGAATATTGTGTCGTCAGGATCAATGGCAGTCAATAGGCTTTCAGCTTTTAAGAGGCATTCTTTTGGGATGGATTCATCATCAACTACATTAATCTTTGAGAGAATGATGCTCTTGGCTTCCAGATATTCTAAATCTGAATACTTTGATATTTTGAGGATCTTTTGTTGATGTTCCTCTAGCTCTTCCAGTAACGACTCCGGGGAATAAAATGTGAAGTAATCTTTTGACTTAATTAGAAGTTCGCCAATTCTGCTTTTCGGGTTTAAAAGGCCACTAAAAACGATGTTGGTGTCTACAACAACTTTCATTCACCCAGCAACTTCGCTCTCTGTTTGGCCCACCTGCCTTTCTTTACATCCTTATTTAGTTTTTCAATATCATGTTCGGACGCTTTTGAGGTGGCGGTAATTTCCTTGAATCTTAAAAAGTTAACCATTTCCTCAAGGTCTTTAGTATCCAGAGTAGCAGGAAGCCTGATTATTACTTCATCTTTGGTTCTTTCGATTATCATAAGAGAAATGGTTTATGAAAGAACTATAAATCTAATAAGAATAGTTCTAATTCTTAAAACCCCCATGCGAAAGGGCTTTGCCAGTTACACAGCACTCCTCAACCGCAGTTCATCAACTGGCTTCTGCCTCGCTACCACTAACTTCGTGGAAGCTAACCAAGTTCCTCCAGTTCCTCCTCAAACCCTCCTGATAAAATAGGAAATCGGCACCAGGTGCGGGGGTCCACATTAAAATCGTCGAGGTGGAAGGCAGGGGCGATGCGCTCTCTTTTCCACTGATTGCGGCTCCACAGCCTGAAGAAGCGCTTGATATGTTGTTTCAGCAATTCGTCTGATTCCAGCTTCAGCGTTTTCACAATTTCGAACACCTCTAGTGGCGACTTCCGGTTGCGGATACCTTCCCGTTCAATGGCGACCAGCACATGGTAGGGCATTAGGTCTGTTTCGTCGCTCTGGTGCTGCTCTTTAGGCCGCAGTTCGGCTGTTGGTGTAAGGCTGTTCACTCTTCTCAAGCCTTCGTAGCCTAGTTCTTTTTGCGCCCACCTGAGCCATTGTTTTACAAACTCTTTGTCCACAGCAGCAATAGGCGCCAGGCTGCCACTAGTGTCGCCGTCCATGGTGGCATAACCCACATCGCCTTCGCTGCGGTTGCTGGTGGTGAGTAGTAGCGCATTGGCAATGTTCGCCAGCATCCAGATAATCGGTGATCGGGCCCGGGCTTGTATGTTCTGCAAAGCAATGTCGTCCTTTTCCCAGGTAAGCTGCCGACCCAGTGCCTTTTCCACCTTTTCTCTGTAGCCCCTTACTTCGTCGTCGATCTGCCATTGGAAGAAAGTGGCTCCGATGCTTTCTGCCAGCTCTTTGGCGGAATCGAAAGTATCGTCGGAGCTATTCACCGTGCCCTGGTAGGCCGTTTGCAAAATGCTATGGACAATTGTCTTTCTGTCGTTTGGCAAAGAGGATGGCAACCCCAGCTTTGTTTTGAAGGCATCGAACCCCAGCTCTTCAGTGCCTCTTCTGACCATTTCGGCCACCAGCACAGCGCAGGTAGATGAATCGGCGCCACCGGAAAGTGACAGCACAAAACCCTTGCTGCGGCTCTTTCTCATGTAGTCAAACAAAGCCAACGAAGCTGCCTTTGGAAACTCTTCATTTTGATCCGCTATTGGCTTGATCGACTGACGTTCCGATCGCTCAGGGTTGCTGAAGTTGACCTCACAGGTTTGTAGCTTCCAGCTGGCAAACGACAGCCGATGTCCATAAGAAAGTAGCTCTCCATGCTGCGCTAGTATCACATCACCATCGTACACCATGCGCCCCGCCTCATTGCCCAATAGGTTGCAGTAGAGGTAGGCCACATTGAATTTCTTCGAACTCTCAACGACCAGGTTTTGCCTGAAGCTGGCTTTACCAAAGGCAAAGTGACTGGCGCTGGGGTTGAGAATGAGCTCTACGCCTTTTTCCATATGATGGCAGGCTGGCCGCACGTCATGCCAGGCGTCTTCGCAGATTTCAAACCCCAGGTGTACGTCTTTGAGGTGAAAGGTTAGCTCGCCAATAGGGTAGGTCTTACCTCCGGCTTCAATGGTGTCGGTAGTAGAGGGCGGCCCCGGTGTGAACCACCGGGGCTCATAATGTACGCCTTCATTGGCCAGGGTTTGCTTGGCGTAGAAGCCCTGTATTTGACCGTCGACTATGTAGCAGGTGCAGTTGTATGTTTTGTTTTGATGTCGTACGGGCAAGCCAACGGCGACTGCCAGGCCGGAACAAGCCGGGGCAATCTCCAAAAGGACTTCCATGGCTTTGGCTGGGAGCCATTCGCTCAGAAACAAATCTTCGCAGCCATAGCCAGTGATGCACAGCTCAGGGAGGCAAAGCAACTCTACACCTTCCTTTTTCGCTTGTGCGATACAGGCCAGGATATTGGCTTTATTGTTTTTCCAGTCTAAAGGGATTTGGTTGACGGTAGCGCCACCCAGCTTGAGTGTTTTCATTCGTTCATTCAGTACCAGATAAGGTGTGTTTGGTAGGAGAGGATTATCAATTGAAAACGAGTGTCAGTCTGAGCCTGTCGAAGACCGATTCAAACGCCAATTCTATGTTTCGACAAGCTCAACATGACATTCCTGTGAAGCTCGCTGCCCTCATTCATCAAACACGTCCTTAAAACAAACCGAAGTTATGGCAGGTTTAGCATTTCACAAGTTTTTTGAGCTGCATCTTGTTCTGCTTTTTTCTTGCTCAACCCAAACCCTTTGCCGAAGGGTTCTTCATCCACCATTACAAGTGCCTCAAACTTGCGGGGAAAACTGTCCTGATTGAGCTCGGTAATTTCGAACCTAATGTCCCTGTTTTCCTTCTGGGCCCATTCTATGACCTTGCTTTTATAGTTGGGGTTGTTCCGAACGATGTGTTGGATATCGAAGTGGTTTTTCATCAGCTTGTTCATGACAAACTTTCGGCAGAACCGGTAGCCTCTGTCCAGATACACAGCGCCAATGAGTGCCTCCAGGGTGTCGCCGTATATCGACTTATGACCTACACCGTTACGGCCTCCCCCTTCGTATTCTATGATCTCGCCAATGCCCAGCTTTCTCGCAAGGTCATTGAGGCTCTCCCGGTTCACAATGCGTGACCTGATCTCAGTGAGGAAGCCCTCGTCTTTGAAAGGGTATTTATTAAAGAGATACTCTGCCACAATCATGCCCAGCACTGCGTCCCCAAGGTACTCCAGCCTTTCGTTTGATTCCTTGAAACCGTTATTATTTTCTTTGGCAGCAGAACTATGGATCACCGACAGCCTGTATAACTGGATATTGATCGGGGAATAGCCGACAATGGTTTTAACAGCTCTGCTTAGGGAGCGTTCCTTTTCTGTGTAAATGGTGAAGAATGACTTGAGACGCCTGACCAGATTCAGCACTATCCCTCGTATTTACGGAAGATGATGGAGGTGTTGTGGCCGCCAAAACCAAAAGTGTTGCTTAGTGCGATGTCGATTTTGCGTGCCTGTGCCTTGTTGAATGTGAAATTCAGCTTGCTGTCCAGCTCTTCGTCGTCAGTGAAGTGATTGATGGTAGGAGGAACGAGCTGATGTTGAATGGCCATGATCGAAGCCACTGCTTCAATAGCTCCAGCAGCTCCAAGTAAGTGCCCTGTCATGGATTTGGTTGAGCTGATGTTGACATTGTAGGCATGGGATCCAAACACTTCTCTTATCGCCAGCGTTTCGCCTTTGTCGCCAAGTGGTGTAGAGGTACCATGAACGTTGATATAATCTACGTCTGTAGTTTTGATGCCGGCATCTCTTAAAGCGTTGATCATCACATTCTTTGCTCCCAAGCCTTCAGGGTGCGGAGCAGTAATGTGGTAAGCATCGGACGACATGCCGCCGCCAATAAACTCAGCGTAGATTTTTGCACCACGGGCTTTGGCATGCTCCAGTTCTTCAAGAATGATGCATGCCCCTCCCTCGCCTAATACAAACCCGTCCCTATCTTTGTCGAACGGACGGGATGCCGTGGCAGGGTCATCGTTGCGCTCAGAAAGAGCCTTAAGTGCGTTAAATCCGCCCACACCCGCTTCACACACTGTGGCTTCAGAACCGCCGGAAACAATCACGTCGGCATGGCCTAGTTTAATATAATTGAGCGAGTCGATGAGGGCGTTGGTAGCAGAGGCGCAAGCAGAAACTGTTACGAAATTGGGCCCTCTAAAACCATAAGTGATGGAAATGTAGCCGGCAGCTATGTCGGCGATCATTTTGGGGATAAAGAATGGGTTGAATCTTGGTGTTCCATCGCCACGTGAAAAATCAGTGACTTCGTCCTGAAAGGTTTTGAGACCGCCTATGCCGGCACCCCAAATCACCCCAACCCTATCTTTGTCTACTTTTTCCAGGTCAAGACCTGAATGTTTGATGGCCTCTTCACTCACTATAAGTGCATACTGAGTGAAGGGGTCCATCTTTCTTGCATCCTTTCTATCAAAATGATTGAGAGGATCATAGTTTTTTACCTCGCAGGCGAACTTTGTTCTGAATTTTTCGGCATCAAACCGGGTAATAGGGGCCGCACCACTTACTCCATTGGAAAGTCCTTTCCAATATTCTTCGAGGTTATTGCCGATGGGGGTAAGCGCTCCAAGACCTGTAACTACTACTCTTCTGCCATTCATAAAAGGGTGTCCGCCGGGTTGAGATTTATTTTGCGTTTTCTTCGAGATATGTAATTGCTTGTCCTACAGTGGTGATATTTTCGGCTTGATCATCAGGAATAGAAATATTGAACTCCTTTTCGAACTCCATGATAAGTTCTACTGTGTCAAGAGAATCAGCACCCAAGTCGTTGGTGAAGCTTGCCTCAGGAGTAACTTCAGACTCTTCTACCCCAAGCTTATCCACGATGATAGCCTTAACTTTTTGTGCAATTTCAGACATTTTTTTAATGTTTAGTTAGTAAAAAACACTGCAAAGAAATAGATATTCCCCAATAATGTCAAACAAATTCGTTCAATCTTAATTTTAGCTAAAGATAGCAAAAAACGGTTCGGAAAGGGCTTTTTGGGGCTGAAAATGAATGGGTTACCTGAACTTAAAAGTGAGTGCGCAAGCCTGGGGGAAACATTGCTTTAATAGCCTGAAGGTGCCTTAAAGCGATACTTTAGCAAGCTGGAGAATTGTTGGAGTGTTGCAGGTTGCTTCCTCTTGTTGCTTCCTTTGCCTGGTATGCATGCTGCTAGTTTCGAATGGGGCGGTGCGCCATTGATTACCCTCAGGGAGTAAAAAAGATTTGACAGCCGGTGTTTTTTCGACGTTGAATTTGCCCTTTTTGCCTTTATGGCTACCGCAATAACGCTAACTTTGTGTTGGTAAACGCTCCGCCGCCTGTCACATTATAGTGAAATGTGCGCTATACTCACAGGCTGGGCCGAAGAGGTGATGCCGAATAGAAATGACCAAAATTCCGGAAGCCACAGGTGAAGAGCAAAAAGTTACATATTGAGTACAATTATGACTTCACGCTACTTGGCCTGGCCACTTCAGCCAGGGAGTATAAGCTTGCCTGGCATATTAATAGTGCGCTTGGTGTGAGACTGGTAAAACAGCAGGAACTCAGTGTGGAATTTCTCAATGATCGTGAAATCACCATTTCACACTTTTTATTTAAAACGGAATACAGTACTTTTCGGCTCCTTAAGAATAAGAGCCTGGCAGGTGCCGGAAAATCCGGCTTTTTACTAGCTGAGCTGGCTCACTTCGATTATCTCATAATGATTAATGACGACGGCGGATTTTTTGATCCTGATGGTACCCTTACGGCTCTGAAAAGCATACCCGTGGTAGAGTATCTGGCCTCAATTAACATCAATAAACTGAAAGAAAAGGAAAATCTCATATTTGAATAACACTCATGGAAAGCTCACCAATTTTTAATAAGACGAAAATCATAGCCACCGTAGGGCCTGCCTCTAATAGCAAGGAAATGCTGAAAAGCCTTATTCAGACGGGGGTAGATGTTTTTCGTCTCAACTTTTCCCACGGTTCGCATGAAGACCACCTTAAGGTCATTAAGCTGGTAAGGGAACTCAACGAGGAAATGGGTACGCACGTGGCGTTGCTGCAAGATCTTCAGGGGCCTAAGATTCGTACCCGTGATATGGAGAATGGGGGCGTAGAAATTGTGCCGGGTCAGGAAATCATTATCACCACACGAAAGCTGGTTGGCAATGCACAAATTATCAGCACCACTTACGCCGGTATTTGCACCGATGTAAGCATTGGCGACTCTATCCTTATCGACGACGGCAACCTGGAGCTGAAAGTGTTGGCTACTTCCAGCGACGAAGTGAAGTGTCAGGTAGTATACGGTGGCATTTTGAAGTCAAAAAAAGGCATCAACTTGCCTAATACGCCAGTGTCCGCCCCGTCGCTGACTGAAAAGGATGAGGAGGATTTGTATTTTGGTTTGGAGCATGAGGTTGACTGGATAGCACTTTCATTTGTTCGGAAAGCGGAGGATGTACTTGACCTGAAAGAAAAGATAAGGAGGAAAGGCGGCACTTCTCGGATCATCGCCAAGATTGAAAAGCCGGAAGCGCTCAAAAATATAGACGCTATTATCGAAGCGGCCGATGGCCTGATGGTGGCACGTGGCGACCTCGGCGTGGAGATTCCTATGGAAGACGTACCGTTAGCCCAGAAGATGATGGTGAGCAAGTGCAACAAGGCGGCAAAGCCCGTGATTATTGCCACGCAAATGATGGAAAGCATGATTGAAAACCCAAGGCCTACCAGGGCCGAGGCGAACGACGTGGCCAATGCCGTAATGGATGGTGCTGACACGGTGATGCTAAGTGCAGAGTCAGCTTCAGGCAAATTTCCGGTGCAGTCGGTAAAAAGCATGGTGAAGATCATCACCTCCATTGAGCAGGGCACCGACGTAATGTTCAATAAGTTCTCTGAAAGCAACGACGACTCTGCCACACTTGTGAACGACAAGCTGGTAAGAGCTGCCGCACGTTTGAGCGCCAACATCGATGCCAAAGCTATTTTGGGAATGACAAAATCGGGATACACGGGTTTCAGACTATCGTCGCACAGGCCAAAGGCGAATATCTTTATCTTCACTGATGACCGAAAGATCTTGAATACCATGAATCTTGTTTGGGGTATCCGTGGGTTTTATTATAACCAAAGGGTTGGCGCTGAAGAAACATTGAAGCACCTGGAAGACATTCTTATAGACAAGGGATTCCTGCACAAAGGAGATACCGTGGTATACACTGGCTCACAGCCGCACCACTGGGAAAACCGCACCAACATGATGAAGGTGGATGTAATCGAGTAATATTGATTGTTAATAGATGATGTGAGAGCCACCGGAGAGTTTCGGTGGCTTTTTTGACCCTTTGTATGGAGCTACTCTGCTCATTTCAAGCCGACGCTACTGGTATATTCCGCTTGGCGTTCACACTCCTCCCACCGCCAGTCGGACATGTGCAGTCGCCGGTATTTTGACTTGGTACGCTTTTCCATCCTTCATGGTAATTTCTGAGATAGCCAGCCAGAAAAAAAAACGAATTCTTACTTTTGGCTTTATCAAAAACTCAATAACATGTTAAAAACCTTACTCTTCTGCGGTCTTGCCTTTGTGTCGCTGGCGCTAAATGCACAAACCTCCAACCTCCCATACTATCAAATACCAGACTACCCGGCTTCCTATGGCCCTGGCACAGTAGCAGCTCGTATGGTAGACGGCCTTGGTTTTCGCTACTACTGGGCTACCGAAGGGCTGCGTGCTGAGGACCTGGCCTGGAGCCCCGGCGACGAGGCTCGCAGCAGTATGGCTACTGTAAAGCACATTCACGGCCTCAGTCAGGTGATTGTGAATGCCACCCGCAAGCAACCCAACGTTGGCGGAGAGCCTGCGCCCGAAACTTTCGAGGCGTTGCGCAAGGCTACGTTGCTTAATATTCAGGAGGCCAGCCAAAAACTGCTGACCAGCAGCGCCGCCGATTTGGAAAGCTACCAGATGGTGTTTGGCAGTGGAGACAAAGCGCAGGTATATCCGTTTTGGAATGTAATCAACGGCCCTATTGCTGACGCCTTGTGGCATGTAGGCCAGGTGGTTACATTCAGGCGTTCATCCGGCAATCCATTGCCTAAAGGTGTGGGCGTGCTGGAAGGGAAGAAGTTTGACTAAAGAGGTTACTCTCTTCGCTCCAGCAGATGTAATCTCTTTAGTTTTTTGACTTATCTTCTTCGAAGATTAAAGAGGTTATTACTTTCTTGGGGGCAGAGTAACCTCTTTATTCCGATACCCCCAGCCCTAGCTGCACAATTGGTTTCGCCGCCTTATGGTGCTCTTCGTCGAGCTCGTCTACTATTTCTATGTCGGCAATGCGGTGGATTTTGGTTTCTTCGCCCAGCAGGCAGGTCACCAGGTGGTTGACAGCAGCATAAAGGGTATTGTCGTCGAGATGTGGGCAGTTGCCTGCCTCTATGAGCAGGGTGTGCTGCCTGCCACTCGCCGGTATCAGCACATAGTGCCATGGATTGGCATCCACGGGCTGTTGGTTCATTTCCTCGTCGTACACTGTGAAGGCAAAGTCTTGCTTCTTTGGTTGGTGTGCTGGGTAAAACTCCCAGTCGGCGAGCTCGGGTGCCTGCTCCACAATGGCTTTGGTTTGCTCCAGCAGCTCGGGGTCGCCATTGGGGGAGATGGTCAGGCTCCAGGGACGGTGCATGCCTTTCTCGATGTCCCATGTGAAGGTGCCAATCGCCAGGATGTGTTGGTCAAGGGAGCTAACTACGTATTCACGATCAGGGTGGGAGGGGTTAAGCAGCACGGTGCGGATGCGGCCGAGGTTGTCTTCAAACCAGGACCAGAAGGCGAAGATGTTGTTGTTGGAGGACATGGGCGAGAGGTTGAAAATCTGAGTATTTAACGATGCGAAAGTAGGGATTTAGGGATTACCAATTGAAGGTATTTGAAATTTCTAATTTGAGGTTTGAGCAGCCTTGCTTTCTATGATTGTATTTTTGTTTACGGGAGTCTGACGGCCCAGCCGCAATAGGCCAGAGCTATCGCACCGACGCCTGCTTCGGTCTCCGGTCTTCCGACTCTTGTCCCTACGCTTTTACCCCAACCACAAACGTCCCTTTGAATCCTTCTCCTTCTTTTTCCAATGGAAGCGTTAGCTTTTCAAGGTCGGAAGAGCGGAGTACACCGTCGTTGGTATAGGTAGTGGGGCTTTGTCCCCTGAAGGCGTAGAGACGTGATTCGTAGACTTCCTTGGCAATATCCCAGGGTGGATACATTTGTGAGGTGACAAAACTATTGCCCGCCATATACACTTTGAAGTGAATATGAGGTGCCCGGCCCGGGTACCAGCCCGGAAACATTGTGACGAAGGAAGCCTCTCCTTCGGCGTTGGTTGTCTGGTGGCCACGGCAGAAGGTTTCGCCTGTCGTGTCAATTCGCTTTTCGCCCTGGCGTGGGTAACCCGAATACAAACCATCTTTATCAGAATGCCAGATGTCGACTACGGCATTGGCAATAGGAGTGCAGTCCTTTACGTTCACTACCCGCACTTTGAAAGCAAGAGAGAGCCCTGGTCGGTTTTCAGTGATATTGCTCCGTTTTAGTTTTGTGTCGAAATAGAAAGGGCCCGAAGTTTGTTGCGGTGTAAGTATGCAATTGTAATCAGCCTCAGCATTTTCAGCTTTGGTTTCACAACTGAGCATAGGAAGGATGGCCGGGATGGTTACCAACCCGGCGGCTGTTTTTTTGAGAAAATGACGGCGGAGTACCATAAGCGTATTGGATAGGATTACCTTGTTACTCTTGTAATTTATGAAAAATGAGCGAAAGGATGAGGGGGTTGGAGTGCGGATGTCTGCTGCGGTCTCCTGTCTTTCTTTTAAGATGGGGCTTCACCGCCATCCTCCTCGAATTGCGTCCTTTCAGGGCTCGCAGCTACCCAACCCCTGAAATGGCGCAATACCTGTGCATTGGGTAAAGCCCTATGCATCAAGCCAACACTATCGCACGTAGCTTGTCCGATAGATATAAGTTAGTCAAATTGGTCAACCATATTTAGGGATGGTCAGCTCCGGTCTCCCGTCTTCCCATCTTCTTAGCATCTGGCGTAAGAGGGCTACTGCTGCTGCTGTATCTGTTGGTAGCGCTGGAAAGAATTGACGTCGGGTGTAGCGGTGGCTTTAGCGATTTCTTCCAGGGCCAGGTCTTGGTTGACTTTTGGCCCTCCTTCGTATTCAACTGACACTGCCACTTCAAGGGTATGGTCGGCTGCGCCTTTGTAGGTGCCTTTCACTGGTGAGCAATCCACAAAGCTGCGGCCTATGGCCAGGCGCACATGCAGGTCATTGACCAGGCAGTTGTTGGTAGGGTCTATGCCCACCCAGCCGTGGTCTGGTATGTAGGCTTCCACCCAGGCATGGGTAGCGCCCTCGCCCCGCATGCCATTTTTATTGGGGCACACATAGCCACTCACGTAGCGGGCCGGAATAAAGAGCTGACGCAGCATCACAAGCAACATGTGGGCAAAATCCTGACAAACGCCAGACTTCAGTTTCCAGATTTCATCGAGGGTGGTTTCTACAGTGGTTACACCTTTGATATAACTGAAATTGCTAAACACATATTCGCTAAGGTTAAGTGCGGCTTGTAGTGGAGTGGCGTTTTGTTTCTTGACTGACTCAATCATTGCCATCACTTCAGGGATCGCCTGAAAGTTTTCCTGCCTGAGAAAGTCGATGTAAGGCACATGATTCGATATGTTGTAAAGGTGCTTCCATTGCTCATCGGCTGGGCTTTCGTCGGCAACCTCCGGTGCTTTCTTTGTTTCAACCTCCAGAATGGAGTCGATCAGAAGCTGTAGGTGAGGGTCAGCAAATGCAAAAGAGCCCACGTTGTTGCCATAATAGTCCTTGTGCACATATACGTCCGGGTTGCCGGTAATAATCACATGATGCTGAAGAACCTCCTGATGATCGTCCTGGATGGGATATAACATGATCTCATTGGCACTGTTGGTGGCTGAAGTTGTATAGGTGTATTTGGTCAGGTGACGGATGTTGAACTTGGGCATAAAGGAATTGCTAATTTGAAATTCAGGGTTTGACAATTTCGGATTGGAAGTTACAAATTTGATGTTAAAGAATAGGAAGTTGCTGATTTGAGATTTCTGATTTAGCCACTTTTATGTCTCCGACTTTCGCCTGTCTTCCGCCTCCTACCTTCCAACTTCCTCTAGCTATACGCAAAGCAATACTGGTTCAGCTTGCTGCTAATGTCCGACAAGTCCTTTTTAATATCTGCCAGATAGGTATGTAGTCCCATGGCCTCAATATCGTTGAGCGTAGAGTAGCGTACCTTACTGCGCAGTTTACCTATTTCGAAATTGAGTTCATCAAAGCTTGCTTTGTCAAGGTAGGCACTGAGCTGCTCGAAGTTGCGGTGGAGGTGATCCAGCGAGTAGATGACAGACCTTGGAAAATGAGTGTTCAACACAATTTGATGAACCACATTGCGGGCCTCAAACCCTGATTGATAGTTTTTTAGGTAAAGCTTATACCCCGACACCGACATCAGCAGGTACTTCCAGTAGAGCGTGTCGTAAGCTTGTGTGTCTTCTGCCGACATACTGCCAAGTTTTACATCAAGGATATCGATAGACTGCAGTGCTCTTTCCAAAAACTTGCCCAGCGACATGAAACAGTAACCGCTGCCTCTCGACATGGTAATGTCCACAGTGCCATAGTACACCAGACATTGTTTCACCATCACGTCAATCACCGAAATGGCATCGCCTTGTGCCAGGCTGTTGATGTGGCGTTCGTCCCTGATAAGGTGATAGAAGTCGTTGAGGCATTGCCACACCTCTATAGTGACATTGTCCTGCACAGAGCGGGCATTCTCCCGGGCGTGGATCACTATGTTTTGTACGGAGTTGCCATTTTCCTTGTCAAGGATCATGTAACGCAACACCTCACTGCTTTCGTTGGCCAACTCAATAATCGCAGGCCCTTCCAGATAGGTGAACACCTTCAGCACCGGCTGCCAGCTAAAGTCGCTGAGGTTGTCCTGCGACGAATTGTAATTCACTTTCAGCATGCGGAGAATGCCGTCGGAGCGCTCCATGTAACGAGCCATCCAAAAAAGTGAGTCTGCTACTCTGCTAAGCATATATTTGTTCTCTAAAGTGTTTTACCAATTTAATAATTAAGCCAATACCCAGGTGTCTTTGCTGCCACCGCCCTGTGAGGAGTTCACCACCATGGAGCCTTCTTTCAAAGCAACTCTGGTGAGTCCGCCAGGCACTATCTCTATACCCTCAGGGCCAAACAATGCAAACGGGCGCAGGTCGACACGCCTTGGTGTCAGCTTGCCATTGATGTAGCAGGGGGTGGTAGAAAGACTGATAATAGGTTGTGCAATGAACTGCCTTGGCTCTTTGATTACCGCTTTCTTATAGTCCTCAATTTCCTTTTCTGTAGCGGAATTACCCATCAACATATCGTAGCCACCTGAGCCATTGGTCTTTTTGATCACCATAGAGGTGATGTTGTTGAAAACATGCTCCAGTTGCTCAGGGTCTGCACAGTGGTAGGTAGGCACATTGCTCAGTATAGGCTCCTCGTTGAGGTAGTACTTGATCATGTCAGGCACAAAGGTGTAAATGGCTTTGTCGTCGGCCACACCGTTGCCTACTGCGTTTACAATGGCCACATTGCCTTTTCTGTAGGCTGACATAATGCCCGCCACGCCCAGCACACTTTCTTTGTTGAAAACAAGTGGGTCAAGAAAATCATCATCCACCCTGCGATAAATAACATCCACCTGCTGTAGGCCATAGGTTGTTTTCATGAACACCTTATGGTTTTCCACCACAAGGTCACGCCCTTCCACCAGCTCTATGCCCATGAGGCGGGCCAGAGTCGTATGCTCAAAGTAGGCAGAGTTGAACATGCCGGGTGTGAGCAGTACTACTGTGGGGTTAGCCACCTGCCGGGGTGAGAGTGACTTGAGGTTTTTGTGTAGCAACGTGGGATACTGTGTCACTGACCTCACAGAGTTGCGTCGCAGCACGTCAGGAAAAATCCGCTTGGTAATCTCCCTGTTTTCGATCATGTACGACACGCCGGACGGTGTGCGCAGATTGTCTTCCAGCACATAGAAAGTACCGTCGCCGCCACGGATTATGTCAATGCCTGATATATGCACATAGATATCGTGAGGTACTTTCAGTCCATGCATTTCACGAATAAAATGAGGACAGGAATAAATAATGTCGGTGGGCACTATGCCGTCCTTCAGAATGAACTGATGAGAATAGATGTCTTTCAGGAACAGGTTGAGTGCTTTGAGCCGCTGCCTGATACCTCTCTCTACAAAATCCCACTCGTCGGCCGTGATGATTCTTGGGATGATGTCGAAAGGAAATATTTTTTCTATGCCCTCGCCGCTGGAGTACACCGTGAAAGTGATTCCCTGGCTCATGAAGAGGCGCTTGGAGAGCTCTTCTTTCATGGTGAGGTCTTCAGGACTGTTACTCTTAAGAAAATTAAAAATTCCCTGATAGGCAGTTCTTACGTCCTTGCCCTGGTACATTTCATCAAAAGTACCCTCGCCGATGTGGTAAGACTCGAAAATGTTGGTGTGTTGCATGAAGCCTTTGCTTAATTTTAGTCGATACCTTTTTTTAACATTTGTGAAGCGGCCATTGTTCGGGTCAATCATTTCCATTGACTTTGCAATGAATCACCACGCAGTTTCCCCCTCAGCCCTAGGACATGAAGCAAAGCCTGCCTGGCGTCCGCAGATCAATCCGATTGGGTTGCTCGCAAATGGACTCTATATAATCAATCAGGGTGTGTGTTAAATATCTCGCAATAAATTATGACTTCATTTGAAATAAGTCTAATGAATATGAAAATTTATTAGAAAAGAGTCCAAATTATGTTTGCCTTTCTAATACAAGGAGGCCGTTGAGAGCGATTTGATATGCCAGCAACGGCAATCTCCTTTAATATAGTCAATAGTTAAGATTAATAAAAAAGAATAAATGTAGGATTAGAACGCAGGACTACTACTCTTTAAGGCTGGTGAAACTGATGAGGATTTACTCCGTCTGTGCTTTTCTGCTTTTACCTTAGGTAATTTAGACCGGTTCAAAACTCGGGATATTGTTTCGTGCTTTCTTGTTCTATTTACAGTGGAATGGCTATATTGAAAGCTTTTCCTGAAAAGGAAATACTGTTACTTAAACTACATTGATACCATGCAGGATCAGAATAGCACCCATCAATACGATGCCATTGTTGTGGGGTCGGGCATAAGCGGAGGTTGGGCCGCCAAAGAGCTTTGTGAAAAAGGATTGAAAACGCTGGTGCTCGAAAGGGGGCGCTCGGTGAAGCATGGTGAATACCCAACGGCTCACCTTGATCCGTGGGATATGCCCAATAATGGCGCACTCACCTATGAAGAGCAGCAGGAAAGACCAGTACAAAGCCGCACAGGATGGATAGGTCAGGACACCAAGCACTTTTTTGTTAATGATAAAGAGAACCCTTATGATGAGGTGAAGCGCTTTGACTGGATCCGAAGCTACCAGACAGGCGGCCGCTCACTTACCTGGGGCAGGCAAACTTACCGGTTAAGCGACCTCGATTTTGAGGCCAATGCCAAAGAGGGTATCGGAGTGGATTGGCCCATTCGATACAAAGATCTCTCTCCCTGGTATGACTATGTAGAAAGGTATGTGGGCATCAGCGGAGAAGCCATGGGCTTGCCACACTTACCCGACGGGCAGTTCTTGCCAGGGATGGAGCTCAACTGCGTGGAGCAACACACAAAAGAGCAAATAGAAAAGAACTTTAAGCACCGCTACCTGACCATTGGGAGGGTTACTAATCTGACACAGCAGCACAATGGCCGGGGGCCATGCCAGTACCGAAACAGGTGCTCTCGTGGCTGCCCATTTGCAGGCTACTTTAGTAGCGTGTCGTCTACCCTGCCAGACGCTGAAAAAACTGGCAACCTTACCATGGTGTCCAATGCAATTGTTCATTCAATTATTTACGACGATAAAACCGGCAGAGCCAGTGGCGTGCAGGTGATTGATGCCGAAACTAAGGCAACAACAGAATACTTCGCAAAGATCGTTTTCCTGAACGCTTCGGCGATGGGGTCGACTTTTATCCTCATGAATTCGATCAGTGAGCGATTCCCGACAGGCCTGGGCAACGACTCTGATCAGCTGGGCCGTAACTTGATGGATCACCACTATCGGGTAGGCGCTATTGGAGACTTTGAAGGGTTTGCCGATAAGTACTACGAAGGCCGCAGACCCAACGGTATTTACATTCCTCGCTTCAGGAATATCAATGAAGAAACCAAAAGGACAGACTATGTGAGAGGCTTTGGCTACCAGGGGGGCGCCGAAAGGGCGGGAGCAGGCCGGGGAGGTAGTGTGCCTGGTTTTGGAGCTGATTTCAAGGACGGACTGATGGAGCCAGGGCCATGGCAAATGGCGTTGGTGGGCTTCGGTGAATGCCTGCCTCATCGGGACAACCGCATGTGGCTCAATTTTGATAAAAAGGATCCGTACGGTTTGCCGACCCTCACAGTCGACGCTGAGTTCAGGGAAAATGAAATGGCCATGAGGAAGGACATGGCTGATGCCGCTGCCGAGATGCTTGAAGCCAGCGGTTATAAGAAGGTAGAAACTTATGACTCTCCTGCAGCTATAGGGCTCGGTATACACGAGATGGGAACCGCTAGAATGGGTAGCGATCCAAAAACGTCTGTTCTGAACAAATGGAATCAGGTGCATGGTGCTCCTAATGTATTTGTGACAGATGGTGCAGCAATGACCTCGTCGGCATGTCAGAATCCCTCACTCACTTATATGGCTCTCACAGCCAGGGCTGCCAACTATGCTGCCGAACAACTAAAGAAGAAAAACCTCTAAGCCATGGATAGAAGAGAAGTAATAAAAAGAATGGCCCTTAGCATGGGGTATACCCTTTCAGCGCCAGCCATTGTGTCAATTCTCAACAGTTGCGAAAGTGCTCCCGAGCTAGGGTGGCAGCCTTTGGTATTCACACCATCGCAGGCGGTTGCGCTGGAGGAGCTGACCGAGGCTATTCTTCCTAAAACTACTACGCCTGGTGCTAAAGATATGAAGGTGGCGCAGACGATGGATGCCTTTATTTCGGTAGTGTTTTCTCCGGCAGACGCAGAGCAGTTCAAAACCGACCTCGACACCTTCATGAAAGAATGTGAAAGTACCCAGGGCAAGGCGTTTGAAAAATGCAGCGCTGAAGAAAAGGTGGCTTTTCTCAGTAAGTATGACACTCCTGAGTCCTACGGAATATCTGTGTGGGGCACCGACATGGCCAAAAAGCCGGTTAACTCTATTTTCAAGAAAGTGAAGGCCATGACGGTTTCCAGCTACTTCAATACTGAGGAGCTGGGAGAGCGAATATTGCGGTACGAATCGATTCCAGGGAGGTACAATAGCTGCGTGCCCTACGAGAAGGGTACGAAGGTGTGGTCGTTGTAGTGATAGCGGATTGAGTTTAGTAGGACTAGTTCTTTTTGAGTCTGAGAGAAAAAACCGCTACAGTTTTCGACAGAAATCCAATAGCTTGTGGAGGCCGGCTTCACTTTTGAAGTCGATAGACTCCGCCTTGATAAAATCACGGATGGTGTTCTTGTGGCGGGGCAGTATCCGGTAGATATACTTTCCACTGGCTGGGAACACTCTATGGTTGCGGTCGATTAAGAAGAATGCTACCTTCTTTTCCACGATGATGTTGCTCCGGGCAAACTGGTCTTCCAGCACTCTGTCGGTGTCGTTTCCTACTCTCCTTAGTACGATGTTGGTTGTGGAGGGATCTACAAAATTGGAGTATCCATCAAAGGTGCCCTCATCGACTGGAATTAAATGGACAAAGTCTTTTCTGGCAAGCTTTGGGAACAATGAGTCTTTCTGTACTTCTACAAGGCCATATTTATAGTCGTTGAGAATGACCGTATCTCCAAAGTCATATTTTTGAACCAGGTAGTCGTTTTTTAAAAAAGTGGTATCCTTTTTTACACTGATCAATACCATTTTTTGATATAGCAGACTGTAGTTGGCCATGGCCAGTGAGGTGTTGCCATCCACATAGAAAATGGAGCATTTTCGGAAAGCTGGAAACAGATAGAGTTCGTCGAATGGTACTATGCTTTCCACTTTGACACCTGCGGGGACACGGTAAGGCCAATTCGACTGGCCCACGATCTCTCCTTGAAAAAGAAAAAATAGCGATGTAACTATCAAAGCCTTCATATCAGGTCGTTTTTGCAAGTACCTGTGAAACTCAAGCATTTAACAACTCAACGGCTGTTTGGTTTGGTGGCAGGAGCTTTTATCAAGGTATGAATTTAGGCAGAGGAGTTCAAGGTAGTCGGCTTGTATTAATGTGCAATGACTGCCAGTAGACAATTGGTGACCAATATTGTGGGCCAGGCAGATACATTCGGCAGCAGCAAAGCAATCATTTGGAATAAGGCTATGTGGAGGTTTTGGAGGTGAACTCAGCGCACTAGTCAGTTTTTGGAGTCACTTATGTTACTGCGGAGGGTCCTCCTCCTCGAAGAGGTTTCCCGTTTTGCTGACGATTTCATGAATAATGGAATCAAGCTGTTCGATGGTTAGCTGCATGTTCTTAAAAACTTGTCGGTTTTCTTCAAGCGAGTTTTGATCCAAATCAATCAGCATCATGAGCCCTTTGATAGAGGCAACCGGCCCCCGCACTTTGTGCGACTGTATCCAGGCAATTTCTTTCAACGCTTCATTTTGGCGCTTAAGCCGTTCCTCAGTTTCCTTAAATGCGGTAACATCCTTTGCAGTGACCAAGATGCTGGTGTCGAGGTCATCACTCCCTGAAAGGAGCGAAAATGAGACGGCATGTGTAACAGGCACGTTGTCCGATGTGAGGAAATTAAGTTCCAAATTCACCGAGATGTTATTTTCTTTCAAATCTTTCTCAATCCGATCCAGGCTGTCCTGATAGTTGGGGCCGAGTAGCTTGCTGAATGGCTGGTCAACAAGCTGGTCTTTGGTGTATCCAAGAGAGCTTAACACCTGGTGATTGACTGTCTCAATAGTGAAGTCTTTCTTTAAAATGATCAACAGGTCGATCACTCCCCTGTAGATGTTTTGGAGGTAGTTTCTGGATACTGTAGATGCCTTAATTTCTTCTCCCAGCATGTTGATGCCCCCAATGAGGCCATCAAGCTCGTTGTTTTCGGCTGAGCGCTGAAGTCGGAAGTTGTAATTGCCGTTGGCAATTTCGAATATCATGGACTGGATTTCTTCAATCCGATTGTAGATATCTGCTGGGAGGGTGGATTTAAGTGACATGCTCTAAGGTAAAATATATCCAATAAATTGGACATAAACAGGTTAGGTTAATAATGGTTCTACTTATAAGGTTATTGAATGCTAACGTATATTATGCAATTTCTTTTCATATTTCAACTTTTGAGGCCAAATTGTATAGGTGATGCAACTAAATGATGAAATCGGCTCAGTTATTTAAATTATATTTTTCAAAGAATTAGTTGTTTGATTCATTGGTGAGTTTGGCTTGTTACCTGAGCACGAAATGACTGATAAAAGCTACCGCAAGACGCATCTATTGGATGAGTTATTGTAATATTTGCTTTCTTTTTGAAACACTCGTTTGGTGAATTGATAAAATCTAAATTTTAGAAAATGAAAAGATTAGGTATTCTATCGGTCTTTTTGCTGCTTCTCTGGTCGTGTGGCACGCCGAAAACAGCTAAGGTTGAAAGGCAATGGTACAAAGGAAATTTGCACACCCATAGCTATTGGAGTGATGGTGACGAATTTCCTGAAATGATCATGGGTTGGTACAAGGACCACGGCTATGACTTTGTTGGCCTTTCTGACCACAACACATTGGCGGCTGGTGAAAAGTGGAAACTTGTGCCAAGGGGCGGGGTGTATAAAGACGCTTTTTACACCTACCTAAACAAATATGGGGAGGACTGGGTGGAATATAAAGAGGACACGGGCCGGGTAAGTGTGAAGCTGAAAACTTTTCAGGAATACGTGCCACTTTTTGCCGAAAAGGACAAATTCCTCATCATACAGTCAGAGGAAATTACGAACAGTTTCGAGGGAAAACCTCTACACCTGAACGTCACCAACGTCAAAGAGTTGATTGGGGCACAGGAAGGGAGTAGTGTATCGGATGTGCTGCAAAAATGCATCGACGCAGTAGCGGCACAACGACAGGCCACCGGCCAACCAATGATCATTCACATCAACCATCCCAATTTCTATTTTGCTATTACGCTAGACGACATGATCTCGCTTAACGGTGAGCGATTCTTTGAGGTGTTCAATGGCCACCCCATGGTTAACAACTACGGCGACTCCACCCATATAGGAATGGAGGAGATGTGGGATCGCATCAATATTGCCTACCTGGCCGCCGGTAAGCCCCTTATGTATGGCGTGGCAACGGACGACAGCCACAATTACCATATGTTTGGCGATGCCTATAGCAACAGCGGCCGGGGCTGGGTGATGGTGCAGGCCGACTCACTACGACCTGCATCTTTGATTGAAGCCATGGAAGCAGGCGACTTTTATGGGTCGACCGGAGTGTCTTTGAGTGGAATTAGTCGGGAGGGAAATAAGATCAGAGTGGAGGTGGCAGCTGAAGAGGGTGTTGCTTATACCATACAATTCATTGGGGTGAAGAAAGGTGGGGAGATGTCTTCGGTGCTGATGGAGAAAAAAGGAATAGCTGCTGAATTTGCGCTAACCGAGGATATAGTGTTTGTCAGGGCCAAAGTAGTGTCGGACAAGTATAAAGAAAACCCGTTCCAAGAGGGTGATTTTGAAACGGCCTGGACGCAGCCGGTGACTCCCCGGTAGGGTAACCCTTTTTGAACTTCATGCGCTTTTGATCTATCTTTCAAAGGATTAAAATCAATTGCATCGGATGGCTTTTCGGTTTACACTTTTTATGCTGGTATGCATTAGCATAGCCGGTCAGTTGCTGGCGCAAGAATCATGGACAAAACGTCTTCCCGGAATCGGGACTTTTTCATCGCCCAGAGTAGCTGACCTCAACGGAGATGGCATCAAAGATATTATTCTCGGGGCGGGCAGGGAGGAATTCAAAGCCTGCGACTCGGCAGTGTTTGCACTGGACGGAAGAACCGGCGACATGCTTTGGAATGTGTCGGCTATTGATCAGGTGTTTGGTTCGGCCAGTTTGAAAGACATCACTGGTGATGGTGTGATGGACATCTTTATCAATGGGAGGTCGGCGGAATTGCAGGCTGTGAATGGAAAGACCGGGGAAGTGATCTGGCATTTCAATGACCCCGACCTGGCCAAAGAACGGAAGCAAAAGCAGTGGTTCAACTTTTACAACCCACAGTTTGTACCAGACCAAAACGGAGATGGTGTGGAGGATATATTGATTTCCAATGGCGGCGATGTAATGGCAGAACCTTACGACCCAAACAGACCGTCGGGCCATCTGGTAGTGCTCAACATCCTCAATGGCGAAGTGCTGGGAAAAGCAAAAATGCCCGACGGCAAGGAAATATACATGTCGGTGGCCACTTTGCCGATAGCCGGGAGCAATGACAGAGAAATTATTTTTGGAACAGGGGGCGAAACCATTGGAGGTAACCTGTGGCTGGGCACTCTCTCTCAGGTGATGAAAGGCGATTTAACGGCCGCCATCAAGCTCGATAGCAGTGCAAATAAGGGGTTTATAGCTCCAGCTGCCTGGGTAGATGTGAATGACGACGGCAGGTCCGACATCGTTGCCAATGCAGTGGATGGGAGGTTTCTGGCGTTCGACGGTAAGACGCATCAAAAGATATGGCAGGTACAAATGGACAATACTGAAGCTTATAGTTCGGTCTCAGTCGGGTATTTCAACGCCGATAAGACTCCCGATTTTTTCTTGTCTTTTGCACAGGGTTCCTGGCCCAACCTCGACTGGACCAAGCAATTCATGGTGAATGGCGCCAATGGAGCTGTTGAGTTTCTGGACTCGCTTGGGCTTTATCAAACCACCACGCCTGTGATTGCCGACTTTACCCTTGATGGTGTTGACGATGCATTGGTAATTGTTAACTATCAGGCAGAAAGCCTGGAAAATGGATTAATGAAGAAGTACTTCTACAACATGCTGGCGGTGATCGATTTCACGACAGGTGAGGTCATTGATCTCGATGTTCATACCGATGGACATAATCTTTCGTCAACCCCCTGGGTGGGCGACCTGGATGGCGATGGCAATATTGATATCGTTTACTGTCATGCCACCAATACAGAACATACCTATACTTTCGATGGGATGGAAGTCATCAGGCTTACTACCACCCTGCCTGTTAACAAAGAAATAAAATGGGGTGCCTATATGGGCAGCCGGTATGACGGCGTGTTCAAAAAATAAGGTATAATCACTTTAGCGAGTCCCACCATCTTTCCATCGGGAAGTCTGGCTGGCCCACTATTAGTCTTTCTCCAATTTTTGGCGTAGCGATAGGCATCCCCAATGCAGCAGCCTCTTTTGTTACCCGGTCAATAGGGTCTTTCCATGCATGAAGCGCCAGCACAAATGCCCCCCAGTGGATGGGCATCATAACTTTTGCATTTAAGTCAACGGCACCCTGAGCTGTTTCTTCTGGCAGCATGTGAATATTGTGCCAGCGCAGGTCGTACTGCCCGCACTCCATAAGGGCCGCATCAAACGGGCCGTAATTTTGACCAATTTCTTTAAAATGTGAGCCATAGCCGCTATCGCCACTGAAATAGATGTTGGCGTGCTGCCCTTTGATCACCCACGAACCCCACAGGGTTGAAAAACGATTGGTAATACCCCTGCCGGAGAAATGCCTTGCCGGTGTGCAGACAATTTGGAGATTCTCATGAGTAGTTTCCTCCCACCAGTTCATCTCATGTATTTTGTCTTCGGCTACACCCCAGGCGACCAGGTGAGCGCCAACGCCCAGTGGTACGTAAAAGTCTTTTACTTTGTCCTTTAATCGCATCACCGATTCGTAATCGAGGTGGTCGTAATGGTCATGGGAAAAGAAGACGGCATCGATAGCCGGAAGCTGCTCGATTTCTATGGGTAGCCCCTCGGTAAACCGATGCGAGCCCAGCCACGAAACAGGGGAAGGGCTGTCGCCAAACATTGGATCGAGTAAAATGTTCTTTCCTTCCATTTCCAGGAGAAAGGCCGAGTGACCAAACCAGGTAAGCCGGGTCAGGGTGTCCGGTCGATTGACGATGCTCATGGAATCAATCTTCAAAACAGGAAGTGGTTTTTCGGGAGCCAGGTTGGGCACGCCCACAACGTAATCTCTTAGCAGGGTTTTTACTGTAGCCCAGTCCATGTCCATGGAAGTGGGCTGTTGGTTGACAAAAAGACCCTCCTCGAAATGGCCGGACTTTTCGTAGGAAGCGATTTGGGCGTCAGTTGGGGTGCCGCCAAACTGCGGGCTCAGGCCGGTGAAAAGCCATCCCACAACGACCACCAGGGTAGTAATCCCGGCAAGGGAGATGCCGATAAACTTGAAAACAACTAAAATCAATCTCATAAGTGTATGGAGAGCACAAAAGCATCAATGCCAGCCTCAAAAATACGCTTACGATCAATCAATACACAAAGGTTGCATTCTTATTCGTATCTCAGCGCTTTGACCGGGTTGGCCCTGGCTGTTTTGATCACATGAACTCCAATGGTAAACAAAGCGATGAGCAGCGCCGCTGCCCCTGCCCCAGCAAATATGTACCAGCTGATGTCGATGCGGAAGGCGAAATTTTCAAGCCATCGCTGCAGCAGTAAGTAAGAAACGGGCCATGCAATCAGGTTGGCCAGGAGAACCCACATGGTGAACTCCCTGGAGAGGATCACGATGATTTGAGGCACGCCAGCACCCAGTACTTTTCGAATGCCAATTTCTTTGGTGCGTCGTTCGGTGACAAAGGCTGCCAGTCCAAAAAGGCCCAGACAGGCGATAAATATGGCAATACTGGCAAAAATGGTAACAATAGTACCGGCCTTTTGTTCGCTTTGGTAAAGCCTGGCCAATGTTTCATCTACAAAACTATAGTGGATAGCCTCACCTTCAGGTGCAAGCTTTGACCACTCATCTTCAATGAAGGCCATGGTCGACATCATGTCGTCGGACGACACCCGAAGCGTCAGCATTCCCGATGATTCTCTTGGTGGTCGCAGGTTGAGTACCAGGGGCCGGACCTGCCGGTGGAGCGATTCGTAGTTAAAGTCCCTGACCACGCCAATGATTTTGTAGGTCGTCCCTCTTTCCGTGATATCAATGGACGTTATTTCACTGCCGACCGGGTCTGCTGCGTTAAAGGCCCTGGCGGCCGATTCATTAATGATCACGGCCTGAGAATCGTTGGGGAAGTCCTTCGAGAAAAACCTTCCTGCTACAAGTTCTATTTGAAAAGTTTCCAAAAAGGCATCATCCACGTTGATAAACTGAGCAAGCACAATGTCGGATCCGGTCTTTTTATTGTACAAATAACCGCTTCCGGGAATGCCACTATTGAACAGTCTGGAACTGTTGGTAATCGCCTGTATGTTCAAGTTTTGACGTATGGTTTCGCTAAATACATCTGTCTTTTCTCTAAGTAGCGCTGCATTCCTGATTGAAACAAGGTGCTCTCTGCTGAATCCCAGGTTTTTATTTTGGATATAATGCAGCTGGTCTTTGATGACGATAGTGCCGATGAGCAAAGAGATAGAAATGGCAAATTGGGTAATGACCAGGCTACTCCTCAGCTTGCTGCTTTTAGCTCCTTTAACTTTGTTGTGTTTCAAAACGCTGATGGGCCGGGCCTGCGATAAATACAGAGCCGGGTAGCTGCCTGCCAGCACACCCACTACCAGGGCAAACAGCAGAAGACCGGGCAGTGTGTATACATTGCTGAAAAGGTTGAAAGTAAGGGTCCTTCCTGTCAGGTTGTTGAATCCGGGCAATGCCAGGCGGATAAATACTACCGACAATGCTACAGCCAGCAGGCTCATCAATACTGCTTCAGAAATAAATTGTGTGATGAGCTGATAGCGGGTAGAACCAAAGGTTTTTCTAACCCCCACCTCTTTTGCCCGCTTTTCCGACTTGGCTGTGGACAGGTTCATGAAGTTGATTACCGCAATGAATAGAATGAACACTGCGACCACAGAAAATATGTAAATGTAAGCGATGTCTCCCGACCTGACCGTGCCCCATTCCGTATTGAGATCGATACCGTAGTCTCGTTGTGATCTCAGGTAAATTGACTGAAAGGGCTGTAAGCCAAAGGCATAGTCGCTGCCTTGCTTAAGCAGCTCGTCGAAGGAAACGCCAAGTACTTGTTGGACCTGAGGCGCTACATAGTTGGTTACAATAGACTGCATTTTCTTCTCGAAGGCGACCGGATCGGTTCCCTTTTTTAAAGCGATGTAAGTGGTATACCAAAGCTCTATCCAACCGTCATTTGGCTCGTAGGTAGAGAGGGATTCAAGGTAATCGCAGCTAAAGTGAGAATTTTTTGGAAAGTCCTCTATCAGGGCTGTCACCATGTAGCTCCGGCCTCCCTCTGTCTCCAGTGTAGCACCAACCGGGTTTTCGTTACCAAAGATTCTCTTTGCCGCCGACTCCGTGATTACGAGCGAGTTAGGGCTTGTGAGGGCGGAGCCTGGCTCTCCCTCGATAAATTTGACAGGAAAAACATCAAAGAAAGTGCTGTCAACGGCATGAACCGTATTGCTCCTGTAAACCCGGTTATTGTGCCGAAACGCTCTGGGGCCCTGATAGCCTATACGGGTATAGGTGAGAACTTCCGGGAAATTCTCTTTGAGAGTGGCACCCATTCTTCCCGACGTTTTTGAGTTAACATTGCTTTCGCCGTTGATGTGGGAGCGAACATAGACCCGATAAAGTTGCTCGTTTTTGGCAACGGGTGAATCCGCTTTGTCGAAGCTTAGTTCGAAGCGAACGAATAGAAACAAGGTTAGGAAGCACGTAACGCCTACTGCCAGCCCAAGGATATTGATGGCAGCAAATGCCCTGTCTTTGCTGATATTGCGAAGGGCAATTTTTAAGTAGTAACTGATCATGACCAGGCTGTTGAGTTGAGTTTTTTGTGGCTTCTTTTGCTTGCGAAGCCCGGCATTTCTTATGGATAGCAGGCAATCTTTCAGATAGTGCAGAGATGCATACCTTTCGCCATGCTGCACCCGGCGATCTTCATACAGTTCGGTTAAATCGCCCTGTACTTCGTCCAACAGCTCCCGGCTCAGAACACGCCTGAGCAGCCAAGAGCCAAAGCGAGGTGGCAAGCCATCCGTTTCATTCGAGGTTTTCATTTGCGCCTTGTGTTAGGGCATGTTTCTTATTCGTACCGCAAGGCTTTTACCGGATCCGACTTGGCGGTTGACATCGTTTTGTAGCCAACGGTAAGTAAAGCTATCACCAAAACAAGCAATCCGGCAATGACGAAAATCATCGGTGAAATAGAAATTCTGTAGGCAAAATTGTCGAGCCAGTTGTTCATGATGAACCAGGTGGCGGGCCAGGCAATGAGGTTGGCGAACAGCACCAGGTAGACAAACTCTTTTGACAGCAGCATGACAATGTGGCCTACGTCGGCGCCAATCGCTTTTCTTATACCAATTTCCTTGGTCTTTTGTAGTGCATTGAACGACGACAGGCCGAACAGCCCAAGGCAGGCAATCACAATAGCAAAGCCTGCAAACAGGGTGAAGACCCTGCTGAATTTCTTTTCGGGGTTGTACTGCCGATTGAAGAAATCGTCGAGAAAGAAGTAGTCGAACGGGTTGCCCGGGAAGTAGGCCGTGTAGGTGCGCTCTACTTTGTCGAACAACTGGCTAAGGTCGGAAACGCCATTTTTATCGAGCTTAATCGTGAAAAAGCTGCTTCGGCCTGTTACCAGCGGAAACAACAAGGGAGTAGGTTTGGTTTTGGCCGACATTTGGTTGTAGTCTTCCACTATGCCCACAATGGTTTTGTTGCCCCGTCCCCAGCTTAGCTTTTGGTTAATGGCTTCTTCAGCCGAGGCGAAACCGAGGAATTTCGCACCCGCTTCGTTGAGGATAAGCGAGCCTGTGTCGGTACCGAATGTTCGGTCGTAGTTGCGGCCGGCAACAAACCTGATGTCGTAGGCAGGGAAGTAGTCATAGTCTACTCCGGCTATATAGATTGTTTTGCGTGCTTCGTTGGGCTCTTCGGCTCTTTTGATACCGTTTGCCCAGAAAATCTCATCTCCCGGAACGTTGGTGCCCGAAGCCAGGGCTGTAATTTCCGGCATTTGAAGCAGCTCATTCCTGAAGGTCTGCATGGTTGAGCCATAAAGGGAGTCAGCTGCAAATACACCGGGCCCTTTTACCACAAGGGTCTCTGTCATATCGAAGCCCAGGTCCAGGTTGCGGACAAAGCTGAGCTGCTGATACACAATGAGGGTTCCGGCAATCAGACATACCGAGGAAGCAAACTGGAATATGACAAGGGTTTTTCTGAGAAGGATGCCGCCCTTTTTGCCAGTCATTTTGCCCTTTAGCACGGTAGATGGCTGGTATGACGACAAAACAAATGCGGGGTACAGGCCGGAGAGAAACGAGCCGATAAAAACGACCAGCATTGCGACACCCCAAAAACTTGCACTCAACAAGAATGAAAGGTCCAGGCTTGCATCAGTAAGCGCATTGAACTGATTGATGCCAAGTGTTACTATGACGAGCCCCAACACGAAGGAGAGCAAGTTCATGACAAGCGATTCGGTAATAAACTGCCCGATTAGCTGCGCCTTGAATGCGCCCATTACTTTTCTTACGCCAACTTCCTTGGCACGTTCTACCGACCTGGCTGTGCTCAGGTTGATGTAATTTATCCAGGCAATCACCAGGATAAACGCAGCAATGATGGTGAGGAAAAAGACGGCTTCCCCATCGCCGGCTTCGTCCGGCTCCGATTCCTGAAGTAGATTAGAGCTCAGGTGGATATCGGTAATTGGCTGTAAGAGGAACTCTTGTCTGATATTGTATTTTTCTTCCTCCTCATGTCTTTCTTCATACAGCACGTCAGCAAATTTCTTATTGAAGGCCACAGGGTCAGTTCCATCCCGCAAAAGAACGTAGCTATTGAAATCGTACCACCCCCAGGCTGTTTCTGACTGGTTATCAGTTTGATTATTGAGTGTTTGATAGGAGATAAGGAAGTCAAATTTGATATGCGAATTGTTGGGCACGTCTTTGGCCACTGCTGTCACCGCCATGCTGTATTGCCCGTCAGCCCGGATCATTTTGCCGATAGGGTCTTCGTCGCCGAAGTATTTTTTGGCAGCTGTTTCAGAAATTACCACTGTATTCGGTTCAGTCAGGCAGGTTTCCACATCTCCCTTGATGAGTGGGAAGGTAAAGATCTTCAGGAAAGCAGGATCGGCAATGTGAATTCTGTCTTCCCGAAAGTTGATATTGTTATAAGAAACTACCATCGAAAGGGGATAGGCTCTGGCGAAGTCTACCACCTCGGGCATTTTCTCTTTCATGAAAGGCCCTACCCTTGGCACGGCCGCAGCACATTCAAACTGAAGCTCTCCTTCGCGGTAAAAGTTGTACTGTATGCGATACAGATTTTTGAAATTGACGTTGAACTTGTCGTAGCTCCGCTCGTAGGCCACGTATTGCATAATAAAAATGCAGGCAGCCATGCCAAGTGCCAGCCCCATGATGTTGAGGGCAGTGTAGACCTTGTTTTTGGAGATGGTCCGCAGTGTGATTTTAAGGTAATTTCGAATCATAGCGCCTGAGTTATTTTGAGTAGTATAATGTCTTTTTCTTCTGAGGTCGTAATTGCGGGCAGAAAGTACGGCGTCTTTCAGGTAGTGAAGCGAGGCGATCCACTTACCCTTTGTTTCAAGTCTTTCTTCGTAAAGCTCAAGCAGGTCACCGTGGATTTCTTCGAACAGTTCTGCACTGTAAATCTTCCTGAGGAGGAAGGTTCCCAGCGCTGGTGGCCGATTCACATGGTTTTGTCCTGCGGGTATCAAAGAAGTGCCGGGTTTCAGCTATTGACAAACGACAACTGAGGGATGTTGGACCACAGTTGCTCTTTCATTTCTTTGGACTCCTTCAGCGTGGCAAAGCCGGCTGAGGTTACTTTGAACAGGCGCTTCTTCTTGCCGCCTCTTTTTGAAGTGGCCCCGCCGAATTCGGACGACAGAAAGCCCTTGTCCTCAAGCCTGTAGAGTGAAGAGTGGACTGCGCTGATATTTACTACTCTGCTGGCTGTTTTTTCCAGTTCTTCCCTCACCGCTACCGCATATGCTTCGTCGCCGAGTGAAGCCACCATCAGAAGGACCAGCTCTTCGAGCTCTCCAAGGTTATTGCCTTTCATTTCTTTTAAGTTTGCGATTGATTATCCTCACAAACGTAAATAAAATAAATATGTTTTCCTCAGTTTTGTAAATTATATCATTTAAGGGCCTTCATGAGGCTTTAGGTAGTTGCATTCCCCGGGCGGGTAAATGGCAGGTGGTCACCTGCCAAAAGGTCGGACAACCCTTTTTTGCCTCCCTTACAGCATTTAACTTTCAAAAGCCCTGTGCTAATACTTGCGGGGAGCGATGGCGTGAGATTAGTTAAGGGGAGGGGACAGGCAGTTACCCCAGTATTTTTGCCAGGTCAGCTTCTTTTACGGGTTTCACAATGAAATCGCTAACCTCCTGGTATGTCTTCGCTTTTTCTATGTCAGCCTGGTCTATAGAAGAACTTACCATGTAAATGGTGATCTTCTTCTTTATCATCGGTTTGATTTTTACAAACTCGTCAAGAAACTGCCATCCATCCATCACGGGCATGTTTATGTCCAGTAAAATGACGTCAGGCAATTCTTCACTTGTGCTGATCAAAGGTTTCATGTACTTAATTGCCTCGGCACCATTTTTAAATACCAACAGGTTTTTACTGTACTTATGAAAATCAATCAGCTTCCTGAGGCCGAATACATAAATCTGATCATCATCGATGATGCAAGCTAAATCTACCATGCTTATTAAAAGTATATCTTAAACGTTGTTCCTACCCCCACTTCACTTTCTACTTCGATTCTACCCCCCATGCTCTCCACCTGATTTTTGGTAATGAAAAGGCCGATCCCCTTGGCGTCGGCATTGCCGTGAAATGTCTTGTACATGCCAAACAATTTGGCTTTGTGGAGTTTGAGATCGATACCCCTACCGTTATCTGCAATTTGCAAAAATTTTGAATTTTTAGATTCAACAAAGTCAATATTAACCACAGGATTTCTCTCCGGGTGCCTGTACTTAATAGCATTGCTCAGGAAGTTGAGCAGGATGCTTTCCAGATAAGCTCTGTTGTAGGTAATTGTGACCCCGTCACCTATGTTTAAATTTATTCTTGCTCTTTTTTCCTTTATGTCACCCGACAGTATGCGCATCGTTTTGACGAAATACTCTTTTAAGCTGAGTTCCTCTGTTTGCGTGTTAATATCCACCTGTATTTTGACCACCTCATTCAAGTTGGTGATAGTCTCGCTCAGTGATCCGGATATTTGTGCCAGGTGCTCGATAAGTTCTTCTTTTTCTTCGGGCGTAGAAGACATATCGATGAGGTTGATCATCATCTCAAGGTTGCCGGAGTGAGATCGAAGGTTGTGTGACACTATGTGCGCAAAGTTCAGCAGCCGCTTGTTCTGCTCGCTGATAATATCAAACGAGTGCCTGACCTGCGCCTCTTTTTCCTTGCGCCAGGTAATGTCCGAATGAGTGCCAATGACTCGCAAAGGCTGGCCCTTCTCGTCAAATTCGGTCACCTTGCCCCGATCAAGTATCCAAACATAGTGTCCATCTTCGTGTTGCACACGGTGCTCGTTGATATAAACCTCGCTTTCGCCCCTCAAATGCTTCTGCATTTCTTCAAAGTATGCTTCCTTGTCCTCTGGGTGTACCCGATTATCCCAGGCCCCTGATTTGTTTGGTGCGTCTTTGGTGCTTAGCCCCAGCATGTCGAGTGATCTTTTGGAATAGAATACTTCTTCGGTTGCCAGGTTCCAATCCCACACGCCATCGTTGGCTCCTTCGAGCGCAAATTGCCAGCGTTGTTCACTTTCCTGTAGTGCCCGTTCAGTAAGTTTTCTCGCAGTGATGTTGTAGCTGATGCCTATCAGGCCCACAATTTCCCCAGTATCATTTCGCAAAGGGATTTTTGATGAAAGAAACCAATTGGTGCTTCCGTCATGCCTGGTGTTGATCGTCTCTTTATTTAAGATCGCTTTCCCAGTGCTGAACACCTCTAGGTCTTCTTGCCGTGATACATTTGCAGATTCCGCCGGGTAGAGGTCGAAGTCGGTTTTGCCCAGTACCTCTGATTCTTTTTTGAAGCCCGAATATTCCATTTCCAGCCTATTGACAAGTGTTTTCCTCGACGCCAAATCTTTGATATAAATATTGACGGGAATATTATCGATCAACGATTTCAAAAGCTTTCTTTCCTCTTTCAGGGCATTCTCTGTTGCCTTTCTTTCAGTAACATCCTCTATTTGAGAAATGAAATGGAGGGGCTGGTTGTCGGCATCTCGCACCAGCGAAACGCTCAGTAGCACCCAGACGATGTTTCCCTTTTTATGAAAATAACGCTTCTCCATCTTGTAGGAATCAATTTCTCCGCTCAATACCTTTTGCACCAGTTGAAGGTCGCTTTCAAGGTCGTCAGGGTGAGTTATCTCCTGAAAGGTGGTTTGCAGAAGCTCTTTCTCCTCATATCCAAGCATTTCGCAAACACGGCTATTTACCTGTTTCCATTTGCCTTCAGGCGATACCAGAGCCATTCCAATCGCCGAATACTGAAAGGCTCCCCGGAACTGCTCTTCGCTCACCTTTAAGTTGAGCTCAGCTTCTTTGATTTGATTGATGTCTTGAAAAACTCCAAAAAGCCTGGTGCAAACTCCGTTGCTAAAGTCTGCCTGGCCCACTGCCCGGATCCATTTAGTGGAGCCATCGGCTGTTACAAGCTCAACTTCCAAATCATAGGGAGTGCCGTTTAATATTGCGTTCTGGACGGCAGCTTCGATCTTCTGTCTGCTTTCGCCTTCTTTGAAGAATTGGATGGCGCCGTCAAGTTTGGGTTCATAATCGGCAGCCACTTTGTGTAGTTCCTTTGTTGTTTTGTCCCAATAAACGGTGTTGTTAACCAAATCTACTTCCCACGCACCGATGTTGGCAGTTTCGCTGGCTTGCTCTAGAATAGACTCCAGACGTTTTTTTTCCTCTTCCTTCTGCTTTAGTGAAGTTATGTCAGCAGTGTACATAATAAGCCCCCCCACAACGCCTTCTTTCTTGTACCAGGGTCGCACCTCCCACGTGAGCCATTGCACCGACCCGTCAGCTCTGTTGAAGGGAGCCTCGTCCACTTTGTCAATGGCTCCATGGAGACATTTTGTATGGATTTTTTTCCAATCCTCTACAATCTCAGGGAAAATATCATAGTGTGAGATGCCTATTATTTGCTTGTCTTTGATTCCGTAGTCTTCTTTCCATTTTTCGGAGGCAGCCAGGTACCTCATTTCGGTATCGAACATGGCAATGGCTGAGGGGGCTTGTTCAATAAATACCCTATTGCGTTTTTCACTTTCCTCAAGACTTATTTCAAAAAGCTTTTGTTCGGTAATGTCCCAATGAGTGCCCGCAATTCGGAAAGGATTGCCCTGTTCGTCATAGTGGACTACGCCATTAACCTTGATGTATTTAATAGATTTGTTGGGTAATATAATCCGGTGCTCAAGACCAATGGACAGCTGATTTTTTACCGCCAAATCAAATGCCTTGTCAGCTCGTGCCCGATCTTCGGGATGAGTCCTTTTGCTGAGCGAATCCAGAGATATTGGCTCATAGGGGTCAAAACCCCAAATTTTTCTTAATGCATCGTTCACATCAAGGAAGTTATCTTTGATATCGATAGTCCACAAACCAACGTTTCCACTACTGGTAGCTAGTTGTAGCCTCTCATTAAGCAAATTTAGTTCTTCCGTTCGCTCTGCAATTTTTTCTTCCAGCGACTGGTTGAGGTCTGAAAGTTGATTTTCTGCTTCTTGTCGTTCGGTATCCACTCTATTGAGTATGAAGGCCACTCTCAGGATGAGAACAAGGCAAATTGCCAGAAAGGAGATTGTTTGCAGCGAAATGCCGAATTCCACGGATACTATGCCGAACCTCTTGGAAAGAATCATTAAAAAGCCCAGGGTTATCACAAGAAAGGCAATTTGTGGCAAGAGCCGCTTCGCCAGCCAGGTGCCCAGGTTTCGTCCTTTAAAAAAGCCAACCAACCCGAGGTGAGGTCGGCTGAGGCTGGCCGCCAGTGAAGTCAATAAAAAGGTGATTGAAGTGTGAATGGCCATTGTGCTAAAAAACGGCAGTTTGGCGCTTGAGGGAACCTGATAGAAAAAGCCCATTAATGAAATAAATGAGAGCAGGCTCACCAGATGAAGAACATACTGTGCAAGCGGCAAAAGCCGCACCCTGGATGATGAAAAAATCAGCAGGGAGGCCCCCAGCAATAGAAAACACGTAGCAGTAGCGGCCGACATACGACCCGGGTAGGGCGCATTTGCCACTCTCGAAATATTGTCGACAAAGAAGAATTCATCTATCCCCAACGAGTAGCCAAACGCATATTGCGAAAGCGTAAGGAGGCCAATCAGCATGGTTAAGACAGAAAATAGCTGAACAGGCAGGTTGAATCCGTTCCTGAAAGTGTCAAGGAAAGTTAGAGCCAGGCCGGCGAACAAAAAGCCCAGAGCAGTATTGAACTTCATCGTCGGCAGGCCAGGAACTATCGCCAGCAGGACGTCGAATCCAATAATCCATCCAGTAACTACGAGAATGGCAATGAAGTTGACGGCCAGACTTGTGTAAGTAACAAATGAACTGTCCTTGCTTGTTCTCATTTTATCTTTTGCTGGTTAGCCTATCAACAGGCGTCAAGAAGTAATTCCGCTAAAGTAGACCATCTTAATGTATGAGACTTTACTTTAATTAGGAAAATAACATGTAAAAATATGACGGAAGGAGGAGTTTCGGCCTGTCTCCGGATTGGTCAGGTATTGTCAATATGAAATTCTATGTCGTAATCCGAACGCTATATTGTTGGTGGTCAGCGGAGAACGGAATTTGGCAACTATCAGCCGATGATTGCTGGCGTCAATTTTCCATAAATATATATAATGTCTAATTATCAACACTAAGGCTATTTTTCTTTAAAGTAGCGCTGGACGACCCGACTTAGGTTCTCTGATCTAGCGACGCCTTTTGTTCTTTCCTGTTATATAAATGATTGCCACACTTAATTTACAGTGCATTAGCTTGATGATTCTGATCCTCCAAACCCATTTCTAACCGCTGACCATTTTTTACTATCGTTGTGTAATTGAAGCTGTGTATTTTACAACTTATTTAACGATCAGCTCCTTTTGTTTGAAGGGATGCAAGAAAAAATTCTTATTACTACAAAAGCGATAATACTTTGAGACGCAGAGACTTTGTACAGATAGCAGGTTTAGGAATGGCAGGGGCTGCTTTGTCGATTCCAATGATAGGGAATGCGGTGCCGGTACAGCGCTTTTTGGAGTCGCCACTGGATGTGGCCCAAAAGAAACAGCTGGCGGACGTGGCGTTGAATGCTGCAAAAGCGAACGGAGCGACCTACGCCGACGTGAGAATAGGAAGGTACCTCAACCAATATGTGTTTACCAGAGAGACGAGGGTGCAAAATATAGTCAACACTGAGTCGTTTGGTGTAGGCATTAGAGTTATCGCCAATGGTACCTGGGGCTTTGCCTCCACCAACGAGGTCAATCCGGCAGGTATTCAAAAAGCCACGATGCAAGCTGTGTCCATAGCCAAAGCCAATTCAAAATTTCAGACTGACCCTGTAAAGCTTGCTCCTGTTCAGTCATACGGAGAAGTAAGCTGGAAAAGCCCAATAGAAAAGAGTGCTTTTGAAGTACCTGTATCCGAGAAAGTTGATTTGCTCCTGGCCGCCAATGCCGCCGCCATGGACGCTGGTGCCAGCTTCGTCAACTCTAACCTGTTCATGGTGAATGAGCAGAAGTATTTTGCTTCTACAGAGGGGTCGTACATCGATCAGGACGTGCACAGGATATGGCCTACGTTCAATGTGAATGCCGTGAACCGTGCCGAAGGAAAATTCAAATCCCGCTCTGCCATGAGTGCCCCCATGGGAATGGGATGGGAGTACATGCTTCCAAAGGAATCGGACAAGCTGGAAGGCCCTGGTGGCATGAAGCTGTACAAGAACAGCTACGATATAGTAGAGGATGCCAAAACGGCGGCGCTCCAAGCGAAGGAAATGCTCGACGCCAAGTCGGTGGACCCTGGTAAATACACCATGGTACTGGAGCCGAACCACCTTGGTTTAACAATTCACGAGTCTGTGGGGCATCCGCTGGAATTGGATAGAGTGCTTGGTTACGAAGCCAATTATGCCGGCACAAGTTTTGCCACATTGGATAAATGGAAGTCAGGCGATTTCAATTACGGCAGCAAGGAGGTAAATATTTTTGCTGACAAGCTGCAGCCTGGCTCGCTGGGTGCGGTGGGTTACGACGATGAAGGAGTGAAGACCAAGCGTTGGGACCTGATCAAAGACGGTATTCTGGTGAACTATGAAGCCATTCGTGACCAGGTGCATATTCTCGGTCAGAATGAGTCGCATGGCTGCTGCTATGCCCAGACCTGGCAGGATGTGCAGTTCCAGCGCATGCCTAACGTTTCACTGGCGCCGGGCAAGGAGAAGTACTCCTCGGCCGATATGATCAAAGACGTAGAGAAAGGCATTTACATTGCTGGCAGGGGCTCTTACTCTATCGATCAGCAGCGCTACAACTTCCAGTTCGGCGGCACTGTGTTTTATGAAATCAAAAACGGTGAAATAGTGGGTATGCTTAATGACGTAGCCTATCAGAGCAATACCCAGGAATTCTGGAATAGCTGCGTGAAAATATGTGATGAAAATGATTATCGGATGTTCGGCTCTTTCTTCGATGGCAAAGGTCAGCCCTCGCAGGTAAGTGCCGTATCGCACGGAAGCTCCACAACAAGGTTTGATGGAGTGAATGTGATCAATACTGGAAGGTCTATTTAATAGCCCTTTGAAGAAAGAAGGAACTCAAACTAAAATAAAACAAGGACTAACTTAATTAACCCATGAGGAGAAGAGATTTTGTTCAACTGGCGGGTTTGGGAGCTGGAGCAATGATGCTGCCTGTTTCCGCTTTTGCCAAATCGGTAGACCCCAGCCGACTGCTGGAGCCTGCCCTGGATGTGATCCAGAAGAAGAGACTGGCCGACGTGGCACTCAACGCATCCCGCTCTGCCGGTGCGAGTTATACGGATGTTCGCATAGGCCGTTACCTTAATCAGTTTGTCATCACCCGTGAAGACAAAGTGCAGAACATGGTGAACACTGAGTCGTTTGGTACTGGTATTCGTGTGATTGCCAACGGTACCTGGGGGTTTGCATCGACCAACGATGTGACTGAGGAAGGAATTGCGAAAGCGGCAAGACAGGCGGTCGCTATTGCCAAAGCGAACTCCAAATTCCAGACGTCGCCGGTAGAATTGGTGCCGGTGAAAGGATACGGAGAGGTGAGTTATAAAACTCCTATCAAGAAGAACGGATTTGAAGTAACCATAAAAGACAAGGCCGACCTCCTGCTGAATGCCAACGCAAGAGCAATGGAGAACGGAGCAAGCTATATTAATAACATTCTGTTCCTCGTGAATGAGCAAAAGTACTTTGCTTCGTCTGAAGGATCATACATCGATCAGGATGTGCACAGAACCTGGCCTTTCTTTACGGTGACTGCTATCGATAAAGATTCGGGACAGTTCAAACAGCGTGGCTCTTTCAGTGCCCCAGTGGGCATGGGCTACGAGTACCTCGACGGCCGTGCTGAAGACAAGATCATTGGCCCAGCGGGCGTAACGCTTTACGATAAGTCGTACGACATGGTGGAAGATGCTACCATGGCAGCGCAACAAGTGAAAGAAATACTGTCAGCAAAATCGGTGGAGCCAGGCAAATATGATTTAGCGCTAGAGCCTTCGCACCTGTGGCTGACCATTCATGAGTCGGTAGGTCACCCGCTGGAACTGGACAGGGTGCTGGGCTACGAGGCCAACTACGCAGGTACCAGCTTCGCTACATTGGACAAATGGGAAACCAAGAAATTCAACTATGGCAGCAAGCAGGTCAACTTTGTGGCTGATAAAACGCAGGTAGGTTCGCTTGGTGCTGTCGGCTGGGATGATGAAGGGGTGAAGACAAAAGAGTGGGACCTGGTGAAAGACGGTACGCTGGTGAACTACCAGGCCATCAGAGACCAGGCCAAAATCATTGGAGAAACTGAGTCGCATGGCTGCTGTTATGCAGATAGCTGGAGCAGCGTTCAATTCCAGCGCATGGCCAATGTGTCGTTGAAGGCTGGCGAAGAGCAACTTACGCCCGAGCAGCTTATCGGGGGCATTGACAAAGGCGTTTACATTGTAAAGGACGGCTCATTCTCTATTGATCAGCAGCGTTACAACTTCCAGTTTGGTGGACAGTTGTTCTTCGAAATTAAGAACGGAAAGATAGCCGGTATGCTGAAAGATGTGGCTTACCAGTCAAATACTCAGGAGTTCTGGAATTCCTGTGTGCAGGTTTGCGACAGCAGAGATTACCGGTTGAACGGCTCTTTCTTTGACGGAAAAGGCCAGCCGGGGCAGTCAAGCGCAGTGTCGCACGGAAGTGCAACGACGAGGTTCAACGGTATCAACGTGATCAATACTGCGAGAAGCATTTAACCTATTAACTAACTCGAAATCAGAATTCAAAATGGCAATATTTTCAAAAGACGAAGCAAGGGCGATCCTGGAGAAGGTAATGAAATTCTCGAAGGCCGATGCTTGCGAGGCTAACCTCAACGGCTCCAATGGGGGCAATATCCGCTATGCAAGGAACACCGTTTCTACTGCTGGGGAAAACAGCGATGTGACGCTGGTGGTGCAATCGAACTTCGGTAAGAAGTCGGGCACCGCAACTGTGAATGAATTCGACGATGCGTCGCTCGAAAAAGTAGTGAGAAGATCGGAAGAACTGGCGCAGCTGGCACCAGAAAACCCCGAGTTTATGGGGCCTCTTGAGCAACAGACCTATGGTGAATCAAAAACCTACGCCGAAGCAACAGCTAAGATAACTCCGGAATACCGGGCGCAGGCAGCCGCCAACAGTATCAATCCGGCGGCGGCGAAGGATGTTACGGCTGCAGGCTTTTTGGAGGACAGCTACGGTTTTGCTTCCATGATGAACACAAAAGGCCTTTTTGCCTACAACAGGTCTACCAACGTCAACTTTACAGTGACAATGCGGACCAACGACGGGCTTGGCTCAGGCTGGGCAACAAGAGACTACAACGATGTAAGCAAACTTGATACGGCTGAGGCGTCCAAAATTGCGATTGAGAAAGCCGTAAAGTCAAGCACTGCCAAAGCCATTGAGCCCGGCAAATATACCGTGATTCTTGAGCCCGCCGCCGCTTCTGATCTTTTGCAGAATATGCTTTTCAGCATGGGCGCACGCCAGGCAGACGAAGGAAGAAGCTTTCTCGCTAAAAAAGGCGGAGGAACTAAGCTTGGAGAAAAGATAGTTGACGAAAGGGTGAACATCTATACCGACCCGTTCAATACGGAGGTGCCTGCTTCTCCCTGGACACAGGATGGCCAGGCCAGAAAGAAAATGGATATCCTTAAGAATGGTGTGGTAAGCAACATGTTCTACGATAGGTACTGGGCCGAAAAACAAGGTGTGGCGCCGGTGCCATTCCCCGGCAACGCCATCATGGAAGGCGGTACTGCCAGTCTTGAGGACATGATCAAGGATACAAAAAAAGGCATTTTGGTTACTCGCTTCTGGTATATCAGAACGGTTGATCCCCAAACGCTGCTTTATACTGGTCTTACCCGTGACGGTACTTTCTACATTGAAAATGGCAAAATTGCCTATCCTGTAAAAAATTTCCGTTTCAATGAGAGCCCCGTGATCATGCTCAATAATCTGGAAACGCTGGGTAAGCAGGTGCGGACGGATGGTAATTTGATTCCTTACATGAAGATCAGGGACTTTACCTTCTCCAGTTTGTCTGACGCTGTTTAAAACTCTCAAGGGAACGTCTTCCCGGTACCTTAACGTTGTCGGGAAGACGTTTAGTTGTAAACTGGTATGAGCAGAAAGCGCTTTGAGGAGTTTTTCTTTACACGGCTTCAGTATGAATCAGGCGATTGGGATGTAGATCAGCGCATGCCATCCAATTTGCTCAATTCTCTGGTGGAGTATACCACATTGCCAGTGAATACCAGAGAGAACATTGTTTCGCTGAGCTCTGACGAGATTTTCAACAGTCCTTTTTGTTACCTGAGCGGCCACAAGCTGGTTGAGTTTACGGCAACCGAACGGGACAACTTCAAGAAGTATGTGGAGAATGGAGGTTTTGTCTTTGTCGACGACTGCAACCATGATATCGATGGTCTGTTTGCCAAGTCATTTGAAACGCAGATGGAAAAGCTTTTTGGAGCAGGCCAGCTGAAGAAAATACCGAACAACCACCCTATTTATTCTTCTTTTTTCGAATTCGATGGCCCGCCTACCACCTCGCAGGAGCTGAACGGTTGGGGCGATGATATTGTGCATGACTACCTGAAAGCAATAGAAGTGGATGGAAGGATAGGAGTTCTTTACAGCAATAAGGATTACGGTTGCGAGTGGGATTATGATTTCCGCAACAAACGTTTTTATAAGATCGACAACACCAGGTTTAGTATTAATATAGTGATGTATGCCATGATGGCCTGACCTTTTAGCTGGTTGGGTTTGAGACATTGATAGCATGAATGCAGAATTAAAAGAGATAGAGAAAACGGCTGAAAAGCTGGTGACCAGCCTGGGTGACCTGAAGAAGGAGATTGGAAAGGTGATTGTGGGGCAGGGAGAAACAATTGACCAGCTGCTGATTACGTTTCTGGCGGGAGGCCATGGCTTGCTCGAAGGTGTGCCAGGCCTGGCCAAGACGCTGATGATCCGAACGCTGTCAGAAGCGATTGATCTCAAATTCAGACGGATCCAGTTCACTCCTGATTTGATGCCGACCGATATCATTGGTACGGAAATATTGGAGGAGGACCACACCACAGGCAAAAGGATATTCAAGTTCAATAAAGGCCCCATTTTCGCCAATATTATTCTGGCAGATGAAATCAACCGAACGTCGCCCAAAACGCAGTCGGCATTGCTTGAAGCCATGCAGGAGTTTGAGGTGACTTATGCGGGAACGACTTATCCGCTGGAGAGGCCTTTCTTTATTTTGGCCACCCAAAACCCGATTGAACAGGCGGGTACTTTCCCGCTTCCGGAAGCGCAGCTGGATCGGTTTCTTTTATACATCCGAATCGGCTACCCAACTGCGGAGGAAGAGCTTAATATTTTGGAAAGTACTACTGGCAAGAAGAAAGAAGCGGTGAAAAGTGTTATCAAAGGCGAAGAAATTCTGGAAGCACAGAAGCTCGTCAGGGAAGTGCATATCAGCAGAGACCTTATTGGCTTTGTGAGCAGGGTGGTGCGGGCTACCAGGGCGGGCGAAAGCGAGGTGAGTTTTGTGAACGAATGGGTGCGCTGGGGTGCAGGCCCAAGAGCAGGTCAGGCAATGATCTTAACTGCTAAAGCAAGGGCACTCCTCAAAGGCCGTTTTGCCGTGACCATGGAGGACATCAAAAGTGTAGCATTTCCTGTCCTTCGCCATCGAATCCTTATGAACTTCAAAGCAGAGGCCGACGGTGTTACTTCGGACAGGGTAACCGCCGAGCTTTTGGATAAGATTAAACTTCCATCTGGAGTTTAGGCAACTACCAGGGAATCTTCAGTCCTTCTAAGGCAAACTAAAAAGGCTTCAATTGTGAACCCCCAAATCCGCCAGTTACTTACACCAGAGATCCTCTCCACCGTTAACGGACTGGAGCTGGTAGCCCGTGTGATAGTGGAAGGCTACATGAGTGGAGGCAATCCAAGTCAATCTGTAGGAGCCGGTCAGGAGTTTAGCCAGTACAGAAGCTACGAGCCCGGCGACGATCTCCGGCAGCTCGACTGGAAGATGTTTGCCAGGTCGGAGCGCTACTACATCAAGCAGTCGGAAATCGAAACCAATATTACCGTCAAATTTATGCTGGACGCCAGCCGGTCGATGGAGCATGCTGAAGGCGACGTTAGTAAAATGCAGATGGCCAAGGTGTTGATTGCAGCGCTGGCTTTTCTGGCGAGGAAGCAGAGTGATACGTTTGGCCTGTTCTCAGTGAACGATCTGCATATAACCGCCGTGCACCCGCGGTTTGACCAACAACAATACATTCGCTTTTTGAATGAGTTAATAAAAATAAAAGCTGAAAGCACCTGGAAGAAGGGCAATGGACTCGAGCATATTTACAGTCATCAGGGCAAGGAGATGATCCTGTTTTTCACCGACATGTATGACAACGATGGGGATCTGCAGGATTTTATTCGAAAGCTGAAGACTCCCCGCAATGAAGTCATAGTCTTCCATTTGATAGGAAGAGAAGAATTGGAATTGAGCTATAGTACCCAGCTTACCTTCGAAGACCTTGAAACTGGCGAACGATTAAAAGTAGACTCGTCTGCTCAGCAAAGCGTTTATCGCAAAAAGATGAGTGATTGGGTAGATGCCACCAGGGACTGGATGTTGCAAAAGCAGGTAATATACCAACCGACCTACCTTGATGACCCGGCGCCTGAGGTGCTTCGGACTTTCCTGAAAGCTCGTAAATCGATGATAAGATGATGCAGCTGGCGAATCCGTTGTGGCTTTGGGGATTGCTGGGACTTGCAGTGCCACTTGCTATTCATCTGCTGAGCAGAAAAGAAGGCAAGGTCATCAAAGTGGGTAGTCTACGACACCTGACTGATTCCACCACAAGGCAATTCAAAAGCGTAAAGCTCAATGAGCTTTTGCTGCTGGCATTGAGAAGTCTGCTGCTAATCACAGTAGTGGCTTTGCTTGCGGGATTGCTCTTGCAGTCATCGGCGAGCCTTCCAAAATGGGTAGTGGTGGATAGGGGAGCAGAGCAACACAATGAGATCGGCCGGATAATAGACAGCTTGACGAGCAACGATTATGAGCTAAGGTACTTGGAAGAAGGTTTCCCTCTCCCCAAAGACACGATGTCAGACGAGAAAACGCCGAACCATTGGTTTCTTGCTGAGCAGCTTGCGGAAGCAAAGATTAGCGAAGCTGTTGTTTTTACAAAGGCTTACATGTCCGGCTTTCGTGGAAAAAGGCCGCTAAAGCCAGAGCATGTTACCTGGTTTGATATGCCAGTTGAGTCTGAAAGGCTGCCTGCGATCTTTATTATTGAAGGCGATACCGTTTGGGAAGTTTCGGGGCAAACGGATGATAAGTTTACGAAGTTTACTACCATTAATACGGCAGTAAAAAGCGCTGTTTCCAGTGAGATTCAAATAAAAAAGGTAGCTATCGTATCAGACGGTGAACATGCTTACGACGCAAAAGTCCTGGAAACGGCGCTGCTGGTTTTGAATGACTTGCCTGGTTTCAGGATGGATATTCAATCGGAAAGTGCTGCGTCTTTTAGTGCCAACGAAGAAGCCGTAGTTTTTTGGCTGGCGTCAGCAGCTGCGCCTGCCCTGGAAAACGATTTTGTTTTCATGGAGGAAGCTACTTCCGACGATCTTTTGGTACAGCTATCGCCAAAGCAATGGCAACTCACCAAACGGCTCAATAAAAGGGTGGTGTTAGAAGATCGGTTGATAGTTGAATTGTCTAAGTTTTTCGACACTGAACTGCCTTTAATGGCTGAGAGCGACCGTCGGACGATGCCGGAAGCCTGGCGTTGGAGCAAAGTAACGGCTGCGGAGGTTGACGTTAATGGCAAAACTGCTAACTATGCTGACATCAATCAGTGGTTGGTGGCACTGCTGGTATTGACACTTGTCATTGAACGCCTTGTGGCATGGAGGAGAGGCCAATGAAGCAGACACAAAACCATCAACTCATAGCGCTACAGCAGAGATACTTAATGCTCCGGCTACTAGAAGTACTGTGTCTTTCCGCTGGCGTTGGACTGATTTTGATGGTGGTGGGTAAAGTGGCCGGGCTCAACCCAATTGATGCACTGGTACTTGCCGGAACCGTTGGCTTACTTGTGCTCCTCCAGCGAATCTACGGGCTTGGCTTGCACCAGCTAAGCCCTGCACGACTGGCGTCTTTTATTAATCGGCAATATCCCGACCTGAATTGGAGTGCTGACCTTTTGGCGACTGATCAGCCTTTGTCAGGTCTACAGCAGCTACAACGAGAGAGGGCTTTGGTGAAAATTATGGAGTTGAGCAAGCTGCGCTTCCCTCATCAGTTATGGGTGGCGAGCTTGGTTTTATTAGCAGGAATTTCACTTCTCATTTTCTTCCCGGGAGTTCCGATTGGCGTTGGTTCTGGTCAAAGTGCTGCGGGAAATTCCCCTACTACGGCCTCTGCTGAAAGTGCTTTTCAGCCGGTTGTGCTGGAAAGTATTGAGGGCACAATAAACGCCCCAGCTTACACAGGTCTGAGAACCGTTTCATTTGCCGATCCAAACATTAAAGCCGTGGAAGGCAGTGTTGTCAGTTGGGAATTGGGCTTTTCGTTAGCGCCACAGCAAGCACTGATCATCTTCTCTGGCTCCGATACTTTGGCCTTAGAAAAAAGGCAGTCGATGCTCAGTTGTTCGGCCAAAGTCTTTAACACAGGATTTTATCAGGTTGCCTGGCAGCAAGATGGGGAATGGAAGGCCTCTGATTTTTACAAACTTGAAGTGGCAGCAGATTTACCTCCCCAACTAGCGATAAGGGATTTGCCTCAGTTTCAGCAGTTCGAGTGGAATGACGTTCAGAAAATAAATGTAAAAACAGATTTGTCGGATGACTATGGCCTAAAGGACGCCTATCTGATCGCTACAGTCGCCAAAGGAAGCGGGGAGTCGGTCAAGTTTAGGGAAGAGAAGTTACTCTTTGACAAGCCGCAGACAATCTCTGGCAAAAAGGTGGTGGCAGAACGAATCATCGACCTAAAGAAGATGGGACTGGAACCCGGGGATGAGCTTTATTTCTATGTCGAGGCCTGGGACAACAAGGCACCCAAACAGCAAACCGAAAGAACAGAGACCTACTTTCTGCAGCTAAAGGACACGGTTTCCTATATCGTTTCGAACGATGGTGGGCTGGGAGTCGACTTGATGCCTGAGTACTTCCGCAGCCAGCGCCAAATCATCATCGACTCTGAAAAGCTTGTCGCAGATAGAGGGAAAATAAAAAAAGAGATTTTCGATAACACCAGCAATGGGTTGGGACATGATCAAAAGGTGCTGAGACTCAGGTATGGGCAGTTTCTTGGTGAAGAGTTTGAATCAGGCATAACCGAAACCGAAGCGCATGAACCGGAAGAAGTGGCTGCCCCGACCAATACCGACGAAGCAATGAAGCAGTTCGGGCATGCGCATGACACCGAAAATGAGCACAATCTAGTGCCGCAAGAGGATCATGAACATTCGGGGGAAGAAGAGGAAAACCCGCTGGAGGCGTTTGCTCATATGCATGACAGCGAGGAGGAAGCCACTTTCTATATCCAATCAGTCAAAGCGAAGCTGAGAGCGGCTTTGTCGATGATGTGGGATGCTGAGCTGCACCTTCGGATGAACAATCCGGAGGAGTCGCTGCCTTATCAGTACAAGATTCTAAAGCTGTTGAAAGAAATCAGCAACGATTCCAGAATTTACGTACATCGCACGGGGTTCGATCCACCTCCAATCAAAGAAGAAAAGCGGCTTACTGGCGACCTGACTGAAATCAATCCGGCGAGGAGAAAGTATTTGTTGGAATCCAGGAAGTCGTTTCCTAATTCCCGAAAGGCTCTTGTCTTGTTGGAGAAATACATGCAGCAACCAGCGGCAACCCCAACTGACGACGAAAAGGATGTGCTTCAGTTGGCAGGCAATGAGTTAGCCGGGCAGGCGATTGAGTTTCCCGGGAGATACCTTGAAAGCATGAGTTTGATCAAGGCTTTGATTGATGATGATTTTATGCAAAATAAAATTGCGCTGTTGAAGATTAGGAAGGCGTTGTGGGAAATAGTACCTAACGAGCCTGCGTCACCAGCCTTACATCCAACTGCTGCCAGCGCCATTGATCAGCAGTTCTTAAAAAGAATGGAGGCCAATGAGTAGCTGGATCCTGTCATTTGAGCCTTTGCTGAATATCCATTTGACCTTGTGGGGCTTGATTTTGCTCTTTGTTATTATTGCTGTGGCAGAGTGGCGGAGAAAAATGGGCCGGAAACTGTTCAGGCTCTCAGCATTGCTGCTGGCCTTTATTGGCCTGGCTGGCGTGTTACTAAGACCTCATTATCAAAGCGAAAGTGCTCTGTCGGACATCATGTTGCTTACCAAAGGATACAATGGAGCAAAGGCGGATAGCCTGCTTCAAACGAACCCTGGGCTGAGCGTTTACAAGGCATTGGACGCAGCCGACTTTAAAGCAGCCACTGACCTCAAATCATTTAGTCAGCTAACAGGAATCAAAGAAAGGATTCGTTATGTGCTTGGGGCCGGACTGCCGGACTATGTCTTTGATGATGCATCTTCTCTTCGGTTTGCCTATTTTCCGTCATCGTCTCCCGAGGGCATTCAGGCGATTGATGTGCCCGAGAAGGTGAATTTAAATAGGAGAAGTGCCGTCAGCGGAGTTGTGATCCAGGGAACCCCTGGAAGCATGATCAGGTGGAGCGGCCCTGAAGGAAGGATGGACTCTCTGATGCTTTTAGCAGATACTGAGGGATTTTCCTTTGGCTTTGTACCTAAACTCGCCGGAAAGTTTATCTACGAACTGGAGTTGCTGGATAGTGCAGGCTCCTCAACAGCCACTTACAAAGTTCCGGTGCAGGTGGCCGAGGAAAGAAAGCTGAAAATGGTTTTCGTTAGCCAATTCCCAACTTTTGAGTCGAGGTATTTAAAAAATCTGCTGGCAGAGCAAGGCCATTCCCTGGCGCTGAGGTACCAGCTATCGAAAGACAAGTTTAGCTACGAGTTTGCCAATCAAGCCGAGGTGCCGTTCAGGAGATTAACAACGACTCTTTTGGACGATGCCGATCTGCTATGGATAGACGAAGCGTCATTGGATGCATTGAACCGGGAGGAGGCAAATGCCCTGAACGCCGCCGTTGATCAGGGTTTGGGTGTTTTTATTACAGTCAATCAGCAGTCTGCTAGCAGGAATGCCAGACGTTGGATGCCTCTTCAGTTGACTCGCTATGATGCGGATACTTTGTCGGTTGCTGTTGACTTGGGCAGGCAAGTTAGCTTGAGTGGGGTAGGGCTTGCGATTGACAAGTCGCCGGAAATAATCCCGGTTTGGGAAGATACAAGTGGCAGCGTGCTGGCTGCTTATGCTTATCAGGGTCAGGGGAAAATAGGAACCTCGTTGTGGCAAGACACTTACAGGCTGGTTTTGAAAGGGCAGGAGCTCACTTATGCGGCTCTGTGGATGGAAGTGATTGAGTCGCTGGCCAGGAAGGCATCTGTCTGCTGCGACATTCAGGTGGAGACTAAAGAACCATATTTTATAGATGAACCCATTCGATTTACGGTTATAAGTTCCCTGGAAGAGCCGCCGTTGGTGAGCTACAAAGGTGAAACAGTTCCATTGATAGAGAGCTGGCAGCTGGACAATGTTTGGAGCGGCACCATTTGGCCGGATGCTACTGGGTGGGATTCACTTTTTGTGGATGCCGCCGGGCAATCAAAGCATTTTTTCGTTCAGGAACAGTCAGACTGGCAATCGGTAGCTTTTTCCCAACAAATAGCCAATACGGCGTTGCATGCCAGTAAGGAGCCAGGAATCTCCAGGCGATACGTGCAAACTATTAAAAAGCCGATCTCTGCAGTTATTTTCTATCTGTTGCTGTTGGTAGGGTTTGGGGGATTGTGGCTGGCTCCGAAGGTTTGAGCGTTATTCGATAATTATCCTCCTGGAAATAACTTCATGCCCGGTAAGCTCCACATGGAAAACAAAGGTGCCATCTCCAAGGTGCTGCAAATCGATTACCGATTCGAACGAACGTGCATTCTTCCTGATTGTTCTATCCAAAACCACCTTACCCGTTAGGTCTACCAAACGTATATTGAAATCACCAACAAAGCCGTTGTCTATTTTTAGTGTCAACTCATTTTCTGTTGGGGTTGGAAAAATTGCCACCGAGCTGGCGATGCTTGAAATGCCGGTTACCTCATTGACCGTAATATTTAAAATACTTGGGGCGCTGGTGGCGGTTCCGTCACTCACCGACACAGGAACGGATAGCTCACCGGTAAAGTCAGTTGTTGGCGTGATGCTGCTACCATCATTTACCGAATAATTGTCCCCTTCTGAAACGAGAACCGAATGTTCATCCGGGAAAGTATTGTCGGGGTCGCTAACCAGAAAGCTATTGATGTTAAATTCCAACGAGGTGTTTTCATCCATCTCCAACTCGCCGGAATAACCTTCTATAACCGGGACATCATTAACAGGAGTTACTTCGATTGTCAGGTTAAAGTGTTCACTGTTATTGTCAATCGTGCTAACCCTCACAGGGACGGTCATTGTTCCATTGAAATCATTGATCGGAATAATTTGAGCCCCTGAAATTGTATACGTAGTGCTCTCAAAAATATCAAGTGTAAAATCAGCAGGGAATGAGTTGTCAGGATCGGTAACAGCTAGGCTAGCCATATCAATTGTCAAAGCTGTTTCTTCCGGGGTGGTTGTGGTGCCTGAGTAGCCTGTTATTACAGCATTGTCATTCACTGGATTGATAGTGACAGCAATAACGTAAGGAGCGCTGGTAGCCGCTCCATCGCTCACAGTTGCCAAAACTGAAAGACTGCCAAAGTAATTGGCGGCAGGGAGAATGGACGCCCCATCAACAGTGTAGTTATCCCCTGCTTCCAGCGTGAAGCTGAAATCTGTTGGGAAGGTGTTGTCTGGATCAGTGACAGTGAAACCATCGAGAATGAATGCCAATGGAGCATCCTCACCACCGGTCAAAATACCTGCATAAGACAATATCACAGGAGCATCATTTACCGGTGTGACTTCCACAAATAGCTCAAGAGTCGGGCTGTCTGCCTCGCCGTCGTTCACTTTTATGGGTACGGTGAGAGTGCCATTGAAGTCTGTGGCTGGTGTAATGGTAGAGCCAGCAACAGAATAATTGTCTCCGCTTTCGATGATAAGGGTGAAATCATCCGGGAAGGTGTTGTCAGGATCTGTTACTGAAAAATCTGACAAGTCAATGGTCAATGCCGTCTCTTCAGACGTTGAAAGTGTGCCGCCAAAGCCGTTAATGGCAGGCGCTTCGTTAGTGGACACTACGGTTACTTCTGCTTCAAAAACGTCGCTGCTAACTTCACCATCGTTTACTCTGGCTCTAACAATCAGCTTGCCATTGAAATCAGTATTTGGAATTACAGTTAACCCGTCCAAAGTATAGTTAGTCCCTGCCTCGAGCATTAAACTAAAATCATCGGGGAAAGTATTATCGGGGTCGGTGACTGTGAAATTATCCAATGAAAGACTAAAGGTTTCGCCTTCAGTAACGCCAGGGATATTCACAAAACCTGAAATGACTGGTTTGTCATTTACTGGTGTGACCTCGATGCTAAGTTGGTAAGGTTCGCTTTCGTCTTTGCCATCGGATACTATTAATGGCACTGCCAACGTGCCAAAGAAGTCCTTGATTGGGGTGATGGTATTCTCGGAGAAGGTGTAATTTTCTCCTTCTTGAATTGTCATGGTAAATCCTTCGGGGAATGCGTTGTCTTCGTCAGTCACCGTTAGATTTAATAGAGATATTTCAATTGGCGAGTCTTCATAAGTAAAAAGAACGGAATTTGAACCATTGATTACTGGAACGTCATTTAGGAATTTTATTCTTGCTGCTCCAAAAAAGGGCTTCTCGTTTATTTTCGATAGAGATCCGAATACTAATGCAGTCTCGTCATCCTCTCGCAAAATATGATTTATTCTTCCACCCCAGTCCTTTAGCCCATAAGAATTGAAGGTGAATTCTTCATCAACAATACCAGATAGTGTTACTTTCGCTAATCCAGACTTTTCAATATCATTTATTTCGGTAAACGATCCTCCGACCAATATGTCATTGTCAGAAATTTTCAGAATGCCAAAAAAAGCTGAACCAAGGTATTTGTCTGATATTTGAACTGCTGTGCCGTTTAGGTTGGATCCGGATTGATCTGTTATGAAGAGCGGTGTTTTTGTATTGGCATCACCCCCTGAACTCAAATTCCCACCAAAAAAGATTAGTTCATCCACGGCATCAACGAAGTGAATAAGGTTATAGTCCAGACCCCCTTCCGCAAGTGAAGACATAAGATTTCCGTTTGCATCAATCCTATATACATACCCTTTTGATAAATCTTCCAGAAACCCCCCGATTAAAATCTCATTATTGGATAACAGCTTTATAGAGCTTGTTGTACTACCTGACGGTAAGAAATTAGACGAGTTAAATTCGGAGATAAATGAACCACCTGGAGAAAATTTTGCTAGACCGTTTCTTGCATTTTCATAGTTCACTGAAGAGAAACGCCCAGTCACAAAGATCTCATCAAATTGACTCACCGATAGATCGCTAATCTTGAATTCTGTTCGAATTGCAGAAAATGAATCATCAATGGTTCCGTCCGAAAGGAGCCTAATTATTTGATGTTGATTACTGTTAGAATTGTCAATATTGTGAAGTAGACCTGCTAGTATAATCTTTCCGTCAGATTGCAATTCTACTTCATAAGCTTGGTTAGCTCTAGGGTCAGAAAAATCAATGTTAGCTTGAAAAGCCTGGTCCAAAGACCCATCTGTATTTATCCTCGCAATACCATATACTTGTGTGTTATTGATTTGATAAAATTCGCCAGTAATAATGATTTTACCATCGTTCTGTCTGACTACGTCGCTAATAGAGGGTACATTTCCAATTTTCGGATTGAATTCTAAAACTGCACCTGCTTCATCGAAGGCAATGACTCCAATTCTGATTTCTCCAGAAGCTCCATTAATGTCGCCTGAAGCATAAACTACTCCGTCACTGCCTCCATGCATGCTAAAACTCAATCCGTTAGCCGCTCGCTTAATTATTGTAGGATTGAATAATTCATCTAGGGATCCGTCAGAATTGAGTTGTATAATTTTATAAAACCCCTGGTAGCTACCATCTCTTGAATACCCTCCCACCAGAATTTTCCCATTTTCCTTTATCTCCACTTGCAAGGCGTAGAAAACGAACGCATTTTCTGTTGCACTTAGGCCAAAGTCAGGGTCTATAGTTCCATCTTCTGTGAGTCTGATTATACCGTGTGTGTCTACGTTGTTGAAAGTAGTAAAGGTGCCAGCTAATATTATTTTACCGTCAGGTTGAATTTCCAATTCTTCAACGCTGCTGTTAGGAGCCATGCCACTGTCAAAGGTTTCGTCAAGTGTTCCGTCCTGATTCAAACGTATAACACCTCCAACTTCAATTGTGTTGAATGTATTGATTTTGCCTGCAATCAGTATTTTGCCATCTGACAAAACCTTGATTTTAGTTTTGGAAGGGAGTTCTCCCAAGGTAATTTCCTCGAAGCTATCATCGATGGTTCCGTCTCTATTGAACCTGAAGATTTTGGAATCACCATTACTTTTTGCCCTAGCACCAACTATGTATTTGTCTCCAGCAATAGCTGCGGCTGATACATCAAAAAACGAATTGTCGGGCTGAAAGCTTTCTTCAATTGCTCCGTCTTTCTTCAATACCAGCAGTTTCCGGTCATTTAAGCACAAGAGTACGCTGTCAGATGAAACAATAATATCTGTTGTAAAGTAGTATAAGTCTGCGGGTGCATTAAATGTTGGATCCAGCGATCCATTAGGATGGATTCTGACAATAGTACTTGTCGTCTCACTACCTACTATACCGAAAAGGCCAGCAACATATAAATTACCTTCTTGGTCAAGGGCTGAGCTATAAATTATCGGATAACCTTTAATCACCGGCGTAAAATCATCCATTAGCCTTTGCGCTTGTACTAAACCAAAGCTCGCAATAAGGGCCATTGCCAGTATTAATGATTTGAAAGAAAATAGATTGAAAAGGTGGGTGCCTGTTTTGATACTCATGTGCTGGTATAAATTTCTACATATACATACCGGCAATATATTTACGATTAAGCTAAATACATTGCAAAGCGGGTATTTTTCCTAATTGAAAAAATTGCTGATTCAGCCAGGGATCACACCACCACCCTCGGTATATCCTTGTCCAACCTCGTCAGTAGCTCATAGTTCAGCTGGTCACTCAAATTTCCAAAATGGGAAACGGAAATCGACAGGTCTCCATCGTTGCCTATCAGGGTCACCGTGTCGCCGATTTTTACTTCAGCATGGGTGATCTCCACCAAAAACATATTCATGTTGACTACGCCCACCACACTCAGTCGGTGGCCGTTGATCAGCACCCGGCCCTGGTTGCTGAGACCACGACTAAAGCCATAGCTATAGCCAACGGGTATGCTTGCTACCCTCATATCGTATTCCGCAAGAAAGGAAGTGCCATAGCCAATAAACTCGCCCATTTTCACATGTTTTATATCCATTACATGGCTTTTCCAGGAGATCACCCGCTTGAGTGGATCTTCTGCCAGCTTATTCTCTCTCATATAACTCACCTGCGTTTCCAGACTTGGCCAAAGGCCATACTGCAAAATCCCCACCCTCACCATACCCAGGTTATTCTCAGGGTACATGATCACTCCGGCGCTGCAGGAAGTGTGAAGGATTTTCGGGCGAATGCCTGAACGGTTGAAAAATGATACACCCTCGTTAAAAAGACTTTTTTGATTAAGGATCCGCTTGAAGTTGGTAACACTCTCAGCACCCGCCAGGTGTGTACACATGCCGATTACCTCAATGCAGTCTTCAAACTCTTTGAGCAGTCGTGCCATCTCTTCCCATTCGTCCGGATTAATGCCAGTGCGATTCATGCCGGTTTCCAGTTCGAGGTGAATCCTGGCCTTCTTTTTCATCAGACGACCTTGTTGGCAAAGAGCCCCGAGTCTTATTACGTTAAATACAAAACACTCGACATCATTTTCAATTATCCACGGTAGATGATCGTCAAGAATATCACCCATGATCAAAATCGTCGATGACTCGGTACTGAAACTAGCCACGTCCAGTGCTTCGAATGAACCAAACACAGAAAAATGGCGAACACCAAGTCGCTCGAGTTCCGGCACCATATGCTTAATGCCATGCCCATAGGCATTCCCCTTCAGCACGGATGAAATGATCACCTCGGGGCCTACAAGGCTCCGTATAAACTGGATATTGTTTTGCAGTGCCGACCGGCTGAGCTCAATGGAAGAGCTGGAATTTGGAAACATGTCTTTTTTGATTTGGCCGGCCAAAAAAAATAGCTAGCCTTTGAACAAATGGAGAATGTATGCAATATGCGGCCTGGGAATGCGTAAGACAAGCGAAACATAGACTAATGGGGGTTCGATTGAAACAAAATTCCTGGCATGTCAAATGCCGTATATGTTTATCTTTGCCACATGACCCGTCAAGAACTATTTACCAACATAAAGAAGAAGCGCTCTTTTTTATGTGTTGGCCTCGATACAGATATCACGAAGATTCCCTCACATCTTCACAAAGAGAAGGATCCCATCTTTGAATTCAACAAGCAAATCATTGATGCGACAGCAGATGTAACGGTTGCCTACAAACCTAATATAGCTTTCTATGAAGCCATGGGAACAAAAGGCTGGGAGTCGCTGCAAAAAACGCTGGACTATATCCCCAACGATATTTTCATCATAGCAGATGCTAAAAGGGGTGATATCGGCAACACTTCTTCTTTGTATGCAAAGGCATTTTTTGAGACGATGAACTTTGATAGCCTTACTGTAGCACCTTACATGGGACGAGACTCAGTGAAGCCCTTTCTCCAGTTTGATAATAAATGGGTGATTCTGCTGGGGCTCACCAGCAACGAAGGCTTTGCTGACTTCCAGAACGAGCCAATGGCAGATGGTAGGAAGCTTTTTGAGAAAGTAATAGAAACAAGCCAGCAGTGGGGGAGTGCCGATAACATGATGTATGTAGTGGGCGCAACCAGGGGCGAAATGTTCAAAGAAGTGAGAGCCCTTGCTCCGGAGCATTTTCTGCTGGTGCCGGGCATTGGTGCGCAGGGAGGCGATCTGGAAGCTACCTGCAAATATGGCATGAACAGCCAATGCGGACTGCTGGTGAATTCGGCAAGGGGCATTATCTACGCAGGTAACGGCGTCGATTTCGCTGAAAAAGCCAAGCTAGCTGCCACGGATCTTCAGCAACAAATGGATGATATGTTGGAGAAGTATTTATAAATTGGATGACTGTGAAGCTTTAGACAGCCCAATCTATTTACTTTTTCAATGACAAGATGTTTCCTGAAGAGTTCCTCCATTTTATCTGGCAATTTCAATACTTCGATAGCGCTGATCTACGAACTACCGACGGACAGGCCGTCCTGATTAGCAAGCAAGGTTTTCTGAACACCGATGCAGGGCCAGATTTCAAGGAAGCCCGGCTGCGCATTGGGGAAATGGAGTGGAATGGTCAGGTGGAGATACACCTCAAAAGCAGCGACTGGCATAATCACAAACATCAGTTTGATAAGGCATATGACAGCGTCGTTCTCCACGTGGTTTGGGAGGCAGACCGTGAGATACTGAGAACCGACGGTACGTACGTGCCGCAGCTGGAACTAAAGGACAGGGTATCGCTGCAGCTACTCTCGAAGTATCAGGGCCTGATTCAGCAGCGAGTGGATGTGCCCTGCCAAACACAAATCAAAAACATTGACGCTTTAAAAAGGCAGTCGATGATTGATCGGGTGCTCGTTGAGCGCTTGCAGCGAAAGACAAAGGATGTTGAGATACTCCTGAAAAAGTACGGTGGCGATTGGGATGCCACAGCGGTTCATTTCCTCATCCGGTATTTTGGCTTCAAAAAGAACGAGGAAGGTTTTCAGCAGCTAAGCAAGCGGGTTTCGTACAAGGTGATGAAGAAGCTGGCTTTCGATAAGAAAGACCTGGAGGCCTACCTGCTGGGCCTTGCCGGGCTGCTTGATGACGACTCAAGTGACTTTTACTCGAAGGCCCTCAAAGAACGATTCGATTACATCAACCACAAATTTCAGCTCATAGCCACCACACTGCCTCCTATACCCTGGAAGTTTATGCGCATGCGGCCAGCCAACTTTCCAACGATCAGGCTGGCACAACTAGCAGCCATCATCCATCAGTCGCCCCGGCTTTTTGCAGTGTTTGTTGATTCAGATCTGGCCGGGCTCAGAGGCGTTTTTAAATCAAAGGTGTCCGACTATTGGTCAACGCATTTTCAATTTGCTAAGGACGAGCCCGGAGTGGAAAAAGGGAAAACAAGCAGGTCAAGTGCTTTTGTGGGCAGCAAGAGCATAGACATCTTGCTCATCAACTGTGTGGTGCCATTGTTATTCGCCTATGCAAAGGAGCAGGGGAGTACTGAGCTAGAGGAAAAGGCATTGCTGCTGCTTAACCAGCTGCAGTTTGAGGAAAACACCATTACCAGAAAGCTTTCTTTCTTGCCTGTCGAAAAGCCCACGGCCTATGAGTCTCAAGCTTTTCTTGAACTCTACCAGCACTACTGCCAGCCCAGAAGATGCCTTTCATGCCAAATAGGCACTCACCTTATCAGGCAAAACCACTAATATGATCGTCGGTTCTTTTCTCCTTGTGATCATCGGCTGGGCCTGTCTGCAATATGCCAGGCCAGTTTTTGGAACCAGGGCCACTCTGGTGCTTATGTCAATGAAAGTGGCTGCGGGCATGGTAGCTATGCTCTACTACCTGGAGGTTCGACATGAAGGTGACCTTTTCTACTACAATGAGAAGGCAACCGAATACCTGGAGGATATTCGGTCGGGCTATTCGGTTTGGGATTTCCTGGCGCAGGAAGCCGATCCGGCAGCCAAGGCAACTCCCCAAAACCGAACCTTTTTCTTTGTGAAGATCATTGTGGTTTTATACATGGTGCTTGGTAGTAGTATCTGGCTCAGTAGTGTATTTTTTACTTTCATCAGCTTTTTGTCGGTCGTTTACCTCGTCAAAAGAGTATACCTGACAGGTGTTGATATCCGGTGGCCGGTAATTCTCATTTTCTTCCTTTGGCCAAGCATAGCTATATGGGGCAGCGGGCTTTCAAAAGAAACACTTATGCTTGCCGGGATCAGCATATTGTTTGGCGCAGTTGTGCCTTTTTTTAGTGGAAATCGTTCCAGCTGGCTTTTGCATGTGGCTTTGCTGGTGTTGGCCATGGTGGTGCTGGCAAAGCTGCGTATTTTCGTTTTGCTCAGCCTGCTTCCATTCTTGTTCGGCACAATGCTCTTCAAGGTTCTTCAAAAGTATATGCAAAAGCCTGCATTGCGCTGGGCGCTGGGCATTGCCGGTGTCATCTCAATTGTATCGCTTGTCGTTGCTTTTAGCTATGCCGACACAAGTTTCAATCCTGGATATGTGGTGAAGGCATTCACCGACAACCATGCGGCGATTGTGGCTCAGTCGATGCCGGAGCATGTTGTTTTGGGCCTGGGTACGTTGTGGCAGTGGCCACAGATTGTGTTGCAGGCTATGTTGGGTGCTGTCGCAGGGATGTTTGGCCCATTTCTCTGGGAGGTCAATGCTACTTCGGAAATTCTTCTTCTGCTTGAGCCGGTGTTGCTGCTGACGCTCTTTTTTACGAATTCGGGGCTTCGCAAAAGACTTCCGGTCTTTATTTGGATGCCGTTGTTGGCTTACATCCTCTTCACCTCCAGCATGATCACACTCTCAACGCCTAACTACGGCTCTCTTTCGAGGTATCGACTGGCTTTTTACCCCATGCTTATTTTTCTTGCTTCTTTCCAACACCCGTGGCTGTCAAAAATTAGTAAATTGAAGCTTTTGGAAGGTAACTCAGGTGTTTGATGATAAGGCCAATAGCCCTACCTTTGCACTCTCAAAACTCAAAGCAACTAATAGATAAAAATGATCAACCCGGTAATCATATTCGGAACAGGCCCCATGGGGCACCATGCGATGGAGATTTTCGAAAGCAATGGCGTGACGATATATGGGTTTTTGGAGGAGGATGCTTCCAGGCATGGCACAGAGCTCAATAGTATCTCTATTCTGGGCAGGCCAGATGATGATGGTTTTCTGAAGTTGATTGGGAAGAAATGTGACGCCTTTGTGGCCAGCGATGACAATGCCTACAGGAAGTCGATGGTGAAAATGCTCAACGAAAGGAGGCAAGTGCAGCCAGTGAATGCCGTGCATAAAAGAGCCGTGCTGGGCGTGTCGGTATCCCTTGGGCATGGCAATATGATCAACTCAGGCGCTATTGTGGAAGGCGGAGCAACCATTGGGCAGCATTGTGTGATTCACTCAAATGCTGTGGTTGGGTCCATGTCCAAACTGGGCGACTATGTACAGATAGGCATTGGTAGCATTATCAATTCCAATGTGGAGATAGCAGATGAAGCATTTGTCGGAAGCGGAGTAACAATTGTGGCAGGCGTGAAAATTGGTAAAAAAGCCAGGATTGGGGCAGGTTCAGTTGTTATTGCCAGCGTGAAAGACGGAGAAACAGTATTTGGAAACCCGGCGCAAGCCGTTAAGTAAGTTAAAACTAATAGCTAAAGGTCAACAGCCGATAGCAAAAACAAATAACACCTTGTTGAAGCAAGGCAGAGTTATAAAAATGAAAAATTACAGCATACTTCTTTATTACTGCTATGCCAGGATCGAGCATCCGGAGGCGTTCAGAGAGCAGCATCACCTTTACTGTATCGAAAACAACCTGAAGGGAAGAATCATCATCGCCCACGAAGGCATCAACGGAACCATTAGTGGGGGCAGAGAAGATTGCCAGCGCTACATAGACGACCTAAAGGCCGACCCCAGGTTCGCCCATACCGACTTCAAGGTGGATCACAACGATGCCAATGCCTTTGCAAAGCTGCATGTGCGTGTGAAGCCGGAGATTGTTCACTCAAGCCTGAGTCATATCGATCCTAATCAGCGCACAGGCACTTATGTGGAGCCTGCTGAGTTCAAGGAAATTCTGAAGAATAAGACAGATGATGTCGTCATTTTGGATGTCAGGTCCAACTATGAGCACTCCCTGGGTAAGTTCAAAGATGCCATCACGCTTGATATCGAAAACTTCCGTGACTTCCCTGAAAAAGTGGAAGAGTTGAAGGCTTTGAAAGATAAAAAAATTGTCACCTATTGCACCGGTGGTATTAAGTGTGAAAAGGCCAGCGCCTTTTTGCTGGAGCAGGGCTTTGAAAACGTCTACCAGCTTCATGGGGGCATTATCAAATACGGCATGGAAGAGGCTACGCAGGGTGAGGACTTCGAAGGAAAGTGCTATGTGTTTGATAACCGGGTGGCGGTAGAGGTGAATAAGGTTAATCCGAAGGTAGTGTCAACCTGCTACGTATGTGGCACACATAGCGACCGCATGGTGAACTGCGCCAATGCTGAATGCAATCGCCATGTCCCAATCTGTGAGAAATGTGGATGGGAAATGGAAGGTGCTTGTTCCGAAGAATGCAAATCTCATTCCGATAAAAGACCGTATGATGGCACCGGCTACTACCAGAAGGAGATGAATGGTTATAATCCTTACAGAGGACTGTACAGGAAGAAAGAAGAACCGCAAGGTGCAACCGACGAGCGCTGATGGCAAAAATTCCTGAGTCAGAGCTTATCCTCAATTCCGATGGTAGTGTCTACCATCTCAGCCTCAGGCCTGAGCACATTGCTGATACCATCATAGCAGTAGGAGACCCAGGCCGGGTGCATCAGGTAAGTCAATATTTCGACTCAATAGAGTTTGAGATGAACAAGCGGGAGTTCATTACTCACACTGGCTATCTCAACAAAAAGAGAGTGACAGTTATCAGCTCTGGCATTGGCACCGACAACGTTGAGATACTATTGACCGAACTCGATGCGCTGGTCAATATTGACCTGGCCAAACGGGAGCCAAAGAAGAAACTCAAGAGTCTTAATATTATTCGTATAGGCACTTCTGGCGCCATGCAGGAGGATATCAAATTGGGAAGTTATGTTGTCTCAGAGAACGCCATCGGCTTTGACACACTTGGCTTTTTTTATCCTTACCATCAGTCGGCCAGGGAAACAAAGATAGCGGCCAAGCTGAAAGAGGCCATCTCTTTGGAGTTCATGCCGTATATCATCAGCGGATCCGAAAAATTGATCGAAAAATACGCCTTTGACATGGTCAAGGGAAATACGGTTACCGCACCCGGGTTTTATGCGCCGCAAGGGAGAGCACTTCGCCTGCCCATCAAGCATCCTAATTTGGTGGATCAGCTGATGTACTTTCACGAGGGCGATTTTTGGATCACCAATTTTGAAATGGAAACCGCAGGCTACTATGGTTTGTCTCGTATGATGGGACATAACATGATCAGCCTTAATGCGATTGTTGTGAACAGAGCAAAAGGTACCTTTTCAAAGAACCCCCTGAAGGTTGTAGACGGCCTGATCAAAAAAGTGCTGTCCAGAATATAGGCCCAAGCCAGCCAACCCCCACTTTTGAAAATATTTTCAATAACGATGAAACATTTTTAGCTATGTTCGTGTATATACATATATGTACATACATTTGTATCATCAAATAACTAAAAACTTATGTTAAGCACGATTTTCACTTCATTGGTTCTTCTTTTAACCAACCCAGCAGCTGACACAAAGGCTGTTTACAAAGTAAACACAGTAGAAAGCAAGGTAATCTGGACCGGCGAGAAGCTGGCAGGAAGTCATACAGGCACCATCAACCTTTCTCAGGGTGACCTTCAGTTCGACGGCGACAAATTTGCAGGCGGTTCGTTCACTATCGACATGAACTCAATTGTAGACACAGATCTCGAAGGTGAATACAAAGGCAAATTGGAAGGGCACCTTAAGTCTGACGACTTTTTTGGAGTAGCCACTTACCCCACCGCATCTTTCAAAATTACCAGCGTGAAATCGACAGGTAACAACAAATACGATGTGACCGGCGACATTACTATCAAAGGAACAACTGAGAAAATCACTTTTCCTGCAGAGTTAGCTGTCAATGGAAGCAAAGTAACTGCCACCTCTAAGATTACTGTGGACAGGTCTAAATTTAATGTAAAGTATGGCTCCAAAAGCTTTTTTGCAGAGATAGGAGACAAAGTGATTTACGACGAATTTGTACTTGACGTAACCCTTGTAGCGGCCAAGTAATTTAACCCAGTATTAAAGTGGAAGAGCCGGATCGGGAAACTGACCCGGTTTTTTTGTTTTGGCACGCACTTTGTATTCGGTAGATTACTTTTTAGAAAACGGATTATTTAATCAACAAATAGAATGACCATGAAGAATTTTTTAGTCTCGGCCCTTCTCCTGGTGTCAGGAGCGGCCAATGCGCAGCAAATTGTTACGGATTTCGAATCGCAGAAAAAGAGTATCATCAAAATGGAGTTTTTCTCTCCATTGACAGGCAACACCACCTTTGGATATGAAAGATATATCAAAGACTGGGTGTCATGGGAAGCCAAAGTAGGGATTATCGGCCTAGGCCTGGATCCAAACGAAATTGACCCAAGTGGCGTGCTTTTCAGAGTGGGGCCTAAGTTTAAGCTAAACCCAGATTTTGTAGCTGACGGTATGAAAGGATCGCACTTGCTAAGTGGAAAATACATCAGGCCTGAGGTGGCTATGAGCTTTTTTACACAGGACAATATTGTGTACGACGAATTTACTGGTAATGAGTCGAGGAACAGGGAAGATTATTCTGCTGTGGCTATTCTGCTGAACTACGGCCGTCAATACGTGCTGGCAGACATTATGAGCCTCGACTACCATGTCGGCCTGGGCTATGGGTTCAACAGCGGTGGCGAGGGAAGATACAGCTACAGTCACGCTGCCGGTGGAAGAGACTTTCCAATTGCGGTGTCAGCAGGATTTACCATTGGACTCCTTTTGAAGTAAGAAACAGGGCCTGGGAATATTGTAGCCGTCTGGTGGGGTCAAACTTACCGGGCGGCTATTTCTTTTTTCTGCCGAGGTTCCAGATGGTCTCTGCTTTTTTCCCAAGCAGCCAGAAAGCCACAGCAAGAATCATGAAAAAAACGGCTTTGTGCAGCGTGTCCCATCCGTACTCTACATAGCGTGATAGCAGGTTGATGAGTAAAAAAACAATACCAAAGTCCCTGCTAAGAAAATCGTCATTCTTTAATCCATAAATGATAGCCCCTACACTAACCGCTGCCATGAGTACTGCCCAAGCCCACAACTCCACCTGGCTAACCTGGCTCCAGATATTAAAATCGGTGTGGTTGCCAAAAATGGACAGAAACCAAAGAGAGGTAAATAGCTGAAATAGGCCAAATCCGTACGTGATAGGCTGAAATGGGGATAATTTTGTGCGCCCGATCAGAAAAGAGCCACCTACTATTAGGAAACTGAATACCGTATACCGCAGCGGGTAGTTCATGCCCCAGAACAAACCTTCCCAGTTAGTGACGTAACCTGTTTCTGTCCCAAACCATGCACCAAAGGCCACTAGAAAGAAAAGCCAGATGACCTGCGACCAAAGACTGTAGGCCACCACGGCATAGATGGCCGTGAGCAAAAGAATAAGCAGGGAGAAATGCCCGGATCCGGTGTCAAACTGCAGGCCAAGAAAGGTAGCGGAGACAGCAGTACTTATCACGCCCAGAATGAAGAGTGTTTCGTTACTGTAAATCTGATCTGGTTTACTGGTTTTACGTCTGTAGCCAAATGCATACAAACCAAAGGCTAAGGCAGCAAAAAGCAGGCTTTTTACCCAGTGAGGCGCATCTATCAGGTCTTCTATGAATTGGAGAATCCATTCGTCCGCCAGCAAAAGAAAAACACTGACAATGATGGAGCCAATAGCAAACAGGAAGGCGTAGAAGGCCAGTTTTTGCCAGTCGAAGCCAACGGGCTGCACATCGTTAGCGAGCTTGTCAGAAGTTTTTTCATCGATAAGGCCGGAATCCTTCCAATGAGCAATAGCTTTTTTGATTATTTCAGCCTCTTTCTTGCCTGTTTGCAGCATGTATTATGCGTTTAGCTCAGAGAGCTCAAGCCACCTGAGCTCCTTTTCTTCCAGCAAGGTATCAATTTCTTCTATTTTTGACGCCCATTCGGTAAGCTCCTCGTGTGACCCATTTCCACTGTTTAGTTGAAGGATGAACCCTTTCTTCTTTTCTTCTAACTCCTTCAGCTCGGCTTCAATGCCTTCCAGTTCTCTTTTCTCTTTATATGAGAGCGCTTTTTTTTCGGTTGGCTTGGCTACCTCTTTCGGTTTTTCTTTAGGAGCAGGCTTTTCCAGCTTGGCCGCTTTCTCTGCTTGTTGCTCACGGAAGTCGGTGTAGTTGCCCGGGAAGTCGTGGATGACTCCGCCGCCTTCGAACACAAACAAGTGGTCGGTGGTGCGGTCGAGGAAGTACCGGTCGTGAGACACCACCATGAGGCAGCCGGGAAAGCCTTCGAGAAAGTCTTCCAACACATTCAGCGTTGTGATGTCGAGGTCATTGGTAGGCTCATCGAGGATTAAGAAGTTCGGATTTTTGGCAAGGATGAGCAGGAGCTGCAATCTTCGCTTTTCACCACCACTTAGTTTTCCAATGATTTGATATTGCTTTTCAGGCGGGAAAAGAAACCTCGTAAGCAGTTGCGACGCAGTAATGATTGTGCCGTCAGGCCCCGGATGCACCTCAGCCACTTCTTTTACAGCCTCAATTACTTTCTGGCTATCGTCGAACGTAAAATCTTCCTGGGTATAGTACCCAAACATGGTATTGACACCTTTGTCGGTAGTGCCAGTATTTGGCAACTGCTTGCCGGTGAGGATGTTAAGAAAAGTTGTTTTACCAGCACCGTTTTTGCCGACAATACCGATCCTGTCGTTCTTCTTGAAGGTGTAATTGAACTTATTGAGAATAGTGACATCGTCGTAGGCGTGGGATACATCCTTCAGCTCCATGATTTTACCACCCAGTCGGCGGCCTTCGGCATGAAGCTCCACTTTATCCTGGCCAAGTTTTTTCGATGCTGTTTCTTTGATTCCTTCAAACGCCTCCACTCTGTACTTGGCTTTCGTGCCCCTGGCTCTGGGCTGTTTTCTGATCCAGTCCAGCTCCTTTTTCATCAGGTTGCGGGCCTTGTCGACAACCGTTGATTCGAGTGCCTGCCGTTCAGCTTTTTTCTCAAGGAAATAGGCGTAGTTGCCCTGGTAGCGGTTCATTTGTCCGCCATCCAACTCAAAGATGAGGTTACAGACATTGTCCAGAAAGTACCGGTCGTGGGTAATGAGCAGGAGGGTAGTGTTTTGCGTGGCGAGGTGCTTTTCTAACCATTCCACGGTTGACAGGTCGAGATGGTTGGTAGGTTCGTCGAGCAGCAACACATCAGGCTGTTCGATCAGTATTTTGGCCAGTGCCACCCGCTTTTTTTGCCCGCCCGAGAGGGTGCCCATGAGTATATCTACATCCAGTAATCCCATTTGCCCGATTACCTGGCGCACAAAAGCTTCAAAGTCCCAGGCTTGCAGTTCATCCATTTTCTCAAGCACACCTTCTGGAAAATCTTTCCCGTGGTGCTCCGCCTGGTACATGGCCTCTTCGTAATCACGAATGGCCCGAATCATTGGGGAGTTGGCTTCGAAGAGGGTATCTAAAATGGATGTTTGTGGATCAAACTCCGGCTGCTGTGGCAGGTAAGAAACCTTGAAGTCTTTTCGGGTGGACACTTTACCGCCGTCTGGCGCTTCCCAGCCGGCAATGGTCTTAAGAAGCGTCGATTTGCCACACCCATTCACCCCGATGATGGCTGCTTTTTCGCCTTGACTAAGGCCAAAGGTTAGGTTGGTAAATAGGGGCTTATCGGTAAAGGATTTAGCTAAATTTTCGACAGAAATAATATTCATTGAGCCTGCAGCAGTTAATTGAAATTTGAATCAGGGTGCAAAAGTACCAGTTGCAAACCACGATTAACTAATAACAGCCAACAAATAACTTTCGTGCTAACTCTTCATTTTCTTAAAAGCAGCTTCCGCAGCGGCTCGCAGTTCACCAATGGCCTTTTCAAGGTGTTCCCTTACTTCGATCCATTTGGGCTCATTTTTAGTTTTGAAAGACTCAAACTCTTCTTCCAGCTTTTCTTTCTGGCCTTTGAGCTCCGCTATTTTCTCTTCTATTTCGTCAGTCAAACCATCCTTTTTCTTTTTGCCTTCAACGATCAACTGGTCAATTTTCTTACCGAGTTCGGAAAGCAGGGACTCCACTTTGCCTTGTTCTTCTTGCGACATATCGAAAGGATTTAGATTTATAGTGGAAGGTAGAAGGATCGGATGATTTATGCAATGACTTTTACCCCTTTGCGCACGACTTTCAGTTTCACCTTGTTTACTTTGGCCCTTGCTTCGCCGTCGATGTGGAGGTAGATGCCTTTTTTTGACTCTATAGTCGCTTTCTTCACTGCATACTCTTTTTGAAGTCTCGATTGATGGATCGACTTACTGAAAAGCTGCCAAACCAGAAACGGTACGTCCAACCATTGAAATTTCTTAAGCACGACTATATTGACTTTGCCATCGTCGAGTTCTGCTTTGGGGGCGATGAAGGCGTTGTTGCCAAACTGCGTGCTGTTAGCAAAGCTTACCATCATGGCTTTCTCTTTGATGGTTTTGCCTTTGAAGGAGATTTTGACCGGACGGTCTTTTGACTTGCCGAACTCTTGCAGCGTGACTTTTGCGTATGACTTGAGTCCCCTCACTTTCAAATTTTTGAATTTATGAGCGACTTTGGCGTCGAAGCCTATGCCCGCCACGTTAACGAAGCTGTCGTCGTTGATTTTTACGTAGTCGATTGCTCTCACTTTCCCTTTGTTAAGGATTTGGAAAGCACCTTCTATGTTCATCGGGATGTGTAACGTGCGGGCCAGCCCGTTACCCGAGCCAGAAGGAATCACTCCAAACCACTTTTTGCTGTCGAGCACGCCTTTAAAAACCTCGTTGACTGTGCCGTCGCCGCCCACTGCGATGAAACCATCGAACTCGTTAATTCTGCTGACAATTGTTTCGGTGCCGTTGCCAGCATGGGTGGTCACGTGCATTTCGTAGCTGAATCGCCCATGGTCAAGCCACTTTTTGATCAGGGCTTCCTCAAACTTGTGCGTGCGTGTGCCGGCAGTTGGGTTGACAATGAAGAGCAGCTTTTTCTTCAACGGTTCTTGTTTTGACAAGCGGGGAATATTTTTGGCTGCAAAGGTAGTTGCTTCAATGGTTATTGACCTTATGCCAGTGTTAACATTCTTAGAAGTTTAAGGTGGCAATTGCTCTTGTTTCTTCAAAAACTAGCGTAAGCTCCTCTTCGCCTTCGCTAACGACCTCAAAATTTTCGGGGAACGCAAAATCAACTCCCTCTTTTGCTTGCCACCGGATAATAAGTGGTTGGTCGGCAGGAAGCGTTGCAATAACGTCGGGAAGGCCGTCGGTGTCGGTGAACTCTCCATCGCTGTAATAGTACCGTTGCTGGTAAGGCTCGTCGGGCGCCGATTTAAGGTAAATGCTAATTTCCATGATGCTTTTTGGGTGCTTGAATTCCTGGTACTCAAATTCAAACTCAAGCACCCCAGCCTTTACAACTTGTATCAATACAGTTTCCTGATTCGGCCTCAGGTTGCCGTCCCGGCTCAGAATAATTTCTCTAGGCCCCTGCGTCCTTTTAGTTACGAGAAAATATGGTTCATACAGGTTGATACCGTGGTAGATGTGGGATGTGTCCACATCCACCAACTGCGATACAGTAATGAGACTGTCGATGTCTTTTCTGTAAGAAATGGAAAAGCCGCCATCGTTACCCGACTCAGTGGTGATATCCTTGAGGATGGCGCTGCAGCCAAGCTCACTGTAATACTTGATTTCCAAACCACTCACAGGATCTCCGGTGTTACTATCGACAACAGTGCCTTGAAACTTGATAACGGGTCGATTGTCGACGGGGCCTTTAGGTTCTTCTGAACAAGAGACCAGAGCAAAGGATACAATAGCGAGGGCGAACAATGTAGCAGTAGAGTTCATGGGTGTCTTTTTTAGGAATTTCCAAAGAATACAGCTAATAGTCAATGGGTTAAGTAAGATATTGTTACTGAAACAGCTCCACGAAATTGAAACTCCCGCCATCGAAGAGACCTTTATCGCTTAGCTTCAATGCAGGGATTACCAGCAACGCCATAAACGACAGGGTCATGAATGGGGCGTTGAGTGTAGAGCCCAATTCCTTGGCCAGCAGGTCTATTTCCTGGTATTTCCTTCCCACGGTATAGCCGTCTTCGACCGCCATCAATCCGGCCACCGGTAATGGTAGCACCTTTTGCTTTCCCTTTCCAATAGCAGCTACTCCGCCTTTGTTCTCAACCAATAGGTTGACTGCTTCGCAGATAGCTTCGTTGGATACGCCGATGGCCAGGACATTGTGCGAGTCGTGCCCGACGGTGGAGGCAACGGCGCCTTGCTTCAATCCAAAGTTACGGATGTAGGCGATGGCTGGTGGCTGATCGCTGTAACGGTTGATGACGGCAAATTTCAAGACATCATGTTCGACAGAAGTTTGTGAGTCTGAATCCAGCAGGCTTGAATCAAACCAGCTTTCTTTTGTGATTAACTGGCCGTCGAGGGCATCGATGACTCTTACCTGCGAACCACCTACTTTGAGGTGGAAGTCATTTGGTTTCTTTGGCTGACAATTGAACTGATTGATGGGCGTGCAAGGTTTGGTGCCGAAAAGGGCCTTTCCATGTTCGGCTACTTTTTGCCCGTCGATCCAGGTTTCCAGAACACCAAAGTTTTCGATGCTGCCTACCACAATAAAATCCGCAGGGTCGCCTTCTTCCAGCAAACCTACATTTAGCCCGTAGTGTTTGACAGGGTTGATGCATGCTGCTGCCAGCACATCGAAAAGGTCATGCCCTTTTTTCAGGGCTCGCACGACGAGTTGATTGATATGCCCTTCGATGAGGTTGTCAGGGTGCTTATCGTCGGAGCAGAACATCAGCTGGCTGGCGTGATCCTTCATTAGCGGGATTAACGCCTCAAAGTTTTTGGCTGCACTACCTTCCCGGATAAGGATTTTCATGCCGTGTTTCAGTTTGTCCAGGGCTTCTTCGATAGTGAAGCACTCATGGTCGGTGCTGATACCGGCGGCGACGTAGTTGGCGGCTTGCTCTCCTTTGAGTCCTGGAGCATGGCCGTCTACAGGTTTGCCATGCTTCTGCGCTACTTTGACTTTGTCCATCACCAGTGCATCCCGATGCAGCACCCCCGGCCAGTTCATCATTTCAGCAAGGTATTTGATCTCAGGTTTAGAAAGCAGATAATCAATATCCTTAGCCGTAATAATGGATCCAGCTGTTTCAAACGGAGTGGCAGGCACGCAGGAGGGGGCTCCGAAGTTGAACTTCAGGGGAACGGTTTTGGCATTTTCAATCATGAACTCAACGCCCGCCACGCCCAGCACATTGCCAATCTCGTGGGGATCGGATACTGTGGCGACTGTGCCATGTGTTACGGCCAGCTTCGCAAATTCGGACGGCACCAGCATTGAGCTTTCAATGTGCACATGCGCATCTACAAAGCCGGGAAGAATGAACCTTGGCGGAGCGTCTTTTAACTCGTCAACGCTTTTTATGACTCCTGCTTCTATGGTGAGTCTGCCGGGGTAAATTCTTTTGTTCTCAATGTCAATTATTTGGCCTTCCATTTTGTCTCTACTTGGATTTATAGGATTGAAAGATGATAAGATTAGTATTTTAGTTACCTGAAATTATTTGAATCCAAACTTTATCAGAAGCCATGATTTACGAAGAACTCACACATCGGATAATTGGGTGCGCAATGAAGGTACATACCTTTCTAGGAAACGGTTTTCAAGAGGTAATATACCAAAGAGCACTTGCAATCGAAATGGAAAAGCAAGGTCTTGGGTATGCAAGAGAGATGGAAATGACCATCTATTATGAAGGAATTGATATTGGGACTCGCAGAGTGGACTTTTTCGTTGAAGATAAGATCATGGTTGAGTTGAAAGCGGTGATCGACTTGAACGATAATCATCTTAACCAATGCAGAAACTACCTGGAAGCTTACAATTTACCTGTTGGTCTCTTAATCAATTTTGGTAGCCGCAGCCTTCAATATAAGAGAATCTATAATACCAAACACCCAGATGTTAAGGCTAAGCAGTAACTATCGAAGCATTTCCTGACCTTACTCGAAAATCCTAAAATCCTTTCATCCAAGGAATCCTAGTAAAGACAGGAAATGATTAATTCGACCACACATTCAAGTTGTGTTAAAATATCGTTTCAGCCCTCAATACGTCAAAACAATTGACGGATCCACTGCATACCTCCCAAATGACTTGCCATAAACGGCCACTCCACCCTCGCCTTCTGTTCTTATTTCAACGATTAGCTTTCCCGTAGTTGCAGCATCTTTTAGCATTCTCTTTGAAACAGGCACTTTAGTGAGGTAGCCATAAGAGCCTGCTTCTCTCAGTTTTTTATCCTGCAACTGATGGTGCCAACTCAAAATGCCTCTGTGATCGGCTGGATCATCGATAAGGGTAGTAGTTTGCACTTTGGTGCCGTTTACCCAAATAGAGACGGTAGACGGGAACATGGTCTCGTCTGTCATAGGGTAGGAGTTGGGGTTGGCGCTCGGCTCAGCTCTGGCACCCAGCATATAGTCTTTACCCGCCTCGAATTTTTCCTTGTCCTTGGCGAAAAGCTCCTTGGCAGATATTTCTACCAAAAAGTAAGCTTCTTTTGCTTTCGTTGTTTCAGCACCGCTCAGGTCAAAAGTGTATTCGAAGCTGCCCTTTCCGGCACCATTTACCTTTAACCCATCCAGTACAGTCCATTGTTTTTCGCTCCACTCCGCTTTGGTGAAAGAAGCCGGAGCAACACTGATCACCTCCGTTTTTGCCACCTTGTCGGTTCCAGTTACTTCAAAGGTCGTAAAATTGCGGTGCACCACTTTGCCACTCATGTCTTCCAGTCTCAACTTGAGGATAGACAAGCCAGCTATTGAAGGCATTGTCACTTCTATTGGGGTTGGTGTCGATTGAATATATGGCTTATAGTCTGTCAATTGGCTGCCTTGTTTGATGGTTGACGTTTCGCCGAGGTAGTTGGTGTGAGTCAGCTCGTACACTATCTTTAGCTGGCTGCCCATTTCCGCACTGCTCATTGAAGAAAGGTAAAGTGGCACGCTGATTGTTTCTCCGCCCTTTACCGTTTTGCTGATTTCATTGCCAGTAGAAAGGTAAACCAGGGAATGAAAGTCGTTAGTGGTCATTCCTGCAACTATGTCGCCTAGCCCGGTTTTCTTTTCCGTCCTGTCGAAGCGCCAGTAGCCGTTCCACTCGTTGATCACATCATGGTGCTCGGTATACAGCCAGCCTGACATAAATGGGTATTTGCGGAAGGTGTTCATCATGCGGTGGTAGTCCCACGTCCAGTCCACGTCTCCGGTGCTGCCATCGTAGCCCCACACATTGCCGCACTCCGAATTGATATTGGGCTGATTGCTTTGCTTGAAACCGTCTTCAAAGTCGTAAGTGCTGCCCGGATAGGTATTTTTCTCCAGATTGGCCATAAAAGCCTCCCATTCCCAGCCGGGAAGGTAGCTATGCCAGGAGTTGATGTCCGTTTCTGTGTGACCTGCTCCGCAGCAGATGGAGTTGTCTTCTACCAATCGACTTCCGTCCAGCGACTTGGTCAGGTAATACATGGAGGCGACCCAGTTTTGTGTTCTGGGCAGGTACTTGTTCTCCTTTTTGCCATTGACCTCCACAGCGGTTCTCAGGCCCCATGTTTCGTTGAAAACAATCCATGAAAAAATCGCTGGATGGTTGTAGTCTCTTTTGATCATTTCCCGAAGAGTGAATTCTGCTTCAGCTTGCATTTTCTCTTCCGGCTCGCCCCAGCTATTAGGTAAGTCGGCCATCACCAGCAGGCCTAGCTTATCGGCCCAGTACAATTTGCGGGGCACCTCGGCTTTGATATGGACACGGATGCCGTTCAGTCCAATGGATTTGCTTCGCTCAATTTCTTCCCGCATAAACTGGTCAGAAGGGAAAGTATAGAAGCCATCGGGGTGATAAGATTGATCCAAAGTAAGCTGAACGTAGATTGGGTTGTTGTTAAGAGCAATGTATGGATAGTCGGTACCCGGGAGGTTCACTACGGAAATTTTGCGCATACCAAAGTATGTGCTCACTGCGTCATCTCCCAGCGTTGCTTCAGCAGTGTAAAGGAAGGGATCCTCAAGGCTCCAAAGGTGAGCGTTCGGTATATTAATACTGAACCGCACCTTGTTTTTTCCTTTTGTGATAGTCGCTTCCTGTGAGATCGGCGTTGGTGTACCTTTAATTGTGACCGTTACTTTGAGATCCTTCGCTGCTTCCTCTGGCAAATAGGCTGTTACGTCCACTTTGCTGTTGTCAATGTCGGGGGTGAAATGAACGGCTTCCAGGTAGTTGTTCCCTCTGGCCTCCAGGTAAACGGTTTGCCATAGACCTCTGGCATTGCCATAGCCTTGCTTGCCATACAACGTAAAGTCTCGGCGGATATCATCTACTCTGATGACGAGCTTTTGAGTTTCCCCGTACTTGACATAAGGTGTTAGGTCAAACGAAAATGGAGTATAGCCACCCTGATGACTGCCAAGCTTTTGCCCATCAAGCCAAACAGTGGTCTCCCAGTCGGAGGCACCAATGGTCACGAAGGTTTTTTTGCCCTCCCAACTTGGGTCGATAGTGATTTCTCTTTTATACCAGGCGATGTCCGTTTCGTCTTTTACGCCGGAGAGGGTGGAGCCCCATGGAAATGGAACAAGGATGGTTTTATCAAATGCGGTACTACCCGCACTCCAGTTTGCGTTCAAGCCTTCATTGTTTGCATCAAACTTGAATTCCCATATGCCATTGAGATTTTTCCAATCGGCTCTTTCAAAGTCGGGTCTGGGATGCTCCGGAAGCGGAATCATCTGCGAAAAAGCGAAGAGCGAAACTAGGGTACTGAGGCAGGTAAGCAATAAGGATTTCATAAACGAGTAGGTAAAAGTGTTGAACCCTAAATCTATGTTTAAAGCGGCCTTTTTACAAATGAAAAGTGGATCGCAGCGTGGAGAATCCAAAGCAATACAATAATGGTTTCGTACAAAATAAAGTTAGTCTTTTGAGCTAGCACAAGAACTCACTGCTAAATATAGTTAAGTACTATTGACTATATTTTTAATAATAGCTGTTATTTGTTACGAAAATACTTATATAGTAAATTGAAAATTAACTTTGTAACGAACAACAGCAATGGACAATACAGATTTTAAGATACTTGACGAGTTGGCCACCAACTCCAGAATATCTGGTGCAGACATTGCCCGGAAGATTCATTTGTCGCTGCCGGCGGTGACGGAGCGGCTGCGCAAGCTTGATAAGTCGGGCGTGATTGAGCAGTATACCGTAAGGTTCAATAGCGAGATGTTGGGGCTTAAACTGCTTGCTTTTGTGCAGGTGTGGCTGGAGCATGCAGGAGCCTCAAAAGCCAGACTGTACCTTACCGAGTTGCCGGAGGTATTGGAGTGCCACCATATTGCTGGAGACTATGACTTGCTGTTGAAGGTGCTGGTGAAAGATACAGGCGAGCTGGAGGAGTTGCTTTCTAATAAGATCAAAGGAAGCCCGGCTGTGACTCGGACAAGTACTACGATTGTGATGAGCACATACAAGGAGGATATTAATATCAGATCAAAATAGATATGACCTACAGGGAAGCACAACAACTGGTAAAAGGATTTGAAACTTGCACATTGCCACCGGCTGATTGGAGCCACTTAGCTCACTTCGTAATGGCCACATGGTATATCTATCATCATCCGGTAGTAGAAGCCAGAAAGCTCATCAAAGACGGAATAAAAAAATACAATGTCAGCAATGGCGGTAAGAATACAGAAGAGGAAGGGTACCACGAAACGACTACTGAGTTTTACATTCAGGCCATTATGCAATATCACCTAGAATTTGTAGAAGATATTGGTTTTGAAAATTTCCTTGGTGAATTAGCCTCCACCAACATTATCCATAAGGATTTTCTGCTCGGGTTCTATACAAAAGAATTACTAATGAGCAGAGAAGCAAGGGTGAGTTGGGAAATTCCTGATCTGAAACCGATGTCACGGATTCGCCAGGCTATTCTTCCAACATGAGTGTGGTGCGTTGACGAAATTTTGCAAGGTGCCTTAAATGAAAAATCCCCTATCGAACCATATTTCGACAGGGGATTTCTGTTTTAAGTGAAACTTAAAATTATCTATTTCAAATTCGCCAAAAACTCCACCACATCCCTGATCTCTCTCTTTGTCATAATGCCTCCCATGGGTGGCATGCTGCTCGGTGAGTTTTTGCGTTCGCTTATTCTCGCTGTGGGAATGTGAAGTGGCTCGGCTTCTGAGGTTTTTAGCACCAACTCTTTGTCGGTTTCTTCCATCAAAATGCCAGACACTTTTTGTCCGTCTTTCAACGTCAGAGACACGGAACCAAACCCAGGTGCCAGTCTTGCACCAGGCTCGATCAATGCTTGAAGGATTTGCTCCCTTGTCAGCACACTGCCTATTCCGCCAAGCTGTGGGCCGACTGTAGTGCCTTCGCCTCTGATCACGTGACAGCGGGTACATTGTGCAGCTGGGTGGGTGTAGAATGTTCTTCCACCCAAACGAGAATCACCGCCATAAAGCGTTTCCTGGAATGCGGCCACGGTATTTGCATCATCAGACTTTAACGGCTCAAGCTTGGCGGCGAGTGCCGCTGAACCATTTGCCTCGGATGCCTCTATGAGATCAAGCGTCAGGCTCTTGTCCAGTTTCTTGGCAGTAAGCTGGTCGATGAGCCCTGACAAGATTGCCTCGCTCTTTTCAGCGGACATTTTACCCAGCACTGTCAACATTTCCTGTTGTTCTTTCAAAGAACCTTTAGCAAAAATAGGAGTGACGATGCCGGGTAGATTTTCTGTAGAAATTTCCATTCCACTCAAAAGGCTGAGGGCTGTTGTCCTCACTTCGCCTTCTTTGTCGTTCATACCTTTCTTCACGAGTCCTTCCATGTCGCTGTAATTAAGCTTGCCCAGGCTGGTGAGCATAGCAGATCTCACTTCGGGAAGCGGGTGGCTTGTCATCATAGTGGCCAGCTTGTCATTAAAGTCAGATACTTGTAATTCTGCCAGCATATTGGCAGCGGCCATCACCACGGCACTGTTAGAGCTCTGAAGAAACTTACCAGCATTCGCTTTCGCTTTTGCCTGAGCAAGTGCAGCGTCTCTTTTGATTTCTCCACGATAGCGGCCGTCTACTCTGTCCATCACCGATGGATTGGCCCAGGTGCCCAGCGTCGCAAGTGCTTCTGCTTTTAGTTCCGGCGCCACGCCATCTCTGAGTGCAAAGGCAATGACCATGTCCAGCTCTTTGTCTCCACCCACTCTCAAGGCGGCGTTAATGGCCCTTCTAAGCAAAGGCTCGGAGGTAAATCTAGTCTCGGCCAGAGTTGCTGCCAAAGCTGGCAGTGCAGATTCAATCGACCAGTCGTCGTTGATAGCCCGTGCTGCTTCCGTTACAATGTACTCATCCTGATCTTTGAGGAAGGTGGCTACTTTTTCGCTGCCAAGCCTTCTTAGTACCAACACAGCGGCAATGCGCAAAGCCCTGCTTGAGCTGCTTGCCAACGCCACCACTGGCTCTTGCTTGCCTATCCGGCTAAGAGCGAGTACGCCTGCATGTCTGATGTAAATATCTTCATCGTTGTTGGCCTCAATCATTTTGATTAGGTCAGGAATAGCCTGTTCGTACTTGATTCTGCCCAATGCTTCAGCGGCATAGAACCTCGCTCTGGGATAGTCATTGCTCAAAAGTTTTACAAGCTGAGGGGCAGCTTCAGCGTACTTTAAATCTCCAAGCATTTTGGCAGCCTGAGCAACGATTTCAGGGTCGCTGTCACCAAGCAACCCAACAATCGGCGCTGCATGGTCGAGGCGTTGTCTTCCCAATTGCCCAAGACCCCAAACACCATGAACTCTTGCTAGTTGGTTGTCGGTTTGATCGATGGCCTTCTTAAATAGTTGCGCTCCTTTTTTCCCCCGATTTACCAGTTCGAACTGCGCCTTTTGACGAATACGCATGTCGGCGTGAGAAAGTAGTTCATACAGCCTGTCTTCGCTTTGATTTTCGTAGTCAAGCACCATCAGCTCTTTGGTTTCTTTACGAGCGGCTGCCAGGTCGTTCTTGTCGCTGGTTACATCTATTTTCCATACTCTGCCATAGTTCTTTGTGTCCCATCCATTGATCCAGTCGGCGGCGTAGAGTGCGCCATCCGGCCCAAACCGGATACCAGTTGGTAAGATGCCCAAAGCTAGTTTCTTCTCCTGCTCCAATTCGAAAGTAGCTCCTTTAGGCTTCAGGGTAAACGACCAGATAGGAGACCTGCTTGGGTTGCCAACAAACTCCACAAGGAAGAAATGGTTTTTCCAGGCTGAGCCAAGTGCCGTGCCAGGGTTATACACCATTCCCGTTGGCCCGTTGTGATAGTTCATGATGGGAGGAATGATATAAGCAGCCTGACCTTCCCAACGTGGCTGGAAGAGTCTTTCGTCCATCCAAACATGGTACTTGTTGTTTCGGGGGTCGGTGTATTTTCCATACTGCCAGTTGGCTCTCCAGCCAGCGTCATGGCCTTCTACTATATGTACAAGCCTTTCACTTTCACCACGGTGGTCACCATCGTTGTCGGAGCTGATGATGTTGCCATAGGCATCGAAAACAAATTCATGCGTGTTGCGAAGTCCGGCAGCAAAAACCTCAAAGTTACTCCCGTCAGGATCCGACCTTACAATCACACCCTGGTTGGGATATTTATAAGTACTCCCGTCTTTGGCGGTCAAGTTGGCGCCAATGTCGCCAATGCCCCAGTAGATACGACCATCTGGTCCTTCAATGGCACCCGACATTCCGTGCCCGCCGAAGCCGATATGTACAGCGAACCCTGTCGCTATCGACTCTTTTTTGTCCAGCACTTCATCGCCATTGGTGTCTTGAAGCCTCCACATATCAGGGCCAACACCAACAAAAACATCATTCTTTCTTACTAGCAGTGCTCCGGCTACGTCGGTTATTTCGTCGTGAAAATCGCTCAGGATACGCTTTGATACATCGGCAATGCCGTCACCATTTTCGTCTGTGAGCTTCCATACTTCTTCTTCCTCCACAGCCAGGTCTTTCCAGTCATGAGAGCCATCATTGTTGAGGTCGGGCAGGTATTCATTTCTGGCACTGTTTTCTGGTGCGAATTCCTTATGTAAAAAGGCCCGGCGTTCCTCTGCGGTTTGCAATGCAATGGAACGGGTCATCCAGTCCTGGTGGCCACGAATATCGAACTCAGAGTGTTTCTGACGATTGGTTCTGGTGAGATATACATTGCCCTCATCGTCTATCGACATCGCAATAGGGTCAGGAGCCAGTGAGTCGGAGGCCCAAAGGCTCATGGTAATACCATCATAGAGTTCCAGGGAAGTGTTTTCACGGACTTCTTTGGCCCGGTTATAGGCAGTAGCCTGGTCTTCTCTTATCGTTAGTGGCGTTTCTTTAGGCAGCTCTTCGGTACAGCCGACGAGTAGCAAGGTCAGAAAAAAAGCAGGCCACAACCTGCGGGTGTTCAGTAGGAATGTCATATTAAACAGGAGTATATATTTGAAAGTATAAGTTTATATTATTTTAGACGAGGAAGCCAGTAGTTTGCCTTAAACGGCAGGAAAATTTCAAAGTCCCCGAGGATAACCGCCATGTTCAGTCTGGGAGTGACCGCATACCATTCAGCCTGACAATCAGGGTAAATACATAATTTTTGTATTCACTTTTGTGAACCTGTCCCATAAAAAGGAGATATTAAGCTACGCATTTAAGTGAAGCGCCTAAACTACCTGCTTTGAACATACAGTATTTTACAGAAGATCCTCTGTTTATTTTAGCTATTGGCATTCTCGTCGTCTTTGTCAGTATCATAGGATTCCGGCTCCATGCGTTTCTGGCGCTACTGCTCGGAGCCTTTGTTGTAGCACTTATCACTCCCGAAGCGGCTATCCTTCTTTATCAAACAGGAAAAGGTGTTTCCGAAGCTGCAGCCCAACGCTTGGCCGACCAAAGCGAAGGTATCCGCATCGCTACAGAATTTGGAAATACCTGTGGTAAAATCGGGATACTGATCGCCATGGCCTCTATCATAGGCAAAACCATGCTGGAGAGTGGCGCTGCCGAAAAAATTGTGCGGTCAACACTGAAAATCACTGGCGACAAATATGCACCCATGACATTTCTGGGCAGCAGTTTTTTTATTGGCATTCCTGTATTTTTTGATACTGTTTTTTATCTCATGGTGCCGCTGGCCAAAGCAATGGCGATGCGGGTGGGAAAAAATTATGGGCTGCTGATCTTGTGCATCGCTGCTGGAGCCGCCATGGCCAACTCGTTAGTTCCACCGACGCCGGGCCCCCTGTTCTTAGTCACCGAAATGAACATACCCATTGGCATGATGATGATGGGAGGCTTCCTTGTTGGGCTGGTGACCATCAGCGCCGGTTACCTTTATGCCGTTTGGGCCAATCGCAAGTGGCCAATTCCGCTGCGTGATGCTGTGGATGCTCCGCTGGATGAGATCAAGACACTGTCTGAGAAAGACGAGCGGGAGCTTCCTGCGCTGTGGTTTTCCTTGCTGCCGATAGTTATTCCTATCGTGTTGATAAGCGTAAATGCCCTGATCGGCTCTTTTGTCGATGTGAGTAAAGCTTCATCGTCCTGGTTGACTAGTGTGCTGGATTTTATTGGAGAGAAAAATGTAGCATTGTCCCTGGGGGCTCTGTCTTCCATTTGGTTGCTTGCTGTGCAGAAAAAAGGCGACAAAAAAGGACTAACTGCCTCAGTTCAAACCGCATTGATGAGTGCGGGCGTGATCATACTTATTACCTCAGCCGGTGGTGCTTTCGGAGGGATGCTGCAGCAAACAGGCATCAGTCTGCGACTAGCGGAGCTCACCAAAGACTACCAAATGGCGTTGATACCACTGGCCTTTTTTATAACGGCTATTGTCCGAACCGCTCAAGGGTCGGCGACAGTAGCAATGATTACTGCCTCGGGCATACTGGCAGGTATGGCAAACGCAGGTACTCTGGAATATCATCAACTGTATCTCGGCCTTGCCATTGCCTGCGGCTCGAAACTCATTCCCTGGATGAATGACAGCGGCTTCTGGATTGTGTGTAAAATGAGTAACCTTACCGAACAGGAAGCACTCAAAACTTTTTCTCCCTTGCTTACCATCATGGGACTGGTCGGGTTAATCGTCATTCTTATTGCTGCCAGTATTTTCCCCCTTATCTAATTGATATATCAGAAACGTCGAAGTATATGACACAGAATATTAACCGAAGAAAGGCCATTTCTTCCCTTATCAAATCCTCTCTTGGAGCTTCAGCTGTGGCTGGATCGTTGGGTTCGGTAATGACCGGATGTGAGCCAGCCGATGGCAAAGAGGAAACTACATCAACCCCAAAAGCTAGGCCCATGCGCATGCACGTCGGCTGCCAGCACGGGGGCACGGGGAAAGAAAACCTTGAGTATCTGGCCCGGCACGGCGTGTATCACATGGATGGAGGCTCGCCGAAGTTGATTGAAGGAGTTGGATGGGATTTGGATGACTCTCGGGCTAAAAAGGAAGCCTGCGAAAAATACGGGATAAGTCTCGACGCCTATCACCTACCCCTTTCTTCAGCTGGTATTGACAAGATTTCAACGCCTAATATTATGCTGGGGAAAAGTCCGGCGAGAGACAGGGAAATCGAGATGATCCAGCAAATGATTTCGGTGGCAGGTAAAACAGATGTTCGTACGTTGAACTACAATACCATCATTCTGGAAATTTTGAGAACCGGGCGAACAATTGATCCGACCAGAGGTAATGCCTCTTACAGCACATGGAACTACGAAGAGGCCCTGAAGCAAGACAAACCAAAAACTGTTGCAGGAGATGTTTCGATTGATACCATGTATGAGCGGATTACCTACTTCCTCGACCGTGTGCTGCCAGTGGCCGAGGAATACAACGTGCGCCTGGCCAACCACATCGCCGACCCTCCAGCGCCCGTGGGATTCAGAGGGATAACAAGATGGAACAGCCCCGATGTGTTTGAAGGGATCAAGAAATTTGCGCAACTATACGACAGCCCCTCACACGGATTTAACTTGTGCCTCGGGTCGACGGCTGAAGGATTGAAAGATCCGAGAACAGAGATTTTACCTATTATCCGCTGGGTAGGAGAGAGGAAGCAGATTTTCAATATTCACTTGCGAAACATCAAAGGAGGCTGGAATAATTTTCAGGAAGTATACCCCGACAACGGCGATATGAATTTTGCTGAGATCATCCGGGAATTGCGAAATGTCGGCTACGACGGCATGGTGATGCCGGATCACATCCCGCACCACGATGACCCCGCCAGTGGCCTTCAGGGCCATGCTTTTGCTTTTGGTTATATTAAGGCATTGATTGATGTGATTGGTAGCGAAGCATAATCTTCAGGAGATTTCGTCTTGCCGACTAAGAACCAACACCTGTCTCCACTCTTCCGTCTCCTGTCTGAATGTCTGAATGTCTGAATGTCTGAATGTCTGAATGTCTGAATGTCTCCTCCGAAGGAAAGTCTTTTTTTGCATTTTTCTCAAACCAACTTGCACTTTTTTGCCTTTCATTGTTGCGTCTAAGCCGAAATTTGATGCATATTGCCAACTATACCTTTGTGAGCATTTGTGTAGACTCCCTTAATGACGCCGTCAAGTGGGTAAATTTTGATTTTAATTGTAAGTTTGCAACTTCGAACCTGGGAGTGAAACGGGCCTTCCTTTGTCATACGCCACTGGTGCAAAAGGATCAACGACAGTTCATTTTTGGTTGCAGACGGTAAAAACATGTAATTCATTCCGGTATAATGCTAACATTTGGTGTCAGGAAGTCCTCGACTGGGCAGTTTTTCAATATAATCGTATTTTTTTTACTCAGTGCAGCCCTTAGCGCATGCATTTCCAATAAGAAGGTAGTGTACATGCAGGAAGCCAATGAAGAGTCCCCAACGGTTCCCAACGACAGCCTCCTAAGCTTCCCCTACAAAACTTATGTGGTGCAGCCGGGAGATAACCTGGACATAAAAATCAAAAGCCTGGATGGAACAACTGATGATATGTTCAACATAGGTGGTATGGCTACACAAGCTGCTGGCCAGCTAATCAACAACGCTTCTGACATTTTCTACCTCACGGGCTTTAATGTTGATGCCAATGGGATGATTGAGGTACCTGTGATCGGAAGAATTTCAGTCGCCGGGAAAACCCTGGCAGAGGTAAGAAGAGTGGTGGAAGAATCGGCTCAGGTATACATCAAAGATCCTTACATATCGGTGAAGCTTGGTGGCATAAGGTTCACTGCGCTGGGTGAGTTCAGGGCACCGGGGAGGTACGGTGTGCTTCAAAACAGGCTGACCATTTATGAAGCCATTGCCTCAGCTGGTGACCTGCAGATAGAGGCCAACAGAAAAGAAGCATTGCTTATCCGCCAGTACCCTGAAGGGCAGCGCATCCACAAAATAGACTTGACGAATCGTGACCTGATTAACTCTGAGTTTTATTATATCCAGCCTGGCGACCAATTGTATGTGGCGCCCCTAAAGGTACGAGAGCTCGGAACAGGCATTACTACTTTCCAAACCATCAGTGCTGTGGCTGCCACTATTACCGCCGTTTTTTTGATCCTTAACTTTTTTACCAAATAATCATTCATGGACGCACAGGGAGTTAATAAGATGCCCGCAGTTCCTGCTTATGTTGAAGAGGAAAATTTAGACGTGAAAGATTGGGTGTACAAAATCCTGGATTATTGGCAATTAATTTTTCTGTCTGTAATAATTTGCGTTGGAGTAGTATTTCTTTTTCACAGGTATTCAACTCCCAGGTTTGAGGTCGCAGGAACAATCTTGATAAAGGAAGATAAAAAGTCTATTAACCCAGAACTTTTACAGGAGCTTCAATTTTTTCAGGGGAATTCCACAAAGCAAAATGAAATTGAGTTATTAGGTTCTTATTCACTTCTCAAACGAGCAATCGAATCGCTCAATTTCGATATAGCGTATTACGGTATTGGCAGGATAAAACAAAGAGAAATTGAACCTGAAAAAATGCCGTTTAAAGTAAGTTTTATAGGTGAAGCAAGACCTGAGCGAAATTTGGTTTTCAGTGTTGAGATGCAAAAAGATGGAGGCTTTGTGTTGTTTTCTGAAGAACTTGGACTCGCTCGTCAAAGATATCAGTTTCCTGCGGTAATCGAATTCAATGGACTCTCTTTCAGGGTGGAAGAGAGGCAAATAGATTTAGCTGGGGTTGATTCTTACCAATTTGTACTTTTTAATAGTTGGGGGTTGGCAAGGTCTTACCGAGGTAGGATTCGAATCTCTGATGTTAACAAAGAGGCAAGCATTTTGGCAATTAGCATGCAAACGGAGTTGCCGTCAAAAGGGGTTCAATTTATCAATAGTTTGATAAATATATACATTCAACGTGAGCTGGAGGAAAAAAATGAGACGGCAACTCGAACCGTCGAATTTATAGACGGACAGTTGGCAAGTATAGAAGATTCTTTACTATTGATAGAGCGCCGGTTACAAACATTTAGAACAGACAATCGAGTAGTTGACATTAGCCAGGAAGGACTTGCCGCATTACAAAAACTTGAAGAGCTTGAAAATAAAAGGGCTGAAGAGAGATTTCGGATTGAGTATTATAACTATATAGTAGCTTACCTTAAGCAAGAAACGCAGCCCCACGGTATTATTAGCCCATCTACTGCGGGAATAGATTCGCCGCTATTGGAAGCGTTGACACAAAACCTGGCTGAATTGAGTTCACAATTACTTCAGGTTGAAATGGGAGCAACCGATGCCAACCCTCAAGTGTTGTCTTTAAAGAATCAGACCCGAAAAGTAATTTTATCGATAGTTGAGAATGTACAGAACCTAAAAGGAAGTAGCGAAATTCTTGTTGCTGATCTTACTTCGAGGATTAAAGAATCAGAGAGGTTGGTCAATAAATTACCACTTACCGAAAGAACACTTGTGAACATTCAACGAAGGTTCTCGTTGAGTGAAAATTTGTTTATTTACCTCCAGGAAAAAAAAGCGGAGGCAGGCATAGCGAAGGCTTCTAATGTACCAAATGCCAAAGTCGTAGATCCGCCAATGTTAAGAGGACAGACGTTTCCAACTCCCTTAAGGAATTATGCAATTGGATTTAGTTTAGGTTTGCTTTTACCAATCATATTGATCGTTATCAAGGATTTCTTTTCGATTAGCATTCAGTCTGTTCATGAAATCACGAAGAGTACAAAATTGCCAGTTCTGGCTTCAATTGCGCTGAGCAGGTATGAGACGGAGTTGGTGATGGAAAAGTATCCCCGATCACAGGTGGCCGAAAGCTTTAGGAAAATGCGAGCTTCGATGAAATTTTTAGAGCGAAAGGATCATAAGGTAGTGATGGTTACTTCGTTTCTGTCAGGAGAGGGTAAATCCTTTCTAACTATGAACACTGCCATAATGCTTGCCAAAATGGGACAAAAAGTTCTATTATTAGGCTTAGATCTTCGTAAGCCGAAAATTTTTGACTCTTTTGGAATTTCAAATGACCAGGGGATGAGCCATCTCCTCATCGGTGACAAAAAATATAAAGACGTAATTCAATCAACGGGTATAAAGGGCTTGGATTTGATTGCGGCAGGACCAATTCCCCCCAACCCGAATGAACTGCTGATGGGACACGAGTTCGATGATGCAATGAGATGGTTCAGGGAGCACTATGACTATATTGTGATAGATACCCCGCCAGTAGGTCTCGTGTCGGATCCTATCGAGATAAGTCGACATGCCGATGTGGCATTATTTATCATAAGACAGGATGTCACTCCCCGCCACGCCATTGATTATATAAATGACATCCATAACAAAGGTCTAATCAATAATATTGGAATTGTTCTGAACGGTGTTGATTTTAAGAAACCAAAATGGCATTCAATTTATGGATATGGATATGGCTACGGTAATTACTATGGAGGCAAAAAAGCTTCAGGTAGCGGATATTACATAGATTAATCGTGTTGGCAAGACCTACACCATAGCAGAAAGAGCCGCCAGACACCGAAATGGAAAATGACTTTCTTAGAAGCGTATAGCGATCGCAACCCCGCTATTTTAATAGGGTCATTTCGACGCCATTCCATTGTTATACCACTCATGTTATGCCACTCAGTCGGGATTCCATTGGGGGTGCCCGGCTAAGGGGTGCCCTGGCTTGGAGCCTGCATGCAGATGTCGGTGCAGCCATGGCCACTCCTCTAACCTCTCCGATTCCAAACCAGCAACCTCAAATTGCTATTCCCCTTCGAATTGTGCTAAAAAAAATATGACATGTCCATCCAGCTTCCTACCTTTGAGTAGTATTTCTACTCATTATGCCGGCAACCAGTCATTGGTACGTATTATATACCCGTTCGAGGGCTGAGAAGAAAGTGGCGGAATCACTTAAGAAGCATGGCTTCCGAAGCTACTGCCCCACCGTCACCACCCTCAAGCAGTGGAGCGATCGGAAAAAGAAAGTACAAGAACCCTTGTTCAGATCCTATGTTTTTATCCAGGCCACTGAAGAGGAAAGGGTGCTCATCCTTCAGACGCCCGGTGTGATTAATTTTGTGTATTGGTTGGGCAAGCCCGCTATAGTCAAACAGAACGAAATCGAGGCGATTGGAATTTTTACGCAGGAAGTGAGCAACCACGAGGTATCAGAACTGAATTTCACCTTTGAAGACGGGGCAAAAGTGAAAGTGGATTGGGGTGCTTTTTCAATCCTTTTGGTGTCTCTCGCAGAGGACACTGAAAGATTTATGATCGGCTTTTTTTTCACCGACATAGTCCCATTAGGAGAAAAGATGGATCTGATTCCACCTCCGGATGAGTGCGCAGGGCTTCACCCAACGCATAGATCTATCGCCCCTTCAGGGCTCGTAGGTAGGATGATCAAGCCCCGCCTCCCATCTCCTCTCTGAATGTCTGAATGTCTGAATCTGCTATCTTCTCCCCCCAGATCAAAAATCCTCCCACCCCCTTCGAATTGTGCTAAAAAAAATATGACATGTCCATCTGGCTTCCTACCTTTGAGTAGTATTTCTACTCATTATGCCAGCAACCATCCATTGGTACGTATTATATACCCGCTCGAGGACTGAGAAGAAGGTGGCGGAAACCCTCAAGAAGCACGGTTTTAGAAGCTATTGCCCAACGGTTACTACCCTCAAGCAGTGGAGTGATCGGAAAAAGAAGGTGCAGGAACCCCTGTTCAGATCCTATGTATTTGTTAATGCTACAGAAGAAGAACGTTTGCCTATTCTTCAAACGCCTGGCGTCATTAACTTTGTGTACTGGCAAGGCAAGCCTGCCATTGTAAGGCAAAACGAAATTGAAGCCATTGGCATTTTCACGCAGGAGCTAGCCTCGAACAATGTGTCAGAGCTTTCTTTCGATTTCGAAGAAGGATCAACTGTTAAAATAGACTGGGGTGCTTTTAAAGGCATGGAAGGAGAATGCATTGCGAGGCAAGGTAACAAGATCATATTACATATAGAGTCTCTGGGTCAGGTGATCCGGGCTGAAGTGCCTGCTGTGCATTTGCAACAGGCTCGTTGAGTGGAATAAAGGAAGTTTTTTTCTTCCTAACATGAAAATAAAATGGTTGGCGGATGTCACGATGTGTGACTGAGGAGGCGAAGCTGTGCCGGAGACTGGAAAGTCAGATTGTCCGATACTCAGACAGTTCAGACACTCAGGCGATCCGACCTGTCGACCTAAGCATCGCCGTAGGTTGAAAATCCGACCCGTCCGAAAGTCTGAACATCCGACAATCCGGCAGTCCGAATCATCCGAAAGTCTGAACATCCGAACCATCCGAATAATCCGAACATCCGAACCATCTGAATAGTCCGAATAGTCCGAACCATCATCCCCCTTGCTCGATACCCTCATCACTTCCAAAACACGCATCAAACTGCTCGTCAGGTTTTTCCTGAGCCCTGGCAGTAGATCGTATTTGCGGTCGCTGGAGACAGAGTTTGGCGAGAGCACCAATTCCATTCGCCTGGAGCTCAACAGGCTTGAGGGCGCTAACTTGTTGAGAGCGGAGCTGGAAGGCAACAAGAAGGTGTACTGTGCCAACGAACAGCACCCCTTGTTCGGCGAACTCAACAAGCTGGTACGAAACTACCTCGGGCTCGACATCCTCGTGGAGAAGGTAGTGGATAAGCTGGGTAACCTGCACAGCGTATACCTGATCAACGAGCTGGCAGAGGGAAAAAATAGTTCCAATATCGACATGGTGATTGTAGGTGATGATATTGATACGCAGTATTTATCGCTTTTGGTGGACAAAGCGGAACAACTTATTCACAGAAAGATCAATTATACTATGTTCAGCCTGTTCGAAATGGATAACTTAAAATCCGAACTAGACCGCAAGCCTTTACTACTCCTCTGGGCCGCCGATGAGTAGGAGTCGGAAAGGTGTCGGTACGGCCATAGCCATCCCTGTAGACCGTGTCCGACCGCTGGCGGAAGCCGTCAGACACCGGTTCCCTCCTTTTGGTGTCTCTCGCAGAGGACACTGAAAGGAGGTGTACATGTTGTCTCTCGCAGAGGACACTGAAAGGAGGTGTGCATGTCGGCACGGCCAAGAAACAGAACCACTACCTTAAATAAATATTCTCAAATCCGCCATCCACTATTCCATGACCAACTTCCCCTCCAACTCTAAAATAGGCCTCATTGGCCTGGGCTATGTTGGCCTTCCATTGGCCGTTGAATTTGCCAAACAATTCCCTACCGTTGGCTTTGACATCAATCAGGCACGGGTAAAGGAACTCAACCAGGGCCACGACCATACCCTGGAAGTAAGTGATGCTGACCTTCAAAAGGTAATATCGAAGGAGCTTTCTGTTGGCAAAGGCCTTTTAGTAAGCGCTTCCAAAGAGGACCTGGCCAGCTGCAATGTATTCATCATCACTGTGCCTACACCTACCGACAAGCACAACCGGCCGGTACTTACGCCGCTTATCAAAGCCAGCGAAACAGTCGGGAGTGTGATGAAACCCGGTGCGGTGGTAGTATATGAGTCCACAGTTTACCCGGGCGTGACTGAAGATGAATGCGTGCCTGTGCTGGAAAGAACATCTGGGTTGTCATTCAATAAAGACTTCTTCGCAGGGTACAGCCCTGAGCGGATCAATCCTGGCGACAAGGAGCATACTGTGGCAAAAATACTCAAGGTAACCTCAGGTAGCACACCGGAGGCGGCTGAGTTCATCGATGCGCTGTACAGTAAGGTAATCACAGCTGGCACTTATAAGGCGTCCTCCATGAAAGTAGCCGAGGCCGCCAAGGTGATAGAAAACTCCCAGCGAGACATTAACATCGCTTTTGTGAATGAACTGTCCAAGATTTTTAACAAACTGGGCATCGACACACACGAGGTATTGCAGGCAGCAGGCACCAAATGGAATTTCCTACCCTTCAAGCCAGGGCTTGTCGGGGGGCATTGTATTGGCGTAGACCCTTACTACCTGGCACAAAAAGCACAGGAAGTGGGCTATCACCCCGAGATTATTCTGGCGGGCCGCAGGCTGAACGACAGCATGGGAGGGTATGTGGCATCAGAAACGGTTAAACTCATGGTGAAAAAGAGTGTGCCGGTGGCGAATGCTCGCTGTCTGGTACTGGGCTTTACATTCAAGGAAAACTGTCCCGACGTACGCAATACCAGGGTCATCGATATTATTGACGAGCTAAAGTCTTTCCACACCGAGCCCATCGTCTTCGACCCGCAGGCCAACAGCGATGAGGTAAAAGCGGAGTATGGCATAGACATATTGAACAAGCTTCCGGAAGGAAAATTTGATGCAGTCATATTGGCTGTAGCTCACAAAGAATTTGCACAGCTCGACATCCGCTCCCTGGTCTCCGACAATGGGGTGGTATACGATGTAAAAGGAATTTTACCGAAAGCAATTGTTGATGGTAGATTGTGAACAAGAAAAGGACAGACAGACAGTCAGACACTCGGACAATCCGAAAGTCCGAACTGTCCGAATATCTGAATTATCCGAACCATCTGAATAGTGTGAACATCCGACCCGTCCGAATATCCGAATTATCCGACCATCTGATTCGTCCGAAAGTCAAGTAACATGAAACACAACTTTGAAAAACTCAATATCTGGCAGGAAGCAGTGGATTTAGCGGTTGAAGTATGTTTAGAAGTAGATAATTCCAGAAATTTCGCCCTTAAGGATCAATTGACACGGTCTTCAATTTCTGTACCCAGTAATATTGCTGAAGGGTGTGAAAGACAGACGCCGAAAGAATTTAGTCGTTTCCTGAATATTTCCGGAGGCAGTGCTGGCGAAGTGCGTACACAGTTGATCATCGCCAAAAGGATCAATCAAATCGATGAGAGCAAAGCAGATAGCCTTGTCGATCGCTATAGGAAGTTGTCCTCGCAGATTTATGCGTTTAAGAAAAAACTGGAAGTTTGATACTCAGACAAACGGACATTCAGACTCTCAGACACTCGGACGATCCGAACATCCGACTGTCCGAACATCTGAACTGTCTGAACCACCCGACCCGTCGACCGAAGCTTTTTTCAACTGCCGAAGCTTCAGCGAAGGTAGTAGCGTAGGTTGAAGCATCTGAATTGTCCGAACCGTCCTTTAATCCATATCTCTTGAATACTAAATTATTCAACACCCCTTTCCATACCGGCTCTCTCTCCGACAAGAAATTCCTCATTACCGGAGGTGCCGGCTTCATTGGCTCTAATTTAGCCGAATACCTCCTTCGCTTCGGAGCAGGTCAAGTTCGGGTGCTCGACAACCTGAGCAATGGCTACTTCGAAAACATCGAAGAGTTCATGTCGCTTCCCAATTTCGAATTCGTTGAAGGCGACATCCGTGACCTTTCTACCTGCCAAAAAGCCGTCGATGGAATGGACTACGTCACCCATCAGGCAGCCCTGGGTTCCGTGCCCCGCTCTATCAAAGACCCTGTTACTTCAAATGAGGTAAACATTGCTGGTCATCTGAACATGTTGGTGGCAGTAAAAGAGAACAAGGGTGTAAAAAGAATGGTGTATGCAGCCTCTTCATCTACCTATGGCGACAGCCCCGATCTTCCAAAAGTAGAAGGCAGAGAAGGCAAGCCCCTTTCTCCCTATGCCGTCACCAAGGCAGTGAATGAAATGTACGCAGACGTGTTCAGCAAAACCTATGGGTTCCACACCATTGGCTTAAGGTATTTCAACGTATTTGGCCCCAACCAAAACCCCAACAATCCCTACGCTGCGGTGATTCCCATCTTTTGCCAGGCGTTTATCGAAAACAAGCAGCCCACGATTAATGGGGATGGCAAAACCACCCGGGACTTTACTTTTGTAGCGAACGCTGTGCAGGCCAATATCCGGGCGATGCTGCTGCCTGAGCTAAAACAGCATGAGGTAATGAACACCGCTTGCGGCGACCAGATCACCCTGAACGAAATGATTGGGATGCTGCAGCAAATGACAGGTAAAGACATAAAGCCGGTATACGGCCCCGAGCGCCCCGGCGACGTGAAGCACTCAAAGGCCAGCATCAACAAAATAACCAGCCTGCTCGGTTATCAACCCACGGTTCGTTTCCGGGAAGGATTGGAGTTGGTATACGAATGGTATCAATCTAAATATAAATCGTCGAAGTGACGATCATTTTTATTAGAACGTCATTCTGCCTGTCCGCCTTTTGGCGGGAGCGAGTTGAAAGAATGCTATCGATTGCCTGCATTTGATACGAGCGTGAGAATCTCCCTGAAGTGAGCGTGAAACCATATTCAAAGCCAGAATGGAATCCTTCATTGTCCGCAGCAATCTGTCGCAATGAAACGAAATCTACAGTCTCGAACTATGAAAGGCATGATTCAATGAGGACTCTGATCGCCAAGTTACACGGGTCGATCTACCCTCTATTCGCTAACTTCCTCGCCCTCCGAAGCCTCAGGAGTAGGAGGGTATCCACTACCTCATTCTTCGAGACAAACAAAATGCTACCAGTTTGGTATCTCGAAAATTTGTAACTTGGAAACAACTATAAATCAAATGGATACTCATAAGCTCCTTGAAAGGATTACGCTGAAGCCCGGCCTTATGGGTGGGAAACCTACTATCAGAGGCTTGAGATTTACTGTGGGTGATATCATTGTACTATTGTCTGACGATATGACTCATGAGGCAATATTAGAGCAGCACCCAATGTTAGAAGAAGCGGATATAAAAGCAGCTCTTTTGTATGCCTCGCTCAAGCTGAAAAACACTGTGGTGATTCATGAAGCCTGAATGGGAAATTTGGCTTGATGCCAACATTTCTCCAGCGATTGCAAAATGGATGGATGCTTATGTTGAATTGCCAGTTAAATCATCTTATAAGCTCAACTTTAATCAACTAGGGGATCAGGAAATATTTCAGATAGCCAAAAAGACTACGGCCATATAATTCTTATATCCAAGGATGCTGATTTTTCTGATTTGATAAGTAGGCTGGGCGCTCCTCCTAAATTAATTAAGATCCGGATTGGGAATTGCGACAATCAAAAGCTTTGGGATTTCATTCGCAAGCGACTATTAAACAGTATTGATTTGCTTACGAACACTGATACAGCCATCATTGAACTCAACTAACACAGAATATTTTAAGTCTTTTAGTATTGTGCTGACAGTCCGACCATCCGAAAGTCTGAACCATCCGAAAGTCCGACTTGTCAACCGAAGCCTTGGCGTAGGTTGAACCATCCGACTGTCCGAATTGTCCGAAAGTCCGAACATCTGAATCGTCCGAACATCCGAACATCCGAACATCCGAACAATCCGAACATCCGAACAATCCGAATGTCTGAATTGTCCGAACATCTGATTTGCCCGAACATCTGATTTGCCCGAACATCTGTATCGTCCGAACCATCTGAACGTCCTAAAAACACTTCATGTCAACTAAATCAAAGGTATTAGTCACAGGCGGAGCAGGTTTTATCGGCTCTCATGTGGTGGATCAACTCATGAGCGAAGGCAACTACGAAGTGATGGTGATGGACAATCTCGTCACTGGCCGGCCCAACAACCTCATGCACCATGGTGAGGCCGTTATTCTCATCAACGCCGACATTTCCGACTCGTCTTCATGGCAAACGCTAAACTTTACACCAGACTATATAATCCACCTGGCCGCTCAGGTAAGCGTGCCCGCTTCTTTTGGAGACCCGGCCTACTGCCATCGTGTTAATGTTAGCGGGTTCCTCAATATGCTGGATTTTGCCCGGGTGAGCAAGGTGAAGAAAGTAGTGTACGCCTCGAGCTCGGCCATCTATGGCGACCAGGGAGAAAGAAGAATAAGTGAGAGCGACGCACCAAATCCTTTATCGCCGTATGGAGCCAGTAAGTTGCTGAACGAATGGTATGCCGGTAAGTATCACGAGTGGTTTGGAGTGTCGGCCATCGGATTGCGGTTTTTTAATGTATATGGCCCCAGGCAGCTCAACGATTCACCCTACTCAGGTGTAATTGCCAAATTCAAACACCTGATCCAAAATGAGCAACCTGTAACCATTTTTGGAGATGGAAAGCAGACAAGAGACTTTGTGTATGTGACAGAGGTGGCAAAAGCTATTGAATTGGCTATGTTGTCTCCTGCATCGTTGAATGTCTTTAATGTTGGAACCGGTGAGCCGTGTGACCTCACCCATTTAGCCGAAATATTCTCTTCTGTTTTTGGCAGAGAACTGGTACTTCAATATCAACCAGCGAGAGAGGGCGACATTCGCCATAGCCTGGCCGATGTGGGAAAGCTTAAAACGGAATTAGGCTTTCAATCAACTATTGACTTAAAGGCAGGAGTTCGGCTCCTTACCTCAACGGAGGAAGAAAAATAGGATGCTTGATAAAATCAACATCAGCCTCTCATATGCCATCGATAATATAAGCAGTGGCAACTCCGTGAAATTGATGGGCTTCGTTGCTTGCCGGGAAGGAAAAGGCAATTTTGAGCATGATGGCCATGCAGCCGGGTGACGAAGAAAAAACCTGGGCCTGCACAAAGGTGCTTAAAGGGGTGGTAGGGTATAAGAGCAAAACGTCGCTTGCAGAAGTTGTGAAGCAGTGTGTAATTTGATTCACAGGATACCAGCATTGAAAACGAACTACTTTTGGATATGAATGTTTCCGAAGCCTCAAATCACAAAATCATAGAGTTCCCCAAAATTCTCGATGAACGGGGGAATCTGACCTTCATGGAAAATGGGCACTACATCCCTTTTGATATTAAAAGAGTATTTTGGACCTATGATGTGCCTGGGGGAGAGACCAGGGGAGCACATGCCTACAGAGAGCAACATGAGGTGATTATTGCCCTGTCGGGGTCTTTTGATGTGGTAATTACAACTGCTAACGGGCAAACGGAAAAAATCCAGCTAAATCGGTCTTATTATGGCTTGTATTTGCCCCCGATGACCTGGAGGCACATGGAAAATTTCAGCACTAATGCGTTGAGCTTCCACATCTCCAGCCACGAGTATCAGGAAAGTGATTATGTGAGAGACTTCACCTCTTTTCTAAAACTGACAAAGTGAACAAGTCAACTGTTTTTGATTGTAGTTTGCTGGAGCTCCCGAAGATAAAGGCAGCATCGGGGAGTATTACCTCCATCAATAATTTTAAAGAAATTCCCTTCGGAATAAAAAGAACATACTACTTGTATGATTTACCAAGTGCTTCTTCCAGAGGGGGGCATGCTCACAAGGACCTTCACCAACTCATCATTGCTGCAAGTGGCAGCTTCGATGTGACGTTGCAGGATGAAAGAATGAAAAGGACTGTCCAGTTGAATCAACCCAATATTGGTCTTTATTTGCCACCTGGTTTGTGGAGGGAGCTTTCCAATTTTTCAAACGGCGCCATCTGTTTGGTACTCGCCTCGGAATTATATACCGAAGAGGATTATATAAGAGAATACGATCAGTTTCTGGCATATAAATCATTGTAGCGCCAAAGCTTTTAATTACATGGAAATAGTTGAGGTATCGGGACAAGAATACAACACGCTGCTCAGCGCTGCTCACGTGTTCAATACCGTCGGCTTTAATACCCTCAACGCTGACAAGGTAGACGACATAAAATTCTTAGTATTTAAGGATTCAAAAGTACGCATGGGGTTGATTCTCGGCGTAAAAGGAGCGACAGCAAAATCTCCTTTTTCGGCGCCATTTGGAGGGTTTTCTATGGCCGGTAGTCCGTCGCTGGAGCAACTCGACGAAGCCGTCGATGCTTTGAAAAGCTGGATAGCCGGCAACCTCCTTACGGAGCTGGTTATCACTCCACCGCCACTGCTTTACGACCCTTCGGTGCTATCGAAAGTGACCAATGTGCTTTATAGAAAAGAGTTTGTCCAGAAAAATATGGATCTCAATTACGCTCTCGACCTGGAAACGGAGCTGCCCTATGCCAGTCTATTGCGGAAAAACGCCAGAAAAAACCTGAACAACGCCCTGGCCAACAAACTGGCGCTCAGGGTGTGCACCACACCAAATGAGCAAGAGGCAGCCTACAGGGTGATAGCGACCAACAGGGCAGCCAAAGGCTATCCTTTGCGAATGACCTGGCAGCAGATGCTCAGCACCACCAAAATTATTGAAGCTGATTTTTTTCTGGCGACAAAAGATGACGCAGCTGTTGCTGCTGCTATTGTATTCGCTGTAACGGACGACATCATGCAGGTGATCTACTGGGGTGATATGGTAGAGTACTCTCACTTGCGACCCGTTAATTTCCTGGCCTGTCAGCTTTTTGAGCATTATCGAAACGCTGGAAAAAAGGTATTGGACATTGGCCCATCGACTGAAGACTCTCTGCCTAACTACGGTTTGTGTGATTTCAAAGAGAGTATTGGTTGTGAGGTGAGTATTAAGCCTTCTTATATTTGGTCAGTTTGAAAGAATGGTCATAACTAACCCCGACAAATACCTTCTTCCAACTTACCGGCTAAGTCCATTTAGCACTGCTGATGTGGCGCTCAATCATGAATTACCATCCGACGACTATGCTGAAACGTATTTCGGAGAACGATTCGCCTCTCGTCGTTACAAGTATTGCATGTCGGGAAGAGCCGCCATTCACCAGGCGCTTTCTCATTATCATTTGCAGCCGGATGATGTGGTCACCATTATCACCACCACCAATAATTTCTATATCAGCAGTTGCGTGACAAATGAGATCGAGCGGTTTTGTAAATGGTCAAGAAAAATTGAGCAGGCTACAAAAGTGCTTTTTGTCAATCACGAGTTTGGCTACCCTTTGGAGGACGTAGCTGGCCTGCAAGAGCATGGCTTGCCAATTATTGAGGATTGTGCCTATTCCTTTTTGTCTCACAATACAGCTGGAAACACGGGGCTTTTGGGAGACTTCACCATTTACAGTTTTCCCAAGATATTCCCCGTTCAAATAGGGGGGCTCCTGACAATGAAGGAGGGCCTGGATGACGAGAAGTTTTCTCAGCATCCTCTGCCGAACCAAGAGCACAACTACATACAAAAGGTGGCTTCCCACTTCTTGCGAAAAACCGCTGACATTGCGAGCCAACGAATTGAGAACTATCATTTTCTCATTAACGGGCTCACCAGCATGGGATTCAGTGAACGCATTTCTCTCAGTGACGGAATAGTGCCAGGAGCTTGTCTCTTTAGCGTTAACGGTCTGCTTAACCTGCCCGAACTCAAGGAAGCATTATGGGAAAAAGGGATTCAATGTAGCATCTTTTACGGCGAAGATACATTCTTTATTCCGGTGCATCAGGCATTAAAAAAGCCTGATTTGACCTATTTTTTAAACAACATAAAAATCAACCTGAAATGAAATTTTCCAACATCATTCTGGGAAAAGACGTTGAAATTGATCCTTCTTCCAATTTTAATAATGTAGATATTGGGGACAACACCCGTATAGCTAAACGATGTAGCATATTTGGTAGCCCTGAGTTCATTCTCGAGATAGGGAAAGAGTGTTACGTTGGAATGAACACCACCATCGATGGTTACTTGGAGAAAGTGACGATTGGAGCGAATGTTAGCATTGCACAAAATGTGCACATCATGTCGGCCTCCGGGCCAAATGCGTCGAAGGCCTTTCAAAGGATATTCCCTATTGAACGAATTCCTGTCATAATTGGCAATGATTGTTGGATTGGTGCATCCTCGGTTATCATGCCTGGTGTTGAATTGGGCAAGTTTTGTATTGTAGGCGTAAACAGTTTTGTAACAAAGAGCTTTCCCGACTATTCCATTATTGGGGGAAGCCCGGCAAAGCTGATAAGGGCGCTGACTGATAAGGAAATAGGCAAGCTGCATGAGTGAAATTAAGTTTCTCGATTTACTAAAAATCAATCAGGAGCATAGAGCTGAATTGATTCAGGCGGTCACGGAAGTGATTGATTCTGGCTGGTTTCTAAATGGGGACTTCCTGACAAAATTTGAGAAGGAATTTGCGATCTACACCGGTGCGAAGCATGTAATTGGCGTAGCCAACGGGCTGGATGCCCTCAAACTCATCTTTCAATCTTATAAAGAGCAGGGAGTTTTAAACGATGGCGACGAGGTCATTGTACCTGCTCATACCTTTATCGCTTCCACACTGGCAGTGACCGACAATAAGCTGGTTCCTATATTTGTGGAGCCGGATCCGGCCAGTTTCAATATGGACATTGGCTTGATTGAGCGGCTAATCACACCCAAAACCAAAGCTATTTTGGTGGTTCATCTTTATGGCAGGGTGTGCTGGTCGGAGGAGCTGGAACGCCTGGCTGAAAAGTATCAGCTAAAAATTATTGAAGACAATGCACAGGCCGTGGGGGCCGAGTGGAAAGGCAGAAAGACCGGCTCACTCGGGCATGCTGCTGCTTTCAGCTTTTACCCGGGAAAAAACCTTGGTGCTTTAGGCGACGGGGGAGCGGTAGCTACAGCCGACGCAGACCTGGCACAAAAGGTAAAAGCCATTGCCAACTACGGCAGCGGAAGAAAATACGAACACTTGTACAAGGGCATCAACAGCCGTCTCGACGAAATACAAGCCGCCTTTTTATTAGTGAAACTGAAAGCGCTCGACGCCGGGAATGAGCGAAGGCGGGAAGTGGCCGATCGCTACCTGGCTGGCATCACGAACCCGCTTATTGAACTGCCCTCGTACCCGCAGGCGCAGGAGGGAAGCGCCGATAGAAATGGACACGTATGGCACCTTTTTGTGATCAAAGCAAAGCAACGGGAAGCCTTGCAAAATCACCTCACTGCCAGGGGTATCCAAACCCTTATTCATTACCCAACACCTCCTCACAAGCAAATGGCCTACCTGGAATACGGCCATTTTAGTTATCCTGTCAGTGAGCAAATAGCGGAACAGGTATTGAGCCTGCCGATCAGTCAGGTATTGGCGGGGGAGGAAGCAGACTTTGTCATACAAGCTGTCAATGAATTTAGTGCATAACCTTGTTGCTCCAGAGGGCTGTTTCGCCTGTTGTTACTTTGGCTACCAGAAACACTAATGTCAGATAAATCCTCCTACAGATCGATTTTTAAATCAACCTCGCTGTTTGGAGGCGTTCAGGTATTTAACATCATCATCACCATCATCAGAGGAAAATTTGTAGCGGTGCTGCTTGGACCGGCCGGAATGGGTATTAACGGGCTCTTTATGACCACCATTCAAATGCTGCAGAACATCACCAATCTTGGTTTGCCACAGTCAGCGGTGCGTGATATTGCTTCCTCGAGCAATGACCCAGGAAAAATTGCTGTCACCTATACAGTCTTTAAAAGATGGATTTGGTTCACTGCGCTACTTGGCGGGAGCCTTACTTTTTTTGGCGCTCCATTCCTGAGCCAATATGTCTTTCAAAACGACAGTTACGCCTGGGCTTTCAGGCTTCTTTCAGTGACTTTTGTCTTTGGTGCGGTTAGTGGTGGGATTTACACCCTTTTGCGAGGCCTTAGACGCCTGAAAGCCCTCGCCAGCGCCAATGTATTGGGCAGCCTGGCTGGATTGCTGGTGGCAGTACCTCTTTTTTACTTTTTTGGAATTCAGGGGATTGTTCCTGCCATCTTAGCCACAGCCATGGCCAATTTCGTGATAGCGCTGTTTTTCAAAAATCGGGAAGTTAAGATCGAATCAGCCAACCTGAACTACAAGCGAACCTTCTTTCAGGGCCTCGACATGGCAAAATTGGGCATCAGTCTGTCCGCCAGCATGCTCATGACCTCAGGAATCTCCTTCGTACTTCTCACGTTTATCAATCGGCAGGGGTCTGAAGCCGACGTGGGTTTGTACAATGCCGGCCTCACCATCACCAATACCTATGTGGGTCTGGTGTTTACGGCCCTGGCCACCGACTATTTCCCCCGCTTGGCAGAAAAAATCAATCTAAAGACAGAGGAATGGAAACAGGTGGTTCACCAGCAACTGGAGCTCATGCTCCTGATTCTGGCTCCCCTACTGGTTGTTCTGATATTGACAGCTCCTGTTTTTATAAAACTCCTCCTCAGTGAGCAGTTTTTGTCGGTCATACCTTATTTATTGTGGGCAGTCGTAGGCGTGTTTCTCAAAGCCCCGGTGTGGGTGTTGGGCTATATATTTATTGCTTCAGGCAACAATAGGGTATTTCTTGTGACAGAAGCATCTGCCGCTCTCATTCAGCTGGCACTAAATATTTTCTTTTATCAGCAGTTTGGTCTGGAAGGATTAGGGGTAGCACTTGGCTGCTCCTACTTGTTGAGTTTTTGCACGCTGCTGGTGGTTATGAAATGGATTTATGGATTTTCTTTCAATAGTAGCCAATGGAAGATAGTGCTGATTCTCTTTGTGCTTGTGCTGGCATCGGCGCTTTCAGCCAAATACCTGAACTACCCCATGGCTTACCTGAGTGGGGGATTCTTTCTAATTTTAGTAGGGTGGTTCTCTTTGCAAAAGCTTAACCAGTTGATGGATATCAGGGGTGCGATACAAAACGTGGCAACCAGGTTTAGAAAACGTTAGAGATGGCGAAACCTGAGCTAGTCACTGTGGCTGTTACTGCTTTTAATTCGGCAAAAACAATTGTCGACACACTTGATAGTGTGAAAGAGCAATCTTATCAACAATTGGAGCTGATTATTTCTGACGATGCTTCTTCTGATAATAGCGTGGAGCTGGCAAAAAAATGGCTTGAAAGCCCCGACAATAGCCGGCGGTTTGTTGATACCAAAATAATAACAGTTCCGCACAACACCGGTGTATCTGCCAATTGTAACCGATGCATTAGGGCAGCTCAGGCTGATTGGATCAAATTTATTGCCGGTGATGACATTTTAATGCCCAATTGCATCGAAGACAATATGCGGTTCGCCAATAAGAACCCCGACGCCCGGGTTATTTTCTCCCAGGTCGAAGTGTATGTCGACAATTTTCAAAAGGGGAACTTCCTGAGAGTGATACCGGCACAGTTTCCCGACAACCTGATGCATCCGGAATTTTCCGCCAATGACCAATGGAAGAGGCTGCTGGTATCGGATCGTATGCATTACACACCCTCCTATTTTTTCAATCGGACGGCCCTGGCTCAAGTAGGAAACTATGATGAAAGCAACAGGCTGGTGGAAGACTACCCCATGTGGCTTAAATTGACCGGGGCTGGTGAGCGATTGTATTACTTCCACACACCCACGGTTGGTTATCGCATGCATGCAAAGGCCCTCAATAATATTGGCGATGCTCGATTGTTCAAACCACTGTCGGTGAAAGCATTTGCTATCCGACAGCAAATGGCGCACCCTCATTTACCAAATGATATTGTTGGCAAAGAAAAGTGGGAGCAGGGTGTGAAGAAATTCTTTTTGGCGATCGGTGCCAACAAGAACACCGCCATTGCCCGTACGTTTTTCCGTTTGCTGTCAGTTTATCTGAACCCCTGGCAGTATGCATATGCAGCCAAAAAGCGACTTCCAGCCAACAAAGGGAACATATTCTATCAATGAAGCTGAGTATCATTGTGCCTGTTTATAACGTGGAGGAATACCTGGAAAGGTGTGTCCGAAGTTTGGAAGACCAGGATTTGGCCAAAGATGAGTATGAGATTATCGTGGTGAACGATGGTTCTCCCGACAACTCAAAGCAGCTCATTGAAAAACTCCAACTCGAATTTTCGAACATTATTTTAATTGACCAGGAGAACCAGGGGGTTTCCATGGCAAGGAACAATGCGATAGCACGAGCAACTGGTGAGTATATTCTGCCGATAGACCCCGACGATTATGTCCGGCCCAATACGTTAGCAAACCTGTATAACAAGGCGCACACTTTGCAGGTGGATGTGCTTTTTGGGGGCTTTGAAATTTTCGACAGGGAGGGGGTTTCAGAATGGAAAACGCAATATCAGGCGCAGGCAGAGGAGGTTTGGAGTGGGGTTGATGCGTATTTTGCTGCCAGAGGGCCAAGGGTAAAAGATCCCGACAGGTCGTGGGGAATATTATTCCGTCGCTCCTTTTTGAAAGAAGCTGAGGTTGATTATCCCCGGGACGTGCCGTATCTGGAAGACGGGCTATTTGTAGGCAAGGTATTTTCTGTAGCAAGCAGGGTAGGGTTTGACAACGAAGTTTTCTATCAAAGGACTACCCGACCGGGGTCGGCTACGCACTCGTCATTGATTAAGACTAAAAAAGGATTGGATGGCTTCCTTGTAGCCATCCAGGATGTCGACTTGTTCCTGACGAAACTTAACCACTCAGAGCAAAGCCGGCAACTTCTCAATCACCTGAAAGCCAAGTTCATATTACTGCCTTTAACTATCACCATTTCCAATCACAGGTGGTTGGGCTATTTTATAATTATATTTTCCCTTAGAAAACTTGGTGTAGAGAAAATCGACTGCGCTGGAGTCAGATCTGTCTATCTGGAATATGCCAGGGCGTTTAACCGCTCCGCTGTTCTTTTCCCTTATTTTTATTTTAAGATTACCAAGAAGAATGTATAGCCTGGGAGTTAAACTGAGCCTTTTAAATAAAATTAAGAAGCCAAATAAAAATGCAACCTTTGTCTTTGGTCTGCAAAAAAGTGGCACTTCGGCGATAACCGGGCTGTTGGCAGCATATACTGGAAAATCGGCTACCATCGATACGAAATACCTTTGGGAACCCTATAGGACTCAACTTCTGGAGGACGAATTGACGATTAAGCAATTAGTGAATCGATTTAGTTATCCCTTTTCAAAAGAGATTATCAAAGAACCTTCCGCCACTTTTTTTATCGACAAGGTTAGTGAGTTCTTCAGCCTCGAGAAGTTTATATTTATTGTCAGAAATCCTTTTGACAATATACGGAGCATTCTCAACAGACTAAACTTGCCGGGAGACGAGGATCACATTGACCCAAGCAGGATTCACCCGAACTGGCGGTATATTTTTAAAAGTGAGGGCCAGGCAAATTACATTGACACGTTAATAGCCAACTGGCTTGCAGCCAATGACCAACCTGGCTGGACTTCCCATCCGGGATGTCTGTTGATCCGGTATGAAGACTTCAATGCCGATAAAGAAGGAGTCATTGGCCACATTTCGAACCAACTTGGCTTTGGCCGTATGAACGATATCAGCGATATCGTCGACAAACAGTTTCAGCCGAAGGGATCAAGCCCCGACAGCCTGGTGGAATTTTTTGGACAAAAGAATTTTGAGAAAATAGCAAGTAAGTGTGAAAAGGTTGGGCATGAACTCGGCTACCAACGACTAGCGTGAAAAAATGCAGCCACAAGCGACACTCCAAGAGAAAGTTACCATTCTGGCTATTGGCCTGAAGGGGCTGATGTGCCTGAAGGCAATCGATCCGAACAACCTCGGCATTATTAACGGTGTTGTGGTTGGTAGCGACAAAGGAGTTGTCAACGATTATTCAAGGGAGATTCAAGTCTATTGTGAAGCCAATGGATTGAGGTTTTCGACACGGACGAGCAGCCAGCAGCTGCTGGAGAGTTCCAGATACGTTGTCGCTATCGGGTGGAGGTGGATGGTGAAGGTATCTGATAATCAGGAGCTGATCGTTTTCCATGACTCGCTATTGCCTAAGTACCGTGGATTTAACCCACTGGTTTCTGCACTGATCAACGGCGAAAAAGAGATAGGAGTAACATGTCTTTTGGGTTCAGACGATTATGACAGGGGAGAAATAATAAGTCAATATCGCAGCAGAATTGACTACCCTATCAAGATCCAGGAGGCGATTGAACTAGTGTCAGAAGGATATGCTTCTCTTTTCTCGGATCTGCTAAATGCTATAAAAGCCGCACAGGGGCTGCATCATTTGAAACAGAACGAAGAAGAGGCTACGTACTCAGTTTGGCGGGATGAGGAGGATTACAGAATTTGCTGGCAAGAGTCCTCGGATAAGATAAAACGATTCATTGACGCAGTAGGATATCCATATAAAGGAGCGAGGGCCACTTTGGGAGATCAGGAAATAATCATAGTTGAAGCTGAAGTCGCTCAGCCCTACTTTGTTGAAAACAGAGGCGTTGGTAAAGTGCTATTTAAGGACGGCGAGTTGCCGACGGTTATTTGTGGAGAAGGACTTCTGAAAATTAATAAAATTGCTGGCGCCGACGGGCAGCCGTTGAGCTTTCCGAAAAACTTCAGATATAGGTTTAAATGACGATAACTATCCCTTTTAATAAGCCTTACCTGACAGGTAAGGAAGTTCACTACATTTATCAGGCGGTGTATTCTGGGAAAATTTCCGGAAACGGAGATTTCACAAAAAAGTGCCACGACTTTTTCCAGAGCCAATACCATTTTAAAAAATGCCTGCTAACGACCAGCTGCACAGATGCCCTTGAAATGGCTGCCATACTTGCCGACATCCAGCCAGGTGATGAGGTTATCATCCCATCCTACACTTTTGTGTCAACCGCCAATGCGTTTGCATTGAGGGGAGCAAACATTGTTTTCGCTGACTCCAGAGCGGATCACCCGGGATTAAATGAAGCTGACATCGAGAAGCTCATCACGCCTAAAACAAAGGTTATTGTGCCGGTTCATTACGCAGGGGTTTCATGTGACATGGATACGGTAATGGATTTGGCAACGAAATACAACCTGATTGTGATTGAGGATGCCGCACAGGCAATCGATTCTTTTTACACGAACAAGCATGGAGAAAAACAACCCCTCGGCTCTATAGGGCATATGTCGGCCTTTTCTTTTCATGAGACCAAGAACATCATAGCCGGCGAAGGGGGTATGCTAGTGGTAAATGATGAGAGGTTTGCTGCCAGATCGGAAATTATCTGGGAAAAAGGCACCAATCGATCGGCATTTTTCAGGGGAGAAGTGAATAAATATGGATGGGTCGATATCGGTTCTTCTTTTCTTCCTTCCGAAGTAACAGCGGCATTCTTATATGCTCAGCTGGAGCACCTCAGGGACATCCAAAACAAACGGCACGCACTTTGGCAGCTTTATCTGGAGCTTTTTAGCTCTTCCGGATTGAATGATATTTATTCAACACCCATCATCCCCACTTATGCCAGCAACAATGCGCATATGTTTTATATTTTATGTCCCGATTTTGAGCATAGGCAAGGCCTTATTCAGTTTCTTAAAGAAAAAGGTATCTTATCAGTTTTCCACTACCTAAGCCTGCATCAGAGTCCGTTTTTTAAAGGGAAGTACAAAGGAGCGAAACTTGAAAAGAGCGATGAATATGCTGACACACTGCTTAGACTTCCCTTTTATAATGAGCTGGAAACCAAAGAAGTGGAGTTTATCGTGAAATCTATCGCTGAATTCAATGGCTATTGAGGATATTTCAATTGCCCACATTTGCCAGGATGAAAAGTTCATAGATGGAGCCTTTCATTCTTTCGATTTGGCCTTTCCCGGGCAAAATAAATTTTATGTGCTTGTCCCCCCCGGGGCACAAAACATAAGATATATCAGGAAGGCCTCAAACCTCACAATAGTTGTTATTGACGGGTCTGAAGTCGAGCTGTTATTGAAAGTATGTGAACAACACACCCTGGTGGTTCTCCATGGAATTACTCATAGTGTAGCACTTTTGATTGAGAGGTTTGATAAACCTGAAAAATTTGTGTGGCTCATATTGGGAGCAGAGCTGTATCAAAACCAACACATTTATACTGGCGATTTGTTTGGAAGCTTAACCACAAATCTGCGGGGGCGCTCAGAAAGAAAAGTGAGTCTTACGGATTTCTTGAGGAAAATTTATAGAAGAGTAAAGTACAAAAGACTGGCCATTTCCGAGGTATCGGTGGAGGAGCAACTGAAAGATGTTGCCAGATCAATTGGAAGGATAAAATGCTGTGCTTCCCTATTGAAGGAGGAGTTCGAATACCTGGAAAATCGCCAAAAATTGGCAGATGGAGCTTACTATTTACCTTTTACTTTTTACCCAATAGAGTATTTTATTGGCAAAGGTAAGGGAGCAAGTGTTGTGCCGCCTCGTGGAGAGAATATATTGATAGGCAATTCCGCATCTTATACCAATAATCACTTAGAGGTATTTGAAAAGCTACGGAACTTTGATTTGACAGGAAGAAAACTGATTACCCCCTTAAGTTACGGAGATCCACAATATGTGAAGGCTATCAGTGGAATTGGGTACCAGCAGTTTCCGGATATTTTTCATCCCCTGACAAAGTTTTTGACGATCGAAAGCTATAACGAGATACTATCGTCTTGCAGTATTGTTATCATGAATCACTATCGGCAGCAAGGTATAGGAAATATTCTGTCGACGATATATTTGGGATGCAAGGTCTACCTGAGCGAGGAGAGCATCCTTTATTCCTTCCTGCAAAGAATCGGGTGCCTTATTTTTTCAGTGGAGAGCGATTTGAATGCAGAAAACAGGGAAGCATTCAAACCACTGTCCCTGCCTGAAATTGAATATAATCGCAAGATATTAATCGCCGAGATTTCGTCAGACAAAGTAGTCTCAAGGCTTCAGAATGGGGTTAACGAATACCTACACTCTTAAAGAATGTAAATGAAACTTACAATTATTGCGGGCGCAAGACCGAATTTCATAAAGATTGCCCCTATTATACAGGCAATACAGAAGAACAATGATCAGGATGGAAGGAAAAAGATACAATTCAGGTTGATTCATACCGGACAGCACTATGACACCAAAATGAGTGACACCTTCTTTCAGGAGTTGAACATTCCTGAGCCAAATGTGAATTTGGGGTGTGGCGGCGGATCTCAGGCAGAACAGGCAGCAGCGATCATGATTGCTTTTGAAAAAGATTTGATTCTGCACCCGACGGATCTAGTCGTTGTGGTAGGCGATGTAACTTCTACCCTGGCTTGTTCTATCGTTGCAAAAAAGCAGGGAGTTAAGGTCGCACATGTGGAGGCTGGCATCAGGTCTTTTGACCTCACCATGCCCGAAGAAATTAACAGAATGGTGACGGATAGCATTACCGATTATTTTTTTACCACAAGCACAACGGCCAATAGCAACCTGCTGAAAGCAGGGGTTGCCGAACACAATATCTTTTTTGTAGGCAATGTGATGATCGACACGCTGCTGGCCAACAAACAAAGATTCAGGCAACCGCCTGTATGGGAGGAGGTCGGGCTGCAAAAGCAGCAATACCTCATGTTAACGCTACACCGACCATCCAATGTGGATGAAGGGCAGAAGCTGATACAGTTGATAGAGGCAATTATTGCTAACACCCGGGGATTACCGATCATTTTTCCCATCCATCCACGCACGAAATCCATTTTTCAGTCATTGGGTGCCCTGCCTGAAAACCTGCACATCATTGACCCGCTGGGTTATCTGGAATTCAACTATCTGGTGCAGCACAGCAAAGCGGTGATTACCGACTCTGGAGGCATCACAGAGGAAACAACCGTCATGGGGGTGCCCTGCCTCACCCTGAGAGACAGCACCGAGCGCCCCGAAACGGTGACGATAGGCACCAATGAATTGTTAGGGACCGGGCCAAAAGCCATTGGCGAGGCGCTCGGTCGTTTGTTTGCGGGCAACTGGAAAAAGGGGGGCATTCCTGAGTTGTGGGATGGGAAGGCAGCCGGGCGAATTGTGGAGCAGCTGATCAGGTTGCATGCATAAGCAGAAGATACTGATCGTTTCCAATGGGTTCTACCCGGAGATTTCACCCCGGTCGTTCAGGGCAACTGAGCTAGCCAAAGAGTTTGCCAGGCAAGGCCATGAGGTAAAAGTTATTTCACATGACCGGGGCGATGTAAAGCAATTTTCCACGAGGCATGGTTTTAGCTTTCAGGACATGGGGCCAATGTCGTGGCCCAAACCTGTGGTGTCAGGAACGGGATTAAAGAGGCTTGTTTCGAGGGTGGTGGTTCGCCTCACAACGTTGCTATTGGAATACCCAAATATTCAACTCCTTTTCCTTGTCAGGAAGGCACTTGCCAGCCAGTCAGGTTTTGATCTCTTGATTTCTGTGGCTGTGCCTTATCCGATCCACTGGGGGGTGGCCTGGTTCAGAAGTAGTAAGCATCCGGTAGCAGCCACCTGGGTTGCTGACTGTGGCGACCCCTATATGGGGCAGGAGAACGACACTTTCCAAGCGCCCTTTTACTTTGGGTGGGTCGAGAAATGGTTTTGCCGAAAAGCAGATTACCTGAGCGTGCCCACTCAGGGGTCCATCGGCGGATACTACCCGGAGTTTCGTCACAAAATCAGGGTTATTCCTCAGGGTTTCCGTTTTGAAGACTATCAAATGGCTGATTTCAAGCCATCCGAAAAAGTAATTTTTGGCTATGGAGGTATGTTTATTCCTGGAAAAAGAGACCCTAAAGAATTGATTGAATTTCTACTGTCTATCGAGGAGAGGTATCAGTTTGAATTCCACATTTACACCAGCACACCTCAATGGGTGTTGCCCTATACTGCCAACTCAAAAAGTATTTTGATACACCAGGTAGTGGGCCGAACCGAACTGATGCATGAGTTTTCAAAAATGGACTTTGTTGTTAATTTTACCAACATAGGAACATCGCAAACGCCTAGCAAACTCATTGATTATGCTATTTTAGGCAAGCCTATCCTAAATGTGGTGACTGGACAGCTCAGGCCCGCCGATGTCTTGTCATTTCTTGATCGGGACTTCAGCAACTCATATGTAGTAGCCGACCGAGAACAGTACCGAATTGAAAATGTAGCGCAGCTTTTTTTAAACCTTATCGATGAGACGGGAGAAAGATAACACCTTTCTGTTTTTTTTGCTGAATCCATTTTTAGGTTTTTTGCACGCATTCAAGTACAACCACGAAAGATGGTCGGTGAATGCGGTTTGGCTTTTCGTTATTTTTTACGGCTTCACTATGGCCAAGCCGGAGGGCATGGATTCGAGCCGCTATGTTCAACGGCTTAAGAACAATTATTATTCCAGCAGCTGGGAAAGTTTTGCCAGGGGGTTTTACACAGAGGAGGGTGCGCAGGTGGATTTATATGAGCCTACAGTGATCTTTTTTATGTCCCGATTTACAGAGAGTGGCGACTTGCTTTTTGCAGTGTTTGGGGTGGTGTTTGGTTATTTTTATTCAAGAAATCTTTGGATGATCCTTCGGTTTGTACCAGGGCAAATGACTACTTTTTTATGGATAATCTTTTTATCATTTGCTTTAATAATTCCCTTTTGGCATATGAATGGCGTAAGAATGTGGACAGCAGCCCATGTTTTTACCTTTGGCGTGCTTAACTATATTCTGTACCAAAAGCGAAGTGGCTACATTTTCATATTGATATCAGTACTTTTTCATTTTTCGTTTGTTGGTCCAGTGGTTTTGTTTTTTTGTTTCCGGTTTTTGCGCCTGGGTTGGCCGCTGCTCTACTATGCTTATGTATTTTCATTTGCCATTTCGGAATTAAACATTGGGGCGCTCCGCAATGTGCTCATGGCTTATTCGCCCGAATTTTTAATTCCCAGGGTTCAAAGTTATACCGGCGAGGTATACATCGACAAAGTAAATGAAACAATGCAAGGCGCAAGTTTTCATATCATCTACTATCGAAAAGTGATTGTTTGGACAATCGTCGTTTTTTTCTCGTTTATTTTTTTTAGAAGGGTTAAGAACCTGGTCGCCTACCCCTACCTCAAAGACTTGTTTGCCATTTCGCTGATTATTTTGATTTTTGGTAATATCGCATCACTAGTACCTTCAGGTGGTAGATTCCTTAGTATAGGGCAGATATTTGCCTTTGCTTTCATGTTTCTCTATTTGAAAACGGCTGAGCCCGACAAGTTTCGGTTCTGGTTTAGATATGCCAGCTATCCCATGCTTTTTCTGTTCCTGATAGTAAGCCTCCGGATTTCGCTGGAAACGATCACCGTTATGAGCGTTTTGGGGAATCCAATTTTTGCCTTGCTGATAGACGTTCACATATCCATCATTTCATTGTTCAATTAAGTTGATAGGGAAACTTCTGAGAAACTTATCGAATCTGCCAGGCTGGCGTACCGGCCGGAAGATCGTGATTATCGAGTCCGACGACTGGGGAAGTGTTAGGATGCCCTCTCTCGATATTCTTGAAAAGCTCAAGGCTGGCGGACTTGACATGGAATCAGGCGATTCTGCCAGGTATAATCAGAATGACACGCTGGCTTCGGCAGCGGATTTATCCGAACTTTTTGAGGTTCTTTTGAGTGTTAATGACAGCAATGGAAGGCCAATGGTATTCACGCCGGTGAGCCTCACAGCCAATCCTGATTTTGGAAAAATCCGGGAGTCTGGTTTCAGCCAGTATTTTTTTGAGACGCTACCTGTTACGTTCAGCCGCTTTGGATTAAGTGGCGCACTGGATTTGTGGAAGGAGGGAATTAACAAGGGAATATTTGTTCCTCAGTTTCATGGAAGGGAACACCTGAATGTTGCCGCATGGATGAGGGCCTTGCAGGAAAACGACCGGGAGACAAGGCAGGCATTTGACCTCGGCGTCTGGGGCTATACCAACAAAAATCGATTTAACGTGATGTATCAGGCTGCGTTTGATCTTGAGTTGGCAAGTGACATTGAAGGCCAAAGTGAGATTTTGCGGAGTGGACTGGATTTGTTCCAGCGGCAGTGGGGCTATAAGGCAAGCTATTTTGTTCCCCCAAATGGCCCATTGAACAATTCGCTTGAGAAAATTATAGCAAGCGAAGGGATTCAATACATTTCGTCACCAAAAATTCAAATTGAACCATTGGGTGGTGGACTCACGAAGCGAAACTTCCGGTGGTTAGGCAGGAAAAACAAATGGGGGCAATCATACATCACCCGCAATTGCTTTTTTGAACCGAGCATTCCCGGTATCGATTGGGTTGGATCCTGCCTGAATGATATATCAATTGCATTTCGCTGGCAAAAACCCGCTGTCATAAGCACCCACAGAGTGAACTTTACAGGAGGGTTAAATGAATCAAATCGAAAAAATGGCCTGGCGGCGTTTCGCAAGCTTGCAAGGCAGATAATTTCAGTTTGGCCCGAGGTTGAATTTATGACCTCCACAGAGCTGGGGCAGCTGATGGATGGCGACGGTGTAACAAAATAATTTGAAGGCAATGGCAGGCTATCCCACCACTTTACTGAAAAGATGGAAATCGAGAATAAACGCTACCCGGGTAAACGCCGCCGGCGTTCGTTTGAAAGACAAGATTTTAGTCATTGAGTCAGACGATTGGGGAGCCATCCGGACGCCATCGATGGAGGTATTGAGAAAGTTTGAGGCTGCCGGCATGGACTTATCATCGAGCATTTACCGGCACGATGCCCTGGCCAGCGAGCAGGATCTTGACCTCCTTTTTAATGTGCTGCAGGATGTGAGAAACAGCGATGGAGAGGCAGTGAAGGTAACTGGCAATTCCATCATGGCCAACCCTGATTTTGATAAGATAAGGCAGGACAATTTCGAACGATATCACTTCGAGCCCTTCACCACGACGCTTGAGAAATACCCTCAGCACGGTAAGTCTTTTGCCAAATGGCAACAAGCGATGATGTCTGACATTTTCCGACCACAATTTCACGGCCGGGAACATCTTAATATCAAGCGGTGGATGAAGAGACTACAGTCCGGAGACGACAAGGTGCGCTTTTGCTTCGATCAGCGTACCACATTTTCGGGAGCGGGGGACTATAGCTTCATGGAAGCTTTCGATTGGGATCACCGGGATGACATTGCTACGCATCGGGAAATCATCGCCGACGGGCTTGACATGTTTGAGAAAACACTTGGCTTTCGTTCAAAGTCCTTCATCGCTCCCTGCTACAATTGGGACCCTGCGCTTGACGCTGAGTTTTCAAAAATGGGTATTGACATGCTGCAGAGTACGAGAAGGCAGCTTGTACCAACAGGGCTATTTGATCAGTATACGGACAAGATTCATTTTTTTGGTGAGCGCCAAAGTGGGTGCCCCCGCTACAACGTACGCAACTGTTTTTTTGAACCAACAATGAATCCGGCTAAAGACTGGGTAGATAGCTGCTTGGCCGAGATCGGTACTGCTTTTGCTTTCCACAAGCCTGCCGTCATCTGCTCCCACAGGGTCAACTATATTGGCTTCATTGAAGAAAAGAACCGGGACAGAGGGTTGAGGGAGCTCAGCAGGTTGATGAAGGCGGTGGTGAAAAAATGGCCGGAAGTAAAATTTATGTTCACCGATCAGCTGGCTGATCAAATGGCAAAAAACGATGGTTAAAATAGGATTCACTGGTGATTTTTGCCCGCAGGAAAGAATAGAAAAAGCTTACCATCAGGGTGAATGGCAGCTATATTTCGAAGAGATTCGTGTCGAACTGAGCAAGAACGACCTGACCATCGCTGACCTTGAATGCCCGTTGACCACATCATCTCAGGGAATAGTAAAGACAGGGCCACACCTGAAATGCCATCCGGATACTGCTGATATCCTTACTTTTCTCGGTATAAGGCTGGTTGTCACAGCCAACAACCACTTTCTCGACTATGGAGAGGAAGGAATGACAAATACATTCAGCGCACTAAAAGCACGGAATATTCAGTGGTTGGGTGCTGGCTGTAACTTGAAGGAAGCATCCACCCCGCATTTTGTGGAAATAAAGGGGCTTACCTTCGGCATTATCAACTTTGCTGAGAATGAATGGTCGACCACACATGGAGCCGGAGCAGGGGTGAATCCCCTGGATGAGATTGCTATTTATAATCAAATTCGGTACGCAAAAGAGAAGTCGGACTTTGTCATTGTGATCTCTCATGGCGGGCACGAACACTATCCTTTGCCTAGCCCCAGAATGAAAAAGCTTTTCAGGTTTTTGGTAGACGCAGGAGCCAGCGCTGTGATCAACCACCACACACATATTATTTCGGGCTTCGAGGTATATAACGAAGCACCCATCTTTTATAGCCTGGGCAATTTTTGTTTCGATTGGCCTGGCAAAGCTGACTCTCCGTGGAATTTGGGCATGGTTCCGCAATTGCTTTTTGAGAAGGGGAAACCCGTGGGCTATGAAACGGCCTATGTGGAGCAAAACTCAACCAAGCCTGGAGTGTACCCATTGGCCGGAGACCGATTGTCGGAACTAATGGACAGCGTAGAAAAATTGAACACCTTTATTCAGGACGATGAATATTTGGAAAAAGCATTTGTGCAGCATGCCGACACACTGGCCAATCTCATGCTCACGTGGCTTGAGCCCTATGCGGGACGTATACTGCCGGGCTTGCGGTTCAAAGGCTGGATACCCTCGCTCAACTCGTCCAGAAAGAAAAGACTGATGACCAATTTGATCAGGTGTGAGTCGCACAGGGAAGTATTATTGAATGCATTGAATAATAAATAGCCGATTAGCCGGCGACTTTTACAGGAAACAGACAGGCATGTGTGGTATAGCAGGGTATTTTTATAGATCAGGGAAGCACATTAGCGATACCTCTACAGTATTGGCTATGCTTCAAAAGCAAAAGCACAGAGGGCCTGACGATAGCGGGGTTCGCACTTTTTCCATCCGCTCCAAGACTTCCCGGGAGTTTTCTAATGAAAAAACGGAGCAGGTGGAGGAAAGCTATGAAGGCATCGTGGGATTTAACAGGCTTAGTATCCTTGACCTTTCGGCCAATGGGCATCAGCCTATGTGCAGTGCCGACGGCCAGGTCATTTTGGCATTCAACGGCGAAATTTACAATGCTTTCGATTTTAAAAGCGGTCTGCAAAAAGACGGTTTCACATTCAAAAGTATGTCGGATACAGAGGTGGTTCTAAATCTGTACCTACGGGACGGCTTCGACGAGATGGTCAAAAAGCTCAATGGCATGTTCGCTATCGTGTTGATCGACCTTCGAAAGCAGGAGCTATATATTGCCCGGGACAGATTTGGCATCAAGCCCATGTATATTTTTGAGGCGGGTGGTCTTGTTGCTTTTTCTTCTGAAATTAAGAGCTTCCTGGCATTACCCGAATTCAAAGCGAGGCTGAACAGCACACTGGTCGATGAATATTTATTGTTCAGAAACACGATCAACAGAACATTATACGAGGGTGTGCAGGGTGTGGAGCCGGGAACCTACCTGGTGTATACACCGACGGAAAGTTATGTCAAAAAGTTCTTCTCCATCAACGAATACCATAGGAGCCCTTCCACCGATTCTGCTCTAGTGATGGAAGACTTACGATCTTCCCTGTTGTGCAGCGTGCAACGACAGCTGTTAAGTGACGTTAAACTGGGCTGCCAATTGTCTGGAGGAATCGATTCATCATTGGTTACCTATTTTACCAGAGAGATAAAGCAAGACGACCTTCTGGAGACTATTTCTATCACTTTCGACAATGTCCATTTCAATGAGGAACCGTATGTCGATCAGGTAGTGAACCTTCTGGGGCTGAAGGCTCACAAATTTAAGCTGGATCCATCGTACTACCTGCAGCATTTTGAACATGCTACCCGGCATTTCGAAGCACCACTCAACCACCCAAACACGATTGGTATTTACTTGCTGTCGCAAGAGGCAAAAAAGTATGTGACAGTGCTGCTCAGCGGTGAGGGAGCTGATGAGGTTTTCGGAGGGTATGATCGGTTCGCTGCTGTCACACACCCCTATCAGCCCGAAACCTTATTTCGGAGCCTTCGGAAAAACAAAGGAAGTTTATGGAAACATCTTTTGGCCTATTCGGGAGGCGACTACAGGGCTATCATGGGATCCTCTTTCATGGCTTTAGAACAGGCTGCTGTATTAAAGCCAGGGTTTGACCTTGAGTCAGCGCTTTCTGCCAGAAGAACAACCTATGCTGCCTTAAGCGGTTCTGCTTTCGATAAACAAGTCAAATATGAAATATTAACTTATTTGCCTGATTTGCTGATGAGGCAGGACAAAATGTCGATGGCGCACAGCATCGAGAACCGGGTACCCTTTCTGGACAATGACCTGGTAGCGGATAGCTTTAAGATACCCCAGGATCAATTGGTACGAAAAACGGCAAAAGGAGAGCAAACCAAGTTTGCTTTGAAAGAGCTATCCGGTAAGGTTTTCGGCGAAAACTTTTCTTATCGGCCCAAGGGCGGATTTGGAATTCCTCTAAAAGATTTTTTCTCAGATCCACGCTTCAAGGTGTATCTCAATGATAAAATTATGCCGTCCATTAAGCAAAGGGGCATTTTTAATGCTAAGGTAATTAACCATTGGGTATCTGCCCCAGAGGGCATCTCTCCGCAGGAGGTGGAGGCACTATGGGTAATGGTAGCCTTCGAAGCCTGGGCACTGGAATACAACATGTGATGAAGCTAGCCATACATCAAACCAACGATTCGTTCAGCCAACGCTGGATGGCCTACTGCCAGGCAAATAGTATCGAGTACAAAACGGTCGACTGTTATGCCAGCGATATTGTGGAGCAGGTAAGCGACTGTGAAGCCTTGTTATGGCACCACCAGCAGGGCAGCCCCCGGGACATTCTTTTTGCCAAACAACTCTTGTTCGCTCTTGAGCAAAGTGGAAAAACTGTTTTTCCTGATTTCAATACCAATTGGCATTTCGACGATAAAGTAGGGCAGAAATACCTGCTGGAAGCGCTCGGGATTCCAGAATTTGCCCCTACCTGGGTGTTCTATGAGAAAGCAAAAGCGCTTGAATGGGCAGGCAGCACCTCGTTTCCGAAGGTATTTAAGCTCAGGGGAGGGGCAGGATCGCAGAATGTAAGCCTGGTCAAAAATCATGCGGAATGCATAAAACTTATTCATACGGCATTTGGCAAGGGGTTCAGCCCCTATGATGCATGGGGAAGTTTAAAGGAGCGGTACCGTAAGTATCGGATGGGCAAGGTCAGCCTGTTTGAGGTCGCAAAAGGCTTCGCACGACTTTTTGTTTCGCCCCCTTACGCCAGGGTAATGGGCAAAGAACGGGGCTACATTTATTTTCAGGAGTTTTTTCCGGCCAATGATTTTGATATTCGAATCATCGTGATCGATCAGAAAGCATTTGCCCTCAAGCGGTTTGTAAGGAAGAATGACTTCAGGGCATCGGGCAGCGGCTTTTTTAAATATGAAAAAGAGGAATTTGATGAACGCTGCATCAGGCTTGCATTTGCCTATACCAACAAATTGAAGGCACAATGTGTGGCTTACGATTTTGTTTTCAATCAAAAAAATGAACCGGTGCTGATAGAAATCAACTATGGTTTTGCTCCTTCGGGCTATGATGCCTGTCCTGGCTATTGGGACCATGAATTAAAATGGCATCAGGGAGCTTTCAATCCCTACGGATGGATGGTTGAGTTAGTATTAAAAGGGAAAAGAAACTGATGTGGCCATAGCCACGTTTTATGCTATTTAACTCGATAGAATTTCTTCTATTCCTTCCAGTCGTTTTTGCGCTGTACTGGTTTGTGTTTGGCAAAAGCCTTAGGCTTCAGAACATGCTGTTGCTGTTGGCCAGCTATGTTTTTTACGGCTGGTGGGACTGGAGATTCCTTTCGTTGATTTTTTTAAGTACCGTCGTCGACTTCATCACAGGGCTGAGGATTGACGCATCGCAGCAACGACATACAAGGAAGATTTGGCTCACTGTCAGCATGGTATTCAACCTGGGGCTGCTGGGCTTTTTTAAGTACTACAACTTTTTTGTCGGTTCGTGGATTGAACTATTTAGCCAGATGGGCATCTACATGGATCCCTGGACAATGAATATTGTGCTGCCAGTTGGTATTTCATTTTACACCTTTCAAACCATGTCCTACTCATTGGACATTTATTACGAACGACTAAAACCTACAACGAATTTTATCAACTTTGCCGCCTTTGTATCGTTCTTCCCGCAGCTGGTGGCTGGCCCCATTGAGAGAGCCTCCAATCTTTTGCCCCAAATTGAGAACGCAAGGAAATGGGACTATCGAAGTGGGGTGGAGGGATTGAGGCAAATTCTTTTCGGGCTGTTTAAGAAAGTGGTGATTGCCGATTCATTGTCAGAACCTGTAAATGAAATATTCGCTAACTACTCTGGTTTTGCTGGAGGAACGCTTGTTTTGGGAGCGCTGTTCTTTGCACTTCAGATTTACTGCGACTTTAGTGGTTATTCCGACATAGCTATTGGTGTGGCAAAGCTGTTTGGTATAAAGCTAATGGTGAACTTTAGCTTCCCCTATTTTTCGTCTTCGATAGCTGAATTTTGGAGGAAGTGGCATATTTCACTTTCTACCTGGTTCAGGGACTATGTTTATTACCCGTTGGGAGGGTCAAGGGTGGCGACAAAAATGGCGATAAGAAATGTTTTTGTTGTGTTTCTGGTCAGTGGACTTTGGCATGGTGCCAACTGGACTTTTTTGGTATGGGGGGCTTTACATGCCCTATACTTCATCCCATCCTTCTACTTAAAGCAGAAGAAAGTAGGGCTGATAAGGGGTAAAAACTCATATTTTCTGATGCCATTAAAAACAGCATGGACTTTCCTCATCGTTTGCTTTGCCTGGATTTTTTTTAGATCGGAGAGTTTGGCGAAAGCATTTGATTACGTAAGGCATCTGTCCCTCCATTTTACGGCCGACTACCTCTCCTCATTCAAGTACGTCGCCTTCTTTTTAATGATTGAGTTGCTGGTTTTCTTTTTTAAGAGGATAGATTATGATATGGCAGGCTACAGAGCGCTAAGATACTTTTCGTACGCAGTTTTAGTGCTTTCTATTACTTCGCATTCGACCAGGTCCGGATCTGACTTCATCTATTTTCAATTTTAGATAATTTGCGCAGTCTCCTCAAGGAAACTTTAAAGTTTGGGATGTTTTTTTTCCTTTTTGCTACAGTTCTGTTGCTCGTTGATTTCTATGGATACGACAGAATAAGCAATACCTATCTGGTGCAAGCTTTAGAGAGTGGAGAAGTAAAAGAGAACATTTTCATTGGCAGCTCTAAGCTGAAGTGGAGCATCATCGACTCCCTGTTAAGCGAGGAATCAACCATATTGGCTGAAGGGGGGCAATTTGCTTTTGCATCGGTCGGCGTCCTCATGAAGCTTAACGAGCATCATTTGCTGGATAGACGGACTATATATTTGGATCTTCAGGAGGCGAACGAGATCAGCAGCGGATATGGGCAATGGTGGTATTTTTCGGAAACATTTATCAGATACCGCTACGCAAATTATTCCGACTACCCGCTTGAGCACTGGCCAGCTATTACCGCAAGGGTCGTCCGTGATATTACCCATTTTGGGCCAAACGCCAGGCAGAAGTTCGGATGGAAACCATTGGAAAAGTCTGTAAGCCATTTGAATGCTGCAGCAGATAGAGATTCATTGGAAGCGTTTAAGAAAGAGTTCGATAACTGCCTTGTTCCGCTTCCTGTAATCTATCGAAATTCGCTGTTGAGAATCAACACGCTTTTTCGCAAAGTGGAAGCTCAGACTAACTGCAGAATAATTGTTATAATTCCGCCATACCCGAAAAGTGGGTGTTTAAGCGACTACTTGAAAATATTCGGCAAGGGAAACGTCATCGACTTAACCCAGGTTTCTTTAGAATACGGCGATTTTCATGATAATTCGCATGTAAACGGTAGCGGAGCAGTGAAGCTGACCGAATATTTAAACTCCGTTATGGGCGAGGTTCCAGAATAGTTTGGTTTTAATAATGTTAATCACGTTAATCGACTAATATTTTGATTATTGGATTTTCAAGTATTGTTTAACTGTGTCGTGAGCTTCTATAGAATGTTGTTCAGAATACATCTTCAGACAGTCAAAACAAAGGTCTTGACAGGGCAGTAAAAGTGATATGCTATTTAATTCAGTAGAGTTTCTTCTGTTCCTTCCAGTGGTTTTTCTTCTTTACTGGTTCGTATGTGGAAAAAGTCTGCGAATTCAGAACGTGCTGTTGCTGGTGACCAGCTATGTTTTTTATGGCTGGTGGGACTGGAGATTCCTTTCGCTCATATTTCTGAGCACAGTTGTTGACTTCATCTCGGGGATTCGGATCGATGCTGCCCCACTACAGAAAACCAAAAAGATCTGGCTCACTTTCAGCATGGTATTCAATCTTGGTTTACTGGGCTTTTTTAAGTACTACAATTTTTTTGTCGGCTCATGGATTGAACTATTTAGCCAGATGGGCATCTATATGGATCCCTGGACAATGAATATTGTGCTGCCAGTTGGCATTTCCTTTTACACCTTTCAAACCATGTCCTACTCGTTGGACATTTATTACGAACGACTAAAGCCAACAACGAATTTTGTCAACTTTGCCGCCTTTGTATCGTTCTTCCCGCAGCTGGTGGCTGGCCCTATAGAGAGGGCGTCGAATCTCCTTCCACAAATTGAGAAAAGAAGAACCTTTAGTTCAGCAAAGGCTATTGAGGGGATTGAGCAAATACTATGGGGCTTCTTTAAAAAAGTGGTGATTGCTGATGCGCTGGCAGGTATGGTAAGTGAAGTGTATGGATCGCATGAGGAGTACAACTCGCTTTCGCTGATTGTTGCCGCCATAGCTTTTTCATTCCAAATATATGGTGACTTCAGCGGTTATTCCGACATTGCAATAGGCACCGCAAAGCTGTTTGGCATCGACCTGATGAGTAATTTTAATTTCCCTTACTTGTCAAGGAACATAGGAGAGTTTTGGCGAAGATGGCATATTTCACTATCTACATGGTTCCGGGACTATGTTTACTATCCGTTGGGGGGGTCGAGAGTAAGAAGTTCGGTGGCCATCAGGAATGTTTTCGTCGTGTTTTTGACCAGCGGGCTTTGGCACGGAGCGAACTGGACATTTCTGGCATGGGGAGGAATTCACGCATTATTGTTTATCCCCTCGTTTGTGCTTAATTCAAATTCAAAATACAAAGCCGATCTTGTCTCCGGAACGAAGCTTTTGCCTGGGGTTATCGATACGCTAAAAGTGGCCTTGACATTTTCAGTGGTGACATTAGCCTGGGTGTTTTTTAGGTCGGAATCGGTTCTCGGTGCGGTGGGCTACATTAAAGGAGTCTTTTCATCGACCGGTGGGCGCCTTCTGGTAATTCCGAACAATCAGATCATCACACTAGTCTTTTCATTTTCAGCTTTCTTCTTCTTTAGCTGGATTTACCTCTATAGAAAAAATGAGGTGATCAAGTCTGGCGAAAGAGCCGCTTTTCTGACTTCCCTTACTCTTTTGATACTGATTTGCCTGTTTGGCGAGTTTTCGAAACAGAGCTTTATCTACTTCCAATTCTGATGAGAAAATTTGGAGTCTTTCTAGCCCTCCTTCTGATCGCCTTTTTGGCTGTAAATGCGCTGTACTTGTTTGCCCTTAGCAAAGTAGATGCTGAATTTCGGAAGACGGACGAGTCAGTTAATTTTACTGACGAATCATTTGAAATCCTTGTATTGGGTAATAGCACAGCACTCGATGGGGTAAATACGCAAATGCTGTCCGACTCTTTAGGAGCTGCGTATAACTTCTCCCTGGCAGGGTCATCTATCGAGTCTAATTACATTCAGTTAGAGCACTACCTCGCAAGGAATAATCGGCCGGAGTTTGTACTGTTCTTTTTGAGTAGTTGTCATATTAACTACAACAGGGAGTACGTAGTCAATCCAATAATTGAGAATTACTATGGTTTGTGGCGTTTCAAATTGGCGGAGCTCCCCCTGTTTAAATTTCGGTGGCTTTTTATAGAGAATTTTAAGAAACTCTTGTCTTCGGATCACCGAAACTCTTCAGTCGTAGCCGGGCAGCTCATACTAGAGCGCACTGTTGCTGACGGTACTGTGTTCGAAAATTCCTCCAACCCCAACTGCGCAACAGACTATCAGAGCAAAGGTTACGCTTTTTTGAAGCCAATAGCCCAACAATGTGCCGACCGTGGTATCAAATTTCTTGCTTTTGAAATGCCTTGCTGGAGTTGGAAGCAGAATAATTGCGATGATGTATATGTTGGATTTGACTCCGGTGTTAAGTTTAAGGTTGTTAACCTAAATCGGCGTGACATTGCAGGGCCATTGCTCAACTCCCGGGCAGATTGGTTGAGCGAGAATCATTTGAACTATGCGGGTTCAGTTAAGCTTTTTGAAGCGATCAAAACGGCAATAATGCAAGAAGAATCAGGCAGTTTTCAATGAAAAATTTCCTTAAATGAAAAGAGTATGTTTTGTGACGCACTGCTTGCAGGCCGGAGGGATGGAGCGTGTAATGCTGGAGGTGGTAGCGTACTTTGCTGCCAGAGGAGAGATCGAAATTCATTTGGTGCTTTATGGTTTCAATAGAGAAATTTTTTACCCCGTGCCTAAAAATGTAATATTGCATCTACCTCCCTTTGACTTCAAAAACAGTACCCGTTTTTTTTCTACCGTCCGAACATTGTTTTTTTTAAGAAAAATACTGAAAGAGCTGAAGCCGGCTTCGGCCCTGAGCTTTGGCGAATATTGGAACTCCTTTGTTTTGCTGGCAACGCTTGGAACAGGTTTGCAGGTGTTTGTGTCGGACAGAAGCCAGCCCGACAAGCCGTTGGGCAGGATGCAACACCAACTCAGAAGATGGCTTTATCCCACAGCAGCAGGCGTGATTGCACAAACAGAGACTGCTGCCTCCATTTATCGCAATATATACAAACCTAAACGGATGGAGGTAATAGGGAATCCAATCAGAAAAATTACAACTGCCGACAGGCCAAGGGGAAAAGAAATTCTCATGGTGGGAAGGCTCATCCAGACTAAACACCAGGACCAGCTCATCACGATTTTTGCGCAATTGAATGCCCCTGAGTGGCGGTTGGTCATTGTGGGGGAGGATCACCTGAAACAGCACCACCTCGAAAGGTTGAAGCGGTTGGCGGTCAGTTTGGGGGTCGCTGACAGGGTAGAGTTTGCCGGTAAGCGCCTCGATGTGGAATTGTACTATAACCGGGCGTCTCTATTCGCATTTACCTCTTCCTCAGAGGGTTTCCCAAATGTAATTGGCGAGGCCCTGGCTGCTGGCTTGCCTGTGGTGAGCTATGATTGTGTGGCTGGGCCAGCTGAAATGATTACAGATGGGCAAAACGGTTTTTTGATCCCACTTTTTGATCAGAAATTATTTGGGAGGCGCCTTCAGCAACTAATAGACAATCCTGGTTTGCGAAAGGATATGAGTGAAAGAGCAATTAAAAGCGTCGACAAATTTGATCCTTTGGTAATTGGAAGAAGATTTTATGATTTTATTGTGCCCCGGGAGTGAAAGATAGTGTAACCATAAAAAAAGTGATAATAATAGGCGTGAGGGGGTTTATTGGCTCGCACTTAAAGACCTATTTGGAGAATAAAGGGTATCATGTCTACGGTGCCGATGTGGTAGTGGACTACGTCGCTAAAAACTACTTTCTCATAGATGCTACCAATGGTGGTTTTGAGAGCGTGTTCAGAGAGCAAGCGTTTGATTTGTGCATTAATTGTTCCGGCGCAGCAAGTGTGCCCGACTCAATTAGAAATCCCCGCCGGGATTATTATCTGAATACCAGTAATGTCTTTAGTTTGTTGAATGCGATAAGAGACAGACAACCCAATTGTCGTTTCATCAATTTGTCGAGTGCTGCGGTCTACGGCAACCCAACAAGCCTGCCCGTGGCTGAAGAGGCGATCCCTAGACCCTTGTCCCCCTATGGGTATCACAAGTACATGAGTGAAACGATATGCAGAGAGTTCTATGAACAATTCGGTTTGGCCACTTGTAGCTTGCGAATTTTTTCAGCGTATGGAGAAGGCCTTACAAAGCAAATTTTCTGGGACCTTTATCAAAAGTCAAAGGCCAAACGAAAAGTAGAACTATTTGGCTCGGGTAACGAAACCAGAGACTTCATTTATGTGCTTGATTTGGTGAGACTTATTGAGTTGATAGCCATACACGGTGAGTTTCATGGGGAGGCGGTCAATGCGGCTAGCGGTATAGAAACTTCAATCAGGTCTGCAGCCGAGACATTCTTTTCCTATTACCCTGATCCGCCTCAAATTAGATTTACGCAGACTGAACGACAGGGCGACCCATCACGCTGGGTGGCGGACATTTCAAAAATAAAAGAGAACTATAACTACAGTCCCGAATTTACATTAGAGGAAGGCCTCCGGCGCTACTACCAATGGGTGCAACAGAAAGAAAAACAATAGGAATCATCTACAATTTCAGAAGTACCTGGATGGGCGGGCTGATCTATATCCTGAATGCAATCAAAATACTGAATTGGCTGGATGATGAGGAAAAGCCCAGGATTATTCTCTTTTACCGAAAGGACCTAAAAAGGTTTGTCGATGAAATTGACTATCCTTACCTGGAAGCTGTGGAATGGGAGTTTCCTTCCTTTTACAAAGGTTATATTAATTCTTGGTTGACACTAAAAAATCAGTTCGTCGAGACAATAATAAGAAAATATCCTCTTGACGCCCTATTTCCCCTAAGAGACTATCCGGTGCGAAGCAGAGGTAAGGTGAAGCTTGTGAGCTGGTATGCAGACTTGCAGCACAAACACTATCCGCATTTTTTCAAGAAGAAATATTTATGGGAGAGCGAACTGAGAACCAGATTAATTCTTTGGAATAACAAAGACCTGGTGGTCTCAAGCGAGGCCGTCCGGGACGATTTTAACCGGTTTTACCGTGCCTCAAAAGCCAATAACCTTCATGTATTCCATTTTGCTTCAGTGATCGATAGTTTTAGTTTTCCCGGTCGGGACATTGTTACCGACAAGTTCAAGTTACCAGCTAGCTATTTTTTAGTCTCCAACCAATTTCACAAACACAAAAACCATAAAATTGTATTAGAGGCACTCATCCGGCTAAAAGATGAAGGTTGCAAACCAGTTGTGGTTATGACGGGAAAAATCCCTGACGACACCAGCATGCCGCACATTGCCGAATTGAAATCTCTGATCGCTGACCACGAGTTGCAAGGACAAGTATTTCTTCTGGGGCTTCTTGCGAGAGAAGAGCAGCTTTGCCTCATGAAGTATGCACAGGCTGTCATCCAGCCTAGTCTTTTTGAAGGATGGAGCACGGTGATTGAAGATGCGATATCCTTGCAAACCCCCGTTATAGCTTCAGATATCGAAGTGAACATGGAACAACTTGGCAGTTGGGGCGTATTTTTTGACCCACATAACCCAAATCAGCTAGCGTCAGCTATCAAAGAGTTTCCTGAGAGGACGGATTTCAACAGGATGATCTTTGAGCCTTACGATGAAAGAGTTAGAAAGGCAGCACGAAGCTTTATTTCTATTTTTAGTTAAGTATATGTTGATTATTTTTTTACAATTGCTTGTTCACTTTTCGAATTTGTGGAATTTATTTGCCAGGGTTCTATTCCATAAACCTTATTATATGCCGATCCAATAATGAAGAGTCAGATAGTCTTCATCAATCAAAGCTCTGGGTACCTCATGATCGACATTGTCAACGCATTTGAGGGGATTTATGACGAACGAACAATTATTTCAGGAATTGTGGTGGAGCGAAACATTACGCTTCAGAAGGAGGTAAAACAAGAAAGAATAATTCCCTACGATCGCAGCACAAAATTTAGAAGGATTTTTACGTGGGTTTGGGGCTTTATTCAGATTGTTTGGTTAATTCGGTGGAAATACCGGAACGCTCATCTTTTTTTGGTGACGAATCCTCCGTTTTCCACCTTGCTTCCTTTCTTTTGTCGAAACTCGTTCAGTTTTTTGATTTTTGACATCTATCCAGACGCTCTCATTGAGTACAAGGTGTTGGAGGAAGAGTCATTCATTGTTCGCAAATGGAGAAAATACCACGAAATTGTTTTCAAAAGAGCCACAAGGGTAATAACGATCAGCAGAGGTATGAGGAAGAATTTACTTCAATATTACCCTAGCGTGCCCATAGACACTGTTAATGTGTGGGCCGACGGACTTTTCTTCAAGCAAATACCAAAGGAGGAAAACCCTTTCATTACTGACCAAAATCTTGCAGGCAAATTTGTTATCATGTACTCTGGGAATCTTGGACGCACACACGATGTCGATATCCTGGTCGATATTGCCGAGAAACTACAGGATACCGATGCCTTTGTGCTTATTATTGGTGGCGGTGAAAAACGTGACATGATCGATAAGAAAATTGAAAAATTAAAATTAAAAAATTGTCGATTATTGTCGCTACTGCCAGTCAATATGTTACCCTACAGCATGTCGGCTGCTGACTTAGGGGTGGTGAGTTTGGGGAGAGAAGCATCTTTGCTAAGCGTGCCCAGCAAGACATTTAGTTTATTGTCTGCCGGTCTCCCACTATTATGTATTGCCGACCCGAGTTCTGAACTTGCTGGATTGGTTAAAGAACATTTGGTCGGCGAATCTTTTTCGCCGTCTCACTTGGATCAAATTGTTTCATTTATTAGAAAATTGATGCTGGACAACGTGTTGAAAGACCAGCTTTCAAAGAATGCATTAGACGCCTCGAAAAAGTACACTCCAAATAATGCATCAGACATTGCCGCATGGTATTCAGCTTAGATTCTCGCTTAAGCCTTGAATCACCTTGCGGAAACTGTAAATGGCCGTCCATTGTTTGTCACAACCGGTAAAAAGACCTTAGTTTAAAAGTTACTATGTACGTTTTTTTGTTTAAGAGACTATTAGATTTTAGTGTGGCCACCACCTTACTTGTGTTAGTGTCGCCAGTGCTCGTCTCACTTTCGGTGATACTTGTAATTTCGAATAGAGGCAAGCCTTTTTTTTTTCAGAATAGGCCTGGAAAAAATGGGGTGCTTTTCCGAGTGATTAAGTTTAAGACCATGAACGACAAGCGTGATTCCATGGGTAATCTGCTTAAAGATAGTGAAAGAATAACCAGAGTGGGGAGGCTTGTACGGTCAACATCCTTAGATGAAATCCCTCAATTATTTAACGTTTTGAAAGGTGAGATGAGCCTAGTCGGGCCGAGGCCTCTTTTGATGCAATACTTGCCACTTTATGATGACCAGCAAGCACGTCGTCATGACGTTAGGCCTGGAATCACTGGATGGGCGCAGGTAAATGGAAGAAATACTATTTCTTGGGAACAACGATTCGCTTTTGATTTGTATTATGTTGATAATGTTTCCTTGAGCCTTGATATGAAAATTCTTTTTCTTACTATCAAAAAGGTCTTCATGAAGGAAGGAATCAACTCAGCAAAGGATGTTACAATGGAAGCATTTAAGGGAAATAGGGCAAAATAGAATAACAAATTGAGGAAGATAGCAATCTACGGTGCAGGCGGGTTCGGAAAAGAAATTGCTTGTTTGATCAATCATATCAACAGTGAGTTTCTAACGTGGGATTTCATCGGATTTTTTGATGATGGACTTCCGAAGGGTTACAAGAACAAATTTGGGGCAGTACTGGGAGGAATTCAAGACTTAAATAGTTATTCAGAAGAACTGGCAATTGTCATTTCAGTGGCCAGCCCTACGGTAATAGAAGATTTGTCTGGGAAAATTGATAATCAGCTTGTGTATTTTCCAAACCTAATTGCACCTAATGTTCTATTTCTTGACAAAGCGTCGATGAAGATTGGGAAGGGCAATGTTATCTTCTTCAGTTGCCGCATAAGCTGCGATGTTGCAATTGGCAACTTTAATTTGCTGAACAGCATGGTTTCGCTGGGTCACGACGTCGTGACGGGAGACTACAACGTAATTGGCCCTTCTTCCCGCATTTCAGGCGAAACTACCATTGGCAATGCTAACTTTTTCGGCGTTCAATCTACCGTTCTTCAGGGATTGAAAATAGGAAACAGAACTAGAGTAGGTGCCGGGAGCGTTATCATGCGGAACACAAAGAATGATGCATTGTATTTAGGGAACCCGGCGAAACGGATTGTATTTTAGTAAATAACATTAAGTATCGAATATGGCTTTTCAATATATCCCTAACATTGCCGTCAAAGGTATGGCTGCTTGCGTTCCAAAAAAAGTCGAAGATAACCGAGAGCTCACTTTGTTTGAGACAGAGGATGATAGGAACAAGTTTATTCAGGCGACAGGCATATTGAAACGGCACACAGTTAAAGGAAGCGATTTATGCGCTTCAGACCTTTGTTTTCAAGCGGCAGAGACTCTCTTGGCCGAAATCGGGTGGGAAAGAAGTGAGATAGGTTTTCTGATATTTGTATCACAAACTCCGGACTACATTTTTCCAGCCACTGCCTGTATTCTTCAAAACAGGCTGGGACTTAGCCAAGAGTGTTACGCAATGGATATATCCCTTGGCTGCTCTGGCTGGGTATATGGATTATCTACGATTGCATCACTGCTTTCTTCCAGTGTCAACATGAAAAAGGGTCTACTGTTAGTTGGCGATACCACAACCATAACCAAATCTCCAAAGGACAAAAGTACATACCCACTTTTCGGCGATGCCGGCACTGCAACTGCCGTTCAGTATGAAGAGGGGAGCATCGGGTTGAAGATTCATGCTGCCACCGATGGAAGTAGTCACAAAGCTATAATGATTCCTGATGGTGGCTTCAGGAATTTTTTCTCCAGGGATTCTTTGGTTGAACACGAGATTGAGCCTGGTATTGTCAGAAATAGCCTTCAAAGCATTCTGGATGGGCCCGGCGTTTTTACGTTTGGAATAACTAAAGCGCCAAAAAGTATTTCCAGCGTATTAGAGTATTTTGACATCAAGATTGACGCCGTCGACTATCTCGTTTTGCATCAGGCTAATAAAATGATGAACGAAAAAATTAGAAAGAAGCTTAAAATTGAACCGGAAAAGGTGCCGTATTCACTTCCAGAGTATGGAAATACTTCATCGTCATCTATTCCTTTAACGATGGTTTCGCAACTGTGCGATCCACTCAGACTCCGACACAACGTCATTGTTGCATGCGGATTTGGGGTAGGATTGTCATGGGCTTCTGTGATTTTGGAAACAAATAAAATTGTGTGTCCGCCGGTTATTGAAATATGAATTAAAACACATTTAAAAGAAGAAAAATGGAAGAAAAATTTATCAAAGCTTTCAAAGAGGCGTTAGAATTGGAAGATAGGACAATCGACCTCACAGATACCTTTCGAGACTATGAAGAATGGGATTCGTTAGGTCATCTATCTCTAATAGCAATTCTTGATGAGGAATTTGGTGTCGTCATTGAACAGGCCGAGTTTAACAAACTAAGCACAGTTGGAGAACTAATGGTTGAAGTTAAAAAGAGAATGGTTTAACCTCCCAAGTATTGAATTGTGACAAGTTAATTATTGTAATAGTCTGACAATTATGCGCCGTTGAAAATTTAAAAGATGCTTTTACTATGTCACTACTAAGTTTTAATGGGATAGGTATTTCAGGGTTGTCTGCAGCAGTACCAGCAAATACAATTGATAACCTGGGCTACCAAAATGGCCTCTTTGGGAAGGAGGCGGCACATGATATTGTCAGCAAAACAGGGATATTTGAGAGGCGTTTTGCACCCCCGGGAATGTGTGCCTCTGACCTTTGCTTCGCAGCAGCAGAAAAACTACTGGCAGATTTATCTATTGACCGGTCTGAAATAGATCTTGTCTTATTTATTTCTCAGACCCCCGACTATAGAATGCCCGCAACGTCAGTTCTTTTGCAAAACAGGTTAGGGCTTTCAAAGCAAACTGCTGCATTTGACGTCAACTTAGGATGTTCAGCATTTGTATATGGTCTGTCAATAGCTTTTTCTTTTCTTCAGCAAGGTGGTTTTCGCAAGGTGTTGCTGTTGGATGGTGAAACCCGGTCAAGGGTGTATTCTGAAAACGACAGAAAAGTTGCGTATTTATTTGGAGACGGCGGTGTTGCGGCTGTTCTTGAACGAAATAAAAAATTTGGAGACAGTTATTTTTCTCTAAATTCAGATGGAAGTCGAGAGAATTTGATAAAAATAGACGCCGGAGGCTATCGCAAACCAAGCTCGGTAGACACAGTGGCTAGCCGCATGGTGGATGATTTCGGAAACGTAAGAAGCGAGGAGCATGGTTACATGAATGGTGCGGATGTATTCAATTTTGTAATTGATGAAATCCCGAAGGATCTTCGGAGATTGTCGGAATATGCTGAAACAGATTTACATTCGCTGGATTATTATATTTTTCACCAGGCTAATAGTTATATGAACAACTATCTGGTAAAAAAACTAAAAATTCCTGTGCACAAAGTTCCTACCTCTTTGGAGCGGTTCGGGAATACTTCATCTGTGTCTATTCCATTGACTATAGTTGATAAACTGAAATTGCAACTAAGAGAGTCGAATAATGTGCTTTTATGTGGATTCGGTGTCGGTATGTCATGGGCCTCTGCTATTCTCGAAATGAGGGATTGTCAAATAAGTGACATGGTAGAACTATAGACATTTAACATCATATATTAAAGTAATCTTGTGTTCACACCTAGATTCAGTCCGCAATCTTGATAAGAGGGCTGTTTGTCAATAGGGAACTTCAAGGACTGCTCGCTTATTCTTCAATGCCAAAATATATTTGAACCCAGTCTACCATGGATTCTCCGTTTCTTTTAACAAACGAACATATAATTGTAACAGGCGCTTCGTCAGGTATCGGGCGTCAATGTGCGATTGCATTCAGCAGGCTCGGTGCGAATCTCACGTTACTAGGCAAAAGTGAGGAGCGCTTGAATGACACGCTTTCGCAATTGGAACGAAAAAAGGAGCATCAATTTTTTTGTTTGGACTTGCTAAAGAGTGAAGAAATGGAAACAGTAGTCGAATTATCAGTTAAGAAACTAGGTAAAGTGCATGGCCTTGTTAATTCGGCCGGCATTGCGACTACTATACCGCTAAGATCAGTCACGAATGCTAAAATGGAAGATTTTTTTTCGGTTAATGTCTTTGGGGCCATAAATCTAACCAGAATTGTTACGAAGAGATATTTCATGTCACCAAACAAGGGCAGTATCATTTTTATAGCTTCCATCATTGGTGTGGTGGGTGACTCCGGAAAGTCGTTGTACGGAATGACAAAAGGTGCCCTGATATCGGGGGTGAGGTCACTTTCTATTGAATTGGCGGCTCGAAATATTAGAGTCAATGCTGTTTCGCCAGGGGTCGTCGTAACGCCAATGTTAAGTAATGCATCTTATAGCAAGGATCAAATGGCATTTGAAAAAATAAAGAATGCTCATCCACTCGGCTTAGGGGCTCCTGAAGATGTTGCTAATTCTTGTGCCTTCCTCCTGTCTGATGCAAGTCGATGGATAACTGGCTCTAATTTGATAATTGATGGAGGATATTCTGCAGTTTGATGGCAATGCATCCATTTCTGCTAACAAATAAGACCATTGTCGTAACGGGCGCCTCATCGGGCATTGGGCGAGCTTGTGCTTTTGAATGTGCAAAACAAGGGGCGCAGATTATTGCTTTAGGAAGAAATAAGCAAAAATTAGAATTGCTAATGGAAGAATTGAAAGAAATTAGCAAGCAAAATCCAGATAATCTACATAGTTATTGCATCCTTGACCTGTCGGGCGATTTGAAAGAATTCAGAGGAGTCATCGACCGATACATTGGGAACAAAACTCGTATTGATGGTTTTGTCCACGCAGCTGGCATCGAAAAAACAATTCCTCTTGTCTCAATGAAATCTGCTGACTTCATTGAATTATATAAGTTGAACGTGGTTGGTGGATTGGAGCTCGCAGGAATATTCTCGAAAAAGAAGTATGTTTCAAATCATGCAAGCTTTGTTTTCATTTCTTCCATTACATCTATGATTGGAAGAGCAGGTCTTGTAGGATACTCCGCATCAAAAGGAGCTCTTATTTCTGCTGTAAAATCAATGGCGATCGAACTAGCCAATAAAAATATCAATGTTAACTGTATTTCTCCTGGTACGGTGTTGACGCCAATGATCTTGAAGTACCTTCAAAGTTTAGGCCCTGAAGAACAGGAAAAGCGAAAGCAGAACTTTCCGCTTGGGCTGGGAAAACCCGAAGATGTGGCTTATTCGTGCGTTTTCCTTTTGTCGGACAGTGCCAGATGGATAACAGGGACAAACCTCGTGGTCGATGGGGGGTATACCGCAAAGTAACCAATGCCCGACGAATATCAATTCAACTGCTATTATCAGGCAAGTAAAAAAAGTGCAGGCTGTCATAAATCCCTTGTGTTTGAATGGTTTGCTGAAATGCAAAGTTTATGTCACACAAACAAACTAGAATAATCGTGATCGGAGCAGGTGGTCATGCGGCCGAGATAGATGAGTATATTCAGTATGCTAATCAGGCCCTAACATCCACTGAATGGGAGATTGTTGGTTTTCTGGATGACAACCCGGATAGTTACGCCAGGTATTCCTTTTCAGCTCCGTTCTTGGGTGCCATTAGCAACCACAAGACACTAGATGAAGCGTCGTACATAATGGGAATCGCCAACCTGACCTACCGGCGCCCTATAATCGAGAAATTTGTTGCTGTTGGCGCTAGGTTTGCTACGGTGATTCACCCCGGTACTTATGTCTCAAAAAGTGCTTTAATCGGGCAGGGAGTTGTGGTTGCACCAAATGTCAACATTGGGCCTAATGTAAAGATCGGAGACTTTACCCTGCTCAATGCACGTTGCAGCATTGGCCACGATTCTGAGCTGGGGCGTTATAATTTTATTTGCCCTAATGTCTCATTGTCTGGCTTCACCAAAGTAGGCAATGAAAACCTTTTCGGTATCAATAGCGCAACCATTCCAGGCATAACAATAGGAGACAGAAACAAGATCGCTGCCGGGATGGTTGTTGATAAAGACGTAGACGACGATACAGTGGTATTTTTCCGTCAGAAGGAGCGTGTGATTGCGATACCAAAAAATTCTTCTGAGAAATGACGTCCCTTCTTACCTATTTCATCCACCCCGTCTTTATCTCTATTCTACTCCTGCTTCTCGGAGTTTTTTTTCGTTCTAATGGTAAGAAGAAGAGTGCCAGGGTAAGCTTTTTTCTGTCAGCGAGTCTTTTTTTTGGGGCTTCTACATGTCTCGTTCCCAACTACCTGATAGGTAAGCTTGAAAGCCGCTACCCGGTATGTGATCCAGGTCAGCTGCCCCTATCGGATCAACCAATACCTATTATTGTGCTGGGAGCTGGATACGACTACGCCGAAAAGCTACCTCCGTTGAACCGGTTGAGCACAACCACTTTGGGCAGACTTGTTGAGGCTGTTCGCATTTATCAAGCATTGCCTAATGCCAAAGTAGCTGGCTCAGCAGGTCAGGTCACACAACCAATCAGCCAGGCCCAAGCCATTGCCGAAGGAGCTCTTGCCCTGGGTGTTTCACCATCGGATACGTTGCAAATCAGAGGAGCCCTCAATACCTGGGAAGAAGCTGGAAAATGTGTAGCTCGCTTTGGCAAAAGCTGTAGGGTAGTCATAGCCACCGACGCCATTCACATGCCCCGTGCCATGATACTTTTCGAGGGCAGAGGCCTGCAACCCATTGCCGCCCCCACCAATCACCACATCAAAACAGAAATCCGATTAAGACTATTTGATTTTTTACCCTCCACCGCCAGCCTCAGAAAAACCGAACTTGTGATGCACGAGTACCTCGGCATATTATGGGCGAAGTGGGTACTGCTGTAGATATTCGGACGGTTCGGATATTCAGACAATCAGACAATCAGACAATCAGACTTTCGGACAGTCGGACAGTCGGAACCATCCGAAAGTCCGAACCGTCCTGCCATCTGAACCATCCGAAAGTCCGAACCACCTATCCATCGATGCTTTAGCGTAGGAGGGTTGTCTATCTCAGCGTTATTTTCTGTCATTTTTACCAACTTCTGAAATCATAGCTATAATCCACTTCAATTGTAGCTATGTTTCATCCCAAACATAGCTATGTTTGCCTCCATTTATAGCTATGTTTCAGGTCAATTATAGCTATGTTTGACATCAATTATAGCTATCTTTTTCAATCCGCTCATTTTCGGCCTCATTTTGAGGTTTTTTTTAATCACTTCACGCAATGCAGCAAGCTCGAAAGTTCGGCCGGCAAAGAGCTTAGTTTGCCCCCGTTGCGCTCCTGTGTTCTCTGTGCTCCTCTGTAGTGTTGTAAGCTTCATGAAGAGATTAGTGCGAAGCCAGAATAGTCGTAAGAGAATGAGTCACTAACTTGACACGGATGCAACCCCCTCTCTTCTTAGGAGAGGGTTGGGGGGTGGCTTAGGGGTGCCCGGCTTAGGGGTGGGGTGTTAACCTTCCCGTCACCCTGTATGTGTTGCCACCAGCTATCGCTGTGGGCACCACTGCCCTCCCAATCCCCACGATACTACTGTAGTCACCCACTCAATCTTTACAAAATTAATTAATTCAATTATTGAAGGAGTAGACATCTTATTTTGTCTATGTATCCGGTTTTGATAAACTATTCTTTTGAATTTTCTGGCTCACTTCAATCGATTGATATGAATTTAATGCCTTTATTAGCCTGTTTTCAACAAAAAGTATAGCAATCTACATGTGCAGAATAGATGACATGAAAATAAATTAAATTTTTTATCCGATTTTATCACTAAATGAATTTTTTGGCATCAATATTGAAATGTTTTTTACTGTACACGAAGAGTAAATTCTCCTTCTTTTTGAGGCCTCATTTGAAGAGCAATGCACTCCTCACCGAGCTGGTTACAGGGCGCCCGGTGCCGGTTCAAACTTAAATTTTCTTTTCACATTTTAAATAATTTTCAATTATGTCAATTCAATTTAAAACAGTTCGCCGTGCCGAGCCTGGAGTGGTCGGAGGTGGACAATTCAAGTACTATGCTGCCATCGAGAGAGACCGTCAGGTTCAGATGCGTCAGTTCATCAAAGCGATATGGGCACGAAGCACTGTGAACATGGCCGATGTATATGCGGTGATCGAAACCTTCCTTCAGCTCATCCCGGAATACCTGCTCGATGGCAGACCTATCGAACTGGGACCGCTGGGTAAGTTCAGTATCGGTATCAGCAGTACCGGGCATTTGTTGCCTGAGGAGGTGAATGTATACAGCATCCGAAATACCAGGATTCTGTTTACCCCTGGCAATGAGCTGAAAGACCAAATTTCTTTAGTGAAGTTTGTAAAGGTGGAAAACGACAAGCTCGTTTTGCCCACCGATGTTGAACCAGGTCAAGCTGCATGAAGTACTTAAAGTGTCTAACCATGGTTACCTGAATCCCGCTGACGTCAGCGGGATTTTTTTTTACCCGCCGAAACTTTAGCGAAGGCGGGTTACCCGCCATAACCATTGGCTTAGCAGGGTTTCCACGCCGAAACCTCCGGCGAAGGCGGGTCACTCTCTCCGGATCTTTAGCAAAAAACTAGCCCTTGCGGCTTCTGAAGGCCCCAACACAAATGCCCCTCGCCGTACCGACGCCTTCCTTCGGTCTTCGATCTCCAGCCTCCGGTCGTCCTACTCCCGTCTCCCGACTCCCGACTCCCGTCTTCCTACGCCGGTCTCCAACCTTCTCAATTCCTAGTCCCCCGAAGCATTCTTCCCCGGAGGCCGTTAATCCCTTTGCTCCCTCTGCGGTCAACTTACTTTCGACCACCCCGCATGTGTCGCCACCAGCTACCGCTGTGTGCACCACGCCCTACTGCACTCCTTTCTTAAGTCCAACTGCGGCCGAGCCACAACTTCATGGCATAGGAGGTGAGAGGCCAAAATGGAGTAAGATGATGAGATCGTTAACTTGACACAGATGCCCGGCTTAGGGGTGTGGTTCGTAGGTAATGCTATTCTTATAACTCCCTTTGAACATAGCAAGAAATACTGATACATCATGCCGGGGCATTCCGTTGACTCCCATGGGAATAACATGTTGGAGGAGAGGCGGTAGGCCGATGTTGGTTGTAAGGAGTTGAAATAATTAAATTCTCAAGGATGCCGCCCAAAAGGTCACTTCATGCTTTTTCTTCTACTTTTTGGCTGATGTATCCTGTTTTCTTTCTTCCTCCTTTCAAAACAATTACTAACTTTGATTTATTTTTTGAAATAATCCGTTTTCCAACCCGCATGTCGAATCCCTCTGAAAAAATCTGGTTATCCTCTCCTCATATGGGAGCCAACGAATTGGACTATATCAAGGAAGCTTTTGATTCTAACTGGATTGCCCCCGTAGGCCCTCACGTGAATGCCTTTGAGGGAGCACTGCAAAGGCTGGTGGGTGTGCCGGCGGCGGCTATTAGCTCCGGTACGGCTGGTGTCCATCTGGCATTGATTATCGCTGGCGTGGAACGTGGTGACGAAGTGATTTGCCAGTCTTTTACATTTTGCGGCACGTCAAACCCTATTCTCTATCAGGGTGCCATGCCCGTATTTGTGGATAGTGAGCCGGACACCTGGAACATGAATCCTGTATTATTGGAGGAAGCAATAGTAGACAGGCTTAAGAAAGGAAAGAAACCCAAAGCCATCATTTATGTGCACCTGTATGGCATGCCGGCCAAAGGGGATGAGATCAGACAAGTGGCAGACAAATACAATATTTTCCTTATAGAAGATGCTGCCGAAGCACTTGGTGCTACCTACAAAGGCCGCCCTGCCGGCAGCCTGGGCGACGTCAGCGTTTTGTCCTTCAATGGCAACAAAATCATCACCACATCTGGCGGTGGAGCATTGCTGTCCCCTCAAAAGAAGTGGGTGGAGAAAGCCACCTACCTGGCCACTCAGGCACGTCAGCCAGCCGCCCATTATGAGCACACCGAGGTGGGGTACAATTATCGCATGAGCAATATCTGCGCTAGCATTGGCCGAGGCCAGTTAGAGGTGTTAGAGGAAAGGGTGCAGCAACGAAGGGCCAACTACGACTTTTACAAGGAAGAACTGTCAGGGTATGGGGGTGTTTCATTTCTTTCTGAGCTCCCGGGGCATTTTTCAAACAGGTGGTTGACAACGATATTGGTTAATCCTGAAAAAGCAGGTAAAGTCACCAGGGAAGACATTAGATTGGCGCTTGAAAAACAGAATATAGAATGCCGCCCGACCTGGAAGCCCATGCACATGCAGCCGGTGTATAACGAGGCGCCGAAATACCTGAATGGGGTTTCGGAGCGGATATTCAAAGAAGGACTTTGTCTTCCTTCTGGCTCCAATCTTAGCCTACAGCAAAAACAAAAAGTGATAGGTGCGATCCATGGCGTGTTGAAGCAAACGAGCAACGGCTAACTTAACTTGCCTATTGTGATACATCCCGACGCTCATGTCGGCACTGTCGTACCTGCGTTATCTCCGGTGTGCTGTTTGACCATCTGAGCGTGTCACGATCTGATTGTCCGAATATCAACTAAACCGGCTTGTCCGATAGAGATAAGTTAGACAAATTGGTCAACCGTATTTGGGGATGGTCAATAACAGCTATCTGACTCAAAACATATTACCAATAACTATTCTCTGATTACTCCCATGAAAGGCCCCATCATCAAAGACATTATAATCACCCCCATTGCCACAGTCGACCCGCCGCTACTTAACGCCGCTGGGTTGCATGCTCCCTATGCGCTCAGAACGATAGTGGAGATTGTTACCGACGACAACATTATTGGCATCAGCGAGATTCCCGGTACCACCGATACTAACGAGGCGCTTGAGAAAGCAAGAGAGCTTATCGTTGGGAAGGACGCCTTTCAACTCAACCAGATAAGAGACGCCATAGAAAGCCATTTTGATGAGGAAACCACCTCAGAGCGTGGCGACGCTCCGTGGGATCAGCGCAAGATTGTGCATGTATTCAGTGCCATTGAGGTGGCCTGCCTTGATATTCAAGGCAAGGTGCTTGGTAGGTCAGTTGTTGATCTTTTGGGAGGGAAAAGAAGAGATCGGGTGCCATTTGCGGCCTACCTTTTTTATAAATATGAGGGAGCTGGCGGTGAACTAGCGTTTGGTACTGACCCCAAAGCTACAGGTTGGGATGCTGCCAGGCAAGTAGAAGCTACCACGCCGGACGGTATCGTTGCTCAGGCAATTGCCATGGTAAAAGAATTTGGGTTTAAGTCAATCAAACTTAAGGGAGGTGCCTTTCCGCCTATGGAAGAGGTGGCTGCTATGCAAGCGCTTTATGAATATTTCGGCCCGGATGTGCCCCTGCGTCTTGATCCCAACGCCATTTGGAAACTCGAGACGGCCATCGAATATGGTAAAATGATGGAGGGTATCCTTGAGTATTTTGAAGACCCAGTTCGTGGACAGGAAGATATGGCCAAAGCCCGAAAGGCGTTGAAAATGCCGCTGGCCACCAATATGTGCACGACCAGCTTTGAGGACATTCCTGGCAGCATTGCTATGGGGTCTGAAGACATCATCCTTAGCGACCACCATTTTTGGGGAGGGCTGCGCAGCTCGATGGAACTGGCTAAACTTTGCCAGACATTCGGACGCAAGTTGTCCATGCATTCCAATAGCCATTTGGGTATTTCCCTGGCGGCCATGGTACATCTGGGCGCTGCCCTGCCGGAGGTTCCTTACGCATTGGACACCCACTATCCGTGGCAGTCGGAGGAGGTAATCGCAGGTGGGCGAATGCAGTTCGAAGGGGGTGCTGTGCAGGTGCCCACCGGCCCTGGACTAGGTGTAGAAATAGACCAGGAGGCGCTGAAAAAGCTTCACCAAAACTATTTGAAATGCGGCTTAACTAGGCGTGACGATCTGGTGGAGATGAGAAAGGTGATTCCTGACTGGGAATTTAAGAAGGTAAGGTGGTAGACACCATTTATTCCTTCATCACTTCTGCCGAAAAGCCCTCCGCCCAGTTAACGAGCAAGTCCCTTTGCTCTTTGGACAATTGTGCATCGCCATGCATGATCGTGTACGATTCCAGTGGCATTTTTCCCTCGCCCACCTCTTCAGTAAGGTCTTTGAGTATTCTCACTTTTTTACTCTTTCTAAGACTCGCCCATTCCGAAAAATTAACTTCTTCTCTACCATGATTAATATGGTCGAAAACGAACCAGGAAACTGGCGTGATATAAGAATACCACGGGTACCGGGTCTCGTTAGAATGGCAGTCGTAACACGCAGTCCTGAAAAGTGAACTCACTTCCGACGAAATTTGCGAAGTAGCAAGCAGGTCATCTGGATTTTCGGCAGTCACCTCAGGTGGCGTACCTCTGAAAAACTGGAGTCCTACAAAGAGGACTCCAATGCCTAAGACTATTTTCTTAATCAATGTTTATTCCAATTTAGCGAGCGAAGCTTCCGCCCATTTGTGCAACTTGGCTGACTCTTCTTCAGTCAGTTTCATATTTGGATACTTCTCCACCATTTTGGCAGGAGGCATTTCTCCTTTGTCGAGCACTTCTAAAATTTCATCGAGCATCGCCATGGCATCAGCACCACTCAGGGTTTGTAGTTTTTCCCATTGTAGCTTCTCTTTGGCCTTATCGCTTTTTCCTGAAGGAGAATGGCAGCCCAAACATTTTGCTTCAATCACCGACATCGCTTCAAGAGTGAAGGCCAATGTTTTTCCAGCATCAGCCTCGGGCACCAGCAGGATTTTTGTAGGTTCTTTTTCCTGAGCCATTCCTGAAGCTGCAAACAGCAGGAGAACTCCGGCAAGTAGGGTAAATCTTTTCATATGACGTAGGTTTTTTACCCTAATATATTAAATATCGGTCTGTATGAACATCCGTACATCAAAAAATTGCAGATGCCCGACTTTCCACTTTGATTTGAACCTTCATTCTATCATTGCTACTTCATTTTAGCCAGAAAAGCAAGATGCTGATCCATGGGCTGACGTTTTCAGCGTGACGACTACACCTTCCATTTAGCATCTTCTTCCTCACATTCTTTTACTCTCAGCCTGGTCATTTTGCTGATCAGGTGAAGAGGCAACTCCTGACCGTGTGGAAATTGCACGGAGCCTTCAGCAGTTTTGTAAGGCTTCAGCTCGTTGGCGAAAGCGGCGACCACGGAGGGTGTTGGATAGAACCCAATATGTTTTTTGAATGCAGCCCAGGTGACTAGAATCCTCTTGGTGGTATAGGCTGGCATACGCCATTTGATGCCTTGCTCGGCCGCAGGAGCTACGGCAGCTATGCAATCGTGTAGTTGGAACAGTCGTTCCCGAAGCGCTTCCGGGGCGTTTGAAATGTACTCGTCGATGTTTTGTGCTTTAGGTGGTGCCATCGGGTGTCGGTTTTGTCAACGACAAACGAAAGATAATAAATTGGACTTCAATGGTTTTGTTTTTGGAAACAGAATGTAAATCGGGTCAGTTAGGCATTACCGGGAATTTAATATTGATTTCTATTTTTTTATTTAGAGATTTAAGAATCTCTTTCACCAGCGTGTTTTAAAGAGCATTAATTAATTTCTAACCATTTCAATACTGCCTAATCTTATGTCAACTATTCACGTCACATTGGTGGTGGATACAGATGCATTGCCATCAGATCCATCAAAGTCACCTGCCGCCGCCTGTTTGCTTTACGACTCATGCCTTGATGCCGACACCGGGTCGAGTACCGATTTTACCGTGCATGCAAATCCAGGCGACACCGTCATATTTCATATTTCTTCGAAAAACAACACTTCAGCAGTAGCGATCAGCTCATTTGCCTATCTGGGGGGCGCTGTTGGTGTATTCAATTCGCTTCCTTCAAGTCCAAATTGGGCAGGTACAGTTGGAGATAAGCCAGGAAAATCAGAAAGTTACACTATCGGCTTTAAGGCGAATGGAAATACCTATACCCTGGATCCAGATATTAAGGTGAATACCTGAAAAATGTGGAAACAGTTTGCGATTTGGAGGGCCTGCTTATGTGCTGCGGGTCTCCACCTCTTTTTTTGTGCCGACACTTCTGCCCAGGATCAACACGAAGCCGATAGTCTTATTCAGGTGTTGGAAACCACCGATGTGCCCGACTCAGCCAAATTTGAAATTTTGCGACGCATTGCCTTCCAGTCGACCAGGCCAGGCGAGATGCTTGAGTACGCAGAGCAGCTGATTGAGCTTGCCACAAAGCATTCCAGCTACGTTTGGTTGCATAGAGGGCATTTACAAAAGGGTAATGCGCTGAAGTTTCAGGGCGACTTTGATCTGGCTATTGCTGAGTATTTCAAAAGTGTCGAAATGGCCCAGAAGGGCAATTATCAGACTGGAGTAGGTGGGGCTTTTTTGTCCATTGCGGGTGTTTATGGTGATATGGGCGACCATGTAAAAGGGATCAAATACAAAAGGAAAGCTGTTGGCATACTTAGAGATTCCGGCGACTCGCTTACCCTGGCAGCTGCCTTGCTCAATACCGGCTATGAATACTACCGGGTAGCCAACTACGACAGTGCACTTTTCTTCTTCGACGAGTCTGGTCAGATTTATGAACGAAAGAATTTTCTGGTAGGGAAGGCTTACAATCTGGGAAATTCCGGGCTTGTTTATGCCAGGACAGGCGCTGCTGAAAAGGCTGAACAGTTCCTGGCTGAAGCCATTCAAATACTCATAGGACTGAGTGATTCATATGCCATTACGGAGTTCCAAACTGAGATGGCGGACATTTATCTACAAAAAAAGGACTTCAAAAGTGCAGAGAAATTGTTGCATGAAGCACTGCGGTACGCTGAAGCGGATGGTCTTCAGGAAAGAGTTCGTGATGCCAGCCTCAGGCTTTCGGAGCTCTACCGTGAGATGAGTGACCACGAAAAGGCCTATACTTATTTGCATCAATACATCACCTACCGGGATAGCATAAAAAACGAAGATGTGATTCAGGAAATGGCCGATCTTCGGACCGAGTTCGAGGTAGGGCAGAAGCAAATTGAGGTGGACCTATTGCAAGCTCAGGCCCGAAACCAGCGGATCATTCTCATAGCTATTGCCATTGTGCTGGTGCTGGTTGTTATTCTGGTGTACGTACTGTTCAGACTGTACAAGCTTCGGAACCGGGCCATTAAAATATCAAGGGAAAGAAGGAGAATTATTGCCTCTCAGCGGGATCGGCTTGAAGAGTTGAATAATACGAAAGACAAATTCTTCTCGATTATTTCACACGACATCCGGGGGCCCGTTGGTAATTTTCATGGCTTTGTACGACTCATTGAGCTTAGCCTCGAAAGTGGCGACACCAGCGACCTTGTTGAGATCAGCCAAATGCTTGATAAGTCTGCCATCGAGTTATCTGCCCTGCTCGATAATCTGCTGCACTGGGCCATGAGCCAGCAGGGGAAATTTCCCAATAAACCCGAAGAGCTTGATCTTACCCGACTATGTCAGGAGAATTTGAGCATGATCGAAAATATGGCTGTCTCCAAGCAAATCACCCTCACCAGCGACTTACCTGGCACCGTCAATGTGTTTGCCGACAAAAACAGTGTGTCCACCATCATCAGAAACCTGTTCAATAACGCACTGAAGTTTACCAAAAAAGGAGGCACGGTGGGACTATCACTGGGCTTAGAAGGAAAGGAAAGCGTTATTGCTGTTTCGGACTCCGGCATCGGCATCCCGGCTGAGAAAATGGAGACGCTGTTTGGTTTTGATGCAGGCCGCAGCCATTGGGGAACTGGCGGCGAAAAAGGAGTGGGCCTTGGCCTCAACCTTGTCAAAGAGTTTGTAGACATGAACAAGGGCCGCATTGAAGTGGAAAGCGAGGAGGGGGTGGGGACCACGTTTAGGGTGTATTTGCCGGTGGCGGGTGGCGCATTGGAAAAGGTCTAAAGCAGGATGGAAAAGGGTGGTGAGATAGTATGTACCTTGGTCTCGGTACCAACTACAGCAATGGTGAACCAATCCAGCACCCTGAGCATATCTGTTGGGCGATACTATTAAGGAAGTTGCGAATACTGTTCTTTTTGCTACTGATTAGTATTTTATTTGTCTTTCAAAGAGATAACTGATTGCATATTTGTAACTGAATTTTCTTTTATTGCACTAAAAATATTTCCTTAAATGCGTCGAAAGTTTACATACCTACCACTACTTATCTTATTCACATTTTGCGGCTCCTCAGATTCTGATGACGCAATCCCAGAGGAACAAATCTCAACCTGCCTTCCGCAAAGTGCCACATTGGTTCTGTCCGGATTGACGTTCGAATATTCAGACAACAATAGGCTGCAATCTGTTACATATTACCGATCAAATGGAAGCTTAGAGAAGAAGGATAGTTTGGAGTACGACTCTCAAAACAGAGTATCCAAAGTAGAACGGCGTACCAAGGTTGCTGGTGCCCCAAGAACCTATGAATATGTTTATGCTTCAGACGGAAGACTTAAGCAGATTACAGAAACGGGGGAAGCCCTATTGGGTACTGTATTTGAAAAAGAGTTTACTTACGACGTCGAAGGAAGGCTGGAAATGGCCGTTAGAAGGGGCGGGAATATAATTGGCTACCGATATGAATATAATTCTGATAATAATATTGACAGGGTATTCTATATTTCGCCAGATGGGTTTGGTGGATCCAAAGAAGTACTTGCCAGAGAACTCTTTGATTATGACGATACTCCTCAGTTCTATGCAGATTCGCCTGAATTGGTTCAATATTTCACCTTCCTGGTAGATCGGTTCCCAAGCGCTAACAATTACCTGAGACAGTCCAGATCCTATACGGACCCTTTTACATACACAAGCCCTCCAAGTGAACTACAATATGGTGCAGAGTATGATGATAATGGGTATCTCACCAAAATATTTGATAAGGCGTTCATTTCAAGTGTGGAAATAGATAAGGTGATATATGACTGCTTTTAGCCCTTTTCCCTATCTAAGCATATGTTTACCCCTCCCTGCCGCAAGTTTTGCGAGAGCGTAACTTGTGGCATTTATCTGTTAAGCTTTCAGCTTCTTTTACAATAGTTGTTTGAAAGACTTCTTCCTTGATTTCAAGAGACTGGTACGATATTTTAGCTATACATTTAAATTGTATGAGCCGCAACTATAAAATCAGGGATCAGTCAAAGCTTTATTTTGTCAGCTATGCCACTGTCAATTGGATTGACGTGTTAATCAGGCCTGTTTACAAAGATATTGTTATCGACAGCCTCAAGTACTGCATAGAGAATAAAGGGCTTGAAATATATGCCTGGTGCATTATGACAAGTCATGTGCACTTGATCATTGGTACAAAGCAGGATAAGATTGAATACATCTTGAGAGATCACAAGCGACATACTTCTAAAGAAATAACTAAAGCCATTTCAGATAACCCTCAAGAGAGTAGGCATGAATGGATACTATGGATGCTGGAGAGAGCAGGTAAGAAAAACTCTAATAATGAGACTTATCAGTTCTGGCATCGCAACGGCGAACCGTCAGGCTAGTCATCCAATTGAGTTGCCAACAAATGACATGATGGATCAAAAGCTAGACTATATCCATCAAAATCCGGTAAAGGAGGGTTTTTGCTGGGAACCACAGGAATACAAATACAGCAGTGCTATCGACTATGCGGGAGGGAAAGGACTATTGCCGATTTTGTTTATATAGTAATGAGCGAAAAGCAAGCTGAAAGCTTGACTTGGGGAATCCACAAGTTACGCTTTCCTAAACTTGCGGGAGAGCCCACTGTTGGTTTCATATTCCTGCTTCGCCGACCTATATTTACCCCAATGACTCCCCAACCCGAATCCCCCAAATCCTTCATCATCTACCGCTCCTCCGCCGGGTCGGGCAAAACGTATACGCTGGCCCGGGAGTACATCCTGCTGGCGCTGCAGTTTCCGAGTTACTTCCGCCACATCCTGGCAGTGACTTTTACCAACAAGGCCACTGCCGAAATGAAGGCCCGCATCATTCAAAACCTCGACATGCTGCGCAAAGGAGAGGGCAAGGGACTGCGGGCAGAGATCAGGGACGCACTGGGCATCACAGATCAGCAGCTGAGTAAAAAAGCCGACGACAGCCTCACCGCCATCCTGCACGACTATAGCCATTTCAATGTCAGCACCATCGACAAGTTCTTCCAACGGGTGCTGAGAGCCTTTGCCCGGGAAGTGGGCATTCAGGGCGGCGTTACGTTGGAGCTCGACCAGGAAAAGGTGCTGGACGAAATCATCGACCGCATGCTGCTGGAGGTAGGCGACAATCCCCAGCTCACCCGCTGGCTCACGCAGTTTGCGGAAGACAAACTGCAGCAGGGCAAGTCGTGGGACATCCGCAAAGACATCCGCAGTCTGGGTAGGGAGCTTTTTAAGGAACGCTTCAAAGTAGTCGCTCCTATGCTGGCCGAAGTTGCCAAAGACGACAACCGGGTGCAGCTGTTCATGAAAGGCATGCAGGAGCTGACGGCCGTTTTTGAAAACACGGTGAAGGGCTTTATTGCCAAATTTGACAAGGTGCTGGAGCAACATCAACTGACTGTTGCGGACTTTAGCCGAGGCGGAAGCGGCCCGGCTGGCCTGTTTACCAAGTTTGCCAAAAGCGAATACGAAATCTCCGATACCCGCCGGGGCGCCACCGACAACCTCGATGCATGGATCACCAAAACCAGCAAAATCAGGCCTCAGCTCGAAGCTGCACTCGAAGGTGGTATCCTTACCGCTTACAATGGCATGATCGACTACCACGACCGTAATATCCTGGCTTACAACAGCGCCACCCAGGTCATGCGCTACCTGTACACGCTGGGCATCATTTCTGACCTCAGCCGCAACCTGGGGGACTACCGGGATGAGGAGGAGGTGATGCTGATTTCCGATGCCCCCGATTTCCTCAACCGCATCATTGGCGACAACGAAACGCCCTTTATCTACGAAAAGGCAGGCACCTTTTACCGCCATTATCTGATCGATGAGTTCCAGGATACCTCTGGCTTTCAGTGGCGCAACTTCCGGCCTTTGGTAGAAAACAGCCTGGCGCAAGGCTATAAAAACCTGGTGGTAGGCGATGTGAAGCAGTCCATTTACCGCTGGCGGGGCGGCGACTCCCAACTCCTGCTCGACCAGGTAGCCAACGACATTGGTGAGGTGTATACCCAGGCCGAGCAGCTCCAAAACAACTGGCGAAGTTACGCCAACATCATTAACTTCAACAACCAGCTATTTCACTTGGCTCCGAACTTCCTGGCCGATCTGCTGTTGGAGGGTGCCTCGTACATTCCCGACGCCGCCATGAAAACGAGGGTAGAGCAGGAACTGGAACGGTTCCGCCTGTCGTACCACGAAGCCGCCCAGGGCCAGGGTAATGAAAACAAAATAGGCGGCCTGATAAAGCTTCAGTGGTTTGAAAGCGACAGTTCGGATGATGACGAGGAGGCGTCAGAGGAAGCTGGGAGCTGGGATGAAAAAGCGATTCAGGAGGCGATTACAACCATCGAAGACCTGCAACCCAAATACGCACTGCGGGACATTTGCATACTGGTAAGAAGGGCAGAGGAAGGCCGGAAAATGGCCAAAGCATTGCTCGAGAAAAAAGAAACAGCCACAGGCAAAAAGCGTTACGATGTCATTTCACCTGAGTCGCTTTACCTCGGTGCATCACCGGTCGTGCGGTTGCTGCTGTCAGCCTTCAGCCATTTGTACAATCCAAAGAACAACCTGGCCCTGGCGCAACTGGTGTACGAATACCATCATTTCCTTACCAAAAAAACAGTGCCCGGACTGTCGGAGCTGTTCATATGGGCAGGCAACAAGGAGAAGCAGACCGAGTTTGAGCAGTTGCTGCCAGCCGACTTTATTGAGCAACTGCCTGCTTTGCTGAAGGTGCCGTTGCTAGAGCTGACCGAGCGCTTGATCGGGTTGTTTGGACTGACGGAATACCCAAGAGAGTTTCCTTATCTGCAGGGCTTTCAGGACGCCCTGCTGGAGTACAGCAAAAACAACCGGGGCGATGTGGGTTCCTTCCTACAGTGGTGGACTGATACCGGCTCCCGACGCAGCGTGCAGGTGCCGGAAGAGCAGGATGCCATCCGCATCATGACCATCCACAAAGCCAAGGGCCTGGAGTTTAAGGCCGTCCTGGTGCCCTTCTGTAGCTGGGATTTTGACCATAAGCTGGAGGAGGTGCTTTGGTGTGAGGCCCCGGCCGTTCCGCCCTTCGACAGGCTGCCTTATTATCCGGTTCGCTATTCCAGCAAGCTAACGGCCACGTATTTTGCAGAGGCTTACTACGAGGAAAAAAAACAAATCTATCTCGACAACCTCAACCTCCTCTACGTGGCACTCACCCGGCCAGAGGAGGCACTTTATATTTATGCGCCTTTGCCCAAGTTCAACAAGTCGGGTGGCTTCAGCATCAATAAAGTATCCGACTTACTCTATAAGCTCTTTCTTGATGAGAGCACCGGGGACTTCGCTATCACACCTGCGCCGGAAATAGATGCAGCCAGCTACTCAGTGCAAATAGGCGGACTACCTTTGTACGACGACGAGCAAATAGGAGACAGACAACCGACAGTTGGCTTAAAAAACTACCTTTCTACCAATTGGCGAAACCGACTTAGCATCCGCTTGCAAGGCGGCACGCTTGACGAAGGTGTCAGGGAGAAAAGCCTCGTTTCCACCCAGCGAGGCACGGTCTATCACCGGCTGCTTTCACATATCCGCCATCAGGACGATCTCCAAAAAGTATTGACCGACTTCTTGCCATTGGAGCCAATGGACGAGGATGAGCAAGCATCTATTCGGGGACAGCTTGAAAAGCTGTTCGACCTGCCTGAAATGAAAGGCTGGTATGGCGGAGAATGGGAGGTGCGAACTGAAAGCCCTGTGCTTCCCATGAGTGGAGACATCCGACGTTTCGACAGAGTACTACTGAAAGACAATGAAGCCGTGCTGATAGAATTTAAAACAGGTATGCCTTCCAACAACCATATCCGGCAGGCAACGGAATATGTGAGTTTGCTCTCTGGCATGGGCTATGCAAAAGTAACTGGCTTCCTGGTGTATATCGACGAACTAAAAATCAATCAGGTAGCATGAGCCAGCAGCCAACATTTCTGGAAGAGATTGCCGATGCGCTCATCGCCGAAGGAGGAGAGGATCTGGGCAAGGTAAAACTTATTTTCCCCAACCGCCGGGCGGGCTTGTTCCTGCGTCGTGCGCTGGCTCGCAAGATCAAAAACCCCGTGTGGGCGCCGGAAATCTACAGCCTCGAGGACTTTCTGTTTCAGTACACAGATTTACAGATCGCCGATAAGCTCACGCTAGTGTATGAGATGTACAGTGCCTATCGCAAGGTCAACCCTGAAGCTGAATCGCTGGAGAAGTTTTTCTTCTGGGGCGAAGTGCTGGTTGGTGATTTTGAAGACATCGACCAGTACCTCGTTGAGCCAGATCACCTCTTTCAAAGCATCCAGACCCAGAAGGAACTCGACGACGCTTTTGCTTACCTGGGCGACGAAGAGCGGCTGGTGATTCAATCATTCTGGAAAAGTTTCATGCCTCAGGCCAAAGGAGACCAGCTTCACTTTTTGAAAACATGGAAGCTGCTGGTGCCTATTTATCAAGATTACCGCAAGCGACTCCAGGACAAAAAGCTGGCTTACAAAGGGATGGTATACCGCAGTATTGCTGAAGCCTGCAAGGGAGATACCTTCGACCCAAAACAGGGCGACTCGCAGTTTTGGTTCGCCGGGTTCAACGCATTAACGTCGGCTGAGGAGGAGGTGCTCAAATATTTTGTGCGGGAGACAAGCGCCCGCATTTTCTGGGACATGGACGACTACTATGTCCGGTCAGCGCAGCAAGAGTCAGGGCAGTTTTTCAGACAATACAAAGAGGATACGTTGTTGGGCAAAACCTTCCCGGAGGAGATTCCAGCAAATTTCGAAAAACCAAAACAAATCGATACTATTGGCGTGTCGCTGGAAATAGGGCAGGCCAAGTATGTAGGCGAACGGCTGGAGGAGTTGGCAAACGACCCCGCCTGGGTGCCGGAGGAAACCGTAGTGGTGATGCCCATGGAGCATTTCCTGTTCCCGGTGCTCAACTCATTGCCGGAAGAGGTCAAGCAGGTGAATATCACCATGGGCTATCCGCTGAAGGACACCCCACTTTTTGGCTTGCTGGATGCCGTGCTCGACTTGCGAAAGAACACAAGGAGAAAGAAGGACGGAGGCACAGCCTTCGAAGCGTATTCCTACAGGGATGTTCTGGCGATTTTAAGGCATCCTTATGTTTTCTCCACCGCAACCAGGGAAGCAGGCAATCTCATCTACCGAATAGAAAAGGACAATATCATTTCACTCGATAAGGCTGATTTTGGTGAAAGTGGTAGCTTGATCACAACATTGTTTCTCTCGTCCGCCAGCCCTCTCGACCACCTGCTGGAGCTGCTGAACCTGCTTTATGGGGTGCTTCAGTCTGAAGAATCAGCAAGCGATGACCTGGAACAGGCTAACCTGGAGCAGGCTAACCTGGAACAGACTAATCTGGAACAGACTAATCTGGAACAAGAGTATATCATCAAGTTCCATGAACAGCTAATGCGATTGAAAACGCTACTTGTGGGCAACGACACACCCGAGGTAACCCTTTTCCAGAAGCTGTTCCGAAAGGTGGCGCAGTCAGTGCGTATTCCCTTCAGCGGCGAACCACTCAAAGGCCTACAGGTGATGGGCGTGCTCGAAACGAGGAATCTCGACTTCAAACAGGTGTTTGTGCTGGGCATGAATGAAGGCTACTGGCCAGCCGAGGCTGCAACGCAGTCTTTTGTGCCCTACAACCTCAGGAAAGGCTTTGGTCTACCCACCTTCGACCAGCAGGATGCCTTCTACAGTTACTTGTTTTACCGGCTGCTGCAAAGGGCTGAGAAAGTAACTTTCCTGCACAACACCAGCAATGAAACTAACCTGAAAGGAGAGCAGAGTCGCTTACTGTACCAACTTAAGTATGAGACTGTACACGGCGAGCACATCACATACAAATCGCTCAGCAGCGACGTGGCCATCAGTGTGCCACAACCGATCCTGATACAAAAGACGGAGGAGGTGCTGGCAAGGCTCGATGAGTTTTTGGTGACCGACGACGAATCTTCAGCTCACCAACGGCTGTCACCCTCTGCGCTCAACACCTATCTCGATTGCCGTTTGCGCTTTTACTTTCGGCACGTGGCCAGGCTCTATGAACCCGAAGAGGTGCAGGCAGAGATTGATCCGGCCGTCTTTGGCAACATCCTTCACCATGCCCTGGAGTTTCTGTATGCCGATTTCATAGAAAAGAAAGACTCCAGGCAAATTGATAAGGCCGATTTTGATAGCATAAGAAAAGGCGTTCCGGGAGCATTGCAAAAGGCTTTTGAAATGCACTACAGCCTGGGCACTGGCAAACAGTTCAAAGCTGAGGGGCGAAATCTCATTGCACAGTCCATAGCCAAAAAGCTGACGTTGGAGATATTGAAGAACGACGAAAGCTATGCACCGTTCGAAATACTAGGCCTGGAGCTGGACGAGCTTCCGCTTGACTTTCAGCTAACGGGAGGGCGCAAAGTCAAGCTAAAAGGGATCATCGACAGGGTCGACAGTAAAGAAGGCCTGGTGCGGGTGATGGATTACAAAAGTGGTGCAGACAATAAGGTTTTTTATGGTATCGAGACCCTTTTTGATCGGGAGCACCCTAAACGAAACAAGGCTGCCATGCAAACCTTCTACTACGGCATGCTCTATCTCGACAAAAATGCCGTTGCCGAAGACATCAAAGTGCTTGCCGGACTGTACAATAGCCGGGAGCTTTTCAACGATAATTTCCAGGTAGAGCTTGAGCTTAAGTCGGAAGGGTCGAGAGGGAAGGGCACCCTGGTGCAGGACATCAGGCCTTTTATACCCGAATTTGTGAGTGGACTAAAAACGTTGCTTGAAGAAATATTTGATCAGGCCACACCTTTCGGTCAAACTGAAGATTTGAAGAAATGTAAGAACTGTCCCTACAATTCGATTTGCCACCGAGACTAGGTAAGTCAAAATAAAAACCCCTCTCCAGAGGAGAAGGGTTTTATACAACTAATACTAATCAACCTAACCTTTATCTTTAGATGCCACTGGCAATCACATTGAGTGTCAATTGAACGCCGGCTTGTATCTTAACATTGTTGAGTAAGTTCGCATTAGTTTCGCTTTCAGCATCAATTATTCCATTAAGCTCCATTTCTCCGGCCTCATTCTCTTCATATGAAACAAAGTGGAGCTCATATTCTCCCTCTTCGAGAAAATAGAAGCTGAAAGATTTTGTCAATGCGCCATGTATCTCGGTCGAGGCGACTGCCTTTTTGAACTGAAGAGCTGCATTCTCATCAGTTTCCTGGCTTTCGTTGAAGCTACCTTTTTCATATGCATAAACTATGACCTTTTCGTCAGCCGCAACCTGGCCATCATAGTTTCCTTTCACGCTACCGGCATTGTCCTCGTCTGAAAATCTCAAGTAGCCATCAATGTCTGACTTGTTGACGAAACTGAAGTCGGATGCACTACCGGAGTCAGATTCTCTGATGAATTTTCGTAAGTCAAAATCAAGCACAACTGTAGACTTTGCATCAGCCATCACACGGCTTCTACCTTTGAATGTATATTCAGCCTTTTCTCCGTCACTGCTCATTAGCTTATTCTTCGTGCCATCAGCCATCTCAACGTACGATCCGGGAGCATTTCCATCTTCATCCATCTCAGAATCAATCTCCAGTGTGATGTTCTCATACGATTTCGCAGTAAACTTATCAGTGGCCAGCATTTCAGTTTTTCCGTTTTGAAGTGCCATTACATTAATCGTCTTTGGTCCCTCAAACCCATCCACCACCTGGCCGTCAACTTTAACACTTGTTACCGTCACAAAGACAGCGTCTATGTTGTCATTGTCCGCTGGTGCATCGGTCATTTGTATTTCCATAGTACCTTCACCCAGGTCTTCGTCACCGTCATCATTATTACATCCTGTAAATGCTAAAACACTTAATAAAAGAAGGCCGGTGGCCCACATTGACATAACTGAATTCTTTCTTTTCCACATAGCTTTTAATTTTTGGTTTACCCCCTTACCAACGGACTCAAGCCGTTGTTGTTGTGGAAAAGTATTAAAAAATATGAAAATAGTTATATTTTTAGTGAAGTTCAGATTTGACACTTATTGTTATTAATAACTAAAAATCAGATTGTTATATCTTTTTTATCAAGAAGGGGTACTAAATCATAAATTTTTTCGCAAAAAGGGATCAAACGGAAAAGTTGGGGAGTGATTGTACTAAAGAATGCCCAATCCGAATAACGTCATCTATATTGCCTCGGTGCCCGTGTCACCTGCCGCATGGAATAATCGGCCACTCAAGATTGGGCTTGCAAGTCTAATTGTATTGCTATTAATAAGCCCCATTAAGTGTGAGGGCAAGATCGCTCGCAATTCCGGTCGGTCGGGGGACACGACCGGGGAAGCCTTTCTGATAGCCCTAGGCTAATCTAGCTGCCTTCGAATTTAACTATACCAAGTTGCCCCCAGATTTATTGCTTGATCCAAAGAAAAGTTATGACAGATCCAACGTCAGTCATGGAAAATAAAAAAAGTCCTCCCCAAAGGGGAAGACTTTTTATGACAACTAATACTAATCAACCTAACCTTAACTTTTATACTCCATAGCTGGGACGTTCACCTGAGTGAACAAATGGATTCATATATACTATTTAACAGTTAGTCTCTTTTTGATTGTCTACCTATTTCCAATTTCAGTAACAACCTACATGGCTTTAACGGAGTTAACCCATTTATGTTATATGAAAAGTATAAAAAAAAATTAAATTATTCATATTTTAGCCTAAATATTTTCTTTTACCGGACGAGCGGAGGCTTAGCTGTTACAAAAGGACAAAAACTATTTGAAGGTTTACTGGCGGCTGATGCCAAAAGCAGTGATAAGCCAGCCTGCAATAAAGAATAGGCCACCAAAGGGAGTAATAATACCCAGATAAGACAGGCTGGGGGCCAGGCACAGCGCATAAAGAGAGCCACTGAAGAGCAGAATGCCAGCCAGAAAAGAATTGGCAGACCAACGGAGATATTTGTTATTGAAGCGCAACTGGAGCAAGCCAACCGCCAACAAGGCGAATGTGTGATAGAAATGATAACGCACAGCAGTTTCAAAGGTGTCGAACCGGCCAATTTCCAACAAATGTGCTTTGAGCGAATGAGCGCCGAAGGCTCCGATGCCCACAGCAAGAGCGCCGAAGACCGAAGCTACGATAAGGGTTCTTTTGGCATCCTTGTTCACTGAATCTGACATGATTGATCTGCTGCTGGGTGGTGTTGTGACAAACTACGATTTAGACTGAATAATTCCTTTGACCAAAAATTGCACTTCCAACACGAATCATTGTGCTACCTTCTTCAATGGCCAACAGATAGTCTCCACTCATGCCCATCGACAATTCAGACATGGTGACCCTGGCGTGGTCAACTGTCAACTTCAATTCCTCGAAGAGTGTATTTAAATGACGGAACTCCTTTCTGACTTGTTGTTCGCTTTCAGTATTAGTCGCCATGCCCATCAGACCTACGATACGGATGTTAGGCAGGCTGTCTACCACCTCCGGGCTCGCCAGCTGTTTCACTTCGTCATCCGACAAACCAAACTTGGTTTCCTCCTCGGCAATATGCACCTGAAGCAGGCAATCGATCACCCGATTGGCTTTTTTTGCTTCTTTGTCGATGGTTCTTAGTAGTTTTTCGCTGTCCACACTGTGAATCAAATGGACAAATGGAGCAATGTATTTTACTTTGTTAGTCTGTAGATGCCCAATCAAATGCCAGCGGATGTCTTTCGGCATTTGCTCATACTTTTCTACCATCTCCTGCACCTTATTTTCACCAAACTCCCTTTGGCCTGCGTCGTATGCTTTCATCACCAGACTCACCGGTTTTGTTTTGCTAACAGCAACTAGCTTTGCTTTACTTTGATCGATGGTTCTTAAAAAAGTTTGAAGATTTCTGCCAATATCAATATCCATTTTCTAGCGATTTTCGTAATCCAAAATTAATCAAGGGAGTTACCCATTCCATGTTTTGTTGTGTAACTTTCTAAATAAATTCAATTGCTGCCGGTTTATGGAGATAATAGGAAAGCTATTAAAGAAGGGAATTAGACTTAGGGAGAGTTTAGAGCAGGATTACTCGTTTCCAGCCGACCTTCAGAAGATGGAACTCAGGAAGCTGTTGATACAAGCAAGAGGTACAGAGTTTGGGCAGGCTTACCATTTCAATGAACTTCTTACCAGTTTCAAACACAAACACAGCGACCATTTTTACGACGAATTCAAACGGAGTATACCCGTTCATAATTATAGTAGCATGTATGCCAACTGGTGGCACAAGCTGATGCAGGGGAAGCCTGATATTTGCTGGCCTGGAAAGGTAAAATACTTCGCACTCAGCTCAGGCACATCAGAGTCGGCCTCGAAGCACATTCCTGTCACCAAGGACATGATCAAGTCGATCCAGCGGACCAGCATCAGACAGATTCTTACTCTTTCCAAATACAATGTATCTGACGAAGTATTTTCTGCAGGCATATTGATGCTGGGTGGCAGCACGCAGCTTCAGCGTAATGGATCTTATTTTGAGGGGGATTTGAGCGGGATAACTACAGGCCAGATTCCATTTTGGTTTCAGCACTTTTATAAGCCTGGTAAGCGAATTGCCAAAACAAGGGACTGGAATGAAAAAATTGCTGAGATTACTTTAAAGGCAAAGGATTGGGACATAGGCATTATTTCAGGAGTGCCGGCATGGCTTCAGATTCTTATGGAAAGGATCATTGACCATTACAAAGTCAAAACCATTCACGATATCTGGCCTAACCTTACCATTTTCGTTCATGGGGGTGTTTCGATGGATCCCTATCGTAAAAGCTTTGAAAAGCTGCTGGCAAAACCCCTCATTTACATGGAAACCTACCTGGCCTCTGAGGGTTTCTTTGGCTTCCAGTACATCCCATTTTCAAAGTCAATGCGACTGGTGCTGAACAACGGCATTTTCTATGAATTCATCCCATTCAATGAAACCAACTTCACGGCCGATGGGGAGATGGTGGACAACCCGCAAACCTACAAAATTGACGAGGTAGAGGAAGGCAAGGAATATGCACTGCTCATTTCGACCAATTCGGGTTCCTGGCGATACCTGATTGGCGACACCATCAAGTTTGTATCTAAGGATGACTGCGAGATCATGATCACCGGCCGAACGAAGCATTTCCTCAGCCTTTGCGGCGAGCATTTGTCGATGGACAACATGAACAAGGCGGTGGAGCTGGTGTCGGATGAGCTGAATATCAGGGTGAAGGAGTTTACTGTCACCGGCGAAAAGTACGGGTCGCTTTTTGCGCATCGGTGGTATATCGGCATCGAGGACGACACCGACCCAAAATTGTTCAAAGAGCAGCTAGATGCCAGGCTGAAGGAGATTAATGACGATTACAAAGTGGAGCGCACTGCTGCACTGAAAGAGATTTTTGTGGAGTTGATTCCTTCGCAGCTCTTCTACAAATGGATGAAAGCGCAGGGTAAAGAGGGCGGTCAGCACAAGTTTCCACGGGTACTGAAAAAGGAAAAGCTGGAAAGCTGGAAGGCCTTTTTGGTGGAGGAGAATGTGGAATTAAAAGGTGGTTGAAAAGAAATCATCCTTCAACCCAACCTTTCAGCTTTCCTGGTGTTATCAAAGCATGAAATAGCCATAAGGAATACCCTACCCAACGGACCGGCGTGGAACGATGAATAACCTGTCAGCAGACTAAGATCTATTTCGTAATGGTACAGGCTATTCCCGCTTCGGCGGCGGTTCGCCGAGCGACCGATCTGGCCGTTAAAAAGTAAATTTTATACAGATGAAACTATTTGCTTGCTGTCTGCTCCTTTTTTCATTTCACACGGTTATTGGCCAGCAGCCAGATGGCGCACTGGAGGTAGCTGCTTCATGGCAGGCACTGGATGACAATAGAGTCAAAATCACCACCACTGGTATGTATATACTCGGTGGTTGGGCGATCAGCAATCTTGCCGTAAACCCCATATTTCAGGGCAAAGCAGAAGGCTCTCAAAAGTACTTCTATCAAATGAATTCAATTTGGAATGTCGTTAACCTTGGCCTGGCTGGTGCTTCTTTGTGGCAAAGTATGAGAGGAAATGCCGGTGCTGCTGATTGGCAAGCCGCTTATAGCGAGCAGCATTCAATTGAGAAAATATTTCTAGTCAATACTGCCCTGGATGTAGCATACTTGGCTGGCGGCTTTTACCTGTTAGAGAGATCAAAAAATGCATTGACACAGGCTGATAGACTGAACGGCTTTGGCAAGGGTGTACTATTACAAGGTGGCTTTCTATTCGTTTTTGATCTGAGTATGTACTTCGCCCATCATGGTGCTCAAAAAGATTGGGCCCGAATTTTACAAAATGTAAACCTCGGGCCCGAAGGAATTGGGATGATTATTCCGCTAAGGTAATCATGGGAACTCTTACCTCAGCTTTGCTCTTCAGTATCCTTCCGCTCATCATCCCACCTTGTGTCGCACCAATTCTTCCAGCGGTTTTTATACCGTTCTCTTTCTTCCTCTGACATATTTTTCCAGCGGTGTTTCCAATAGTCACTTCTATTGTGACTTTGTTTGTGCCCCTTGCCACCATGAAACCCGCCAAAGAGGATTTTTGAAAGGATGGTAATGGCAATCGCCTGCCAGAATGTGACGGTACTTATTCCGAACAGGGCTGGAAGGGTATAATTCCACAGCGTCATGACTACGAAGCCAAAGACGAACACGAAAAGAGGTGCAAGCAGAACAAATAAGCCTATCTTCTTCGCCCAATGTTTACCACGGTTGAACTTATTTTCAGTATACATAACTATGTTATTTTAATTCATTAATTCATTGTAAAGCGGCAGCAGCTTTTTTCTTAGGTGCTGCACTGCGTATCGTTTCCTTGATATCAGAGTTTTGATATTCTCTCCTGTCAGGTCTGACATTTCCTGGAAAGTCATATCTTCTATTTCGTTCCAGATAAAGACTTGCTGTTGATTGACAGGAAGCTCTTCGAGCGCTGCAAACAGTTCCTTCCTGAATATTTCTTTCAGGTTTTCAAGCTCAGGCACATCTTCCTCAGACGGCAAAAGGTCTCTCAGCATGTAATCACCGTCGCCGTCATCTTCGAAGGTCTGATCGTCCAGAAGATCGACCTTTTTCTTTCGGTAGTTGTCGGTAATCTTGTTTCTGGCTACCCGGAATAGCCAGGCATTTACCTGCTCTATCGACTCCACATCAACCAGGTTGCTGAATTGATACCACACCTCCTGCGTGATGTCTTCAGCCTCCTCCAGTGTTCGCACCCTCGATCTGATAAAGCCAAACAGACGTTTCCCGTATTGCTTTAATGCTTCAGCAATGTTTTGAGATCTTCTTTCGGTCATCGTGAGTGAAACAGGTTCGTTCATCAAATAAGTAGACGAACGCAGATTTGATTTTACTTTAAAGGTTCTAAAAAAACTTGAGAAATCTATTGTACTCATGCAACCTACCCCAACTGGTGGACATCTTCCATTCAATAAAAACTCAAAAACGGACTATGAAAAAGACTACGATTTCAGCAGTGGTTGTGCTGGTTCTTTCAGCACAATGTGCCTTTTCTCAGGGCTTTGGCATTCCCTCAAAGAAAGGCGGCATCGGATTTGGTAACCTTCCAAGCTTCACCGGTATCCGGTTCAATTTTAAAGACAGCAACCTTGAAAAGGTCAACGGGATCAATATTACTGCCTGGGCACCCAAGGACGACGAACTTCACACTGGTGATGTGAATGGAATCTCTGTTGGCGTCCCTTTGGCATTGGGCTCCGAAAACAGGAGCGGGATAAGCCTGGGGATATTTGGTGTTGGGGCCAGGAGAAATGTGTCGGGCATCAACATCGCCGGTATTGGCGTTGGGGCTGGTAACAGCTTGTCTGGAATAAATATCGGAGGTGTGGGAGTAGGTGCTGGCGGCGATGTGGCAGGGTTCAACCTCGGTCTGGTGGGTGTTGGTGCCGGTGGTGATATCAAAGGTATTAATATTGGTGGGGTAGGTATGGGCACGTCTGGCAATGCTATTGGGTTTAACTTCGGCGGTATTGGTGTGGGCGCTGGTGAGAGCCTGAAGGGTATCAACCTTGCCCTGGTAGGCCTGGGTGCTTCCGAGAATGCCATCGGCCTTAATGTAGCCGGAATAGGCATGGGGGCCGGTCAGAAAATGACAGGTATCAATTTGGCCGCTGTTGGAATCGGCGCCGGAGAGTCGCTTACCGGTATTAACTTTGCTGGTGTAGGCATGGGCTCGAAGAAAATCAGGGGTATCAATGTGGCACTGGCCATTGGTGGTCAGCAGGTGTCAGGCATTACGGTTGCCCCCATTTTCCTGAAGGTAGAAAGTGGATCGGATAGTTCATTGAATGGAATTTCCATCAGTGCGGTTAATGCCGTGCAGGGTACTCAGAATGGCCTGAGTATCGGCATCATCAACACCACCCATCGCCTTCGTGGCATGCAAATCGGTCTCATCAATATTGTAAAGGACAATCCGAAAGGACTAAGGGTGCTGCCAATTATTAACGCTCATTTTGGAGGAGGGAAAGGTGATAGAATTGATCAGGACGAATAGCACTTTTACCGAAGCTGAAGGCTTTAGTCCCTCAGTATATTGCTCATAAAGCTGCTTTTGAGCAGTAGCCAAAGCAATAAAAATGCAATGGCCCATTTCAGGTACACCGTATAAAAATCGGTCGTGTCCTTGAATTGGGTCGTTTTTATTTCTGCCTTTTCAAACTCATTAATTTCCTGGAATACTCTTTCCAATGCATCGTTGTCGATCGCTCTGTAAAACTTGCCTTCACCAATTCGGGCAATTTCCCGCAGCGTAGTTTCGTCGAGTGTATTCTCCACAAAGCGTGTCCTGCCGAAGAAGTCGGTACCGAAAGGCACACGGCCTTCTTTTCCAATGGCAATGGTGTAAATTTTAATGTCATAGGCCCTGGCCAGCTCGGCGGCAGTGATGGGGTCAATGTTGCCAGCGGTATTATCACCATCACTCAACAGGATAAGTACCTTCGATTTGGAATCGGACTCACGCATTCGATTGGTGCCCACTGCCAAAGCACTGCCAATGGCAGTTCCCCGGCTTTCAATTAAGTCGAACGTTACAGTGTTAATATTAGCATTGAGTAAGTCGTAGTCGGTTGTCAGCGGCGACATAGAAAATGCATCACCGGAAAATACCACCAAACCGATTCTGTCCTGAAACCGGCCGGTGATAAAATCCCGTGCCACCTGTTTGGCTGCCTCCAGCCTGTTAGGCTCAAAATCTTGAATTTGCATGGACTCTGAGATGTCAATCACCAGCATAATGTCGATGCCTTCCGTCCACTGCTCCACTTTTTCGTTCGTCTTCTGCGGCCTTGCCAAAGCGATGATGAGTAGCAGGAACGTAAAGAATAATACCAAACCGGGCAAGAACCTCAGTACGCTAAGTGGATCTGATCTAAGGTCGGTTTTGGTAAGCGCAATATCCAGCTTCTGTTGCCTTTTGAACGTTAACAGCCATTTCAAAAGGAAAAGTAGGGGCACGGCAGGTAGCAGATAAAGCACAACTGGAAAAGCCCAGTCAAAATTCTCAAATGTTGACGGTGCGAACCATTTCAGAAAGAACCACGGAGTTTCCTCTGCCATCTTTATAGCTGCCTCATCCATGTTTCACCTCCTCTACCTTCTTGTTGTATTTGTCCTGGCAAATGTCTTCCAATGCTTCAAACTGCTTGAAGAGCTCATTATCGCCTACTCGCCCGTAAATATTCTTGTCGATATTTTTCAAGGCTGTTCGAAGTTTTTCATTCTCCTCGCCCTTTAGAATTTCCTTGGTCGTCAGCTTCGTGTAGGGCACCTTTTCGAGCGCCTCCAGGTAGCTCTTCCAGGAAATAAAGGCTGACTCAGCTTCATGGATATCGTTATTGCTCCTTATCGTTCTTAGCTGCTCAGTAAAGCTATTGGAAAACTTCTCGTATTTCTTCCGCATCCGGTACAGGGTGATCTTTTTCCTCACCGTTTTTCCGAAAACAAGGAAAAGCGTGATAACAATGATCAGAAAGATAATACCGCCAATAACGAGGTAGGGATAGTTGAAAGCGAAATCCAGCGGACTGTAGCCCACAGTTTCTTTTAATTTGGCATCCTGAGGAATTTCGTCCAGCAGGCCATCAATAAACAGTGAATCGACATTAGACATCACCTTCAGGCTGTCTTTTTCTCTCAGCCGAAACACAGGGAGCTGAAGGCTTTGGTAGGGCTCAAGCTCAAAAGTGGAAAGCTCATAAATGACGCTATCCACTACGGAGCCATTTCTTAGTCGGGAAGGAAAAAACGTTTGTTTGTTGAATTCGAACGGAGTAAAACGATGCGTGGAGTCGGGAAATAGCACTTTAATGCTGCCGGGGTACTCGGCCACGAGCACATAGCTAGCAGGGCTACCCAGCTTCACGCTGTCCTCCAGAAAGTATCCTTTAACATTCACCGATTGGCTATGCAGTGCCCCCCAGCTAAGCAGCCATGCAGCCATGAAACAAACCGTCGTTTTACCCACTTTTCCTGACTTTATTTCTCACTCTAAACAAACGGATCAATTTTGGCACGTATTCTTCTTCGGTACTTATAGAAAGGTAGTTGGCCTGATTCTTCTTGCACAACTTCTCAAGATCATACTGGTTTCCCTGATAGATGGTTTCTACTTTTTTACGAAAGGCAGGGGCGGAAGTGTTCACCCAAATCGTTTTTTTACTTTCCTTGTCGTACAATGGCACTATGCCTAGCCTTGGGAAATGCGTTTCTCTTCTGTCGCTCAAGTGGATCACCACAAGGTCGTGTTTTTTTGCTAAAGCCTTAATGCCCTGTTGATAGTCATCGTCCACAAAATCGGAGATCATAATGATCACGCTTTTGCGATGAATCATATTCATGGCGCTTCTTATGCCCAGGTTTAGATTGGTACCTGTTGATGATGGCTTCAGGTTAAACAAGCTATCTATAATTTGATAGGCATGTCTTAGCCCCTTAGCTGGCTTGATATATTTTTCCTTTTGGTCAGAATAGCACAACACACCAACCTGGCTGCCCTCCTTAATGGCTGAAAGAGCCAAAAGCCCACAGAGCTCTTTTCCAATATCTATCTTTTGCTGCCCGTCGGCGCCAATTTCCTGAGAGGCACTTACGTCGAGAATAAAGAAGACCGTCTGCTCCTTTTCCTCCTTGAATGTTTTCACAAAGGTGCCGTGCCCTTTGGCAGTCACATTCCAGTCTATGGTTCTGATATCATCTCCGTACTGGTATTGACGCACGTCGTCAAACTCCAGGCCGGAGCCTTTAAAGATCGAATGAAAATCTCCCTGCATTTGTGAGGTGATTGCCTTCCTGATCTCAATCTCATATCTTCGCAGCTTCTTGAGGAAATCCTTCATCACTCTTGGTTTGGGGTTTAAAGTTAGAATTTATTTAGCTAAATTTTGTCGGTGAAAAATGTTTTTTGGAGCCTTGGTGGCCTTTTCTTTATATCTCTCTTTGGGTGTAGCAACAAAGAGGAAATTCCTGTGGGTGTCGTTGAGCCCCAACGAATGATCAGCATTCTCACAGATATACATCAGCTGGAAACGGAGGTAGCGTCGCTGAAGTTAACCTACGACTCCTCAACGGCTCTTTACAAGCAGCAGCAACAACTTTTGTTTGACAAACACAACGTATCGGATTCGGTTTATACGCATAGTTTTGAATATTACCTTGAGCACGTGGAAATGCTCGACAAAATTTATGCAGCAGTGGTAGATAGTCTCTCAGTGAGGCGGAATATGGGCCCTCGTAAGGAGCCTGAAGAATCAGGAGAGTCGCTATGAGGGTGTTTCCTGATACCTTCGAGGCCAAAACGGGCTTCGACAAAATTCGTGAAATGGTTGTGGCCAAGTGCCTCAGCAGCCTCGGCACAAGGCATGTAGAGAAGATGAAGCCTTCAGACGACCTGAAGTACCTGAAAAGGCTTTTGATCCAAACTGAAGAGCTTAGACGGTTATTTGCGGCAGGTAACAGACTGCCCGACGCCAACTACATTGATCCGGCGGAGCAGCTGGCCAAAATGAAGGTTAGCGGCACTTACCTGGAGGAAGAAGAAGCCTACGACCTTAAAAGGTCACTTAGCACCATCATACAGCTTCAGTCAGTGTTGATAAAGCATGCCGAAGAGTGCCCAACACTTTATGGCTTATTGGGGATGGTCGACCTTCCTGTCGATGTTATTAAATGGTTCGAAGCTATTATTGATGATACAGGAAAGCTAAGGGCCAACGCCTCCAAAGAACTCATGCAAATAAGGGCTTCTATGGTCAGCGAGCATTCATCGCTGAGGCGGGTAATGGATCACATAAGCAAAGACGCACAAAAACAGGGGTGGTCACCTGACGACGGTTCCATCGCCGTGAGGGGCGGACGTTTGGTTATTCCTGTGCTTGCAGAGCACAAACGGAAACTAAAGGGGTTTATTCATGACGAGTCTGCAACAGGGCACACTGTCTTTATGGAACCCGCTGAGGCCCTGGAAATTAATAACCGAATCAGGGAGCTGGAACTGGAGGAAAGAAGGGAAATTATCAGGATTCTCAGAAACCTGACAGATCAACTCAGGCCTCACGTTCCTGCGCTGGAAAAAGCTTACCACTTTCTTGGTGCAGTTGACTTTATACGAGCGAAGGCTTTGTTCGCCATAGAAATCAATGGATTGCTGCCTATCATAGACGAAAAGCCTGTCATTGTTTGGCACAAGGCAGTGCATCCTCTTCTTTATCTGTTGCACAAAAAGGCGCAAAAACCAATCATTCCTCTGGATATTGAGCTCGACGCCGAAAAGCGCATTCTCATCATTTCGGGGCCAAATGCCGGTGGTAAGTCTGTCTGCCTGAAAACAGTCGTTCTACTGCAATACATGCTACAGTGTGGCCTTTTGGTGCCCGTGAGAGACGACTCCGTCATGGGCGTCTTTAATAAGATCTTCATCGACATGGGCGACGAGCAGTCGCTGGAAAATGACCTAAGCACCTACAGTTCTCACCTCACTTCTATGCGCTTCTTTCTGGAAAATGCAGGGGGGAAGACCTTGTTTCTGATCGATGAGTTTGGTGCTGGCACCGAGCCGCAGTTTGGTGGAGCGATCGCCGAAGGCGTGCTGGAGCAATTATATAAGAAGCAGTCATTCGGAGTCATTACAACACACTATGGCAACCTGAAGAGCATGGCCGAGAAGAATGCCGGGATCATCAACGGGGCCATGAGATACGATGTAAACCAGTTAAGGCCTTTGTATGAACTGGAGGTAGGCCGACCCGGGAGCTCGTTCGCATTGGAGATGGCTGCAAATATTGGGTTGTCAAATGCAGTGATCGAAAGAGCGAAAAGCCTCGTTGGACACTCGCAGGTAAAATTTGAAACGCTCATCAACGAGTTGGAAGCTGCCAAGAACGACTTTCAAACCAGATACGAGAGTGTTAACAGGAAGAATACCGAGCTTGAAAAGGTGCTGAAGGACTACCAGGATTTGAAAGCTCATTTGGATGCAGAAAAGAGCAAGATTATAAAGGAGGCCAAGCAAGAGGCCAAGCGTATAGTGCTGGATGCCAATAAGGCTGTAGAAAACACCATTAGAGAGATAAAAGAGAATAAAGCCGAAAAGGAAAAGACGAAAGAGGTGCGTCAAAAGCTCACAGAAATACAGGTTTCGCTCACTGAGGAAGTAGAGGAAAAGAAGCCTGTTTGGAAAACTGTGGCTGGTGAGATAAAAGTGGGCGACAAGGTCAGGATGGCAGGGCAGGAGTCCGCAGGTGAAGTGGTGTCGATTCGGGGAAAAAAAGCGGAAGTACTCATGGGAGAGCTAAAATCTCATATTGCACTTAACCGTCTTGAAAAAGTAAAATCGTCCTTACAGGGAAAAAAGAGTTTCAAGCGAGAGAGCGTCGGTGGTGTTTTCAAAGGGATCGACATGAACCAGAGAAGGGCCGACTTCTCGCCCAATCTTGATCTTAGAGGGAAGAGGGCTGATGAGGCCATTCAACTGGTGGACGATTTTATAGATAGCTCTGTACTCTTCAGCATGCACGAGGTGAGGATAGTGCACGGCAAGGGCGATGGAATCTTAAGAGAGGTGATCAGACGCTACCTGAGTGGCAATAAGTTCATTGAGCGGATGGCCGACGAACATGTGGAGAGAGGTGGTAGTGGGGTGACTGTTATCAGCTTCAGACAGTAAAAAAAAGGCCCGTTCTGGGCCTTTGTACTAGTCGTATCTGAGATCGATATTAGTTAGGGAATTCAAACACCCAAGTACCGGCTACACCTTGCATACGGCCCGCACCAGTGTCTTCGATAGTGAATGTCAGACTAAGCTTGGTAGATGTTACCGAAGCAGCCATCGTAACGCCATCGCTTCTTACTATTTTGCTAATGTCTTTCTCTCCAGCTGTTGCGCCGTCACCAAATGACCAGGTACCGCTTGCTGGCCATACTACGTCAACATTGGGTACTTCTGAGGCTGCTGGTCTACCAGTAGCTGTGTAGCTTCCACTACTGCCAGAACCGGTAAACTTCAAACCGAAGCCATCCCACTCTGTGGCTGCTACACCATCCTGTTTTACCGCTCCGGCCGCTACTGCCCATTCCGTTCCTCCATTGAGGAGCAGTTCGAGCCGCTCGGCTACGGGATCCGGCTCTGTTGTTCCGGGATCATCCCCGCCTCCGCAACTGATAAAAATAATCAATGCGAAAATTGTTGTTGCTGTGAATAGATTAGATAGTTTGTTCATGTGGATTTAGTTATAACTAAAAATTAACCTTTTTCAAAAATAGCAGAAATTGAAAATTATACCTAATTACGGTTTAAAAAATTAAAATAGGAATAATCCAATGTTTCACTTGAATTCTTCAATTGAAATGGTGTTTCTACACATTTCATATTCATAGGACTGGTTGGAACAGATCACCACCAACCGATCCTGTAGCACAGAATTCAAACGTTCCAAATACCAATTTATTCCATTAGTGTCCAAATTACTTGTAGGCTCATCCAGGATAAGAAGTGGCGTGGCACTCAAAAAGCTGAGAGCAAGCTTGAACCGCTGCTTCATACCCGACGACAGATGCTTCACTTGTTTTTGTGCCGAGTCTTCCAGCCAGGCGAAGGGTAGGACGTCCTCTTTCGACTTGCCACTTTCCAATCTTTTAAGGCTGAAATGGAAGTTGACCATTTCGGTTAGCGTGAATTCCTCAATGAGCTCCAGGTAAGGTGCTGCCAGTGACGTGTATCTGTAAACCAGGTGTTCATCGATTGCTTTTCCGTCAATATAGTGTTTTACTGTCCCTTCAGAGGGAATTAACTGCCCGCTCAACACGGCTGCCAACGTGGATTTCCCGCTTCCATTTCTTCCTGTAATGGCGTATGAGGAGCCTTTTTTGAGTGTATAGTTCAAATTCTTGAAAATCCACTCACGCAAATAGCGTTTGCCGGCATTTTCAAGCACTACCTCCATGTCAGACAGCAAAACCCTTCATTATTCCTCGTTCTGAGGATTTGATAAAATCAACGATCTGATCCCTTTCATTGGAATGAGGAGTTTCAGCAAGAATCAGTTCAATGGCTTTGGAGTGATTGAGGCCTCTGAAATAGATATAGCGATAGATGTCCTGTATTTCGTTGATTTTTTCGTTACTGAACCCTCTTCTGCGAAGACCTACAGAGTTAATGCCGCAAAAACTTAAAGGCTCTCTGCCTGCCGTAGTAAATGGGGGGATGTCCTTTCTGACCAGAGAACCTCCTGATACCATCACGTGAGAGCCGATTCTGGAAAACTGGTGAACGGCCGTAGTTCCACTAATAATGGCCCAGTCATCAATCACCACATGCCCGGCTATTTGCACTGAGTTTCCAAGAATACAGTTATTGCCGATAGTGCAATCGTGGGCCACGTGGGCATAGGCCATTATCAGGCAGTCGCTGCCCACCACAGTCTTTAGCTTGTCGCTTGTGCCCCGGCTAATAGTGACAAATTCTCTTATGGACGTGCCGTCACCTATAAAGGTCTCAGTTGATTCGCCTTTGAATTTAAGATCCTGAGGAACTGTAGAAATAGAGGCACCGTTGAATATCTTTACGTTTTTGCCAATCCGGGCCCCCTCGTAAATTACCGCATGTGAGCCAATCCAGGTGCCCTCGCCAATCTCCACATTGTGATGGATCACAGCGAAGGGCTCAATGGTTACATTGGGCCCTACCTTGGCTTCAGGATGAACATATGCTAGCGGGTGGATCATACGTCTTTTCTAACTATGCTGGCGGTCATTGCACCTTCACAAACCAGGTTGGAGCCAACATAGGCTTCGCCTCTCATTTTGGCAATTCCTCTTTTGATAGGTGCCAAAAGTTCGCAACGAATTACCAGGGTGTCACCAGGAAGCACCATTTTTCTGAATCTGAAGCCTTCGATCCCCAAAAAGTAAGTCCAGTAGTTTTCGGGATCGGGCACGGTGTTCAGTACCAATATACCACCTATTTGTGCCATTGCCTCTACCTGAAGCACCCCGGGCATTACCGGATTGCCAGGAAAATGACCCTGGAAGAAGGGCTCGTTGTAGGTTACATTTTTCACGCCTGCTACCCACTTCTCATCCAAATGAAATATTTTGTCGATCAAAAGGAAGGGATACCGATGCGGAAGTATGTTAGTAATCTTATTGATGTCTAATACAGGAGGTATTTTTGGGTCGTAGTAAGGCACGCCGTCGTTGGTAGAGCTCTGCATTACTTTCTTGAGCTTCTTTGCAAAAGCTACATTGGCAGCGTGACCTGGTCTGGCAGCCAAAATCTGGGCCTTAATGGGACGGCCGACAAGGGCAAGGTCTCCCATTACATCCAGCAGTTTGTGTCTGGCGGGCTCGTTTTTATATCTCAGGTCAACGTTGTTGAGAATGCCTTCTTTTTTCACCTGTACCTTGGGCTTGCCAAGAAGCTTTGCAAGGCTATCGAGTTCGTGTTCTTCAACTACCCTGTCTACTACCACAATCGCATTGCTAAGGTCGCCACCTTTGATGAGGTTGTTTTTATGCAGCGTTTCAAGTTCATGCAAAAAGCAGAACGTGCGGCATGAAGCAATCTCAGTGGCAAACTCGCCCACATTCGTCAATGTAGCATGCTGGCTTCCCAGAACAGGCGAGTTGTAGTCGACCATCACAGTCACCCTGTAATCGTCGAGCGGGAGAGCAGCAATCTCTATTTCATTGGTTTTGTCTCTGTAGAAGATGCTTTCCGGCACCTCGAAAAAGTTTCGTTGAGCATTTTGCTCTTCAACTCCTACTCTTTGAATCGCTTCTACAAACAGCAACGCACTTCCGTCCATAATCGGCACTTCGGGGCCATCAAGCTGGATCAACACGTTGTCTATCTCCAGGCCCACCAAAGCAGCTAAAGCATGCTCGGTTGTGCTCACCCTGGCGCCGTTTTGTTCCAGGGTAGTGCCACGGGAAACATCGACAACTAAGTCAGCATCGGCATCGATAGTTGGTTGATCTTCAAGGTCTACCCTTTGAAACTTTATGCCGTGGTTGGGTGGAGCTGGCACAAATGTCATCGTGGTATGGACGCCTGTGTGTAAGCCTACGCCTGAAACGGTTACTTTCTCTTTTACGGTTTGCTGCCTAATGTTCATCGTCTGTCTTTAGCGACGTCAAATTTATAATTTTTTCTTCAAGTTCTCTGATCTTCTGGTTTAGTTCAGGAAGTCTTTTGAAAAGCATAGCGGACTTCATGTACTGTAAATGATCAAATGCCGGGCTACCAAAAAGGATTTTTCCTTCTTCTTTGATAGACTTGTTGATGCCCGATTGTGCGGCGATTTTAGTCCTGGCCCCAAGTTGAATATGCCCTGCAAGCCCTACCTGCCCGCCAATCATGCTGTATTCGCCAACTTTCGAAGACCCGGAAATGCCAGTTTGAGAAGCAATGACAGTGTGTTTCCCTATTTCCACATTATGCCCTATTTGAACAAGGTTATCGAGCTTCACGCCCTCCCTGATGATCGTTGAATCAAAAGTGGCGCAGTCAATGGTGGTGTTGGCACCAATGCTTACATGGTCTTCCAGCACCACATTCCCCACTTGTGGAATTGTTTTGTAGCTACCATCGGCCTGAGGAGCAAATCCAAACCCGTCGCTGCCAATCACAGCACCTGAATGGATGGTGCAGTAATTCCCAATTTTTGTTCTGGAGTAGATTTTTACGCCTGCATATATAATGGTGTTGTTGCCAATGGTGACATCGTCGCCTATGTAGGTATTTGGATAGACTTTTACATTGTCACCAAGCCTGACATTTTTTCCGACATAAGAGAAGGCCCCTCTGTAGGTGTTTTTTCCTTCAGCGGCTGTGTCAGCAAAAAAGCATGGTTGCTCAACCCCCGATTTTTGAAAGCTGACCAATTTATGGTACTCTTCCAGCAGTGCTGTAAAACTTAAGTATGGATCGTCGACAAGGATTAGACCGGCCGAAATTTCGCCCTTTGGTTGAAAGCCTTTGCTCACGATCACAGCCGATGCTGTGGTCTTGTAGATGAAAGGCTCATATTTAGGATTAGACAAAAAGGTAATTGCCCCTTCGCCACCCTCTTCAATTTTGCCTACTCTGTTTACTTTTACTTGACCGTTGCCTTTTAGCTCCCCACCAAGGATGTGAGCGATTTGTGCCAGGGTAAATTCCATGCGAAATGGGCCTCAAATTTCTGTGTTACAAAGATACAATTTTGGGCCAGCATAGATAGTGTTTAGTTACGATTTTGCTCATGGCCTTGATGTTTGGGAGGTCCGACGCAGTGGCAACATCGACAATTTGCCCTGCTTTGGTTAAAATATTGATGGTTTGCCCTTCAGCAATATACGCTTTGTTGCTGATGCTTCCCTTGCCGATAAAGTAGTTGGCTTCGTCCTCGTTCACACCCAACTGAGATTGAATTTTCACCTTCAATCCATTTGCTATCGAGTCATTAATTTTATCACCCGACATCACGATCTGGAATAGCTTCCGTTGCAGCAGCATGGTGGAGAGCATGCTCAGCACTTTATCCTCGTAACTGACCCAGAATTTCACAGAGCCCCAAATGTCGTAGTCGTCGAGGGACGCAAAAACATCAAGGAGATCGGGGTCGTCCTGAAGATCTTTTAGTGCGATGTTTCTTTCGAGAAAAATGCTGAAGGCTGGTGTCGCTTTAATAGATGTGCCGTTTTGCACCAGCCACTTGGCTCGTTTAATGAGCTGAATCATCATTTTTTCCGACGCCACTGAGGTTTTGTGAAGATATACCTGCCAGTACATGAGCCGTCTTGCACTCAGAAAATTTTCAATACTGTAAATGCCTTTTTCTTCCACTACTAACTGCCCATCCCGGATGTCGAGCATCTTGATGATTCGGTCAGCGCCAATGGTACCTTCGGAAACTCCCGTGAAAAAGCTATCTCTTTTCAGGTAGTCAAGCCGATCTATGTCAAGTTGACTTGCAACCAGTTGGTTAAAAAAGGTGCGATGGTATTTATTCTTGAAAATTTCGAAGGCAAGAGTAAGCTTTCCTTCAAAATACTCGTTAAGCTTACTGATAAGAAGAACGGATATGTGCTCATGACCGATGCCATTCATTAAGCTAAACTCCAGCGTATGCGAAAAAGGGCCGTGGCCGATATCATGAAGTAAAATGGCAATCAGCGCCGCTTCGTATTCTTCTGGAGAAATTTCGTGACCTTTGCTCCTCAGGTTGTCGAGGGTAATGGTCATTAAATGCATGGCGCCCAACGCATGATGAAACCTGGTATGCAGTGCTCCCGGGTAAACAAAGTCACTCAACCCGAGCTGTTTGATTCTTCTTAACCGCTGAAAGTAAGGGTGTTGGATAATATCAAAAATCAGATCGCTTTGTATGGTGATAAAACCGTATACCGGATCGTTTATTATTTTCTTTTTGTTCAAACTAGTTGTACTGAATTTTGGGTGTAAATTGATCACTCAGCTTCTTAAAGTAAAGCCACTATGCAAAAATATTCCATTCTTTGGGCCGATGACGAAATAGACCTGCTTAAACCTCACATCTTATTTCTTGAAAGCAAGGGATACAAAGTCACACCGGTGATTAGTGGTGCAGATGCGTTGGATCAATGCGATCATAACGATTTTGATATTGTGTTCCTCGATGAAAACATGCCAGGAATGACGGGGCTGGAAACGTTGAGTTATATCAAATCGACGCATCCAAGTCTTCCCGTGGTGATGATTACCAAGAGTGAAGAGGAAGAGATTATGGAGGGAGCGATAGGAGCAAAAATCGCCGACTATCTTATCAAGCCACTTAATCCAAATCAAATCCTTCTGTCTGTCAAGAAAATCCTCGATAACCGCAGGCTGGTAAGCGAGCATACTAACCAAAGTTATCAGCAGGACTTTCGGAACATAAGTATGGCTTTCAGTGAGCACATGGACTACGAGGAGTGGGTGGAAGTGTACAAGAAGCTGGTGTATTGGGAGTTGGAAATAGAAAATACAGAAGACAAAAGCATGGCTGAGGTCCTCGAAATGCAAAAAGCGGAAGCGAGCAAAAACTTTACGAAGTTCATAGCCGACTACTATAAGGACTGGCTTAACGATCCAGAGTCCAAAAAGCCAATGCTTTCACATCAGCTCATGAAGAAAAAGGTATTTCCTCAGCTAAAAGAAAATGACCCGTTGTTTTTTATTGTGATAGACAACCTTAGGTATGACCAATGGGAGATATTAGAGCCTGTCATTTCTCAATACTTTAATATTAAAGAGAAGGAAACTTATTTTTCTATTCTCCCCACAACCACAGCCTATGCCCGCAATGCGATATTTTCTGGTATGCTGCCGAGTGAAATGGAAAAACATCACCCTGATCTTTGGGTGGGAGAAGATACCGATGACGGGAAAAACAATCATGAAGAGGATTTTTTGAAACGGCAAATTCAGCGCAACAGGTTGAATATTAAGTCATCGTATCACAAGATAATCCATGTAAATCAGGGCAAGCATTTGTTGGACAATTTCAACAACCTGATGAATAACGACCTTAATGTGATCGTCTATAATTTTGTAGACATGCTGTCGCACGCCCGCACTGACCTGGAAATGATCAGAGAACTGGCTCCTGATGAGGCAGCTTACCGCTCTATTACCAAATCATGGTTTGAACACTCACCTCTTTTGGATGCATTAAAAAAGATTTCTGAAAAGAAGTGCAGGACAATTATTACAACCGACCACGGCACGGTCAGGGTGAAAAGGCCTTTCAAGATTGTTGGCGATAAAAACACCAATACTAACCTGCGCTACAAGCAAGGCAAGAATCTTGGATACGATGGGCAGGATGTGTTTGTCGCCAAAAAGCCTGAAGAGATGTTCCTGCCGAAGGTGAATGTTTCTACTTCTTACGTTTTTGCTGTAGAGGATTATTTCTTCGCCTATCCTAACAATTATAATTACTATGTGAATTTTTACAAGGATACCTTCCAGCACGGAGGTGTTTCGCTCGAAGAAATGATCATTCCTATTATTTACCTGACACCCAAGGGAGGCTGAGTTGACTACAGAATTGTTTTGTGAGGATATTTCTCAGCTTCCGGAGATTGCCAGTCAAATCATTGGACTGGCAGGCAAAAATAAGGTGTGGATTCTTGAGGGCGAGTTGGGCACCGGCAAAACCACACTTATTAAAGAAATTTGCGTGCAACTGAAAGTGGTTGACAATGTGAATAGCCCGACTTTTTCGATCGTGAATGAATACGAAAACACTGAAGGGGAGACTATTTATCACTTTGATTTTTATCGGATCAAGTCTGAGTCGGAGGCGGCTGATATTGGTGTAGATGAGTATTTTTATTCGGGGAATTATTGTTTCGTCGAGTGGCCTTCTAAAATTCCCTCGTTGCTGCCCGAAGAATACCTCAAAATTACCCTTATCTTAGTGTCAGGAAACCAACGGAAGATTTTGCTCGAGACATATGGCTGACAAGTACCGAAAGGAAGTGGAGGAACTAGCGAAAGAACAATCCCTGTATCCGCAGGAATCACTTCTGAAGGTAAGAGAGGGCGATAAATCCCTTTTTATAGGCATCCCCCGTGAGCGGTCGCTTCAGGAGAATAGAGTGGCGCTGAAGCCATCCTCAGTAGCTGTTTTAGCAGCCGGAGGTCACGAGGTTTGGGTAGAGACCGGCGCAGGAAAAGCTGCCAAATTCCTTGATAAGGACTATAGCGAGGCTGGCGCAAAAATTGTTTATTCTGCCAAAGAAGTTTATTCAGCCGACATTATGCTCAAAGTGGAGCCACCCATGTCGGAGGAGATTAGCTACATGAAAAGCGGTCAAACGCTGTTTTCTGCCATTCAAACAGGGCGTCAGTCGGCTCATTTCATCAACGCACTCAACGAAAAGAAAGTAACTGCCCTGGCCTACGAGCTAATTGAAGACAAAGTAGGTGGGCTGCCGTTGGTAAGGGCCATGAGTGAAATTGCGGGCAGCACAGTCATGCTCATAGCAGCGGAGTACCTCAGCAATGTGAATGGGGGGCAGGGAGTAGTTGTCGGAGGCATTACGGGCGTGCCACCCACACAGGTAGTTATCCTGGGGTCGGGAACGGTAGCAGAGCATGCCGCAAGAGCTGCACTCGGTCTTGGAGCGGATATTCAAATTTTCGACAACCATATTTATAAGTTACGGCGTGTAAAGCATGCCCTTGGCCAGCAGGTGTACACGTCTACCCTCGATCATGCCACTTTGCTGACAGCCCTGAAAAATGCCGATGTGGTCATTGGGGCCATGAGAGTCGAGAAGGGGAGGAACAAATGCGTGGTGACTGAAGAAATGGTGATGGAGATGAAACAAGATTCTATCATCATTGATGTGACTATTGATCAGGGGGGCTGCATAGAAACAGCCGAATTAACAACTCACAACGATCCGGTTTTTAGAAAACACGGAGTTATTCACTACTGCGTGCCCAATATCGCTTCCAGGGTGGCCAGAACTGCTTCAACAGCGCTCAGCAATATATTCACTCCGGTGTTGATGCAAATAGCCGAAGTGGGGGGCGTTGGCGACATGATATTTACTCACAAGTGGTTCATGAAAGGCGTATATACCTTCAAGGGAAGCCTCACCAACCCTCATCTTGCCCGCAAGTTCAATCTTAAGTACAAAGATTTAAATTTATTAATGGCGGCGAGGTTCTAACTTGTTCTATTTGCAAGCTGCCATATACCCCATCTTATTATACTGTAAAATGGGGATTTTGAAAAATGAATAGAGCAAGGATAATCATCTGTTTGATTCTCTTGTCAGGTCTTCTGAATCACAGGCACCTTGTCGCCCAAGCATTGTCCACGGAGGGCAAAGAGTTTTGGCTTGGTTACATGGACAATTGGCTTCAGGATCCAAATAACCCCATTCGCCTCGAATTGTACATCAGCGCCGATGATACTACGTCCGGGATAGTAGACATGCCTCTGATTAGCGGCTGGCAGCCTCTGCAATTTACTGTGATTCCTGGCGTCACCACTTCTCTAAGCGTCCCGGCAAATGTTGCCATGGCCTTTGGGTCTGGCTTAGTCCAAAACAAAGGCATTCATATCACTACCGATAAGAACGTGAGCGTGTATGCTATGAACAAAAGGCAGTACAGTGCAGATATGGCGCTTATTTTACCTGTTTACTCATTGGGTAGCGACTATTTTGCCATGTCCCATTGGGAAAGTGGCAACAGAGACAATAATTCTCACTCAGACTCGGAACTGCTCATCGTTGCAGTTAGCGATGGCACAGAAATAGAAATTACGCCAAGCGTGAATGCCATTGGAGCGCACCCTGCCGGAACTCCTTTTCTTGTTACGTTGAATCAGGGTCAAGTGTATCAGTTGCAGGCTGGAAGCGACCTTACGGGCACCCACATCCGGTCAGTGAACACGGTGGAAGGTACCTGTAGCAACTTTGCAGTTTTTGGCGGTAATCGATATACCAAAGTAGGCCAATGCGAGCATCCCGATGGGCACGATCACTTATTTGCCCAGATGTATCCGGTTGATACCTGGGGAAAAGAATACATCACCGTTCCGTTTGCTTCTCGTTTGGGCGGCGACTTGGTGAAAGTACTGGCTGCAGAAGAAGGCACAAATGTTACCGTTAATAACGTAGCCTATGAGCTGGCTCGGGGAGAGTTCAAAAGTTTCATTCAACGAGAGGTGACCTCAGTTAAGTCCGATAAACCTGTTTCCGTGGCTCAGTTCAGCCTGAGCCAGGGTTGCGATGGAACAACAGGAGATCCATTTGTGGTGATGATTAGTCCGAATGAACAACTCGTGAAGAAAATCACCTTCAATGCTCCGTCAATAGCCACTATTTCGAAATACGAAGTCACGATCATTTCACCTTCATCCAGCACGGCGAGCCTCACATTCGATAATAACGATATCAGCAGCAGGTTTGCAGAAGTACCTCAAAGTCCAGGCTACTCATTTGCTACCCTACAGTCATCCGGTGGCAATCACACTATACGATCTGGCGGTGATGGGTTCATTGCTTATGTGTATGGCTACGGTAATAACGAATCGTTTGGATATCCAACCGGAGCAGCTTTGGGCAACCTAAAGGTAGATTTTAACATTATAAGCACTACTGGTCAGCTATTGGCTAAAGATAGTCTGTGTCCCACCACCTCGATTTATTTCGAACCCGTCAGCGAGTTTGAGTTTGATCACTACGTTTGGGATTTTGGCGATGGCACCACTTTGATCAGTGACGACAAACAAGCAGTTACTCATGAATACGCCGACACCGGAGAATACTTAATTCGACTTATTGCTTCTACAGGTCTGGGAGAATGCGGCAACGGAAATCAGGAAACAAGTATCAAATTGGTCAACGCTATCTATCCAAGTGTAGAGGTGCTGGGACCAAGATCGGTGTGCCCAAATACGCACAATGTTGTTTATAAGGTGGAGAATGCCGGGGGCTATGACCTCACCTGGAAGGTTGAAGGTGGTACTGTAAACTCGTTCAATGGAGATAGCATATCTGTGAACTGGGGACAAACATCCAATGCTGCTTTTGTGGGTGTGGTAGCAACCAACAGGTTTGGCTGCGCAGGTGCACAAAGTGTTTTCGCTATTAAAATAAATATTCAACTCGAGCCGGAAGCTCCTTTTGGGCCTGACAGTCTTTGTGTGAGCAGTGCGAGGGCCATTCCTTACAGTACTTACTTCACTGAAGGCTCCACCTACAATTGGCAGGTGTCGAATGGCAGCATAGCAAGCGGGCAAGGCAAACACCAGGTAAATATCGACTGGCTTGAGCCGGGCTCAGGCTGGCTCTGGTTCGAACAACTGACTTCTACCGACACGCTGTGCGCCGGTTTTTCGGATTCACTGCAAGTTTATCTTCAACGAGAGCCTTCCGGCAAAGTAATCATTGACCAGAAGCCAGAGAGGGCGTATGTTTTACAGGAAACGGTCTTTCAATTGCAGGCCGATCCACTTTTCACACTTGTGAATTGGGATTTTGGCGATGGAACAACCCTTGATAGCATTTCAGTTAATGATAAGGTAACGCACACTTACACATGCCAGGGAGTGTATGATGTGGCAGCGGTTGCTTACGACTCGACAATTCTGTGTAATACAGAAGCTCGGGTGTTAAACCAGATCACAGTGCTAGCTCCACCACTTGAGCTCCTCAGGGTTACACATAGTGAAGAGGTCGGCAATACCATTCAAATAGACTGGACTGGATTGGCGGCGGTTGAAGGATATGACAAACCACAATTTCTTTACCGTAGAACTAACTCGCCTGTCGCTTCAGCCTGGAGGCTACTGGCAACTTTGACCGACGGCGAATCCGAATATCTCGACCGGAGCCTGTTGGAGACAAAGAACAATAGCTATGCCTACGGGCTGGAGACCAACACCAATTGCGAAGAGGGTATTGCCACTAGTGTCCATGAAAGCATTTTGCTAACTGGCAGCGTTAGTGACGATCATACCAGTGGTTCTATTATGTGGAACGACTATGCCGGGTGGCAGCATGGTGTAAAACACTATGAAGTTTGGCGGCAGATTGATGGAGGCGAATTTCAACTACAGGAGACTGTCACGGAGAATGGCTTTGATTTTTCTTATCAGGAAGATGGGTTCACCTACTGCTTTAGGGTGAAGGCGCTTGAACACGATGGTAATAACCAATTGTCGCTTTCCAACGAGGCTTGCGTCAATTTTGAGCCAGCAGTATTTGCTTACAAACCTGAGTTCGATTTTAAAAAGCGGCTAATTGGCTTGTTTTGACGGGTTGATATTTGATTGCAGGCTTTTTGGGGAAGAAGGAGTAGGCAATCAATCCTGAAATAAGGTTGGTGATGAAGTTTTCGAAAGACCTATGTCTGGAATGTTCGACTTGACAGATGTTCTTGAGTTCATCGTTTACAGTTTCTA